>NZ_JBIVDS010000003.1:0-189825 GCF_044747265.1 Streptomyces sp. NPDC090106 | reverse complement strand
TACGGGCTACGCCTCCCCGTTTAAGCTCGCCCCTCCCGCCGTTTTCAACCACACCTCGACCTGACCCCGCACTGGCGTGCCCCCCCCCCCCCCGGGGGGGGGGGGGGCCCCACGCCTGTCCGGGATCAGGGCAACGTGTTCACATGTGCGGGCCGACTGTTCACGTGTGCGGGCCGGCAGGGCAGCCGCGGCAGGCTCTCGCGCCGTCGGCACGCGGGGTCAGCCCTGGCCGAGCTGCTGCGCGGCGAACTTGGCTCCCTGCTCGACACTGCCGTTGACGTGGTAGGTCAGATGCGCGGCGGTGTTACGGCCGTTGCCGCAGACCGGGTCTCCGGTGTTGCAGAACTCCTTCGACCGGGGGCCGAACTCGGCGCTCGCGGAGGCGATGGTGCGGCCCGAGAGGCGCAGCGGGTTGCCGAAGACGACGACGGCCTTGACCCGCGGGGCGAGTTCGGCGGGGATGGTGCGGCCGGTGCCCAGCCGGGTCGGTATGCCCAGCGCGATGTCGGTGACGCTGCCGCCCTGGGAGTAGCCGCCCAGCACGAAGGAGGTGCCGGGGCAGTTGGCCGCCACGGACCTGACCCGGTTCGTCATGTCGGTGGCGCCCGGTCCGGCGCTCGTCTGCGAGAAGTTCGCCGCGTAGTCGACGGCGTACGAGGACACGGTCCTGCCGGGCAGGGCGCTCTTGATGTTCCTCACCAGCGGGCTGCCCGTGATGCCGAGGCCGGGCGCCTCCCCGGTGCCGCGGGCGAAGACGACCTCGACGTCGGAGCACGGGGCGGCGGAGGCGATGGACGGCAGCAGGTAGAGGCCGGTGGCGCTGAGAGCGCCGACGCCGGCCAGGGACACGAGAGTGAGACGACGCCGCGACGCATGACGGGACATGGGGGTTCCTCTTTCTCGGCGAGCAGTGGTACGAGCGCCCCGAGACGGGATCCGTTCGGCGGGCGCAACAGCACCGTAGGAAGCCCGGCGTCCCGCACGTATCGGTGGATCCACCGGCCGGTCACCGGTGCGCCCCAGTGAGATGCGCTGTCAGCAATGCCGCGGAACCGGACTCGGCCAGGTCGGCCGCTGGTTACGATCGGCACAGCAGGAGCACAGGGAACGGTGATGCGCGTGGGTCAGGAGTCAACCGGCACGAACGCCGACCGACGCGATACTGCCCAGGCGGGAGCCGATCAACCGCGCCTCGGGCAGGAAGAAATGACACTCGGCGTCACGCTGCTGCGCGACGGCCCCGTCTCCGACGCCCACCACCTCCTGCTCCTCGCCTCCCGCTCCCTGCGGCCGACCGACGTGGCCCGCTCGCGCGAGGCGGCCGTCCAGGCGGCCCTGGCGGCGTGGTCGGGCGGCGACCACGCCGGCTATCTCACCGCGCTCGACGCACTGTGTCCTCCGCCCGGCCCCGGCGCCTCCGCGACGGCACCCGCGGACGACCCGGTCGAGGCGTTCTGGCACACCTACCGCGACGGCATGCGCGCGGTGCTGCACGGCGACTTCGCCCACGCCGGCCCGCGCCTCAGCGTCGTCCTGGACGTCCTGCGGTCCCAGCAGGACGCCTCGCGGCTGCTGTCGGCCGGCACCATCGCGCTCGTGCTGGGCGACCTCGCGGCGGCACAGCAGGTCCTCGGCCTCGCCCTGGCCACGGCCCGCTCCGAGGCCAGCCCGACACTCCTCCCCCGCGTCCTGGAGCACCTCGCCTACGCCGAACTGCGCGCGGGCCGGTACCACCAGGCACGTGTGCACGCCGAGGCCGGTCTGGAGGCCTGCCAGGACGCCGCCGACACACACCCGCAGCGCAATGTGCGGGCCGGGCTGTCGGCGATCCTCGCCCTGACCGCCTCCATCGCGGGCGACCTCGAAGCGGTCACCGCACACGCCCAGTCGGCTCTGGACCTCGCCCACGCCCACGGGCTGAGCCAGACCCGAACGCTCGCCGAATGGGCCCGCGCCCGCGCCGACCTGGGCCACGGCAACCCCGAACACGCCGCCGCGCGACTGGCCCCGCTCGTCCACGCGGGGCCGCGCCAGGGTCATTTCGGCCTCTGGATGATGGCCGTCCCCTGTTACATCGAGGCCGCCGTCCTCACCGGCCACGAGGCGGATCCGGACGTGGACGACCTCATCGCCGGGTACGCCCAGTGGGCCGCGCTGGGGGCGGATCCGCACGGTCCCGCGGTCGTCCTGCGCTGCCGTGCCCTGGTGTCGGGCCCCGACGACAGCGAGGCCCTCTTCACCGCCGCGCTGGCGGAGCACGAGAAGGTCGACAGTCCCTACGAACACGCCCGCACCCACCTGGCGTACGGCATGTGGCTGCGCCGCCGACGCCGTCCCGTGGAGGCCCGCGCCCAACTGCGCGATGCCGCCATGGGGTTCGACCAGTGCGGGGCCCATCTGGGCACGGGCCGGGCCGAGGCCGAACTCCGGGCCGCGGGAGAGGCGCCCGCGGCCTCCGCCACCGGACCGGGTGCCGGTGCCGGTGCGGAGCCGCCGACGCGGCTCACCCCGCAGCAGCTGCGCATAGCCCGCGCGGTCGCCGAGGGCGCCACCAACCGCGAGGTGGCGCGCAGGCTGTCGATCAGCACCCGGACCGTCGAGTACCACCTGCGGAACATCTTCACCCAGCTCGGAGTCCGCTCCCGACTCGCCCTGGCCCGCAGTCTCGAACCCGAACGGCAACCGTGAAGCCGACGACGAGTCCGGGCTCGGGATCAGTGGGCCAGACTCAGTGACAGGAGCAGGCCGCCCTCCCCCGGACGGAAGGCCCGGCCGCCGAACTGCCCCACGCAGGCGCGGCCGTCGGGGCCGGACGTCTCGGCGATCGAGAACAGCTGGCCGGCGAACCAGTTGCGGATCGCCTCGTGGTCGAAGCTGAACAGCGTGCCCAGTTGATTGCAGCTGAAGATGACCGAGGCCTCGCCCGTCTCCCGGTGGACCAGGCACAGGTAGGTGCCCGAGTTCAGTCCGAGATTGCGGGCGTTGACCCAGTGCAGTACGTCGTCGTGGCGGGCGGCGGGGATGTCCGTGGCGACGCCCGCGGTGAAGCGCAGCCACCACGGCTGCTGTCCGTCGGTCGGATCGGCCCACACGAGTCCCAGCCCACCGTCGTGGACGAGGGAGAACTGGATGTCGTCGACCGGCGGCCCGCTCCCGGCCTTCACCGATCCCGGGTAGCGCATTTCGGCGACGTCCGCGAGGAAGCGGATCATGTGATGCTGCTGGTCGGTGCCCAGAGTCATGGGGACTCACTCCTGTTCTGCTGGAACTACTGGTTCCACCGGTCCGGCCGGTTCCGTCGGCCCTACCGGTTCCGTCGGCCCTACCGGTTCCGCTGGTCGAGAAGGGCCACGACGGCCTGTGCTCGGCATGCGTCGAAGAGCGTGTGCAGCCGGGCTCGTGTCGTGTGCCGGCCGAGCACGCGGACCAGGTCGGCGTAGACGTTTCTGTTCCTGGTGAGCTGGGCGTGCTGTGTGTCCGGCTGGTTCAGGTGCAGGGTGGATTCACCGAGCGCCCTCAGGGCCTCGTTCACCAGGTGCGGCAGGCGCCTTTCGTCGGCGAGGGTGAGCAGGACGCGGGCCAGGGCGCACAGGCTCTCCGCGGCTCCCGCGTCCGCGCCCGCCTCGCCGAGAACGCGTCCGGCCCGCCCCAGCAGCTCACAGGCGCTGTCCGGATCCCCGTCCAGGTGCGCCACGACGCCGAGCTGGTGGAGGTAGCGGCCCTCGGAGTCCCTGGCGCCGCGCCGCTCGGCACTGGCCCGGCATGCGCTCCAGCGTTCTCTCGCCCCCGCGAGGTCGCCCGCGTCCCGGGCCACCACGGCGAGGAGGTTCGACGCCAGCTCGTGGTCCTCGATGTCGCCGCTGCGCTCGGCGAGCGTGAGGTGGTGTTCGGCGAGGGTGCGCGCCGTGGTGAGGTCCTTCTCCATCAGGGCCGCGTACACGAGGTAGGAGTAGGCCCGGAGCATTCCGTCGGTGTCGCCGATCCGTTCGTTCTGGAGCAGTGCCTCGCGGGCGTGGGCCTTGAGTTCGCGCGGCTGCTCCAGGCGGAGGTGGACGTCGGCGACGAGCAGGGTGGTCCCGGCGATGCCGTGCCGGTCGACGGGCTCCTCGCGGTCGTGGTCCAGGGCCTGCCCGAAGTACCGGAGCGCGTCGGCGTAGCGGCCCTCGTCGATGGCCAGGCGGCCTCGCTCGGTCAGCCGTGCCGCCTGGGTCCGACGGCCGCCCGGCTCGCCGCGCAGTTCGTCGGCGCGGTCCAGATGCCGCTTCTTGGCGGCGAGGTCACCGAGCCGGTCCGCGCGCAGGGCGAGCGAGTGGTGCAGGCGGCTCATCTCCTCGCGGTCGCCGAGCTGTTCGCCGAGGTCGAGCGCCTCCTGGAAGTGGACGTCGGCACGTTCGTGCCGGGACAGGTTCATCTCGGCGAGGGCGAGCCGGTGCAGGCTCTGGGCGATTGCGGGGGTGTCCCCCGCCTGGCGCCGGATGGCGAGGGCGTGTTCGTGCGCCACGACGGCGGCGGCCACGTCGCCGGTCTCGTGGGCGCAGTCCCCGATGCCCTCGTGGGCGTCGGCGGCGAGGAGGGAGTCGGGGGGAACCCGCTTGAGGGTCTCCCGTGACAGCTTCTCGACCTGGTCGAATCGGCCGGTGGCGTAGTGGCGCCTGCAGAGCAGTCCGGTGACGCCGATGAACTCGTCGGTCATGCCCGCCTGGTCGGCGTGGTACCTGGCCTCGTCGGCCGCGGCCACGTCGGCGGGGCGCTCCAGGTCGCCGGTCCCGAGCCGGGCGAACCAGTGGGCCACGGCGGCGCGGTGGGCGAACCGCCAGGTCCGCGGGGCGAGTTCGGCCAGGTAGGCACTGATCCAGCGGGGCACGGTGACGTGTGGATCCGCGTCGGGTTCCGAGGACGACGGAGTCGCCGACGACGAGGTCGGGACGGACAGCAGGCCCAGGGCGACGAGTTCACCGAGCGGGTCGGTCCCGCCCGGCCGGGGCGCCACGGGCCGCGTCCGCCGCATCGCCGCCGCCATGTCCGCGGGAGATCGGGCGGGTGCCAGGAACGCCTGAGCGGGCACCGGCGTGCGGAACACCGCTGCCGCCATCAGAGCGCTGCGGGCGTCGGGACCCAACCCGGCCCAGAGACGCGGTAGTTCGGCGTCCTCCCCGGCCGCCACGGCGGCTTCGCCGATGACGCCGCCCAGCCCTTGGGCCGCCACGGACCGCACATGCTGCTCGGGGTCGCTCACCCCACGGGCGTGCAGTACGTCCATGAGGCGCGGCCATGTGCCGGGGCTCGCCGCCTCCGGGGTCGCGCGCAGCAGGCAGGCGGCGAAGCCGAGGGCTCGCGGGTGGCCGCCCAGGGCGTCGATCAGACGGTTGAGGTCCTGGGGGCGGAGCACGCCCAGGCCTGGTACCTGCCGTGCCAGGTAGCGGGCCTCGGCTCGCGGGAGCGGCCCCAGTGGCAGGGTGGCCATCGGTTTCCCGCCGTCGGCTTCCGGGTGCGCGCCCGGGCTCGGTCGCAGGTGCAGGGGTGTGCGGGACGTGAGGACGAGTCGCCGTGCTCCGGCCTCCGTTCCTGACGCCCACGCCGTGAGGAAGGCGGCTCTGCGGGAGTCCTCCGTGTCCGCCGGTGGGCCGGGCGGCTGTGTGGCCGCCGGAGACGCGTGGGTGTCGTACACGACCAGGGCCGGAGGCGGGACCGACCATTGGGTCGTCGGCATGATCATGTCCGTCGTGCCGAGGCCGACTTCGGTGCGGGCGCGGGTGTGGTCGTGGGTGTGGGTGTGGGTGTGGGTGTCGAACCATTCGCGGGCCCGGCGGACCCGTTCGGCCTCCGTGAGGCCGGGGGCACACAGGTCTTCCGCCGCGCCGGGGTCGACCCGTCCGGTCAGGGCCCGCATCATCCGTGTGAGCGACTCCAGCGCCGAGGTCCGGTCGTCGAGCTGCGCCACGCGTTCGCGCCGTACTCCCACGCGGGTCAGGAGCTCCTCGACGAGTGCCGTCTTGCCCGTGCCGCCGAGCCCCGTCACCTGCACCGGCTCGCCCGTCTGCCAGAACTCGCGCAGCAGCCGCTGGAGTTCTCTCCGACGCCCCACCAGAAGGCGCGTGCCTCCCGCGCCGCTCCTGGTCCTGCCGGGCTCCTCCGGGGGGTGATCAGCGGTGGCGCGCAGGCCCGTCGGGCGACCCGCGGCGTAGAGCGTGGGTGTCCCCCATTCCGCCGGGATCAGAGGGCGCCGCGGTGCGTCGGGGCGGGCGTGAGGGGCTTCGGGTGACGCGGACAGGCGCTGTCCCTCCAGCTCCTGGCGGGCAGCGGCCACCGTGCGCGGGAGAGGGGACGCGGGGTTCTCGGCGAGGAGTTCGTAGAGGCGGGCGGTGAAGCCGGTGGCGTACGGGTCGCTGACCTCCGCCGTCATGGCGAGCACGGCGGGGAAACCCGCCGAGGCGAACCGCTCGGCCAGACCCGGCAGTTGAGCGGCGGAGTGTGACGGGTCGGGGGCCGTCAGGTCGGTGCGGGGGGTGAAGGGGCCGGTGGGAGTGGCGCGTGCCGAGGCGCAGGCGGACAGCACCAGGAGTCCTGGCCGGCGTGTGTTCTGCGGGAACGCCTCGACGAGTCGGTCGAAGGGGACGAGGTCGGGTTCGCCCGTGTCGCCCTCCAGGCACAGGCCGTGTGCGTAGCCGTGGCACGACAGGTGCACGATGTCGAAGTCGCCGCCGCGCACGGCGTCCCGCAGCGCGTTCCGGCTGCCCTCCCCGAGCAGGTGCAGGTCCAGTCGGCCGTCCTGGTCGGTGATGTCGAGCAGGCGTCGTTGTTCCGTCTCGATGTCGAGGCGGGCGAACCCGTACGCCTCGGGGGCGGCGATCATGGCCAGCATCCGCAGGGGGCCACGCCGCGCGACCTGTCCCGCGGACTCCAAGCCGTGTCCGGTGCCGGGCGATGCCGCACGGTACAGGGCGACCCGTGGGTCCAGGGCCAGCGGTGAGCTGGTGCCCGGGTGGCACAGGGCCTCCCACGGGAGGTCTCTGAGCGGTGCGTCGACGACGTGGATCCCGACGCTGTGCGGGGTGTGCGGGCCGGGAGGGCGGCGCAGCAGGTCCTGGAGGGCGTCGCCGACCGGGCCGTCGAGGTAGGTGCGGGTCAGGGCGGCGCCCGCGGCGACGAGGTCCGCGTGGGAGGGGTCGGTGCGGGCGGTGTCGTCCAGGGGCCTCAGCGGCGCCGCGGCCGTGGCGGCGGACCGGGTGCGCCAGGCGCGCAGCACCCACCATGCCTGGTCGGCGGCGTGGTCGGGCACACCGGCGGGTTGGCGTACGACGCCCGCCCGGCCGGGCAGTCGCAGGGACACCTCGGAGCCGTCGACACGGAGGACCGTGTCCGTGGCGGGCTCGGGGGCGTGGGGAGGGTGCGAAGGCATGGTGTCTCCGTGGGGGCCGGCGGTGCGTCGCGCGGCGGATCGTGAGCGGGTGGCCGGCTGGAGGGGTCCTGGCGTTCAGCGGCCCGGGGTGGCGGCGGAGGACGAGACGGCGGCGGGCGCCGGTGTCCTGTCCGCCGTCTCCGCGTCGGAGGAGGTGGCCAGGATCAGGAGGAACGCGCCGACCAGGGTGAGCCCGCACCCCACGAAGGTGTGGACGCGGGCTCTGCGGACGCCCGCCCTGACGTCCCACGCGTACATCAGGGCCGCCAGGCGGCTCACGCGGGCGTAGTCGTCGGCGACCCAGGAGACGGCTTGCCGCCGGGCCGCGGCCAGCGCCTGGCGGCGCGTCGGATCGCTCTCCGCCTCCAGGAGTTCGGTGATCCCCCGCAAGGCCTGCCGGTGGGTGGTGCGGGCGGTGTCGAACGCGCCCAGCGCGGTGGCGCCGCCGCTCGCGGACGGGCCGAGGAACAGCTCCGGTTCCGCCTCGACCGCGGCCTTGATCTCGGCGAACCGGGGGCTGCCGAGCTCGCGGTAGGACACCAGCCGTGGCATGAGTGCCTCGCTGGTGACCCACAGCGCCCAGCCCACGCCCGTCAGGGCGACCACCAGTCCGGCCAGCGCGCCCAGGAGCCGGCCGGTGGAGGCGGCGGACCGCATGACGGTCAGCGGCACGCCCGCGAGGAGCACGGCGCCCACGCCGGCCCAGGCCGCGACCATCCACTTGGCCGTGGCCCGCATGTCGGGGACCGCGTCGAGAGGAGAGGACGCGGCAGCCGCCGCCCGGCCGGGGAGGTCAGCCGTCGGAGTCGTCATCGTGGCCCTTGAAGGCGGGGCCCGACCCGTCGTCCGGCGCGGGCGTGAGCCCTTCGTCCCCCATCACCCGCCACTTGCCCCGGAGGTACACCTCGGGCACGGGGCCGATGTAGCGGACGTCGCCCTCCTGAGGTGGTGAGGCCGTCACGACAGTGCCTGCGCGACCATGCGGTCCATCTCGCTGCGGGCGTGCGGGGGCAGCGCGAGGTACAGCGGGGACTGGTAGCGGCGGGCCCCGCGCACGGCGCGTTCCTTGCCCGCGTCGAGCAGTTCCTCCGCCAGCTGTGCCATCTGGCCGCAGATCTCCGCGCGTCCTTCGGGCGAGTTGCGTGCGGCTCCTCGCAGATGGGAGCGCACCAGGTCGTCGATGAGTGCTTCCAGTTGTTTCTGGCCCTCGGACTTGAACAGCATGGCTCGTCCCCCTGATCGGCTTCCGCCCGTCGTGTCCACTGACACAAGGCCCATTGATACGGCAGGCGCCGGTGGCGGGCGGGGCGCTTTGCAGGACGGTTCGGGCTGTGCAACGGGTCTTGTCCGCTTGCCTTCCTTGGGCTAGCGGCCTGCTGACACTCTGGTGGGCATGGCGCACACGACGCGGCAGTTGCCGCCCCGCCCACCGTTCCCTCCGGCAGCGGCGGTCGGGGGCCGCGGGCGGGTGGCGTGGCTCCTGCGGGTCAACCGGGTCCTGGGGGCGCGCGGCTCGGACGTCTCGCTGCCCGCCTTCGCCGACGCCTTCGCGGGCGGCTCCTACGGCAGGCCGGTGAGCGTCAGCGCGCTGTCGCGGTGGGAGACGGGGCAGGTGCCGGTGCCGGCCGCCGCGGTGAGCCGGTACGAGGAACTGCTCGGGCTTCCTCGGGATCTGCTGCTCACCACGGCGCGGACCACCCTGCGCTATCTCGCCACCTCGGCTCTGACCCGGCCGCCGCTGTCGCGGGCCGGCAAGGGGGCCGAAGCCGCCGCCGACCGGGCCCAGGAGCTGATGGAACAGGCGCTGTCACGGGATCTGATGCGCGGCGAGGACTGGACGGGTCTCACCGAGACGCTGTGCGAGATCGACCGGTTCGCGCTGCTGCCCGCCTCCGTGTGGACGCAGCTGACCGAGCGGCTCGTCGCGGAGATGGTCATCGCCGACGACGTCCCGTGGATGGCGCGGTTCGAGGCCCTGAACCGGCTCCTCAACCATCCCCGGGGCGCGCGGCACGCGATCGCCGTCTGTGCCTCGCTGGCCCGGGACGGCTCCAACTACGCGGCCACCGAGGTGATCTGCGCCCTCGACAACACCGCGCACCCCGACGCCACCTCCCGGGTCCTGGCCGAACTGGGCAGGCCCAGCGGGCAGCGCGCCCTGGAGGGGGCGGTCATGGCGTCCATCCGCAAGGTCGGCTACCGGCACTTCACGCCACCGCAACTGCGTCAACTCGCCCACGCGGTGCGGGAGATCGGTCCCGAGTGGGATCTGTTCGGGCAGGTGCAGGCCCTGTCGAACGTCCTGTACGAGTTACCCGGAGCGGTTCCCGCGGAACGGAACCGGCCGGGCCCGTACCCCGCGTCCGTCCGTGATCCGCGTGCCGAGCCCACGGTCCCGGGTCGTCTCCGGGCCGCCCCGTCCGGGCTTCTCCCCCATCTGCCGCCCACCGAACTCGCCGGTGTGGCACGGCGGGTGCTGCGGCACGCGCGCCGCGCGAAGGGGCCCGACCGGACGGACGCCACGCTGTCCCTCCTGGTCACGGAGATGTTCTGTCACCCGGTGTTCGACGTGCGTCTGCACACCTCCCTGCTGCTCGCGGCGACGCCGTACCGGGCGCCGCTGGCCGACGCGGCCGTCGCGGAGCTGTCCCATCCGCGGATCGCCGCGACGGTGTCCTGTGCCCTGCCGGTCCTGGGCGCCCTGCGGATCATCGGCGACGTGGCGCATCGTCCGAGCGTGGAGCGCCTGGCCCTGGCGTCCGGGCTGCCGCGCGCCACCGTCTCCGCCGCCGTGCACAGTCTCGGCCACATCGACGCCGATCCGGGTGACGACGCCTTCTTCACGCAGGCGCTCACCCATTACGCCCGCCAGTGGGGCAACCGCCGGGATCCGGCCGCGGCCACCACGTTGAGCGGTCTGGTCTACGCGATGGGCCGCGCGGGCCGTACGGATCTGCTCCGTGACGTCCGCGACCACGCCGAGCATCCCCTCACCGCGCGGCAGACCGCCGCGTGGTGGCTGAACCTGTCCGCCCGCACCCGGGCGAGCTCACTGACCTGAACGCGCCTGATGCGAGACGGAGTCGGAGACCGCGGCTCACCGCACCCGGCGTCAGGCGGGGACGTCCGCTCGCCGCCGTTCCGGCTCGGCGAGGCGGGCCGAGCGGGTCCGGGTGCCGAAGACGGCCAGGACGATCGCGCCGAACAGCCAGGTACCGGCGATGAAGCAGAAGACGCTCCGGTAGCCGTGGCCGGTGTAGAGCGCCGCGACGATCAGCGGTCCCGCCGCGTTCGACAGCCGGCCCAGACCGTAGGAGACGCTGGTGCCCAGGGAGCGGCTGCGGGTGTCGAAGAGTTCCGGGGAGTAGGCGTAGGCGAGGGCGGTGTAGCCGCGTTCGAAGAGGTTGACGAGGAAGCCGAACACGACGATGAGGACGGGGTGGAAGGTGAGCCCGTAGAGCAGTCCGCAGGCCGCGATGACCGTGCCGAACGCGACCAGGCACCACTTGCGCTCGAAGCGGTCGGTGACGAGGGAGGCCAGGTAGCAGCCGAGGGGTGCGCCGACCGTGGTCAGCGCGACGTAGAAGACGGACTTCTCGACGCTGAAGCCCTCCTTGGCGAGCAGGGTCGGTGCCCAGCTCGAATAGCCGAAGAAGCCGATGGTCTGGGTCATCCACAGCACGGACAGCAGCAGCGTCGGGTACAGGTACCGCTTCTGGAGGAGGAGGCGGAGCGGAGCCTTGGCCGCGGGTGTCTCGGCGACGGCGGGGGCGGGCTCGGGCAGCGGGCCGTGTTCGGCGACGGCGCCCGCCTCGATCTCCCTGAGGACGGCGTCGGCGCGGTCGTGCTGTCCCCTGCTCTCCAGCCAGCGCGGGGATTCCTTGAGGTGCCGGGTGAACAGGACGAGCAGGATGCCGAGCGATCCCCAGAGGTAGACCAGCCGCCACGACCAGTCGCTGAGCGGTACGACGGCGCTGGCGATCAGGTTGGTGGCGGGGGTGCCGCAGATGCCGATGACGATGGCGTAGGCCTGGTACTTGCCGCGGATCGCCGAGGGGTACATCTCGTTGACGTAGACGACGCCCACGACGGTCATCGCGGACAGTCCGGCGGAGGTCAGGACGCGGAACACGCCGAGGGAGACCAGGTCCCAGGAGAACGTCGCCGCGAAGGAGGAGAGGCCGAAGAACAGCGTCGTCCACATCAGCGTCCGTTTGCGTCCCCACCGGTCGGCGAGGGAACCGGCGACGATCGCGCCGACGAACATGCCGACGAACGACAGGGAGGTGACGTACGCGATCTGGTCGACCGTCACGCCCCACAGGGAGATGAGTTTCGGCGCGGTGGTGGCGAAGCTGTTGATGTCCGCGAACTCGAAGAAATAGGCGAAGGCGACGGCGAGCAGGGTGATGCGGTGGAACCGGGAGACGGGTAGCCGGTCGAGCCGGTTCAGGGCGTTGGCGTGCTGCATGAGCGGTCCTTGGCTGAGCGGGAGGGAGGTGACGGGGCGCAGGGGTGCGCCCAGGGGGTGTTGCGGGGACTCCCGCGGGTCAGAAGGGTTCGCCGGGCCAGTACAGGCGCATGGGGTTGGCGACGAGGAGCCTGTGCCGCAGGTCGTCGGTGGCCGCGATCAGCGGCAGGTGGTCGACGAGGAGCCCGTCGTCGGGCATGTGGTCGGTGAGGTTGGGGTGCGGCCAGTCGGTGCCCCACAGCACCCGGTCGGGGAACTCCTCCACGACCCGGCGCGCGAAGGGGACGACGTCGGTGTAGGCGTGGCGTTCGCCGTTCAGGGCCGCGGGTCCGCCGACGCTGAGCCGCTCGGGGCAACTCACCTTCACATGGACGTCGTTGGTGTCGGTGAAGCGCAGGAAGCGGCTGAACCCGGGCCCGTCGACCGGTTGGGTCACGTCGGGTCGCCCCATGTGGTCGACGACCAGCGGAACGGGCAGCGACCCGAAGAAACCCTCCAGTTCGGGCAGGTCGGCGCTCTCGAAGTAGAGGACGACGTGCCAGCCCAGCGGGGCGATCCTGCGCGCGATGGCGCGCAGGTCGTCCTTGGGCGAGGTGTCGACCAGACGTCGTACGAAGTTGAACCGGACTCCGCGCACGCCCGCCGCGTCGAGTGCGAGCAACTCGGCCTCGGCGACGTCCGGGCGGACGGTCGCGATGCCGCGCGCGCGTCCGCCGGCCGCCCGGACGGCGTCGGTCATGGCCCGGTTGTCGGCTCCGTGGCAGGTGGCCTGCACGATGACGTTGCGGCTGACGCCCAGGTGGTCGCGGAGGGCGAACAGGTCCTCCTTGCCGCCGTCGCAGGGTGTGTACTTCCGCTCCGGGGCGAAGGGGAACTCGGCCTGGGGTCCGAAGACATGGCAGTGCGTGTCGACGGTGCCCGGCGGGAGCCGGAAGGCCGGCGCGGACGGGCCGCGGTACCAGTCCAGCCAGCCCGGGGTCTTGGCGGCGACCGTGGTCATCCGCCTCACCGGCCCTGGCTCTTGAGGAGGGCGTCCAGGCGCGGGTACACCCTGCGGGCGTTGTGTTCCCGGATCGCCGCCAGGTCGTCCGCGGGGAGGTCCGCGGCCTCGGCGTAGCGGCGGGTGTCGTCGAAGTGGTGTCCGGTGCACGGGTCGATGTCGCGGACGGCGCCGATCATCTCCGAGGCGAAGAGGATGTTGCGGGCCGGGATCACGTCGAACAGGAGGTCCGCGCCCGGCTGGTGGTAGACACACGTGTCGAAGTACACGTTGCCCAGGACGTGTTCCTCCAGCGGAGGCTTCCCCAGGGCCATGGCCAGGCCCCGGAAGCGGCCCCAGTGGTAGGGCACCGCGCCGCCGCCGTGGGGGATCACGAACCGCAGGGTCGGAAAGTCGGCGAACAGATCGCCCTGCACCAGCTGCATGAACGCGGTGGTGTCGGCGTTGAGGTAGTGGGCGCCGGTGGTGTGGAAGGCGGGGTTGACGCTGGTGCTGACGTGGATCATCGCCGGGATGTCGTACTCGGCCATCTTCTCGTAGACGGGGTACCACGACCGGTCGGTGAGAGGTGGCGCGGTCCAGTGACCGCCCGAGGGGTCCGGGTTGAGGTTGAGCGCGACGGCGCCGTACTCCTCGACACAGCGCGTGAGTTCGGGGATACAGGTGGCGGGGTCGACGCCGGGCGACTGCGGGAGCATCGCCGCGGGGACGAAGCGCCCCGGGTACAACCGGCTGACGCGGTGGCAGAGTTCGTTGCACAGGGCCGCCCAGGCCGCCGAGGTGTCGAAGCCGCCTGTGTGGTGCGCCATGAACGACGCCCGGGGCGAGAAGACCGTCATGTCGATGCCGCGCTCGTCCATCAGCCGCACCTGGTTCGGTTCGAGGGACTCGCGCAGTTCGTCGTCGCTGATCCGCAGGTCCGCGGGGGCGGGGGCGGCGGACGGGTCGGTGAGGGCGGCGACCTGCCGCTCGCGCCAGCGGGCCAGGGCGGGCGGGGCGGTCGTGTAGTGACCGTGACAGTCGATGATCATGGGGGTGTCCTTCTCGGGCTGCGGGTGCCGTGCAGCCTGGCCCCGCCCGCACGGCCGCCGGGAAGGCCCGCACACAGAACTAAGGTCCCCTTAACACTGGGGCGGGTGTCCGGCCGGTGTGGTCTACATTCGGCTGGGACGGCCCGGCAGTGGCCGAGGACAGCCGCCCCGTAGTGGCCGAAAGGAGGTGGACGGCGTGCAGATCCTGCTGGCCGAGGACGACGACGGCGTGGCAGCGGCGCTCATGGAGGTCCTGTACGACCACGGTCACTCCACCAGACGGGTCCGCTACGGCAAGGACGTGCTCACCTACCACCGCAGCTCCGACCTGCTGCTTCTGGACCTCGGCCTGCCCGACACCGACGGTCTGGACGTCCTGCGCGCGCTGCGGGCCCTGAGCGACATGTCGGTGGTGGTGCTCACCGCCCGGGGCGACGAGCGGTCGGTCGTGCGCGGGCTGCGGCTCGGCGCCGACGACTACCTGGTCAAGCCGGTACGCCTCGCCGAGCTGCTGGCCCGCATCGACGCCGTCACCCGGCGCACCGCGGCCAGGACCGCCGCCGGCGTCCGCACGGTCCGCGCCGGTGACGTCGAGGTGGACCTCGACGCACGCCGGGTCCGCGTCGCGGGGGCGGAGGTCGAGCTGACCACCAAGGAGTTCTCCGTCCTCGCCGTCCTGGCCGGGCGGGTGGGCACCGCGGTCAGCCGGGAGCAGGTCCTGGACGAGGTGTGGGGCGACACGTCCCAGGCCGTCTCGCGCTCCCTCGACGTGCATCTCACACAGCTCCGCGCCAAGCTGGGCCGCCCCGAGCTGCTCACGACGATCCGGGGGTTCGGCTACCGCCTGGGCGACCTCACCGACCCCTGGGACTGAGGGACCGACCGATGCGCACCCGGGTCCAGGCCGCACTGCTGCTGTTCGTCGTGATCACGGTGGCCGCGTTCGCCGTGCCGCTGCTGCTGTTCACCGCGTCCGACCGCACCCAGCAGCTCGTCCTGGCCCGCAGCGCCGACCTCGACCGCTTCGCCTCCCTGATGAACCAGGCGGTGGCCACCGGCGACACCTCGGCCGTCGTCGCCGAGGCACGCCGCTACACCCGGCTGTACGGCGAGCCGCTCGTCGTCACCGACACCCGGCGGCGCCCCGTCGTCCAGACGGGCGGGATGCGGGCCGCCGATCCGGCCGTGGCGGGGCTGCTGGACGCGGCGCTGCGCAACCAGACCGCGCACCCCGGGGGCGCGCTGCGTCCCTGGTCACGGGGGTACCGGATGTTCGCCGAGCCGGCCGGCACCGGAACCCGGGTCTCCGGGGCGGTCGTGCTGCGGGCCTCGGTGGGCACCGCGGCCGAGGACATCACCCGGCGCTGGGCGCTCGTCCTGTCCGGCGCCGCTCTGGTGGCCGTCGCCTGCACGGTCCTGGCCCGGGCCGCGACGGGATGGGTGGTCAGCCCGCTGCGGCGCCTGGACCGTGCGGTCGGCCAGCTCGCCGCGGGCCTGCCGCCCGAGCAGACCCGGGCCGGCGGCCCGCCCGAGCTGCGCCAGCTCGCGACCGGCTTCAACCGGATGGCCCGGACGGTCACGGCGGCTCTGGAGCAGCAGCGCAGGCTGGTCGCCGACACCTCCCACCAGATGCGCAACCCGATGGCGGCACTGCGGCTGCGCGTCGACGCCCTGCACACGCACCTTCCCCCGTCCGCCCGGCGCACGTACAGCGGCGTCACCACGGAGCTCGACCGGCTGGAGACCCTCCTCGACGACATGCTGGCGCTCGCCGCGGCGGAACACCGTGCCGGGGAGCTGACGGTCACCGACGGCTCGGACTCGGTGTGCGACGCGGCGGCCGTGGCGGTCGTCCAGTACCGGCTGTGGGAGCCGGTCGCTCGCCGCGCAGGTACCCGGCTCACCCTGCGGCCCGCCCCGGCCGCGGTCGTCACCGCCTGCACGGACCGCGAACTCGCCCAGGTCATCGACATCCTCCTGGACAACGCCATCAAGTACGCGGGCCCCGGCGCGGACATCTCGCTGCGCTGCACCGCCGAGGGCCCGCACACCCTCGTGACCGTGACCGACGACGGTCCCGGTCTGGCCCCGGCGGAGCTGGCCCTCGCCACGGAGCGGTTCTGGCGCGCGGGACGGCAGCGGAGGGACGGCACCTCGGGCACCGGCCTGGGGCTGGCCATCGCGGAGCAGCTGCTGACGGGGCGAGGCGGCCGGCTGGAGCTGGAGCCCGCGCCGCCGAGCGGCCTGCGCGCCAGGGCGGTGCTGCCCAGAGGGCGCGGCACCGGCGACCGCGCCGACGGCGTGGCGGGTGAGGCCCGGTGACCCGCGGCTGCGAGGCCCGGTGGCTCCCGCGGGGCGGTACGGCATGAGCGGCTCCGTTCGCGGCCTGCCTCCCCTCCCTCGCCGTGCCGTCCTGCGCGGCGCCCTGGGCGCGGCGGGCGCCGTCGCGCTGGGAGGTGCGCTCACGGGCGACGTCTCCGGGCAGCGTCCGGGGCCGGGCGGCGTCCTGCGCTTCGCGACGGGCGAGCCCACGGCGTTCTACGAGGCGTTCGGCCGTCTCCTCGCCGCCGAACTCGAAGGGGCGTATCCCCGGCTGCGCTGCCGGGTGCGCACCACGGCGGGCAGCGTCGACAACATCGGGCTGCTGCGGGACCACCGGGCCGACGTCGCCCTCGTCCTCACCGCCACCGCGCGGGCCGCCCAGGGCACCGCCCTCTTCCGGCAGCCGGTGCCGCTGCGGGCGATCGGCCGGGTCTACGAGACGTATCTGCAGTTCGCCGTCCGTGCCGACTCGTCCGTGCGCGCGGTCTCCGACCTGGCCGGGCGCACCGTCTCGCTCGGTGCCGCCGGATCCGGCGCCGCCGAACTCGGCGAACGCGTCCTGCACGCCGCGGGCCTCACCCCGGGCACCGACGTCTCCGTCCTCCATCTCCCCCTGGCCGAGGCGGCCGACGCGATACGGGCGGGGACGGCCGACGCGCTGCTCGTCGCGGGCGGCGTGCCACTGCCCACCTTGACCGACCTCGACGACGGTCCCGGCCTGCGTTTCCTGCCGCTGGCGGAGCTGCTGCCCCGGCTCGGCGACCGCGACGCCCGGGCCGGGTCGGGGCTGGAGGAGGTCTCGTTGCCCCAGGGCGCGTACCGCACGGCGGGCGGCGTCGGCACCATCGGCGTCTCCAACCTGCTGGTGTGCCGGCCCGAACTGCCCCGCGCGGTCGTCGAGGCGCTCACCCGTCTGCTGGTGCTGCGCGCGACGGCCCTCGTCCCCGAGAACGCCGTCGGCACCCAGTTCCTCGACGTCGGCAGCCTCATCGGCACGGGCAGCATCGCCCTGCACCCCGGGGCGGAGGCGGCATACCGCTCCCTGCACGGCTGAGCCGCGGCCGGAGAGGGAGATCGGCGCCCCGCGGAGAGGGGCGACGCGGCTGGCATACTCGGGCCGTGATGGATGTCGAGGAGTTCTGGGCCCTGGTGGACTCGGCCTGCGCCGAAGTCGACGCCCTGGACCCGGGCTTCGGGGATCGCCCCGAAGCGGTGGAGCGCGCGTGCGAGGAGCGGCTGGCCGGCCTGACACCCGACGAGATCGTCCAGTTCTCCCTGCGGCTCTGGCAGTTGCGCGAGGCCGCGTACCGCTACGACCTGTGGGCGGCGGCGTTCCTCATCGAGGGCTGGTGGTCCGACGACGCCTTCATGGACTTCCGCGACGGACTCGTCTCGCTCGGACGGCACTGGTACGAGGGCGCGTTGGCGGACCCGGACTCCCTCGCCGGCCATCCGGCAGTGCGTGCCGGCGGCGACGTGCTCATCGGGAACGAGGACTTCGTCCACGTGGCTCATCGGGCCCATCACCGCCTCACCGGTGAAACGGAGGGACTCGAAAAGGCCCTGGAGGACTCTCCGGAGAGCGGTCCGCTCCGGGCCGTGGGCGACCCGGCGGGTACCCGGTGGGATGTCACCGACGACGGAGAGGTGCGCCGCCGCCTGCCGCGCCTGGCAAGCATCTTCCTGGACTGACACGGCACTTCGGGCGGAACGGCGCACACGTGTTGTCGCCCCTCCCTGCCCTCACCTCCGGCGCCGGACGGCCCTCGCCACCAGCACGCCACCACCAGCCCCGAGGGTGACGACGACCGGCCACACCTGCCCGGTGAACGCGTACGCAGCGACGGCGCAGACACCGATGACGAGAAGGCCCCATCGCGGGCCGGTCGTCGCGGAGTCGCCGTCACGCCGCGCCACTCCGCGCGCGGGACGGGCGAAGTGCTCCTTCAGCGCCTCGCTCGGCCAGCCGTCACCGGCACCCGACAGAAGCCGGACCGGGTCCGTGTGCCGCCATCGCAGGAAATCGGCGACGAGCGACTCCACGGGCCCGCCGTCGCCGAGGTCCAGGCCGGTGTCGAGGCGTTCCAGGTCGGCCAGGGTCTTCGCGAACTGGAGGCCTGTGGTGCCGTTGCCGTGGTCCAGCCCTTCGGTCCGCAGGAGCACGTAAGGGGCGTACCTGTCCTCGACGAAGGCGACGAACTCGTCGTAGAGAGGCGAGAACCGCGTACCCAGCCGGCTGATCAGCCCGTCCTTTCGGGTGCGCAGCCGCTG
Organism: Streptomyces sp. NPDC090106; assembly: GCF_044747265.1. Classification (NCBI taxonomy): domain Bacteria; kingdom Bacillati; phylum Actinomycetota; class Actinomycetes; order Kitasatosporales; family Streptomycetaceae; genus Streptomyces; species Streptomyces sp. NPDC090106. The sequence continues at coordinate 171,331 of NZ_JBIVDS010000003.1, read as the reverse complement.
CACCGCCGTCCGCTGGTCCACCACCAGGTACGGGTATGTCGCGTCGCCCCATTCGCTCAGCAGCTCGGCGTGCTCCTCGGTACCGGCGTCGGCCGTGTCGGCGAACCTCGCCTCCAGGAGGTCGCCGGTGCCGAACATCGCCCACCACAGCAGCGGTGGCCAGCTCTTGGCCTCCAGTTCCGTCGCCCCGTGGAAGAAGTCGGCCCACTCACCCGCCGAACCGTCCGGGGTACGGGGCTGTGGGGCACTGTCGAGGTACAGCCGCAGACTCATTCCCTTACCCCGTACCCCGTTCCGCGCTCCCGCCCGCGGCTGCGTCAGCCGCGGTGGACGAACGGTACCGGCGCCGCGGGGCCCGCCATGAGGCGGGGGCGGGACGTGCCGAGCGTGACCGACGCCCGGGCGCGCCGAGCGTGACGGGTGCCGGGACGCGGCACGTACAACTTCTCAACTCACCTCCGCCTCGCGGGACTTCTCCCGCCGCACCTCTTGACGGCTTTGGCCTAGACCTTTAGGTTCACCAGCCAACAGGCCTTCCATGCATGCATTCGCCGCACACATATGTGAACACTCACGCTCGTGTTCGCCTCTCACCGCCCTCTCGCAGGCGGCGTCCACCCCCCACCCCAGGACGAAAGGCCCCTCCCCATGCAACGCCTCGCCCTGCGCTGCGCACTCGCCCTCCCCCTCGGCCTCATCGCCGCGGGCACGCTCGCGGCCCCCTCCGCCTCGGCCGCCACCGGGACGATCACCGGCCTGGCCGGCAAGTGTCTCGACGTGGCCGGCGCGAGTCCGGCCGACGGGACGGCCGTACAGCTCTACGACTGCAACGGCACCGCCGCCCAGCAATGGACGGTCGGTTCCGACGGGACCGTCCGGGCTCTCGGCAAGTGCCTGGACGTCACCGGGAGTTCGACGGCGAACGGCGCCCAGCTCCAGCTCTGGACATGCGGTGGCGGCGCCAACCAGAAGTGGTCGGTGAGTGCCGCGCGCGACATCGTCAATCCGGCGTCCGGCAAGTGTCTCGACGCCACCGGCAACTCCTCCGCGAACGGCACCCGCACCCAGATCTGGACCTGCACCGGAGCCGCCAACCAGAAGTGGAACGCGCCCGCCGCCGACGGCGGTACGACCCCACCCGCCTCCGCGCCGATGGCCGTGGCGCCGTACCTCTACAACGGCTGGGGCAACCCGCCCAGCCCCACGACCGTCATGAACGCGACCGGCGTGAAGTGGTTCACCCTGGCGTTCGTCCTGAGCAACGGCTACTGCAACCCGCAGTGGGACGGCGGCCGGGCGCTGACCGGCGGAGTCGACCAGCAGACCATCAACACCGTGCGCGCGAACGGCGGTGACGTCGTCCCGTCCTTCGGCGGCTACAGCGGCAACAAGCTGGAGAGTTCCTGCTCCAGCGCGGGCGAGTTGGCGGCGGCGTACCAAAAGGTCGTCAACGCCTACGCGTTGAAGGCGATAGACATCGACCTGGAGGCCGACGCGTACAGCAACGGGACCGTGCAGCAGCGGACCGTGGACGCGCTCAAGACCGTGAAGGCCAACAACCCGGGCCTCAAGGTGTACGTCACCATCGGCACCGGTCAGAGCGGCCCCGACACGAGCCTGATCAACCGGGCGGCGGCGTCCGGGCTGGCCGTGGACGCGTGGACGATCATGCCGTTCGACTTCGGCGGCGCGGGCCAGAACATGGGCACCCTGACCCAGCGGGCCGCCGAGGGGCTCAAGACCGCGCTCAAGAACGCGTACGGCTACAGCGACGACACGGCCTACCGGACCATGGGCATCTCGTCGATGAACGGCATCACCGACGACAACGAGACCGTCACCACCGCCGACTTCCAGACCATCCTCGGTTACGCGCAGGCCCATCACCTGGCCCGGCTGACGTTCTGGTCCGCGAACCGTGACCGCCCCTGCCCTGGCGCCTACCCCAACGACGACACCTGCTCGGGTGTGAGCCAGAGCAACTGGCAGTTCACCGGCATCCTCGCCCGCTACACCGGCTGACGCGCACGCTCGTCACCCGCACCTCGGGCGACCGCCCGCCGTCCCCATGGAAAGGACCGACCACGAGATGAGCACCGTCAGATCCGGCCCCACCCGCGTACTCCTGCGGGTTCTGCTCCTGTTGGCCACGCTCCTGGGCCTCGCGGCCGTACCACCCGTCGCGCAGGCGGGGCCCGCCGCGGACCCGTTCAAGGTCCTCGCCCTGTACAGCGGGACCTACGACGCGGCGCACATCGACTTCGACAAGGAGGCGAACGTCTGGTTCCCTCAGCAGGCGGCGGCAGCCGGCTTCACCTACACGGCCAGCACCGACTGGAACCTGCTCGCCAACGGCGGAGTCAACGCCTACCAAGTGGTCCTGTTCCTGGACGACTTGCCGCAGACGTCCGCACAACGCAGCGGCTTCGAGACGTATATGCGAGGCGGTGGCGGCTTCCTGGGCTTCCATGTCTCGGCGTTCACGACCGACGCGGCGAGCTGGTCCTGGTACCACAACACGTTTCTCGGCTCGGGGAACTTCGCGTCCAACACCTGGGGCCCGACCGCGGTGACCCTGAAGGTGGAGGACCGCACGACCCCGGCGACCGTGAACCTGCCGGCCACGTTCACGTCGTCGGTCAGCGAGTGGTACAGCTGGTCGAAGGATCTGCGGCAGAACGCGGACATCAAGATCCTGGCGTCGATCGACCCGAGCAGCTTCCCGGTCGGCACGGATCCCAACCAGTCCTGGTACAGCGGCTACTACCCGATCCTGTGGACCAACACGAAGTACAAGATGCTGTACGCGAATTTCGGGCACAACGCGATGAACTACACGACGAACACGCGGCTGTCGTCGACGTTCGCCAGCGCGACCCAGAACCAGTTCCTGCTGGACGGGCTCAAGTGGCTGGGCGGGGGCGGCACCACGACCCCGCCGACCGGTGACCAGATCTCCGAGACCTCCTGGTACACCGTGCAGAACGGCGGCAACGGCACCTGCGTGGACGCCCGTTCGGCGGCGACGGCCAACGGGACGGCGATCCAGCAGTACGCCTGCAACGGCACGATCGCGCAGCAGTACCAGTTCCGCTCCACCGACGGCGGATACACGCAGATCACCGCGCGCGGCAACCCGGCGCAGGCGATCGACGTGACCGACCGCTCGACGGCGGACAACGCGCCGTTGCAGCTGTGGGCCTACGGAGGCGGCACGAACCAGCAGTGGCAGCCGGTGCGTGAGTCGAGCGGGAGCTACCACTTCGTCGCCCGGCACAGCGGCAAGTGCCTGACGGCCGCCGCGGCGGCCACGAACAGCGTCCAGCTCACCCAGCGGACCTGTGACGGTTCGGCCGCGCAGTCCTTCCAGCTCACCGTGCGGTCCTGAGCCGCCGCACGGCGAGGCAGGGGCGCCCCGAGTGCCCGCCCGTTCCGCTCGGCCGGGGCGGTGGACGCGTTCCCGTGTCCACCGCCCCGGCGGCGTAGGGTCGGTGGCGTATCCCTGACGGCACAGGCCCTGGTTCGGGCACCGAGGAGTGGTCGATGCTGGACCGAGGCGGCCCGACGCGCTCGGCGCGCCTCACCGCGTACGGGCACGTGAGCACGCGGCTCTCCTTGCTGAGCGACGGACAACTCGGCGAGGTCGTGGCCGCCGCCACCCCGCTCGGTGAGGGGATCGGCGGCAGATCGGCGGAGGCCGACGTCGACGGGACGCGCGTCTTCGTCAAACGGATCCCGCTGACGGACGTCGAACTGTGCCCGGAGAACGTGAGGTCGACGGCGAATCTCTTCGGACTTCCGCTGTTCTACCAGTACGGCGTCGGCTCGGCCGGGTTCGGAGCCTGGCGGGAACTCGCCGCGCACACCATGACCACGAACTGGGTCCTGGCCGACGACTGTGCGGCGTTCCCTCTGATGTACCACTGGCGGGTGCTGCCCGACTCCCCTCCCGAGGGCTTCACCGACGCGTTCGGCGGGCTGGAGGGGGCCGTCGCCCACTGGGAGGGATCACCGGCGGTGCGCCGTCGGTTGGAGGCCATCGGCCGGTCCGCCTTCAGCCTGACGGTCTTCCTGGAACACGTGCCGCACACGCTGGCCGAATGGCTGGGCGAGCAGGACGCGTTCGGCATCCGGGGAGGCGGGGACGGAGCGGGCCACCGCTGGGCGGAAGAGGCCCTGATGGACGTGGCGGCCTTCATGAGCTCGCGCGAACTGGTCCACTTCGACGCCCACTTCGGCAACATCCTCACCGACGGACACCGGCTGTACTTCACCGACTTCGGACTCGCGCTGAGCGCGCGCTTCGACCTGTCGGCGGACGAGTCCGGCTTCCTGTCGGCCCATCTCGCCTACGACCGCCTCTACATCGCGAGCCATCTGCTCCGCTTCCACCTGCTCGACGGGGTGCGCGGTGACGCGGAACGCGATGTCTTCCTGCGCGACTGGATCGCGGGCGGGCGCCCTGACGGCATCCCACCCGCGATCACGGCCCTCCTCGACCGGCACGCACGCCGCGCCCTCGCCGTGGACGCCTTCTTCCGGCGCCTGTTGACCGAGAGCAAGCGGACGCCGTTCCCGGCCGCGGAGATCGAGCGCCGGTCCGGCTGACGGCCACGGCACGGTCAGCGTCTGCGACCGCCCCGCGACCAGCCGGTCCCCACACCCGCGAGGTGCAGAGCGAGCGCGGTCAGCCCGAGCAGCATCACGTTCGTCGAGCTGAAGACGTCGTTGGTGGAGATCTCGGCGGCGTTGATGAGGAAGGAGATGAAGAACAGCACTGCGGAGATGATGGCCAGCATGAGGGGTTTCCCTTCGCGTCGGAGCTCGTCGCCCGTGTGCCGTGCGAGTGCCCCGCCGCCGCCGGAAAACACAGCCGTGGTCGGACAAGTGTCCGGGAAGGCGTCAGGAGCACACCACGGTGTCGGAAGTGAACGTCCGGGGGTCGACCGCGAGGAAGCGGTCCACGTCCGACCGGCACGCGGAGGCCGCGACGACTCCCGCGATGTACGCCTTCCGGTAGGCGCTGAGGTAGTGCGGGTCGTCCGTCGATCCGGCCGGGTCGGCGGTGAGCCGGAAGGGACGTCCGTTGTCCTTGACGGTCTGGGTGAGCGTCTCGTCGCCGTGCGCGATCCTCAGGTCGACGCTGTACTCGCAGTACTGCCGGTTCGTCGTCGCGAGCAGCACCACGCGGATCTGCTCCCCCTTCCTGAGGGAGATCGAGTGGCTGTCGAAATAGGCCTCGTCCGGGTCGGATTCGGGATCCGTGCTCCCGATCAGCGGGAACTGCTGGTCCAGGTCGGCCGTGAGGATCACGGAGGTGTCCTGGCCCGCGTTCGGGTTGTAGAAGAGGGTTCCGTCCAGCGGCTTGCGGCACTTCTTGTCGATCTCCAGACCGACGACGCGCACGGTACGGTCGGAGTTGCCCTCCAGCAGGATCTGGTCCTGGCGCTGTCCGACCGGGACGGCGTCGCGCTCGAGGAACCAGGAGTCGTAGTGAGCCTGTGACGTCTGGTTCCCGATGGCCGCGAGGTCGTCCGTCGACAGCGTGCGGGGATCCTCGAACGCCCAGCTGTTGTTCCCGGTGTTGAGGCGCCCGACCGAGACCACCTTCACGGGCGCGCCCGCACTGTCCTTGTTCTCGACCCCGACGGCCCTGTCCTTCACGCGTGTGCTGCCGGCGTCCCCCGTCGGGTCGCGGTCGTCCGAGCCCCAGGGGTGCGTCAGCCACAGCACGCCGGCCAGTGCCACGAGCGGGGCGAGCACCAGCAGGGCGGGACGGCGCAGGACGCGTCGCCGATCCGCGACGGGAAGCACGGGTGCGCTCGGTGCGGAAGGCGGGGCGGGTACGGCGCCCACCGGCTGCTCGGGGAACGCACCCGGCCCTGGGTGCGGCGGGCCGTCGGCCTTCTCCGCGAGGCGTCTGCGCCAGGCGTCGGGCTCCGTCAGATGCGCGGGCACGCTCCGGGGCCGGTCACGCTCTCTGGCCATCCGTGTCAGCACTCTCACCACGAGCAGCAGGTGCTTCTCCCGGCGGGGGACGCGACCGTTGCGCAGCCAGCCGTCGACCGTGCTGTCCGCGGGCGGCGCGCCGAGCGCGCGGATCGATTCGTCCACCAGGCGCAGGGCCGCGGCGCGTTCCAGGATCTGGCTCGCTCGCGGCTCGCCCGCGAGTCGGTGCAGCTGTAAGAACGCCTCGGTGAAACCCGTCGGTTGCCCGTGGTCCTGGTGCGGCACGGTTCCCCCCATCGCCGGACATGACATGACTCACCCCGACTCGGCCGACTCGGGTGGTTCAACGTAGCGCCACGACCAGGCCGTTCACCCGGACATTGACGAAGTCGGCGATCCGCCGTGCCCTCGGGCTGGTCCGCTTCCGCCACCCGTCATCGGCGTTCCCGTCGCCGCGGGCCGTGTGAAAGGACCTCCATGCACCAGCACTTCACCCTCGCCCTCACGAGCGCCGGCTCGCCGGTCTGGCCCCTGACGACCGCCGTACTGATCGGCGCTCTGCTCGCGCTGGGCGCCGGTGTGCTGCATCGCGCGGGCGGTGCCACGGTCCCCGCCGCGCTCCAGCGATCCGGCGTGGCCTTCACCGCGGTCACCACGCTCACGGTGAGCGGTCTGTCGGCCTCCCGTCCCCTGCTCGTCCTGGTGGTGCTGCTCCTGGCACTGCTCGGAGGCATCGCGTACGGCACCCTGGACCGGCTGGACGGCGCTCCCCCGCACACCGCCGTGTGGCACGGCGCCGCCGCGTTCACCTCGCTCGCCCTTCTCGGCCTCGCCCTTCTCGCCACGTACGCCGAGAGCGCGGTCGGGCACTGACCACCACGGGGCGCCCGCCCCGCACCAGGGGGCGGGCCGGCCTGGCGGGGAGGACTCAGTGCTCCCGCAGCAGCACCCCGGCCCCCTCCACCCGGTCCGTGATGCCGTTGTCGCGCAGGGCCATCCACCAGGTGGCCGCGTTGATGGCGATGACCGGGAGGCCGAGCCAGCGTTCGGCTTCGTCGGCCAGGCGGACCATGGAGAGGTTGGTGCCGCACTGGACGAGGGCGTCGACGTCATCGAGGGCGGCGAGGTCGCGCAGGGCCTTGCGCAGTTCGTCCTCGGTGACGTGGGCGATGGAGACCGCGGTCGGGCAGCGGAGGCCGACGACGCCGGCCACCTCGAAGCCGAGTTCGGTGAAGAAGCGGCGGACGTTGGCGTCGCCGACGGGCTGGTAGGGGGTGACCACGCCGATGCGGCGGGCGCCGAAGAGCTTGAGGGCGCGTTCGCAGGCCTCGGCGCCGGTGGCGACGTCGAGGCCGGTGATGTCGTTGATCTGCTTGACGAACTCGCGGTTGCCCTCGACGCCGCCCCAGAAGGTCTCCGCGGACATGCCCATCACCATGTAGTCGGGTTCGCAGGTCAGGACCCGTTCGCAGGCGGCGCCGATCTCGTCGCGGATCTGTTCCAGGAGCCGTTCCATGCCGGCGTCGCCGTCCATGTTCTGGTCGCGGATGTGGATGCGGGAGAAGTGGGAGGTGACTCCGGGGACCGTCATACGGGCGAAGTCCGGTTCCACGATGGTGTTGGTGCTCGGCGCGATGACACCGAACTTGCGGCGCCAGCCCAGGGCGTCGGTCATGAGGTCACCGTCCGGTCGTCGGATGCGGGAACGGGCAGGGAGGTGTCCGGCTCCGCGGCCAGGACCGGTGCCAGACGCCAGGCGGCGAGGACGGCGGCGGCCTGGGTGAGGGTGTTGCAGGACTGTTCGATCCACTGGAGGGCCACGCTCTGGTCGGGGCGGGCGGCGAGCGGGCCGAGGACGTACATCCCCAGCAGCCAGAATCCGGCCGCCGACGCGGCGAGCGTGTCTCCCGCGGCGCGGGCCAGCAGGATCAGCCGGATCGCGCAGACGGTGACGGCGGCGATGGCCAGCACCATGACCGGTGCCGTCGAGCCGAGGGCGAGGGACAGCGCCGACACGGCCGTCCACAGTCCGGCGAAGACCCAGCGCAGGCGTGAGGTGTCGGCGGAGGCCGACACGCCCTCGGTCCGGAGCGGGAAGCGCAGCAAGGCCAGGGACAGAAGGAGGAAACCCGCCGACAGGAGGGGGAACAGGGCCTTGTTCAAGGGCTGGATGTCCGGGCCGTCCAGGGCCACGACCAGTTTCCACACCGCCTTCGACAGGCCGCCGGAAGCGATCAGCACCGTTCCCGCGAGGGCCAGGAGCCGCCCGTCGCGTCCGGTGCGGGCCGCGGGACGGACGAGCCGGGCGGCGGCGACGGCCGTCAGGAGCACCGGGACGAAGTCCTCGACGGCCAGGGACACGGGGTAGTCGACGGGGTGACTCATCGTCCGGCCTCCTCGGAACGGTGGGCGTGCGGACCGTCCGGGGCCGCGTCCGGTGGGCGCGGCGGCATGACCGAGCGGTTGCGGAAGGCCGCCGCGGCGAAGCGGGCGGCGGCCTTGCGGCGGGTCAGCCAGGCGACACGGCCACCGTTGCGGGTCCGCCCGGACAGGATGCGGTCGGCGAGCCAGGGCGTCACCGTCTCCACCCGGTCGGCGAGGATGTCGAAGACCTTGCGGGCCTTCTCGTACTCCTCGGCGGTGTAGCCGTGGGTGAGGACGTCGGTGACGACCATGCCGGGCGACAGCGCCATGGCGCGCACGTCGTGCGGCCTGCGTACGGCGTGGTCGCGCAGGTCGGTGGCGAGGGCCCGGGTGAGGTGGGTGACGGCGCGTTTGGTGGTGCCGTAGGCGCCGAGGCCGGGGAGCTGGCGGCCGTCCGAGCCGAAGCCCTCCATGTTCCAGACCTCGCCGCGGCCCAGCCGCAGGAACCCGGCGACGGCCACGGCGGCACCGTTGGCGACACCCAGGAGGTTGGCCTCCACGACGTCCCGGGTCCCGGACTCGCTCAGTTCCCACAGGGGGCGCCGGGCGGTGGCCGCGCCCGCGTTGTTGATCCAGACGTCGACGGTGTCGAAGGCCGTCTCGGTCGCGTCCCACAGGGCGGCGAGCTGCTCCCGGTCGGTGACGTCGGCCGTGCGGGCGAGCAGCCTCCCGTCGGGGGTGTCGAGCGTGGCCGCCGCGGTCTCGACCGCCTTCTCCGTGCGTCCGCACAGGGCGACGCGGCAGCCGCGGTCGAGGAAGGCGCGGGCCAGGCCGTGGCCGATGCCGCGCGTGCCGCCGGTGATGACCACCACCGGGCCGGTGGCGGGGGCGGTCATGTCGTCGTCCAGTCGAGGACCCCGTGGACGACCGCGGCGAGGCTCTGGCCGTCGAACAGCTCGTAGGTGACGGCGAGTCGGCCGCCCGCGCTCATCCCGGGGGTGGCGTCGAGGGCGTACTCGCGGGCGACGACCCGGTGGGGGGCGTCGGTGAAGTGCCAGACGGGGAAGTTGGCGCGGCCGAAGGCCTGGGCGTTGCCCCAGGCACCGGGGCCCTCCCAGAACTCGCGGGTGCCGTCCCGGCGGCGCACCACGGTGGCCTCGCGGTCGAGGCCGCCGCCGCTCCAGGTGAGGTGGTGCTCGGTGCGCAGGAGGTCGAGCGGGGTGAGCCGGTTCTCGACGCGGACGGCGCCGAGCGGTTTCTGGTCGGGGCCGAAGGCCTCGCACTCCCCCGCGAACACGCCCGCCTGTTTGGTGGGCAGGATCCACGGGACCGGGCCGTTGCGGGTCTCGGCGGCGAGGTGGGAGTCGATCATCGCCTGGGTGCCGGGGTCGGTGTCGGGGTCTGTGTCGAGGGTGCGGCGGTAGATGCCGTTGAAGCAGCCGACGACGGTCCAGCCCTGGTAGAGCATCGAGGAGTAGACCTGGACGTCGCCGTCGGGCAGGACGTGGTTCCAGGTGTTGAGGCCGACCTGCCAGCCGGGCCCGTAGTAGCGGGCATCGACGAAGGTGCCGTACGGCTGTCCGCTGCCGTGGAAGTCGGGGCCCTGGTAGATGCGGCTGCTGTCGGAGTCGGTGACGCCGAACGCGAAGGGTGCGGCGAGCCGGAAGCGGCCCGCGAGGGCGCCGCCCGCCTCCAGGCCGCCGTCCATGCGGTAGACGGTGGTGCCGTCGGTGTGTTCGGAGGAGCGGCGGATGTCCTCGTAGCCGCACCAGGTGCCGGTGGCGTCGAACAGGGAGGGCCGGCCGTGCCATTCACCGGTGATGCGCTGCTGCCAGACGCTGGGGCCGGGGGCGGCTTCGGCGGGGCGGATGCCGGTCATGCGGGGTCCTCCGGGGCGGGGCGGCCGGTGATGAGAAGGGTGCGCAGCGCGTCGGTGGTGTCCGCGCCCAGGAGGCGGTCCACCTGTGCCCAGACCGGGTCGATCTCCCGGCTGAACAGGAGGGCGCGCACCCGGCCGTCGCGTTCGGCGAGGTCGGTGTCCTTGACGTCCTCGGCGGCATCCGCGGGGAAGTCGGCGGCGAGGGCGAGCCAGTGGGTGAGGTAGGCGTCGGTGACGGGTCCGATCGCGGTGAGCGCGGCTTCGTCGGCACGGTGCACCAGCATCCACGGCGACATCAGGGCGCGCTGCCGGGGACCCACGTGGGCCGGGGTCAACCCCTCGATGGAGGCGGCCTGTTCGTGGCTCTCGGTGAGCGGGCCGTAGGCGGCGTCGGTGTAGGCGGCGTGTGGGGCGAGGTCGGCGCGCTGGACGAGGTCGAGGTGGAAGGCGTACGCGTCGCCGGTGCGCACGGCGTCGAGGGTGAAGTGGGGCAGCGGGCCGTCGGCGGTGCCGAAGGCGAACACCATGTGGCTGTCGAGGCCGATGGGCGGGACGACCAGGGAGATGTGGACGACGGAGGCGACCGGTCCGTCACCGGTGAAGCAGCGCACCGCTCCGACCGGGCCGGGGAAGGCCTGTCCGGTCAGGACCGCCCAGGGGGTGGGGACCTCCTGGACTCCGGTGGCCGCGACGAGCCGGTCCAGGACGCGTGCGGACAGGGCGGCGGGTGGGCCGTCCTGAGCGGTCGCGGGGTCCGGCGAGGCAGGGGTGTCGGGCATCGTCTCACTCGCTCTCGGACTGAGCGGCGGGCTGGTGGGCGGTGGGGTCGACGGCCTGTCCGCGAGGCTGCTCGGCGGCACGTTCGGTGGCCTGCTCGGCAACGTGCCCAGCAGCCTGCCCGGCGACCTGTTCGGCTTCCTGCTCGGCGTCCTGTTCGGCGCTTTCCACCGTGGGGTGGAACCCGTGGGCCTTCTGTTCCCAGGCGCGGGCGAACTCGGGCACCTCGCGGCGTCCCGGGGAGGCGATGACCGTGGAGGTGCGTTCGGGGACGTCGCCGGTGATGCGGTCGGCGGGGCCCACGGACCAGCCCTTGGCGGCGAGTTCCTGGCGGCGGCGCCGGTAGGCGACGGAGATCAGGTCGGAGCGCAGATGGAGTTCGGCGCCCAGGTCCGCGGGGAGGAGTTCGGGCCGGGTGGCGTCGACGACCGGGGCGTCCTGCCCGAAGATGCGGTAGACCCGTTTGCGGGTGTTGGCGTCCGCCCAGGAACCGGTGAAGAAGTCGCGCAGGGCGACCCACTTGACGAGGGTGGTGGTCTCGTCGACGGGGATGTTCGTGTCGTAGATGATCATGTTGCCGAACGGCAGCCGGACGTGCAGCTTGATCAGGTTGGGCAGCATCCAGCCGGCCGTGGTGACGACGGGCGGGCGCTCGGTGCCCTGGGACCTGCGGTCGGCGTAGAGCTTGGCCCACAGGCCCTTGGCGGTCGGCGGGTGGAGCGCGACGGTCGCGAACGCCGACCATTCGTCGGGCTGTTCGAGGGTGTACTCCTCGACCTCGGGGCGGTCGGGGTTGCCGAAGGAGCCCGCGTGGACGAACGGGGTGTGGGCGATGTCGCAGCCGTTCTCCAGCACCCGCTCGTAGTTGGAGTTCCACAGGTACTCGCCGGTGACGGCGCGGAACCGGCCGCCGTTCTCCAGGAGTTCGTCGAACTCGGGCCACACCGGGAGCGGCGGGCGCTCCCGTTCGGGCAGGTCGCCGAGGAACACCCAGACGAACCCGTACCGTTCCTGGGTCGGGTACGCGTCGACGCGGGCCTTCTTGGGGATGCCGCGGCCCGGCTGGTTGGCGGGGATGAGGGTGCAGGCGCCCTCGGCGTCGAAGCGCCAGCCGTGGTAGGGGCAGACGACCTGGTCGTCGCGGAGGGTGCCGCCGGAGAGGGCGGCCCCGCGGTGGGCGCACAGGTCGGAGAGGGCGACGGGGGTGCCGTCCTTCCTCCGGTACAGGACCAGGCTCTGGCCCAGACAGACCACCTTGACGGGCTTGCGCCCGACGCGGTCGCAGAACTCGACCGCGTACCAGAAGTTCTTGAACATGGCGGGGAAGGCACTCCTCGGTCGTTCGGGGCGGTGAACGGTCAGCGGCGGCGTACGGCCGCGAGGCCCGGGTGCGGAGGGGCGAGCAGGTCGTCCAGGCGCCGGCCCGCGGCGGGGTCGTCGCGCAGCCGGGACACGCAGAACTCGGTGACCAGGCGGCCCAGCAGGGCGCGGGGTGCCGTCGGGTCGGACGGCGCTCCGGAGGGCGGGGTCTCCAGGAAGCCCCGGCCTCCGGTGGGGTCGTGGGGGTCGCAGGCGGTGAAGTGGTTCGCGCAGGACAGCCGGGCCCAGGCGCTGGCACCGCCGCTGTCCGGGACGGCCTCGTCGAAGGTGCGCAGCACCGGGTCGGCGGGCGCCCGGCCGCTCTCGGGGGCGTAGCGGTCGGTGCTGGAGGCGATGACGCCGTCGTGCTCGCCGGACAGCAGCAGCACCGGGATGCCCGGGCCCACGGGCAGGACGGTGCCCTCGGGCCAGCCGAGCATGGTGGCGACCAGGGTGTGGGCGGCGTAGGCGAACACGGCCCGTACGCCCGGGGTGTGGGCGGCGGACTGGAGGACGACGGTCCCGCCGGCGGAATGCCCGCCGAGGGCGATCCGGTCCAGGTCGAGGAGCCCGGCGAGCGGGGACCGGCGGTCCAGGTCGCGCAGGGCGTCCAGGAGAGCGCCGATCAGCGGGGTCGTCGGGCGTGAGCCCCAGCCCTGCGGGGAGGCGGCGTCCAGGTCGATGGCCGGGGTGAGGCCGTGACTGCCCGCGAAGAGCTCGCCCACCAGGTCGGCGGTGACCGCGACGAGTCCCGCGCGGGCCAGCTCGATGGCCAGCCAGCGGTAGGAGTCCTGGCCGACGTTGATGCCGGGCAGCAGCAGGACCACCGGGTACGGGGCGCCGTCCGTGTCGGCGGGCAGCTCACCGCTCAGGCGCTCGGCGTCCGAGCCGGTGGGCCGGGACGGGTAGAACACCCGCAGGTGCGCGGTGTCGAAGGGTTCCTTCAGCCCCGGCACCCGGCAGGCCCACCACAACGCCCGTACGGTCGGCTCCGATTTCGCCGCCGGTTCCGGTCTCTCCGTCGTCACCGGGGCCTCGGCAGTTCCCGGTCGCCGCCCCACAGGGCGCGCACCAGCTGCTCGGTCTTGGCCTCGCCGAAGTAGCGCACGCCCATCACGTTGGCCGGGTCGCGTTCGGCGATGTTGCGGCGGGTGGCGAGGTCGGCGGCGGCGAGGGCGTCCCGTTCCGGTTCGGGGACCGGCTCGGCGGCGTCGACCCAGCCCAGCCAGCGGTCCACATGGGCGTGGGTGAGCCTGCGGACGAGGTCGATGTGCTCCTCGTCGCGGGGCAGCGAGTAGCAGTAGGCGGTGGGCGAGAGACTGGCGCGGATGAACCCGGCGCGGCTGGTGAACCAGTCGAGCTTCGGGTGGCTCTCGCGGACCTTCAGCCACTCCTCGTCCAGCGGGGCGTAGTAGCGGTCGTAGGCGTCGCCGTCGGCCAGCAGGTTGCTGCGGGGCACGGAGTCCAGGTAGAACCAGCCGCCCGGCCAGCACAGCAGCGCGATGGCGAGATGCGGTACCCGGATCCGCGGGCCCAGCCAGACGGTCAGATGGAGGTTGGCGAAACCGTGGGTGGGGTTGCCGAGCCAGGAGTGGACCATCCAGTCGACCTCGGGCCCGCTGTAGGCGGCGAGGGAACCGCCGGGGCTCTGCGGCGGGTTGCCGTACGAGTCGAGGGCGAGGGTGGAGGGGTCGCGGGTGAGGTCGAACCGGTTGTCGATCTTCGCTTTGAGTTCGGCGAGCAGCTCCTGCCACTGCTGGAAGGTCTCGGTGACGTCGGTGACGGGAGCCGCGTCCGTCATGTCCTGCACGGCCTTGAGTGTCTCGGCCATGGCGCTCCTCGGGATGCTGGATACGAGGTGGTGGCGTGGAGGGGCTTGCGTGTGCCGTCGCGGTCGCTCGCGGGTCCGGTCGCGGTCGCTCGGGTGTTCCGTCGGGTGTTCCGTCGCGGTCAGGCGGGGACGGCGCCGGAGTCCGGGGCGGTGAGCGCGCCCGGGTCGGGTGACGTGAGCGCTCCGGACAGGCGCCAGGGGCGGCCGTCGACAAGGTCGGTGTTGCGGGAGACCATGCGGCGGAGGGCCTGGGCGGGGTGGATGGGCGCGAGGGTGAGGGGGCCGCTCGCGGTGGTGACGAGGGGGTGGCTGATCCGGCCGGTGAACCCGCCGTCCCGGCTCTGCCAGAGGCCGAAGTCGCCCGGCAGCGCGTGGATCGCGCCTTCGCCGTGTCCGGCGGCGACGACGTTGACGCGGTTCTCGGCGGCGCGTTCGGGCAGGCCCAGGGTGCGTTCCCAGGGTTCGGCGCCGCTGTAGCAGACGGCGACGGTGTCGGCCCCGGCGAGGGCGGCGAGCCGGAAGGTCTCGGGGTAGAGGGTGTCGTCGCCGACGACCAGCGCGACACGGCCCCAGGGCGCGTCGTGGGTGACGGGGGGTGCCGGTTTCTCGGTGGCCCAGGCGGAGTGCCGTGCGCTCGGGTGAAGTTGGGGCATCCTCAGGACCGGCCCGTGGGCGCCGATCAGGAATCCCGTGTGGACGCCCGCCTCGGGCAGGGTGCAGGCGATCAGCGCGTCGGTACCGGTGAGCGCGTCGGCCAGGTCACGGACGGCGGTGGCCGCGAGGCCCTCGTCCGGGGCGGTGTCCACGGGTGCGGTGCCGCCGGGGCAGAGGAACAGTTCCGGCAGCACGAGCAGCCTGGCTCCGCGCGCCACGGCCTCGGCGGCCCCGGCGACGGCTTCCCTGAGGGCGTTGGGGCCGTCGCCGTCGGGGCGCAGGACCGCCGCGGTCACGGTGTCCGCCCGCCGCGCGGCGAACGGCGGCGCCGGTCGCGGCGGGCGGGCGACGGGGCCGTAGAGCCAGGGGCGCCGGGCGGCGAACAGGTCGGTGCCGTCGGGGCGTCGCTTGTCGTCGGCAGCGGCCGGTTCGATGTCGGCGACCACCACGGCCTCCCCGATGGCGGGGGCTTCGGCGGCGACCGTGCCGTCGGGGCGGACGATCTGGCTGCCGCCCGCGCCGTGCAGCGCCTCGGGCGGGATGCCCAGGCCGGAGGCCACGGCGGCGAGATGGTTCTCGGGGATGAGCGGACCGACCTTGTTGGCGGCCACGACCCACACCTTGTTCTCGGCCGCGCGCACCGGTATGTGGAGGGAAGCCTCGTCCACGGCGAAGGAGTTGAGGCTGTTGAGCAGGACCTGGGCGCCGCGCAGGGCGAGTCCCCGGCACACCTCGTTGATGACTCCCTCCATGCAGGAGTACAGGCCGAGGCGGCCGAGCGGGGTGTCGAGCACCGGGCCGACGGTGTCCGCCGGGTCGAGGTGGTCGTTCTCACTGCCCATGAGGGTCTGTTTGTCGGCGCGGCCCAGCAGTCGCCCGTCGGGGCCGATGAGCAGGCTCGCGGCGGTGATGCGCATGCCGTCGTCGCGGACGGGGGGCCCGATCGTCCCAACTGCCCCGTCCGACCCGGTTACTTCGGTGAAACCGGCGGATCCGTCGCTCCCGCTACCTTCGGCGTCCAGGGCGGTTCCGGGTGCCTCGGTGGCCAGGGTTACGTGCACCTTGACGTAGATCCGGTGGCCGGCCGCGGCGCCCGCGACCGCGCTGAGGAAGGTGTCCCCCAAGCGGCACGCCTCACGCAGCGCGTGGGCGCGGTCGCGGTACCAGGAGAGGTGGTTGCAGAACTCGGGCAGCACGACGAGGTCGGCTTCGCGGGCCGCCGCCGCGTCGATCGCGCGGAGCACGGCGGCGAGATTGGCCTTCCTGTCCTCCCCCACTGCGAACTGGGCCGCGGCCACCCGTACGGAGCCGGCGACGAGGGCCATGGCTTCCTCCTGTGGTTCCTCTAGCGGAACAGCGTTTCCCAAACATACACTCGCAACCGCCCCCGCGACAGAGGGGATTGCCGATCCGACCACCGGAGGCTCCGCGGTGCTCACCCATGTCGTCCTGATGCGGTTCACCGACCCGGCCGACGCGCCCGAGGCCGCACGCCGGCTGGCCGAACTCGCGCCGCTGGTACCGGAGATACGCTCGATCGAGCTCGGCCTGGACGTCGTCGGTTCACCGGTGTCGTACCACCTGAGCATGGTCACGCGGCACGACGACGCGGACGGGCTGGGCGCCTATCAGCGGCATCCGCTCCACCTCGAACTGGCCTCATGGCTGCGCCCCCGGCTCGCGGACCGCGCGGTGGTCGACCATGTCGGACCGGCCGACTGACCCGTACCGCGACGGAGTCGCCGTCGGTCAGGCCGGTGGGAGGGGTGCCGTGCGGCGCCCCTCCCACCGGCGTTCTCGTCTGCGCGCGTCAGCCCCCGGCGCCCGCGAGGGTCTCGATCGTGCCCGCCTGGAGCAGCGACTGGTAGTAGGTGCCGCCGGGATAGTAGGTGGCGGTCGTGGTGCCGTCGAACGCGTCCGCGGCCCAGCCCACGGCCAGGGTCTGGAGGGCACTGATGTTCTTGGCCTGGGAGGTGCCGCAGGCCAGCGATCCCGCCGCGTCGACGCTCGCGCCCTCGGCATCCACGTGGGACCCGGAAGTGAGCTCCACTCCCACGAACGGCGTTCCGGCGTAGACCTCTTGGAGCGCGGTGGTGCCGCTGGCGCTGCTGTTGCACAGGTACGGCGGCGAGGAGACGGTGCGCACCGGCAGCGAGGTGGTGGCGAGCCCGGCCAGGGAGGCGGCGGTGTTGTCGCCGATGGCGGAGGCCACCGGGTCGAGCAGGACAAGCCCCTTGAGCTTGGCGAAGGTTGCCGGTGAGCTGCCGCGCAGGCGCTGGGCCACGTACTCGACGGCCTCACCGCCCGCGGAGTGGCCGGAGAAGAGGAACGTGGCGGGCAGTGCCGTGCCGGTACGCCCGGCCAGGGCGGCGGCGCGCGCGTAGCTGGTGGCGAGTTGGCCCGAGGCGTTCGCGGCGCCGCTGAACCAGGTCGCCACGTTGTTGAGGAACGGCTTGTTGTTGCCGAGGTTCTGGAGAGTGCAGCCGAAGATGTCGGCGCTCGGCAGGGTGGGCACGAAGACGAGGTAGCCGGCGGCGGCGTAGTGCTCGGCCAGGTCGGCCATGTTGACGCCGGAGCGGGCGAAGCCGTGCTGGAGCCAGACAAGCCCCTTGGGGGTGCCGGCCGGGAAGTACCAGTCGGCGTCGGGGTGATAGGTGAAGGCGGCACAGGAGACGTCGACGGTGGTCGACGCCGAGGTGACCGCCGTGGCCGCGGGGGCGGTCGAGGGGGTCGCGAGGACGCACAGGGCCGCGGCGACGGCCGGGCAGAGGTGTCTCAGTCGGGACAGCGCGCGCATGGGGGCCTCCGAGTGCGGACGGATGTTTCCACTGTGGAAACTTCGTTCCGTCCCAGCAGTGAGGGAGATGACAGCGAAGACACCGTCGACTGTCAAGTACGCAGCACAGACGTCGAGTTGGCGGTCACGGCGATACGGCGAGGACAGTCGGGGGCGGCACGGATTTTCCGAGACGTACGACGGAACCCCTGGCGTTCATGTCACCTTGAGTGGAACTCTGTTTCCCATAAAGGAACTTCTCTGTTCCTCCCTCCCCTTCCGGAGAGCCCGTGAGAATCCGCAGAGCACATCTCCTGATTCCCCTCCTGGCCCTGCTGTCCGCCCTGTTCGCCGCCCCGTCCACGGCGGTCGCGGCGACCGGCGTCGCCGCCTACCAGACCTCGGTGAACGGCGACAGCGCCGACGTGTACTACCCGACCGGCACCTCCAGCGGTCTGCCGGTGGCCCTGATCCTCCAGGGCGCCAAGGTCGACAAGGCCCAGTACGCGAAGTACGCCTCGGCGATCGCCGCGCAGGGCTTCGTCGTCGTGGTGCCCAACCACTACCGGCTGATGATCTTCGAGTACGAGCGGTACGCCGCCGAGAACCAGGTCACCGACACCGTCGCCTGGATGAAGGACGAGAAGTACAACTCCGCCTCCCCGCTGTACAAGCGCGTCAGCAGCACCAAGCTGGGGCTGCTCGGGCACTCCTTCGGCGGTGCGGCGGGGCTGGCCGCCGCCGAGGACACGTGCAGCCTGGTCTTCTGTCCGACGCTGAGCTTCAGCCTGCCCAGCCAGGTCAAGGCCGCGTCCTTCTACGGCACCAACAACGAATTCCTCGGCATCTTCGCCGACGTCGACAACCAGATCCCCGTGCAGCTGGTGCAGGGCACGGTCGACGGCATCGCTCCCCCGGCCGACGCCGAGCAGACGTACACGCATCTGCTGAACGCGCCCCGACAGATCGTGCGGGTCTCCGGCGCCAACCACTACGGCATCACCGATGTGCAGAGCCCGTCGCCCGCCGAGGCGGAGACGACCACGCAGTCCCTCTCGCAGGACGCGAGCGTCGAGGTCGCCGCACGCTGGGCGGGCAGGTTCCTGCTGGCCGAACTCGGCGACGACGCGGCGGCCGACTACGTGTGGCACACCGGCGACGCGTCGGACCCGCAGGTGACGGTCACCGGCGTCTCCTGAGCCGGCCGGACGCCCGGTGCCGGACCGGTCAACGGCCCGGCACCGGGTACGCTCCGGGCGCCATCCCGCCACCGCCGCGGCGGAAGGCGCCCGGCGCGTGCACGACGCACGGCTGCACGTACTCCGCCAGCCCTTCGGCGCCGTACTCACGGCCGTGCCCGCTGCGTTTCACGCCGCCGAAGGGGGCCCTCAGGGACATCCCGGTGCGGTTGTGCGTGTTGACGAAGCAGAAACCGGCGTCGAGGCGGGCGGCGAACGTGAACGCCCGTTCCTCGTCGGCGGACCAGACCGACGCCCCGAGGCCCAGTTCACCGGCGTTCGCGCGCTCCACGACGTCGTCCTCGTCGTCGTAGGCGAGCACCGGGACCAGGGGGCCGAACTGTTCCCCGGCCACCACGGGCATCCGGTCGTCCACCCCGGTGAGCAGCAGGGGCCGCACGAAGTGGCCCGCCGTCAGATCGGTGTCGGGGCAGGCGGTGCCGAGCGGGATCGCGCGGGCCCCGGCACGCACGGCGTCCGCGGCGAGCGCGGTGAGCCGGTCGGCGGACCCGGCGGTGACGACGGGGCCCACACTCACGCCGGGGCGCAGCGGGTCGCCGAGCCGGACGACCCGGTCGGCCGCCGCGGTGAAGGCGGTCACGAAGCCGTCCAGGGCGGAGCGCGGGACGTAGACGCGTTTGACGGCCATGCAGACCTGGCCCGCGGTTGCCAGGCAGGCCATCACCAGCCGGTCCATGGCCTGGTCGGTGAGGTCGGCGTCCTCGAGGAGGATCGCGGGGTCGTTGCCGCCGAGTTCCATGGTGGTCGGGGTGAGCGCGGCGGCGGCGAGCGCGCCGACGGCACGGCCGGCCCTCTCCCCTCCGGTGAACGCGACCTTGAACACGCCGCTGTGTCCCACCAGGGCGGCGGCGGTGTCCTCGTGGCCGTGCAGGACGTGCAGGAGCCCTGGCGGGAAGTGGCCGGCGCACTCGCGCAGCAGGCCGTCCACGGCGAGCGGGGCCAGCGGCGACGGCTTGACCAGCAGCGCGTTGCCCGCGACGAGGGCGGGCGCGAGTTTGAGGAGGGTCAGGACGACCGGCGCGTTCCACGGGGTGAGCGCGGCGACCGGGCCGTAGGGGCGCTGCCGGACGGTCAGCCGCCCGCGTGCGTCGTCGGTCTCCCGGTCGGCGAGGAGGCCCGGCGCCGCGTCGGCGTACCAGCGGGCGACGGCGGCGGAGAAGAGCACCTCGCCCCGCGCGTCGGCGAGCGGCTTGCCGGACTCACGGGCCAGCAGGACGGCGGTGTCCTCGGCCCGGCGTTCCAGCGTGCCCGCCACGGCGCGCAGCGCGTCGGCGCGACGCCCGACCGGTTCACGGACCCAGTCCCGGGCGGCCGTGCCCGCGGCGGCCACCGCCCGGTCCACGTCGTCGGCCGTGGCGATCGGCACCGAGCCGACACGGTCGGTGGTCCGGGCTGGGTTGTGGCGGTCCAAGCTGTCCCGGTCGGTCACGGGCTCTCCTGAGGTGGTCGCCGCCGGCCGGTCAGGAGACGGGCCTGGACGGGTGGCTGATCGGGGTTCGCGGCACGGTGCGGCGCATCTTCACCGAGTGGTGTGCGAGGCAGCGCGGTTCGCCCGGCGACGCGGCCCGCGGCGGCAGGCCGTGGCCGTGCCGGTCACGGGCTTTCCTCGATCAGGGCGCCGCCGGCCGGTCAGGAGACGGGCCGCAGGGAAGCGATCATCGAGGTGCGCAGCAGGGTGGCCCGCGCCTTGGCCGGGTCGGCCGCCGTCGCGCGCAACTCCGCTATGAGTTGCGCCCGTTGTCGTGGGTCGCGGGCGCGCAGGCGTTCCCAGTTGCGGTGGGTCTGGGCGCCGACGTAGGTGAGGGCGCAGTCGCGGCGGGCTGCGGCGACGCGGTCCAGGGCGGCGTCCGCGTCCGGCTCGTCGTGCGCCAGGTCGGCGAGGGCGGTGCCGAGGAGGACCGCGTCGTGGATGCCGCTGTTCATGCCCATGCCGCCGAGGGGGTTGTTGACGTGGGCGGCGTCGCCGCAGAGCAGGACGCGGGCCTGCCGGAAGGTGGCGGCGACGCGCTGATGGACGCGGTAGAGGCTGGCGTGGGCCACGCGCCAGGGAGAGCCGGAGCCGCCGGACTCCGTGCGCAGAGCCGTCAGGCGCGTGTCCAGACGGGCGAGTTCGGCCGCGTCGGAGGTGCCCTCCGGGGTGGGCAGCAGGACCCGCCAGTGGTCCGGGGTGCGGAGCAGGACGAGCCATTCGTCGGGGTCGAGGACGTAGGCGATCGGTGCGAGACCCGGCAGGTCGGCGGTGAGGTCCGCGTCGAGGGAGGCGACGAGGAAGCGTTCGGGGTAGGTCATGCCGTCGAAGCCGACGCCCAGGCCGCGGCGTACGGCGGAGTGGGCTCCGTCCGCGGCCACCAGGTGGCTGCCGCGCACGGTACGGCCGTCGGCGAGGACGGCGGTGACGGAGTCGGCGTCCTGGCGGACCCCCGCGACCTCGCATCCGAACCTCACGTCGGTGTGCGGCAGTCGGGCGAGCGCCTGGGCCAGGAGCGGGGTGAGTTTGTGCTGTTCGCACTGGACGCGGTACGGGTACGGGGTGTCGCCGTCGAGGACGCCGAGGTCGAGTTCGGCGAGGGGGCCCTCCTGGCGGTCGCGGTACTGGAAGGTGCGGGCGACGAGGCCGCGGTCGATCAGCGCGGGGGCCACGCCGAGTTCGGCGAGCATCTCCAGGGTCGGCGGATGGAAGGTCGAGGCGCGGGACTCGCCGGAGAGCGCGGCGCCCGCCTCCAGGACGGTGACGGGCACGCCGGCCCGGGCCAGGACCAGGGCTGCGGTGAGTCCCACGGGTCCGGCACCGGCGACGAGGACGGGATCGGCGGCCCGGGGCGCGGCGGTCATGCGAAGTCGCCCGTGTGCAGGGCGAATCCGGCCTCCACGCCGGTGACGCGGGCGCCGGTGAAGTGCAGCAGCGTCTCGTCGGTGCCCTCGTCGACCAGTCCCGACAGGCCCCAGGCGGGGCGGGGTGTGTCCATGTGGAGGCTGAGCACGGAGGAGCCGTTGACCTTGACCTCTCCGGCTCTGATGCGGGTGGCGACGGCGAGGGCGGCCTCCTCGTCGGTGCCCGCGACGTACGCCTCCAGGCCGTAGCCGGTGGAGTCGGCGAGGGCGACGGCCTCGTCGAGGGTGGTGTAGGGGTGGACGGTGGCGACGGGTCCGAAGATCTCGTGCCGTGCGTGTTCCTCGGGGACGCCGGTGAGCAGCAGCGGGGCGAGCCAGTTGCCGTCGTCGGGCACGGCGGTGAAGGTGTGCGCCTTGCCGCCGAGGGCGGTGAGCGCGTCGGCGGCGGAGCGGGCGGTGTCGCGGTGCCGGGTGTGGGCGAGGGGGCCGTATCCGGTGGCGGGGTCGAGGGGGTCGCCGGTGCGCAGCGCGGCGAGCGACTCGCCTATCGCGTCGAGGAGTTCGTCGTGCCGGGCGGCGGGGACGACGAGCCGGCCCAGGGCGCGGCACCACTGGCCGTTGAGGGTGGTGAGCAGTTCGGTGGCGATCCGGGCGACGGTGGCGGTGTCGGCGTCCGGCAGGACGACGAGGGGGTTGTTGCCGCCGAGTTCGAGCTGGGCGGGTTTGAGGGCGCGTCCGCAGACGGCGGCGACCTCCCGGCCGGCGGGGGTGCCGCCGGTGAAGGACACCGCGCGCACCCGGTCGTCGGCGACCAGCCGGGCGCCGGTGGCGGCGTCGCCGTGCAGGAGCTGGAGCAGGGCGGGCGGCGCTCCCGTCGCGGCGAGCGCCTCGGCGGCGGTCTCGACGAGCAACTGGGTTCCGTAGGGGTTGAGTTCGGGTGCCTTGACGAGGACGGGGCAGCCCGCGGCGAGGGCGGAGGCCGCCTTGTGGGCGGCCATGGGGGCGGGCGCGTTGTACGGCACGACGCACAGGGCGGGGCCGAGGGCGGCGCGGCGTACGGTGACGGTCCTGCCGTCGGGGCGTACGGCGGTGCCGCGCAGCACGGAGGCCCGCAGGCGGGCGGCGGCGAGGCGGAAGGCGCCGCCGAGGATGACGCCGAGGACGGCGGTCTGCGCGACGGGGACACCGCTGCCGAAGGATTCGAGGCGGGTGATGTCGGCGGCGCGGGTCTCGACGGCGTCGGCAGCGGCGTCGAGCGCGTCGGCGCGGGCCTCGTCGGGGAGTCCGGACCAGGCGCCGGAGCGGTGCACCCGGTCGGCGGCGGCGAGGGCAGCCGTGACGCGGGCCTCGCCGCTTTCCCGTACGGGGTCCAGGGGTTCCCCGGTGGCGGGGTTCTGCCGGTGGAGGCCGTCGGGCAGCGGCGAGCAGGGCGTCGAGTCGCCGTCGACGAGGTCGGCGACCGGCGCGGGCACGCACGGTCCGGCTTCCGGTCCTTGCCGGTGGGGGGCGGTCATCGGCCGGTCTCCACGGTGGCGAAGAGGGCGTTGGCGCGTTCGTCCGTGGCGAGCTTGGCGACTTCGAGGCGTCCGCGTTCGGCGGGGAACGTCATCACGAGCCCCATGGCGAGGTCGCGCAGGGTGCGGCCGATCAGCCCGTCGAGGGTGGCTCCGGAGGTGCCGCAGGCCTTGAGGGCGCCGAGGGCGACGTCGAAGCAGGCTTCGGTGACGGAGCCCTTGCCGAGGCGCCACTGGCTGAACACCTCGGGCTTGGGGCGCAACGGCGGCTCCGAGGTCTCCAGTTCGAGCTGGCGGCGCAGCCAGAGGTAGGCGGTCTCCAGGCGCTGGGTCATGTCGCCGATGAGCACCTGGTGCATGGGGCTGGAGGCGATCGGGGCGCCGGTGTCGGCGAAGGTCCTGGTGGTGAGCCGGTCCAGGGTGTGGTCGTAGACGGCCTGGGCGGCGCCGGTGTAGACGGCGGCGATGGCCAGTTGGTTGCCGACGAAGCTGCCGCGGCTGACCTTGAGCATCCGGGTGAAGGCCCCGGGGACGGTCAGGGCGTCCTCGTCGGCCACGGTCACGCCGTCGAGGCGGATGCCGTGGTTGGCGCTGCCGCGCATGCCGATGCCGTTCCAGGGCTCGCGGGAGGAGACGCCGGGGGCCTCGCGGGGGACGAGGAAGAGGGCGAGTCCGTCGAGTCCGGTGACGCCGTCGAGGCGGGCGGTGACGAGGTAGGTGTCGGCGATGCCGGTGGCGCAGCCGAAGGACTTCTCGCCGTCGAGGCGCCAGCCCTTCTCGGTGCGGTGGGCGGTGGTGGCGATGGAGATGTTGGCACCGGAGCTCTTGACGGACTCGCTGGCGAAGTTGCCGAGCCAGGAGCCGCCGGACATGGTGCGCAGGACGCGCTCGGCGAACGCGGTGACCTCGGGGATCTCCGTCTCCTCGAAGAGCCCGGCCTTGATGGCTTCGAGGGGCAGCAGGCCGCGGGAGGCGCTGGTGTTGTGGAAGAAGTAGGCGAGCGCGGTGGAGGGGCAGGCGGTGCCCATGGCGTAGGTGGCGGCGGCGAGGTCGCGCAGTCCGCCGCCGAGGCCGCCGTACTCCTCGGGGACCACCAGGCCGAGCAGGCCCGCCTCCCGCAGGAGGTCGATGTGGCCGCGGGGGAACTCCCCGTCGGCGTCGGCCCGGGCCGCGGCCTCGCGCAGGGCGGGCAGGACGGACTCGACGCGTCGGGCCCGGTCCCGCTCCTCGGGGGTCATGACGTCGATGAGACGCTCGCCGGTCAGGGGCGGTGCTGTCATACGGGGGCTCCTCGTGCGGGCGGTCCGGAAGGGAAACGGTGCGGGGAAGGCTGCGCGCCGGGCGGGAGGGCGGAGGTGCCGCGAGGCGGGCCGAGGCAGGGAACGGCCAGGTCAGGCCGGTCTGCGGGTGCGTCGGCGGCGGACGAGGCGGTTGAGCTCGGCGCGGCAGGCGGCCAGCGGGGCGGATTCGACGGGCACCCCCACACCGAGGCGGGAGCAGAGCAGCAGGAGCCGCTCCGGGTCGAGTGTGCCGTCGCAGCCGGCGAGCGCGGTGTCGAAGTGGCAGATGCCGCTCTTCATCGCGGTGAGCGCGTTGACGAGGCCGAGGCCGTGGTCGTCGCGCAGGGACAGCCGCAGCGGCACGACACCGGCGAGCTGGACGGCGTCCTGGAGCAGTCGGCGCAGGTGCAGCGGTGAGCTGCGGGCGGGTGAGGAGCCGCCCGTGGGGTCCGGGGACTCCTCCAGGGCGATCTCGTCGCAGCCCGCCGCCGCGAGTGCCGCGACGAGGTCGAGGACGCGGGCGGTGCGGGCGGGGTTGAGGGCGTCGTCGATCCGGGCGACGGCGGTGGCCCTCCCGGCCACGGCGGACAGCAGCGCGGGGAGGTCGGCGAGGGGGACGCCCCGGCCGCCGGAGCGGTCGGCGACGGTGAACTCGACGGCTGTCGCGCCCGCGGCCACGGCCGTCGCCGCCCCGGTGGTGTCGGTGACCTCCACGGAGACCGTGCGCGCGGTCCCGGTCACGGCGCGGGCGTCGAGGGTGCGGCCGTGGGTCGTACGGACCCGTACGCCGGTCTCGGCGAGGCCGCCCAGCAGCCGGGCGGAGGCGCGGCGGGAGACGGCGGCGAGGGCGAGGCGTCCGGCGGCGCCGGTGTCGGCGAGGGTGACGTGCTCCGGGAGGGGGTCGGCGATCTGTCCCCAGGAGCGGGAGTGGAACAGCAACGGGGTGACCAGGCGCGGCACTTGGGCATCGACGACCTCGCCGACGAAGATGGTGTGGTCGCCTCCCGGGTAGACGTGGCGGACCTGGCAGTCGACCCAGGCGGCGGCGTCCCCGAGGACGGGGCTGCCGGTGACCCGGGTCTCCCAGCGTCCTTCCGTGAAGCGGTCCTTGACGCCGGGCTCCATGCCCGCGAAGCGGCGGCCCAGGGCGATGTGGTCGCGGCCCAGCATGTTGACCGCGAAGACCCCGTGCTCCTCGATCATGCGGTGGGAGCGCAGGGTGCGGTCCAGGCAGACCAGGACGAGGGGCGGGTCGAGGCTCAGGCTGCAGAAGGAGCTGGCCGTCATGCCGTGCCGGCCGAGGGTTCCGTCTGTCGTGACGATGGCGACCCCGCTGGGCCAGCGTGCCAGGGTCTGCCGGAAGAGCGACTCGTCGACGGCGGCTCGCATCACGCCTCCCGGCGGTGTCCTCGTGAGCGGCGGGACCTCCCGGACGGATACCCGTCGGAGCGTTTCCCGTAGCGGAACGATGTCTCGATGAGCGTAACGAGGCCGTTCATCGGGTGTCAATGCCGGACCGTCCACGGCCGGGCGACCGTGTTTCCCTTGGGGAAATCGCGGCCCTATGCTGGGCCGCGGCCGGAGGAGTCGCCCCGGCCGGCCCCAGGGCCCCGCACCGCAGAAGGAACGTCGTGAGCGAGGAGAACAGCAGCAGGTCGATCGCCGCCGTCGAGCGGGCCATGGACGTACTTCTGCTCTTCGGCCGCAGCGGCCGGCCCGATCTCGGGGTCACCGAGATCGCGCAGGAGCTGGACATCACCAAGGCCGTGGTGCACCGCATCCTCACCGCGCTGCGCAACCGGGACCTGATCATCGCCGACCCGGTCACCCGCCGTTACGCGCTCGGCCCGGCCGCGATCTCGCTGGGCCGCGCCTATCTGGCCCGCACCGATCTGCGGGCCATGGCAGCGCCCGAGCTGCGCCGGCTGGCCGCGCAGTGCGGCGAGACGGCGACCCTGTCGATCCGGCGCGGGGACACCCGCCTCTACGTCGACCAGGTCGTCCCGCAGCACGAGTTGCGCATCGAGGTCTCGCTCGGCATCCCGTACCCGCTGCACGCGGGCAGTTCCTCCAAGTCCGTGCTGGCCTTCATGCCGGAGCACGAGATCGACGAGTACCTGGGCCGCCACGAGCTGGAGGCGCTGACCGACCGGACCATCACGGACGTCGCCAAGCTCCGCAAGGAGCTCGCCACGATCCGCCGCCGGGGCTACGCGACCTCCGCCGGTGAACGCGAGGTCGGTTCGGTCTCGGTCGCCGCGCCGGTGCTCGGTCATGACGGGCACGTGGTGGCGGCGCTGAGCGTGGCGGGCCCCTCGATGCGGTTCAAGCCGCGGATGGCGGAGTGCGTGCCGCTGGTGGTCTCCGCCGCGGAACGGCTGTCGGCGGAGTTCGGCCACCGTCCCGGCGCCGTCTGACGCTCCGGCACCGATCCGGTCGGGACGGGGGGCCTCCCCGCGCGACGGGAGTCCCCCTGATCGTCCGTCAGAGCGCCGCGCCCGGCTTGAACACCCCCAGGGCCGCGGCGCTCAGGACGCACCCCCAGATCCCGAAGACGTACGGCACGCAGCCGTCGACCGCCCGCTTGAGCGCCGCCTCGGTCCCGGGGGTGGACCCCTCGCGGGCGAGGGCGGCGAACGCGGCGCCGAAGGGACGCAGGGTGAGGCGGATGCCGAGGCCGCAGGCGATGGCGAGCGCGTAGAGCATCACCTTGGCGCCCAGCCAGCCGGGGCGGGTCGTGACGCCGAAGGGCTCGTCGGCGGCGATCGTGTACCCGCCCACCCCGAGCAGCAGCGCCGTCAGTCCGATCCGTGCGGACCAGTCGGCCCGGCGGACGAACGGGCGGCGGCCCGGGTGGTGATGGTCCGAGATCGTCAGCCACAGCCAGACCAGCGCGCCCGCCCAGGCGGCACTCGCGGTCCAGGCGTTCAGCAGGGTGGCGCCGTGGGGTTCGAGGGCCATGAGGGTGACCCCGCTGGGCAGGAAGAGGACGAGGCAGATCTTGGGACCGAGGTCGAGCACGCCCATGATGCGCAGGGCTGTGGCACGGGCCTCGAAGGACAGGTCGGGCCTGAGGACGGAGCGGCTGGAGACGTAGACCCCGAGGTCGCCGCCGAGCCAGAAGACGAACAGCACCAGGTGCAGCAGGATCCACCAGCCGTGCGTGTGGGCGCCCATGACGAACCCTCAGCTCTCTTGTCCGGCAGGGACGTTCGACGAGGACACGGCAGGTGACGGGAAGCCGCCCGCGCGGCCCAGCAGGGCGGGCACCGGTTCGCCGAGGCGGTCGCCCAGCGTGCGGCCGATGGCCGCGGCGATCTCCAGCGTGATGCCGGTGCTCACGCCCATCCGCTCCATCAGGTAGACGAGGTCCTCGGTGGCGATGTTGCCGGTGGCCGCGGGGGCGAACGGGCAGCCGCCGATGCCGCCGAGCGAGGCGTCGAGCCAGGTGGCGCCCGCGTGCAGGGCGGCCACCGCGTTGGCGTAGCCGGTGTTGCGGGTGTTGTGGAAGTGGCAGCGCAGCCGCACCCCGGGCGCGACGTCGGCGACGGCGCGCAGCAGCCGGGTCACGGCGTCCGGGGCGGCGACGCCGATGGTGTCGGCGAGGACGATCTCCACCGCGCCGGTGAGCGCCGCACGGCGGGCCAGTTCGACCACCCGCTCCTCGGGCACCTCGCCCTCGAAGGGGCAGCCGAAGGCGGCGGCGAGGGTGAGGGACGGTTCCACTCCGGAGGCGTGGGCGTCGGCGGCCACGGCCTCCCAGACGGTGAACGCCTCCTCGGTGCCCACCCCCTGGTTGCGGCGGCAGAAGGTCTCGGTGGACACCACCACGCAGTTGACCTCGTCGAGGCCGGTGCCCAACGCCCGTTCCATACCGCGCCTGTTGAGCACCAGACCCGAGTAGCGCACCCCTTCGGCGCGCGGCACCAGGGCCATGACCTCCTCGGCGCCGGCCATCTGGGGCACCCGGCCGGGGTGGACGAACGCCACGGCCTCCACCCGGCGGGCCCCGGCCTCGACGGCACGGGTCACCAGGCGGGCGCGCTCGGCGGGGGTGAGGATCCGGGACTCGTTCTGCAGCCCGTCGCGCGGGGCCACTTCGACTATGCCGACGGCGCCCGGGGCCGTGTCGGCGGGTCTGCTCTCCATGACCGCCATTCTGCCTGTCCGGTTCCTCTGGCGGAACAGCGTTTCCCGAATCTACACTCCGCAGCATGACTGGACCCCTCACCGACGTCCGCGTGGTCGAGACCGGGACACTGCTCGCCGGACCGTTCTGCGGCCAACTCCTCGGCGACCACGGCGCCGAGGTCATCAAGCTCGAAGACCCCTCCCGCGGCGACCCGATGCGTCAGTGGGGCCGCGAACGCCCCTACGGCACCTCGCTGTGGTGGCCCGTCGTCGCCCGCAACAAGAAGTCCGCCACCTGCAACCTCCGCCACCCCGAGGGCCAGCGCCTGGCCCGCGAACTCATCGCCACCGCCGACGTGCTGGTGGAGAACTTCCGCCCCGGCACCCTGGAACGCTGGGGGCTGGACTACGCGACCCTGTCCGAGCTCAATCCGCGGCTGGTCCTGGTCCGGGTCACCGGATACGGCCAGAGCGGGCCCTACGCGCCCCGGGCCGGCTTCGGCTCCATCGGCGAGGCGATGGGCGGCATCCGGCACATCACCGGCGAACCCGACCGACCGCCGTCCCGCACCGGCGTCTCCCTCGGCGACGCGCTGGCGGGCACGATGGCCGCGTACGGCGCCGTCATGGCCCTGCACGCACGCGAGCGCACCGGACGCGGGCAGATCGTCGACTCCGCGCTGTACGAGGCGGTCCTCGCGTACATGGAGTCGCTGATCCCGGAGTGGGAGATCGGCGGCTACCGCCGTGAGCGCACCGGGGCCGTGCTGCCCAACGTGGCGCCCAGCAACGTGTATCCGACGGCGGACGGCGCCGACGTGCTCATCGCCGCCAACCAGGACACGGTCTTCTCCCGGCTCACCGAGGTGATGGGCCGCCCGGACCTGTCCGCCGACACCCGCTACGCCACACACGGCGCGCGCGGCGCCCATCAGCCCGAACTCGACGAGGTCATCGCCGAGTG
The DNA here is from genome assembly GCF_044747265.1 of Streptomyces sp. NPDC090106. Classification (NCBI taxonomy): domain Bacteria; kingdom Bacillati; phylum Actinomycetota; class Actinomycetes; order Kitasatosporales; family Streptomycetaceae; genus Streptomyces; species Streptomyces sp. NPDC090106. Next base: position 141,762 of record NZ_JBIVDS010000003.1, on the reverse strand, counting down.
GACGGCCACGCGCACCTCCGACGCCCTCCTCGCCGAGCTGCACGAGGCGGGGGTGCCCGCCGGGCGCACCTACACGGCCGCCGACATGCTCAAGGACCCGCACTTCGCCGCCCGTGAGGCCATCGTCCGTCTCCCCCATCCCGACTTCGGGGAGTTCCCCATGCAGAACGTGACCCCCCGCCTGTCCGACACGCCTGGTGAAGTGCGCTGGGTGGGAGCGGAGTTGGGCGCGCACAACGAGGAGGTCTGGGGCGGCGTGCTGGGTCTCGACGCGGACCGGCGGGCGCAGCTCGCGAAGGACGGGGTGATCTGACGGTGCCCGCCCGTCTCGACGACGACTACGCGGCGGCCGGGTTCGGCCGCCGTGTGGGCTGGGGCGAGCGTCCCGCGGTGCTCCTGGTCGACGCGGTGCGCGCGTACGCCGACCCCGCCTCGGGGCTGTGGCTGCGCACCGCCCAAAAGGCCCTGTCGGCCATGGCCGCGCTCGCCTCGGCGGCACGGGAGGCCGGCGCGCCGGTGGTCTTCACCGCCGTCCACTACGAGGGCGACCCCGCCCTGGACGCCCCGCACTTCCGGCGCAAGGTCCCCGGCCTCGACGCGTTCCGCGCGGGCGGTCCCTTCGCGGGGTTCACGGAGCTCTGCGCGCCCGCCGAGGGCGATCTCGTCGTCCGCAAGCACTACCCGAGCGCGTTCTTCGGCACCGGCCTCGACCGGCTCCTCGCCGACCGGGGCGTCGACACGGTGGTCGTCGGGGGCTTCTCCACGAGCGGCTGCGTACGGGCCAGCGCGCTGGACGCCCTCCAGTACGGCTTCCGCCCGCAGGTGGTGCGCGAGGCGTCGGCCGACCGGGACCCGGAACCGCACGAGGCGAACCTCTTCGACCTGGACTCCAAGTACGCGGACGTGATCCCGCTCGCGGAGGCGCTGGCCCGCCTGGCCACGGGCCGCTCCGGTTAGGCCCTGACGACCGGCGTCGAAGCGGGGTGGGGCCACCACAACCGCGGTGGCCCCACCCCCACCTCGACGCGCGCGTCCGGATCGGCCCTCACCCCTGCCGGCGCCGCCTGCGCGGCATCAGCAGCTGCGCCGACGTCCCGACCAGTGTCAGGGTCCCCGCCCCCAGCAGCCCGACCGGGATGCCGTCCAGGGAGCCGGTCTGCGCGAGGGAGTCGTCGGTGGACGACCCGCCGGACGTGCCGGAGCCGCTCGAACCGGAGCCGCCGGTGGAGGCCGACGCACTGGCCGAGGGGTCGGCCGAAGTGCTGGCCGACGCGCTCGGCGACGAGCCGCCGCCGCTCGCGGACACCGTCAGCGGCTGCTGGACGAGCTCCTCGGTGGCGGTGATGAAGACGGCGATGACACAGGCCCCGGCGGAGGCGGTGCAGTCCGCGCCGCCCGCCTTCGCCTTGATGGTGATCTTGGCGGTGGTGGAGTCGTCGGACGAGCTGTGCCAGACGCCGCTCGCGTCGGTCTTGCCGATGACGGCGGAGTCGGCGGAGGTGTCGCAGTCGGTGGGCCCGGCCGGGTCGGGCTTGCACAGGCCGAGCGGCACGAAGGGCTGACTGGCGCTCAGCCCCTTCGCCGACACCGTGACGGTGTCACCGACCGCGAGTCCGGTGGTCTTGCTCACCGTCAGGGTGCCGGCGGCCGAGGCGGGCGGCACGGTCAGGAGGGCGACGGCACAGGCCGTCACCCCGGTCCAGGCCACGGCCGTGGACCGGCGCAGCGGTTGACGCATCAGGGGGTACCTCCGGTGTGGGAGAGCGGAACAGGGTCCGTCCGGCGCGGGCGGCGGGACAGTCGGGCCCCGACGGCCGCGCAGAGCACGACCGAGGCGAGGGAGGCGGCCCACAGCGGTGTCGAGGGGCCGTCCCAGTGCGGATCGGCCGCGCCCTGGGCGGCCGTGGCGGTGTCGGCGTGGCCGACGCCGCTGGTCGAACCGGTCACCGTGCCGCCCTCGAGGCCGATCGGCACGTCGACGGTGTTGGCGGGCCGCAGCGCCGCCGGGGTGCCGGTGGGCAGCGGGGACACCCCGACGACGCACTGGCTGGTACGGCAGTCCGTGCCGGCGACCGTGCGGTGCACGGTGAGCGTGACGGTGGGCAGCCGCCCGTCGGCGTCGATGTTGACGAGGGCGGCGCCTCCGGTGAGGTCGCAGTCGGTGTTGCTGGTCCAGCCCTTCTTGCACAGCCCGACCGCCACGGAGGTGAGCCCGGGCCGGAACCCCTCACCGGTGACGGTGATCTTCTGCCCCTCGACGAGCGCGGTGGCCCGGGAGACGGTGACGGTCGCACCGGTGTCCGCGGCGGCGGCCGGGGTCGCGGACCCGAGGAGAAGCGGAAACAGAAGCGACCCGCCGAGCCCGAGCACGACACGCCGCACCCGCGGCCGGATCGAGGTGGTCATACCGGTTTCCTCTCGGTCGATACGCCCAACGGCGCGGAGCAGGTCGCCCCGACAGGCCCACCCCGCCGAATACGCCGCCGCGTCCGTGGCGAGCGGCGCTCGACGAGTTCCAGCCCACGGCCACCGAGCAGCTCGGCGCCAGCGCCCGGCGCGGCCCTTCGCCGCACCAGACGCACGAGTCGAGGACCATCCACAAGGGCGGTCATGCCGGGCTCCTCTCCACCGAGCCGCTCGGCGACATGACGCCGGTCGCCCCGACGGGCCCGACCCACCGGATACGCCGGGTCCACGACAGGCCGGGTTCGATGGGGACCAGCACACCGCCACCGAGCGACCCGGCGGCAACGCCCAGCACGGCCAATCGCCGCACCAAACAGACGAGTTGAGAGCCATCCACGAGGACGCTCATGCCGGGTTCCTCTCCGTCGATGCGCCCAGCGGCGCGGAGCCGCCGGTCTTGCCTGGGGGTCCGCCTCGCCTGCCGAGCAGGCCGCCGCGTGCGCGGCGGGTCCGTGGTGGGCGGCGTTCGGTGAGGTCCAGCACCCGGCCGCCGAGCGGTTCGGCGGCGCTGCCCGCCGTGGCGACCAGGACGGCAGTCCCCTGTGCGGCGATCCGCCGTATCAGGTCGGCGAGTTGAGGGTCGTCGGCCAGGGCCGCCGCGGCGGGGGCGGTCAGGTCGAGGAGGAGCAGCCGGGGGCGGGCCAGGAGGGTCTGTGCGAGGCCGAGGACGCAGCGTTCGGCGGGTTCGAGGTCGCGGGGCGGGTCGTCGAGCCGCCGCCACACGGCGGGGAACGCGGCGAGCGCGGCGCGTTCGGCCTGGTCGGCGCGGTCGGTACCGAGCCGTGCGGCGGCGGCGCGGAGCGCCTCGCGGACGGTGGTGTCGGCGGCGAGCTGCGGCAGGAGGGCGGGGTCGGCTGCGGCCGTGGGTTCCAGCGCGGCGGACAGGCCGAGCAGCCAGCGCGCACGCGGGCCGGTCCTGGCCACGTCCTCGCCGTGCAACCGGTAGCCGCCGCGGGCGGGCCTGGTGGCACCGGTCAGGACTCCGAGCAGGGCGGCGGCGCGTTGCCCGGCCCGTTCGTCGCGCAGGACCAGCACCTCGCCGGGGGCGGCCTCCAGGCACAGTCGCCGGATCTCGGTGCGCCCCCGTCGCCGTACCGTCAGGTCCTCGACCCGCAGCAGCGGTCCCGCCGCCGCGGCGACCGTGGCCCGGCGGGCGGTGCGGGCCAGCAGGACGGTTCCGGCCAGGGGCGGCAGGGCGCAGAGCGTGAGGGCGTCGCCGACGTTGAGGGCGCTGCCGACTCCGGCGACGGTACCGATCCCCACGAGCGCGCCGAGCAGCGTCCACCAGCCGCCGGCATCGGGCCGCTCCTCGGGGGAAGCCGCGTCCAGGAGTACGGCGGTGAGGGTGCCGCAGGCGAGCAACGCCGCCAGCGCGAGGGTGAGTTGAGCCGGACCGGTGGCGGTGCTCTGTGCGGTCAGCGCGGCGCAGGTCGCGGCGAGGAAGAGGGCCGCGCCCCCGCGGGCGGTACTGTCCTGAGCCCGCGCGAGGACGGCCCGCGCGCCGAGCCAGACCAAGGCGGCGCCCGTGGCGGCCAGGGCGATACGGCCCGCCGGGGCGGCGCCCACCAGCGAGAAGCGGAACGTGTAGAAGTCCTGCGCGGCGAAGGCACCGGCGCCCACGGCGAACCCGAGTCCCGCCCGGGTCAGCCGTACGCCCCGCACGGCCCGGACCGGTTCGGCGGTCCGCACCGTCGCGCGGGTGAGCGCGGCCGGGGCCAGCAGCAGCGCGCCGGCCGCGCCGCAGAGCAGCAGGGCGAGTTCGGGCCGGTCCGGCAGCCCTGCGGTGAGGGCCGCGCCCGTCGCGAGCCCGCCGAGCGCGCCGGGGTACCAGGCGGGTCCGGTGCGCAGGGCGAGGGCGGCGGCGCCGAGGGGCGCGCACAGGACGACGGCACCGCAGAACACGGCGACCGTCGGTACGGCGCCCGCGAGCGCGATCAGCAGACAGGCGGCGAGGGCGAGGCGGGCGGCGCCGACCCGGGCCGCGGCCTTCCGGGCGAGCGGCGTGAGGGCGAGGGTCAGCAGGGCGGTGGTGAGCAGGACGTAGCGGACGGCGGCGCCGGGCATGCCGACGACTCCGCCGAGTTGCTGCGCCCCGAGGGCGAGGGCGCCGGGCGCGAGGCCGGTCGCGGCTCCGGCGGCGGCGCTCGTGCGTACGGTCGCGGGGCGGGCGGGGCTGGTCATCGGGGTCCGCCCGTCTCGCTCACGGCCCCGGTCGCCGGGCCGGGGACCGGCGCCTGCGGGTCCGGGACGGCCGCCGTGGGTGCGCCCGCGTCGGGTGGGGCGGGCCACGGGGTCAACAGGGCCTCCAGGGCGTCGAGTCGGGCGCGGTCGATGAGCGCCGGCCGGTTGGTCAGGTGCCGCAACAGGCCTTCCAGGCCCAGGACTTCGGGGTCCGGGAAGGGGGTGCCCGAGGTGTCGTCGGTGAGGGCGAGGGAGGTGATCAGGGCGTGCAGGCCCTCGGGGGTGACGGGGACGGCGGCGGGGGCGGGGAAGGCCGCCGGTGCGGGGGCGGGGACCGGGGCCGGGGGGCGGTTGAGCCGGCGGCGGACGGCCCAGCCGATCGAGAACACCGTCAGCAGCGCGGAACCGCCCGCGACGGCGATCAGGCCCCACGGGTAGAGGTCGGTGGTGACGAGGAACGTCTCGCCGGCGTACCGGCCGCCCACGGAGTAGCGGCCGAAGGAGGCCAGCGGCATGGACACGTTGACCTGGTAGCGGGCTGTCGTGCCCGGGGGCAGCGGCTCGGTGGCGGGGGCGGCGGCGTCGACGTCCGCGATGCCGCCCGAACCCCAGCGGACGATGAGCGGGGTGCGGCCGAGCGCGGAGTTGCCGGTGTTGCGGACGGTCACGACGAGGGTGCGGTGGGGCCGTCCGCCGAAGAGTTCGGCGGGTCCGGGGCCGCCGGTGAGTTCGGCGTCGACGATCTGGACGCGCGGGGCGACGTCCTCCAGGACGGGCACCTTGCCGTCGGACACACCGGCCACCTCGACGTCGATGGTCGCGGTGCGGGCGGTGTCCCCGGCGCCGGTGGTGGTGCGCACGACGCAGGGGCAGTCGACGGGCGGTGCGCCGACGACGAGGGAGACGCGGAAGCCGCCGTCCGTGGTCACGAGGGCTACGGCGCCGCGCACGGTGTCGCAGTCCGCGCTGCCGTGGACGGCGTCGAGACCGCAGACCTCGGTCTGGACGGCGGCGCCGACGGGCCAGCCGGTGCCGCTGACGGTGACGGGGCGGCCGGGGATCAGCCGGGTGGCGTCGGTGCTGATGGCGGGCGCGGGCTCGGCGGCTGCCGCGCCGAGGGCGCCGGGTCCGCAGACGGTGCCCAGCGCGGCCAGGGCCAGCGCGCCCCGCAGCGGCGCGGAGGCCCGGAGGGCGCGGGGACGGCGGACGCTCATACGTGCTCCCGCGCGAGGGTGCGGCGCCTGCGCCGTATCTGGGAGAGGCCCGCGGCGGCGAGCGCCATGACGGTGACCAGGACGGCGACGGTGGCCCAGGACAGGGCGAGCCGCTGGACCCGGGCGGTGGTGGCGGGGGTTCCGGTGCCGGAGACGGTGACCTTGGCGGTGAGGAGGTCGAGGGGCGGGGCGCGGCCGATGTCGAGGGTGAGTTCGGTGTGCTGGCCGGGGAGGACGAGCGGCAGGTCGCGGGTCCTGGCGGCGATGGCGCGCCCGAACAGGCCGGTGACGTCGACGGCGGCCGTGCCCTCGACGGGGGTGTTGCCGGTGTTGGTGACGGTGTACCGGACGACGGCCCGGCCGCTGCGGAAGGGGACGGAGTCCGCGATGTGGTCCAGGCGCACCCCGGAGACCGACAGACCGGGGGTGAGCGGTCCGGCGACGGTGAGTTCGAGGCGGACGGCGATGGCCCGCTGGATGCTGACGTCGACGCCGGAGTCGGTGGTGCCCGCGTCGCGCAGCGCGTTGTCGAGGGCGACGATGCCGCCGGTGTGGGTGCCGGGGGTGGCGTCCTTGGGCACGGTGACGGTGAACGGGATGTCGGCGGCCCGGCGTTCGGGGATGACGAGGGCGTTGGTGCCGAGCTGCACCCAGGCGCCGATGTCGCGCTGGGCCTCTCCAGCCTGCCGGTAGGCGAGGCCGCCGTCGCGGGGGGTGTTGTAGGCGTCGGCGCCGTACACCTGGAAGGAGAGGGGTTCGGTGGAGAGGTTGCTGACGCGCACCGAGTCGTGGATGACGGTGCCCGGGCGGGCGTCGAGCTGGAACGCGAGGCGTTTGGAGGCGGCGCCCTTGGTCTTGTCCGTGGGCTGCACCGACCATGCCTGGGGGCCACCGGTGACGGCCTTGCCGGAGCCGTCGTCCGCCGCGGCCGGGGCGGCCGGCAGCCAGGCGGTCAGGGCGAGGAGCACGGCGAGCACGGCCCGGGGTGTGCCGCGACGGGTGCGGACGGGTGCCGTCGTCGTGGTCCGGGTGGTGGTGACGGATCGGAGGGCGGGGCGGCCGGGGGCTGTGACACGCATGGGTCTCTCGGGTTCCTCGACGGCTGCGGGCTGACCGCCGCGGGCCCGGGTGCGCGGGCCCTCGGCGGTGCGGTGGTCCGTCCCCTGGGGTCCGGGGACGGTCCGCCGTGCGGTGCCGGCCGGGATGGCCTCCCGGCGGCGGTTCAGGAGAGCGTCAGCCGCAGCACGGCCGCGTACTCGCCGGCCTGGGTGATGGCGGGGACGGTGAGGTCGAGGGCGGCTCCGGCGGTGAAGTCGCCGCCGGTGACGGAGGTCGGGTCGGCGCTGGCGGCCTGCGTGCACAGCGGTGCGGCGGTGGTGGAGCTGAGGGCGCCCGCGCTGCCCGGGGTGACGGTGGAGGCCGCTGCGGCCCCGGCGGCGACGCCGCAGCTCGGCGTCCACGCGAGGTTCCCCGCGGGCAGGACGGCTCCGGCGGCGTTGGTGAAGTCGGTGACGGTGCCGACGAGGGACCAGCCCCGGGTGCTGCCGCGGAAGTCCTTGACCGCTACGGCGTTGAGGTCGCCGGTGGAGGTGTGCTCGGTGCCGTCGACGGTGACCGGGGAGAGGGTGACCTCGCCCGCGGCCTGGGACATGGTCAGGGCGCCGCCGGTGACGACGACCTTCAGGGTCTGCTCGGCGCTGCCGCCGTCGGCGGTCGCCGTCCAGGCGGCCTCGGCGGAGTCGGCGGCGGTGCCGTCCTTCTCGGTGGCGGTGATCTTCACGGTGCCGTCGGCGGGCGTGAGGCTCGCGGTGAAGCCGCCGCGGGCGTTGACGGGCGCGGTGAGGGTGTCGCCGACGGGGTTGCCGTCGGCGTCGACGCCGGTGACGGTGACCTCGTCGCCGGGGTCGAAGGAGGCGCCGGTGACGGTGGTGATCGTGCCGGGGCCGCCGCCGGCCGGGCTGAGCTGGAGGGCGCGGGTGCCGAGGACACCGAGGACGACGGTGGCACCGAGGTCGCCCTGGGTGATGACGAGGCTGTGCGGTCCGGGCGTGGCCGCGGCGCCGATCAGGACGGTGCCGGTGAGCTTGCCGTCGCCGTCGACGGTGAGGTCCGGGCTGAGGACGTCGGTGGCGCAGGCGGTGGTGCCGTCCAGGGCGCACAGGGCGACCGAGTCGACGGGGGTGTTCTCGTCCCAGCCGGTGCCGCTGAGGGTGACGGTGTCGCCGGGGCGGGCGCCGGTGGTGTCGGCGGCGGGCCGGCCGGAGATCGACTCGACGACGGCGGCGGCGCTTCCGGTGGAGCCGTCGGTGACGGTGACGGTCGCCAGGACGGGCGCGTCGGCCTGTGCCGTACAGGCGATGGTGAGGCCGTAGTTGGTGATGTTCAGGGTGAGGTCGCCGGGGGTGAGCTGGACGGTTCCGGGCTGGGACACCGTCAGCGAGCCGGTGAGGTCGGGGATCGGGATCTCGCCGTAGGCGGGCACGGCCGCGTTGGAGGCGGGCGCGCTCACGGTGACGGCGTCCTGGCCCGAGACGCCGACCTTCGCGGAGACGGCGACGGTGTTGGCGGCGAGGGCGACGGGGCCGTTGGCCGGGCCGTCGGCGAAGCTCAGGGTGAGGTCGATCGGGGTGCCGGGGGTGGTGGTGGCGTCGGCGGTGAGGGTCGCCGTGGTGGTGAACACCGAGTGGGACGAGGCGAACACGCAGTCGTAGGTCACCTCGGCGCTGCCCGCGTGCGCCGCCTGGGCGCCGCCGAGCACGAGGGATCCGGCTGCCGCGACGACGATCGCGGCGAGCGCCGCCGCCGTGCGTGACGGGCACGGTGCGATGGTCTTGGATCTCATACCGGGACGCTGCCCTCTCCGTGATGCGACGTGTGCGACGGCACGCGCCGTGGGACCGGGCGCCGACGACGCCCGGAGCGATGCCTCCCGTTTCCGTGATGGAAACAGCGTTTCAAATTCAGTGCGTCACATGGAGCCACCGCCACGTCCCGGTGTCAAGGGCGGAGCCGCCCGCACCCGGTAAAACCCCTGTTTCCGAACGGCATCCACCGCATATCCGAAAAGGGAAACACGGGACCGCAGAGGGAAACAGAACCCTTGACGGGCAGGTCGGCGCGCTCCTAGGGTCGGTCCGCGGCGCCGCCCCGCCCCGCGAGATCCTCCGTCGCCCCGGCGCGCCCGGGTCCCCGGCGGCCTGCCGGAGCCCGCATCCGAAAGAGGACGCCATGAGTTCCCCCGCCGAGCCCGCCACAGACCCGACGACCGGCACGGCCCCGGCGTCCGGTACCGGCCCCGAGACGGTCGTCCGCCCCGGCTGGGCCGGCCGCTTCTACGAGGACTTCACCCCCGGCGACCTGTACGAGCACCCGCTCGGCCGCACGATCAGCGAGGCCGACAACACCTGGTTCACGCTGCTGACGATGAACACCAGCCAGATGCACTTCAACGCCCAGTACGCGGAGCACAGCGAGTTCGGCCGCCCCCTGGTGGTGTCCACGCTGACGGTGGCGATCGCCGTGGGGCAGAGCGTCACCGACCTCACCCAGAACGCGTTCGCCAACCTCGGCTGGGACGACATCAGGATGACCGCGCCGGTCTTCGCGGGCGACACCCTGTGGTCGGAGTCGGTGGTGCTCTCCACGCGCGCGTCGGCCTCACGGCCCGAGGCGGGGATCGTCACCGTGCGGACCCGGACCGTCAACCAGGACGGCACGGAGGTCTGTTCGTTCCTGCGCACCTTCTACGTGCACCGGCGGGGCGCCGCACGCCTGCGGAACATCCGCCCCCGCCCCGCCACCCCGCCGAGCACGCGGTGACCACCGCCTCCGTGCCCGTCCGGCCGCGCCTGGGGTACGCGCCCTGGGGCGAGGACCTCGCCGAGCTGACGGCCGCCGGACGCGCCGCCGAGGACGCGGGCGCCGACACCCTGTGGGCCTCCGAACTGCACCGCAGCGCCACCGTGACGGCCGCCGCGCTGGCCTGTGCGACGACGGCACCCCGCATCGGCACCGCCGTCGCGCTCGCCTTCGTCCGCTCCCCCATGATCTGCGCCCTGGAGACCATCGACCTCGACGAGCTCTCGGCCGGGCGTACCGTCCTGGGCCTCGGCACCGGGGTGCGTCGCCTCAACGAGGAGTGGCACGGCGCCGCGTTCGGGCATCCGGTCCAGCGGCTGCGCGAAACGGTCGACTGCGTCCGGGAGTTCATCGCCCGGTGCGCCGACGGCGAGCCGATCGAGGCCGGTGGCTCCCTGGCCTCGCTGCGCGTCCGCGGCTACCGCAGACCGCCTCCGCCGCGCACCCGCGTACCGGTCCATCTCGCCGCCGCGGGACCGCTGCTGACGCGCCTCGCGGGTGAGATCGCGGACGGCTGGATCGGGCACGAGCTGGGGTCACCGGCCCACGTCCGGGACACCGTGCTGCCCGCCCTGCGCACCGGTCTCGACACGGCGGGGCGCGAACGGGGACAGCTGGAGGTCGTGGCGTCCGCGTGCGTCTCGGTGCACCCGGACCCCGCCGAGGCGCTGCGCCGGGCGTCCGGGAACGTCGGCTTCTACGCCTCGGTGCGCACCTACGCCCCGCTGTTCGCCGCGCACGGCCTGGCCGAGCCGCAGGGCCGGGTCGCCGAGTGGTTCCGCGCGCCCGGCACCGGCGCGGGCGATCTCGCCGGAGCCGTCGACCCCGCGATGACCCGCGCGCTCACGCTCTGCGGCACCCGCGAGCAGGTCGCCGCGCTGCTGTCCGGCTACGCGGGGATCGCCGACAGCCTCAAACTGACCCCGCCCGTGCACGGTCTGACGCCCCGTGAGATCCGTGAGTCGCAGGCCCTCGCCCTCGAACTGATCCGGGAGCTGAACGGATGACCGCTCTCCCCGCACCGCCGCCGCTTCCCGGCCCCCCGCCCCTTCCCGCACCCCCGCCGCTCCCCTCCCCCGCGCCGGGGCGCCGCCCGCTGGAGGACGTCCGGGTGGTGGCCGTGGAGCAGTACGGCGCGGGCCCGTTCGGCACCTGGCATCTGGCGGAGCTGGGCGCGGAGGTCATCAAGATCGAGGAGCCGTACTCCGGCGGGGACGTGGGCCGTTACGTGCCGCCGTACCAGGGCGGTGAGGACTCGCTGTTCTTCGAGACCTTCAACCGCGGCAAGCGCAGCATCGGGCTCGATCTCGCCAGTCCGGCGGGCCGCGAGGTCTTCGAGGACCTCGTGCGGCACAGCGACGCGGTGTACTCCAACCTGCGCGGCGACGTCCCCGCCCGGATCGGCATCACCTACGCCGACCTCGCCCCGCTCAACCCGGCCGTGGTCTGCTGCTCGTTGACGGGTTTCGGGATGACGGGCCCGCGGGCGGCACAGCCCGGGTACGACTACATCCTCCAGGGGCTGGCGGGCTGGATGGACCTCACCGGTGAACCGGGCGGGCCGCCGGCGAAGTCCGGGCTGTCGCTGGTCGACTACTCCGGAGGGTTCGTCGCCGCCCTGGCGCTGCTGGCCGGACTGCACGCGGCCCGCCGGGACGGCGTGGGCTGCGACTGCGACGTCTCGCTGTACGACACCGCCCTCTCGATGCTGACGTATCCGGCGGTCTGGCATCTGTCGGCGGGCTTCGAACCGGCCCGCACCCGTCACTCGGCACATCCCTCGCTGGTGCCCTTCCAGGCGTTCGAGGCTCGGGACGGCTGGCTGGTGGTGGGCTGCGCGAAGGAGAAGTTCTGGCGCCGTCTGGCACCTCTGCTGGGCCACCCCGAGTGGGCCGAACCGGGCCATCCCTACGGCGACTTCGCGGGCCGCCGGGAGCATCGGGAGCGGCTGATACCGGAGTTGGAGAGCCTGTTCGCCACACGCACGGTCGCCGAGTGGCTGGCGGTGCTCACCCCGGCCGAGGTGCCGTGCGGTCCGGTGCACACCGTCGCCGAGGCCCTCGCCGACCCGCACGCGGACGCCCGCGGGCTGATCGTCGAGAGCGAGCATCCGAGGTTCGGCACGGTCCGGGCTCCGGCCAGCCCCGTCAGGGTCGGCGCGAGCCCGTCCGGCCCCCGGCCCCGGGCGCCACAACGCGGCGAGCACACCGAGAGCCTGCTGCGCGAGCTGCTCGGCTACGACGACGACCGGGTGGCCCGGCTGCGCGCGAAGGGAGCGTTCGGTGACTGACCCCACGGCGAAGACCGCCACGCCGCACGGTCACCACGACCACGATCATGGCCATGGCCATGGCCACCATCATGGGCACGCGCCGGGCGAAAACGCCCCGGCCGCCGTGGAACTCGCGCACTGGGCATCCGAGTTGACGCCGGCCAAGGTGCCCAGCGTGGTGCGGCGCGCGGTCGGCCGTCAGCTGCTGGACGGGCTCGGCTGTGTGCTCGCCGCCGCCCGTACCGGACAGGCCGCGCCCGCGCTGGCGGTCGCCGCGGGGCTCGGCGGGCCGGCGGAGTGCGCGGTGCCGGGGCTCGCGGAGCCGGTCGGCGCACCGGCGGGAGCGCTGGCACTGGGCGCCCTGGTGCACGCGCTGGACTACGACGACACGCACCCTGGGGCGCTGGTGCACGCCACGGCGGCCGTCCTGCCCGCGCTGTTCGCCGCGGCGGGCCCCGCCGCGGCCGACGGCCCCACGCTGCTGGTCGCGGCGACCGCCGGGTACGAGACCGCCGTGCGGATCGGGCTCGGCGCCCCCTACCGGTTCCACGCCCGGGGCCTGCACGCCACGCAGATCGCGGCGGTGTTCGCCGCCGCGGTCACCGCCGCGGTCCTCGACGGCCGTCCCGCGGACGTCACCGCGCACGCGCTCGGGATCGCGGGCAGCGGCGCGGGCGGACTGCTGGAGTTCCTCGACGCGGGCAGCGACACCAAGACCCTGCACCCCGGACTCGCCGCGCACACCGGCCTGTTGGCCGTCCGGCTGGCGGCGGCGGGCGCCGAGGGCCCGGCGACCGTCCTGGAGGGCCGCAACGGCGTGTACGCGGCGCTCGCCGACCAGCCGGTGACAGCGGAGCACCTCATGGGCGACCTCGGGGAGATGTGGCACGTCACCGCCGTCGAGAGCAAGCTCCACCCGTGCTGCCACCTGCTGCACCGCACGCTCGACGCGGCGGCCGTGCTGCGCGACCGGCTGACCGGGCACGGGGGCCCGCGGTCCCTCGCCTCGGTCGTCGCCCAGGTGCCGCCCGGCACCGTGCCCGTGGTGTGCGAGCCGCGCCCGCACCGGGTCGCGCCGCGCACACCGTACGAGGCCAGGTTCTCGCTGCCGTTCAGCACCGCGCTGATGCTGTACGACGGCGCGCTGACGCCCGGCGGCTTCGCCCGCGAGGCTCTGGCCCGCCCCGAGGTCGCCGCTTTGGCCGCCCGGATCACGCACACCGAGGTCCCCTACGACGGTGCGGACGCCGAGGCCCCGGGGGTGCTCCGGGCGGTCACCCGGGACGGCACACGGCTCGATGCCCGGATCGACGGCGGCCCGGTCCGGCCACCGGACACCGCGCGGGTCATGGCCAAGTTCCACGCCAACGCGGGAGGCGAGACCCCCGCCACCCGTGAACTCGCCGAACGCGTCCTGCGGTTGGAGCGCGAGAGGGACCTCACCGCCGTACAGAACCTCGTCGCGCGGGTACTGGGCCCCGCAGCCCGGCCCGGCGCCCCCTGATCCTTCCGGGGATCCCCTCCGCCTCATCCGCCCCCTCACCCTCCCCGGAGGCCTCCGTTGACCGCCGCATCCCCACCGGCACCGCGCCGGGCCGCCGTGACCGTCCTCGGGCGCGGCCATGGCGCCGCCGCCCAGGCCCGCGCCGCCTATGGCGCGCTGCGCGCACGTGTCGCCGACCCTTCGGGGGTCCGGTTCACCGAGTACGTCACGGTGGCCGCGCCCGAAGCCCACTTCGAGCTGGCGGCGGCCAGGGCCGCGATGTTCCCGCAGGCGTCCGGCGTCCCGCGGATGGTCGTCGTCGAGTCGCTGCCCGACGACCGCGCCCTGCTCGCCGTGCACGCGTCGCCCGGCGCACCGGACGCGAGGCCGGACGGCTCGGTGCGGCTGCCCACCGTGCTGCCCCTGGACGGGCACGGGACGGTGGTGCACCGCGACGACTTCGTGGGGCAGTACGCGTACTGCCTGCGCCGGGCCGGGAAGTTCCTCAAGGGCGCCGGGCTGAGCCTGGACCACGCGGTGACCACCTTCGACTACACCACCCCGGCGACCCGCCGCGCCTACCCGCAGTGCGCCGGGCCGCGCCGTGAACTCCTGGGCGGGGCAGGGGTGTTCCCCGGGGCGGGCGGCATCCTGATGAGCCGCCTGCACGCGCCGGGCGTCCTGGTCGCCCTGGACGTCACGGCGTCCCGGCATCCGCTGACCGCCGTCAACCCGGGCTGGCGGCGCTACGACACGCTGACGTACAGCCCGGGGGTGCTGGCCGGGCGGACCCTGTACATGTCGGGGTTCGCGGCGCTCGACATGGAGACCCAGCAGGCGCTGCACGCGGGCGATCCGGTCGCGCAGACGGAGACCGTGCTGCGGGCCGTCCTGGAGGTGGTGGCCGAGGCGGGCGGCACCGCCGCGGACCTCGCCTCGCTGGAGGAGTACCTGTGCCCGCCCGCGTGGGGCGCCCGCCCCGCGCTCGCCGCGGCCCGCGCCCGGGTCCTGGGCGCCGCGGCCCGGCCCGCCCTGACCTCCGTCGGCTGCGCGACGCTGCTGCGCCGCGAGTTCCTCACGGAGGTCTTCCCGACGGCCGTGCTGGCGGACGCCCCCGATCCGGCGGAGGAGGCCACCCGATGACGACCCCGACCCCCACGTCCCTGCTCACCGACGAGCTGCGGGCCGAACTGACCGGCCGCACCGCCGTCTACACCGCGCCGGAGGAGCTGGGCCGCGCCGCGATCCGCTACTTCGCGCTCGCCACCGGCAACCCGGACCCGCTGCACCACGACCCCGAGTACGCGCGCGCCCACGGTCACCCCGACGTGATCGCCCCGCCCACCCTGGTCTGCGAGACGAACCAGTACGCCGGCCTGCCCCCGGACGAGGACGGTTACCCCGGCCACACCTGGGGGATCCGGCTGCCCGGCACCCGTACCGTGCGCGGCGGCAACGCGTACACGTTCCACCGTCCCGTCCGGCCCGACGACGTGATCACCGCGACCTGGACGGTGACCTCCGTGACGGAACGCGTCACCGGAGCCGGTCTGCCGATGCTGGTGGTGCGCTCGCACTGCGCGTACACCTCCGGGAACCACGGCGGTGAACTCCTCGCGGAGAACGAGGAGACGGTCCTGCACATCGCCCTCGCGCCCACCGCCGCCGCATCCCCCGAGGAGACGCCGTGACCGGCCCTCAGCTGCTGCCCGGGTCCGTGGTGCCCCCGCTGCGCCGCGACTTCCCCCTGACCCGCATGGTGGCGTACGCGGGGGCCACCTGGGACTGGCACCGTCTGCACTACGACCCCGCCTACACCGCCGCCCGCGGCCTGCCCGCCCCGGTGGTGGACGGGCAGGTCTTCGGCGCGCTGCTCGCCGAGCAGCTCCAGCGCTGGCTGGGCCCTCAGTGCACGCTGCGCACACTCCGCTTCCGGTTCGCGCACCCGGTGTTCGCCGGGGAGAGCGTGCTGTGCACCGGCCGGGTGACGGAGGTGGACGGCGCGCTGGTGACCGTCGAGCAGCGCGTCGAGGTGGTCGGGGAGAACGGCCGTACGGCGGTGGCCCCGGCGGGCGCCACCTTCACCCTCGCCGCCCCGCCGGACAACACTCGTACCCGGCCCGGGCCGTGACGGCGGCGATCGTCGGCGCGGCCACCTCCGACCTCGGCGTCACCGGGCTGCCCGCGACGGCGCTCCTGGCGCAGGGCGTGACACGGGCGCTCGCCGACGCCGGGCTGACCCTGGCCGACGTGGACGGTCTCGCGACCTCCGGGATCGGCCGGTTCCCGGCCACGCAGGCCGCCGCCTACCTGGGCATCCGGCCCGCGTGGACGGACTCGACGTTCGCTGGCGGCAGCGCCTTCGAGATGTATGTGGCGCGCGCCGCACAGGCGTTGGAGGCCGGGCAGTGCCGTACGGTCGTCATCGCCTACGGCTCCGACCAGCGTTCGGCGCGGCGCCGTTCCCTCACCGGGCCGCACGACACGGCCGTACCGGAGGCGCAGTTCGAGGTGCCCGCCGGGCCGCTGTACCCGGCCTCGCACTACGCGATGGCCGCGCGCCGCTATCTGCACGAGTTCGGCCACGGCCGGGAGGTGCTGGCCTCGGTGGCGGTGGCGGCCCGGGAGTGGGCGCTGCTCAACCCGGAGGCATACCGGTACGCGTCGGGCCCCCTGACGGTGGATCAGGTCCTGTCGGCGCCGATGCTGTCGAGCCCGCTGACGACGGCGGACTGCTGTCTGGTGACCGACGGCGGCGGAGCGATCGTCCTCACCACCGCCGAACGCGCCCTCGATCTGCCCCGCCCGGCCGTCCTCGTCCTCGGCTACGGCGAGGCGACCGGCCACACCGGCTCCGCGGGGCCGCCCGACCTCCTCGACAACGGCGCGCGGGCGTCCGCCGACCGGGCCTGGGCACGCTCGGGGCTGGGCCCGCGGGACATGGACGTCGTGCAGATCTACGACTCGTTCACCATCACCACCCTGCTGTCCCTTGAGGCCCTCGGATTCTGCCCGCCGGGCACGGCCGGGGCGTTCGTCACCAAGGGCGCCATCGCGCCGGGCGGCGAGCTGCCCGTCAACACCTCGGGCGGCGGCCTGTCGTACGGCCATCCCGGGATGTTCGGGCTGTTCCTGCTGATCGAGGCGGTACGGCAGCTGCGCGGCGAGTGCGGTGCGCGGCAGGTCCCCGGAGCCCGCACGGCGGTCGCGCACGGCACCGGCGGCATCCTGTCCAGCCACGCCACGGTGGTCCTCGCCCGGGACGACGCCCGGTGAGCGGCCAGGGAGCGGAGGCGGGCATCCCGGAGGCCCTCCTGCCCGCCGCCCCGGACGCCGTGACCGCGGCCTACTGGGAGGCGACCCGGGACGGCACGCTCACCGTGCAGCACTGCCCGGCCTGCGGTGCGCACCAGCATCCGCCACGGGTGCTGTGCACGGGGTGCGGCGGGACGGAGGGGCTGCGGCAGGTCCCGGTGACGGGGACGGCGGTGCTGGACACCTTCACGACCGCGCACCGGGCGCCGGACGGCCGCCCGCTGCCGCACACCCTGGGCCGGGTGCGGCTCGCCGAGGGCCCGGTGCTGCTGGTGCCGCTGCTCGGCGACCCCGGTTCCCTCTCCTGCGACCAGCCGGTACGACTGGTGTGGCTGCCCCTGCCGGACGGCCGCCGCCAACCCGCCTTCGCCCCCGCGCACATCGCCCCTCCCGAGCAACCGGAGCCGTGAACCGTGGACTTCACCCTCAGCCCCGAACAGGAGCTGTACCGCCGCACGTTGCGCGACTTCGTCGCCAAGGAGATCGATCCGGTGGCCCGGGAGTGGGAGGAGTCCGGCCGGTATCCCACGGAGATCGTCGAAGTGATGCGCGCGATGGGCCTGTTCGGGCTGACCGTGCCCGAGGAGTACGGAGGCCTGGAGGTCGACATGGTGTCGTTCGCCCTCACGTTCGAGGAGATCTCCCGGGGCTGGATGGGCATCGCCGGCATCCTCGGCTCGCACTCCCTGGCCTGCCTGCTGATCGCCCGGCACGGTACCGAGGAGCAACGGCGGCGGTGGCTGCCGGGGATGGCGAGCGGGGAGACGCGCAGCGGTATCGCCCTGACCGAGCCGGACGCCGGCACCGATCTCCAGGGCATCCGCACCACCGCCCGTCGCACGGACGGCGGTTACGCGATCGACGGGGCCAAGACCTGGATCACCAACGCCCGTCACGCGGGCGTCCTGCCGGTGCTGGTCAAGACCGACCTGACGGCCGAACCCGCGCACCGGGGCATGAGCATCCTGCTGGTCGACACCGGGACCGAGGGGTTCACCGTCACCCGGGACCTGCCCAAGCTCGGCTACCGGGGCACGGAGACGTGCGAACTCCTCCTGGAGGACGTGCGGGTGCCCGAGGAGGCGCTGCTGGGCGGGGTCGAGGGGCGCGGGATGCAGCAGGCGCTGTCGGCGCTGGAGACGGGCCGGATCAACGTGGCGGCCCGCTCGGTGGGGATCGCCCAGGCAGCGCTGGACTCGGCCCTCTCCTACACGGCGCACCGGCACGCGTTCGGGCGTCCCATCCACGACTTCCAGGCCGTCCAGCTCCGCCTCGCGGACATCGCGACCCAACTCCAGGCGGCCCGGCTGCTGGTGTACTGGGCGGCCTCCCGGGCGGACGGCGGCGCGCGGGTGGACACGGAGTCCGGGATGGCGAAGCTGTTCGCGTCGGAGACGGCCATCACGGCCGCGCTGGACGCGATGCGGCTGCACGGCGGATACGGCTACTCGAAGGAGTTCGTGGTGGAACGGCTGTACCGGGACGCGGCGTTGATGAGCATCGGCGAGGGCACCAACGACATCCTGCGCACGGTCATCGCCAAGCGGCTCAGCTCCGGCGCGACGAGGATCGGCTGACGTGGCCGCCCGCTCCTACCTGTACGTCCCGGCCGACCGCCCTGCCATGCTGGCCCGTGCCCTGGAGCGCGGGCCGGACGCGGTGATCGTCGACCTGGAGGACGCCGTCGCCCCGGACGCGAAGGACGCGGCGCGGAGGGCCGCCGCCGACTGGCTGGCCGGACTGGACCCGTCCGGCCCCACGGAGGTGTGGGTCCGCGTCAATCCGGGCCGCACGGGCCTGCTCGACGCGACGGCGGTGGCGTCTCCCGCCCTGCACGGCCTGTGCCTGGCCAAGTGCGAGACGCCCGACGAAGTGGCGGGGGTCGATTCGCTCCTCGCCGAACGGGAGTTGTCACTGGGCCTGCCGCCCGGTGCCATCCGCCTGTCACCGCTGCTGGAGTCGGCGGCGGCGGTCCTCGCCGCCCCCGCCCTGGCGGCGGCCCCGCGGGTGGCGCATCTCCAGGGCGGCGAGGCCGACCTCCGGGCCGACCTCGGCATGGATCCCGACCCGGTGGACGAGCGCGAGATGCTCCCGATCCGGGTCTCCCTGGTCCTGGCCTGCGCGGCGGCACGCGTGGGACCGCCGGTCGGCCCCGTCAGCACGGACTACCGCGACACGGACGCCCTGCACCGCTCCACCCTCGCACTGCGCCGCCTCGGCTACCGCTCCCGCGCCTGCATCCACCCGGCCCAGATCCCCGTGATCCACGAGGTCTTCACCCCCTCGCCCACCGAACTGGCCGCCGCCCGTGCCCTGGTGACCCGCTTCGACACAGCCGTCCGCAACGGCACTCCCGTCCTGGTCGGCCCTGACGGCCGCATGATCGACGAAGCGGTGGTAAGAGCGGCCCGCCGCCTCCTGACAACACCGAACGCCTGACACCGCGCCCCGCCAGGAACACACAGAACCGCGCAACCGACACCCGAGGGACCACTCCTCCAGGGGCGCGGGGAACTGCGCGACCACCCCCCCCCCCACCAGCCGGCACCCGACACCCAAGGGGCCACCCCCTCAGGGGCGCGGGGAACTGCGCAACCAGCCCCCACCGGCCGGCACCCGACAGCCGAGACCAGCTTCCCCAGGGGCGCGGGGAACTGCGCAAATAACCCCACCCCCGGTCAGCCGACCAACTCCCCTCACCCCCGCCGCGTCAGCGCCAGAAGCCTCCGAACGCACCCCGCCCCCGCACCCCCGAGCCCATCGACCTCCGCCGCCAGCACACCCACCCCCGCACCCCCGAGCACCGGCTCAACGGCCCGCCGGAACTTCCCCTCCCGCGCCTCCCGACCCAGCGGAGCGCCCGGCCCGCCCCGCGACCCGGCAACCCGGTGCTCCCACCGCGCACCGTCCTTCGTGAGAATCCTCAGCACCGCACTGAACGCATGCGGAAACTCGTCGTCGCACACGGCGTCCCGCACCACCGTGACCCGCTCGGCGAGCGCCCGTCGCGCCGGATCCCCGAACGCCGCAGGGGTGAAGTCCCCCAGGTGGAGGCCGAGTTCGGGTTCCCCCTCGGTCAGCAGCGCGGCAGCGACCGTGTACGGCCCGGAGAACTTCGCGTGGTACGGGGTCCGCGGCCGGACCTTCTCCTCGCGGGGTTCCCCGATGGTCCGGCGGGGCGCCTCGGCGACACCGAGTTCGACGGCGGCGATGTCCCGCGGATCGAGCCCGCGTGCCCGCAGGGCCAGCGCGCAGTCGATGCCGGGATGGGTGAAGTGGTTGGACGGGTACGGCTTGTAGACGGTCCGCGGGTACTGCCACGACCGCACGTCGTGGGGCGCGTCGAGCCCGTCGGTGAGCGGCCCGGCATGCCAGTGCTCACCGAGGAACGCGGTGAGGAACCCGAAGCGTCCCTCGACGACGGTGGGCGGTCCGGTGACGCCTTCGGCGGCGAGCTGCGCCGCCGTCACCCCGCAGTGGGCGGCCCACCCGCAGTGCACCCGTTTCACGCTTCCGCCGGTGCGGTTGGCCTCGATGACGCCGGCGCCCATGGAGCAGGCGATGCCGATGGCGTCGGCGACGCGGGCGGCGGGGAGGTCCATGAGGACGGCGGCGGCGACGGCGGCGCCGACGGTCCCGCAGATCGAGGTGGCGTGCAGGCCGCGTTCGAAGAAGGACGAGTTGCGCAGGCCGGGGTCGTAGGAGGCCATGCCGAGCCGTACGCAGACCTCGCCGCCCGCGGCGAGCGCGGCGAGCAGCGCGGGGCCGTCGGCGTCGCGGGCCTCGGCGACGGCGAGGGCGGCGGGCAGGACGGCGGCGGTGGGGTGCAGGACGGACGGCAGGTGGGTGTCGTCGAAGTCGAGGGCGTGCGCGAGGGTGCCGTTGACGAGGGCTGCGCGGTCGGCGGGCAGCCGGTCGCCGCTGCCGATGACGGTGGACTCGGCGCGGCCACCGGCGTGCCGGGCCGTGCGCAGAGCGGCCTGGTGGGGTGCGGCAGGTCCGTTCTCGCCGGTGTCGGGGCCGAGGGCGGCGAGGCAGTTGCCGAGGAAGTCCAGGACCCGGTGGGCGGCGTCGGCGGCGACGGCCTCGGGCAGGCCGTCACGGCAGCCGGCGGCGAAGGCTGCGAGCCGGGCGGCGATCGCGGGCTCGGTGCCCGGGGAGGCGGGGGCGAAGGGCGGGGTCACGCGGTGGGGCCTTCGGGCAGGAGGGCGAGCGGGCGTACCGGTGCTCCGGTCGCGCCGACGAACGGCAACGGCGCGAGGACGAGCAGGAATTCGGCCGCGCCGGACGCGGCGAGCGCGTCGAGCCGCATGGTCTCCACGATGTTGATCCCGGCCTCCACGAGGAGCGTGCGGTGCACGGGCAGGGTGGCGTGGCCGCGGCCGGGCGCGATGTGTTCGAAGGCGATGGTCTCGCCGCCCGCGAGGGCGGGGGTACGGTCGGCGAGCCACTGCCCCGCGGCGGCGCCGGGGCCGGGGGCGCCGCCGGTCTGGCCGGTGAAGACCGCGGGGTCGGCCCAGTGCCGGGTCCAGCCGGTGCCGATGAGGACGGCCTCGCCGGGTGCGACGGTGACGCCCGCGGCGCGCTCGGCGGCCTCCAGGTCCTCGGGGGTGATCTCGTATCCGGCGGGCAGGACGGGGACGTCGTGGAGGCGGGCGATGTCGAGGAGGACGCCGCGTCCGACGTACGGGGTGAACTCGTCGATGCCGAGCCGGGCGAAACCCTCGTGGCTCTGCACCTCGTGCGCGGGCCGGCCGCCGTGCAGGAGGCCGTCGTGGGAGACGTGGGCGAGGGCGTCGACGTGGGTGCCGACGTGGCCGCCGGTGATGACGATCTCGTTGGCGGCGGACCCGCCGTCCTCGCGGACGAGGTCGCCGTGGCGGCGCTCCAGCAGCATGCGGTACGGCGGGTGGTTGGGCGACTGGGGCATGCCGCGCCGCATCGGCTGGGCGAGGTCGACGACGCGGGCCCCGGCGAGGGCCTGCCAGGGCGGCGCGGGGAGGACGCCGGGGGCCGGTGTCATGGGGGCCTTTCCTCGGGCATGGGGGATGCGGGCGGGGACGTCCGTCGTGGTCCGCGCGCCCTCGGTCATACGGTGCCTTCCTCGGCGAGCGCCCGGAGTTCGTCGTCCGTGAGGCCCAGCCGGTCCCGGTAGACGGCCGCGGTGTCGGCGCCGTGGGGGCGGCCGGTCCAGCGGATGGAGCCGGGTGTGGCGGAGAGCCGGTAGAGGACGTTCTGCATGCGCAGCGGGCCGAGTTCGGGGTCCTGGACGGTGGTGATGGAGTCCAGTGCCCGGTACTGGGGGTCGGCGAAGACGTCGCGGATGTCGTAGACGGGGCAGATCGCGGCGTCGGCCTCGGTGAAGGACTTGACGACGTCGTCGAGGTCGCGGGCGGCGATCCAGTCGCCGACATGCCCGTCCAGGAGGTCGGCGTGGGCGGCGCGTCCCGATCCGGTGGCGAACCAGGGTTCCTCGGTGACCTCGGGGTGTCCGACCAGCCGCAGCACGCGTTCGGCGACGGACTGCGCGGAGGTGGAGACGGCCACCCAGCGGTCGTCGCGGGTGCGGTAGGTGTTGCGGGGCGCGTTGTTGGCGGAGCGGTTGCCGGTGCGGGCGGGGACGGTGCCGAGCTGGTCGTAGGCGGTGGCCTGCGGGCCGAGGAGGGTCAGCAGGGGTTCGACGATGGCGAGGTCGACGACCTGTCCCCCGCCGTCCCCGCCTTCGGCACGGTGGCGGGCGCGGTGCAGGAGCGCAGTCTGCACGGCGGAGGCGGTGACGAGGGCGGCGACGCCGTCGGCGAGGCCGAAGGGGGGCAGGGTGGGCGGCCCGTCGGGTTCCCCGGTGATGGCGGCGAAGCCGCTCATCGACTCGGCGAGGGTGCCGAACCCGGGCCTGCGGGCGTAGGGCCCGAACTGGCCGAATCCGGTGACCCTGGCGATCACCAGGCCGGGGTTGGTCTCGTGGAGCCGCTCGGGGGACAGCCCCCAGCGTTCCAGGGTGCCGGGGCGGAAGTTCTCGATCAGGACGTCGGCCTGTGCGGCGAGGCGCAGCAGGATGCGCGCGCCGGCGGCCCGGGACAGATCGAGGGTGACGGTGTGCTTGTTGCGGCCGAGCATCTTCCACCACAGGCCGGTGCCGTCGCGGGCGGGGCCGTGGGTGCGGGCCGGGTCGGGGCGCCCGGGGTGCTCGATCTTGATGACGTCGGCGCCGTAGTCGCCGAGCACGGTGGCGGCGAGGGGCCCGGCGAACAGGGTGGCGCAGTCGAGCACGGTCAGTCCGGCGAGCGGTCCGGGTGGTGCCACGGGCCCGGCCGGGAGGGGGACTTGGGAGGGCACAGCGGCTCACACCTCTTCAGTGCAGCATGTTTCTCCTTGTGGAACACAGTTACCAAAAGCTAGCATGCGCCTCGCCGACGCAAAAGAGAAACGACGTTTCCTCAAGGGGAACTCGGGACCGGAAGGCGGTACGTGGGCATGGCACGCTACGACCTGCTCGTGAAGAACGGCACCCTGGTCCAGCCATGGACCGGGGAGATACGCGCCGACCTGGCCGTACGCGACGGGGTGGTCGCCGCGATCGGCACCGACCTTCCCGCGTCCGACGCCGACGAGGTGCTCGACGCCACCGGCAGGGCGGTCCTGCCCGGCGCGGTGGACGCCCACTTCCACCTCGGCATCTACCGGCCGCTGGACGTGGACGCCGCCGACGAGACCCGCTCCTCGCTGGTCGGCGGCGTCACCAGCGTGCTCTCGTACTTCCGCACGGGCGAGCACTACCTCAACCGCACCGGGCCCTACGCGGAGATCCTGCCGGAGGTGCTGAAGGCGGTGGAGGGCCGCGCCCACACCGACTACGGGTTCCATCTGGCGCCGATGGACAGCGCACAGATCGGCGAGGTGCCGGACCTGGTCGCGGACGCAGGGGTCAGCTCGTTCAAGTACTACATGTTCTACAAGGGCTTCAATCTCTCCGCCGACTCACGCGACGCGCGCGGGTTCCGGATGACCGGCGAGGGCGAGGAGTACGACCTCGGGCATCTCTACCAGCTGATGGAGGCGGTGGCCGCGGCGGACGCCGGCACCGACCGGCGGGTGTCGCTGTCGCTGCACTGCGAACAGGCGGAGCTGATGCGGCTGTTCATCGACCGGGTGCGCGCGGCCGGCGATCCGCAGACCCTGCGCGCCTACAGCGAGGCCCGCCCGCCGCTGACCGAGCGGGTCGCGATCGGCGAGGCGGCGACGCTGGCGCACGCGACGGGCTGCCCGGTCAACCTGCTCCATCTGTCGAGCGAGGCGGCCCTCGACGCGGCGCGCGCGGCCCGGGCGGCGGCCCCCGGAGTGGATCTGCGCACCGAGGTGACGCTGCACCATCTGTGCCTGGACCACGACACCCTGGACGCGTCGGGCTCCGGGCTCGGCGGCAAGGTCAATCCCCCGATCCGCACGGCCGCCGACAACGAGGCGCTGTGGACGGGCGTCCTGGACGGCTCGGTGGACTGGGTGGCCTCCGACCACGCCTGCTGCATGGAGGAGAGCAAGGGGGACGCGCTGTGGCCCGCGCTGCCGGGGTTCGGCGGGACCGCGCTGCTGTATCCGCTGCTGCTGTCCGAGGGGTACCACCGGCGGGGTCTGCCGCTGCGCAGGGTGGCCGAGCTGGCGTCCGGTTCCCCGGCGGCGGCGTACGGACTGGCGGGGCGCAAGGGGTCGCTGATGGTGGGGCATGACGCGGACCTGGTGGTCGTGGACCTGGAGGCGGAGCGCACGGTCACGCCCGAGCTGCTGCTGTCGGGGCAGGACCACTGCCCGTTCGCCGGCCGCACCGTGCGCGGCTGGCCGGAGGCGACGGTGCTGCGCGGGCGGATCGTCTACCGCGACGGCGAGACCGTCGACGCGCCGCAGGGCCGCTATCTGCCCCGCTGATCCGCACCCGCGACCGGCAGGGGCCGGGCCCGTCGCACGACGGACCCGGCCCCTTCACCGTTCACCGTTCGCCGGGGACGGCGTTCACATGCCGTCGCGGCTCCAGTCGCCGCGCGAGCGCGAGCGCAGGGGCATGGTGGAGGGCTGGGGCGCCTGGTGCGGCTCGTAGTTCTCCGCCTCGCCGCCCCAGTTGATCCATTCCTCGGTCGTGTACCAGTTGATGAGCTCGCCGTCCGAGCGGATGATCCACTCGGTGTCCTCCTCGGCGATGAAGTGACCGTGCTTCACGAACGGCGGGCGGAAGCAGTACGTGCCGGGGTCGATGTCGCCGAAGTTGTAGGTCATCCGCCCGCTGAGTGTGTAGAACTCCTCGTAGCAGGGGTGGTGGGCGAGCCGGTGGTCGGTCCAGCCCTTCGGGGCGAGGATCAGCCGGGTGTAGAAGCCGGTCTTCTCGTTCCGGTGCAGCAGCTTGATGTAGAGCGGGCTGATGGGTCCGACGGTGGGCGCCGCGGTCCAGTCGAGGCTCTCGGGGTCCCGTACGGTCGCCTCGCCCTCGGCACCCGGGGTCCGCTCACCGCCGAGCAGGAAGTCGGCGGGGCCGTACTCGCGCCAGTGCAGGACCTTGCTGCCCGCGGTGACGGAGACGGCCTCCATGGGCACTCCGGTGGGGACGTGGACGTAGCCGCCCGCGCCCAGGGCCTGTTCTCCGTAGACGAGTCGGCCGGAGAGGACGAAGAACTCGGTGTCCGCCGAGGGCACTCCGGCGGCGCGGGACCAGTCGGTGTCGAAGACGAGGGAGAGGGCACTGGAACCGTCCTCCTCGTCCGTGCTGAGGCGGCGTTCCCGCACCTCGCCCTCGCCGCCGGGAAGTTCGGCCGGATGCCAGACGTAGTCGTCCTCGTGGATCAGTTCCACATGCGGGCGCACCGCGCCACCGCCTTTCGTTCGTCATGCCGTGCGTTGGTCGGGACGTGCGTTGGTGGGATGTGAGGTCGCCATGCCGTCCGTCGGTCAGGCCGTGGAGGGGTCCTGCTCCGCCCGTGACGGCGGGGTCCGCTCGCGCAGTTCGCGTTTGAGGACCTTGCCCGCGGAGTTGCGCGGCAGCGCCGCCACGGTCTCCGTCCGCCGCGGGAGTTTGTAGGGGGCGAGGCGGGCGCGCAGGAACTCCCTGATCCCGTCCGTGTCCAGGGGCGGCGCGCCCGGCGCCCAGACGACGAAGGCGGTGACCGCCTCGCCCCACACGGGGTCGGCCGTGCCCGCGACGGCGCACTCGCGCACGGCGGGGTGGGCGAGGAGGGCCTCCTCGACCTCGCGCGGGTAGACATTGAGCCCGCCGGAGACGACGACGTCCTTCTTGCGGTCGACGATGGTGACGTATCCGTCGGCGTCCACGGTCGCGACGTCACCGACCGACAGGGCTCCGTCGGGGGCGCGGCAGGCGCCGGAGGCGACAGGATCGTCGAGGTAACCCGCCATCAGGAAGGGCGACTTGCTGAAGAGCTCGCCCGGCTCCCCGGGCGGCAGGGACACTCCGTCGTCGTCCACGACCCGCACCTCGGTGAGATACCAGGCACGCCCCACCGAGCCGGCCTTGCGGCGCGCGTCGACAGGGCGCAGATCGGTGACGACGCCGCCCTCCGTGGAGCCGTACAGCTCGTGCACACCGCAGTGGGGGAAAGCGTCGAGGACCCACTCCTTCAACGGGACCGGCAGAGCAGCCGCGTTGAAGTAGAGGGTGTCGAGAGCGGGCAACCGGTAGCGGGCGGGGGCCTGTTCGCCGAGGGCGCGGATGGTCTGGGCGTGGGTCGGCACCAGGAACACGGACTGGGCCCGGTGCTCCTGGGCGAGTTCGAGCATGCGGACGGGGTCCCAGCGCGGCAGCATCACGACGGTGCCACCGGTCAGGACGGGGGCGTAGCCGAACATGAAACCGGCGCCATGACTCATCGGCGCGACGGCGATGCTGGTCCTGCCCTCCCCAAGTCCCCATTCGTGGGCGGAGAGCAGCGCCGTGAGGGCACGTCCCCCGTGGGTGAGCAGCGCACCCTTGGGGCGGCCCGTGGTGCCGGAGGTGTACTGGACGCAGAAGACGTCGTCACCGGTGACGGCCACGGCCGGATCGCGGTCGGGTGCGGAGGCCAGCGCCGTCTCGTACGCCTGGCCGGGGCCGGGCCGTCCGACGGTGAGCACGACCGGGAGTTTCCCGCCGCCCTCGGTGACGGCGGAGACGGCTTCCTCGGCACGCCCGTCCTGCACGATCAGCGCCTGTGCCCCGCTGTGACCGACGATCCACGCGATCTCGGGGCCGGTCTGCCCGATCCCCAGCGGAACCATCGGCAGCCCCGCCTTGGCCAGCGCCGCCGCGACCTCGGGGTACTCCAGACAGTTGCCCAGCAGCACGGCCACCGGATCGCCGGGGGTGAGCCCGGCGCCGAGCAGGGCCTGCGCCAGCCGGTTCGACCGCGCGTGCAGCGCGGCGAAGGTCAGCGAGCGCTCGCCGTCCACGACGGCGGTACGCCCGGCGTCGTGGACGGCGCGCTCCCGCACTCCGGTCGCCATGGTGACGGTGACTCCGTCGGCGAGGATCCGCCGGACCCGGGCGGGCAGGGGTGGTGCATCGGGCATGACGACACGTCCTTCCCGGGGACCCGGCGGCGCGGGATCCAACAACTCCTGTTGTACCCAAGCCGTTCCTCATCAGTCAACAATGTTTCCACCAGCGGAACAGCTGTGCGGGCAGGAGCCGACGCGCCGCTCACCGGTCGCCGCGCTCGGCCTGCGCTACGGCCGCCGCCGCGTCGTCGTCGTAGGCCGTACGCGCGCGCCATACGACGGCGCAGCCCACGGCGAGCGGGACCAGCACGGAGGCGAAGGCGAGGTCGAGCGAGCCGGTGGCCTCGGAGAGGAGGCCGATCAGCCAGGGTCCGAGCGAGCCGCCGAGGGTGACGAGCATCTGGAGGACGGCGAACCCCATCCCCCGCCGGCCGGCGGACACGACGTCGGCGTTGGCGGCCGTGAGGTTGGCGAGCGAGACGGCGAAGCCAAGATTGGAGAGGGTGAAGAAGGCCACCTGCGGGACGAGTTGGGGAACGGCGACGGCGCCCGCCAGGGCCAGGGTGCCGAGGCCGAGGCCGGCTCCGCCCAGGGTGACGCGCCAACCCGGCCTGACCCCGTGGTGACGGTCGCCCCAACGGCTGCCGAGGAGAATCCCGGCGGCGATCCCGACCAGCCCCGCACCGCCCGCGACCGCCGCCGCCGAGGCCTCACCGAGGCCGAACTTCCGGTCGTAGAAGGAGGGCATCCAGAAGAAGAGCCCGCCGAGACCGAAGAAGACGATGCTCAGGCCGCCGACCACGGAACGCAGGGTGCGGATGGCGAGGAGTTCCCGGACCTGGCGCGCGAGCGGGACGTCCGGCTCCGGCGAGTGAGACGTGCCGGCGTCCTCCGGGACGGGTTCCGCCACCTCCGCGGGCGACTCCGGCACCGCGGGCGGCTCCGGCACCCCGGCAGCCTCTCCCCTCCGATACCAGAGGGTCAGCCGGTCCCCCGTGCCGCGCAGCGGCTCCTTGAGCGTGAGGACGAGCAGGGCCACGGCGATCCCCGGCAGGGCGACGAGGAAGAACCCGGCGCGCCATCCGACGTGCTCGGCGAACGCACCGCCCGCGATGACCCCGACGGGCAGGCCGCTGAAGTACGCCATGCGTTCGAGCCCGAAGGCCCGGCCGCGCCCGGGGCCGGGGTGGTAGTCGGCGAGCAGGCTGGACGCCGGAGGGTTGTAGAGCTGGCCCGCGGCACCGAGGAGCACCCGCACCGCGAAGAGCGTCGCGTAGCTCCCGGCGAGACCGGTGCCCAGGGTGAGCAGCGCCCACAGGGCGACGACCGCGGACACGGTCCAGGTGCGCCGGGCCCGGTCGGCCAGCCTCCCGGCCGGCAGCAGCAGGACGACCGCCGCGATCGAACCGGCGGTGGCGATGGCCCCGGCGGCGGCGTCCCCGAACCCGAACTCCTCCTGGATCTTGGGCAGGGCGCCGGCCAGGAGGTTGTACTCGATCCGGTCCACGGCGGCCACCAGGGCGATACAGCAGGCCGGCCACCACCCGAAGGGCGCCGGATCACCGCGCCGCACCTCCGTCGTCCCGCCACCGGGGAACACGGAGAACACACCCGATTCGGCGTGTCGGGTGCGCTTCTCCCCGCCCGCACGTCGCTGA
Organism: Streptomyces sp. NPDC090106; assembly: GCF_044747265.1. NCBI lineage: Bacteria > Bacillati > Actinomycetota > Actinomycetes > Kitasatosporales > Streptomycetaceae > Streptomyces > Streptomyces sp. NPDC090106. Next base: position 112,842 of record NZ_JBIVDS010000003.1, on the reverse strand, counting down.
ACCATGGAGCCACCTCTCAACGACCGCTCTCGACGACCGCTCTCGACAAACGCGAGCAGAAGGAAACAGAGTTTCCCTAAAACATCAGAAAGGTGAGACCCTGACAAGGGCCTGGGACCCGCGGACACCCAGCGTTACACGCATGTCATGCCCACCTCATTCGGGAGGCTCCTTGTCCAGACCGACGCGCCCGGCAACCGCCCTGCTCATCACGCTGACCTCGTTGTGCGCCGCCGTTCCGGCCGGTGCCCTGCCCTCCCGGCCCGCGCCGCCCGCGTTCTCCGCCCACACGGTCGACGCGGCGCTGCCGGGAGCGGCGTTCGCCGTGGCAGGGGACCTCGTGGGCGGACCGCGCAAGGAACTCGTGGTGACGGGGTTCGGCCGTTTCACGACCGTCCCCGGCGGACCGCCGGTCCCCCCGGCGGCGGGCCGACTCGCCCTGTACCAGCAGAACGGCGCGGACCTCGACACCTGGTCGAAGCGGCTGGTCTTCGACACAGACGCCGGGATCCCCTTCCCCAACGAACCGGCCCTCGCCGATGTCGACGGCGACCGCGACCAGGACATCGTGGTGCCCGGGGGCTTCTTCCGCTGCACGACCCTGTGCGGGTCCCTCACCTGGTGGGAGCACCGGCGGGGCGGCACCTGGAAACGTCATGACATCGTGGCTCCGGGAAGTTCGGACCTCTTCTACCACCGCGCCGTGGTGGTCGACTTCGACAAGGACGGCCGCAAGGACCTGGTGACCGTCGGGGAGTCCTCCACGCCCGTCACGAGGACACCGGACGAGCCGCCCGCCGCCGCCTGGATCCAGGTCTTCCGGGGCGTCGACGGGCCCGAGCGGTTCAGCACGGAGCCCGTCGACCTCGCGCCGGGCGGCGGCGCCCTGCCCGTCGTGGCGGACGTCGACCGTGACGGCGACCTGGACGTGGCCTCCGCGCAGTACTTCGAGCCGGGGGCCGCGTTCATGTGGGCCGAGCGCACCGGACGGCCGAGCGCGGCACACCCGTTGGGCGACTTCACCCCGCACGTCATCGACACCACCCAGGGGCGCGCGATCCAACTGCGGGCCGTGCGCAACCTGTACGGCGACGGCCGTACCGTGTGGGTCGGTTCCAACCACACCAACACCGCCTTCCCACCGGGCTCGGCCGAACCCCCTTCGCAGGTGGTCTCGTTCACGGTGCCCGCCGATCCGCGCGGGCCCTGGGCCCCGACCGCCCTGTCCGAGGGGATCGTCGCGCGCGGCCGGGCCGGGCAGGCGGCGCCCGGTGTGTTCGGCAGCGGCGACATGGACGGCGACCGCGACACCGACCTGCTGGTGTCGGGCGACGGCGACGACCGCCTGTTCTGGCTGGAACAGAGACGCGACCACACCTTCGCCACCCATGTGCTCGCCACCGGCGCGGGCCAGGCGGGCGGAGCCGTGGTCACCGACCTGGATCGGAGCCGGCCGGCCCGCAACGAGGCCGTGTTCACCGTGTTCGAGTCGGACAGCGTCATGGTGTGGTCCCGCGACTGAGCCGCTGACGCCGGCCGGCTCGCCCATGGTCGCGCGGGCGGGCCGGCCGGCGTCGCCGTCACGTCAGGGCTTGGCGGAGTACACGACGCCGGTCAGGTTCTGGGCGGCGGAGCCCCACACCTGGTCGTACAGCGAGGTGTCGACGCCGAGCGTGTACAGCAGCCACGCGGTCGTGACACCGTAGGTGAGCTTCAGCTGGGCCGCGCGGGTGATGCTGCCGCTGTCGCAGCCGAGACCGGAGCTGTCCTCGAACCCGCAGTGGAACCCGCCGGTGATGACGCGGAGTTGGGTGGGAGCGGGCTTGGCGTCGTACATCTTCTGCTGGTTGTCGGCGACCCCGGCGATGGAGTCGGCGCTGCCGCCGACGTACTGGACGGGAACGCCCAGCGTCCGGCCCGCCTCGACGGCGGACGGGTTGGTCTCCGCCGCCGCGAGCGTGCTGACGGACTTGACGGCCGGGTTGCGGCTCGCCGCGACCAGAGCCGCGCCACCGCCCATCGAGTGCCCGGAGAGGGCGTACTTGGCGGTGTCGACGCGGCTCGCGAAGCGTGAACCGCTGGTGGTGTTCTGGGCGGTGAGCCAGGTCAGTGCCGCGTTCAGGTCGTCGGCGAAGTTCGTGTGGCTCGGGAAGAGGCCGCCCTGGGATTTCGGGACGACGGTGATGACGCCCCAGGACGCGTAGTGCTTGAGGAGGCTCTCGTACTGGGTGATGGCCTGGAAGAAGCCGTGGCCGAAGGCGAGACCGGGGTGGGCGCCGGCGGCGACGGCCGCGTTCGCCCCGGCCGTCGTGCCCGGGTACCAGACCCGCGCGCTGTACGAACGGCCCGCGGCCGACACCGTGACGTCGGTGTAGGCGACGGGGAACGACCCGGTGGTGGAGGGGTCCACCGCCTGGACCGAGGGTGCCGCCGGGGCGGCGAGGGCGGCCGGCGCGCAGGCGAGGGCCGCTGCCGCGGTCAGCACGACCGCGGTCATCGAACGCAGGATTGCACGGAACACGAGATCACCGTTTCTGTGGGGGTGAGCATGTGTGGACGTACGCATAGGGCTGTACGTGTGCGGGTGTACATGTGCGGCATTACATGTGCGGGTGTACATGTGCGGCATTACATGTGCGGGTGTACATGTGCGCGTGCACGCGCATAGGCAGGTGTGTGCCTATACGTGGGTGGGGCCGTCCCTGACGGGAAGGCGGGGTGGGGCGTGCCGCAGGGGAGGCTGCGGTGGCGCTCGGCGGATCCTCCGTGACCGGCCGCCGCCGGTCACGGAGGACGTCTCAGCCGCCGAAGCTCAGCGTGAAATCGCGCAGGGTGAGGCTGATCAGCGGGGCGCGGCGGCCCAGGTCGGCGAGCCGGCCGTCGGACGGCACGGTCCACGCGGCGCGCGCGGCCCGCACGCTCGCCCGGCTGCGGACCCGGCTCGTCCTGGTCCTGCCGTCCAGGGTCTGGACGATCCGGTACGACAGCGGCAGGCGGCCGGGGAGGCGTCCGCGCTCCTCGAACCGGGCGGCGGCGAGCGGTCCGTCGTCGCTCTTCGCGGCGAACGACGCCACGTCCGTGCGCTCGGCCTCGAAGACGGCCATCTCCTTGGGGATGCCCCACAGGGCCCGGCCGCCGGCCATCGAGGCGGGGCTGTCGACCCAGATGTCGGTGATGCAGACCCGCGGGCGCCCACCGTCCCGCACCAGGACGGCCCGCAGCAGTTCCCCGTAGTGCAGGACACTGTCGTTCTCGTAGACGACCCAGGCCGCGCCCGCCAGTCCGCGGCCGGCGACGGTCACGGGACGGGTGCCGACGGCGACGGGGGGAAGGTCGGCGCGCGGCACGGGCCAGAGCGAGAGGTACATCTGACCGGCGAGGTGCCAGGGCTCATCCGGGTAGGGGGTCATTCCGCGTCCGTTCCGTGGGGAGGTGAAAGGCGCAGGGCACCCGGGGCCGTGGCCGGGACGACCGGCCGGTGCGGGGGGACGGGTGCGACGTGCCCGTAGGGCAGACCGGGTGCGGGGCGGGGGTCCGTGTCCCCCTTGTTGGGCCACAGTGCGGTGGCCCGCTCGGCGAGGGCGGTGATGGTGAGCGAGGGGTTGACGCCGAGGTTCGCGGAGATGGTGGAGCCGTCGATGACGTGCAGGCCGGGGTGGCCGTGGAGCCGGTGGTAGGGGTCGACGACGCCGTCGCCCGGGCCGTCGCCGACGGTGCAGCCGCCGATGAGGTGGCCGGTGGTGGGGATGTCGAAGAGGTCGGCCCAGGTGCCGCAGGCCTGGCCCCCGATGCGGTCGGCCGCCGTGCGGGCGGCCTTGTGTCCCGCCGGGATCCAGGCCGGGTTGGGGGCGCCTTCGCCCGGACGGCTGGTGAGCCGGCGGCGGCCGGTGCGGGTGCGGCGCAGAAAGGTGGTCACCGAGTTGTCGACGCTCTGCATGACGAGCAGCACCACGGACTGCTGCGACCATCGCCGGGGGTTGTGCAGCGCGGGCAGCCGGCGGACGTTGCGGGCCATGGCGGCGAGCCCCACCAGCAGACGGGACCGCCCGGGCACGGGGTCGACGAGCATCGCGCCGAGCAGCCCGAGCAGGTTGCTGCCCCGGCCGTACCGGACCGGTTCGACGTGTGTGGTGTCGTCGAGGTGGACGGAGGAGGTGATGGCGACGCCACGGGAGTAGTCCGCGTCGCGTTCCGGCGCCCGGACGCCGAGGATCGCCTCCGAGTTGGTGCGGGTCAGGTGCCCCAGCCGAGGCGAGATGCCGGGGAGGGAGCCGTCCGCCTTCAGGGTGTGCAGCAGTCGCTGCGTGCCCAACGCACCGGCTGCGAAGACGACATGACGAGCCGTCACGACGTGACGCCGCCTCCGCCCCGGGAGGGCGCCGGTGCGGACGGAGACGACGGCCCAGCCGTCGCCGCGGCGCTCGATGCCGGTGACCGTGCGGCGTTCCAGGACGCGGGCGCCCGCACCCTCGGCCAGACCGAGGTAGTTCTTCGGCAGGGTGTTCTTCGCGTTGTGCCGGCACCCCGTCATACAGGCTCCGCAGTGCACACACGGGGCACGGCGGGGTCCCGCGCCGCCGAAGTAGGGGTCGGGGACGGCCTCGCCGGGCGGGGCCCCGTCCGGACCGAAGTGCACACCGACCGGCGTGGGGCGGAAGGTGTCGGCGCAGCCGAGGTCGCGCGCGGTGTTCTTCAGCAGCAGATCGGCCTCGGTGAACAGCGGGTTGGGTGTCACTCCGAGCATGCGGCGGGCCTGGGCGAAGTAGGGGGCCAGTTCGCGCCGCCAGTCGGTGATGCCGGCCCAGTGCGAGCCCTGGTAGAAGGCGTCCGGCGGTTCGTAGAGCGTGTTGGCGTACCCGAGGGATCCGCCGCCGACACCGGCGCCGGTCAGGACGAGGATGTCGCCGAGCAGGGAGAGCCGCAGGATGCCCGTGCAGCCGAGGCGTGGCGCGAAGAGGTAGCTGCGCACCCGCCAGGAGGTGCGCGGGAAGTCGGTGTCGGAGAAGCGCCGCCCAGCCTCCAGGACCGCGACCCGGTAGCCCTTCTCGGTCAGCCGCAGGGCGCTGACGCTCCCGCCGAACCCCGACCCGACGACGAGGACGTCGTAGTCGAAGCCGCTCTCCCCTTCTCCTCCGCTCTCCCCTCCCCTCCCGCTCATCGCCGTTCTGCCGCTCATCGCTTGTCTCCCGCTCATCGCTTGTCTCTCGCTCTGAAGTCGGCGAGCAGCGGGGTGACGAGCCGTTCGAGGTTGGCGCGCCGGACCTCGGGGTGGACCGCGCCGAGCGGGAGCGTGCTGTCGAGGCCGGGCATGTGAGGGACGAGGGCGAGGTGGGGAAGGAGCACCAGGAGCATCGACAGGAGCGCGTCCAGGTCGGCGTCCTTGCGCAGGTCCCCCGCGTCGACCGCGCGTTCCAGCAGGGGCCGCAGACCGGCGAGGTAGATGGTGTTCACGGGGACGCGCACCGCGTCCCGGACGGCGGGGTCCATCTCCATGTTGGTGGCGGCCGTGACACCGCGCTCCAGCGGATGCCGGGCGAAGTAGTCGAGCCACGCCGCCAGCGCGTCGGTGAGGTGGGTGGCGAAGTCGCTGGTGCCGTCGTAGCCGTCGAGCCAGGGCTGCATGCTCTCGTAGATGCGCAGGGAGGTCTGCTCGGCGACGTACGTGAAAAGGTCGAGCTTGCCGGAGAAGTACTGGAAGAGCGATCCCTTGGCGACCCCGGCCTCCCGGGCGATCACGTTGAGGCTGCCGGTGGAGTAGCCGTGCGTGCCGAACTCGTCCATCGCCGCGACGAGAACCCGCTCGCGGCGGACCGGCGAGAGCCGGGTCCAGGTGGGCGTGGGCATGGGCGCTCCTCGACATGACCGGGCGGTCACATGACCGCCCGGTCATGGTGGAGGCGGCACCCGGGAGATGTCAACGAGTCGGACGGACAAGCCTGTTGAAGCCTTTCGGCACGGCATCGCACACCCATTGACAGAACGTCGCGCGCCGTCCAGCCTGCGAGCGGCCGGTAAAATGACCGGGTGGTCACAAGGAGGTCGCCATGCAGAGGGTGTGTGTGATCGGGGCCGGGTCCTCCGGGATCGCCGCCTGCCAGGTCCTGGCGGAACGGGGCATCGCCTACGACTGCTTCGAGCTCGGCTCGGACGTGGGCGGCAACTGGCGCTATCTCAACGACAACGGGCAGTCGTCGGCCTACCGGTCGCTCCACATCAACACCTCGCGCCAGATCATGCAGTACGCCAGTTTCCCCATGTCGGACACGTATCCGGTGTATCCGGGCCACGCCCACATCGCCCGCTACTTCGACGAGTTCGTGGACCACTTCGGGCTACGGACGTCGATCAGGTTCCGCACCGAGGTGGTCGGGGTCGCGCCGGAGGGCGGCAAGTGGGCGGTGACGTACCGGGACCGCGACACGGACGTCCGGGAGACCGGTTCGTACGACGCGGTGCTCGTCGCCAACGGCCACCACTGGAAGCCGCGTTGGCCCGATCCGGGCATCGCGGGCGCCGCCGCCTTCGAGGGCACGCAGACGCACGCGCACGACTACCGGACGCCCGAACCGTTCGCGGACCAGCGGGTGCTGGTCCTCGGTATCGGCAACTCGGCCTGCGACATCGCGGTGGAGACCTCCCGGGTCTCCCGCAGGACGTTCCTGTCGATGCGGCGCGGCGCGCACATCCTGCCGAAGTACCTGTTCGGGGCCCCCACCGACCATCTCACCCACTCCTGGCTGGCCAAGGCTCCCCTCGCCGTCCAGGACCGCGGTCTCCAGCTGCTGCTGCGGCTCAGCCGCGGCCGGCTCACGGACTACGGCCTGCCCGCCCCGGCGCACCGCGTCCTGGCCGCCCATCCGACCATCTCCGACGACCTGCTGTCGCGCCTGGGCCACGGCGACATCTCGGTCAGGCCAGTGCCACGCGCGGCCGACGCGCACCGGGTGACCTTCGACGACGGCAGCGTCGAGGAGATCGACGCGATCATCTACTGCACGGGGTACGACATCGCGTTCCCCTTCCTCGAGCCGGAGTTGCTCGACACCGCCGGCAACGACCCGGCCCTCTACCACCGGGTCGTCTCCCCCGACCTGCCCGGCCTGTACTTCATCGGCCTGGTGCAGCCCCTCGGCGCGATCATGCCGCTGGCGGAGGCCCAGTCCCACTGGGTGGCCGACCTGCTGGAGGGCCGGTGCGCCCTGCCTGACCGGCCGGAGATGCTCGACGAGATCCGCGCCTACCGCGCCCGTACCGCCCACCGCTACGTCGCCTCGACCCGCCACACCATCCAGGTCGACGCCCAGCCGTACCTGAGGGAACTGAGGCGGGAACGCAGGAAGCGCGCGGTGCGGCGGTAGCGCGGGAAGAGTCGTCGTGCGCGCCGGTGGGCAGGATCACCGGCATCACGCTGTCGTGAGTCGGTCGGGGGGCGGACTTGTCGCGGAGCAGGATGTGGGCAGGGTTCGTCGCCGCGGTCACGGGGGTTCTGCTCCTCGCCGGTCCCGCTCGGGCGTCGGACGCCCCTGCCGCTGACCCGGCGTGCGTGCAGTTCTTCGCGGAACCCGCCGCGACCCCGCCCTCGGGCGGAAAGTGACGCCCGCCCCTCGGTCCGTGTTCACGGGAGGTGTCGGACCGGTCCGGGAATGCGCCCGGTGCGCAGGGCACGGAACCCCGGCCACTGGGTCCGTTCGCCTCGCGCCGGCCCCCTGTGTCCCATAGGGTCGCGGTGCCTTCCTAGGTGTGGAGGCGGCGCGGTTCTCACGGCTCGACCGGTCAGGAGTTCCCATGGCAGGACAGTTCGAAGCGGTGGTCGAGGTCGACCGGCCGGTCGAGGAGGTGTTCGCCTACCTCGCCGACGGACGCAACGACCCCGAGTTCAGCCCCCGCGTACTGCGTATCGACCGGATTCCCGAAGGCCCCACCGCCGTGGGGACCGTCTTCCGGAGCACGGTCAAGGACGCCGGTGTGAAGACCGCCAGGGAGTTCCGGATCACCGAACTCGAAGCGCCCGCGCGGATCCGCTGGACCGAGGTGTCGAAGAACAGCGTCGCGGTCCGCGAGGGCGGCTACGACCTCTCGGAGTCGCCCGGGGGCGGGACCCGGGTCCGTCTCTTCAACGTCCTGGAAGGGCACGGCGTCGGCAAGCTCCTCGTCGGGCTCGCCCTTGCCGCCGCCAGGAAGGACGCGGACGCGTTCGGCGGCCGGATCAAGAAGGCGGCCGAGGCGGCCATCACCCCGGGCTGACGCCGAGTCGCCCCGTCGGCCGACGGCGTCCCGAGGGCGCCCGCGAAGGAGCCGCACGCACCGATCGGACGGTGCCGGTCGGCTCCTTCGCCATGTCGACGCACCCGGCGGTCCTCCCCGCCCCGCCCCCGCGCTATGTATTCGCGCTCGCGTCCTAGGTTTCCGCGCGGAGTGTGATCCGACGCGCGGTGCCGCGACCGGCGTACGCGGGGCGCGTTTGGCTTCCCGTGGCAGGGCGCGCAGTGACGGTTCTGCTCCGGGAGATCCCCCGGGGCGGAGGGGTTGCGCGCGGTCCGGTGAAACCGTGCGGGAGCGAGGAGTACGACGACGTGTGGACGAGCGGTGGCGGTGGCGGTTCAGGGGTCGTGTCCGCGGACGGGGACGCCCGCGCGGCCGTGGTCGGCCGGGACCGGGAGATCGCGGCGCTGGGCGAGCTGTCGGCCGGGCACCGGCTGGTGACCGTGACGGGGCCCGCGGGGGTGGGCAAGAGCACGGTCGCCGCCGCGGCCGTCGCGTCGTCGGCGGGGTGGGAGTGCCTGGTGCAGGTGCGCTGGCACGGGTCGGGGCCCGGGCGTCCGGGTGACCTGGCCGCCGAGCTGGTCACCCGGCTGACCGGGACCCTGCCCGCCGGCGCCGTCGACCCGGCGTGGGCCGCCCGCCACCTCCCCGACGTCCCCACACTGCTGTTCCTCGACGACGTCGATCCGGTGTACGACGAGTGCGTGCGCCTGGTGCAGCGCGTGCTGGTGCTGGCGCCGCGGACGCGGGTCGTCGTGACGTCGCGCCGGGCCCTGGGGCTGGACGCGGAGCGGATCTTGCGGCTCGAAGGGCTGAGCACCCGTCCGTCGGCGGACGGCGGACGTCACGCGCCCGCGGTGGAGCTGTTCTTGCGGCAGGCGCCCTCCGGGCTGGACCGCGAGCGGGACCTGACCAGCGTGAGCGAGGTGTGCGGGCTCCTCGAAGGGCTGCCGCTGGCCGTGGTGCTCGCCGCCGAGCAGAGCGTCCGCCTGCCCGTGCAGGAGCTGCCGCGGCTGGTCCACCAGGGCCAGGGATGGCTGAGCGGCACCCGGCCGGCGCTGCGGCGGCACCGGTCCCTGCGGGATGCCGTCGGATCGGGATGGATGCTGTGCGACCGTGCCGTACGGACCGTGTGGGCGCGGGCGGGCGTGTTCGCCGGATCCTTCACGGAGGCGTCGGCCGTGTACATGTGCCAGGGCGGGGACATCGGACCGGCGGAGGTGCCCGCCTGTCTGGCCCAGCTCACCGCCCTGGGCGTGCTGGAGGTGGACGGCGAGGTCGGCGGTGTGCGCGAGCCCCGCTACCGGATGACGGGCCTGGCCCGGGAGTTCGGCGCCGAACGCCTCACGGCGGAGGGCGAGTTGCCCGCGGCGGCGTTGCGCAGGTCGCAGCGCTGGGGGCAGGTGGCCGCCGAGGCCGAGCGACTGTGGGACATCGGCAGCCAGGCCCGTGCCGTACGGCTCGTGTCCGAGGAGCACGACGAGTTGGCCGCCATGCTCCGGCACGCGCACACCGACCCCTCCCTCGCCCCGGCCGCTCTGCAGGCGGGCGTGCGGTTGTGGTTCTGGTGGGTGGCCTGCGGCCGGGCCGACGAGGGAGCGGCCCTGCTGCGTGGCCTGCTGCCGCACTGCGAGGACGATCCCGTGCTCGCGCGCGGGCAGTGGCTCGCCGCCTGGCTGAGCGTGCGCAGCCGGCCGAGGCTCGCCCGTGCGCTGCTGGACGAGGCGTGGTGGTCCTCGATGCTGGACGGCGACACCGCCACCGTCGGCCGCATCGCACACGCCCACGGGACACTCGCCCTCCAGGAACGCGACGTGCGCGCCGCGGCCGAGCACTTCGGGCTGGCCTCCGACCTGATCCCCGCGCACTCTCCCGGCGGTCCCCCGCCCGCGCTGAGCCAGGCCGCCCTGGCCCTGGTCCAGGCCGGTCCCTCCCCCGCCACCGCCCGGCGCACCGCCCGCCGCGCGCTGGCCCAGGCGGAGTTGCGCCACGACCTCTGGGCCCGTCAAGTCGCGCTCTACGCGAGCGCGTTCGCCGACCACCGGCTGGGCCGGTCCGCACGCGCCTGGCACCGGGCGCGCCGCGCCCTGGCCGATCCGGAGCTCGAACTGCCCTCCGCCCGTCACGGCGCCACGGCACTGCGGCATCTGATCACCACCATCGAGACGGGCGTCGGTGGCACGGAGACCCACGACCGCGCCCTCGACACCGGCGGCCCGCTCCACCCCGACCTGCCGACGATGCTCGTACCCCGGACCGCGATCCCCGTGCCGTCCCCGCGCTCCCGCGGCGAGGGGTCGTGAACGGGACACGCGCCGCTGCCGCACCCGCCCGACCGAGCCGGTGTGCGACCCGGACGCACCTCCCCCGGCGCGCGATCGACCCTTCACGCACCGCAGCGCGGGCTCGGGTGTCGGTCGCATACTTGCCGGTGCGCCGACCCGCGCATTGGGGTGACGCCCGCCGCGAAGCGGTCGCTCCGGGGGATGTCGTGCTTACGCTGCGACGGGCCCGCCCTGCAGGTGTACGGCTCTTGGGAAGACTGAGGGAGTGGAATGGGCTTCGGGTTCGAGGCACAACGCAACGGGCGGTTACCCGCACAGCTGAGCAGCTTCGTCGGCCGCGCGGAGGAGTTGGGCGAGATCGGGCAGGCGCTCGACCAAGGGCGCCTGGTGACGCTGGTCGGCCCCGGAGGCATCGGCAAGAGCCGCACCGGGGTGCACGCGGCCCACGCGTGCAGCGATTCGTTCCCCGACGGAGTGTGGTTCGCCGAGCTGTCCGGCCTGTCCGATCCCGAACTGCTCCCGGGACTGCTCGCGTCGGCACTGGACGTGCCCGAACACACCGGGCGGGAGAGGGAATCACGCGATGCCGACGAGTCCCGCGGCGTCGGCGGGGCCGGGGACGTCACCGGAGCCGGGAACTCCGCCGGAGCGGCGGACGCGACCGGGGCCAGGATGGCCATGGAATCGCTGGTGTCCCATCTCCGGGGGCTGCGGCTGCTGATCGTCCTGGACACCTGCGAGCACCTCCTCGACGCGTGCGCGGCGGTGTGCGGGGTGCTGCTGCGGGCCGCGCCCCAGGTGCGCGTCCTGGCGACGAGCAGGCAGCCCCTGGGGGTGCCCGGCGAACGCCTGGTCCCCATCGGGCCGTTGGAGCGGGCCGAGGCGATGGATCTGTTCACGCAGCGGGCCGCGCTGTCGGTGGCGGGCTGGCAGGTCACCGAGGCGAACCGGCCGCGGGTCGTGGAACTGGTGGAACGGCTGGAGGGCATACCGCTCGCCCTCAAACTCGCCGCCGTACGACTGCGGGTGGCCCCGCTGGAGGAACTCACGGCCCGCCGCGACAACCGGTTCGACATCCTCACGGGCACCCAACGCGGCGGCCTGGACCGGCATCAGACGCTCCGGACGGCGATCGGCTGGTCGTACGAGCTGTGCACGGCGGACGAACGGCTGCTGTGGCAGCGGCTGTCGGTGTTCGCCGGGCCCTTCGATCTGGCGGCGGCGGAACAGGTCTGCGCCGACGGGCGGCTGCCCGCCGAGAGGGTCGTGGCGGCCATGTTCGCGCTGGTCGACAAGTCCGTGGTGCAGTGCGGCGGGGAGGGCGGCGGCGGTTACCGGATGCTGGAGTCCATCCGGGCCTACGCGGCCGAGCGGATGGACGCGACCGGCGACGCGGGCGCGGTCCGTGAACGGCACTTCGCGCACTACGAACGTCTGGCCGGACGCCTGTGGGACGAGTCGGTGTCCGGTGCGCAGGTCCCGCTGCACCGGGCGGTGCGGGACGCGCTGGCGGAGATCCGGCAGGCGCTGCGTTTCGCCTGCGCCCCTGAGGGGCCGGCCGCGCGAGGGCTGTGGCTGGCGGCCCGGCTGGCACCGTACTGGCGGGCGGCCGGGCTGCTCTCGGAGGGCCGCTACTGGATCGACAAAGGGCTCGCCCTGGTGCCGGAGGACTGCCCGGAGCGGGCCTGGGGGCTGCTGGCGACCGGGTGGTTCGCGGCGTGGACCGCGGATCCCGATCCGGCGCTCGCCCGGTTCACCCAGGCCCGCGAGGTGGCTCTGCGGTGCGGCGAGGAGCGGGTCGTGTGCCTGGCGGACCCCGCTCTGGGGGCGCTGCGGGCACTGCTGGGCGAGGTCGGGGAGGGCCTCGCGGCCGTCGAGGCGGGGCGTCGGCGGCTGGTCGAGCGGCGGGACGCGCTGGGCGTGGCCCTGATCCACTACGAGGCCGCGCTGCTGCTGGGGCTGCTGGGCCGGACCGAGCGGGCGCTGGAGCTGTGCGAGACGGGGCTGACGCACCTGGAGGGTACGGGCGAGCGCCAGTTCCGTGCCGCCACGCTGGCGGTGAAGGGGCTGGTGCTGTGGCTGGCGGGGCGGCCGGAGGAGTGCGCCCCGCCGCTGCACCAGGCGCTGGAGGACATCGCCGGGATCGGGGACTTCCTGGTCGTCGCGCTGTGCTGTCTGGGGCTGGGCCGGCACGCGGCCCACCGGCAGCGCCCCGTGCGCGCCGCGTGGCTGCTGGGCCACGCCGACAGCGCCGCGCGGCTCGCCGGCTGTCCGGTCACGGCCCTCCCCCTGCTCGCACAGGAGCAGAACCGGGTCCTCCGGGGGGTGCGGGCCGCGCTGGGCGACGAGGAGTTCGACCGCTGGCACGCCACCGGCGCCCGCATGTCCGGGGCCGAGGTCCTCCAGGCCGTACGGGCGGGCACCGAGAGGCCGGTGCCGCGCCTGGACGCGGTCCAGGAGAAGCACCCGGGCCCCGCGCCGGGCCAGCTGACGGCACGGGAACGCGAGGTCGCCGCACTCGTCGCCGAGGGGCTCTCCAACCGCCAGATCGCCGAGCGTCTGGTGATCTCCAAGCGCACGGCGGACACCCACGTCGAACGCATCCTCGCCAAGCTCGGCATCACCTCGCGCACCCAGGTCCCCTCGGCACTGCACACCTAGGGGCAACATCCTCCAGGGGAAACACCCCCTGGGCCCGTCCGTATACGGACGGGCCGTACGGACGCCTCGGCGCTCCGCATACGGACATTCCCCGATGGGCCTCGCGTCGGGGTGATCGCTCCCGCAGTCTGAAGGTGCGTGGCCGCCGGGTCGGCGCGGCGGCCACGCGTCACCTGTCCGGCGATCCGCCCGCCCGAGGGTCGCCCGGCGGTCGGGCCGGGCGACGGACGCCCGGCGGACGCCGGTTCGCACCAGGCCATAGGGTGGGCCGATGGACGGTGCGGTCGGGCTCAGACAGGTGGCGGAACGAGCCGGCGTCTCCATGCGCACCGTGTCCAACGTCGTCCGTGGGACGGGGCGTTTCTCGGAGGCCACCCGCGAGCGCGTGATGCTCGCCGTCGAGGAACTGGGGTACCGGCCCAACACCGCGGCGCGGCGCCTGCGTACCGGCCGCAGCGGCGTACTGCTGCTCGCGGTACCGGAGCTGACCATGCCGTACTTCGCCGAGCTCGCCGCTCACCTGTTGCGGCAGGCGGCGGCACACGGCTGCACCTTGCTGGTCGAGGCCACCGGTGGACGTCCCGAGGCCGAGCTGGCCCTCGCGCTCGGGCAGACGGACCCCATGGTCGACGGGGTGGTCCTCAGCCCTCTCGCGCTGGACGACGAGGCCGCGGCCCGCGCCGGTTCCAAGACGCCCCTGGTCCTGCTCGGTGAGCGCGTGCACGACCTGCCGTGCCCGCACGTCACGATCGACAACACGGGCGCCGCGCGGGAGGCCACCGAGCATCTGCTCGCCCGGGGGCGGCGCCGTATCGCGGTCCTGGGCCGGCAGACCGTGGCCCACGCGGCGACCTCCGCGACCCGCCTCGCGGGCCACCGGCAGGCGCTGGACCAGGCGGGAATCGCCTACGACGAGACGCTGGCCCCCGCCGTCGCCGCGTACCACCGGGCCGACGCCGCCGCGGCCGTGCGAAGGCTCCTGGATCTGCCCGAGCCGCCCGACGCGGTGTTCTGCTTCGCCGACGCGATGGCCGAGGGCGCCCTGCACGCCGTACGGGAGCGAGGGCTGAGCGTGCCGGGCGACATCGCGGTCGTCGGGTTCGACGACGTCGAGGGCGCCGCCTACACCGCGCCGCCGCTCACGACGGTCGCCCCGGACAAGCCGGAGCTGGCGCGGCTCGCGGTCAACGCCCTGCTGGACCAGATCGAGGGGCGCGTCGACCCGTCGGTGCTGATCGCCGGGCACCGGCTCGTGGTGCGGGACAGCTCCTGACCGGGCGAACGCCCCCCAGGGGGTGTTGTACGGGACTCTCGCAACACCCCCTAACCCCGTACGGCACCCGCCGTCATCCCGGACACGAAGTACCGCTGGAGCAGCACGTACACGACGACCACGGGCGCCGAGGCGATCACCACGCCCGCGAAGAGCAGCGGGTACCGGGTGAGGAACTCGCCCTGGAAGTTCAGCAGGGCGAGCGGCAGGGTCCGTCGGTCGTCGGAGCGGATGAACAGCAGCGGGTACAGCAGGTCGTTCCAGTCCATGACGAACAGGAAGATGCCGGTCGTGGCCAGCGCGGGCCGCGTCAGGGGCAGGGCCAGGGAGCGGAAGGCGCGCAGCGGGCCCGCCCCGTCGAGTTCGGCGGCCTCGTACAGCTCCTCGGGGATGGAACGGAGGAAGCCGCCGAGGATGAACACCGCCGTGGGCAGGGTCATCGTGGTGTCCACGATGACCAGGCCGAGGAGGCTGTCGGTGAGGCCCATGCGGTCGAACAGGACGTACTGCGGGACGATCGCCGCCTGGGCGGGGACGGCGAGCCCTGCCACCAGCACCCCGAACACGATCCAGCCGGCGCGTCCCGGCACGCGTGCGCAGAAGAACGCGGCGAGGCTCGCCACGACCAGCGTGAGGGCGACCGCGCCGGCGGTCACGGTCAGGCTGTTGACGAAGGCCGGGCCGAGGCCGCCCTCGTCGACGGCGCGCCGGTAGTTGTCGAGCGTGGGTGAACCGGGCGGCGACAGCGGGGAGTCGAAGAGCTGCGGCAGCGTCTTGAACGTGCCGAACAGCACGACCAGGAGCGGCAGGACGACGGCCGCCGCGCCCAGCAGGAGCACCACGGGTCGGATGGTCTTGTGCAGCACGTCAGGCAGCCCTCCGCAGCGCCCGCCGCTGCACCCAGGTGAGCCCGGCGATGAGCGCCATGAACACCAGGGACTGGGCGGCCGCGTAGCCGAACTGGTTGTTGGAGAAGGTCGTGTAGACCCGGGTGGAGAGGATGTCGAGCGCGGGTCCGGGCGGGTTGCCGCCGAGGCCGAGGACGAGGTCGAAGGCCTTGAAGGACTGCACGGTGGTGTACGCGACGACGATCCCGGTGGCCGGGGCGACCAGTGGCCAGGTGACGTACCGGAAGCGGGTCCAGCGGCCGGCGCCGTCCAGGGCCGCCGCCTCGTACAACTCCCTTGGGATCGTCTGGAGTCCGGCGATGTAGACGACCATCATCTGGCCCGCGTGGAACCACACCTGGGTCAGCGCCAGCCAGAAGACCGCCGCGTCCGGGTCGCCGAGGTACACGGACTGCCAGGAGTCCAGCCCCATGGCGCGCAGGGCGGCGTTGAACAGCCCGCCGTCCGGGTCGTAGACGAACCGCCACACGAAGGCCACCGACACCGAGGACAGGACGGTGGGGAGGAAGAACAGCGCGCGCAGGAGCGTCGTCGTCCGCGTCGTGCGGACCAGGTACAGGGCCAGGAGCAGGGCCAGAGCCGTCTGGGCCAGGACCACGGTGACCGTCAGCTTGAGGTTGTTCTCGACCGCGTTGCGGAACACGTCGTCGCCGGTGGCGAGTTCGGTGAAGTTGCGCGCGCCGACGTCGTGGTAGGTCGCGCTGTATCCGTCCCAGTCGGTGAGGGCGTACTGCGCGGCCTGGATCGTCGGATAGGCGAAGAAGAAGAGGTAGAGGGCCAGCGCGGGCACCGGAAAGAGCCACAGTGCCCGCGCCGCGCGGCGGTTACGCGCGCTTCTGGTCGATGACACGCTGGGCCTCCTCGGCCGCCTGCGCCGGCTTCTTGCCGCCGACCACGGCGACCGCCGCGTTCTCGACCGCGCTGCGGATGTCCAGGTCGAGGAACTGGAAGCGCGGGGCGAGCAGGGTCTTCCGCGTCAGCCAGGGCGCGACGGCCTTGAGGTCGGTGTTGGTGTACTCGACGCCCTGCACGGTGACGTGCTGGCCGGTGCCGTCGGCGTAGAGGGCGGCGTTCGCCGGGTCGCTGAGGAACTCCAGGAAGGCGTACGCGGCGGGCTGCACCGTGGAGGCGCTGTTGACGCCCAGGATGAAGGTGGTGTTGAAGACGCCCTCGTACTTGGCCTTGCCCGCCGGGCTGGTGATCGGGGCGACGAGGTCGAAGGGGAACTCGGCGCCGAGGGCCCGTACTCCCGCCATCTGGAAGGAGCCCGTGGCCAGCAGACCGGCCTTGCCCTCGGCGAAGAGTTGGGTGACGGCGTCGGTGGTGGAGCCGGTGGCACGGGCCTGGAAGTACGGTTTCAACTCCCCGTACTGCTCCAGGGTCTTGAGGAACCAGTCGTCGGTGACCTTGTACCGGCCCGACTCGATCCTCGTGAACATGTCGTCGCTGGGGGCGTTGTTCATGACCATGGTGTTGAGCAGCTGGCCGGCGTTGGCCGCGTCGCCGCCGGGCCAGGCGATCGGTGTGAAGCCCTTGGCCTTGAGGTCGTCCAGCAGTTGGAGGAAGCCGTCCCAGTCCGTGGGGGCGCTGGTGTGCCCCGCCTTGTCGAGGGCGTCGGTGTTGGCGAGCGGCATATTGAAGACGAGCTGGTACGGCAGTCCGTACTGCACGCCCTGGGTGGCGCCCGGGCCGATCAGGCTCGCCTGGTAGCGGGCGAGGACGCCGGTTGTGGTCAGCGGGGCGTAGACGCCCGCCTTCACGATCTGCTCGAACTGCGCGCCGCGGAAGGCGGTGAAGAGGTCGCCGGTCTTCGAGCCCTGGATGCGGCGCAGGGCGGCGGACTGGTAGTCGGCGGACGGGGATATGTCCTGCTCGACGCCCGCGTCCGGGTGCTTCTTGACGAAGGCCTTGACCAGGTCGGCGATCACCGCCTTGTCCTCGGCTCGCCAGTGGGCGAAGGAGACGGTGCCCGTGGGCGTGCCCGAGGTGGCGAGGGCGGACGGGGACGTGCCCGCGTCGGCGGCGCCCGATCCGCCGCCGGGTCCGGCGCACGCGGCGGCGGCGAGACCGAGTCCGGCGGCGCCGAACAGACGAAGGGCTGCTCTTCTGTCGAGTGAGGAGGGCATGCGGTGCTCCTTGGAAAGTTGGGTCAACGGGTGCGGGAGTGCGGGGAATTCAGACGGCGGCGAGCCGGTCGGCGGCATCGGCGTCGGGGATCAGGGGGCGGACGCATTCGCCGAACCGGATCGCCTCCTCCAGGTGCGGCCGGCCGGAGAGGATGAAGTGCTCGATGCCGAGTGCGGCGAACTCCGCCATGCGTTCGGCGACTTGTTCGTGGCTTGCGACCAGGGCGGTGCCCGCGCCAGGCCGCACCAGGCCGAATCCCGCCCACAGGTTGGGGTGGATCTCCAGCCGGTCCGTACGGCCGCCGCTGAGTGCGGCCATGGCCCGCTGCCCGGCGGACTCCGAGGCGGAGAACCGTTCATGGGCCGCCTTGACGGCAGCGGGGTCCAAGCCGTCCAGGATCCGGCCCGCCTCCGCCCACGCCTCCTTCGCGGTGTCGCGGCTGATGACGTGCAGGCGAATGCCGTACGACAGCTTCCGTCCTCGCGCGTCGGCCGGTTCACGGACGCGGGCGATCTTCCGGGCGACCGCCGCCGGGGGTTCGCCCCAGGTGAGACAGGTGTCCGCGTGGCGGGCGGCCACCGGCAGCGCGGCGGCCGGCGAACCGCCGAAGAAGACGGGCGGACGGCTGGTGCCGCGGGACTGGGGGGAGTCCCGGGCGGTCATTCCGACCACGCCACGGTCGTCACCGGTGGTCGGAAGGAACCAGTGCAGGCGCACGGTCATGAGGTGTCCCCAAGGGAGGCGAGGAAGTCTGATTCAACGTTGCATCAAGGCCGACGGCCCAGAGCCGCACGAACCGACGTTCACGTCAGGAGAGAGGGGGAGACGCCGCCGAAAAGGGGCGCGCGGGATCAGCTACACAGCGCGGTGGCGACCCTGAGCAGGTCGACGTGCGCGCGCTTCACAAGCTCGACACCGGATCCCATGGGGCGGGACTATACACAGCGGGGCCGGAAGCGCGAGACGGCGGTCTCACTCAACTGACGTGAGGCTGGGGCCACTCAGCGCACGCCCGCTTCGCTGCCCCTGGTCCCCCAGGCCGGTCGCCTCCCGTCCGTGCGGGTCCTGCCGCGGAGGCCCAGCAGGAAGCCCGCGGGGATCGTGATGAGCCCCGGTGTCTGGAGGGGGAAGAGGTGGAAGTCGTGGTCGGGGAGGAGGGCGGTCGGGGTGCCGGAGACGGCCGGGGAGAGGGTCATGAGGGTCGCGATCAGCGGCAGGGTTCCGTAGACGGTCCAGCGCACGCCGGTCGACGAGTAGCGGGGCAGGAACGCCGTGCAGAGCAGGACCGGTGCCAGTACGGACGCGCCCACCGTCAGGGAGAGCGAGATGAGGGTGAGGGTGCCTCGGTCGCGGAGCAGGACGGCCAGGAGCACGGCGGCGGAGCCGAACAGGACGACGCCCGCTCTGGCCCGGCGGACCTCCCCGCCTCTGCGGCGGCTCGTCCGGGTTTCGCCGGGTGAGCCGCCGAAGTCACGTACCAGGCCCGCCGCCGCGGCCAGGGTGATGCCCGCGACGGCGGCGAGGGTGGTCGCGAAGACGGCGCAGGCGACGATCGCGAAGAGCATGCTGTGCCGGGTCCCGTCGGCGGACGGGTCGAGCGCGCCGGTGACCATGAGCAGGGCGGTGGACCCGGTGGGGTCGGCGGCCCGGATCGCGTCCCGGCCGAGCAGGGCGCACGCGCCCAGCCCCGCGACCGCCACGCCCAGGCAGACGAGGGTCACCGGGACCACCGCCCAGCCGACCGTGCGGCGGGCCGTACGGGCGTCGCGCAGCGGGTGGAGCCGCATGGTGAGATGCGGCAGACAGGCGGCGCCGAGGAGCAGGGTGACGGCGAAGCCGAGCAGGTCGAGCCGGCCGGTGAGCGAGGGGCCGAAGTGGAGCCCGGGGACGGCGTAGCCGGTTCCCGCGCCCGACTGCTCGCGCGCGGCCGAGAACAGGGCCGGGGGCGACCATCCGTGGCGGGCCAGGACGAGGCCCGCGAGGAGTGTCACGGCGACGAGGACGACGGCGATCTTGAGGATCTGGATGTAGCCGGTGCCCCGCATCCCGCCGAAGGCGGCGTAGCCGACCATGAGGGCGCCGCTGCCGACGGTGCAGGCCGTGAGCGCCGCTTCGGGCAGGCCGAACATGGCGGCGATGATGTGCCCGCCGGTCGACAGCTGGACGAGCAGCAGCGGGGTGAGCACGACGAGGGCGGCCGTTCCCAGCGCCTTGCGCGCGGCGGGGTCGCCGAGCCGGTCCGCGACGAAGTCGCCGAGGGTGAACACGCCCTCGGCGCGCAGGCGTTCGCCCAGGATCCGCAGCACGAGCCAGAGCGACAGCACGGTGACGGCGGCGAAGAGGATGCCGTCGGCGCCGTCGAGCGCGACCGCGCCCGTGGTGCTGAGCAGGGTGGCGGCGGAGACGTAGTCGCCGGCGACGGCGAGCCCGCTGCCGACGGGCCCGAAGGCGGCACCGCCCCCGGCGTAGAAGTGCTCGGGTTCGTCCAGGTCGGCGGCGGCGAGCCCGCACAGCAGCAGCGACCCGGCGACGAAGACGAGGAAGACCATCGCGGCGAGGGACTGCCCGTCCGTGGAGCTCACCGGCGGCGTCCCGCTGCCGGTGCGGAGCTGCCGTGCGCTGCTGCTGATGCGGCTGACATGGCGGCCATGCCATCAGCCGCCCCTTGCGCCGTCCAGGGCTCTTCGGCATCGGGAGACCCGTGCACAACGCGCGCGGGCGGGCCGTGTGCGCGGGCACAGGCGGCCCGGCCGCGCCATTCTTCGAGATGGCGCGTCTCACCAGGTGAAACGCGGGTTTGACATTAGATCGGCTTATAGCTGATAAAGAAGATGCTTTGGCCATTGAATGTCGCCCCGTGACCGATGGCCCCCGTCCAGCCAAGTGAGAACGCCGTGTCCGAGACCGCCACCGCCCGCCCCTCCCTCACGCCCCGGGAGACCTGGGACGCCTGGTGTACCGCGCGCCGCACGGCGCTCACCGGCGCGACCGGCAACCTCGCCCTCGTGGAGACCCGCTGGCTGCCGGCCGGGGAGCGCGGCGACGCGGAGGCGGCCCGCGCGGGTCTGCCGGAGACCGTGACCGTCACCACACTGTCGCGGACCGACCTCGTCAGCGGTGAGCCGGAGCACGGTCTGCGGTTCTGGGACGCGGCCTCCCCCGCCATCGCCCACTTCGACCATGTCGACGTCTTCCCCTACGACCCCGCGTGGGTCCTGGAGGCGACGTTCACCCCGGTCCCGGGCGCCCGCCGGATCGCGTTCGAGCACATCCGCGACAACGGCGGCAGCCGCGACCTCGTCGTCCCGGGCGACATCGCCCTGACCGTCGACGGCCGCGACTACACCCTGAGCGCCTTCGACGACGACGGCACGCTGCTGCTCGTCTTCGGCGACCCCACCAACGGCGACAGCACCTACGGCGCCGGCCGCTTCCTGTTCGTCGAGCGCACCGACGACGACAGCCGCGTCGTCCTCGACTTCAACCGGGCCTTCGTACCGCCCTGCGGATTCTCCGATCAGTACAACTGTCCGATGCCGCCGCGGCAGAACCGCTTCCACCTGCCCGTCGAGGCCGGCGAGAAGCTCCCCGTCTTCCGCGACGGCTTCACCGGCACCCACTGATCCGGTCCCCTCGGCCCTCCCCCGTCGGCAGCACCCTGCCGCAGCACGAAAGCGCCCTCATCATGAGCATCAAGAAGTCGCACCTGTACGCCGTCAGCACCGCGGCCACCCTCTCCCTCGCCCTGAGCGCCTGCGGCGGCTCCGCCGGCGGCAGCGCCTCCGGTGGCACCTGGGACAAGAACGCGACCGTCAACATCGGCTCCCTGTACGAGCCGCAGAACCTCGACAACACCGCCGGCGGCGGCCAGGGCGTCACCGAGGCCCTCAACGGCAACGTCTACGAAGGCCTGTTCAAGCTCACGGACGACGGCAAGGTCGAGAAGCTCCTCGCCCAGGACTACCAGGCGAGCGCGGACGGCCTGACGTACACCATCACCCTGCGCGACGGCGTGAAGTTCCACAGCGGCAAGGAACTGACCAGCGCGGACGTCAAGTACAGCCTGGAGAAGGTCCTCGCGGACGACTCCCAGTCGGCGCGCAAGAGCAACCTCGAGGTGATCAAGGACGTCGCGACTCCGGACGCGCGGACCGTGAAGGTCACGCTGTCGCAGAAGTCGATCTCCTTCATCTACAACCTCTCCTACGTCTGGATCATCGACTCCGAGGCGAAGGACCTGAAGACCTCCGAGGACGGCACGGGCCCGTACACCCTCGGCAAGTGGACGCGCGGCTCGGCGCTCAGCCTGAACCGGTTCGCCGGTTACTGGGGCGACGCCGCCGCGAACAAGAAGGTCGTCTTCCACTACTTCAAGGACGCCACGGCGCTGAACAACGCGCTGCTCACCAACGCCGTCGACGTGGTGACCAGCGAGCAGTCCCCGGACGCCCTGGACCAGTTCAAGAGCAACCAGAACTACAAGGTCAACGACGGCAATTCGACGACCAAGCTGCTGCTCGCCTTCAACGACAAGGCCAAGCCGTTCACCGACGTCAAGGTCCGCCAGGCCGTCTCGGCGGCGATCGACGACAAGAAGCTGCTGGAGTCCGTCTGGGGCGGCTACGGCAAGCTCATCGGCTCGATGGTCCCGCCCACCGACCCGTGGTACGAGGACCTCACCGACGTCAATGCCTACGACGTCGCCAAGGCCAAGAAGCTGCTCGCCGAGGCCGGTTACGCCAAGGGCTTCACCTTCACCCTCGACACCCCGAACTACGACCCGCACCCCACGGCGGCGACCTTCATCAAGTCGCAGCTCGCGAAGGTCGGCATCACCGTCAAGATCAACACGATCACGCCGGACGAGTGGTACACGAAGGTCTACAAGAACCACGACTTCACCGCCACGCTCCAGGAGCACGTCAACGACCGCGACCTGGTCTGGTACGGCAACCCGGACTTCTACTGGGGCTACGACGACAAGCAGGTCACCCAGTGGGTGAAGGAGGCCGAGGAGGCCTCCAGCACGGCCGAGCAGACCGCGCTGCTGAAGAAGGTCAACGAGAAGACCGCGGCGGACGCGGCCAGCGACTGGCTCTACCTCTACCCGCAGATCGTCGTCGCGAGCACCAAGCTCTCCGGCTACCCCCTCAACGGCCTCAACTCGCAGTTCTACGCCTACGACATCAAGAAGAAGGGCTGATGGCCCGCTACCTGCTGCGCCGTCTGGCGTTCCTGGTGGTGTCGCTGGCGCTGGCGAGCGTGGTGCTGTTCGTGCTGCTGCGCCTGCTGCCCGGCGACCCCGCCAACGCGCTGACCTCGGTCGGCGCGAGCCCGGAGCAGATCGCGGCGGCCCGTCACGCCATCGGCTCGGACCGCCCGCTGCCCGAGCAGTTCACGCACTGGCTCGGGCAGTTGGCGACCGGTGACCTCGGTACCTCCTTCGTCAGTTCGCTGCCGGTGGGGCCCGAGGTCACGGCCCGGCTGAACGTCACCGTGCCGCTCACGCTGGCCTCGTTCGTGCTGGCCGTCCTGATCGCCGTGCCCGCCGGGTTCGTCGCCGCCCACAAGCGCCGCACCTGGTACGGCGCCCTGCTCAGCGGCGTCTCCCAACTGGGCATCGCCATACCGGTCTTCTGGCTCGGCATGATCCTCATCGCGGTGTTCGCCCTGAACGCGGGCTGGCTCCCGTCGGGCGGCTTCCCGCAGGACGGCTGGGCGGTACCGGGCGAGGCGATCCGCTCGCTGGTCCTGCCCGTCGTCACCATCGCCCTGGTGATGAGCGCCTCCCTGATCCGCTACGTCCGGTCCGCCGCCCTCGACGTGCTCGGCAGCGACTATCTGCGCACCGCCCGCGCGCTCGGCGAGAGCTTCGGCACCGCCATGTGGCGCCACGGACTGCGCAACGCCTCCATCCCGGTGATCTCCATCCTCGGCATCGAACTCGCGTCCACGCTGCTGGGCGCGGTCGTCGTGGAGTCGGTGTACGCGCTGCCCGGCCTCGGCTCCCTGCTGGCCACCGGCATCGCCCAGCACGACTACCCGGTCATCCAGGGCGTCCTGTTCGTCTCCACCCTGGCCGTGCTGCTCATCGGGTTCCTCGCCGACCTCGTCCAGCGCATCATCGACCCGCGGCTGCGGGGCCGGCTCTCGGGAGGCGCCCGATGACCACCACCGACCTGCTCGCGAAGCCCGCCGGCAAGACGGCCGGTCCGCGCGCCCGTCGTCGCTCCGTCACGCTGATCGTGGGCTGCGTGGTGACGGCCCTGGTCGCACTGCTGGCGCTCACGTCGTTCCTGTGGCTGCCCTACTCCCCCGACGACACGTCCGGCGGGCGGCTCGCCGGACCCGGTGACGGCCATCTGCTGGGCACCGACAAGCTCGGCCGGGACCTGTTCACGCAGCTCATGACGGGCGCGCGCATCGCCTTCGCGGCCGGACTCGGCTCGGTGGCCGTGGCCGCGCTGATCGGTGTCACCCTCGGTGTCCTCGCCGCGTTCGCCCAGGGCTGGCTGGACGACACCCTCTCGGCGTTCCTCGACATCCTCATCGCCTTCCCCACCCTCCTGCTGGCGATGCTCGTCGTGGCCGCCCGGTCCGCCACCCTGAGCTCGGCGGTCCTCGCCATCGGGCTGGCGCAGAGCGCGGTGGTGGCCCGGTTGGTGCGCATCCTCGTCAAGCGGGTCCTCACCCAGGACTACATCACCGCCGCCCGCACCTCGGGAACGTCCTGGCCCCGCACGGTCCTCGGCCACGTCCTGCCGAACATCTGGCCCACCCTCGCGGTCAACCTGGCCCTCCAGTTCGGCCTCGCCGTCCTCGCCGAGGCGGGCCTGTCCTACCTCGGCCTCGGCGCGCCGCCGCCCAACGCCTCCTGGGGCCGGATGCTCCAGGAAGCCCAGGCCACCTTCACCACCGCGCCCGCGGGCGCTCTCGCCCCCGGCGTCCTCCTCGTGCTCCTCGTCA
This sequence comes from Streptomyces sp. NPDC090106, assembly GCF_044747265.1. Taxonomy (NCBI): domain Bacteria; kingdom Bacillati; phylum Actinomycetota; class Actinomycetes; order Kitasatosporales; family Streptomycetaceae; genus Streptomyces; species Streptomyces sp. NPDC090106. The sequence goes on along the minus strand of NZ_JBIVDS010000003.1, from coordinate 88,360 downwards.
TCGGCGTGAACCTCGTCGCCGACGGCCTGCGCGACGTCCTGGACCCGGCGACCCGCGGGAGGCGGGCATGACGCTCCTCGACGTACAGGGCCTGTCGGTGACCACCGCCGACGGACGCCCCCTCGTCCACGACCTGTCCTTCGGCCTCGCGGGCGGAGACCGCCTCGCGCTGATCGGCGAGTCCGGCTCGGGCAAGTCGCTCACCACGCTCGCCCTGCTGGGCCTGCTGCCCGAACAGATGACCGCCACCGGGAGCATCCTCCTGGCCGGCACCCAGATCATCGGCGCCGCCGACAGGCACCTCACCGGCGTGCGCGGCCGGGACGCCGCGATCGTCTTCCAGGAGCCGCTGACCGCCCTCGACCCGCTCATGCGCGTCGGCCGTCAGGTCGCCGGTCCGCTGGCCCGCCGTACCGGCCTCAAGGGCGCGAAGCTGCGCGCCGCCACCTTCGAGGCACTGGCACAGGTACGGCTGCCCGAGCCGGAGCGCATCGCGCGCGCCTTCCCGCACGAGATCTCCGGAGGTCAGCGCCAGCGTGTCGCGCTGGCCGCGGCCCTGGCGTGCGAACCCCGGCTGCTCATCGCCGACGAGCCCACGACCGCGCTGGACGTGTCCGTGCAGGCCGAGATGCTCGACCTCATCGACACCCTCGTCCGCGAGCGCGAGATGGCGGTGCTGTTCGTCAGCCACGATCTCGCCGTCGTGGCCAAGGTCACCGACCGCGCGCTGGTCATGAAGGACGGCCGGGCAGTCGAGGAGGGCGCCGTGCGCGACATCGTCGGCGCTCCCCGCGAGGAGTACACCCGCCGTCTGGTGGCCAGCGCCCGCCGCCTGGAGTCCGCCCTGGACCTGAGGAGCGCCCCGTGAACGCCGTGCTGGAACTCGACGACGTCAGCGCGCGCTACCGGGGCGCCCGCACCGACGTCGTCCAGGACGTGTCCCTGTCCGTGTCACCCGGCGAGAGCCTGGCGCTGGTCGGCGAGTCCGGCGCCGGGAAGACCACCCTGCTGCGCCTCCTGCTGGGGCTGGCCCAGCCCACCCGGGGCAGCGTCCGCTTCGACGGCCAGGCCCTGTCCCTGCGCGACCGGGAGCAGATGCGCCGCTTCCGGCGCGGCGTGCAGTGCGTCTTCCAGGACCCCTACTCCTCCCTCGACCCGCGCCGCCGGGTCGGCTCGATCGTCGCCGAGCCCCTGCGGTCGCTGCGCGTCGGGACGAAGGCGGAGGCCGCGGGGAAGGTGGCCGCCGCGCTCGAAGGGGTCGGCCTGCCCGCCGATGCCGCCGAGCGGTACCCGCACGAGTTCTCCGGTGGCCAGCGTCAGCGCATCGCCATCGCCCGCGCCACGGTGTGCGATCCCCGCGTGCTCCTCGCGGACGAGCCGGTCAGCGCGCTCGACGTGACCACCCGGGTCAAGGTCGTCGACCTGCTGGCCGAGCTGAAGCAGGAGCGCGGCCTCACGCTGGTGATGGTCTCGCACGACCTGTCGGTCGTGGCCTCGCTGTGTGAGCGGACGGCCGTGCTGGAACGCGGGCGGGTCGTCGAACAGGGCGACACGGCACAGGTCCTGAGCGCTCCCGCCCACTCCTACACCCGCCGTCTCATCGACAGCGTTCCCCGTCTGCCCGTCTGACCGCCGTGCCTCCGCCGTCACCTGGTTCTCCGGCGTGACGGCGGGCCGGTGGCGCAGCGGGTAAAGGGACGCCCGCCGCCTCGTACAGGCGTTCCACCGCAGCGCTGGCCGAGGCGAAGACGCAGCTTCCCCCGTCCTTCTCCCACCGCGCCATCTCGCGCAGCAGGCTGGAGTCGCAGAAGGTCACCTCGTCCAGGTGGAGCGTCAGATGGTGCGTACCGTCGGCGCGGCACTTGCGCATGATGGCGCTGAGCATCGTGATGCTGTGGAGGTCGATCTCGTCGCACAGATGAACCACCAGTCCCGAAGTGTGCGGGTAGCACTGGGAGACGATGTGGGGGCGGAGCCGGGATCGGGGATGAGGACCGGTGCCGGAGCTCGTGCGACCGGAGTGGCTGGAGTTGCTGGAGTGATTCGTGTGATTGGTGTGTGATCCATCCATGCCAGTAGTGAAGCCAGAGCGCCGCCGCCGGGCCGATGACTTCTCCCGCAGATTGCCGCAGCGGATGAAATCACCAGTCCGGCCGGGTGGTTCTCGCATCCGGACGCGGGGCCCGAGCGGAAGTGTTCCTCTGCGTCGCCACCCGGCCGACCGCCGCCCCGTTCCGCCCCGGACGGCAGTGTCGATCCGTGGAGTCTGCCGCCGACCCGGATCGCCGGCGGGGGCGGCAATGTGGCGTCGGTGGCGTTCGGTCCCGACGGGCACACACTGGCCGCGGGAAACCAGAACAGCACCGTCTCGCTGTGGGACATCTCCGATCCCGACAACCCCGCACCACGCGGTGAACCGCTCACCGGACCGGACGACCCGGTGGACGCCGTGGCGTTCAGCCCGGACGGGCGCACCCTGGCCGCGGGCGACGGCGGCGGCACCGTCACCTTGTGGAACATCGCCGGCCCGGGTCGTCCCGTCCGGCTCGGCGAGCCCCTCACCGGTGCGGACGGGGACGTCTTCTCCCTGGTCTTCAGCCCTGACGGCGACCTCTTGGCGGCGGCCGGTGACGGACAGGGCAGCGCCATCGCCCTGTGGGACGTCAGCGACCCCGCGGCACCCGAACCCCAGGGCACCATCTCCGACTCCGACACGGAATCGGTGTCGTCCCTGTCGTTCCACCACGACGGCTCGATCCTGGCGGCCGGCGGTGACAGCAGCGAGAACGGCACCGTCGGTCTGTGGAGCACGACGGACCCCGGGGTCCGTGTCGGGGAGAAGATCGACCAGCCGACGGCCACCAGCACCTGGGTGGCGTTCAGCCCGGACGGCCGCACCCTCGCCCTCGGCAACAGCCGCGGCACCGTCACCTTGTGGGACGCGACCGACCCCAACCGTCCGACCCGTAGGGGCAGTCCGCTGACCGTGCCCGGCGGCAGCCTGTGGTCGGTGGCGTTCAGCCCCGACGGACGCACGCTCGCGGCGGCCGGTCACACCGACGACGGCGCCGTCCACTTGTGGGACGTCGCCGATCCCGACCACCCCACGGCGATCGGCCGACCGCTGACGGTGCAGACCGGATTCGCCGCCGTCCTGGCGTTCAGCCCGGACGGCCGCACCTTGGCCGCCACCACCGACGACGGTGTGGCCACGCTCTGGAACCTGGACGTCGAGTCCGCCATCAGCCGCATCTGCGCGGGCAGTTCGGGGGCGTTGAGCCGGGAGCAGTGGACCCGCTACGTTCCCCGGTTGCCGTACGACCCACCGTGCGGGACAAGTCAAACGTGCCCTCCGGGTGGAGCCTGCTGATACAGCGCGACCAGCACGCCGTGCACGGGCCGGCCCTCCGTGTCCTCGTCCGCCTCGTCGACCAACTTGACCAGGGTGTCACCGAGTTCTCGCGCCTTCGCGGGACTGAGACGCAGATGACGCAGGGTCAGGTGAGGGTCCACGGGTGCGCGGTCCAGCTCCTGGGCGACCGCGGTGAGCATGGCGGCCGTGCCCGCCGCCCGGGGTTCGGCGACCATCATGCGGCGGGCCGTGCGCTGGTAGTACTGCTCGGTGCCGCCGCGGACCTGACGGGTCTCGGCGACATGGACCAGCCCGGCCTCGCGCAGCACTTTCAGATGGTGGGCGACGTTGCCCTTCCTCGCGTCGAGCTGCGCCGCCAACTGGCTCGTGGTGGCGGGGCGTTGCCCCAGGGCGAAGAGCAGCCGCTGGCGCAACGGGTGCGAGAGCGCCGCGAACTGCTCGGGCGCGCTGATCTCCAGGACGTCGTCCGGAGGCGGCGGGTAGGAGGGCTGATCACGCATGGCGAAAGTGTCTAATCTTCTTGACGCTTTCGCAAGGCCGGTGCTCTACTCCCTGCCATGCCGACTCCGACACCCTTTCATCCGGGCTCCGTCATCGACGAGGTCGCCCGACTGGTGACCGAGCACTACGTCTTCCCCGAGACCGCCGCACACCTCGCCGACCTGCTGCGCAAGCGCCTCGCCGAGGGTGCTTACGCCGTCGGCGACGCCGAGGAGCTGGCCCGGCTCGTCACGGCGGACCTCCAGTCCGTCAACGACGACCGGCACCTCGCCCTGAAGCACCATGCCGACCCCGTCTCCCGCGCGCAGGGGGCGGCGAAACTGGAGTCCATACGCCGGGACTTCGCCACCTCGCTGGGCGGCGCGCCCCGGGTCGAGCTGCTCGACGGTGGCGTCGCCCTGCTGGAACTGGCGCCGATGCTGTTCCCGCTGGAGTGGGCGGCCGAACCGCTGAGCGCCGCGCTCACCCTGGTCTCGCGCGCCGAGGCACTGATCGTGGACCTTCGGGGCAACCGGGGCGGCGACCCGGACACGGTCGCCTTCGTCTGCAGCCACCTGCTGGACCGGCGCACGCACCTCAACACCATGTACTGGCGTGCCGGGGAACGCACCGAGCAGTCCTGGAGCCAGCCCCACGTGCCCGGTGCCCGTTTCGGTGGCAGCAAGCCTCTGTACGTGCTGACCGGCGGCGCCACCTTCTCCGCCGCCGAAGAGCTCGCGTACGACCTGCAACAGCTCGGGCGTGCCGTCGTCGTCGGCGAGCGCACCCTCGGTGGCGCACACCCGCGCGAGGGCTGGACGGTGCACCCGCATCTGGAGGCGAGCATCCCCACGGGCCGTGCCGTCAACCCCGTCTCCGGCACGAACTGGGAGGGGACGGGGGTGCAGCCGGACGAGGCCTGCGCCGCCGCCGAGGCCCGCGAGCGCGCGCACGGGCTCGCTCTCGCGCAGCTGGCCGGGCAGCGGTAACAGGCCCCACAGCAGCGCCAGTTGAGGACGCCGGAGGGACGCGGGCCGCACGGCCGGCCTTCCGGAGCCGTCCGACTCGGCGCATTCGGCCGAAGGACTGGACCATTCCGACCACACTCGCCATGATGACGCTGTCATGACAATCGACTCGTCGGACGGTGACCGTGCGCGCAACCCTGGTCCGGGCCACAGTGGCCGCCGTGCTCCTGCTGTTCCTGGCACCCGCACCGGCCGCACCGGCGCAGACGGTGCCGGAAGCGGAGTCCGCCGCGCCCCTGTCGAGTGCGGCCGACTGGACGCCACCGCTGAGCACGCGAGGCCGCTGGATCGTCGACGCCGACGGGAACCGGTTCAAGCTGCGCTCGGGCAACTGGCACGGCGCCAGCGGCACGTGGAACGGCTCGGGTGACGTCGAGGTCGACGCCAACCATCACGCCGGTGAGAACTCCGGCCGGGTGCCGCTCGGCCTCGACCGCGCGCCCGTCGCCGAGATCATCGCCGGTTTCCAGGAGATCGGGATCAACAGCATCCGACTGCCCTTCTCCAACGAGATGATCCACGACACGCGCCCCGTCACCGACGACGCCGTCGCCGCGAATCCCGCGCTGCGCGGCATGACCCCGCTCCAGGTGTACGACACCGTGGTGCGCGACCTCACCGCCGCCGGTCTCGCCGTCATCCTCAACAACCACACGAACACGACCCGTTGGTGCTGCGGAGTGGACGGCAACGAACGCTGGAACGCGAGCCAGTCGACCGAGACCTGGGAGAACGACTGGCTGTTCATGGCCCGCCGCTACCGGGACAACAAGCGCGTCGTCGGCGCCGATCTCTACAACGAGGTGCGCCGCACCGTCTGGGACGACCCCAACTGGGGCCTGGGCGACAACCACGACTGGTTCGCCGCCTCGCAGCACGTCGGCGACCGCATCCTCACCGAGGCCTCACCCGATCTGCTGATCATCGTCGAGGGCATCAACTGGACCGGCATCCCCATCGACGGATTCGCGCACGAACGTCCCACCCTGGAACCGGCGCGCCGCCTCTCGCACACGCTCGTCGACTCCGGCAAGCTCGTCTACTCCGCGCACTTCTACGACTACACCGGGCCCAACCACACCGGCGCCACCGGGACGGGCGAGACCACCGACCCCCGCTACCGCGACCTGAGCCCGGCCGAGCTCACCCAGGTCCTCTACCGCCAGGCCTTCTTCGTCACCGCCGAGCAGGACCAGCACTTCACGGCGCCGGTCTGGATCAGCGAGTTCGGCGTCGGCGGCCGGGAGGAGACGGGCGCGAAGCAGCGGGCCTGGTTCGAGAACTTCGTCGACGAACTGATCCGCAACGACGCCGACTTCGCGTACTGGCCCCTCGTGGGCTGGCACGAGAACCGCACCGGCAACGGCTGGGCCCTGCTGCACTGGGATTCGGCCGGCCACCGCATGGGGCTGTACGACGGCGACGACTGGCGGGCCGCGGCCTGGACCCGGCTGCTCACGGCGACCGGGCGCACCGGCCCCGTCGCCCAGGTGTCGGAGTGGGGTCAACTGAGCCCGGATCACGCGGACTTCATCCAGTCCCGGCGCATGCGTGCCCTGTCCGACTGGGACTCCGGCGCCCGCAAGGCGGTCTGCCCGGACGGGCAGCGGCTCCTGGGGCTGAGCCACACGGGCAACCGTGGCCTGTGCTCGGACGTCACCGCCACGGCACTGTGGGCCGCGGCCGACGGGCACGAGAAGGTCGTCGACGAACGCCATGTCGTGTCGGGCCGGGACTGGGCCTCGGGGTACACCAAACTCCAGTGCGCCGAGGGCGATTTCCTGATCGGCTACAGCGTGCGCGGCGCCGCCGTCTCCTCCGCCCTGTGCGCGACCGCCGCGCCCGGACGGCTCGGGACCGACGGCCGTACCGTCTGGTTCGACCGCGGCGACAACCGTGGCACGGGACCCAAGGGCGGCGACTTCGCGAACGGCCACTACAAGGGGCAGTGCGCCGACGACGAGTACGCGGCCGGCATCGCGTACACGGGCCGGCTGGGGTCGTCCAGAACGCCGGACGCGCTGTACTGCCGCAAGCTCGGCTGAACTACTGCTCGGACGCGCCGGGTTCGGCGGCGAGGGACGCCTGGTAGACGTCCGCGTAGGTGGGTGAGTCCTTGACCAGGTCGTCGCAGAACGCGGCGACGTCGGTGCCGACGAGGTCGAGGACTCCCCTGCCCGCCGCTGCACCCTCCTCGAAGAAGTCGAGGAGCCCGGGGAGCAGTTCGGGCAGGCTGACCGGGCCGACCTTGAAGAGGTACTTCTGCATCTCCTTGTAGACGATCCGGTAGTCCGGCGGAAGGGCTTTGACCCGGGCCAGGTGCGCCCGCCACTGATTCTTGCCCTCGATGATGTCCTGGATGCCCACGTCAGCCTCCCAGCCTGCTCAGCTTCTTCGCGACGTTCCTGTTCAACTGCTCGCGCCACCGGTCGCGGTAGGTCCGTGCGCCTTCTCCGCCGGCGAGCGCGGCGCAGAATCCCCGGATGTCGTCGCCGAGCACCTCGTGCACATCCTGTCCGTCCGCCGCGGCCACTTCGAGCAGGCCGAGTGCGCCGTCGAGGATCGGCATCAGGTTGCGCCCGGTGAAGTCCCCGTAGGGGAAGAGGTGGTTGACGATCTGTCCCCACGCCGCCCGGTGGTCCGCGGGCAGTTGCTCGGCCCGCGCCTCGAACGCCTGCCATTGCCTGGTGAGATCGCTGCCGGTGACCTTCTCCCAGAAGTTCATCTCCCGCCCTCCCTGAGTCTGTCGATGCGTGCCGACACGTACTGCCACTTCGCCCAGAACCGTGCGAGCTCCTCGCGTCCGGCGTCGTTGAGCACGTAGAACTTCCGCGGCGGACCGACCTCGGAGCGCCGTTTCGTCACCTGGACGAGGCCGTTCCGCTCCAGCCGGAGCAGGATGGTGTACACGGTCCCCTCGATGACGTCGACGAAGCCGAGCTCGTTCAACCGCCGTGTGATGGCGTAACCGTAGGTCTCCTCGGCACCGATGATCTCCAGCACGCATCCTTCGAGCGTGCCCTTGAGCATCTCCGTCAGGTCGTCCATCCCCGGGCTCCTCCACCATGCCGGTACTGCGTAGTACCGAGTACCACTACACGGTATCACCGAGTAGCGATGACGGAGCGGTGCCCGGACACGTTCCTCCACCGATGCAAGCGCGACCCCGCGAGGGCGCGTCGCCGACGGGGCACGGGCTCACTCGGGAGCGCCGGTCAGCCCCCGCTGCTCTCCCGCACCACGATCCGGTGCCCGACCACCTCGTCCCGGTAGGGCACCGCGGAGTCCGGCGCGTCGACGCGGTCCAGCAGCAGCGCGACCGCCGCGCGGGCGATCTCCCGCTTGTCGGGCGAGACGGTGCTCAGGCTGGGGACGCTGAAACGGGACGCCTGGATGTCGTCGAAGCCGATCACGTCGAGGTCGGCGGGCACCCGCACCCCGGCCTCGTACAGGGCGCGCAGGGCGCCGAGCGCGAGGTTGTCGTTGAGGCAGAGCAGTGCGTCCGGCGGGGACGGCTCCCGGGCCAGGCGGGCCGCCGCCTCGGCGCCGTCCCGCCAGTGGTAGGCCTCGACCGGCACCACCAGGTCGGCCTCGAAGGGCAGGCCCGCCGCGGCCAGGGCCTCGCGGTAGCCGTCGGTGCGCAGCCGGTCGGTGCCCTGCCGGCCGCGCAGGGTGCCGCCGATGACCGCGACGCGTCGACGCCCCCGGGCCAGGAGGTGTGCGGTGGCCTCGCGCGCGGCTCGCACGTTGTCGATGCCGACGTGGTCGGTGTGCCCTTCGGCCGGGTGCTCACCGAGCAGCACCAGGGGAAGACGGCGGTCGCGCGTCGCAAGGTCGCGGGGCAGCAGGGACAGCGGGCTGAGGATCACGCCGTCGCAGAACTGGGTGTCGAAACCGTGCAGCGCGGCCAGTTCGCGGTCGCGTTCGCCGCCCGTGTGGTCGATCAGGACGGTGCGGCCGTGGAGCTTGGCGGCCTCCATGACGTGCCGGGCCAGTTCGGAGAAGTACGCGACGTCCAGCTCGGGCACGGCGAGGGTGATCATGCCGGTGCGACCCTGGCGCAGTTGCCGGCCCGCGATGTTCACCCGGTAGCCCAGGGCGTCGATCGCCTCCTGGACGGTGGTGCGGGTCCGTTCCGAGACGTGTTCGTAGTTGTTGATCACGTTGGAGACGGTCTTGGGCGAGACGCCGGCGTATTCCGCCACGTCCTTGATCCTCGGTCTGGCCGCCACGCTGAACTTCCTTCCGAACTCCGGTGATCATACCGATCACGGAGAGCGCTTTCCGGCCACTCGACTCCTCAGAATCTGCGCCCGAGCTATTTACATCGATGTAATCGGCATGGTGCCATGAGCCCGCACCATCCGCACCATGCGTCATTCGCACGGTCCGCACCCTCCGTGCACCGCACCGACCTGCACTCTCGCCACGAGGAGCACCATGCCCGACCCGTACCTCCCGGACGAGCCACCCCGCCCCGAGTACCCCAGGCCCCAGTTCACCCGGGACGCCTGGCTGAATCTCAACGGCGTGTGGCAGTTCGAGATCGACCGGTCCGACAGCGGCCTGGAACGCGGTCTGAGAGACCGCGAGTTGACCGGCAGCATCCTCGTCCCGTTCTGCCCCGAGTCGGAGCTGTCCGGTGTCGGGGACACCGACTTCCTGGAGGCGGTCTGGTACCGCCGCACGGTCACCGTGCCCGCCGGGTGGGCCGACTCCCGCGTCCTGTTGCACTTCGGGGCCGTCGACCACGACACCACGGTGTGGGCCAACGGCCAGGAGGTGGCCCGGCACCGCGGCGGCTTCACCCCCTTCACCGCCGACCTCGGCGACGTGGCCACGGCCGGCGAGGAACTCACCGTCGTCGTGCGCGCCCGGGACAGCCGCCACACCGTGCAGGCCCGCGGCAAGCAGGCCACCTGGTACGCCAACACCCATTGCCACTACACCCGGACCACCGGCATCTGGCAGACCGTGTGGCTGGAACCGGTCCCCCGCACCGTCGCCCTGGGCCGCCCCCGCATCACTCCCGACCTGGCCACCGGTTCCTTCCTGGTTGAGCTGCCGCTGTCCGCGAACGCCGCCGGGCACCGGGTGCGCGCCACGCTGTCCGACGCGGACGGCGCCGTCGTCACCGCCGAGGGCCGCGCCGACCTCGACCTGCGCCCCCGCCTGGTCCTCACCGTCCCCGAGGAACGGCGGCGCACCTGGTCCCCGGACGATCCGCACCTGTACGACCTCGCCCTGGAGGTCCTCGGCCCGGACGGCGCGGTCGTCGACTCCGTCGGGTCCTACGCCGGACTGCGCTCGGTGTCCGTGCGCGGCAAGGAGCTGCTCCTCAACGGCGAGCGGATCTTCCAGCGGCTGGTCCTGGACCAGGGCTACTACCCCGACGGTCTGATGACCGCGCCCAGCGACGCCGCCCTGCTGCGGGACATCGAGCTGGGGATCGCGGCCGGCTTCAACGGGGCCCGGCTGCACCAGAAGGTCTTCGAGGAGCGCTTCCTCCACCACGCCGACCGGCTCGGCTACCTGGTGTGGGGCGAGTTCGGCGACTGGGGCTGCGAGACCGGCGTACGCGACGACAACCAGCGGCCCGACGCCTCGTTCGTCACGCAGTGGCTGGAGGCGCTGGAGCGCGACCACTCGCACCCGTCGATCGTCGGCTGGTGCCCGCTGAACGAGACGTACCAGAACCTGCACGACCGCATCACCGTGCTGGACGACGTCACGCGCGGCATGTTCCTCGCCACCAAGCAGGCCGACCCGACCCGGCCGGTCATCGACGCCTCGGGCTACGCGCACCGGGTGCCGGAGACGGACGTCTACGACTCGCACTGCTACGAGCAGGACCCGGCGGAGTTCGCCAAGATCATGGACGGGCTCGCCGAGAACCGTCCGTACGTCAACACGGGTCCCGAGGGCCGGACCTGGTCCGTCCCGTACCGCGGACAGCCCTACTTCTGCAGCGAGTTCGGCGGGATCTGGTGGGACCCGGAGGCCGCCGCCGCGGCCGGCGACGACGCGGCGAACTCCTGGGGGTACGGCGAACGGCCGCGCACCGAGGCTGAGTTCGTGGACCGCTTCCAGGGGCTGACCGGCGTGCTGCTCGGCGACCCGGGCATGTTCGGCTACTGCTACACCCAGCTCACCGACGTCTTCCAGGAGCGCAACGGCGTCTACCGCTTCGACCGCTCGCAGAAGGCCGACACCGCGTTGCTGCGCGCGGCCCAGCTGCGCCCGGCGGCCTACGAGAGCAAGCCCTAGCCCCGCCCCGCTCCACCGCTTTCCCGCAGGGGCACACCCTGTCCGAGATTTACATCGATGTAAGCGGCGGCGACCGGTAACCCGCGATCCGCATCACGCACCTCCGAATGAGCCTGTGGTGGGCTGGGGCGGCGCGGGACCCCTGGTCCCCGCGCCGCCCCAGCCCACCGGGAAGGAACACCATGACCGGCACACCCGCCCAGGTCGGTCGCCACGGGCCGACCAGACGCCGCGTCCTGACGACAGCCCTCGCCGCCGGCGCGACCGCGCTCGGCGCCGGCGCGCTCACCGGCTGCGGCTCGGCCCTCGCCGCCGACGACGGCTCCACCGTCCGGCTGTGGGACCTGTTCAGCGGCGCCGACGGCGGCCTGCTCAACGACATGGTGGCCAAGGCCGGGCCCGACATGCCCGGCACACGCGTCGAGCGCACCGTCCTGGAGTGGGGCACGCCCTACTACACCAAGCTCGCCATGGCCTCCGCGGGCGGCCGGGGACCCGACGTCGCCGTCTCGCACATGTCACGGCTCGCCGGGTACGCGCCCACCGGGCTCCTGGACCCGTGGGACCTGAGCGTGCTGGCGGAGTACGGCATCGCCCCGGACGACTTCGCCGACGCCGTCTGGTCGCGCACCCGGTTCGACGGCAAGACCTACGCCATCCCCCTGGACACCCACCCCTTCATCGTCTTCTACCACCCGGAACCGGCGAAGAAGGCGGGTCTGCTCACCGCCGACGGCACCCTCGACACGGACGCCTTCTCCTCCCCCGACCGGTTCCTGGCCGCCGGCAAGGAACTCGCCAAGGCGTCCGGGAAACAGGGCATCGCGTTCGGCTACGTCACCGACACCGCCCAGTGCTGGCGGCTCTTCTACGGCCTCTACCACCAGACCGGCGGGCGCTTCGAACTGCCCGAGGGCGGCCCCGCCGAGGTGGACGTCGACCGGATGGCCACGGTCATCGCCTTCATGGCGAAGATCGTCGACGGCACCGTCAACCCCCGGAGCCTCGACTACGCCTCCGCCATCGCCTCCTTCGTCAACAACCAGACGGCGATGATCCTGTCCGGCGAATGGGAGCTGGGCACCTTCCGGTCCACCGACAAGAACGTCGGCGCGGCGCCCTTCCCCACCGTGTTCGGCACCCCGGCCGTCTACGCCGACTCGCACTCCTTCGTCCTGCCCCGCCGCGACCACCCCGACGAGGAGCACCGGCACCGTACGCACCGCGCGGTCGCCGCGCTGCTGAAGGCCGGGCAGATCTGGGCCACCGCGGGCCACATCCCCGCCTACACCCCGGTCACCGAGACCGCCGAGTACGCGGCGCTCAAGCCGCAGTCGCACTACGCCCAGGCCGCGGACCACGTCGTCCTCGACCCGGCGGCCTGGTTCGCCGGAGCGGGCTCCGACTTCCAGAACGCCATGTCCCAGGTCCTCCAGCAGGCGCTCCTGGGCGACATGACCCCGGACCGCGCGGCCCGCGCGATGGTACGGCGTCTCGACACCTTCCTCTCCAAGCCCAGCCCGGCCTGATCCGGCCGCGAACCATCCGCGCAGGAGGCACAACGATGTCCTCTCCCCTCGCCCCGTCCCGTTCAGGGACGCTCCCGGCGCGCCGGATCCTCTCCCCCGGCCTGCTGTTCGCCCTGCCCTTCCTCGTCCTCTTCGCCCTCTTCATGGTCTGGCCCCTGGCCCAGGGTCTGTGGATGAGCTTCACCGACACCTCGCTGTCGGCCCACGCACCCAGCTTCATCGGCCTCGACAACTTCTCCGAGGCCCTCCAGGACGCCGAGATGTGGCGGGCGCTCGGCCACACCGTGTGGTTCACCGTCCTGTCGACCGTCCCGCTGGTCGTCGTCGCCCTCGGCATGGCCCTCCTGGTCCACACCGGACTGCCCGGCCAGTGGGTGTGGCGCCTGGCGTTCTTCGCCCCGTACCTGCTGCCCGTCGGCGTCGTCACCCTCATCTGGGCCTGGCTCTTCCAGGGCGACCTGGGCCTGTACAACCAGCTCCTCAACGCGGTCGGCCTCGACTCCGTGGCCTGGCTCAGCGACAAGTCCGTCGCGATGTGGGCGATCGTGCTCACCACGCTGTGGTGGACCGTCGGCTTCAACTTCCTGCTCTACCTCGCCGCCCTCCAGTCCGTACCCGACCACCTCTACGAGGCCGCGGCGCTGGACGGCGCGGGCGCCTGGCGCCGCCTGTTCTCCATCACGCTGCCGCAGCTCAGCCGCATCACCGTCGTCGTGACCGTGCTCCAGGTCCTCGCCTCACTGAAGGTCTTCGACCAGATCTACCTGCTCACCAAGGGCGGCCCGGACAACTCCACCCGCCCGGTCATCGAATACATGTACGACGTCGGCTTCACCGGCTACCGGCTCGGCTACGCCTCGGCGATCAGCTATGTCTTCTTCGCCCTCGTCATCCTCGCCTCCGCGGCCCAGTACGCCGCCCTCCGCCGCCGGGAGAAGTGACATGACCTCCACCACCGAGCTGCCCGCCCGCAGCCCGAGGACCACGCCCCGCTCCCCCGTCATCCGGGAGGTGGCGGCCCGCAGACGGCGCGCCGAGGTCCGCCGCGTCCATCTCTCCCTCGGCGACAGCCGCACCGCCCGGACCCTCACCTTCGCGGTGCTGACCCTGCTGGCCCTGCTGTGGCTGCTGCCGGCCGGCTGGGGACTGCTGACCGCGTTCAAGTCGGAGCAGGACGCGAGCGATCCGGTCCACTGGCTGTGGCCGGCCCACGGCTTCACCCTCGACGGGTTCCGCAGTGTGTGGGAGCGCGGCGACCTCCCGCTGTGGATGTTCAACAGCTTCCTGATCGCCGCCGTCGTCACCGTGATCACGGTGGCGGTCTCCGCGATGGCCGGGTACGCCTTCTCCCGCACCCGGTTCGCGGGCCGCAAGGCCCTGTTCACGCTCACGGTGGCGGCCGTCCTGGTGCCGCCGCAGATGCTGATCGTGCCGTGGTTCCAGCAGATGCTGACCCTGAACCTGGTCGACACGTACGCGGCGGTGATCCTGCCGCAGACCGTGGCGCCGGTGATGGTGTTCATCCTGAAGCGGCACTTCGACTCGCTGCCCAAGGAACTGGAGGAGGCGGCCCGCATCGACGGCGCCGGGCACGTCCGGATCTTCTGGTCCGTGCTGCTGCCGCTGTCCCGCCCGATGCTGGCGGCCGTCGCGATCTTCGTGTTCATCGGGGCGTGGAACAACTTCCTGTGGCCCTTCGTCTCCACCTCGGACCCCGACCTGATGACCCTGCCCGTCGGCATCACGTCGGTGAAGGACGCCTACGGCGTCCAGTACGCCCAGTCGATGGCGTCGGCCGTACTGGCCGCGCTGCCGCTGGTGGTCGTCTTCCTGTTCTTCCAGCGGCACATCGTCAAGTCCGTCGCCACGACGGGACTCGGCGGCCAGTGAGACCGACGGCCCGCTGAGCCGGACCGCCGAAAGGACGCACCACCAGGCGCCACGACCGCACAGGCACCACCCACTCAGGCACCGCCCCACTCACCGGAGTCGCCCATGAGTACATCCCCCCGCACGGTCCGCGTCGCGACGCTGCTCGCCCTGCTGCTGGCCGTGGTGTTCTCGCTCGTCTCCACGCCCCCGTCGACCGCGGCGCCCCAGGCCGCGGCGGCCACGAGCACCACCTTCCGCAATCCCCTCAACACCGGGCCCGACCCGTACCTGACGTACTTCGACGGCTCCTACTACATGACGACGACGCAGGGCGGCAGCATCCGCATGTGGCGCTCGGCGTCGCTGGCCACGCTCCTCGCGTCCGACCCGGTCACGGTCTGGACGGACACCGACAGCTCCCGCAACAAGAACATCTGGGCCGCGGAGTTCCACCGCTTCGGCAACCGCTGGTACCTCTACTACACGGCCGACGACGGTGTGGACGACCACCACCGCGTCTACGTCCTGGAGTCCGACGCCGACTCCCCCACCGGCCCCTACCACTTCAAGTCGGCGCTGATCCCGCCGAACCACACCGCCGACTTCGCCATCGACCCCAGCGTCTTCACCCACAACGGCAAGCTGTACCTCGCCTACAGCGGCATCAACGCCTACCAGCACAACGGGCTCAACATCGCGCCGCTGTCGAACCCGTACACCGTCTCCGGCAACGCGGTCGCGATCGACGCGGCGGGCGGCTGCGCCGAGGTCCGTGAAGGCCCGGAGTTCCTCAACCGCAACGGCCGTACCTGGATGACCTATTCGGCGTGCGACACCGGCAAACCCGACTACCAGCTGTGGATGCTGTCCCTGGCCGACGGCGCCGACCCGCTGGTGCCCGCCAACTGGCGGCAGCGCAGCGGCGCGGTGTTCGCGCGCAACGACGCGGTCGGCGTGTACGGCCCCGGCCACCACGCCTTCTTCAAGTCCCCCGACGGCACCCAGGACTGGATGGTCTACCACGCCAAGACGACGTCCCAGTACACCTACACCGACCGCACCAGCCGCGCCCAGAAGATCGGCTGGAACGCCGACGGCAGCCCGAACCTCGGAACGCCGCTCGCCCTGGGCGCCACCCAGAACCTGCCCTCCGGCGACCCCGGTTCGGGCAATCACTGGATCAACGACGACGGCCGTTCCAGCGGCGACGGCACCCTCGCCTACACCGGGACGTGGAACTCCGGCACCGGATGCGCCGCTCAGTGCTTCTGGAGCGACGACCACTGGAGCGACCAGGCCGGCACCACCGCGACCTTCACCTTCACCGGGACCAGGATCGCGCTGCTGTCGGTACGCGACACCGGCAACGGCATCGCCGCGATCAGCGTCGACGGCGGCACGGAGACCCGTGTCGACTTCTACGGCGCGATCCGCACCGGTGAGACGGTCCAGTACGTCAGCCCGAAGCTGTCCCCCGGCCGCCACACCCTGCGCGTCCGCGTGACCGGCGAGCACAACGCCCAGTCCACGGCTTCCTTCGTGAGCGTGGACCGGGCGGAGGTGTACACGGACTGACCTGGGAGAAGAGAAGGGCGGCGGTCGTCAGGTGGAAGACGGCCGCCGTTCCCTCACGGAGCCCGCCGCGCACCGCGGACGCGGCGACGTCCCGAGGGAGCCGGCCGCCGTGGGACGAGCGGGGCCGACGGCCCGGGACGGGTGAGGGCGATCAGTGCGGGGTGGTCCGGCGACAGGGAGCAGGCCGGGTCGGTGCGGGAGGCGTCACCGGTCAGCGCGAACGCCTGGCAGCGGCACCCCCCGAAGTCCTCGGTCCGCCGCTCGCAGCCACGGCAGGGATCCGGCATCCAGTCCGTGCCCCGGTAGGCGTTGAAGGCGGGCGACTCCTCCCAGATCCAACGCAGCGGCCGGTCGGCGGCGTTGGGGGCGTCGAGCCCGGGCAGGGAGGCGGCTGCCGGGCAGGGCAGCGTGGTCCCGTCCGGCGCGACGGTCAGCGAGACGGCGCCCCAGCCTCCCATGCAGGGCTTGGGTGTTCCGGAGAAGTAGTCGGGGACCACCCAGGTGACGTCGAGCCTGCCGCGCAGGCGCTCTCGCCAGGTCTCCACCTTCTCCGCGGCCACCGCGAGTTGTTCACGGGTGGGCATGAGCGCGTCCCGGTTGAGCAGCCCCCAGCCGTAGAACTGGGTGTTGGCCAGCTCGATGCGGTCCGCCTCCCAGGCCACCGCGAGTTCCATCAGCGCGTCCAGGGCGTCGAGATTGTGCCGGTGCAGGACGACGTTGACGCCGAGGGGCAGGCCGCGTTCCCTGACGAGCGCCGCCGCCCGTCGCTTCGCGCCGTGGGCGGGATGGCCGGCGAGGTCGTCGGAGCGGCGGGGGTCGGCGTGCTGGACGGACAACTGGACGCTGTGCAGCCCCGCGTCGGTCAGGGCGTCGAGCCGTTCGGCCGACAGACCGACCCCGCTGGTGACCAGCTGGGTGTAGAGGCCCGCGTCCACCGCGGACCGGGTGATCTGCTCAAGGTCCTTGCGCAACAGGGGCTCGCCGCCGGAGAGATGCGTGTGCAGGACGCCGAGTTCCGCCGCCTGGCGGTGGATGCCGGCCCATTGGCCGGCGGTCAGTTCCCGTGAACGCCGCGTCAGTTCGAGGGGGTTGGAGCAGTAGCCGCAGTGCAGGGGGCAGGCGTGGGTGAGTTCGCTGAGCAGGGCCCAGGGCGGGGCGGGAGCCGTCATCGCAGGACTCCTTCCGTGCGGAGCGCGGTCAGGAACGAGAGGACGTCGTCGCGGATCGTGTCCTGCGCGGGAGGCGGTGCGAGGGCGGCGACGATGTCGTCGACGGTGCGGTCACCGTCCGCGAGTTCGAGTACGGCCCGGGCGGAACCGTGCAGGACGACGACCCGCTCGGGCAGCAGCAGGACGTCGGTCTCCCGTACCTGGTCGTGCCGCAGCCGGGCGGCGGGCGGGAGCCGGGGGCGCCAGGTCGAGGGGTCAGGCATCGCGGAGTTCCTGACGGGCCGCTCCCTGGACGCTGTCGAGCAGGCTCCACAGGACGTCGCACTTGAACGAGAGCGCGGACAGTGCGCGGTGCTGCTGGTCGCGGGTGACGGCCCAGTCGCGGACCCAGCCGAGCGCCTCGTTCCCGTCGCGCCGTCCCTGGGGGACCCGGGCGCGGAAGTAGGACAGGCCGGCGGACTCGATCCAGGGGTAGTGCAGGGGGAAGGTCTCCAGCCGCGTCAGCATGATCGACGGAGCGCACAGTTCCGTCAGGGACGACGCCACCGCTTCCAGCGCGTCGGCGTTGCGGCAGAAGTTGACGTAGCCGTCGACGGCCAGCCGGACGCCGGGCAGGAGGTGTTGGTGGGCCAGCAGCTCGTCGCGCCCGAGGCCGACGGCCTCGCCGAGCCGGAGCCATCTCTCCAGACCGCCGTCCTGGTCGGTGCGACCGTCGTGGTCCTGGATGCGCCGCAGCCAGGACCGGCGCTGGGCGGGAAGGCGGAGCTTGCTCAGGACGAAGGCGTCCTTGATGGGGATGTTGCACTGGTAGTAGAAGCGGTTGGCGACCCAGGTCCGCAGCTCGGCCGGTGTCGACCGGCCCTCGTGCATGCGCTGGTTGAAGGGGTGGCGGTCGTGGTAGCGGCTGACCGCCAGTTCCCGCAGACGGCGTTCCAGCTCGTCCGCGGACCACGGTGCGGGTCCGCCCTCGGCCGGGGAGACCGGGCGGCCCGCCTTCACGGTCGTGGTCACAGGTTCACCACCATCCTGTCCGCGGCGACGCCGAGGCCGAGCCCGGCGAGCCGTTCGTGTGCGGGATCGTCCGGATCCCCCAGCGGATTGCTGTTGTTGAGATGCGTGTAGAGGATCCGCCGGCCCGTCTTCCCGCCTCTGCCACAAAGGCGGGAAGCCGTTCCGTTCGGGCCTTCGACGGGCAGGTGGCCCATGGCCGAGGCGGTGCGCCGCGAGAAGCCGGTGCGAGGGGGTTCGTCGTCCGTGAGGAAGGTTCCGTCGAGCAGGACGCAGTCCGAGTCGGCGATCTCCTGTTCCAGCGGCTCGCTCCAGGACGCCAGGGCGGGTGCGTACAGGGCGGTCTTCCCCGTGGCGGGGTCGCGGACCTTGAGGGCGACGCTCCAGGCCGGATGCGCGGGTTCACCGGCGGCGTACCGGGGCCGCTTGGCGGACAGCGGGACGGCGCTGACGTGAAGTCCGCCGATGTCGGTGGGGCGTTCGGCCCCGGTGAGGGGAAGGTCGTTCCAGCGCAGCGCGGTGTAGGGGGAGAGGACTTCGTCCAGAGCGAGGCGCGTGGTCAGCGCCTTGCGCACGGGTTCGGTGCACCAGATCTCGATGCGGGAGGCTTCCCTGATCCGCAACAGGCCGAGTGTGTGGTCGAGTTCGGCGTCGGTGAGGACGACGCGTACGACGGGGGTCCGCTCCTGTCCGGCGTCGGGCAGCAGCGTGCGGTGGCTCTCGAGTTGCCCGGCGATGTCCGGGGTGGCGTTGGCGAGGAACCAGGCCCCTGGGTCCGCCGGCTGAAGGGCCAGTCCGTCGTGCAGGCGTCGGCGTGCGGGGTGGCGGCGTGCCCCGGTGCACCCGGGGCACGCGCAGTTCCACTGGGGCGTGCCACCACCGGCTGCCGTGCCGAGGACGCGCAACAGCACGGTGGGCCCTCCTACTTGGTGCGCAGCGAGTAGGCGGTGACTTCGAGAGCGGTGTCGACGACGGTGAAGTCGGGGCTCTGCCAGCCTGCCGGGGCCTGGGCCGGCGGCTCGGTGGGCTGCTGGGTGCGGGGTTCGTCGTGCATGGTGATCCTGCCTTCCGGTGAGGGGATTCGACGGCGCCGTGCCGGGCGCCGGGGTCGGCCGGCCTGGTGCGGCCGGACGTCACTTGCAGAACGGCGCCTTGCCCATGGCGGACTCGATGCCGCCGAGCAGCAGCTTCTGGAACTCCGCGGCGCCCGCGAAGGATCCGTCGGTGGAGAAGTCCTTGGCGTCGTGGCCGAGCGTGGTCAGCCAGGCCCTGCCTCCGTCGTAGTACTGGCACCAGGCGACGGGGTGGTTCCTGCCGTGCCCGGGGTGGTTGTAGTTCCCGGCCACTCCCTTGGCGAGCGTGCTCTCGTCGACTTCGGCCAGGACGCGGACGCGCGTCGGGGCGGGGACGAGGTTGTACCACTCGTCGGAGAACTGCCATCTGGCGGGAAGCGACTTGGTGGAGTGGTCCTTGCGGTCGACGGTCTCCACGGTGCCGGGCTGCGCGGGGCCGTGGTCGTAGAAGTTGGCGTTGCCGAGCAGCCCTTCGTACCAGGGCCAGTTGTACTCGGTGCCGAACGCGTTGTGGACGCCGACGAACCCGCCGCCCCCTCGGACGTACTGGCGCAGGGAGGTCTGGGCGGCGTCGTCGAGGGTGTCGCGGCTGGTGGAGTAGAAGATGACGGCGTTGTACTTGAACAAGGTGGCGGGCGAGGCGAGTTGGGTGACGTCCTCGGTGACGTCGACCTGGAAGCCGTTGTCGGCGCCCATCTTGGCCACGGCCTTCTGGACGACGTTGGCGTCGGTGAGCGGCGGGTTCAGTCCGGGGGCCAGGGCGGGGCCGAGGTTGGCGTGGCGGGGGCCCGCGGTGCGGGTGTAGAGCAGGACCTTGTAGCCCTGGGTGGTGTCGAAGGTGCCCCAGTCGTGGTAGCAGCGGGCGTCCACGCCGCGGCACACGCCGTAGTCGGGGTCGCCGAGTTCCTGGGCGCCCTGGCCGGTGCGGCCCTGGGCCACACTGAGGGTGCCGGTCGCCACGAGGGCGACGGTGATGCCCACGGTCGTGGCCGCGCCGGTGAGTGCCGCGCGCAGCGGGCGCATGCGGAGTCTGGTTCTCATGGAGCGTCCTCACGTCGTTCGGGAAAACGTGGCTGAGGGGTCGGCGGACTTCGCCGTGAGGGGGGCTACTTGACGACGATCTTTCCGGTGTTCTGCGGGGTGACCGGGTCGTTGTAGAAGTACTCGCCGGGGGTGTCGAAGGTGTACGCGTAGGACTGGCCCGGCATCAGGAGCCCGGTGTCGAACTCGGCCTCGAAGAACGAGACGGCGCCGTGCGCGGACCTGTTGTCCGCGGGATTGACGAAGGTGACCGTGGTGCCCCGGGCGATGCTCAGGTGCTGCGGCGCCATGGCGTTCTGGGCCACGAGGTTCTCGGTGGCACCGGGGGCGTTCCTCGTGCTGTCCCAGACCCTGCCGAGGGTGACGGTGTGCCGGGCGGTGTCGCCGGTCACGGCGGCGGTCCGGATCTGGTTGCGCTTGGACGGCGGGGTGGGCGCGGCGGCGGGTTTCACGGTGCCGCCCAGCTTGAACGCCCACAGGTGGTCGCCCCGGGGGATGTCCGGGTAGGGCAGGCCGTTCCCGCCGGCGAGGACGGCGACGTACTGCTCGCCGTCGATCTCGTAGGTGAGCGGGTTGGTGTTGACGCCGGCGCCGCACTGCCAGCTCCACAGTTCGCCGCCGTCGCGGTCGTCCAGCGCGGTGAGCACGCCGTCGGGGCGGCCCTGGAAGAGGACGCCGCCGGCGGTGCTGAGGACGCCGTTGCCGTGGGCGAGCGACCACTCGCCCTCCTGGCGCCAGGCGACGGTGTTGGTGCGCGGGTCGACGGCGGCGAGGCCGCCCGCGAAGTACTCGCCGAGGGGCCGGGCGGTGTTGACCCGCCCGCCGTGGGTGTTGGAGTAGGCGGAGTTGATGAGCCCGTAGCCGACGTAGACCAGGCCGGTGCGGTGGCTGAACGACGGCGAGGACCAGTCGGCGCCGCCGCCCGCGCCGGGGAAGATGATCGTCGCACGGTCCCAGTGGGCCTCGAACAGCCCGCCGGTCGGGTAGAAGGGCA
This sequence comes from Streptomyces sp. NPDC090106, assembly GCF_044747265.1. NCBI lineage: Bacteria > Bacillati > Actinomycetota > Actinomycetes > Kitasatosporales > Streptomycetaceae > Streptomyces > Streptomyces sp. NPDC090106. The sequence continues at coordinate 66,951 of NZ_JBIVDS010000003.1, read as the reverse complement.
CCGGGCGGGTGGCCTTGTCGAGGCGGGGTTCGGTCTCGACGAAGGGTTCGCCGCCGGGGAAGGGCTGGGTGGGCGCGGTCTTCTGGGCCGCGTGCTGCGGTACCGGGCGTTCCTCCATGCCGTGGACCGGCGTGCCGGTGGCGCGGTCGAGCATGTAGTACATGCCGGTCTTGCTGCCGTAGACGACGATCTTGCGTTTCCTGCCGTCGATCAGGATGTCGGCGAGGACGGGGGACATGACGCCGTCGTAGTCCCAGATGTCGTGGTGCACGGACTGGAAGTGCCAGCGCCGCTGTCCGGTCTTGGCGTCCATGGCGACCAGGCAGTTGGCGAAGAGGTTGTCGCCGCCGCGGGTGGAACCGTCGGTGCGGGGATAGGGGTTGCCGAACGTCCAGTAGACGAGGCCGAGTTCGGGGTCGACGGCGGGATGGATCCAGCAGACGGCGCCGCCGGTCTTCCAGGTGTCGCCCTCCCAGGTGTCGTGGCCGTACTCCCCCGGGCCGGGGGTGCCCCAGAAGACCCAGGCGACGTCGCCGGTGCGGGCGTCGAGGGCGTAGGCGCGTCCGCGGGCTCCGGCGGTGCTGCCCTGGGTGCCGATGTAGACGAGTCCGTCCCAGTACACGGCGGCTCCGGCGAGGCCGCCCTTGCTGCCGCCGCACTGGCCCGAGGCGGGGTCGCAGCCGGGGTCGCCCTGGTCCTCGACCATCAGCTCGCGGCTCCAGACGACGGCGCCCGTCCTCTGGTCGAGGGCGAGGACCTTGTTGTCGCCGGAGATGGTGAACGCGAGGCCCTCGCCGAGGGCGAGGCCGCGCATGTTGGTGGTGTCGGTGCCGACGTTCGTCTTCCACTTGACCTGGCCGGTGCGGCCGTCGACGGCGAAGACGTTCTGCTGGGTGGTGGCCAGGTAGAGCACGCCCTTCTCGGCGATGACGGCGCACTGCTGGGCGGAGGAGGTGGAGCCGTTCTCCAGGTTGATGTGCCAGGCGCCGCCGAGCCTGCGGACGTTGCCGGTGGTGATCTTCCTGAGCGAGGAGTGGCTGTGGTTGCCGAGGTTGCCGCCGGCCTTGGGGTAGTCGGCGCCGGTGGCGGCGTGGGACTGGCCGGGCACCGGTCGCGCGAGGGTGTCGTCCTGGCCGGCCTGGGCGGGGGTGCCGCTCAGCAGGGTGACGGTGGTGGCTGTTCCGGCCGCGGTCGAGGTGAGGAAACTGCGTCTATCCATGGTCCCTCTTTCATGACGAGTCCTGACATACCCGTCAGTGGCGGGGCTGTGGTGTCTCAGGCGGGGAGGGGAGGAAGGCTGCGGGGCGGATCATGGTCCGCTGTACGGTTCGAGAGGTCCGTACGGTGGTTGCCGATTGGCGGAAAGCTACGTTAGGGACGCGCCGGGGGTGTGGCAAGGGCTGTGACGCGGATTGTTCACGCGTCTTTCGGCTGGGGCAGCCGGGCGGGCAGCACGGTGCGCGGGATGGGGCCCTTGTTGCGGCGGCCCTGCCCGGTCTCCTCCCACGCGTGCGCCAGGATGCCCACCGAGCGGCTGAGGACGAACAGACCGCGGGCGAGCGGAGCCTGGAAGCCCAGCTCGGCGTAGATGACGGCGGTGGCACCGTCGATGTTCATCGGCACGGGCCGGGCGCCGGCCCGGCGTCTCGCGAGGACGTCCTCGACGGCGAGGGCGGCCTGGAGGAAGTCCCCGCGGACGACACCGTCGGCAACCGCCCCTCGGACGAGGTGGATGAGCGGATCGCGCCGCGGATCGACGGGGTGGAAGCGGTGGCCGAAGCCCGGCAGATAGCGCGAGCGGCTCTGCCAGTCGGCCATGACCTCCTCAGCCGCCTGCCGCCAACTGCCGCCCGGGGCACGCCGGTCGCGGATGTCGCCGAGCATCTCCACACACTGCTGGCCCGCCCCGCCGTGCGCGTCGCCGAGCATGTTCACCCCGGTGGCGACGGCGTTGTTGAGGCCGATGCCGCAGGTCGCCGCCATCCGGGCGGCGGCGATGGAGGGGGCCTGGGGTCCGTGGTCGACGCCGGCCACCAACGCGGCCTCCAGCAGGGCCGCTTCACGGGGCGCGGGCGGGGAGCCGCGCAGCATCAGCCAGATGACGTCGACCAGGCTCGCGGTGCCGATGAGGTCCTGGACCGGGCGGTCGCGGAGTTCGATGCTGCCGGGCTCGATGTGGCTGACCGCGGTGGCCCACCACCGCGCGGCCTCACTGGCGTCGCGCTCGTCGGCGGTCATGACGCGGCGGCCTCTCCGGCCGTCTCGGTGGCCGCGTCCACCCAGCGGTCGGCGATCTCCTCGCGGTGGGCGTTGTGTTCGCCGAGCAGCGGTGGCGGAGAGGGCGGCCCGAAGGCCTCCCCGTCGACGAGGACTCCGTTGCCCACGACGGACAGTGGCCGTCCGGGGCGTCCTGGATGGCTGAGTCTCGTGATGAAGTTCCGGTGGGCCAGTTGGGCCTGTTCCAGGGCCTGGGGCACGGTGAGCACCCGTGCGGCGGGCACACCGGCGGCGTTCAGCTCGCGCTCCCAGTCGGCGGCCGGACGGCGCGAAAGAGCTTCGTTCAGGGCGGTGTTGAGCTCGTCGCGGTGCCGCTTGCGCTGTTCCCGTCCGCCGAACCGGTCGTCGGTGATCAGTTCCGGCGCCCCGGCCAGCCGGCACAGCGCCTCGAACTGGCGCTGCTGGTTGGCCGCGATGTTGAGCGGTCCGTCCAGGGCGGAGAAGGTGCCGGAGGGGGCCGCGGTGGGGTTCTGGTCACCGAGCGGTTCGGGCGGGATCCCGCTGACCAGGTAGTTGGAGACGGCCCAGCCCATGGTGGACAGCGACGCCTCCAGCATGGAGACGTCGAGCCTGCTGCCGTGCCCGGTGCGTTCGCGGTGCAGGAGGGCGGCGCTGATGGCGAAGGCGGCCATCAGTCCCCCGGTGGTGTCGCAGACGGGGAAGCCGACGCGCAGGGGCGCGGTCTCGGCGGTGCCGGTGACGCTCATCATGCCGGTGAGGCCCTGGACGATCTGGTCGTAGGCGGGCGCGCCGCTCATCGGGCCGTCCTGTCCGAAGCCGGAGATGGAGCAGTAGACGAGCCGGCCGTTGAGCTGGGCGAGGCGTTCGGTGCCGTAGCCCATGCGCTCCAGGACACCGGCCCGGAAGTTCTCCAGCAGGACGTCCGCCCCGGACAGGAGCCGTTCGAACAGGGCGCGGTCGGCGGTGTCCTTGAGGTCGAGCTCCAGGGACGCCTTGCCCGCGTTCTGGGCGAGGAAGGAGGCGCCGACGCCCGCCCGGTTGAGGGCGGGGTCGGGACCCAGGTTCCGGGCCAGATCCCCCTGACCCGGACGTTCGATCTTGACGACCTCGGCGCCCATGAGCGCGAGCTGGTAACTGCAGTAGGGGCCTGCCAGCACGTTCGTGAGATCCAGAACGCGTGTTCCGTCCAATGGGCGGACGTGCATATGACGTCTCCTTCCAGTGGCGCCTGGCGCGGCGCCGCTGCCGGCGGTGTTAGGTGCGCGGCCCCAGGGGGTGGTGGAAGCCCTGTGCGGCGACGCGCGCGGCGGTCTCGCGCAGGTCGTCCGCGAACACCTCGATGTCCTGTTCGGTGATGCGTGCGCTGGGGCCGCTCAGCGAGAGGGAGGCCACCGTGACCCCCGACTGGGTGCGGATGGGTACGGCGACGGCGGTGAGGCCGATGTCGCGCTCGCCGTGGCTGGTGCTGTAGCCGCGCTCGGCGGCGTCGTCGGCCCACAGGCGCAGTTGCTGCACATGGGCCACTCCGTGCGGGGAGGCGGCGGCGACCCGTTGCAGCAGTCCGTCGGTGGCGCCGATGAGCAGCACCTTCGACGAGGCTCCGGCCCACAAGGGCAGTTCGTCGCCCACCCGCACCACGTGCCGCAGCGGCTGGGGGCTCTCCTGCTGAGCGACGCAGACACGGTGGATGTCGCGGCGGATCATCAGGTTCGCGGTCTCCCCGCGCCGGTCGACGAGTTCGCGCAGCAGTTTCTGCGTGTCCGGGGGCAACTCCCAGCTGGTGTGGGCGAGATGGGCCCAGCGCCACAGACCGGGCCCGGCCGTGTAGCCGCCGGGTGTCGCCCACAGCAGTCCGTACTGCTCAAGCGTCTGGACGAGGCGCACCACGGTCGTCTTGGGCAGGCCGGTCGCGTCGACCATGTCCTTGAGCGGAACGGTGGGCTGGTCTTCGGTCAGCAGCGACAGGATGTCCAGAGCCCGGCGCACGCTGCGTACGCCGCCCGGTCCTTGCTCCGTGTCCATGCGCTCTCCTTCGTCGGTGGTCGGCCGCTCGGCCCGCTGTCGGGCGTGGCACTGGAGGGGACAGCTTCTACCAGCCAAGGTCCATTCGAAAACCGTGGCTTTCAACTTCCTCACGCCGACCTATTGCCACGGCCTCCCGGCGCCCGTACGTTACACGCCAGTCCACAGAGCAGTCCACGGAAACCATCAGATGGTTTTTTCTGGAGACGTGATGCTGCAAGACCTCCTCAAGGCAGCCGACCGGAACGACGTGGTCGACGCCCTCCCCTTCCTCGCCGGGTCCTGGGGCGGAGAGGGCCCTCCCACGGATCGCAGGGGCCCTTATCTCCGGCGCACCGTCAGCCGGGCCCCCGCCGCGACCGGGCGCGAGATCGGCACCGCGGTCGCCCGGTCCAGCGGCTACGCACGCCAGATGGCCGACCTCGCGCCCGCCGCGCGGGCCGACGTCCTGGAGACCGCCTCCCGCGGCGCCCTCGCCCACCGCGACGCGCTCGCCCGCCTTCTCGCCCTCGAGCTGGGCAAACCCGTCAAGGACAGCCGTACCGAGATCGAGCGCGTGGCGTCCACGTTCGCGGTCTGCGCGGCCGAGGCCCGCCGGATCGACGGCGAGAACCTGCCGGTGGCCGGCTGGAGCACCGGCATCGGCAGCACCGCCCTCACCTACCGGGCGCCCGCCGGGGTGGCGCTGGCCATCACGCCGTTCAACGCGCCCGCCAACCTCCTCGCCCACAAGCTCGGCGCCTCCTTCGCGGCGGGCAACACCACCCTGGTCAAGGCCCCGCCGCAGGCGCCGGCCGTCTCGGCGGCCGTCGTCGCCCTGCTCCTCGACAGCGGGATGCCCCACCAGGCGGTCCAGCTGCTGCACGGCGACGGGGAGGTCGGGGCCGCCCTGTGCGCCGCCGACCCCGTCAGCGTCATCAGCTTCACCGGCAGCGCCGACACGGGTGCCGCCGTGGCGCGCGCCGCCGGCCGCAAGCGGCTCGCCCTGGAGCTGGGCGGCAACGCCGCGACCATCGTGTGCGAGGACGCCGACCCCGCGGCGGCGGCACGGATGTGTGCCCGCACCGGATACAGCAACTCGGGGCAGAGCTGCATCTCCGTGCAGCGCGTCTACGTCCACCGCTCCCGCTACGGCGAGTTCCTCGACGCCCTCACCGCGGCGGTCGACGCGCTCGTCGTCGGCGACCCGTTCGACGAGAGCACCGACATCGGCTCCATGGTCGACGAGAACGCCGCGGAACGCGTGGTGGCCTGGTCGGACGAGGCCCGTGCGCTGGGCGCGAGCGTCGTCCGCGGCGGCACCCGGGACGGCGCCACCGCCGCCCCGACCATCGTCGCCGACCCGCCCGCCCACGCCTCCGTCGTGGTGCGCGAGGTGTTCGGCGCGCTCGTCGCCGTCCTGCCCTTCGACGACTTCGACACCGTCCTCGACCAGTGCAACACCAGCCGCTACGGACTCCAGGCCGGCCTGTTCACCCACGACATCACCCGCGTCCTCACCGCCTGGCGGCGGCTGGAGGTCGGCGGCCTCATCGTGAACGGCACCTCCAACTTCCGTCTCGACCACGTGCCGTTCGGCGGTGTGAAGGACTCCGGCTTCGGCCGCGAGGCGCCTCGGTGGCTCATCGAGGACTACAGCGTCGTCAAGACCCTCGTCCTGCGCGGGCTGTCCGTGTGGGGCGACAGCCGCGAGCTGCCCAAGGAGACCCCGTGACCACGGTGACCGCCGCCGAAGCCCTCGTCGCCCAACTGGAGTCCTACGGCGTGCAGTACGTCTTCGGCACCTGCGGGCACACCAACATCGCCCTGCTCGACGCGCTCGGCCCCAGCCCGATCGAGTTCGTGATCGCCCGGCACGAACAGGCCGCGGCCCACGCCGCCGACGGCTACGCCCGCGCCACCGGACGTCCCGGAGTACTGCTCACCCATGTGGGCCCGGGCATGATGAACGCCGTCACCGGTGTCGCGACCGCCGCCCTGGACTCCGTGCCGCTGGTCGTCGTCACCGGCGACATCCCCTCCTACTACCACGGGCGGCATCCGCACCAGGAGGTCAACCTCCACGCCGACGCCGACCAGACCGCGATCTACCGGCCCTTCTGCAAGCGCACCTGGGAGGTTCAGCGGGTCCAGGACCTCCCGCGCGTCACCGAGCGCGCCTTCTTCACCGCGACCTCCGGACGCCCCGGAACCGTCCTCGTCAACGTGCCGATGGACCTGTTCAACCGGCCGGTCGCGCCCTACGACGGCGCGCATCCGCTGCCCGGACACCTGGGCAGGCCCGGCCTGGACGAGCCGACCGCCGACCGGATCGCCCGGGAACTCCTGGCGGCCGAGCGGCCCCTGATCTACTTCGGCGGCGGCCTGCGCGGCCCACGGGGCCGCGCCGCGCTGCTGGACCTCGCCGAGCACCTCGACATCCCGCTCGCACACTCCCTCATGGGCAAAGGCGGCGTCCCCGACCGGCACCCCCTGCTGCTGGGCATGCCCGGTTTCTGGGGCCTGGAGAGCACCCACGAGCGCACGAAGGGCGCCGATGTCGTCCTGGCGCTGGCCACCCGCTTCGCCGAGACCGACGCCAGCTCCTGGGAGGCGGCGTACACCTGGAACTTCCCGCCGAGCCGACTGCTCCAGATCGACATCGACCCCGCCGAGATCGGCCGCAACTACCCCGTGCACATCGGTGCCGTGGCCGACGTCGAGCTCGCGCTGGAGAGGATCGGCGCGGCGGTACGGGCCCGTCGAGGCGAGCCGCTCTCCCGTCCCGGCCTGCGCGAGAGCATCGCCGCCGCGCGCGCCGGGGTGTTCGACGCGGCCCGTGAGGCCGGCCGCAGCGACGCCTTCCCGCTGCGTCCCCAGCGCATCCTGGCCGACCTGCGCGACGCCCTGCCCGACGACGCGATCCTCGTCACCGACGTCGGCTGGAACAAGAACGGCGTCGCGCAGTGCTACGAACTGCCCGAACAGGGCCGCTTCATCACCCCGGGAGGCGCCTCCACCATGGGCTTCGGCCCGGCCGCGGCCGTCGGCGTGCAGATCGCCCGGCCCGAGCGTGTCGTGGTCGCCCTCATCGGCGACGGCGGCATGAGCGCCCAGCTGCCCGCCGTACCGATGGCGGTCGAACAGGGCGCGCCCGTCATCTTCGTGGTGATGAACAACCGCGCCCACGGCACCATCGCCGACCTCCAGTCCTCGTCCTTCGGACGGTCCTACGGCTGCGAGTTCACCGACGCCGAAGGCCGCCCCTACAGCCCGGACTTCGCGCGCTACGGCGAGTCCTGCGGCGCCGACGGCTACTCCGTCACGGCCCCGGGCGACCTGCGCAAGGCGCTCGACGACGCCGTCGCCCGCCGCCGGCCCGCCGTCCTCGACGTGCCCATGGTCAACGAGCCGGTGCCCACCCCGGGCCACTGGAACATCAAGGACATCTACGCCGGCCGTTTCCCCGCCGACGCCCGCTGACCTCCTCCCGCACCGCCCGCCGGCCCCGGCACCACCACGGGCCGGCGGGGCTCGCGTCGCCTCCCCCCACCCCGCCCGTCAGCCCACCGACACCGATACCGAGGTGACCACCATGTCCCGTACCTCCCGGCCCTCCGCTCCACGCACGCTGCTCGCCACCGCCGTCGCCGTGGCCGCGACCGCCTCCCTGGCCGCGTGCGGCGCGCCCGGCGACTCCGACAAGGGCGGCGGTTCCGACTCGGGCCCCATCAAGATCGCCGTCGTCAACGCCCGCAGCGGCCAGCTCTCCTCGCTGGGCGACTGGGAGTACAAGGGCGCCAAGCTCGCCGTGGACGAGTGGAACAAGAAGGGCGGCATCGACGGCCGCAGGATCCAGATCAAGTCGTTCGACGACCAGGGCGACCCGACCACGGGCACCAACCTCGCCCGGAAGATCTCCAGCGAGGACTACATCGCGATGATCGGCACCGCCGAGAGCGCGGTGACCATCGCCATGGCGCCCATCCTGAAGCAGGAGGGCATCCCCAACATCACCTCGGGCCAGTCCGACGGACTCGTCGCCGTCAAGAGCGAGTTCCTGTTCCTCAACGGCCCGACCAGCACCACCTACGACAGCACCCTGGCCGACCATCTGGTGCGGGCCAAGGGCTACAAGAAGATCGCGATGATCACCAACAACGGTTCCTTCGGCACCGGTGAGCACGACGCGTTCACCAAGGCGGTCAAGGACCTCGGTGTCACCCCGGTCACCGACCAGGTCGTCACCACCGACCAGAAGGACTTCAGCGCCGCCCTCACCAAGATCCGCGCCCAGAAGCCCGAGGTGATCTTCATCGGTTCGGAGGAGGTCGAGGCCGGCCTCATCGTCAAGCAGGCCCGCGACCTCGGCATCACCGCCCCGTTCGCGGGCGCGGCACCCCAGGGCACACCGGTCTTCGTGGAGACCGCGGGCAAGGAGGCGGCGGAGGGCACCATCGTCAGCTCCCCCTACCTCAGCAACGACGTCAGCCCCGCCACCCAGAAGTTCGCCGCCGCCTACAAGGCCGCCTACGGCGAGGACGCCGAACTGCACGGCGCCAAGGCCTACGACGGCACCAGCATCCTGCTCACCGCCCTGAAGAACAGCGGGGTGGCGACCGGCAAGAAGCTCGCCGACGCCATCCGCGCGACCGAGTACGACGGACTGCTCGGCCAGTTCCGCTACGGCCCCGACGGCGTCGGCATCACCAAGACCAGCATCGGCGTCATCAAGTCCGGCGTGCTCGTCGAGCAGAAGTGAGGACGACGTGCAGGACACCCTCCAGACGCTCGTCAGCGGACTGAGTCTCGGGGCGGTCTACGCCCTGGTCGCGATGGGCTTCTCCCTCGTCTACCGGACGATGGGGCTGGTCAACTTCGCGCACGCGGACATCGCCATGATCGGCGCCTACGCCGCCTCCACCTTCTACCTCACCGCCCATCTGCCCTTCGCCCTGGCCATGGTGACCGCGATCGTGGTCACCGGGGCCATCGGCCTGGTCATCGAACGCGTGCTGCGCCCCCTGGAGAACAAGGACTTCGACCTCATGCTGATCGGCACGATCGGCTTCGGCATCGTGCTCCAGGCGGTCGCCGTCCTCGTCTGGGGCACCACCGGCCGCGCGGTCCCCTCGCCCCTGCACGCCGCGCCCCTGGACCTGCTCGGCATCCGGGTGCGCACCTACGACCTCCTCGTCATGGCCGTGGCCGCCGTCGCCGTCGTCGGTCTGGCCTTCTTCCTGTCCCGCACCAAGCGCGGCGCGGCCATGCAGGCGGTCGCCATGGACCACGAGGCGGCCACCGCCGTGGGCATCGACGTCGGCCGCAGCAACGCCCTGGCCTTCGCCATCGGAGCCGGACTCGCCGCCCTCGCGGGCGGCCTGGTCGGACCGATGCTCTACGTCGACGCCTCCCTCGGCGGGGCCCTCGGCATCAAGGGCTTCGCCGCCGCGATGCTCGGCGGGTTCGGCTCGATCCAGGGGGCGGTGGTGGGCGGCGTGGCCATCGGCGTCCTCGACTCCTACGCCGCCGGCCACTTCCAGGGCTACTCGGTCCTGGTCACGTTCCTGGTCTTCACCATGGCCATCATGATCCGGCCCACGGGGATCTTCGGCGAGAGGACGGTCAGCCGCGCATGAAGACCCGTATCGGCACGACCGGCGCGCTCGTCGCCGCCGCCTGGGCCCTCCCCTACGGCCTGGGCAGTTACACCATCCACGTGGTGGACATCGCTCTCATCTACGCCCTGCTGGCGATCGGGATGGGGCTGGCGATGGGCATCTCCGGCCAGGTCAACCTCGCCCAGGTCGCGTTCTTCGGCGTCGGCGCCTACACGGTGGCCATCCTCACCACCGGGTACGGACACGGGTTCTGGACCGCCGCCCTGCTCGCCGTCCTGGCCTCCGTCGTCACGGGCCTGTTCGTGGGCGTCCCGGCCCTGCGGATGCAGTCGCACTACCTGGGGATCGTCACCCTCGGTCTCGCCCTGGGCTTCATCAACTGGATCACCAACGCCGAGGTCACCGGCGGCGCCGACGGGATCTCCGGCGTCCCGGGCCCCACCCTGCCCGGCATCGACCTGTCCAGCGAGTACCTCTACTACTACCTGGAGGCCGTGGTCTTCGGCCTCGCGCTCGTCTTCGGCCTCTTCGTCGTCCGCACCTCCCTGGGCCGGCGCCTGCGCGCCATGCGCGACGACTCCCTGGCCGCGGGCGCGATGGGCGCGGAGATCCCGCTGCTGCGCATGACGGCCTTCCTCCTGGCCAGCCTCTACGGGGGCCTCGCCGGCGTCCTCTACGCGGGCCTCATCCGCTATGTCGCGCCGGAGACCTTCTCCATCGGGAACATGTTCATCCTGCTGGCGATGGTCATCATCGGCGGGCGCCGCTCCCTGGTGGGCTGCGTGGTCGGCGCCGTCGGTCTGACCCTGGTCCGGGAATGGCTCTCGGACTTCTCCACCTACGCCCAACTCGGCTACGGCGTGGTCGTCGTCCTCATGGTCGTGTTCGCGCCGACCGGTCTGGCCGGGGTCCCGGACCGGCTGCGCGGCGTGTACGAACGACGCCGCGGCCGGCAGTCCGTCCGCGCGGAGCTGCGGCCCTTCACGCCCTACCCACCCGTCGAGCGCGCCGACGGCGGCGGCGATGTGCTGCTGACGGTGGAGGGCGTCACACAGCAGTTCCGCGGACTGCGGGCGCTGGACGAGGTGTCCCTCACCGTGGACGCGGGCGAGATCCGCGGCATCGTCGGCCCCAACGGCTCCGGGAAGACCACGCTGTTCAACGTGATCAGCGGCTTCTACCGGGCGACCGCGGGCACGGTCCGCTTCGCCGGCGCCGACACCACCACCGCCCGGCCCTACGCCCTGTCGCTGGCCGGGGTGTCCCGCACCTTCCAGAACCTGCGCCTGTTCGGGCAGCTCACCGTCCGCGAGAACGTCCTCGTCGCCCTCGACCGCAGCCGCACATGGACGATCTGGCAGTACGTGCTGTGGCAGCCCGGGGTGTGGGCGCACGAGCGCCGGCTGCGGGCGCGGGCGGACGAGGTGCTGGAGCGCTTCGGGCTCTCGGACTTCGCGGGCGCCGACCCCACGTCCCTGCCGTACGGCATCCAGCGGCGCATCGAGATCGCCCGTGCCATGGCGGCCGAGCCCCGGCTGCTGCTGCTCGACGAACCGGCCGCCGGGCTCAACGGCGAGGAGGTGCGCCAGCTCATCGGCGTCGTCCGCTCGATCAGGGACAGCGGCACCACCGTGATCCTCATCGAGCACAACATGGGGCTGGTCATGAACCTGTGCGAGAAGGTCACCGTGCTGTCCAGCGGCTCCGTGATCGCCGAGGGCACCCCTCAGGAGGTCGTGGCCGCGCCGGAGGTCATCGAGGCCTATCTCGGCGAGTCCGACCTGGCCGAGATCGGCATGGACGCCCCCGGGACCGCCGACCGTCCCGGCCGACCCCAGGAGGCGACCTCGTGAAGGTCATCGCGGACACCACCGCCGAATGCCTGACCGTGCGCGAGCTCAGCGTGCACTACGGCGGCGTCCAGGCCGTCGGCTCCATCGACTTCAGCGTCGAGCCCGGCCAGTCCGTCGGCATCATCGGGGCCAACGGCGCCGGGAAGACGTCCACGCTCAAGGCGCTCATGGGGCTGGTCCCGCGCAGCGGCGGCAGCATCCGGCTCGGCGACAAGGACCTCACCCGGGTCAGGGCCCGCGACATGGTGCGTCACGGCATCGGCTACGTCCCCGAGGGGCGGCATGTCTTCCCCGGCCTGTCCGTCGAGAAGAACCTCCTCCTGGGCGCCTACTCCCGCGCCTGGGACAAGGAGACGCACCGGCAGCTCGACGAGGTCTACGCCCTCTTCCCCGTGCTGAAGGAGATGCGCGAGCGTCTGGCGGGAGCGCTGTCCGGCGGCCAGCAGCAGATGCTGTCCATCGGCCGCGCCCTGATGACCCGGCCGCGTCTGCTGGTGCTGGACGAACCCTCCATGGGTCTGTCGCCGAAGCTCGTCGGCACCATCCTCGACGTGCTGCTGCGGCTGCGCGAGGAAGGGCTGAGCCTGCTGCTCGTGGAGCAGAACGCCAAGCTCACCTTCGGGGTGACCAGCCACTGCGTCGTGATGGAGAACGGCCGTGTCGCCCTGCGCGGCACCTCCGCGCGGCTGAGTCACGACCCGCGGGTGCGGGAGGTGTACCTGGGCCTGTGAAGGCCGCCCCGGCCGACCACTTCCCGCCGCGCCCCGATCCTGGTACAGATAACGAACCAGTTCGTACATTACTTGTGTGGGGTGGGGATGAACGAGCGCTCGTACCTGGTCGGGCTGGTCGCGCCGGGAACGGATTTCTCGGTCAGCTCCGCGCTCCAGCAGCGCGAAGCCGACCGCCACGAGCTGCGCTATCTGTGCCGGCACCTGGGCGCCGCACGGGACTTCGGCACACTGCTGGACGAATGCAGGGTGTTCGGCTTCTCGGGGCTCGGCATGGCCGCCTCCGCCGGCCGGCCCACGGACGCCCTGGACGGACTGTCCCGGGCCGCCGCCAGGACGGGCACCGTCACCACGGTCGTCTACGACACCGACGGCCGGGCCACCGGCCACGACGCCGGAATGAGCGCGTTCACCGACGCCTTCGCGCGGAACCTGCCCGACGCACCGCTCTCCCGGGTCGTCCAGGTCGGCGCGACCGGCGCCGGGGTGTCCGCCGCGCACGCGCTCGCCGAGCGCGGGGTGGAGCACCTGACCCTGGTCGATCCCGACCCTCAGCGGGCCACGGCCCTGGCCGAGGCCGTGAACCGGCACGCACCGGGCCGGCCCGCCACGGGCCGGGGGACCGAGGACCTCGACCGTCACCTCGGCGAGGCCGACGGACTGGTCGACGCCCTCCCGGGGGCGGCGGGGTCCGACCGGCTGGTGCGGATGCTCGCCGCGGGGCTCCGCGGCGACCTGTGGGTCTGCGACCTCGGCCACCGCCCCGGCGACACCTCGCTGCTACGGGCGGCACGGGCACTGGGCTGTCCGGTGCTGCGGAGCGGGAGCCTGCTGGTCCACGCGGCGGCCCACACCTTCCACCTCGTCACCGGCCGCCCCGCGCACACCTCGCACATGCTCGGGGACTTCGCCGACCTGACGGCCGCACCGGCCGCCCACAGCTGAGGCCCCGCCTCCCTCAGGACCGCTCCCCCGGCTCCGCCACGCGTTCGAGCGCCTCGTCCACGCTCTCCGACACCGGGACCGTCAGGCTCACGCCGGTGAGGTCGAGGATGCGGCGCACGGCGGGGCGCGGGGCGATGATGTGGACGCTGCCGGGCAGGGTCCGGGCCTCCTGGTAGACGCGCAGGATGATGTTCATCCCCGACGAGTCCATGAACGGCACATCGGTGAGGTCGAGCAGGAAGTGGCGTCGGCCGTGGTGCAGTTGGTTGGCCAGATGGTGCTGGAACTCGGTCGCGGTGTCGACGTCCAAATAGCCCTGGACCGTGATCAGGGCCACGTCGTCACGCAACAGGGCGACCTCGACGGACAAGGGATTCTGGGCCACGGACACGTATGCCTCCAACGACGTGTACTGGAACCGGGTGACACTCTCACCTGCGGATCGCGGCGCGCGCCGCGCATGCGCACGTACCCGTGAACCCGCACGTCATGCCCCTTCGCCCCGAAGGTCGTTCGACGTGAGCGCCCGTACGTGACACGGTGGGAGGAGCCCAGTGGCCGTTGCTCGGCCACCAACCCCCAGGAAGGGGGCCCGACAGATGGGCACGCACATCACGTTGAGTCCGGGCGGTTACGCCGCCACGCTGACCGTGGACCACGACATAGACGACCGCGCCCGGCCCGCCATCGAGGGCGCGGCGACCGGGCTGCCGCTCTCCGTGCGCCGGGTCACCCTCGACCTCGCCCGTGTCGGCTTCGTCGACTCGGCGCTCCTGCACCTCCTCCTGACCGTCGACGGTGACGTGACCCGGCGCGGCGGCATGCTGAGGATCGTCGGCCTGCGCGCGCAGCCGCGCCGTCTGCTGGCCCTCGCCGCGGACGTACGCCCCGAGGCCAACTGGAAGGTGTACCTGCACTCCCCCGGCCCGAACTGACGTCCGCTCGCCACCCGGGGAGCAAAGTCACCCCGCATGCCCCGGTAAAGGCCGGGTATTTGCAGTTTTGGGCACACAGCGGCGGCGAGGGGACGCCCGGGCGCCGGACCCGGCGCCGGAGGCACCGGCCTCGGGACGTGCCTCGCCGCACAGGCCGCGGGCGGCGCACGGCGCGCCCCGCCCGCGCGACGATCACCGTCGCAGACCCGTTCGACGCACGCACCGAAAGGCCGTCCGAAATGAAAGCAAACACTCCGTTCCTCGCCCTCGGTCAGGACCGCCGACCGGCTGTGGAGAGGCCTCGGGCAGTGGTCGAACGGTGACCTCCGCCGACCGCGCGACCGCTGTCACCACCGCGGCGGCGGCACGGGAGCACACGCGGCTCGTCGTACGGGAGCGGTGGGACACCGCGACGCGCACGGCACGGGAGGAGGACGTCATCGATCTGATGCTCGTCGTCTCCGAGCTCGTCACCAACGCCCTGCGGCACGGGGACGGACTGGCCGCGTTCGAGGCCGTCGCCACCGCGGACGGCGTCCTGCTGGCGGTGCACGACCACAGCGATGTCGTTCCCGACGCCGTCCACGGGGCCGGTGCCTTCCCGTTGGCCGGACACGGACAGGGGTACGGCTGGCCGATCATCATCCGTCTGGCGCGGGACATCGTCGTGCGACCGCGCCCCGGCGGCGGCAAGACCATCAGCGTGCTGGTCCCGGTGCGCGACCAGGCGTAACCCGCTCACCAGGGCAGGAAGACGTGGACGCCCTTCCCGTCCGGCCCCGTCACGACACTGACCTGGCTGCCCAGCGACTGGACCAGGTACCAGCCGACCCCGCCGCCCCCGTCACGGCGGAAGGGGCGCGGGGACGGCGGGGTGCGGCTCGTGTCGTGGACGACGACATGGACCCCGTCGAAGGTCGTGCGCAGCCGGACCTCGAAGGGACCGGGCGCGTACTGGACCGCGTTCGCGGCCAGCTCGTTGACGACCAGGAGGATGTCGTCCCAGTGCTCGGGCTGGGAAGCCGGACGCACCCGGGCGACGTCGTCGAGGAAGCGTTCGGTGTCCAGGCGCGCGTCCGTCACATCATGCAGCTCGCCCCGGTAGCGCGTGACCTGCTCCGGAACACTCCCGGACCCCGTGCTTCCCTGCCATCGACGTTCGGTCGTCATCTCGCCTTCCCCACAAGAGCCGCGCCGCTGCCGGCCGGGCTCGCTCGTCCCTGCGGTTGTCTGACTTCCCAAAGAGGGCCGGGCTACGCGTACCGGCCACGATCGGGCCGTGTCGGCGAGGGCGCGTGCCGGGCGCCGCGGGTGCTGTGCGGGACTTTCGCAACACCCCCTAGGCCACGCGGACGCCCACGACGCAGGTGTCGTCGTCGGTGTCCGACCTGCTGTGGGTGAGCAGCCGGTCGAGCTGTTGTTCGAGGGCGGGCTGGAGCGTCCGCGCGGTCGTGAGCAGCTGGGTCAGGGACTCCTCCATGGAACGGTCACGCCGTTCGATCAGACCGTCCGTGTACATCAACAGCGTGTCCTCGGCGGCCAGTTGCAGCTCCTGCTCCTCATAGGCCGCCTCCGGTACGGCGCCCAGCAGCATCCCCCTGACCAGGGGCAGCGCGGTCGCCTCGCGCCCCCGTACCAGGACCGGCGGCAGATGGCCGGCCCGGGCCCAGCGCAGGCTGCGGCGGTCCGGGTCGTACAGACCGCAGACGGCGGTGGCGGTGACGGCGCCGCTCAGGTGGTGGGCGACCATGTTGAGCCAGGACAGCAACTGGCCCGGTCCCGCGCCGGTGACGGCGAGGCCGCGCAGCGCGTTGCGCAGGACGACCATGCTGGTGGCGGCCTCGATGCCGTGGCCGGCGACGTCGCCCACGCACAGCAGCACGAGGCCGGAGGGCAGCACCACGGCGTCGTACCAGTCTCCGCCGACCAACTGCTCGGTCTCGGCGGGCCGGTAGCGCACGGCGACCCGCAAC
Source organism: Streptomyces sp. NPDC090106 (assembly GCF_044747265.1). Taxonomy (NCBI): domain Bacteria; kingdom Bacillati; phylum Actinomycetota; class Actinomycetes; order Kitasatosporales; family Streptomycetaceae; genus Streptomyces; species Streptomyces sp. NPDC090106. The sequence continues at coordinate 50,654 of NZ_JBIVDS010000003.1, read as the reverse complement.
CCGGGTGCCTGGAGCGGGGCTTGCGCGGGCGGCATGATGGCGTGCTGCAACTGGAGGGTCAGCCGGTGGCGTTCGCTGGCCTGCTGCTCGGTGTGGGCGAGCTGGTCGCGGGTCGCGGCGAGCGCCACCTCGGTCCAGTGGTGGGCGGAGATGTCCTGGTAGGCGCCGCGTACGACGTGCAGCCTGCCGTCCGCGTCGAGGACCGGTTCGGCAGCCACGCGCAGATGCCGGGTGACCCCGTCGGGCCGTTGCAGCCGGAAGGCCGTGTCGGCGGGCCGGTGGTGGTGCAGAAGGGTGCGCAGGAAGCGGCCGATGGCGACGGCGTCGTCCGGGTGGGCGTGGGCCGAGAGCTCCTCCAGCGGGACGGGGCCCAGGGACACCGGCTGGCCGTACAGATGGTGGAGCTGGCCGTTCCAGGTGATCTCGCCGGTGAGCAGGTTCTCCTCGAAACCGCCGATGCGGCCGAGGCGCTGGGCGTGCTGGAGCAGGTTCGCCAGGCGTGCCGTCTCGTCCTCCGTGCGCCAGATCAGCAGGACGCTGCCGCCGTGCCGGCTGATGCTGACGTCGGCGACGGCGTCCAGCGGCACGTCGCCGACCAGCGCGGTGAGCCGCAGGCGCTGGGTGCGGAACGGCTCCCCGGTGGCGTGCACGCGCTCGACCTGCTCGAACAGACCGCCGTCGCCGGCGGCCATCGGGTAGGCCTCCAGCAGCAGGGCTCCGTTGACGACGCCCCGGGGCCGGCCCGCGGGGTCCAGGAAGCGGGCGTTGACGTGGTGGATGCGGAAGTCGACGAGTTCGCCGCCCGCGTCGACATGCGGGACGAGGACCAGGGCGGGGTCGTGCAGTCCGTCGGCCAGGTCCCTGAGTTCGGCGGCGTCGGGGAGGATGCGCGGGCCTCCGTCGGGGCGGCGCAGGGCGTACGTCTCCAGGGTGTGGGCGCACAGTTCCGCCAGCGCCTCGATCTGCCGGGCGATCTGCGGGGGCTGGGGCTCCAGCGGGCCCGGCCAGACGATCTCCAGGACTCCGTGGATACGGCCCGCCGCGCCGGCCGGCATGGCGACCCGGCCGCCGTCGGGGTACTGGTGCTGGCCCACGGTGGGCAGGCCGGTGCCGGACAGGGAGCCGATCCACTGGCCCGTGCGGGCGGCGAGTCCCCGGCGTGCCACGGTGGCCACGCCGGGCGGTACGTGCCGCCAGCGTCCCGCCTCCCCGGAGGAGAATCCGGCGCTGCCCGCGAGCGTGAACGACCCGTCCGCGCCGAGCGCCCAGATGGCGACGGCCACCGCGCCCAGGGGAGCCAGCGCGTGCGCGAGCAGGGAGTCGGCGACGGTCTGCGCGTCCGGGGCGGCCAGTGCGGCGCTCTCCGCGGAGCGCAGTCCGACGGCGGGCGAGCCGTGGCCCGCCGGGCCGGCGTCGTGGGTCCGGCCCGCGGTGGCGGCGAGGAAGGCGGCCGTCACCTCCGAGAGCCGGTCGCGGGAGGCCTGGTCGATCACCTCGACGGCGAACTCCAGGGGTGTCACACCCGCTTGTTCGGTGAGCTCGGTCAACTGGCGTGCGGCCTGTGCCGGGCCGCACTGCAGGCGCTCGACGAGGATGCCCTTGGCCAGTTCGATCAGGGCCCGTCCGTCCGCTTCGGCCTGTGCGTCGCGGACCTCGCGCCGCAGGCGTTCGACGGTCGTGGCGAGCCGTCCGACGGGAGAGATCCGGGCGTCCGCGTCGTCGGGGGCGGTCACGACCGTCGTCGCGTCCTCGGTGCCGCGGGCGGCGGGCAGCGTGGCGGCGGCCCGCCCGTAGGAGGGGTCGGCGACGGTCGCGGGGGCCTCGGGAGGCTGCTCGCCCGGCACGTCGGGCTGGTGGGGTCGGCTCACGATGGCGCTGTTCCTCGCTTCGGGCGTCCGGGGGCGGCACAGGGGCGGCGGGTGCTCACGACGGTGAGAGCCTGCCTCCCGCGGGCAGCCAGCGCCGGACGCGGCCGATGAGATCGTCGGCGTCGACGGGCTTGGTGACGTAGTCGTTCGCCCCCGAGGCGAGGCTCTTCTCCTGATCGCCGGGCATGGCCTTCGCGGTGACGGCGATGATGGGCAGGTCCGCGTACCGGGGCATCTGGCGGATCTCGGCGGTGGCGGCGTACCCGTCCAGCTCCGGCATCATCACGTCCATCAGGACGATGGAGATCTCCGGGTGGGCGAGCAGCATCTCGATGCCCTTGCGGCCGTTGTCGGCGTGCAGGACCTGGAAGCCCTGGAGTTCCAGGACCCCGCTGAGCGCGAACAGGTTGCGCGCGTCGTCGTCCACCACGAGGACGGTGCGGCCGAGGAAGGAGTCGTCCAGCACCGGCGGGAAGGACTGCTGGGGCTCCTCGGCGCGCACCAGCGGCAGGACGTCCCCGGGTTCCTCGGCGGACAGCTGGAGGGTGATCTGTTCGCGCAGTTCGTCGAGGCTGGACAGGAAGGCCAGCGGGCGGCCCCCCGCACGGGCGCGCAGGGACTTCTCCCGGGTCAGGTCCACCCGCTGGCTGGTGTGGACGAGGACGGGCACGCTGGTCAGCGCGGAGTCGCCCTGCATGGCCTCCAGCAGGTGGGCGCCCTCGTCGTCGGGCATGCCGAGTTCCAGCACGACGCAGTGGCAGGGTTCGGCGGCGAGCGCCGCGGCGGCCTCCTGGGCCCCGACGGCGGTGATGATGTCGATCGTCCCGCGGGGGTCGTCGGGGTTGCGCGCGATGTCGGCCGCCGCGCGTTCGGCGACGAGCGTGAGCAGGCCGCGCAGCCGTTCCTCCACCACGAGCAGGCGGCGCCTGCGCCGCTCGGGCGCCACGGCGGACCCGCCGGTCAGGATCTGGGTGCCGACCGCGTCGCCCGGCTGTTCCAGCGGCCTGCCGCTGGTGAGGGCGTCCTCGAAGTCGGCGCGGGCGACGGGCAGATACAGGGTGAAGACGCTGCCCTGGCCGGGGGTGCTGTCGACGGTGACGGCGCCGCCGAGCAGATGGGCGATCTCCCGGGTGATCGACAGTCCGAGCCCCGTGCCGCCGTACTTGCGGCTGGTGGTTCCGTCGGCCTGCTGGAACGCGCCGAAGATCGTCTCCAGTTGCTGCTGCGGGATGCCGATGCCGGTGTCCTTGACCCGGAAGGCGACGACCGGTCCCCCGCGCAGGACGCCCAAGGGCACCTCGCGGTCGGCGGCGGGTTCGATCCGCAGTTCCACGCCGCCCTGCTCGGTGAACTTCACCGCGTTCGACAGGAGGTTGCGCAGGATCTGGCGGAGCCGGGAGTCGTCGGTGAGCAGGTCGGCGGGGGTGCCCGGCGCGGTGGCGACCGTGAAGTCGAGGCTCTTCTGCGAGGTCATGGGGCGGAACGTGGCCTCGACGTACTCCAGCAGCTGGCGCAGCGGGACGCGTTCGGGGCTGACGTCCATCTTGCCCGCCTCGACCTTCGACAGGTCGAGGATGTCGTTGATGAGCTGGAGCAGGTCCGAGCCGGCCGAGTGGATGATGCCCGCGTACTCGACCTGCTTCTGGGTGAGGTTGCGGGAGGGGTTCTGGGCGAGCAACTGGGCCAGGATCAGGAGGCTGTTGAGCGGGGTGCGCAGCTCGTGGCTCATGTTGGCCAGGAACTCCGACTTGTACTTGGAGGCCAGCGCCAGTTGCTGGGCGCGGGTCTCCAGCTCCTGGCGGGCCTGCTCGATCTCCAGGTTCTTGGCCTCGATGTCCCGGTTCTGGGAGGCCAGCAGGGACGCCTTCTCCTCCAGTTCGGCGTTGGAGCGCTGGAGTTCGTCCTGCTGGGTCTGCAACTCCTCGGAACGGGACTGGAGTTCGGCGGTCAGCCGCTGGGACTCGTCGAGCAGCTCGTCGGTGCGGGCGTTGGCGACGATGGTGTTGAGGTTGACGCCGATGGTGGGCATCAGCTGGGTCAGGAAGTCCTGGTGGATCTGGGTGAAGAGGGTGAGGGAGGCCAGCTCGATGACGCCGAGGACCTGGTCCTCCACCACGATCGGCAGCACGACAAGCGCGCTGGGCACGGCCTGGCCGAGGCCGGAGGAGATGGTGACGTAGCCCGGGGGCAGTTCCTCGACGGTGACGGGGCGCCGGTTGCGGGCCGCCTGTCCGACCAGGGAGCGGCCCACGGGGATGCGGACGGGCCGCTCGGCGTCGTCGGGCCAGCCGTAGGAGCCGACGAGCCGCAGTTCGTGTCCGCGCTCGGTGTCCTCGGCGAGGTAGAAGGCGCCGTACTGGGCGGTGACGAGCGGCACGAGCTCGTCCATGATCAGCTCGGCGACGACGGGCAGTTCCCGGTGGCCCTGCATCAGGCCGGAGATACGGGCGAGGTTGGTCTTGAGCCAGTCCTGCTCCTGGTTGGCCCGGGTGGTCTCGCGCAGGGACTCCACCATGGAGTTGATGTTGTCCTTGAGGTCGGCGACCTCGCCGGACGCCACCACGGTGATGGAGCGGGTGAGGTCGCCCTCCGCGACGGCGCTCGTGACCTCGGCGATCGCCCGGACCTGCCGGGTGAGGTTCCCGGCCAGTTCGTTCACGTTCTCGGTGAGCCGCTTCCAGGTGCCCTCGACGCCCTCCACCTCGGCCTGGCCGCCGAGGCGGCCCTCGCTGCCCACCTCGCGGGCGACGCGCGTGACCTCGGCGGCGAAGGACGAGAGCTGGTCGACCATCGTGTTGATGGTGGTCTTCAGCTCCAGGATCTCGCCGCGGGCGTCGACGTCGATCTTCTTCGACAGGTCGCCGCCCGCGACCGCCGTCGTCACCAGGGCGATGTTGCGGACCTGGCCGGTGAGGTTGTTGGCCATGGAGTTGACGTTGTCCGTCAGGTCCTTCCACGTGCCCGCCACGTTCGGGACGTGCGCCTGGCCGCCGAGCCGGCCCTCGGTGCCGACCTCGCGGGCGACCCGGGTGACCTCGTCGGCGAACGCGGACAGGGTGTCGACCATGGTGTTGATGACGTCGGCGAGGGCGGCGACCTCGCCCTTGGCCTCGACGGTGATCTTCTGCGAGAGGTCGCCGCGTGCGACGGCGGTGGCCACCTGGGCGATGGAGCGGACCTGGCCGGTGAGGTTCGAGGCCATCACGTTGACGTTGTCGGTGAGGTCCTTCCAGGTGCCGGAGACGCCCCGGACGATCGCCTGGCCGCCGAGATTGCCCTCGGTGCCGACCTCGCGGGCCACCCGGGTCACCTCGTCGGCGAACGCCGACAACTGGTCCACCATCGTGTTGATGGTGTTCTTCAGCTCCAGGATCTCGCCCCGCGCGTCCACCGTGATCTTCTGCGACAGATCCCCCTGCGCGACCGCCGTGGCCACCTGGGCGACATTGCGGACCTGCGCCGTGAGGTTGCCGCCCATGAAGTTCACGGAGTCGGTCAGATCGCGCCAGGTGCCCTTGACGCCCTTGACGTCCGCCTGACCGCCCAGCCGGCCCTCGGTGCCGACCTCGCGCGCCACCCGGGTCACCTCGTCGGCGAACGCCGACAACTGGTCCACCATCGTGTTGATGGTGTTCTTCAGCTCCAGGATCTCGCCCCGCGCGTCCACCGTGATCTTCTGCGACAGATCCCCCTGCGCGACCGCCGTCGTCACCTGGGCGACATTGCGGACCTGCGAGGTGAGGTTGCCCGCCATGAAGTTCACGGAGTCGGTCAGATCCCGCCAGACCCCGCCGACTCCGGGCACCTGCGCCTGCCCGCCGAGGCGGCCCTCGCTGCCGACCTCGCGGGCGACCCGGGTCACCTCGTCGGCGAACGCGGACAGCTGGTCGACCATCGTGTTGACGGTCTCCTTCAGCTGGAGGATCTCGCCGCGCGCGGGCACGTCGATCTTCTGCGAGAGGTCGCCCCTGGCCACCGCGGTCGCCACCTGGGCGATGTCGCGCACCTGTGTGGTCAGGTTGCCCGCCATGGCGTTGACCGAGTCGGTCAGATCGGCCCAGGTGCCCGAGACGCCCGGGACCTCGGCCTGGCCGCCCAGGGTGCCCTCGGTGCCCACCTCGCGGGCCACGCGCGTGACCTCGGAGGTGAACAGCGACAGCTGGTCCACCATGCCGTTGAAGACCGTGGCGATGTCGCCGAGCAGACCCTCGCCGTCGGACGGCAGCCGGGTGCCGAAGTCACCGTCCCGTACCGCGGTCAGACCCGCCAGGAGTTGCCGTAGTTCCTGCTCGCCCGGGGCCCGTTCCTCGGCCTCGATCGTCTTGCCGGTCATGCGCACCCTCGTTCCGCTCCCCAGGAGCCCCCACGCCGGGGACTCGGAACCGCGCCGGGCCGTGACCGGCCCTGCCCACCGTCCGCTTCTCCGCTTGTGGCGGTCACGGGCGATGAGGAAATCCGGTGAAGGTTAACTCAGTTGTCAGGAGACAACCAAAGCCCGGAGGGCGCTGCTCGGCCAGGCACGGCCCGCTGCGCGGAAGGGACGTGGCGCGGCCCCCTCGGGGCGCGCGGAAGGATCGCTTCCGCGGCGGGGCGGATCACTGCCCGAGAGCCTCCCGAAGATCCGGATGACAGGGGATGAGAAGGTCGAGCCCGACCAGTTGCACCGTGCGCAGCGCCGCTCCCCGCACGCCCACCAGACGCAGCCAGCCCCGCGCCTCCTCCGTGGCGCGGTGCACGGCGATCAGGGCGTTGACGCCGCTGGAGTCCATGAAGGTCACTCCGGTCAGGTCGAGCACGATCCGCGGCGCGGACACGGCGCGGGCGGGCGGCAGGACGTGGGTGAGGGCCTTCACGCTGTGGTGGTCCACCTCGCCCTTCAGGACGACCACGGTGACGCCGTCGGTGTCGGTCCGGACCACGGACAGCCGGCCGTGACCCGCTGCTTCCCGGCTGTCTGCCACGCGCGTCTCCCGCATGCTCGATGGAGCCCGGTCACGTCCCATGCGAACGCTGCCCCGAGACAGGGCCGACGATGCCTGCGGGCGGACGGGATTCCCGGCCGCACGACACAGGAGTGATCCGGGGACAAGGGGGTAGCCGCACGCTCATGAACGGGGTATCGCAGGCCGTCGTCAGGGAGCCCGTCCCGCACGAGGAGTGTTCCCGGATGCCGCATGAAGCTTTGGCCGAGATGGCCGTGGCACTGGACGGGGAGTTCGGCTGTATCGCCGACGCGCGGTCCGGCGCGGCGCGGTTCCTGACCCGGGCCCAGTCCGAGCAGGGGCTGCCGGTGTCGGCACGCGCCATGGACCTGGCACAGCTGGTGGTCAGCGAGCTGGTCACCAACTCCCTCAAGTACGCGCCCGGTCCGGTCATGCTGGAGCTGCGCATCGTCGCGGACACGGTGGAGATCACGGTCTGGGACACCGACCCGACGCTCCCGACGGCCCACACGGCCGGTGCCGGGCGCGTGGGGCAGCACGGTCTGGAGATCGTCATGGCGGTGGTGCACGGCTTCGAGGCGCATCGGGAACCCGTCGGCAAGCGGATCACCGCGCGCCTCTCCCTCCTCGACCGCCCGCTGCCGGCCCTCGACCACTGACACGGCGCCCTCCGACACCGCCCCGGCCGCCCCCTGGACGGCCGGCCCCGCCGCGTCGGCACCCCCTCCCCCGGCACCCGGACTTCGCGCGCGCAATTTCTCCACGCCCATGGCGGCCCGGTGGATTCGCCCGCCCGCCAGGCCCGAATACCTACGATGACCGGGGTGGCGGTGCTTGCGCGGCGACGCTTCGGGTACCGCGAGGGAATGAGGGTGGTATTCGCATGGGCAGCCGATTGCTGAAAGCCATGGGCTCGTGAGCCGGTCCGGCGGCCCCGGGCGGGCCCGGCCGGGCGGCGCGGGCGGCCCCGGTGACGGTCCCCTGGCCCTCGCCCTGGAGCTGTCCGATGCCGTGGACGGGCTGGCGCACCTGTGGTCGGTGGCCGGCCAGGAGGCGAGCATGCGGCTGTCGCCGCACCAGCTGCGGGCCCTGCGGATCCTGGAGTCGGAGCCCGGACTCAACCTCACCGCCCTGGCGGAGGGCATGGAGATAGGGCTGCCGACCGCGAGCCGGCTCTGCGACCGTCTGGAGGCGGCAGGTCTGGTCGAGCGTGTGCTGCACCCGCGCAGGAGGCGCGAGGTACAGCTCCATCTCACCGGCCCGGGACGACAGGTGCTGGCCGAGGTGACCTCCCGCCGTTCGCAGGCGCTCGCCGTGACGCTCGCGGCGATGGAACCGGCCGACCGCGAGGCACTGGGCCAGGGCCTGCGCGCGTTTCTCTCCGCCCGGGACGGCGGCCAGGACGGTGCCACAGGCCCCGCCACCTCCCGCCTCTGACCGCGCCGACGGGACTCCCCGGACCGGCCCCAGGGCGTGTCCGCCCAGTCCCGTCGCGCGCCCGGAGAGCGGGCCCCACGGCGTCCGGTGCGTGCTCTCGGCGTGCCGGGCGCACGGCCTCGTACCGGACGCACTCGGGCTGGCGGCCGATGCGGCGAGCGGGGGCACCTCCCACGCCCTTCAGGCAGTGGGGGAACATGCCGGGCGTCGCGGAACAGACGGAACTTCGCGCACAGGACCTAGCGCCCGCCCGGGGGCACGGTGTGGCACAGCAGCAGGCAGATGTCGTCGTCGCGTTCGGAGTCGTGCAGGAGGGGCTTGAGCAGGGCGTCCGCCGCGGCCTCCGGGTCCTGCTCCAGCTCCGGGACGCTCAGCGCGCCCAGGGCCTGGCCGAGGCGCTCGATGCCCGCGTCGATGCCCCGCGCCCGGCGCTCGACGAGACCGTCGGTGTACAGCACCAGGGAGGACCCGGCGGGCAGTTCGACGTGGTGGTCGGTGTACACGAACGGCATGGGGATGCCCAGCATCACGCCGGGTCTGGTGTCCAGCACGCGGACCGAGCCGTCGGCCCCGCGCACGACGGCCGGCGGGTGGCCGGCCGAGGCCCAGACGACGTCCGGTTCGCCCGGCCGGAACCGGGCGATCATCGCGGTGGCGTACAGCTCCGGCTGGAGATGGCCGAGCATGCGGTGCAGGCGCGTGAGGATCTGCGCGGGGCTGTCGTTCTCCACGGCGTAGGCGCGCAGCGCGGTGCGCAGCTCTCCCATGACGACGGCGGCGTGCAGTCCGTGGCCCGTCACGTCGCCTATGACGGTCAGCAGGCTGCCGTCGGGCTGGAGGAAGGCGTCGTACCAGTCGCCGCCGATGTTCAGGCCCTGGGTGGCGGGCAGATAGCGCGCGGCCAGCAACAGGCCCGACGGGGTGGGAAGTTGGGTGAGCTGGGCGCGCTGGAGGGCTTCGGCGGTGTCGCGGTACTGCTCGTAGCGGCGGGCGTTGTCCAGGGCGATGCCGACGCGGCGGGCGAGTTCGACCAGCATCACGCAGGTGTCCGGGTCGAACCTGGGGCCGGGGGCGGTGAGGGTGAGGACACCGAGCAGGCGCCGGGCCATGAGCGGGACGGCCAGCAGCGGCCGGTCGGGGTACAGGGCGGAGGGCGGGAGGTCGTCGACCCCGGGCAGCCCGCCGGGGTGGGCCGCGGCGTGCTGCGGCCGTCCGGTGCGGGCCGCGCTCACCGCGGCGGCGGCGTGCTGCCGCACCCGCCGCCGGCTCTCCTCGTCGGTCTGCTCCTCCTCCTCGTCGAAGAGCCATACGTCGAGGTGTTCCGCGTAGTCGGGTACGAGGAGGTCGGCGAGGCTGCGCAGGATGGCGGCGGGGTTGAGGGAGGCCGTGATGGCGGCGCTGGCGTCGGTGAGGAAGGTCAGCAGGCGCCGGGCCCGCTCGGCCTCGGCGCGGGCCGCCCGCTCGGCCTGGAGGAGTTCGCGCTGGGTGCGGGAGGCGGCTTCCAGGTCGGCGTGGAGCGCGAGGACGCCCTGGTTGGTCTGGTGCAGTTCCTCGCGGTGCAGCCGCAGGAGCCGTTCCTGTTCGTCGAAGAGGCTCAGCACGGCGGCGGTGTTCTCGTCGGCGTGCAGCAGCGCGAAGGGCAGCGGCACGCCCGGGTCGGGGGCGATCGCGGCGGGGCGCGGCAGGGCGCAGCCGAGGGGCGCTCCGTCCTCCGGGTCCGGCCGGGTCGAGCCGACCGGCCGCAGGGTGACCTCCAGACGGTCGGCGGCTCCGTCCGCGGTTCCTCGCAGGCGGGGCAGGAGCTCCCAGTCGTCGTGGCGGTCCAGGCACCGCCGCAGGCGTGCCGTGAGCGAGGTGAGGAAGCGGGCGCGTTCCAGCGGCGGGACCCCGGCGGCGGTGACGGCCCGGTCGATGGCGGCCCGGGCCTCGGCCACGTCGGCGACCGACGCGATCTTCCAGACGTCCGGGGTCGCGGTCATGGGCGCCCGTCCAGGTCGGGGGCGAGCACGGCCACGGCGGTGTCGTCGCGCAGCGGGCGCGCGGCGCTGCTGCCGTCCCGCAGGACGACGGCGGCCGTCACGGCCGGGTCGTGGCCCAGCAGACGGGTGTCGTGCGGGGGGACCCAGCGGCTGGGGAGTCCGTCGCTGTGCAGGATGAGGAGGCTGTCGGGCCGCCAGGCGGACTCGTGCCGGGGAACGGAGGCGGGGAAGTGGGCGCCGACGATCCCCGGGTGCGAGACGAGGGCCCGCCACTGCCCGTCGGTGCTGAGCCGGGCGCCGATGTTGCCGACGCCGGCGAACGACAGCCGCATGGTGCCCTCGTCGAGCTGGGCGACGCCGACGGCCGCGCCCCGGGTGTGCCGCAGCGCGGTGTGCAGATGGCGCAGGATCTCGGCGGGCGGCAGGTCCGCTCGCCGCCGCAGTTCCGCCACGGCGGCGCCGGACGCCTCGGCCGCCTTCGCCCCGTGGCCGAGCCCGTCGGCCAGCATGAGGGTGATCCGTGGCCCGGAGCGGGCCCAGCTGAAGGCGTCCCCGGAGTGGTCGGCGTGGGCGAGCGGGGCGTTGATCCCGCCGACCCGGGTACCTGGGCCGGCGAGGGCGGCACGCGGGCGGGACGGTCCCGGCGCTCCGGACGGGCCGAGGCGCGCCATGGCGACGGTGCCCTGGCCCGGGCGGCTGTGCAGGTCGAAGTCGTCGGACAGCCGGCGGCAGGTGCCCAGGCCCGCGCCCAGGGAGGAGGCGGCGGTGGTGTAGCCGTCCCGCAGGGCCTGCGCCACGTCGGGGATGCCCGGCCCGTGGTCGAGCGACGTGATCTGCACCCGCTCCGCGAAGTCGGCGAGGGTGCCGGAGGGACCGGTCAGGTTGATCACGATGCGCCCGCCGCCGGCGTGCTTGACGAGGTTGGTGGCCAGTTCGGTGGCCACGAGCGCCGCGGCGGCCGTGGAGCGGGTGTCCAGTCCGGCCGTGGCGCAGGCGCTCTCCGTCGCGACGCGGACGTCCCGGACCCTGGTGTTCTCGGGGACGGGGACGTCCCAGACCCTGCTCACAGGGCACCTGAGCGGGGCGCCGGGAGGCCGGAGACCCATTCGGTGACGGTGACGGTGGTGCCGAGGCCGGGCCGGGTGTCCAGGTCGAATTCCTGGACGAGCCGTCTGGCTCCGCTCAGGCCCATGCCCAGCCCGCCGCCGCTGGTGTAGCCGTCGGTCAGGGCCAGGTCGACGTCGCGGATGCCGGGGCCGGTGTCGACGAAGGCGAGCCGCAGTCCGCGCCGGGCGCCGTCGGCGAGTGCGGTGATCTCCGCGTGTCCCCCGCCGCCGTGGACGAGGGTGTTGCGGGCCAGTTCGCTGACCGCCGTCACCAGTTTCGTCTGCTGGACCAGGCCGAAGCCGAGGTCGGCGGCGCGCTGCCGCACGTGCTGGCGCAGCCAGGCCAGGTCGGCGTCCCCGCCGATGGGCAGGCGCGTGGTGGGGGTGTGGGGAGCGTGCATCACGCGCCCTCTTCCGGACGGGCGGGCCGGTCCGTGGCGTAGGTGCGGCCCAGCAGGGCCAGGGCCCGGTCGACGTCCAGGGCCGTGACCAGGCCGGGCAGGGTGAGGCCCAGCTCCACCAGGGTGATGGCGACGGCGGGGCGCATGCCGGCCAGGACGGTCCGGGCGGCCAGCAGGCGGGCGCTCGCGGCGATCTCGGCGAGGATGCGGCCGAGGAAGGAGTCGACGATCTCGACGCCGGAGAGGTCGATCACGACGCCGCCCACCGGCACCGGACTGTTCGCGATGCGCCGGGTGACGTCCTGCTGGAGCTGCTCGGCCACCCCGTCGTACAGGTCTCCCCGCAGTGTGACCAGGAGGATGTCGCCCAGTGCCAGCACGGGCACCGGCTCCGGACTGAGGGCGGGGTGGTCGGTCACCGCGGGCCCGCTCCGGCGCCGGGCAGGGCGGAGACGGCCATGCCCTGCTGGGTGAGCGCGTAGGCCAGGGCGTCGGCGAGCCTGGCGCGGGTGAGGATCGTCCCGAGGTCGATGCCGAGGTGGACGATGGTCTGCGCGATGGCGGGACGGATGCCGGAGACGATGCACTCGGCGCCCATCAGCCGGGCCGCGGCGACCGTCTTCATCAGGTGCTGGGCCACGAGCGAGTCGACGGTGGGCACGCCGGTGATGTCGAGGATGGCGTACCGGGCGCGCCGTTCCACGATCGCCTCCAGCAGGCTCTCCATGACGATCTGGCTGCGGGAGCTGTCCAGGGTCCCGATCAGCGGGACGGCGACGACGCCGTCCCACATCTCGATGACCGGGGTGGCCACCTCCAGCAGTTGCTGACGCTGGCGGGCTATCAGTTCCTCGCCGGAGTTGACCGTGGTCTCCATCACGACCAGGCGGAGCGTGCCCAGCAGCACCGTCAGGTCGAGGAGGGACGCGTGGACGCCGTCGTCGGCAGGCTCCTCGAACTCGGCCCGCAGCAGCGCGAGGACCGGGTCCCGCAGGGCGGCGACCTCGCGGGCGATCTGCGGCGGGCTGTAGCCGGCCTGGGAACGGGCGACGGCCATGCGGCCCAGCTGGTCCCTGACGGTGTCGAAGCCGGGGGCGTCGATGTCGTCCAGCCGGCCGGTGCGGGCCACGTCGGCCAGGGCGTCCACCACCGCCTTGCACGCCTCGACCGCCTCGTCCCGGGAGACGGTGAAGACGGTCCGGAACAGCGCGGCGTCCGCCCATCGCTGGGCGATCTGCTCGCGACGCCGTTCGAGGAACGCGGCGAGCTGCCGCGTCGTCTCGGGGGACGTGTCGTGCTGCACCACGTACTTCTTCTTCCTGTCGAGCGCTCCTGCGGCCGACCGTGCGGCAGGCCATCAGGCAATTATTGCCGCACGGCAAACGTTATCGCGGGGGCGCGGGGCGCACAACACGCGATCATCACAACGGCAGTTCGGCGGCTCCCTGCTCCGGCGTCCGCCCGCGCCAGTCCAGACAGACGATGAGGGCGTCGTCGTCCGCCGCCGTCTCGCCGCGGTGTCCGGTCAGCTCGCGCAGGATCGCGCGCGGCACCTCCGCCGCCGGGAGCAGGCGCGTGGAGTGGATGGCCCGGGCCAGCGCCGCCTCCCCGTACGCCTCCCCCTTGGGCGAGGCCACGGCGTGCACGCCGTCGCTGACGAAGACCAGCCGGTCGCCGGACTCCACCTGGAACCGCTGCGCCACGTAGTCGGTCTCCTCGAACATGCCCAGCGGGAGCTGGGCGTCGAAGGCGATGCGCTCCACGGTGCCGCCGCGCAGCCGCAGCAGCTGAGGGGAGCCCGCGTCGACGACGAGGGCCCGCCCGGTGGCCAGGTCGAAGTCGAACATCAGGACGGACAGATAGCAGCGCCCCTGGTAGTGCGCGTACACGGCCTGGTCCGCCAGGGCGGCCTGGTCGGCGATGGGGATGCCGGCCCGCCGGGCGTTGCGCAGGGCGTTGATGGCGAGGTTGGTGAGCAGGGCGGCCTCTATGCCCTCACCCATGCCGTTGGTGACGTACAGCGTCAGCCGGTCGGCGGTGGCCGCCCAGTCGAAGTTGTCACCGAATATGGCGTAGGCGGGCTCCAGTTGGGCGCCCAGGTCGTACTCCGGGCGGGTGCAGCCGCAGCCGGGCAGCAGCTGCCACTGCATCTCCGCGGCCAGGGTCAGCCGGTCCTTGCGGCGCGCCTGGAGGTAGAGGTCGGTGTCGCGCTCGGCCACGACCACCTCGCGCCCCAGCACGTCGGCGATCTCCAGGAGTTCGGACTCGCGCTCCCGCGAGACCCCGTCCCCGCCGAACGTCACCGACAGCACGCCGACGCGGTCGCCGCGGACGCTGACCGGCAGATGCAGCCGCGTCCGGCCCTCCCGCAGCTCCTCGCGGTAGGGCCGCTGCGAACCGAAGGTCCGGCCGGCCGGGCTGTTGTACAGCGACAGGGGCTCCAGTTCGTGCGGCGGAACCGACACCGGCTGGAGCACCGTCATCCCGTAGTCGGCCATGAAGAGCTCGACGTCCTCCGCACCGTACTGCTCGACCAGTGCGGCGCGGAGGGCGTCGAGCAACGCATGGGGCACCGCCGTGCGCAGCGCGCGCTCAGCGGCCAGGAATCTGTTCACGATGGAAAACACACCTATCTCTTGACGGGGGCCACGGACTCCCCGGGACGGCTGAACACCCGTCCCGTCCGCGGCCATCGCTCAATGCCTCAATGACCCGACCGCTCACCTAGTACGCTGACGGACATCCCAGAGCCTGCGAAAGTGTGACTGTGACTGCCTTCCGCCCCCGCCCGGAGCCCGATGAGGTCGCCCGTATGACCTCCACGGCCGGCGAGCTGCTGGAAGTGCTGTGGGGCCGTGCCTCGACCGCCCCCGCTTCCGCGTCCCAGCTGCGTGTGCTGTTCGTGCTCGAACACAACGACGGCATCAACCTGCGCACGCTCGCCGACCACCTCGCCTCCACGCCGCCCTCGACCAGCCGTCTGTGCGACCGGCTCCAGGCCGCGGGCTTCGTGGAACGCGTGGTGAGTCCGGCCAACCGGCGCGAGGTCCGGCTGCACCTCAGCAGCCGGGGGCGCGCCTTCCTCGTCGACCTGCGCGCCCGCAGGGAGCAGGCGCTGCGCGCCGTCCTCGACCAGATGCCCGCCGCCAAGCGCACCGCGCTGATGGAAGGGCTGGACGCGTTCTGCGCGGCAGCGGCCCTGCAGATGCACGACGCCGCCGGGACGTCCGACAGCAGGACAGCCTGAGCGATCCGCTGCGGGATCCGGCCCATTCAAGATCCTTCCCCACGCGCGTGCGACATCGCTACTTTGTTGCCTGCTGACTATAGTTGTCAAACGGCAAGTGTCGGTCGGTGTTCAGTCTTCGCATCTCGACCGGGTACCCCGACCTCGGCGGCCTAGGGGTGTGGCAAACGTCTCGAAGCCCCACAACCACCCCCGCTCCGCCCGCTCGGGCATATGCCCCACCAGCGGGAACGCCGCCCGCCGGCAGCGGCGGACCCGCCGTCCGGACGCCCCGAGGCACGACAAAGCGGGACATGAAGTCACCACGACCGGGTAGACGGGGCCCGCCCCCTCCCGGCCGGAGATCTCCCGCCCCGCGGCCGAGCCGCCCGCCTCAGGCCCCCGTGTACGCCGTCAGCCGCTCCCGCAGATGCACGAGGAAGCCTTCCAGGGCCAGGTCGAACGCACGGTCCGCGCGGTGGTCGCCCGCCGCCTCCAGCGCCTCCACCAGCCGCGGTGTCGCGGCCGCGTCGGCGACCTCCCACATGGCCTCGGGGGCGGCGAGGTCGAGGGCGGAACCCAGGACGACGTTCTCCAGGGCGACCAGGGCCGGCATCACGGCGGGCGCGGGGAACCCGGCCTCGCCCAGCAGGGTGACGGCGCGCTCGTACTGCTCCAGGACCCGCGGCGCCCGCACCGGGTTGGTCATGAGCAGCGGGATGGCCCGCGGATGCGCCGCGAAGGCCGCCCGGTAGGAGCGGGCCCACGCCTCCAGCGCGGCATCCCAGGGGCGGGCGTCGAGGGCGGTGACGTCGATGGCCTCGGCCACCCGCTCCCGCAGCAGTTCCACGATGCCGTCCCGCCCGTCCACATGGTGGTACACCGAGCCGGTCTGCACACCGAGCCGACGGGCGATCTGCGGGACGCTGAAGTCGCCGCGCTCGTCGACGAGTTCGAGCGCCGTGGCGGTGATGCGCTCCCGGTCCAACAGGGGCTTGTGGGGCCGTCCCATGTCGCGTGCTCCCCCTCATGGGTCTTTTCAAGTGTCTGGACCGGAGGTTACATTGCGGAAACCGAAAGCCTTTAGATTTACCGCCGTCGGACCACCCCCACGCCCGGCATCCCTCCCCTTTCCCGCAGCTGAAGGGCTTGCCCGTGCCTGCCACCGGTTCTCCTCCCCAGTCCCCCGCCGACGCGTCGCCCGCCTCCGCGGCACCCGCGCTGCGCTCCGGCTCGCTCGGCACCGCCGACATCGCCTTCTTCGTCGTCTCCGCCGCCGCGCCGCTGACCGTCATGGCGGGCGTGGCGCCCCTGGCGATCCTCCTCGGCGGGATCGGCGCGCCGGTGGGCTACCTGCTCGCCGGCATCACGCTCGCCGTGTTCGCCGTCGGGTTCACCACGATGAGCCGCTACGTCCGCAACGGCGGCGCCTTCTACGCGTACATCACCCGCGGCATGGGCCCGGCCGTCGGCATCGGCGCCGCCCTGCTCGCCCTGGTCGGCTACAACGGCATGGAGATCGGCGTCTACGGCCTGCTCGGCAGCGCCACCCACGACACCGCGGGCTCCCTGTTCGGCACGGACGTCCCGTGGCTGCCGGTCTCCCTGGCCGGGCTGCTGGTCATCGGCTACGGCGGCTACCGGTCGATCGACTTCGGGGCCAAGCTCCTCGGCGTCCTGCTCGTCGCCGAGACCGGCATCCTGGTGCTGCTGGCCGCCGGAGTGCTGATCAAGGGCGGCGCCGACGGCCTGTCCCTGGCCTCCTTCACGCCCGGCAACGTCTTCGTGCCCGGCACCGCCGCCGTGCTGGCCTTCGCCTTCGCCGCGTTCACCGGCTTCGAGTCGACCGTCATCTACCGCCGCGAGGCCCGCGACCCCGAGCGCACGGTGCCGCGCGCGACCTATCTGGCGGTCGGGTTCCTCGGCCTGTTCTACGCGTTCATCGTCTGGACGGCGATCCAGGCGTTCGGCGACGACAAGGTGATCGCGGCGGCGGGCGGCGACACCGCCGGGCTGTTCTTCTCCGCCATCACCACCTACGTCGGGGCGTGGGCGGCCGACGTGATGCACGTCCTCATCGTCACCAGCGTCCTGGCGTCCCTGCTGGCCTTCCACAACGCCATCAACCGCTACGCGCTGGCCCTCTCCGAGGAGGGCGTCCTGCCCAGGGCGCTGGCCCGCGTGCATCCCCGGCACGGTTCGCCCTATGTCGCCGGTATCGCGCAGACCGTGCTGGGGGCGGTCGTCGTCCTCGCGTTCGCCGCGGCCGGCGCCGACCCCTACGCGCAGCTCCTGCTGTACGTCAACACGCCCGGGATGCTGGCGCTGCTGGCCCTGCAACTGCTCGCCGCGCTCGCGGTGCCCCTGTACTTCCGCCGGTTCACGCACCGGGAGGGCGTGCTGCGCACGGTGGTGGCGCCCGTGACCTCCGCGCTCCTGCTGAGCACCGCGATCGTGCTGGTCCTGACCCACCTCGACCTCTTCACGGGCGCCACGACCACCGTGAACACCGTCCTCGCGGTCGTCGTCCCGGTCGTCTTCCTCGCCGGTCTGGCGCTCGCCGCCTGGCTGCGCCGCCGCCGTCCCGAGGTCTACGCCGGGCTGGCGGCCGAACCGGAAGGGAACCCGGCCGCCGCCTGACCCTCTCCCCCGACACCCCGCACCGCGAAGAAGCCGCAGAGAAGCACTCCAAGGAGTCCCGCACATGCCCACCGCCGAACTCGTCGTCACCGGCGCCCGGATCCGCACCCTCGACCCGCACCGCCCGTACGCCTCCGCCGTCGCCGTCCGCGACGGGCTGATCGCCGCTGTCGGCGAGGAGCACGACGTACGGGACTGGCGCGGCGCGGACACCGAGGTGGTGGACCTGGGCGGGGCCCATCTCGTGCCGGGGCTCACCGACGGGCACAGTCACCCGGTGTGGGGGCTGGAGATGGCGACCGGCATCGACCTGTCGGGGGTGACCGACCTCGACGGGCTGCGCGCCGCGCTCGTCGCGGGTCCCCGCACCGACGGCTGGGTCGTGGGGTACGGCCTCGACCACAACGCCTTCGGCGGGCGCCCCGTCGACCGCGCCCTCATCGAGGACGCGCTGCCCGGCGCACCGGCGTTCCTGCGCCTGTACGACGGCCACTCCGCCCTCGCCACCGGGCCCGCGCTCACCGCCGCCGGGATCACCGGCCCGCGCACGTTCACGCAGCGCTCGCACCTGGCGACCGACGCCGACGGACGGCTCACCGGCCATCTCGTCGAGCACGCGGCGATGGACCTCGTCGTCGCGGTCATGCCCCGCCCCTCCCACGAGGACCGGCGGGCACGGCTGGTGGAGCTGCTGACCCGCATGGCCGCGACCGGGCTGACCGGCGCCCATGTCATGGACGCCGGGGACCTGGAG
Organism: Streptomyces sp. NPDC090106; assembly: GCF_044747265.1. Classification (NCBI taxonomy): domain Bacteria; kingdom Bacillati; phylum Actinomycetota; class Actinomycetes; order Kitasatosporales; family Streptomycetaceae; genus Streptomyces; species Streptomyces sp. NPDC090106. The sequence continues at coordinate 32,300 of NZ_JBIVDS010000003.1, read as the reverse complement.
CTGGTGACCGCCGTCGCCGAGGAGCAGGTCCTGCCGCTGCGGCTGCGGTTCGCCCCCTGGTGCATGCCCGGCGACGACGAGCGGGCCGTCGACGCGCTCGTCGAACTGCAGAGCCGCGCGGGGCGGCACTGGCGGGTCGGCGGCGTGAAGTTCTTCATGGACGGCACCGTCGAGGGCGGCACCGCCTGGCTGGAGCACCCCGACTGCCACGGCCAGGGCACGGACGCCTTCTGGCCCGACCCGCGGGCCTACAGCGCCGCCGTCACGCGACTGCACCGGGCGGGGGTGCGCACCGCGACCCACGCCATCGGGGACGCGGCCGTGCGGCACGTCCTGGACACCGTCGAGGCGCTCGGTCCCGACGCCCGGCTCACGCACCGCGTCGAGCACGTCGAGTCGGTGCCGGACGACACGCTCGCCCGGTTCGCGCGGCTCGGTGTCATCGCCTCCATGCAGCCCCCGCACACCGAGTACACCCGGGCGGACCGCACCGACGAGTGGTCGGTGCGGCTCGGCGGCACGCGCGCCGGGCGGGCCTGGCGGCTGCGGGACCTGCGGGACGCCGGCGCCGTCGTGGCGCTCGGCTCGGACTGGCCCATCGCCGGGTACGACGCCCGCGCGGTCCTCGCCACCGCCCTCGCCCCGCGCGGCGCGGCGTCGGCCCGTGCAGGCCTGACCGGGCTCCAGGCCCTGGAGGGCTGCACCTCCCACGCCGCCGTCGCCGCCGGGGAGAGCGACGTCGCGGGGCGGATCGCGCCGGGCTACCGGGCCGACCTCACCGCCCTCGGCGTGGACGTCGTGGAGGCACCGGCCGACGAGGTCGCCCAGGCACCGGTCCGGCTCACCGTGACCGGCGGCCACGTGGTCCACCGCGCGGACTGAACCGGAGCGGTGACGGCAGCACGGACGAGGATCCCGCCCCGCCGCATGCCGTCACCCGCCCCGGCTCCGAGTTCCCTCGGCCTCCTTCGCCGTATGCCACCAGGCGATCACCCGGGCGGCCATCGCCTCGGGCCGGGACAGCACAGGGTCGAGCCCGAAGTGGTCGCCCAGCTCGCGGCACAGGAAGTCCGCGATCTCCGCTTCGGGGGCGCCGCGTCGGAGCCGTTCGAGCAGGGGCGTGAGCATGCAGTCGTACTCGTCCGGCACCTCGTCGCCGACGCCGATCGGATCCCATTCGTTGAGCAGTCGGCGCAGGCCGTTGCCGGTCATGTCGCCTTCGGATCGCATCGCTTCAGGGCTCCGCGGGGGATGAGAGGTCAGGACAGGGACGCGAGGAGGCCGGTTCCCTCCGCCAGGACTCCGGGCTGGCCGAGGGCGTGGAAGTCGGCCTCGACCTCCGCCAGTGGGAGGACGCCCGCGCGCACCGCGCGGTAGCGGACCACCGACCACAGGAAGACGTCGAGGTTGTCGAACTGGGTGTCCGCCTCTATGACCTCCTCCTCGTGGAACCAGACCGCGATCCGGCCGTTGGGGAGCACGACGTAGTAGTTGCCGCCTCCGTCCGCGCCGAGGGACCACACGTCGTCGGCGGGGAGCTCCGTCTCGTAGTCGGAGTCGAGGACCTGGCAGCCGTTGGCCTCGAAGTCGAAGCCGTACGACCAGTCGTGGATGTCGAGAAAGCCTCCGGGCAACGCCCCTGAGCGGACCCGGCGGTCGAAGCCGGCCAGCGCTGTCGCGGCCTCGGGCGACAGCTTGGAGAGGAACGGCTCGACCGGGCGGACCGGCTCCGGGAAGTCGACCTTCGGCTCGTCGGGGAACCACCGCGCCAGGTCGGCGTCCAGACCCCGCTCGCCGTACCCGACCAGATCGTCAAGAGTGAGAGACATGCGGTGAGGCTAGCGGTCGCCGTACGGGGCTCGAGCCGCAGGCCGGCGTATGTGTGAAGGCGACGGCGCCACCGTGTCGTCGGTGGCGCCGTCGCCTTCGGGTGGGCCGGGGCGGGTCAGCCGTGGGGCAGGATCACCGCGCGGCCGTTGATCTTTCCGGCGTGCAGACGCTCGTAGGCGAGCGGTGCCTCGTCGAGGGAGAACGTCTCGGTGTGCACCGACACCGCGCCCGCGCGGGCCAGGCCGAGCACCTCGATGAGTTCGCCGCGGCTGCCCCAGTAGGGCGCGGTGACGGACACCTCGAACGGCAGATGCCCGAACCCGACGGGCAGGGTCCCGCCGCCGATGCCCACGATGGTCACGTCGGCCTCGACGGCGGCCACGGCACCGGCGGTGCGCACGGTCGGCTCGGCGCCGACGAAGTCGAACACCGCCTCCGCGCCCAGCCCGCCGGTCAGCGCGCGCACCGCGTCCGCGGCACCGGCGTCCGACAGGACCGCCTCGTGCGCGCCGACCTCACGGGCGAGGCGCAGCTTGTCCTCGCCGACGTCGAGGGCGATCACCCGGGCCGGCGTCAGGGCGCGCAGCAGCTGGATGGCGACGTGGCCGAGGCCGCCCGCGCCGATGACCACGGCCGTCGAGCCCGGGACCAGCTTGGGCAGCGACCGCTTGATCGCGTGGTACGGGGTGAGACCGGCGTCCGTCAGCGGCACCGCGGCGACCGGGTCGAGCCCGTCGAGGGGGACCAGGTGACGCGGGTCGTCGACGAGGAGGTACTCCGCCATCGCACCCGGCGCGCCGAGTCCGGGCGGGCGGATGCCCAGCTCGTCGGCGCGCAGGCAGTAGTTCTCCTTGCCCTCGGCGCACTTGGCGCAGTTCCCGCAGCCCCACGGCCCGTACACGGCGACCGAGTCGCCCTCTTGGACCCCGCTGACGCCCGCGCCGAGCGCGGCGACGGTGCCGACGCCCTCGTGCCCGAGGGTGAGCGGCAGCTCGTAGGGGAACCCTTCGGCGGGCCAGCTCATCACGGCGATGTCGGAGTGGCACACACCGGCGGCGGTGACCTTCAACAGGACCTGGCCGGGGCCGGGCTCGGGGTCGGGGACGGTGACGACCTCGGGCGGCGCGCCGATGGTGCGGTACTGGAGTGCCTTCATGACCGAACTCCTCTCTGAGTGGTCTGTGGTGCGCGGTCAGACAGCGGTGTACGCGCCGTCGACCAGGTGGTAGCTGCCGACCACGAACGAGGCACGCGGGGACAACAGGAAGACGATCAGCTCGGCGACCTCCTCGGGCAAGCCCAGCCGGGCAGCCGGGTGAAGGCCGACCAGCCCGTCGTAGGCGGCCTTGTCCATGCCCTTGAGCAGGGGGGTCTCGATGAAGCCGGGGCCGACCGCGTTGACGCGGATGCCCTTCGCGGCGTACTCGGCGGCGGTGGTCTTGGTCAGGCCGACCACGCCGTGCTTGGCGGCCACGTACGCGGAGGAGCCCGCGAAGCCGACCGAGCCGAGGATGGAGGCGACGTTGACGATCGCGCCGCCGCGGCCCGTGGCCTCGATGGCGGGGAGCTCGTGGCGCAGGGAGTAGAAGACGCCGTCGAGGTTGGTGCGCACGACACGGTCGTAGGCGGCGATGTCGTACTCGCCCGTCGGGGCGCTCGGGCCGCCGATGCCGGCGTTGTTCACGGCCAGGTCGAGGCCGCCGTAGGTCTCGACGGCGAAGGCGACGGCCGCTTCGACGGACTCGGGGCGGGTGACGTCCAGCTCGACGGCGGAGGCCTTGATGCCCTCGGCGCGCAGTGCGGCGGCGGCCTGCTCGGCGCCCTCGGCGTTGTAGTCGGCGATGACGACGTTGGCGCCGCCCGCGCCCAGACGGCGGGCGGTGGCGAGACCGATGCCGGAGGCGGCGCCGGTGACGAGGGCGGTCCGCCCGGCGAACTCGGTGGCGTAGTCGGACGTGGTCTCGGTCGCGTTTTCGGTGGTGCTCATCGTGCTCTCACTCTTCGGAGGTGCTGTCGGGGGCCGCGGACGCGGCCTCCGAGATCAGGGCGTCGTAGGCCTGTTCCACCAGGGCGGCGAGGTCTGCGGCTCCCGAGTCGGGATCGGCGGCACGGCGCGCCCACAGGCGCAGCGCCGCGGTGAGGACGCCGGCGGCGGCGTCCACGACGACGGCGGGGCGCAGGTCCCGCACGTCGTCGGTGCCGAGTCGTTCGGCGAGGATGCTGATCGAGTCCTCCTGGGCGTCGACGCGGATGCGTTCGTACGCGGCGAAGAGGGCGGGCTCGCGGTCGACCAGCGCCAACAGCGCGCGCATCTTGGGGCGCAGATGGCGGGCCGGGTCCTCTTCGTCGGCGAGCCAGGCGCGCACGGCGCGCCGGTAGGCCAGCAGGGGAGGCTCGGCCGGGGGGCGGTCCCGCAGCAGGGCGTTGATGCGGTCGCCGTCGCCGCGCACGAAGTCCAGTGCCGCGTCCTCCTTGCCGGTGAAGTGCCGGCTGAAGGTGCGGCGGGTGACGTCCGCGCGCTCGGAGATCGCCTCGACGGTGGTCTGTGCGAGGCCGCGTTCCAGGATGAGGTCGACCGCCGCGACGGCCATGGCGTTCCTGGTCTGTCGTGCCTTGCGCTGTCGCCGGTCCTCGGTCATGTCTTCGACGATACACCCAGATGTCCCCATGGGACATCTGACCCATGGGGACATTAAGGCGGGGTGCGGGGACGCCTCGGGACACACCCGGTTTGCGGTCCCCTATCAAGGGCATCCGGAGTTTCGTGCTTCGGAGCGGAGGCGCGCGCCCAGCGGAAATTCACCCAGGTGCCGGCGCCCTCCAGTGATGGCGTGCGACGCCACGGATCCGAGGAGACCCTCCGATGCTCATGCCGCTTCCCGCCACCCTGCGCAGGCTCCTCAAGGAGTACGAGGCACTCAGCGCGACCGGGACGGGCGTCGACGACGACGCCCTGCTCGCCCCGCGCGCACAGGACCTGGCCTACACCCTCTGCGTGTCCACCGGGACGCAGGAGATCGCACACGCCCTGCGCGTGGCCCACGACTACCTCGACCGGATGATCGACGGTACCGAGGCCGTCCCCCAGGCCTGAGGCGGGACGCGCGTCAGAGGGTTCCCTGCTCGCAGACGCGGCGGGCGACCTCGTGGAGCTTGATGTTCTCCTGCTGGGAGTACCGGCGCAGGACGTCGAAGGCCTGCTCCTCGGTGAGGCGGTGGGCCCCCATCAGGATGCCCATGGCTTCGCCGATGGTGTGGCGCGTGGCCACGGCCGCCTCCATCTGGGCCTGGGTGCGGGCGGCCGAGAAGGCCACCGCGGCGTGCGAGGCCAGCAGCCAGCCGGCCGTCTCGCTGGTCGTGGTGAAGGCGCCGGGTTCGTGGGCGTAGAGGTTGAGGGCGCCGAGATCCTCGTCCTCGGTGTACAGCAGGAAGCCCATCATGCTGCCCACTCCGAGCTTGCGGGCCTGCGGGGCGTACGCGGGCCAGCGCTTCTGCTCACCGGTGAGGTCCGCGATCCGCAGGATCCGCTCGACGTGCGGGTTGCTGGCGGCGTCGAAGCACGGGCCCTCCCCCAGCTGTCCCTGCAGCCGGTCGCTGTCGCTCACGAGCTGGTGCGTGGGAGCGAGGGACTCCACCTTCCTTCCGCGCAGCGTGAGGACGCCCGCCGCGTCGCAGCCCTCGACGAGTTCGACGGCCGAAGCGGTGATCCGCTCCAGTGTCCCGCCCACTGAATCCTGTGCCAGCAGATCACGCGCCATCGACGCCATCTGCTCCGCGAACCGACCCCAGTCCACTGTTCCGGCCCCTTCACGTCCCGTCCCGCTCGGATACATCCACGACCCGGATACCCCGTATTCCGCGAAACCGCGCAGCGCGACGGCGGACGCTGCTCCGTACGGACGCTGCTCCGTACGGACGCCACCAGCCCTGTCCGTGCAGCGGGCCCCGGACGAAGGAGGGGTCGCCGGCCGCGCTCGACAGGGACGTTTCGGCGTCTTCGGCGGAACGGGACAGGTCGCCGGGGCGACAGGTTCGGGCAGGGGGCGCACAGTATGTGACATGTGAGGGCATCGCCGATTCGGGAGCGCTGAGATGGTCCGCGTCTCCGTGACCGGCGCAGTGGGAGGTCCTCATGGGCGACTTCGGCGAACCGACGTCTGTTCCTACGACGCCGTCGCCTCTGGGCCAGGAACCGTGCGGCTGCGGTGCGCAGGCGCGGCCGGGCGAGCCGGGAGTGGCCGAGGAACGGTTCCGGGGACTGCTCGAAGCGGCTCCGGACGCCATGGTCATCGTCGACGACACGGGGACCATCCGGCTCGTCAACGCCCAGACCGAGACCCTCTTCGGCTATCCGCGCGCGGAACTGCTGGGCCGCCCGGTCGAGTTGCTGATCCCGCACCGGTTCCGCGGCCATCACACCCGGCACCGCAGCGGCTACGCCGCCAACCGTCAGCTGCGGCCCATGGGCGCCGGACTGGAACTGCACGGGCTGCGCAAGGACGGCACCGAGTTCCCCGTCGAGATCAGCCTCAGCCCCATGGAGACCTCCGACGGGCTACTGGTGTCCGCGGCGGTGCGCGACGTCAGCGACCGCAAGGCCGCCGAGGCCCGCATCAACCATCTCGCCGCGCTCGTCGAGTCCTCCCAGGACGCGATCCTCGCCAAGACCCTCGACGGCTACATCACCTACTGGAACGCGGCGGCCCAGTCCCTGTACGGGTACACCGCGGAGGAGATCATCGGCCGGCACATGTCGTACCTCGCCCCGCCCGAGCGGCGCGAGGAGATCGACGCCCTGCTGGAACGTCTCCGCCACGGGGAGAAGGTCGAGCACTTCGAGACGCTGCGGGTGACCAAGGCGCACACCATGCTCGACGTCGACGTCACCCTGTGGCCCACCCGGGACACGGACGGCCTGGTCGTCGGCGCGTGCGCCATCGTCCGGGACATCAGTGACCGCAAGCGCGCGGAGGCCGAGCTCAAGACGCTCTACGAGCAGCAGCGGCACGTCGCGCTCACCCTGCAACGCAGCCTCATGGGCACGCCGCCGCCCGTCCCCGGCCTCACCACCGCCAGCCGCTACCGGCCCGCCACCCAGGGCGCCGGCGTGGGCGGCGACTGGTTCGACCTGATCCCGCTGGGCGCGGGACGGGTCGGTGTGCTCATCGGTGACGTGATGGGCCGGGGGCTCGAAGCCGCCGCCGTGATGGGCCAGTTGAGGTCGGCGGCGCACGCGCTGGCCAAGATCGGTATGCAGCCGCGCCAGTTGATGCAGGCCCTGGACAGCTGCGTCGCGGACCTCGACGTCCCCGACCAGCTCGTCACGTGCTGCTACCTGGTCATCGCCCCGGACACCGGAACCGTGACCGCGTGCTCCGCCGGCCATCTGCCGGTCCTCGTCGCCACCCCCGGCGAGGGGGTCCACCGTCTGCCCATACCGGTCAACGCGCCCCTGGGCGTGGGGGACATCCTGCACGAGCAGTCCAGTACGAAGCTCCCGCCCGGCGCGACGCTCGTCCTGTACACGGACGGCCTGATCGAGACGCCCGGCAGCGACATCGAGGAGCGGGTCTGCGAACTGACCTCCGTGCTCGACAGGTTCTTCACCGACACGCCCTGTCTGGAGGCGGCGGCCGAGCACGTCCTGGCCGGGCTCCTCACCGACGCCGACAGCCACGACGACGACGTCACCCTCCTCCTCGCCCAGCTCCCGGCGGCGCCGCTCGCCATCCAGGCCATGGAACTGCCCGCCGTCCCGGCGTCGGTGCCCGAGGGGCGGGCCTTCCTGCACAAGGCGCTCATCGCCTGGGACTGCACCGCCTCCGCCGACGAGGCGATGCTGCTGCTGTCGGAGACCCTCACCAACGCCGTGCAGCACGCCGCGGGCCCCCTGGATCTGCATCTGAGGCGCACCGCCACCGACCTGACCGTCGAGGTCAGCGACCGCAATCCGCACCTGCCCGAACCCCGCCTGGCGGCCGAGGACGACGAGTCCGGCCGGGGCCTGCTCCTGGTCCGTTCCCTGGCCTCCAGCTGGGGCGTACGTCCCACCGACGACGGCAAGACGACCTGGTTCACGCTCACCCTGTGAGCCCCTGGCGCGGCTCCACCAGCCAACTGCGCTGCCACGCGGGCAGACAGACGGGCAGACAGGCAAGCAGGGACACACCAACGCTGCCGGGATCCGGCAATGCACGAGGCCGCTCGGGCCGTCCATCATGGGTCGCGGGGAGCACCACGGATGGTTCCGGTGCCGGACGCCACACACCAACAGGCGCCCGGCACCGGAACCTGGTCCGTGACGCCTCGTTCCCCGACAGGCACCGCGTCGGCCCGCGGAGCCCTGGTGCGTTGTCCGGCATGCGGATGGTGACGCGGGACGGGGTGCTGGACGGGCGTTCACCCCACAGGGTCCCGACGGGCGGAAGGCCGAACTCCTGCCGGTAGAGCTTGGAGAAGCGGGCCCGTGTCGCGAATCCCCACCTCACGGCCACGCTCGTGGCGTCCAGGTCCATGGCCTCGACCACCGGAAACCGCGCGACCTGCCCCCTGAGCGGTGCTCGCCCACCGCAGGGTGAAGCCGGCGACGGTGGTGTCCGGGGCGGTGGTGCCGTTCTTCGCGGTAGCCAGGACGGCGACGTGCCGGGCACGCCTACGGGAAGGCCTCGGAGCCGAGACAGCCGCCTTGCGGGTGCGCCTGAGCAGGCGGCCCGCCCGCGTCCGTGCCGGGGTGGGCTCCGTCAGGTGTCCTCCGGTTTGACGGAGGCGAGATGCGGGGCGACGTGGGCGCGTGAGGTGACGCCCAGCTTCGTGAGGATGTGCTCGACGTGCGTGTCGGCGGTCCGCTTGGAGATGACGAGGCGTTCGGCGATCTGCCGGTTGGTGAGCCCTTCGACGAGCAGCGCGGCGACCTCGCTCTCGCGCGGGGTCAGCGGGCCCAGAGCGCTGCCGACCGCCTCGGGCGGCGGGACGTACTCGTCGCCCGCCGCGCGGCCCCGGGCGATGTCGACGAGCCGGGGCACGGGAAGCTGGGCGCCGTGCGTGTAGAGCTGGGTGAGGCGCTTGCCGCCCAGGCCGGTCATCAGGCTCGCCTCGGTGTCGGCATGGATCCTGAGCAGCCCCGACATGCCCCACAGCGTCGAACCGAACCTGCCCCACAGCGTTCCGGCGCCGCCGAGCAGGATCGCGGCCAGTTCGGGCTCGCCGGCCACGGCGGCCCAGGACAGGATCTCCAGCGTGGCGGCCATGCACATCACCTCGTCCTGCTCCAGGACGGAGGGCAGCACTTTCTGACCGAGTTCGCGGCTCGCGTCGATGTCGCCGTCGATCCACAGGGCCAGCACCTGGGCGATCAGCAGGCAGTTGCGCACCCAGCGCTCACCGGGGACGGCCCTGAGATGGTGCAGTGCACGCTCGATCTCCCGCAGCGCCAGGGCGGGTTCACCGTGGGAGGCGTGGTACAGCGAGGTGTGGATGTAGCTGGCGGCCAGCGGGAACAGGTCGTCCGCGGCCTCGAACCGGCGGCGTGCCTGCTCGAAGAGGTCCAGGGCGTGCGGGACGTCGTCGCCCCACAGGAGGACCTCGCGCGCCTCAAGGGAGGTGGTGCGGGCCCGCAGCAGGTCGTCGTCCAGGGCCTCGGCGACGGCTCGGCAGCGCCGTACCGTCTCGCGCACCGCCTGGTCGGACTGGATCAGGCCGAAGTAGGAGCCCAGGTAGAGCGTGGTGCCGTGCTCGACGGTGGGGTTCGGCTCGGCGGTCAGGGCCTTGTCGATCCAGCGCCGGGCCTCGGCCAGCCTGCTCTTGCCCAGCCACAACCCCCACAGGCCGTTCACGAGGCGCAGCGCGGACTCGTCCCCCGGGTGGGTGACGGCGTGGTCCATCGCGACGCGGAAGTTGTCGAAGTCGGCGGCGAGCCGGTTGCCCCAGTCGAGTTGCCGATCGCCGAACCATTCCTCCCTGGCCCGCTGGGACATCAGCAGGAAGAAGTCCCGGTGCCGGCAGGCGAACTCGGCGCCGCGCCCGCCGGCTTCGAGGCGTTCGGCGCCGTACTCACGGATGGTGTCCAGGAGTCGGTAGCGGTACTCGGCGACGCCGTCCACGCGCTGCACGACGGACTTGTCGACCAGGGCACCGAGCAGATCGATCACGTCCTGGTCCGCCAACTCGCCGCCGGAGCAGACGTGTTCGACGGCCGCCAGGGTGAAGCCGCCCGCGAAGACCGACAGGCGTGCCCACAGTTCCCGCTCCTGAGGGGAGCAGAGTCCGTGGCTCCAGTCGATGGTGGTGCGCAGGGTGTGGTGGCGCGCCTGGGCGCTGCGGGCGCCGGCCAGCAGCCGGAACCGGTCGTCGAGGCGGGTGAGGATCTGCTCCAGCGGCATGCTGCGCAGTCGTACGGCGGCGAGTTCGATGGCCAGCGGGATGCCGTCCAGGCGGCGGCAGAGCGCGATGACCTCGGAGCGGTTGTCGTCGCACAGTTCGAAGGAGGGCAGGGCGGCGCGGGCGCGGGAGACGAAGAGGGCGAGCGTGTCGTTGTCCTGTTCGCCCGCGGTGGGGGCCGGTTCGGGCATCGGCTCGATCGGGAGGACGAACTCGCCGGGCAGGGCGACCGGCTGTCGGCTCGTCAGGAGCACGACCAGCGCGGCGGAGTTGCGCAGGAGGATGTCGACGAACACCGCCATGGCGTCGACCAGGTGTTCGCAGGTGTCGAGCACCAACAACGCCTGGGCGTCGGCGAAGTGGTCGATCAGCTGGTCCATGGGGTTCTGCGAGGCGGCCTCGGGCAGGCCGACGGCGTGGGCCACGGTGTTGGGCAGGAACTCGGGGTCCCGCAGGCCGCTCAGTTCGGCGATGTGCACCCCGTCGGGGAAGTCGACCGCGAGCTGATGGGCGGCCCGTACCGCGACCCGGGTCTTGCCCACTCCCCCGAGCCCGGTGAGGGTGACGGCACGTGCCTGTGTCACCGCCTTGCGGACGGCCTCCAGTTCCGCCACCCGGCCGATGAACCCGGTCGCCTCGTTGCGCGCGCCGGCCCGGGCCCATGTCCACTGAGTCACACATTCCTCCCTCTGCGTCACCATGACACTGCCATGAACGGCGGGCGCGCAGGAGAGGTTGCGGGAGGTATCGCCCCCGTTGGTGAGGCGTCGGCCCGGCGGCTGCGGCCCCTCGCGGACCGGTGGTACGGAGGGGGTGCCGTGGGACGTGGCGGACCGAGGGCGGCCCCGGTCGGGCCGGGGCCGCCCTCGGTCCTGTCACGGCGGGACGGCGACGCCCCGCCGTCGCGTCAGGAGCGGCGGGCGCGCTGGGACATGTAGACGGCGCCGGCGCCGGCGGCGACCACCAGGGCCGCGGCCCCCGCGATCAGGCCGACGGGCGCGCTGGAGCCGGTCTCCGCGAGGGGCGGGCCGCTGTCGCTGGGCGAGGGCTTCGGGGTGGAGGGCGGCGCCGACTCCAGCGGCGGCACGTCCGAGTCGGTGGGCGGCTCGGTGGGGGGCTTGGAGGGGGTGGGGGTGGCCGGTGGGGTCGTGTCGGCCGGGGGCGTGCTGGGCTCGGGCTCCGTGGGCGTCGCCGGGGTGGTCGGGGTCGGCTCCGACGGGGTGGGGGTGGGCTCGTCCGGGGAGCACGGCTTGTCGCCGCCGTTCCAGGCCGCTATCAGGTGGTACGGGGTGGTGACGTTGCCGGGTTCGTAGGGTGCGGGGCCGTGGCCTTCGCCGGTGCCGCCGTCGTAGGTGACGTCGTCGCCGTACAGGTCGATCTGGCCGTAGCAGTCGGGGGACTTGACGCTGAGCTTCTGCCAGGTGCGCCGGGTGTCGCCCGTGTCGGCGACGTCGGCGGCGGTGAGGTAGACGGTGGCCTTGTCGACCAGGGTCTGGCGGCCCGAGGAGTACCAGTCGGGGCCCTCGGTGGTGTATTCGGCGAGGGAGACGGGGTAGGTGCAGCCGTCGCCGACGCGCTGGCCGGGGGCGAGGCGGACCTCGACGGTGCCGGGGGCGGTCTTCCAGAGGGAGAGCCCGCCCTGCGAGGTCCAGTCCGCGCCGACGACGTTCCCGTCGGCACCGACGATCCGGTACTGGACGGTGGCGGACTGACAACCGCCGCCCGCCGGTGTGGCGTTGGCCGCTCCGGCGGCGAACAGGGGCAGTACGGCCCCGGCGGCGAAGGCCGTCGCGGCGAGGACGGCGAAGGTTCGTGGTTCTTGCGAACGCGACAAGATGTGCCTCTACGAAGGGTGAAGGTGTGGGAGGTGGCAGCGCGCGGGCGGCGGGCGCACGGAGGCATGGGTACGCCGCGTGCGTGACCCGGCCGCTCACGTCGCTTCGCTCGGCGCATGCACAGCCGAGCGAGCTGAATTCTGCTCACCTTTCACAACTCCCGTCAATCTTGCGCGAGTTCACCATGTTTCACTTCGGTCACAGGCGCCGGCGGGGCGCCCGCGATCAGGGCCGGGCAGGTCCGCTCCGGCGTCGCCCGGCGGTGTGGACCGCCGGGCGACGCCCTCGTCGGGAGCGGGTCAGCTCGCGATGCCCGCGGCGCGGACGACGGTCTGGGTGACCGTGTCGCCGTGGCCGTCGACGGCCTGGACGCGCAGGGTGACGTACTGGGCCGACGCGGGCGCGTTCAGGGCGACACCCACGGCGCCGTGGCCCTTGTCGCGAAGGCGGGCCGTGATCCAGGTGGCTCCGTCGTCGTAGGAGAGCTGGACCTTGGTGGTGCGCGGTGCCGTGCGCGGTCCGCCGTCGAGGTGGACGGGGGTGACGAGCAGGGCGGCGCGGGGGTCGGCCTTGCCGTCGGCTGAGGTGGGCAGGGTGTAGTCGACCTGGATGAGCGGGAGTTGCTCGGTGTCCTCCTTGGCGCGGGGGTTGGCCGAGGTGAAGGTCCACTCGGTGCGGGTGGCGGTGGAGTAGGGGAAGGCGGTCGTGGCGGTGCGGTTCGCCTCGTGGACGAGCCGGTAGGAGGAGCGCCCGGCGGGCAGCTGGGCGCTCAGGCCCGCGCCGCCCTCGGCGATGAGGGTGCCGCCGCGGTAGAGCCGGGTGTCCTGCTGGGTGGAAGTGCTGCCGAACGGGGTCCAGTTGACGTGGTCGCCGCCGGAGTCGCCCCAGGACGGCAGGGTGACGTCGATCAGGTCGCCCTCACGGACGGGTGCCGCGACACCGCTGTTGATGCGGGGCCGGACGACGGGGCCGAACCACTCGACGTCGGCCGTGCGGCCCGCCGGGTAGCGGACGGGTCCGGAGGCGCTGTAGGAGAGGAGGCTGAGTTCGCCCTCCTCCTGCCAGACGAACGAGTCGTCGGCGGTGACGTAGTCGGTGCGGTGGGCGCCCGCGGTGCTGAGCCGGTTGACGCCGACCCGGTAGGCGGTCCAGGGGTGCACGTCGTAGCGGTTCTCGTAGACCTCGCGGCCTGCGGGGTTGTGGAACGAGGTCTCCACGCGGGCGAGTTGGGACGTCTTGGGCGCGTAGACGAGGTTGCTGGGGATGCGGTCCTTCCAGGTGCGGACGAGGTCGTAGAGGTAGTCGGTGTCGGGGCGGGAGACCGCCGTGAGGGGCACGCTGCCGCCGGGGGCGGCGTCGACGCGGGCCATGAGCTCGGCGCCCTCGTCGCGGGAGAGGCCCACCACCTCGATGGTCGACCTGATGATGGGTTCGCGGAGCCGTCCGTCGAGGTCGTTCACGAACAGCAGGAGCTTCACGCCCGCCTTCTGCGCGGCTCTGATCTGGTCGTCGGCGGTGTCCTCGTCGTCGGAGTCCCAGGGCACGACGGCCGCCTTGCCCGTGGCGTCGATGTCCTCGTAGTCCTCGGTGAAGCCTTCGCCGGGGTGGATGAGGTCGAGGCCGTAGGTGTCCTCGGGGAGTTTCGCCGAACCCGGCATGATCCAGAGGTCGTCGTACTGCTTGCCGCCTGAGTCGAGGGTCAGCAGCGGCTCCTGGTTGCGCCAGCGGGCGGTGACGTACTGCTTGCCGTCGCGGACGGGCTTGGTGGGCGCGGTCCACATGCTGTCCCAGCCCTCGCCGATCTGGGTGCTGTCGAGGACCGAGCTGCCGTCGCCGAACTCACGGTAGTAGTCGAGGCGTTGGGTGAAGGTCTCGGTCTTCTGCGGGGTGACCGCGGAGATCTGCTTGAGGGTGGTGCCGTCGAAGACGAGGTCGGTGGCACCGGTGATGTCCACCTGGGGCAGGACGAGACGGGCGTAACCGGCCGAGGAGGAGCCGTGGGTGCCCTCGACCCGGAAGTCCGCGTAGACGGTGTAGCGGCCGGGCGGGAGGAGTTCGTCGGACTGTCCGCCGTCGAAGAGGTGGTAGCCCGCGTACTCGTCGCCCTCGCGGAAGAAGGTGAGCGCGCCGAAGACGGGTTCGCCGGAGCGGCCGGTGATCTTGCTGCGGACGTGGAAGAGCTGCTGCCGGGTGCTGACGCCGAGCAGGGTGCGGGTCAGGATCCGTCCGTCGGCGGAGGCGGTCAACCGGCCGGTGCGGCGCTGGAGTTCGCCCGCCTTGGCGAGGTCGGTGGTGACGGTGGCCTCGGCGGTGCCGCGCGCCGGGACCGTGAGGCGGTCGGTGGAGACGGTGAAGACGCCCTCGGGGACGCCGGGCGCGTCCACCGCGAGGTCCACGGTGACGGGCCGGTCGCCGGTGTTGGTCCAGGTCGCGGTCTTCGTGACGGTCTTCTCGGCGGCGCCGGGCGAGTGGATGCCCGCGTCGAGGGTGCCGGTGGCGGTGAGGGTCGCGCCGGCCGCCGCGGCGGCGTCGACGCGGCCGTTGCCGCCGTCGTCGGCGCTGATGTCGTCGGTGGCGTGGACGGTGCTGATCAGGGCGTCCTTGATCCGGCTGCCCGTCCAGTCGGGGTGGGCGGCGGCGACCAGGGCGGCGGCGCCCGCGACGTGCGGGGTGGCCATCGAGGTGCCGCTGAGGCCGATGTAGGAGCCGGAGCCCTCGCTCATGTACTGGGAGCGTGCGGCCAGGATGCCGACGCCGGGCGCGGTGATCTCCGGCTTGAGGGCGTCGTCGCCGTAGCGGGGACCGCGGCTGGAGAAGTCGGCTATCGCGTCGGCGGAGTCGACCGCGCCCACGGTCAGGGCGGCGTCGGCGGTGCCGGGCGAGCGTACGGTCTGCGCGGAGGGGCCGTCGTTGCCGGCGGCGATGGTGAACAGGGCGCCGGTCTCGGCGCTGAGCGCGTCCACGGCCTCGGCCAGCACGGTCTGCCCGTCGGCGTACTGGCTGCTGCCCAGGCTCATGCTGATGACGCGGGCGTGGGCGTCGCGGGCGGCCCACTCCATGCCGGCGAGGATCCAGGAGTCGTAGCCGTAGCCCTCGTCGGCGAGGACCTTGCCCACGTGCAGGTCGACGCCGGGGGCGACGCCCTTCTCCGCCCCGTCGGAGGCGGCGCCGTTCCCGGCGATGGTGGAGGCGACGTGGGTGCCGTGGCCGTTGCGGTCGGTGACGTCCTCGCCGGGGACAAAGCTGGCGGTGTCGGTGACGGCGTCCTTCAGGTCCGGGTGGTCCTGGTCGTAGCCGGTGTCCAGGACCGCCACGTCGACGCCCTGGCCGGTGTTGCCGCCCTGCCAGACCTCGGGGGCGCCGATCTGCGCGACCGAGTCGGCGAGGGTGGCCTCGGCCTTCCCGTCGAGCCACACCTTGGCGACGCCGCCGGTGAAGGAGCCGCCCTCCGTGGAAGCGCTCGGAGTGTCGGGGGTGTCTCCGGTGAGGGACTCCCACAGGGCGTGCGTGTCGTCCCGGTCGGCGGCCAGGGCCACGCCGTTGACGCTGGTGAGGGGGCGGACGCCGGTCGCCTCGCCGGGCAGGGCGACCGCACGCTTGCGGAGGGCGGACGCGGGGGCGTCCTTGCCGCCGTAGGTGACGATGAGGGGCAGGCTCGCGCGTGCGGCGTCGTCGTAGCCGTCGGCCAGGAGTCGGGTGACGTCGAAGAGCTGGTCGTCCAGGGCTCCGGACGCCAGGTAGGGGCGAGCGGACTCGGGATAGACGTAGGTGTCGCCGCCCACGGTCAGCACCCGGGCTCCGACGGGCTCGCCGTCGGGTCCCTCCACGGTGATGGCGTCGGGTCCGTCGCCCGTGTCCGGGGTGACGGTGACCTTGTCGCCGGTGATCAGGGTGAGGACGGTTCCGGCAACGTTGTCGGAGGCGTTGCCGGCGCCCGTCGTCGCGGTGGCCGGGAACGGGTCGGCGGAGGCGGTCAGCTGCGGGGTCGCCGCGGTGACCAGGAGGGCTGCCGCGAGTACGGCGAGGCGGCGCCTTCTGCCGGACGGATGGTGTGTCAAAGGATTCCCTCGACTTGAACGGATGATCAGGCCGACGGGAACTTATGCCCCGGCTGTGGATCTTGTGAAGACCCCGGAGCCGATGGCACCTCACAGCAACAGCACCGAAACAAGCGGAAGTTGGCTCCCGAGGCGTCGCCGGACCGCTCCCTTCCCCGGTGTCACGCGATTTCGTTGGGCACTGCATGCAATCGAATCCCGGCCGGGGTTGTCAGTGGCCCTTGGTACACAGGAGCCATGACTGCGTTCCGTGACTTCAACTTCAAGCTGCTGGTCGTCGACAGGCTGATGTACGGCGACAGGACGCTCGCGCCCGCCTTCGACATGGCGGAGCACATGAGGGCCCGCGGGGTCGAGGACCTCTCCGCGTACATCGAGGACAACGGCCTGGAGCACACGGTGCTCGACGAGGCGCGCGCCCACTTCGAGGAGCTGGAGATACCGGCGGAACTCCTGGCCACGGTGGAGGAGCTGCTCTTCGACGGCGGGAACCGGGTGTTCCTGGAGTGCGCCCCCATCTGGGACGGCGAGGACGACCTCTTCGACGTGCGCGCCCTCGACGACCTGGACCTGGTGCCGAACCTCAAACTGTTCACCGGGGGCAGGGCGCTGGAGCGCTCCCTGCCCGGCGCGCTGGAGATCCTCGCGTCCAGGGACATCACGGCACGCCACTGAGCCGGGCCGGCGGGCGGACTCCCGAGGGCACGGCTCAGTGCCCGGCGAGGAGCTTCACGCCGACCACACCCATCCCGATGGCGGCGTCCAGCGCGGCGACCACCAGGGAGCGCAGCGGGCCCGCGCCGACCCGTCGGCCACCGGCGTACCCCCACAGCGCCAGCGCCGCGACCTCGGTACCGGCGGAGACCCACAGGGCGGTGGTGAGCTCCAGGGCTCCGGTCGCGGACAGCCCGATCAGCAGGACCGGACCCACGGCGCAGGTGAGCAGCGGGCTGCTGGTGTAGAGGGTGCGCCGGATCTCGCCGAGGGTCGGCCGACGGCCGTGGGCGACGGGGTGCGCCTGGAGATCGGCGACCAGGGTCGCCAGCCACAGACCGACCGCCGTCGCCACGACGTACACGGCCGCGCCCCGGTGCGTGGGGTGCCCGCCCTGCGCCTGCCCCACCAGGACCGCGAGCAGGGTGAGCGAGGCGTAGAGGCGCTCTTTCAGCCGTTCCCCGAGCACGGCGGCGCGCTCGTGCTCCAGATCGGGCGAGGGTGTCGTGTCGGCCATGAGCGCACCTTAGGGCGTACCGCCCCGGTGCTCGCGCACCGCGTCGGCGTACACCTTCGCGCTGGGCTTCGGGCGGCGTTCCAGCGTGTCGCGGTCCACCTCGTACAGCCCCAGCCGGGCGCCGTAGCCGAAGATCCACTCGAAGTTGTCCAGGAGGGTCCAGTGGCAGTAGCCGAGGACGGGCGTGCCGCGGTCGCGTTCGGCGGCGAGCTCGCGCAGGGCGGCGGGGAGGAACGCGGCGCGCTGCTCGTCGTCCGGGGTCTGGATGCCGTGCTCGGTCACCAGGACCGGCACGCCGGACACCTCGTGGGCGTAGCGGACGGCGCCGGCGAGGGAGCCGGGGGCGATGACCGTGCCCATGCCGTTGAGTTCGCCCTCGACGCGGACCTCGCCGTCGGGGCCGTGGACGACGCGTTCGTAGTTCTGCACGCCGATGAAGTCGTCGTGGCGGGCCTCGCGCAGCCAGTGGTCGTAGACGGCGGCGCGCTTGGCGTCCCGGCGTGCCTCGCCGCCGGGGAGCGCCACCTCGTCGGCGATGGCGAGAGAGACCCCCACGGGGAGGTCGGCGCGGCGGGCCTTGATCGCCGCACGGGCGGCCCGGTGGGCGCGGGTGAACGCCTCCTGGAAGGCGTCCTGCCGGTCGGCCGGGATGACGTTGGCGCTGGCGTAGCCGTCGGCTCCGGCCGCTTCCGCCGCGGCGGCGAGCATCCGCGTCTTGAGCGCCTCCGCCTCGGGGGGCAGCTTCGCGCCGGCCTGGAGCAGTTGTTCGAGGTTGGGTTCGTTGAGGGTGACGGCGGCGGCGATGCGGTCGCCGAAGCGCGCCATGACACGGTCGCACTGCGCGGCGAAGCGGGCCGGGGCGTCGGTGCCGGTCCAGGATCCGTCCGCGGCGAACCAGTGCGGGGAGGTGAAGTGACTGAACGTCACCAGAGGGGCGAGGCCGCGCTCCAGGCAGCCGTCGACCAGGCGTTCGTAGTGGTCCAGGGCCTCGGTGGAGACGGCCCCGGGTTCGGGTTCGACGCGGGCCCACTCGACGGAGAACCGGTAGGCGTCGAGGCCGAGTCCGGCGGCCAGGTCGAGGTCCGTCTCCCACCGCCGGAGCGAGTCGCACGCCGGACCGCTCGGCTCCCGGAAGAGCGAGGGGACCGTGTGTTCCAGGAACCAGGTGTCGCTCGCGCGGTTGTGTCCCTCGGTCTGGTGGCCGGAGGTCGCGACGCCCCACAGGAACGTGTCGGGCAGGCGGGTGTGTGTCATGGGTGTTCCTCGCACGGGGTCTCTCGGGGGTGTCGGGTGGGGCACCGGTCGGGCGCGTCGGTGCTGCTCGTCGTCAGGGTGTGGGCAGGCGCCCCTGGAAGGAGTGGCGGCCGGGGCCGACCTCCGTGGGCCGGGTGCCGGGCAGGTCGACCAGGGCCGTCACGCCGGGCGGCACGAGGAGGTCGACGACGAGCGACCCGCCGCGCACGTGCCAGCCGGTCTCGACCCGGCCGTACGGCGTGTCGTGCTCGGCGCGGGCCCAGGTGAGGCCGCCTCCGGGGCGGGGCCTGACGAGGAGTCTGCGGTAGCCGGGGGCGGCGGGGGCCAGGCCCGCGACGGTGCGGTGCATCCAGTCGGCGACCGCGCCGAGCGCGTAGTGGTTGAAGGAGGTCATCTCGCCCGGGTTGACGGAGCCGTCGGGGAGCATGCTGTCCCAGCGTTCCCAGACGGTGGTGGCGCCCATGTCGACCTGGTAGAGCCAGGAGGGGCAGTCCCGTTGGGTCAGCAGCCGGTAGGCGGTGTCGACGTGTCCGGTGTCGGTGAGCGCGTCGCACACCAGCGGGGTGCCGAGGAAGCCGGTGCCGATGCGGTGGCCGCCGTCGGCGACGAGGCCGGCCAGCCGGCGTCCGGCTTCGGCGCGGTCGGTGCCGTCGGTCAGCAGCCGGAATCCCAGGGCGAGGGCGTAGGCGGTCTGGGTCTCCTCCTTCAGGCGTCCCCGCCCGAGATGGAAGTGGTCGAGGAACGCGTCCCGGACCGCGTCGGCCAGGGCGTGGTAGCGCTCCGCGTCGGCCGCCTCGTCCAGGATCGCGGCGGTGCGGGCGAGCAGCCGCGCGGAGTGCGCGAAGTACGCGGTGGCGACGAGAGCGGAGGGGGTCATGGCGCGGCCGGGGTCGTCGGCGGGGGCGGTGGGATCGAGCCAGTCGCCGAACTGGAAGCCCTCGCCCCAGATCCGTCCGGGTCCGGCCAGTTCGTCGACGGCGTCGACCCAGGCCCGCATGGAGGGGTACTGCGTGGCCAGCACCTCGGTGTCGCCGTACCGCTCGTGGAGCACCCAGGGGACGACGACCGCGGCGTCGCACCAGCCGGCCATGGGCGGGTTGCCGGGCGGGATCGGGACCGGGGTGATGACCGGGATGTCCGGGCTGAACACCGGGGGGATGCCGCGCCCGTCGGCGGCCTGGTCGACGGCGAGGTCGCGCAGCCAGGAGCGCAGGAAGTCGCGGACGTCGTAGAGGTAGGAGGCGGTGGGGGCGAAGACCTGGACGTCGCCGGTCCAGCCGAGCCGTTCGTCGCGCTGGGGGCAGTCGGTGGGCACGTCGAGGAAGTTGCCGCGCATCCCCCGGACGACGTTCTCGTGGAGGCGTTCCAGGGAGGGGTCGGAGCAGGCGAACCAGCCGGTGCGGCGCAGATCGCTGTGGAGCACCACCGCGCTCACGTCGGCGGGGTCCAGCTCGCCGGGCCAGCCCTCGACGTCGGCGTACCGGAAGCCGTGGAAGGTGAAGCGGGGTTCCCACTCCTCCCCCGCCGGATCGCCGCGCAGGGTGTAGCGGTCGGTGGCGGTGGCGTGCCGCAGCGGGCGGAGGCAGAGGTCGCCGTCTTCGAGCACTTCGGCGTGGCGCAGGGTGACGGTGTGCCCGGCCTCGCCGCGCACCCGGATGCGCAGGCGTCCGACGAGGTTCCGGCCGAAGTCGAGGACGGTCCGGCCGGTGGGCGAGGTGGTGACGGCGACGGGGGCGAGGTGTTCGATGCGGCGGACCGGCGGGCTGTCGGCGGGGAAGAGGACGGCGGTGTCGAAGTCGACGGTCCCGGCCGGTTCCCAGGCCGAGTCGTCGTAGCCGGGTGTGCTGAATCCGGTCCGTTCGCGGCGGGCGTCGTACTCCTCGCCCTCGTAGAGCCCGGAGGCCAGGAGGGGGCCGTGGCTCCAGCGCCAGCCGTCGCCCGTGGTGACGGTCCGGGTGGAGCCGTCGGTGTGCTCCAGGCGCAGTTCGGCGAGCAGTCCCGTGCGCGGTCCGTAGATGTCGCGGGTCCCGCCGTTGAAGCCGAGCAGGCCCCGGTACCAGCCGTCGGCGAGATGGGCGCCCCAGGCGTTGCGGCCCTCGCCGATCAGGCCGGTGACGTCGAAGGTCTGGTGGCGGTGCCGGTGGCGGTAGCTCGTCCAGCCCGGCGCCAGCACGTGGTCGCCGACCCGGCGGCCGTTGATCTCCATCTCGTACACGCCGAGGGCCGTGACCCGGAGCGTGGCGGACCGTACGGGGGCGTGAGCGGTGAACTCGGCGCGCAGCAGCGCGGCCGGACGGGCTCCTGATCCGCGGGCGAGGGCGGCCGGAGGAGGACTGACCACGCGTGCGGTCCAGTGGTGGTGCATGACGGCCTTTCTCGGCGCCGGCGGTGGGCAGGGTCGATCATGCGCCCAACACCTAGTGATTACTAGGTGTTGGTTCGCGTGACGTACGCCATACCCGACTGGGAGGGGTCGCCCGACGGACCTGGTGATGTCGAGAGCATGACAAGCAGGTGGCGCCCACTCACCAAGTGCGACACCCGCCCACCGCGCAGGACAGAGCCCGTCGCGACACCGACGGCCTTCGGCGGCGGGACCGGCCCTCACGAGGGGGCGACTCGCGGCGCCCTAGAACCCCTGCCCGTCGCTGGAGATCCCGCGCAGGAGGCGGTCGAGGTGGCCGCGCATGACGGCCACGAGGTCGAACGCGCGCCCGGCGGCCAGCCACTGCTGGAGCAGCCCCATGTCCATGGCCACGCACTCCCGGGCGATGGCCTCGTGGTCCAGGCCGGCGAGGAGTTCGCCGCTCCGGCTGCCCGCGAGGAGCCGGTCGGTCAGCTCCCGCACCCCCTTCTCCTGCCAGGTGGTGAAGTGCTCGTGGGCGGGATGGTCGGCGGCGGTGGCCTCGGCGCCGAGGACGACCGCCAGTTCCACCATGCCCGGCATGGCGAGGGTCTCCGCCGTGTCCTCCAGGTGGAGACGGAAGGCGTCGCGCACCGAGTCGGAGACGCGTTCCCAGCGCACGTCCATGCGCTCGTGCCAGAACTCGACGACCGCGAGCAGCAACCGCTGCTTGTCGCGGAAGTAGTGCAGCAGGCCGGCGTCGGTGATCTCGGCGTCGCGGGCGACCCGGGCGAGGGAGGTCTTGCGGTAGCCGTCCTGCCCGAAGCGCAGCAGGGCCGCCTCCAGGATCTGGGTGCGCCGGGCCCGGCCCGCCGTGTAGTGCCCGCGCGGGCCCCTGGGAGTCGACATGCCAGAACAGTACTGGCGCCGCGCGGACGGGTGATCGTTCACCCCGCACACGCCGCATCGCCGTGTGACATGGGCCACATCACCAACACCTAGCGTGCACTAGGCGTTGGGTTCATCATCGACGTCACGCGACGACGGAACGCCGCGCTGCCACGTCCCGCTGAGCGACGCGTCACGCCGAGCCCCCTCTCGCCCACACCCCCCGCGCCTCCCCTCTCCGACTTGCGCACCTCCGTGAAAGGAGGGCTGGCATGACGCCGCTGTCATCGAGCCCCTCAGCCGACCGCGAACCGGTCACCACCCCGGACGGACGGTGGACCCCCCGCCTCGTCCTGCTGCTGGTCGCCCTCGCCTGGCCGACCCAGCTGCTGGCCGCCGGCGGCATCCTCGGCGCCAACGCCACGGCCGGTGTCGCGCAGGCCTTCCACACCACCCAAGTGGTCTGGTTCGGGCTGACGTTGACCCTGGTGTCCACCCTGCTCACCCCCTTCGCGATCAAGCTCGGCGATCTGTACGGCAAGCGGCGCGTCATGCTGGCGATGACCGCCCTCGGCGCCGTCGGCGAAATGATCGCGGCCCTCGCCGGGAGCTTCTGGCTGGTCCTGGCGGGCCGGGCGATCGCCGGGTTCTACGGCCCGTTCGGCGCCCTGTCGTTCGCCGCGGTCCGGGACACCTTCCCGCCCCGCCTGGTCAAGCAGGCCAGCGGCATCATGGGCAGCAGCGTCGGCCTGGTCGCCCTCGTCTCGCCGTTCCTCGCGGGCCGGCTGATCGGCACCTGGGGTTACCGCGGGGCCCTGTGGTTCCTCGCCGCGGCCACGGCCGTCGCCTGCGCGCTGATCGCCGCCCTGGTCCCGGAGACCCCGCGGCACGCCTTCGAGTCGGGCTTCGACTGGCTGGGCGGGCTCACCCTCGGCGGCGGCCTCACCGCCGTGGTCTACGCCGTCGGCCAGGGGCAGAGCTGGGGCTGGGGCGATCCGCGCACCGCGGGCTGGCTGGCGGCGGGGGTCGTCGCGCTCGGCGCGTTCCTGCTCGTGGAGCGGTCCAGCCCGCACCCCATCCTGGACCTGAGGGTGCTGCGCCGCCGCCCGGTCGCCCTGGCGCTCACCGCGGGCGGCCTCGCCCAGACGGTCGCGTTCACCATGCCGGGGCTGGCCATCCTGCTCGCGCTCTACCCGCACATCCCCGGCGTCTCCGCGGGGCTGGGCTGGTCGGCCGACCACAACGCGGTGGTCAGCGTGAGCTGGAACCTCGTGATGTTCGGCACCGGCCTGCTGGTCAGCCGGTACATGCGGCGCTTCGACGCCCGCAGGATCTGGTGCGCCGGGCTGGCGGTCATGGCCGTCGGCTACGCGTTGGTGGGCTTCCATCACGGCGACGAGCTCCAGTTGATCCTCACGTCCTGCGTCGCCAACCTCGGCGCCGGTGTCGTCGTCGCGGGTGCGCCGACCCTCGTGGTGGGCGTGGTCTCGGACGGCGAACAGGGGCTGGGCAGCGGCATGATGAACATGCTCATCAGCCTGTTCGGCGCCTTCGTCACCGCCGGGGCGTACGCCCTGCTCGCCACGGACAGCACCGTCGTCGACGGGACCGCGTTCTATCTCGACACCGGATACTCGTGGGTGTTCTGGATGGGCTCGCTGGTGACGGTCGTCGCCCTGGCGCTCTCCCTGTTCCTGCCCCCGCTGCGCGACCCGGCCGAGGACGGCGCACAGACCGAGAGGGCCGCACAGCCCGCCTGAACCGCACACGGGCGACCCGTGCACGAGCCGCACGAGCACCCCGCGTCGCCCCCGTCGCCGTATCCGCGACGGGGGCGACCCGCATGCCGGAACCCGGCCTCACCGGCCTCGCGCGTCCATGAGGTGGATCACTTTCGCCACCTCCGGACGTATGACGTGGATCACTCTCCCAAAACCTAGCGCACTCGGTTTTCAACTCGCATCATCGGTCGAAACCTCGGCGTAACGAAGCGCCGACCTCCCCTCGGAGCGACCATGAACACTTCGCCCCCGTCCGATCGCTGGACCCCCGTGGAACTGCGGCGGCTCATCGCGCTCGTCTGGCCGGGTCAGCTCCTGGTGGTGGCCGGCATCATCGCCGCCAACGCACAGCCGCAGATCGCCCAGCACTTCCACACCACGCAGATCGCCTGGTTCAGCCTGGCGTTCACTCTGGCGACGATCGTGGCGACCCCGTTCGCGGTGCGCCTCGGGGAGGTGCACGGCAAGCGCCGGGTCATGCTGGTCCTGGCCGCCGCGGGGCTGGTCGGCGACATCGTGACGGTGCTGGCACCGTCGTATCCGGTGATGGTCCTCGGGCGGGTGATCGGCGGTCTGTACGGGCCCGTCGCGGTGCTGGTGCTGGCCGCCGTCCGCGATCTGTTCCCGGCCCGCAAGGTCTCCACGGCCATGGGCGTGGTCGCCGGATCGGTCGGCGTGCTCAGCCTGCTCGCTCCCCTGCTGTCCGGCTGGCTGCTGGACGCGTTCGGCTGGCGCGGCGCCCTGTGGTTCCTCGTCGCCTCGACCGTCCTCGCGATGGCGGCGCTGTGCGCGGTCCCCGAGACCCCGCGGCGCGCCCCGGCCGGGCGGCTGGACCGGGCCGGCGCCCTGCTGCTCGGCGGCGGCCTCTCCCTGATCGTCTACGGCATCGGGCAGGGCGGCGACTGGGGCTGGGCCTCGGCGAGGTTCCTGCTCACCCTCGGCGCGGGCCTGGTCGCCCTGGCGGTGTTCGTGGCCGTCGAACTGCGGGTGTCCGCACCCATCCTCGACCTGCGGCTGCTGCGGCGCCGCTCCCTGGCGACCGTGCTGCTGGGGTCCTCCGTGCCGCAGGCCGCGTACTACGCCTCCCAGGCGATCCTCATCTTCCTCGCCCTCTACCCGCACATCCCCCAGGTCTCCGACGGGCTGGGCTGGTCCACCACGCACAACGCCCTCGTCGGCGTCCCGGCGGGACTCGTCACCTTCGCCGCGGGCATCGGCGTGGGCCGGGCCGCGCGCAGCGTCAGCCCACGCGCCCTCTGGTTCGCCGGTCTCACCCTGCTCGGCGGCGGGCTCGTCCTGGCGGCCTTCCACCACTCCGGCACCGCGCAGATCGTCGCCACCGGCGTCGTCATGGGGCTCGGCGGCGGCATCCTGATGGCCGGTCAGCAGGCGATGATCCTGTCGGTGGTCTCGCACGAGGAGCAGGCCGCCGCGAACGGCATGTCCTCGCTGCTCACCCAGGTCTTCCTGGCCCTCACCAACCAGGCCCTCTACACGGTCCTGGCGGGGGACTCCACGGTCCTCCAGGGCACCGCGTTCTACCACGACAGCGCCTTCACCAACGGCTACCTCGTCATGGCCGGGATCGTGGCCCTCGGGCTCCTGATCTCCCTCGCCATCCCCCGGCTGGCCCGTACCGGCGACGGCACGGAACGGCCCGCCGCCTCCACGGAGCCCGTGGCCGTTCCCGTCTCGCCCGTCTCCTCCGCCTGACCGCGCCGCCGCCGGCCCCGACCGGCCGCACCACCGCACGACCGCTCGCTCCGAGAGGACTCCTCTTTTGTCTGCCACCCGCCCCACCCACCTGCGCGTCGAACACCTCGACCGGCCCCTGGGCCTCCACGTCCGGCGCCCTCGGCTGTCCTGGAGGCCGGCGCACGCCACCAGCGCCCAGCTCGCCTACCGGGTCCAGGCCGGACAGTGGGACTCGGGACGGGTGGAGTCGGCGGACACCACGTACATCCCGTACGAGGGCCCCGCGCCCGCGTCCGCCACACGTGTCCCCTGGCGGGTCAAGGTCTGGACGGCGGACGGCGAGAGCGACTGGTCCGAACCGTCCTGGTGGGAGACCGGGCTGCTCGACCCGCGCGACTGGCAGGCACAGTGGATCGCGCCCGCCGAGGCGGCACCGGCCGAGGCGGGCCGACGCCCCGCCCATCTCCTGCGGGACACCTTCACCCTCGACCGGCCGGTCCGCACCGCACGCCTGTACGCCACCGCGCACGGCGTCTACGAGATGTTCCTCAACGGCACCCGCGTCGGCGACGAGGAACTCACCCCCGGCTTCACCTCCTACCGCACCCGCCTCCAGGTCCAGACGTACGACGTCACCGGACTCCTCGCCCGCGGCGGCAACGCGGTCGGGGCGGTCCTCTCCGACGGCTGGTTCCGGGGACGGCACGGCTTCACCCGGGACGCGGACGGCTTCGGCACCCGCACCGCCCTGCTGGCCCAGCTCGTCGTCACCCACGACGACGGCACCACCACCGTCCTGGGCACCGGCCCCGGCTGGCGCAGCACGCCCGGGCCCGTCGTCGCGGCCGACCTGATGGACGGCCAGGAGACGGACCTGCGCCGCCACGACCCCCGCTGGGCGACCGCCGGCCACGACGACCGCGCCTGGGAGAAGGCGGACGTCCCCACGACGGGCCTGTACACGGACCTCACCCGGCTGACCGGCCCGCTCGCCCCGCCGGTGCGCAGGGTCGAGGAGCTCCGGCCGGTCTCCGTGACCCGTATCGGGCCCGGCCGGTACGTCGCCGACCTCGGCCAGAACATCAACGGCTGGGTACGGCTGACCCGGCTGGGCCCGGCCGGGACCCGGCTCACCCTGACGCACGGCGAGGCCCTGGACCCCGACGGCGACGTCACCACCGAGAACATCCGCGCCTTCGACTGGGCCACCCGGCAGCCGCTGCCCGCCGGTCAGACCGACACGGTCACCGCCGCGGGCCGCCCCGGTGAGACGTTCGAGCCCCGCCACACCACCCACGGCTTCCGCTACGTCCGGATCGAGGGCCACCCCGGTCCCCTCACCGAGGACGACGTGACCGGCGTCGTCGTCCACTCGGACCTGACCCGCACCGGCTGGTTCCGGTGCGGCGACCCCCGGCTCGAACGACTGCACGAGGCCGCCGTGTGGAGCCTGCGCGGCAACATCTGCGACGTGCCCACCGACTGCCCCCAGCGGGAGCGGGCCGCCTGGACCGGCGACTGGCAGGTGTTCGTCCCGACCGCGGCCTTCCTCTACGACGTCGCCGGGTTCAGCGCGAAGTGGCTGCGCGACCTGGCCGCCGACCAGTGGGCCGACGGCACCGTGCCCAACTTCGTGCCCGACCCGGCCGACGAGGACACCCGCCGACGGTCCGCCGAAGGCGGCATGAACGGCTCGGCGGGCTGGGGCGACGCGGCGGTCATCGTCCCGTGGGAGCTGTGGCGCGCCTACGGCGACCGCGACCTGCTGCGCACCCAGTACCCGTCGATGCGCGCCTGGGTCGACTTCGCCGCACGTCAGGCGGGCACCGCACGCCACCCCGACCGGGCCGCCCGACGCCCCGAGGCCGCACCGCACGAGGAGTTCCTGTGGGACACCGGCTTCCACTTCGGTGAGTGGTTGGAGCCCGGCGTCGCCCCCGACCTCTCCCCCGGCCGGGACCTGGGAGACGTGGCGACGGCCTATCTGCACCGCTCGGCGGATCTCCTCGCCCGGATGGCGGCCCTGCTCGGGCATCCTGACGACGAGGCCCGCTACCGGCACCTCGCCGAGGGCGCCCGGGCCGCGTGGCGGGCGGAGTACCTCGTCACCGACGGCTCCGCCGACGGGGCGGTCACCGTGCCCGACACACAGGCGACGCTGGTACGCGCCCTGGCGTTCGGGCTGGTGCCGGACGGGCTCCGGCAGCGGGCCGCCGACCGGCTCGCCGCTCTGGTGCGCGCCGCGGGCACCCATCTGACCACCGGTTTCCTCAGCACCGGCATGCTGCTTCCGGCGCTCGCCGACCACGGGCACGCGGACCTGGCCCACGCGCTGCTGCGGCAGACGTCCGTGCCCTCGTGGCTCGGCATGATCGAGCGCGGGGCGACGACCGTCTGGGAGAGCTGGCACGGCGTCGACGACGAGGGCCGCCCGCAGATGTCGTACAACCACTACAGCAAGGGGGCGGTGATCTCCTTCCTCCATCGGTACGTGGCCGGGCTGCGGCCGGCGGACACCGCGGACGCGGGTTCGGCCGGGTACCGGCGCTTCGTCGTCGCCCCGCAGCCGGGCGGGGACCTGACCTGGGCGGAGGCCCGCCTGGACACGCTCCACGGCACCGTCGGGACGCGGTGGCAGCTGGGCGGGGGGCGGCTGACGCTCACGGTGGAGGTCCCGCCGGGCACGGAGGCCGAGATCCGGATCCCCGGCTCCGAGCCCGTGCTCGCCCGGCCGGGCAGTCACCTGTACACGGCACCGTGGCCACCGCTGGGGTAACCCGGCCACCGAGAACGGGGATTGAGGAGAAGGCCGTTCAACTTCGGCCAGGACTGGCCTGTTTGAGCCATCGGGAGATCACTAGCCTGGCTCCCGATCACAGGCATCTACCCGAGGAGCCCCGTGCCCGCCGCCGCACCGCAGCTGCCCGACATCCTCTCGCCGGAATTCGCCGCGGATCCCTATCCGGCCTACGCCCAGATGCGGGAGCAGGAACCCCTCATCTGGCACGAGGCCACCCGGAGTTACCTCCTGTCCCGCTACGAGGACGTCGAACGCGTCTTCAAGGACAAGCAGTCCGAGTTCACCACCGACAACTACGACTGGCAGCTGGAACCGGTCCACGGCAGGACGATCCTCCAGCTCAGCGGACGCGAACACGCGGTACGGCGGGCCCTGGTCGCGCCCGCCTTCCGCGGCACCGACCTCCAGGAGAAGTTCCTGCCGGTCATCGAACGCAACTCCCGCGGGCTCGTCGACGCGTTCCGGCACACCGGCAGCGCCGACATCGTCAGCGACTACGCCACCCGCTTTCCGGTCAACGTCATCGCCGACATGCTGGGCCTCGACCAGGACGACCACGCCCGCTTCCACGGCTGGTACACGACCGTCATCGCCTTCCTCGGCAATCTCTCCGGCGACCCCGACGTCACCGCCGCCGGTGAACGGACCCGCGTCGAGTTCGCCGAGTACATGATCCCGGTCATCCGGCAGCGGCGCGAGAAGCCGGGCGACGACCTGCTGTCGGCGCTGTGCGCCGCCGAGGTCGACGGTGTGCGCATGAGCGACGAGGACATCAAGGCGTTCTGCAGCCTGCTGCTCGCCGCGGGCGGGGAGACCACCGACAAGGCGATCGCCGGCATCGTCGCCAACCTGCTGCTGCACCCCGAGCAGCTCGCCGCCGTGCGCGAGGACCGGAGCCTGATCCCGGCCGCCTTCGCGGAGACGCTGCGCTACACCCCGCCGGTCCACATGATCATGCGCCAGTCGGCCACCGAGGTGGAGGTGGGCGGCGGGGTCATCCCGGCCGGGGCCACGGTGACCTGCCTCATCGGCTCCGCCAACCGTGACGAGCGGCGCTACCGCGACCCCGACCGCTTCGACATCTTCCGTGACGATCTCAACTCGGCGTCGGCGTTCTCGGCCGCCGCCGACCATCTCGCCTTCGCCCTCGGACGGCACTTCTGCGTCGGGGCGCTCCTGGCCAAGGCGGAGGTCGAGACCGGCATCGGCCATCTGCTGGACGCCATGCCCGACCTGCGTCTCGCCGACGGGTTCACCCCCGTCGAACGGGGCGTGTTCACCCGGGGCCCGCGGTCGCTGCCGGTCCGGTTCACCCCGGTCGCGGTGTGAGACGGGCGCCGGGCCCGGTGCGGCCCGGCGCCCTGCCGCCGCGGTCTCAGTGGTCGGTCTCCAGGTGCAGCTTCAGCAGGTCCACGCCGTAGTCGTTGCCGTTGGGCGTACGGATGATGGTGTGGATGTGCTGCTGCGTGGGGTCGCCCTGGGCACCGGGGCCACCGCCGCCGGGAGAGGCCGACGCCGTGGTGGTGGCGGAGGCCGACGGGGAAGCGGAGCCGCTGCTGTCGTCGTCCTCGTGGTAGGCCAGCGGCGACTCGGCGTCGTACTCGATCAGGACGACGGGGCTGTGGACGCGGTAGTAGAACGCCGAGTCGTCCTCGTACTCCCCGATCCAGTAGAAGTACGTGTCGTCGAGGTGCTTCTCGATCTCCCGCATCCGGACCCGGGCGTGGCCCTCGTCCTGGTAGCCGACGTAGACCTCCACCAGGTCGAGCAGCAACTGCTGCTGACGGCGGTTCAGGTCCGAGGCCTGGACGCCCGCGTACGGGAGCACCGCGTTGTCCTGGCCCGCTCCGGCGACGAGGTTCGTGCCGGCCTTGGTCTCGGTGGACAGGGCCGTGGCCAGCTGGACGCTGTTCAGGGAGCGGAGCAGCTTCAAACCCGCGGCGGTCTCCTCGCGGAAGAGGTGGTAGTCGGTGCCGTCGTAGGTGATCTTCGTGGGCTCGGAGCCCATGAACGTCGGGGTCATGACGACCTGGCCGCCCAGGACGAAGTAGTTGATGACGAGGTGGTGGCCCTCGAACTGGAAGCCCCAGGCCTCGGTCGCCGACGGCGTGCCCATGACGGTGAACCAGTAGGCGTCCTCGTTGAGGGCCTTGGTGGTGTCACCGGAGTACTCGCCGAGGAACTGGTTGAGCTTACGGATGCTGTTGGACTGCTTCAGGCCCCGGGCCGAGAGCGACGCCCTCAGCAGCTTCATGCCGAGTGCGTACTGCTTCTCCGTCAGGTCCCGCAGGGCGACGCCGTCGCGGTCGTTGGAGTCGATGTTCGTCCAGTCGAGCCATTGGTCGGAGTCGACCTCGAAGAGGGTCGCCGCCTTCTGGTCGTCGGTGAGCGAGTCGAGGAAGGCGGTGGCGGCGCGGATGACCGGGGTCGTGGAGACGCCGGTGGAGTGGATCGCGTAGAGGTCGTCGACGACGGTGCCGTCCGTCGTGACGCCGACGAAGTCGTCGTAGGCGATCGTCTGCCCGAAGCCGCCGCCCGACGGCGGGCCCGAGGGGGAGGCACTCGCGGTCGCGTCGGCGGTGGTGCTCTCCTCGGCTCCGGCGCTGGCCGCGGCGTATCCGCCCATGATCGCGACGGCGGAGACACCGCCGGTGAGCAGGGCCTTGTTCATGAACCACCGGCGGGAGCGGTGGGAGGCGGGGGTACGCGGCTTGTGTCCGTGGTGTGTGTCGACCATGGTGTCAACGATTCCGTCACCACATGAAGTCGTACTGGTAGGAGCCTGTGCGCCGGGTAGGAGCGGAACCGGCGAATTCGCTCCTCGGCGGAGGAAGTGGGCACGCGGCACAGCCCGCGCGGGCCGTCCGACGGAGTAGCGAACGGGTTCAGGCAGCGGCCCGGCCGCCCAGGCCCAGACGTCTCACCCTGCCCGTGGCAGGAGCGAGCCTGACCCGGTAGGTGGTCTTGGCCGGATCGACGACGGGGTCGCCCAGCAAGAGGCGGCCACTGGCGCGCAGTTCCTCGCACACGTCCGTGGGCAGGGCCACGTAGCAGCCGCCCCGCCCCGTGGCGGAATCGACCGGGCGCCAGTAGCCGTACCGGACACGCCCGCCTGCGGAGACGGTGCTGAAGACCGACGTACGGGAGTCCGAGACGATGCGCAGCACGTCGGCGACCCGCGAACCCGGCTCAACGGCACGGCCGCCGCCCGGGTGAACGGCGGCACGGTGCACGGCTCCGGCATCGGTGCGGGCGGGCGGAACGGGGATGAAGGGCATGGGCGCGGCTTCCTCGGGACGGAGCCGCGTCGCGCGGGCCCCTTGCGGACGGGTCAGTGACGGCGCCCGCGCAACTTCCCCAACAGCTGCTGGGCCTGGGCCCTGCGCTTCGGATCGGCGGATGCCCGGCGGGCCTGCTCCACGACTCGTCGCCCCTTCGGGCTCCGGCTGAACTCCTTGATCTTGCCCAACAGGCCAGGCATGGCGGTCCTCCCAAGCGTTCGTCGCGATCGGCGACACGGTGGTAACTGCCTTGCGGCGAGCTCCTCTTGGGAACCAGCTACCCCGCCTGCTCCGGATCATCCCCGCGACCTGCCGATACACCCCCGGTTCACCTCCGCCGTGTCATACGTCGCTGTTCGTGGGTTCGTCGGTGAGGAGGACGACTTCGAGGGTGCGGGGGCCGTGGACGCCTTCGACGCGGTCGAGTTCGATGTCGCTGGTGGCGGAGGGGCCGGAGATCCAGGTGAGGGGGCGGGTGGGGTCCAGGCGTGGGAGGGCTTGGGGGACGGAGGCGACGATCTGGTGGGGGGTGTGGACGATGCAGATGTGGTGGTCGGGGATGAGGGTGGTGCGGCGGCGGCCTTGGTCGGGTGAGGCGTCCAGGACGAGGGTGCCGGTTTCGGCGATGGCGAGGGCGCAGGCGGTGATGACGCTGTCGACGCGGTCGAGTTGGTGGGGGGTGGTGTCGGGGGTGTCGGGGATCTGTTCGGTGTCCAGGGCGGATGTCCAGGCGGGGTCGAGGCCCGGTGGGATCAGGACGGTTCTGGTGCGGTGGGCGGTCAGGAGTGCGGCGAGCAGTCCCGGGAGTTCCTCGGTGGTGCAGCGGTGGACCTTCGCGCGGTAGTCGGTGAGGTTCTCGGCGAGCAGGTCGGTCAGTTCCTCGGGGCTGAGGTTGCCGTGGGCCTGGTGGTAGGTGCGTTCGATGGG
>NZ_JBIVDS010000002.1:396292-985528 GCF_044747265.1 Streptomyces sp. NPDC090106 | reverse complement strand
CAAGGAACGGACGCTTCCTTTGTACTCACCCGAGAGACCCTCTCAGGCTTTCCTCCGGGCTTTTCCCTTCGGTCTTGCGTTTCCGACTCTATCAGACCGTTTCCCGATCCGATTTCCTCGGTGCTTTCCAGGTTTCCGCTTCCGCGTTTCCCTTTCCGGCGGTTCCGACTTTATCAGAGATTCTGAGTCGGAATTCCCACCCGCTTCGGGGACTGGATCCGGAGTATGAGGCTGCCGGGTTCCCGGTTGGGCGGAGCCGTAAACCTACTGGAGCGGGGCGCCTCGATGCAAATCGAGGCGCCCCGCTCCAGGTTCACTCGGACGCAGGTCCGACGGGTCGTCAGACCTCTACGACCACAGGGAGGATCATCGGCCTGCGGCGATAGGTGTCGGAGACCCACTTGCCGAGGGTCCGGCGCACCAGCTGCTGGAGCTGGTGGGGCTCGACGACGCCGTCCTGAGCCGAGCGTTCCAGGACCTCGGCGATCTTCGGGACAACGTCGGTGAACACCGAGTCCTCGATACCGGAACCACGGGCCTGGATGTGCGGACCGCCCGTGATCTTGCCGGTGGAGGAGTCCACCACCACGAACACGGAGATGATGCCCTCGTCTCCGAGGATCTTGCGGTCCTTCAGGGCCGGCTCGCCCACGTCGCCGACCGAGAGGCCGTCGACGTACACGTAACCCGCCTGGACCTTGCCGGCGATCTTGGCCTTGCCCTCGATGAGGTCGACGACGACGCCGTCCTCGGCGATGACGATGCGGTCGTGCGGGACGCCGGTCATGGCGCCCAGCTCGGCGTTGGCGCGCAGGTGGCGCCATTCGCCGTGGACCGGCATCAGGTTCTTCGGGCGGCAGATGTTGTAGAAGTACAGCAGCTCGCCGGCCGAGGCATGGCCCGAGACGTGGACCTTGGCGTTGCCCTTGTGGACGACGTTGGCGCCCCAGCGGGTCAGGCCGTTGATCACGCGGTAGACCGCGTTCTCGTTGCCGGGGATCAGGGACGACGCGAGGATCACCGTGTCGCCCGAGACGATGCGGATCTGGTGGTCGCGGTTGGCCATCCGGGACAGGGCCGCCATCGGCTCGCCCTGGGAACCCGTGCAGACCAGGACCACCTCGCGGTCGGGAAGGTCGTCGAGCGTCTTGACGTCGACCACCAGGCCCGGCGGGACCTTCAGATAGCCGAGATCCCTCGCGATGCCCATGTTGCGGACCATCGAGCGGCCGACGAAGGCGACCCTGCGGCCGTACTCGTTGGCCGCGTCCAGGATCTGCTGGATGCGGTGGATGTGGCTGGCGAAGCTCGCGACGATGATCCGCTTGCGGGCGTTGCCGAAGACCTGGTGCAGGACGTTGGAGATGTCCCGCTCGGGCGGGACGAACCCGGGGACCTCGGCGTTCGTGGAGTCCGTCAGGAGGAGGTCGATGCCCTCCTCGCTCAGGCGGGCGAACGCGTGCAGGTCGGTCAGACGGTTGTCCAGCGGAAGCTGGTCCATCTTGAAGTCACCCGTGTGGACGACCATGCCCGCGGGGGTGCGGATGGCGACGGCCAGGGCGTCCGGGATGGAGTGGTTGACCGCGATGAACTCGCAGTCGAAGGGGCCGATGCGCTCGCGGTTCCCCTCCGTCACCTCAAGGGTGTACGGACGGATGCGGTGCTCCTGGAGCTTGGCCTCGATGAGCGCGAGGGTCAGCTTGGAGCCGATCAGCGGGATGTCCGGCTTCTCGCGGAGCAGGAAGGGCACCGCGCCGATGTGGTCCTCGTGGCCGTGGGTGAGGACGATGCCCTCGATGTCGTCGAGACGGTCACGGATGGACGAGAAGTCCGGCAGGATCAGGTCGATTCCGGGCTGCTCCTCCTCCGGGAAGAGCACACCGCAGTCGACGATCAGGAGACGGCCGTCGTACTCGAAGACCGTCATGTTTCGGCCGATCTCACCGAGACCGCCGAGCGGGGTGACGCGGAGGCCGCCGGCCGGGAGTGCCGGGGGCGGGCCGAGTTCGGGATGCGGATGACTCAAAAGACTCTCCTCACCACACACGCCACGTACCGATAGGGCACGTGGCGCGCGTGACGTTCGTGCATGAGCAGTTGTCGTTGTGGTGCGGGCATCGGTGGCCCGCGTATTCAGTTGTTGAGTCCGTTGCGCGCTGCGGGCGCGCGAAGTCTGGTGCTAGAGCTGTACCCCGCCGGCGGCAAGATCGATCTTGAGCTGGTCGATCTCTTCGGGAGTGAGCTCGATCATGGGGGCGCGCAGCGGTCCGGCGGGCAGGCCCTGGAGGGCGAGCGCCGCCTTGGTCGTCATGACGCCCTGGGTGCGGAACATGCCCGTGTAGACGGGGAGCAGCTTCTGGTGGATCTCCGTCGCCTTCTGGACGTCGCCCGAGGTGAAGGCGTCGACGAGGGCGCGCAGGTCGGGGGTGACGACATGGCCGACGACGGAGACGAAGCCGACTGCGCCGACCGAGAGCAGCGGCAGGTTGAGCATGTCGTCGCCGGAGTACCAGGCGAGGCCGGAGCGGGCGATGGCCCAGCCGGCGCGGCCGAGGTCACCCTTGGCGTCCTTGTTGGCGACGATGCGCGGGTGCTCGGCGAGGCGGACGAGCGTCTCGGTGTTGATCGGGACGCCGCTGCGGCCGGGGATGTCGTAGAGCATGACCGGCAGGCCGGTGGCGTCGGCGATGGCCTTGAAGTGCCGGTACAGGCCCTCCTGCGGGGGCTTGTTGTAGTACGGCGTGACGACGAGGAGGCCGTGTGCGCCGGTCTGTTCGGCGGCCTTGGCCAGTTCGAGGCTGTGGTGGGTGTCGTTGGTGCCGACTCCGGCGATGACGTGGGCGCGGTCGCCGACCGCTTCCACCACGGCGCGTACGAGGTCCGATTTCTCCGCGTCACCGGTGGTGGGGGACTCGCCGGTGGTGCCGTTGACGACCAGGCCGTCGTTGCCTGCGTCCACCAGGTGCGTGGCGAGCCGCTGCGCGCCGTCGAGGTCAAGTGCGCCGTCCGCCGTGAAGGGCGTGACCATGGCGGTGAGGACCCTCCCGAAGGGGGTCTGCGGAGTCGAGGTCGGAGCCATGGGTAACACGCTACTCGCTGCTCAAGGCGGGGTCTGCCCTCGGGGGGCGCGAAAAGTCATGACAAATATGGAGCCCGGCACTGCCTGCTCGGGGGTTCAAGCAGTGCCGGGTCCGTTTGATCAGGCTAGATGAACTTCCCTAAATGCCGCAATACGGACACTTCGTGGGGCTGATCCGTACATCTGTGCCTGCGCGCGGAACGGGGGTGCCTACGGCGCCACACGACCGTTCGTATTGAAGGCCGCGTGGGTGAGCGGCATCAGCCTGGCCCACTCCGCCTCCATCTTCTCCCCCACCATCTCGATCTCCCGCTGCGGGAACGACGGCACCTTGGCCAGCTCGTGCTGGGTGCGCAGACCGAGGAAGTGCATCAGCGAGCGCGCGTTGCAGGTGGCGTACATCGAGGAGAACAGACCGACCGGGAGGACCGCGCGGGCGACCTCACGGGCGACACCGGCGGCGAGCATCTCCTGGTAGCGCTCGTACGCCTGGATGTACGACTCCTGCATGGAGCGCTCCACGATCTCCTGCTGGGCGTCGGAACCCTGCACGAACTCGTACTTGCCGGGACGGCCCTGCTGCACCAGCTTGCGGTCCTCACCCGGGACGTAGAACACCGGCTGGAGTTCCCGGTAACGGCCCGACTCCTCGTTGTAGGAGTTGTGGACGACGAAGCCGTTGGCGACGAAGTTGTGCCAGGGGCCCTCGACCGAGAGGTCGTACGTCATCTCCTCGCCGTCCGCCTCGATGGCGACGACGGGGTCGGGTACCGCCTTGGCGATCTCTCCGCCGCTCCGGGCCGGCGCCTGCTCTTCCGCGCTCTTGGCGGCATGGCACGGCTCACAGGCCGGACGGAGGTTCTTCTCGTCGAGCGACTGGAGGAGATCGTCGGCGACCGGGACCACATGGTCGAGAGCGAGCTGCTCACGGGGGAAGTCGTCACCGCACAGATGGCAGGTGTCGACCTCCTTCACAAGCCTCTCCCGCTGCATCGACGTCCAGACGCCGATACCGCGGCGCAGGCTCGGGGGGACCAGGGTCTCGGACGGCCGCGGCGCCGTACCGGCGACCAGGACGGCATCGCCGACGGTGAGTTCGCCGGCCTTGCGCCAGCCCTCCGGAGTGAACAGGGCGTGGTCGACGGTGCAGCGAAGCTGCTTGCCCGAGGCCGTGGTGATCTTGACGAGCGACTTCACACCCGACTCGATCACGTCGACGATCCTGGCCCGCTGGGCCAGCAGGGTCTCCTCGTCGTAGCAGCGCACGTGGTTGCGGCGCACCGGTTCGAGCTTGCGGAGGCGGGTGTCGGGGTGCTGCTCACGGAACTCGGCGACGGCCGACTCCGCCGCCTCCCGGTTCTCGTAGAGGCCGAGGTAGTGGTTCGTCTCGCCGCGTCGCACCTGAGCCGTCCACTTGCCCGCGCGGCTGTGCCAGGTCACGCCTCCGGCGGAGTGCGGAAGCCGGTCCTCGACGCCCTCGTGCCAGAGCTCGTAGAGCTCGCTGATGGGGCGTCGACGCAGGTGACCGGCCTCGCTCTCCAGCGTGATCTCCGTGTCGCCCGCGATGCACCAGCCCACGCGGTGGCGCATGAACTCGCGGAAGACGAAGATGGGGGCGCTGATGAAGAAGGTCATCGAGTTGTGCTCGAAGGGACTGCCGTGGCGGTCCCGCATCAGGTAGTTGATCAGGCCCTTGGAGCGCTCGGGGTCCTTCTGGAGCTCCTCCAGGGACTGTTCGCCGGCCGTCGAGACGCGGGCCGCCCACAGGACGTCGGAGTCGGACGCGGTGTGCTTGACCAGCTCGACGGTGACGTCGCTGCGGAAGCTGGGCTTGAGGTCGTCTGTGGGGGTGTCGGTCACGGCTCGGCGGGTCCTTCCATCACTTCTCTCGGGCGGCGCCCACTCTACGGCCCGGCTCTGACAACGGGGCGTTCGGTGGCGGTACGCCACAACTTCGGCGAACTTCTGTGAATTCTGGGCATCAGGGCACCATTTGGGGCACTCGGGCGTCTGTACAGACAACAGAGGTTCGTTCGAGCCCCGAGCCCCGAGCCCCGAGCCCCGAATCCCGAGTTCCGAGAGAGGCCCCCTGATGTTCCGCCGGCGTGAGCCCGTGCCCTTCGCCTTCGTCGCCGAGGCCGACAGGTTCCGCAGCAATGTGGCTCCCCCGCCCCGGCAGCGGTCCTCGGCCGGGCAGACGGCCGGGCGCTGGCTCCTCGGGGTCACCATCGTCGCCGCGCTGGCGGGGGCCCTGGTGCTGGGGATGCCCGCGCTGACGCTCGATCACTCCACCACGGACACCCGGCAGTCCCAGGCGTCCCAGCAGCGCTGACTCGTCCGGACCCCCGAGGGTGGTGACAGTCGGCGGCGGCGGATAGCCTCACCGGGCACAGCCCACGCATGGATCGAGTGAGGACCAGCCGTGCCCCTGCCCTTCCTGACGGCCGACCGCGCGTTCCAGACGGCCGACGACGCCGCGTTGCCCTTCGACGACCGCGACCAGTGGCGTCGCCCCTACCGGCCCGGACCCTGGCGGGTGGGCTCGGCGGCGCTTCTGCTGCTGCTGGCGTCCTTCGTGCTGTTCGCCGCGGTCATCATCGCCGCGACCGGCTCCTTCAAGGAGGGCGGCGTGATCTTCGCGCTCGCGCTGGCCCTCATCGCGGTGTCCCTGAGGATGCTGCGCATGGGTGTCTGGGTGAGCGCCCACGGGGTGCGCCACGTCAGCTTCTTCGTCACCCGGACCGCCCGCTGGGAGCGGATCGTCGCCGTACGGACCGTGCAGCGGCCGGTGCGGTGGCTGGCGCTGCCGCGCACGGTGCAGGGCCAGGCCCTGACCGTCGTACGCAACGACCGGCCGGCGGAGGAGTCCACGCCGTTGCTGACCACGCACAACGCGGACTTCCTCGGGCGGCCCGACGCCTTCGACCGGGCCGCGGACACCGTCGAGGCCTGGGGCGCGGAGTACCAGCGGGGCTGAGCCCGCCGGTGGACGGCATGACGAAGGGGCCCGGGCGCACACGCGCTCGGGCCCCTTCGTCGTACGGCCGTCAGGCCGGGAGGGGCTTGCCGTCGTGGAGGGCGATCGCGCGTTGCATCGCCTTGCGGGCCCGCGGGGTGTCGCGGGCGTCGTGGTAGGCGACGGCGAGACGGAACCAGCTGCGCCAGTCCCCGGGGGCGTCCTCCGTCTCGGCCTTGCGCCGGGCGAAGACCTCGTCGGCCGAGTCACGGTCGATCCGGCCGCTGGGCAGCCGCCGCAGCTCGTCCACCGGCAGCCCGCCCTCGGCGTCGAGCTCGGCGGCCAGCGCGTTGGCCCGGCGGACGAACTGGGTGTTCTTCCACAGGAACCACAGGCCGATCACCGGCAGGATGAGCACCGCCACGCCGAAGGTGACGGTCAGCAGGGTGCCGGACTGGATGAGCATGACGCCGCGGCTGCCGACCAGGAGGAAGTAGAAGACCAGGACGGCGGCCGTCACGGCGTAGGAGAGTTTGGCGCGCATGGTGGTGTCAGCCCTGTCCGCCCAGGTCCAGGAAGTTCTCCAGGCCGAAGGTGAGGCCCGGCGTGGTGACCACCTTGCGGGCGCCCAGCAGGATGCCCGGCATGAAGCTGCTGTGGTGGAGCGAGTCGTGCCGGATCGTGAGCGTCTCGCCCTCGCCGCCGAGAAGCACCTCCTGGTGGGCCAGCAGGCCGCGCAGGCGCACGGAGTGGACCGGGACGCCGTCGACGTCGGCGCCGCGCGCGCCGTCCAGGGCGGTCTCGGTGGCGTCCGGGGCCTGGGGCGTGCCCGCGGCGGCGCGGGCCTCGGCGATGAGCTGGGCCGTGCGGGTGGCGGTGCCCGACGGGGCGTCGACCTTCTTCGGGTGGTGGAGCTCGACGACCTCCACCGACTCGAAGTAGGGCGCGGCGATCTGGGCGAACTTCATGTTCAGGACCGCGCCGATGGAGAAGTTGGGCGCGATGAGCACACCCGTCGCCGGGGAGGCGGCGAGCCAGCCGTTCAGCTGCGCGAGGCGTTCGTCGGTCCAGCCCGTCGTACCGACGACGGCGTGGATGCCGTGGCCGACGCAGTACTCCAGGTTCTCCATCACCGAGGCCGGTGTGGTCAGTTCGACGGCGACCTGGGCGCCCGAAGCGGCCAGGACCTCCAGTGTGTCGCCCCGGCCCAGGGCGGCGACCAGCTCCAGGTCCTCGGCGGCCTCGACGGCCTTGACCGCCTCGGAGCCGATACGGCCCTTGGCACCGAGGACCGCCACGCGCAGCTTGCTCATCTTCTTGGATTCCTTCGGGAGGGGGCTTACGCGACCGCGTCGTGCAGTCGGGACGCCTGCTTGTCCTTGAGCGGGCCGATGACCGACAGCGAGGGGCGCTGTCCCAGGATGTCGCGGGCGACCGCGCGGACGTCGTCCGGGGTGACCGAGGCGATCCGGGTCAGCAGATCGTCGACGGACATCTGCTCGCCCCAGCACAGCTCGCTCTTGCCGATACGGTTCATCAGCGCGCCGGTGTCCTCCAGGCCGAGGACGGTGGAGCCGCGGAGCTGGCCGATGGCGCGGGCGATCTCGTCGTCGGTCAGGCCGTTCTCGGCGACCTGGTCGAGTTCGTCGCGGCAGATCTTCAGCACGTCGTGGACCTGGGAGGGTCGGCAGCCCGCGTACACGCCGAAGAGGCCGCAGTCGGCGAAGCCCGAGGTGTACGAGTACACGCTGTAGGCCAGGCCGCGCTTCTCCCGGACCTCCTGGAACAGACGCGAGGACATGCCGCCGCCCAGGGCCGTGTTGAGCACGCCGAGGGCCCAGCGGCGCTCGTCGGTGCGGGCCAGGCCCGGCATGCCGAGGACGACATGCGCCTGCTCGGTCTTGCGGCCGAGGAGCTCGACGCGGCCCGAGGTGCGGATCGTGCGGCGGCCGTCGCGCGGGGCGATGGGGGTCGCCTCGGCGTTCTTGAAGGCGCCGGCCTTCTCGAAGGCGGCGCGGACCTGTCGTACGACCTTGTTGTGGTCGATGTTGCCCGCGGCGGCCACGACCAGGTGGGTGGGGTCGTAGTGCTTCTTGTAGAAGCGGCGGATGCGGTCGGCGGTGAGGGCGTTGACCGTGTCGACGGTGCCGAGGACGGGGCGGCCGAGGGGGTTGTCGCCGAACATCGTGTGCGCGAAGAGGTCGTGCACGCAGTCGCCCGGGTCGTCCTCGGTCATGGCGATCTCTTCGAGGATCGCGCCCCGCTCGACGTTGACGTCGTCTTCCAGGATCAGCGAACCCGTGAGCATGTCGCAGACGACGTCGATGGCGAGCGGCAGGTCGCTGTCGAGCACGCGTGCGTAGTAGCACGTGTACTCCTTCGCCGTGAACGCGTTCATCTCTCCGCCGACCGCGTCGAGGGCGGCGGAGATGTCCAGGGCGGAGCGGCGCGCGGTGCCCTTGAAGAGCAGGTGCTCCAGGTAGTGCGTGGCGCCGTTCAGGGAGGGCGTCTCGTCGCGGGAGCCGACGTGCGCCCAGATGCCGAAGGTGGCGGAGCGGACCGAGGGCAGGGTCTCGGTGACGATGCGCAGGCCGCCCGGGAGGGTGGTCTTGCGGACCGTGCCGATGCCGTTCTCGCCCTTGATCAGGGTTTGGGTACGGGCGACGGCCCGCGCCTCCGAGGAGGTGCGGGCCGTCGTCGTGGAGCTACTCGACGTCACTTGTCGGTGTCGTCCTTCTTCTCATCGTCGCCTTCGCCCTCGATCACGGGGATGAGGGAGAGCTTGCCGCGGGAGTCGATCTCGGCGATCTCGACCTGGACCTTGGAGCCCACACCGAGCACGTCCTCGACGTTCTCCACGCGCTTGCCGCCGGCGAGCTTGCGGATCTGCGAGATGTGCAGCAGACCGTCCTTGCCCGGGAGCAGCGAGACGAACGCGCCGAAGGTGGTGGTCTTGACGACCGTACCCAGGTAGCGCTCGCCGACCTCCGGCATGGTCGGGTTGGCGATCGAGTTGATCGTGGCGCGGGCGGCCTCGGCGGCCGGGCCGTCGGCGGCACCGATGTAGATGGTGCCGTCGTCCTCGATCGTGATCTCGGCGCCGGTGTCCTCCTGGATCTGGTTGATCATCTTGCCCTTGGGGCCGATGACCTCACCGATCTTGTCCACGGGGATCTTGACGGTGATGATCCGCGGGGCGTTCGGGGACATCTCGTCCGGCGTGTCGATCGCTTCCATCATCACGTCGAGGATGTGGAGGCGGGCGTCACGGGCCTGCTTGAGGGCGGCGGCCAGGACGGAGGCGGGGATGCCGTCCAGCTTGGTGTCGAGCTGGAGGGCGGTCACGAACTCCTTGGTGCCGGCGACCTTGAAGTCCATGTCGCCGAAGGCGTCCTCCGCACCGAGGATGTCGGTGAGGGCGACGTAGTGCGTCTCGCCGTTGATCTCCTGGGAGATCAGGCCCATCGCGATACCGGCGACGGGGGCCTTCAGCGGCACACCGGCGTTCAGCAGCGACATGGTGGAGGCGCAGACCGAGCCCATGGACGTCGAGCCGTTGGAGCCGAGGGCCTCGGACACCTGACGGATCGCGTAGGGGAACTCCTCGCGGGTCGGCAGGACCGGCACGATGGCGCGCTCGGCGAGCGCGCCGTGGCCGATCTCGCGGCGCTTCGGGGAGCCGACGCGGCCGGTCTCGCCGACGGAGTACGGCGGGAAGTTGTAGTTGTGCATGTAGCGCTTGCGCGTCACCGGGGAGAGGGTGTCGAGCTGCTGCTCCATGCGGAGCATGTTGAGGGTGGTGACGCCCAGGATCTGGGTCTCGCCACGCTCGAACAGCGCCGAGCCGTGCACGCGCGGGATGGCCTCGACCTCGGCGGCGAGCGTACGGATGTCCGTGACGCCACGGCCGTCGATGCGCTTCTTCTCCTTGATCACGCGCTCGCGGACGAGCTGCTTGGTCAGGGAGCGGTACGCGGCGGAGATCTCCTTCTCGCGGCCCTCGAACTCCGGCAGGAGCTTCTCGGCGGCGAGGACCTTGACGCGGTCCAGCTCGGCCTCGCGGTCCTGCTTGCCGGCGATGGTCAGCGCGGCGGCGAGCTCGGGACGGACGGCGGCGGAGAGCGCCTCCAGGACGTCGTCCTGGTAGTCCAGGAAGACCGGGAACTCGCCGGTGGGCTTGGCGGCCTTGGCGGCGAGGTCGGCCTGGGCCTTGCAGAGCACCTTGATGAAGGGCTTCGCGGCGTCCAGACCGGAGGCGACGACCTCCTCGGTGGGCGCCTCGGCGCCGCCCTTGACGAGCTGGATGGTCTTGTCGGTGGCCTCGGCCTCGACCATCATGATCGCGACGTCGCCGTCCTCCAGGACGCGACCGGCGACGACCATGTCGAAGACGGCGTCCTCGAGCTCGGTGTGCGTCGGGAACGCGACCCACTGGCCGTTGATCAGCGCGACGCGGACGCCGCCGATCGGGCCGGAGAAGGGCAGACCGGCCAGCTGGGTGGACGCGGACGCGGCGTTGATCGCGACGACGTCGTACAGGTGGTCGGGGTTGAGCGCCATGATCGTCGCGACGACCTGGATCTCGTTGCGCAGGCCCTTCTTGAAGGACGGGCGCAGCGGGCGGTCGATCAGGCGGCAGGTGAGGATCGCGTCCTCGGAGGGCCGGCCCTCACGACGGAAGAAGGAACCCGGGATCTTGCCGGCGGCGTACATCCGCTCCTCGACGTCCACCGTGAGGGGGAAGAAGTCGAGCTGGTCCTTGGGGTTCTTGGAGGCGGTGGTGGCCGACAGCACCATGGTGTCGTCGTCCAGGTACGCCACGGCGGAGCCGGCGGCCTGCTTGGCCAGGCGGCCCGTCTCGAAGCGGATGGTGCGGGTGCCGAAGGAACCGTTGTCGATGACGGCCTCGGCGTAGTGGGTCTCGTTCTCCACTAGTTTTTTCTCCTCGTCTTCGTCCCTCCCGCCCGTGTGGCGGGGGGACGGTGGCGGAGAAGCGCGCCGTTCCGTGCGGGCCGGTCTTCGATCGAAGCACCCGGGACTCACAGTCCCCCGGGCGCCACTACCGAGGACCGGCGGCGGCGAGGTGCGCTTCTCCTCGTTCGTCTTGTTCCGTATCACTCTGCGTCGTACGTCTTGCGTTGTGCTACCACACTACAAAGATGCGGTGACACCGCGCACGTACAGCAAAGGGAGCGGCCCCCGAACAAGTGGGAACCGCTCCCTTCACGGCGTCTTACTTGGCGCCCGCCGCACCGCGGCGGATGCCGAGGCGGTCCACCAGCG
Organism: Streptomyces sp. NPDC090106; assembly: GCF_044747265.1. Taxonomy (NCBI): domain Bacteria; kingdom Bacillati; phylum Actinomycetota; class Actinomycetes; order Kitasatosporales; family Streptomycetaceae; genus Streptomyces; species Streptomyces sp. NPDC090106. Next base: position 974,210 of record NZ_JBIVDS010000002.1, on the reverse strand, counting down.
CACGGAAGCGCTGGATGTCCTTCTTCGCCAGGTACTGGAGAAGGCGGCGACGCTGACCCACCAGGATCAGCAGACCACGACGGGAGTGGTGGTCGTGCTTGTGGGTCTTGAGGTGCTCGGTCAGGTCCGAGATCCGGCGCGAGAGCATGGCGACCTGGACCTCGGGGGAGCCGGTGTCGCCCTCCTTCTGACCGAACTCGCTGATGATCTGCTTCTTCGTAGCGGCGTCGAGCGGCACGCGTACTCCTCGTAGTCTTTGTAGAGAGCCACCGAGTGCCCCCGGTCTTTGTCTCGGGGGAGCTTCCGTTACTCGGGAGGCGGGGATCCGCTGGGCGCGGCCTCCAGGGTCCTCAGCAGGGCTCCGGGGGTGCGTACACAAACGGCCGTCACTCAGGGTACCAGGCACAGGTGGGCCCCTTCGCCCCGGTTTCCGGATCACCCGATCGGGAGGCAGGGGGCCACTAGGGTGACCGGCAGATCGCGGGCACGCACGTCGGGAAGGGGTCGCTGGGCATGGCGGAGACGGCAGAGCAGATCAAGGCGCGCAAGGAGCGGGAGCGGGACGAGCTCTACGCCCTCGACATCTCGGACGTCGAGTGGCACTGCGCGCCGGGCACCGAGCAGGACGAGGAGCGCGTCGAGATCGCCTACCTGCCCGAGGGCGCGGTGGCCATGCGGTCCTCGCTCGACCACGGCACGGTGCTGCGCTACACGGAGGCGGAGTGGACCGCGTTCGTGCTGGGGGCGCGGGACGGCGAGTTCGACCTGGAGCCGGGCGCCGGGGAAGCGGCGGCCGAGGCGGAGTGAAGCACGGAAGGAGGGGCGGCACGCGCGCGTGCCGCCCCTCCTTTGCTGTGCCCAACTTCCCTTTTCTTCCGATCTGTTCACGAACATCGCCCTCTTTGCTCATGAATTGCTCACGCATACGCAAGCTGCGTACGTCACTTGCGGGCAGGTTGTGACGCAGCGGACGTGGGCTCGGGGGTGGACGGGCCTGCCGGGGCGGGGCTTGTGGTGATTAGGCTGGTACCGGGCGCGACGCCAGAACCCGTGGACCGGGCGTGGGCGTCCCAGGGGGAGAGCCGTGGGATCGGACCACCTCCGACGACTTCCGACGACCAGAAGACGACACGAAGCGGTCGCCCCCAGCAGGCACGGCATGAGGGTGCTCGACCACATCAGGAGGAACTGTGAGCAGCGATCGGGACGGGATCCGCGGGGGCTGGGCCACACCCGGCGATGACCAGCCCGACGCGGAGTCCGCCAACGAGATCACCGGCGAGTTCACCATCGACTACGCGCCGCCCGCCTGGTACACGCAGAACGCGTCCGGGAACCAGGAGGGGGCGGAGGGGTCCTCGACGTCTTCCGGTACGACGGGTCCGGCGGGCTCCGCGGGTCCGGCCGGCTCCGCGGGCCCGGGTACGGCGGGTCCTGGGGCGGGTGCGCCCGGCGCTGTTCCTCCGGCGCCCGTGGACTGGTCGGCCTCGTCGCTGCCCGGTCTGACTCCGCCGGCTCACTCCCGGCCCCAGGGCGGATCCGCGCCCGCGGGTCCCGGGGCTCCCTTCACTCCTCCCGCGCCGCCCGCGACCGGGCCCGGGGCACCTTTCACCCCGCCCGCGCCGCCGTCGGCCGGACCGGGTGCGCCGTTCACCCCGCCCGCGCCGCCCTCCGCGGGGCCCGGCGCTCCGTTCACCCCGCCCGTGCCTCCCGCGCCGTCGGCCGGTGGGCCCGGTGGCGTGCCCCGGCTTCCCGTGGGGAGCGGCTTCGAGCCGCAGCCGCCCGCGCGGCCCGAGGCGGTTCCCGCACCGGAGCCCACGTCGCCGCCCGCCGCACCGAACCTTCCCGGGCTCCAGGCCCCGTGGGGCGCTCCGGCCGCGGCGCCCGCCGCCTCGCCGGCGAGCTTCACGCTGCCTCCGCCGGGAGCGCCCGTCGCGGCGACCGAGCCGGACCCTGAGCCGGAAGCGGAGCCGGCGGAGGAGGTCGAAGAGGCCGAAGCCGCCGAGGGGGCTGCCGAGCCGGACGCGTCCGACGCCGCCGGGGAATCCGTGGACGGTGACATCGAGAGCGGTGCCACCATGCGGTTCTCCGCGGTCGCGCTGAAGCGGGAGATCGCCGAGCGTTCGGCGGAGGCCGAGGGGGAAGCGGAAGCGAAGGCTCAGGTCGAGGTCGAGGTCGAGGCCAAGAAGGACCTCGAGGACGTCGAGGACGTCGAGGACGTCGAGGACCAGGCTCCGGACGAGGCCGAGCAGCCGTCCGCGGACGTCGAGGACGAGCAGACCGAGGCCGCGAACGAGGTCGAGGCCCAGGACTCTGCCGAGGCGGACGAGGCGGACGAGGTCTCCGCGACCGACGCCGAAGCCGAAGCCGAACCTGAGCCCGAGCCCCAGCCCGAGCCCGAGCCCGAAGCCGACGTCATCGACGTCATCGACGTTCGCGAAGAGGCGGCCGAAGAGACCGCACCCGAGGCATCCGACCCCGAGGACGCGGAACCGGCCGACGCCGAGCCGACGGACGCCGAGCCCACCGACGCCGTCCCCGACCCGGACCCCGCGCCCGCGGAGCCCGTCGCGACGGAACCCGAGGACGCCGCACCCGCAGCGCCGCAGCCGCAGCCTCAGGACGCCGTACCGTCGCCGCCCGCCTGGACGCCCCAGCCCGCGCCGCAGCCGGCGCCGCAGCCCGAGATGCCGCCGCTGCCTCCGTCGTACCAGCCCGCGGCGCCCCCGGCGGCGGCGCAGTGGCCGGCGCAGCCGGTGCCGCAGCAGCCGGTGCCCTCGCAGCCCGCCCCGGCCGCCCCCGCCCAGCCGCAGCCCGCGGCGGCGCAGGGTCAGCCGCCGGTGCCTGGGCAGCAGCCCGTGCAGCAGCAGCCGTTCCAGCCGCAGGCACCGCAGCCCGCACCGGCCGCGTGGAACCAGCCGCCGGCACCGGCACCGGCGCCCGGCCCTCAGGGCGGCTACGGCTTCCCCCAGCAGCCGCAGGCACCTGCCCCGGCCCCCGCGCCCCAGCCCCAGCCCCAGCTCCAGCCCCAGCCCCAGCCCCAGCCCCAGCCCGGCTACGGCTTCCCGCACCCCGGCGCCCAGCCGCCCCCGCAGCCCCAGGCACCGCAGCAGCCGCAGCCGCAGGCGCAGGCGCAGGCGCCGCAACCGCCCGCTCCCCCGGCGGGCTACGGCTTCCCGCAGCCCGCCCCCGTGCCTCAGGCTCAGGCCCCCCAGCCGCCGCAGGCCCCCCAGGCCCCCGCCGGCTACGGCTTCCCCCAGCCCGGCGTCCAGGGCGGCTACGGCTTCCCCCACCCCGGCACCCCCGGTGCTCCCGGCGCCCCCGGTGCTCCCGGCACGCCCGGCGTTCCCGACGCCCAGCCCGGGCCCGCCGTCCCCCAGGGCCCGCCCGCCCCCGAGGCCCAGCAGCCCCCGGCACCGGCACCGCAGGTACCCGCACCCGCACCGCAGGTACCCGCACCCGCACCGCAGGCCCCCGTGGACCCGCGCACAGGTGCCGCCTGGCCGCAGCCGATCCAGCACGACCAGCGGCAGATGACCAACCCCGGTGCCGCGCCGCTCGGTTACACGGCGGCCGTGGAGCTGTCCTCCGACCGGCTGCTCAACAACAAGAAGCAGAAGGCGAAGAGCAGCCGTCCGGCGGCTCAGGGGTCCCGGTTCAAGATCGGCGGGAAGAAGGAGGAGGCCGAGCGGCAGCGCAAGCTCGACCTCATCCGCACGCCCGTGCTGTCCTGCTACCGGATAGCGGTGATCAGCCTCAAGGGCGGCGTGGGCAAGACGACCACGACCACCGCCCTCGGCTCGACGCTCGCCACCGAGCGGCAGGACAAGATCCTGGCGATCGACGCCAACCCGGACGCCGGCACCCTCGGCCGCCGGGTGCGGCGCGAGACCGGGGCGACCATCCGTGACCTCGTCCAAGCGATCCCGTACCTCAACTCGTACATGGACATCAGGCGGTTCACGTCCCAGGCGCCGTCCGGTCTGGAGATCATCGCCAACGACGTCGACCCGGCCGTGTCCACGGCGTTCAACGACGAGGACTACCGGCGCGCGATCGACGTGCTGGGCAAGCAGTACCCGGTCATCCTCACCGACTCGGGCACCGGTCTGCTCTACTCCGCGATGCGCGGGGTGCTCGACCTCGCCGACCAGCTCATCATCATCTCCACCCCGTCCGTCGACGGCGCCTCCAGCGCCAGCACCACGCTGGACTGGCTGTCCGCGCACGGGTACGCCGATCTCGTCTCGCGTTCGATCACCGTCATCTCCGGGGTGCGCGAGACCGGCAAGATGATCAAGGTGGAGGACATCGTCGGCCACTTCGAGACGCGTTGCCGCGGTGTCGTCGTGGTGCCGTTCGACGAGCATCTCGCCGCCGGTGCCGAGGTCGACCTCGACATGATGCGGCCCAAGGTGCGGGAGTCGTACTTCAACCTCGCGGCGATGGTCGCCGAGGACTTCGTCCGCCACCAGCAGGCCCACGGGCTGTGGACCAACGACGGCAACCCGCCCCCGGTCGCCGCCCCGCCGATGCCGGGCCAGTACTACCCGCCGCAGCAGCAACAGCCCCAGCCGCAGCCCCCGCACCCGGGGTATCCGCAGCAGCCGCAACCGCCCCAGCAACCCCAGCCCGGGTATCCGCAGCCGCATCCCCAGCAGCCGTACCCCGGTTACCCGCCGCAGCAGGGACAGCCCGGGCAGCCGTACCCGCCCCAGCAGCAGTAACCCGTGAACGCCGAAGGGCGGCCGGTGCATGGACGCACCGGCCGCCCTTCGGCGTCGCAAGACGAACTACTCGGCGTCGCCCACCAGTTCGCGGCAGCGTTTCACGTCCTGCGCCATCTGCTCCAGCAGCGCGTCCAGGGAGTCGAACTTCGCCTGGCCGCGGACGTAGGCGAGGAAGTCCACGGCCACATGCAGGCCGTACAGATCCAGCCCCACCCGGTCGATGGCGTACGCCTCCACCGTGCGCTCGGTGCCGTCGAACTGGGGGTTGGTGCCGACGGAGATCGCGGCGGGCATGATCTCGCCCTGGGCGTGCAGCCAGCCCGCGTAGACGCCGTCGGCGGGGATGGCGGTGTGCGGGAGGGTCTCGACGTTGGCGGTGGGGAAGCCGAGTTCGCGGCCCCGCTGCGCGCCGCGGACGACGATGCCCTCGACGCGGTGCGGGCGGCCGAGGATCTCGGCGGCGCCCTCGACGTCGCCCTCGGTGACGAGGCTGCGGGTCAGGGTGGAGGAGAAGGGCTGGCCGCCGCCCGCCTCGCCGGAGACGTACAGGTCGACGACCTCGACGTCGAAGTCGTACACCTTCCCCTGCTCGACGAGGAACTCCACGTTCCCGGCGGCCTTGTGGCCGAAGCGGAAGTTGGGGCCCTCGACGACCGCCTTGGCGCGCAGCTTGTCGACGAGGACCTTGACGACGAACTCGGCCGGGGAGAGCTTCGAGAACTCCGCGGTGAAGGGGAGGATCAGCAGCGCGTCCACGCCCAGTTCGGCCATCAGCTCGGCGCGCCGGTGGTGCGGGGCGAGCAGCGGGGGGTGGCTGCCCGGGCGGACGACCTCGCGCGGGTGCGGGTCGAAGGTGACGACGACCGCGGGAACGTCCAGCTCGCGGGCGCGTTCCACGGCGTGCCGGATGATCAGCTGGTGTCCGCGGTGGACTCCGTCGTAGGAGCCGATGGTGACGACGCTGCGTCCCCAGTCCTCGGGGATGTCCTCCAAGCCACGCCAGCGCTGCACTGTGACCGCTCCTCGTCGAACCCGTGTTTGTATGTACGGCTACCTCTTACGCAGGTCTAAGGGTGCCATGCCGTGTCCGTCCGGCCCGCATCGGCATGGGGGCTGTGACCCGACGCACGCGTGTCGTCAGACGGGGACGGGCGTTCCGGCCAGGTTCCCGAGCATGCGGCGGGTGCTCGGGCCGACGACGGCCGCCCACTGCTGCGGGGCGTCGGTGAGCCAGCCGGCGACCAGCGCGGCGAAGCCGGGGAGCTGCCGGCCCAGGTCGACGAGCCCCCGGTCGAAGCGGGCGGCGCCGTCCGGGGTGCGGACCAGCAGCAGTCCGGTGCGGTGGACCAGGTCGCGCAGGCCGTCGCCGGCGTGCCGGGCGGCGGCGCGCAGCAGGGCGTCGAGGACGGCGGGCAGGTGCTCGTGGCTCAGGAGGAACTCCAGGAGTTCTCGACGCAGCGGGCGCGAGTCGGGGGTGCCGGGCGCGGCGAGGACGCCGGCGAGGGCCGTGCGCACCTCCTGGGGGCCGCCGTCCAGCAGGCCGGTGACCAGAGGGAGGAGGACCGCCCGGGCGCCGGGTCCGTGGTCCAGTCGGCGGTCGACGTACGCGGCCACGTCCGCCGCCGTCTCCGGCCGCCGCTCGACGGCCTCGCGGACGAGTTCGGCGATCCGGCGGGCCGGGGTGGGCAGGGTGACGTCGGCGAGGGAGCGCAGTGCCTCGCCGCCGCCGGGCCGGCTCAGCCGGTCCCGGAAGGCGTCGAGGACCGGCTCCGGGTGGGTGGTGAGGGCGGCGACCAGCGCGCTCGGCGGGAAGTGCGGGTCGCCCGCCGTGAAGTGGCCGAGCGCCTGCGGCAGATGCCGGGCCCGGGTGCGCGGGTCCCGCACGAGCAGGGCGAGCGCGCCGCCGTGCAGGGTGCAGTCGGCGGGGCGGGCGAGCAGGGTGAGGGCGGCGAAGCGCAGCAGTTCGCGGTCGGCCTCGCTGCGCACGTGCGGGGCGGCGCGCAGCCCGTAGGCGACCGCGGCGACCCGCCGGTCGGGGCGCTCGTCGTGCGCCCACCGGTCCACGGCCCGGCACACGGCGGACGGCTCGTCCTCGGCCAGCACGGCGAGCAGTTCGTCCGCCCGTCCGTGCGCGCCGGCGACCAGCACCTCGGTGAGATCGTCCAGCGCCAGTCGCCGGTGCGTGTGCAGCAGCGCCTGCGCGGCCTTCGCCACGGTCGCGTGCGGCGTCGCGGGCAACGGCCGCTCGTCGTCGAACCAGGCGGTCAGATGCGGCTGTACGGCGGTGGCGTCGGCGGAGAGCAGCGCCGAGACCGCGTCCAGGAAACGGGGTCCGGTGTCCTGCGGCGGCCCGTCGGCGAGGACGAGCCGCCGCAGGAGGTCGAGGAGGGTGACAGGCGGGAGCGGCAGCGCGGTCCAGAAGGCCGGCGGGAAGGCGGCCGAGGAGCGTGCGGCGGGGTCGGTCCCGGCGCGTTCACGCACCCGCCAGGCCACCACCCGGTCGGCCAGCAGGCGCAGCACCCCCGTGTACAGCGTCGCGTCCGGCACGCGCCGCAGGGACTCGGTGAGCAGACGCGCCGCCCACCAGGAGTGCGGGTCGGCGTCCAGGGCCTGGACGAGTTGCTCGAGGCGGGCGGCGAGGGCGGGGGTGCCCTGCTGGCGGGAGAGCAGGAGCAGGGCCTCGACGACGGGGCCGATGCGGTGGTGCGGGACGGGCAGGGGGTGGGTGCGTGAGCGGTGCACGAGCGCACGCAGGGCGCCGTCGAGGTCGAGGTGGATGCCCTGGATCCAGTCGGCCAGTTCCTCGTGGGCGAAGCGGTAGCCGCCGCCCGCCGGGACGAGGAGGCCCTCGGTGAGGACGGCGGAGGCCCAGCCGGTGCCGCCGCCGAGCCGAGCCGGTGCCGGCCCCCAGGGGAACACCGCCTCGAACGACTCCCGGTCCAGCTCGCCCTGGCCGGGGCCGAGGCTGCGCCGGGCGGCCTCGTGCACCTGCCCGGAGACCTTCGCGGCGAGCCGGCGCACGGCGGTGCCGCGCAGCCCGTTCTCGGCGGCGAGGCGGACGGCGACGCGCAGGCACATCAGATCGAGGTGGGCGGCGAGGACGTCGTCCCGGCCGACCCGGGCGTCGGTCGCGGCGGGCAGCGCGGCGCGGACCTCGGACAGCAGGCGCAGGGTCAGGGGGTGGCGGGCGTCGGGGCCGGTGAGGGCGCCCTCGGGGATGCCGTAGCGGGCCCGTGCCTCGCGGGCCTCGGGCTCGTCCAGGTCGCCGAGCCGCACACGGGACGTCCCGGCGGAACCGCCCGGGGAGGTGGGGAATCCGGCGCCGTCCGCGGGGGGTGCGGTGAAGCCGGCGCCCTGCCAGTACTCCTCCCGGCACGCCACGACGAGCCGCGCACCGGTCTCCCGCAGCCACTCCCCCGTGCCTCCGGTCCAGTCGGAGAGGCGGTGGGCGAGGACGGGCGGCATCTCCTCGGGGCCGTCGAGCAGGAGCAGCAGGGGCCGTCCCGCGGCCAGGGCGAGCCGGGCGAGCCGCTCGGGGGTGATGTCGCCGAGGTCGGCGGGGCTCACGTCACGGGAGGCGGCGACGATCCGGGCGGCCCGGGTCACCGCCCGGTGGGCCGCGTCCGCGACGCCGATGTCGTCGTCCCGCAGGTCGGCGCCGCGCAGCCACAGGGTGGGGGCGGGCCGGGCGCCCCGGTGGCGGCGGGCGGCGAGGGCGGCGAGTTCCGTCGTCCGGCCGGTGCCGGGTGGTCCGACGACGGCGAGGGCGGGTGGCGCGTGGGGGGCGGTGCGTTCGGTGAACGCCGCCAACTCGGCGGCCACGGCGGTCCGTTCGACCGGCTCGACGGTTCCCGGGGTGCTCCCGCCGCCGAGGAACCCGTCGAGCAGCCCCGGCGGTCCGTCCTGTCCCACCGAGGTCGCGGTCAGTTCGAGGACGCCCGCGAGGTTCAGGTCGGGGCCGTAGGAGGGAACGGTCGCGGCGTTCTCGGCGAGGAGGTCGGCCAGGGGGCCGGGAGGTGCCGGGTGCAGGGGCACGGCGAAGCCGACCTCGCGGCGACCGCTGTGCAGGGCGGTGCCGAGGACGCCGACGACGGCGCCGGTCGCGGCGTCCAGGACCGGTCCCCCGGCCGCCCAGCCGCCGAGGCGCAGCGCGTCCTGGCCCGCGGTGCCGATCGCCAGCTCCATGACGTCGTCCACGAGATGGAAGCGGTCGGTGGCCGTGTAGGTCGCCGAGGCGGAGTCGAGGACGCGGGCCTCGCGCCAGCGTCCGGCGGCGATCCGGACGTAGCTGCCGATCGCGACGCGCTCGCGCGCGCCGACCGGCAGCGGCTCGACGCCGAGGCCCTCGGTGCGCACCAGCGCGAGGTTCCGCCCGGGCAGCACGGTCACCGCGTCGGCGCCCACCACGCAGTGCCGGTCCCCGGGGGCGTGCAGGACGAGCCGGGGCAGACCGTCGACGACCTCGTGGCCGGTGATCACGGTGCCGTGGTGGTCGGCGACGAAGCCGGTTCCCCGGGGGCGGCCCGCCAGGTCGTGGATGCGCACCAGGGGGACGTCCGGGCCGGTGGTCGCGGGAGGATCGTCCTCGCCGGCCTGTCGCCGGCCCCGTCCCGCCATGGTCGAACCTCCCCGCCGCGCACGTGCTCCGCATCCGACGGTAGGCATCGGCTGATCGCCGGGACAGATCGCGCCACGAACGCGCCCCCATCCGCTCCCCCGCTTCACTCCGAGCGCCTGCCCGGACGGGTGAATGGGACGGGGAGGGTGGATACACCCTAGGGGTGGGGGAACCGAGGGGGGACCGTGGAGCGGCGGACGACTCCGTGACCGCCGCTCCACGGGCGGAGCCCGTGGGTGAGCCGGCTCAGCCGAACACGGCCAGGCTCTTCGCCTTGCCCTTCTGCTCCTCGACCAGCGCGAGCAGCCCGCCCTCGGGGGCGAAGACCGCCACCGGACCGGCGCCCGCGTACTCCTCGGGCATCTCCAGCCGTACGCCGTTGGTCAGCAGCCGGGCGCGCCGGGCGTCGACGTTCCAGCGGGGGAACGCGGCGGTGGCGGCCTCGGCGACCGGCATGACGGTGAGGTCCTGCTGGAGCTGCTCCAGGGTCTTGGCCGCGTCCAGCTTGTACGGGCCGACCCGGGTGCGGCGCAGGGCCGTCAGATGTCCTCCCACGCCCAGGTCGGCGCCCAGGTCGCGGGCGAGCGCCCGGATGTAGGTGCCGGAGGAGCAGACGACCGACACGACGAGGTCGAGCACCGGGGTGCCGTCCTCGGCGACGGCGTCGCGCACGTCGTGCACACCGAAGGAGGAGACGGTGACGGGGCGGGCGGGGATCTCGAAGTCCTCGCCGTCACGCGCCCGCTTGTAGGAGCGCACCCCGTCGATCTTGATGGCGCTGACCTTGGACGGGACCTGCATGATGGCGCCGGTCAGCTTGGCGATCCCGGCGTCCACGGCGTCCCGGGTGACCTTCGAGGCGTCCGCCGACCCCGTGATCTCGCCCTCCGCGTCGTCGGTCAGGGTCGTCTGGCCCAGCCGGATGGTGCCCAGGTACTCCTTCTCGGTCAGCGCGAGGTGACCGAGGAGCTTGGTGGCCTTCTCGACGCCGAGGACGAGCACGCCCGTCGCCATGGGGTCGAGGGTGCCGGCGTGGCCGACGCGTCGGGTCCTGGCGATCCCGCGCATCTTGGCGACCACGTCGTGCGAAGTGAAGCCCGACGGCTTGTCGACGATGACAAGCCCGTCGGGCGTCTGGTTCTTCTGGGTCATGCGGAGGTGTCGTCCTCGTCCTCGCCCGGCTTGCGGTAGGGGTCGGCCTCGCCGGCGTAGGCGGCGCCGGCCGAGACCTCGCGCACCTTCTCGTCGGACTGGCGGGCCTTGTCGAGGAGGTCCTCGATGGTCCTGGCGTTGTCGGGCAGGGCGTCGGCGACGAAGGTGAGCGTCGGGGTGAACTTCACGCCCGCGGCGGCACCGACCGCGGACCGCAGGACGCCCTTGGCGCTCTCCAGACCGGCGGCGGCAGCGGCCCGCTCCTCGTCGTCCCCGTACACCGTGTAGAAGACGGTCGCCTCCCGCAGGTCACCCGTGACCCGGGTGTCCGTGATGGTGACGTGCGAGCCGAGCCGCGGGTCCTTGATCCCACGCTGCAGCTTCTGGGCCACCACCTCTCGGATGAGGTCCGCCAGCCTCTTGGCACGCGCGTTGTCGGCCACTGGTCCGTCTCCTTCGTTACTTCTCTTGCTGCTTGCTTCAGTCTTCGTCGCTGTGGAGCCTGCGTCGAACCGAGAGCAGTTCCACCTCGGGCCGTCCGGCCACCAGCCGCTCGCAGCGGTCCAGTACGTCGGTGAGGTGTCCCGTGTCCCCGGAGACCACCGCCAGCCCGATCTCGGCCCTGCGGTGGAGGTCCTGGCTGCCCGTCTCCGCCGCGCTCACCGCGTACTTGCGCTGGAGCTCGGCCACGATCGGACGGACGAGAGAGCGTTTCTCCTTGAGCGAGTGGACGTCGCCGAGGAGCAGGTCGAAGGACAGAGTCCCCACATACATGTGTGTTCCGGATGTCCCGCCGGTTCGGGGTACGGGCGCCATGCTCGACGCCGATACAGGAACCGTACACGCAACGGCCGGGGCCGATCGACGGAAATAACTTCCGCCGACCGGCCCCAGTCGCGTGTCAGGTCACACGCGCGGCTTCTCGCGCATCTCGTACGTCGCGATGACGTCGTCGACCTTGATGTCGTTGAAGTTTCCGAGGTTGATACCACCCTCGTAGCCTTCGCGGATCTCGGTGACGTCGTCCTTGAAGCGACGCAGACCCTCGATGTTGAGGCTCTCCGCGACCACCTTGCCGTCGCGGATGAGGCGCGCCTTGGTGTTGCGCTTGACCTCGCCGGAACGGATGAGGACACCGGCGATGTTGCCCAGCTTGGACGACTTGAAGACCTCGCGGATCTCCGCCGTACCGAGCTCGACCTCTTCGTACTCCGGCTTGAGCATGCCCTTGAGGGCCGCCTCGATCTCCTCGATCGCCTGGTAGATGACCGAGTAGTACCGGACGTCCACACCCTCGCGCTCGGCCATCTGCGCCGCGCGGCCTGCCGCGCGGACGTTGAAGCCGATCACGATGGCGTCGGAGCCCATCGCCAGGTCGATGTCCGACTCCGTGACCGCACCGACGCCGCGGTGCAGGACGCGGATGTCGACCTCTTCGCCGACGTCCAGCTGGAGCAGGGACGACTCGAGCGCCTCGACGGAACCGGAAGCGTCACCCTTGATGATGAGGTTGAGCTGCTGGACCTCGCCGGCCTTGAGCACCTTGTCCAGGTCCTCGAGGGAGACGCGGCGCGTGCGCTTGGCGAACGCGGCGTTGCGCTCACGGGCGGCGCGCTTCTCGGCGATCTGACGGGCCGTACGGTCCTCGTCGACCACCAGGAAGTTGTCGCCCGCACCCGGGACGTTGGTCAGGCCCAGGACCTGGACCGGAGTCGACGGGCCGGCCTCGGCGACGTTGTTGCCGTTGTCGTCGAGCATGGCGCGCACTCGGCCGTAGGCGTCGCCCACGACCATCGTGTCGCCGACCCGCAGGGTGCCTCGCTGGACGAGGACCGTCGAGACCGCACCGCGACCGCGGTCGAGGCGGGACTCGATGGAGATGCCCTGCGCGTCCTGGTTCGGGTTGGCCCGCAGGTCGAGCGAGGCGTCGGCGGTGAGGATCACGGCCTCCAGCAGGGAGTCGATGTGCAGACCCTGCTTGGCGGAGATGTCGACGAACATGGTGTCGCCGCCGTACTCCTCGGCCACCAGACCGAACTCGGTGAGCTGGCCGCGCACCTTGGTCGGGTCGGCGCCCTCGACGTCGATCTTGTTGACCGCGACCACGATCGGCACCTCGGCCGCCTTGGCGTGGTTCAGCGCCTCGATGGTCTGAGGCATCACGCCGTCGTTGGCCGCGACCACCAGGATCGCGATGTCCGTCGAGCGGGCACCACGGGCACGCATGGCGGTGAACGCCTCGTGACCCGGGGTGTCGATGAAGGTGATCTTGCGCTCTTCGTCGTTGACCTCGGTCGCGACCTGGTAGGCACCGATGTGCTGGGTGATGCCGCCGGCCTCGCCCGCGATGACGTTCGTCTTGCGGATGGCGTCGAGCAGTCGGGTCTTGCCGTGGTCGACGTGACCCATGACGGTGACGACCGGCGGACGGACCACGAGGTCCTCCTCGCCGCCCTCGTCCTCGCCGAACTCGATGTCGAAGGACTCGAGCAGCTCGCGGTCCTCCTCCTCCGGGCTGACGATCTGAACCGTGTAGTTCATCTCGCCCGCGAGGAGCTGGAGCGTCTCGTCGGAGACGGACTGCGTGGCCGTGACCATCTCGCCGAGGTTCATCATGACCGCGACGAGCGACGCCGGGTTGGCGTTGATCTTCTCCGCGAAGTCGGTGAGCGACGCGCCGCGGGAGAGGCGGATGGCCTCGCCGTTGCCGCGCGGCAGCATCACGCCGCCGACGCTCGGGGCCTGCATGGCCTCGTACTCCTGGCGCCTCTGCCGCTTCGACTTGCGACCGCGACGCGCGGGACCGCCGGGACGGCCGAAGGCGCCCTGCGTGCCACCACGGCCACCGGGACCGCCGGGACGACCGCCGAAGCCGGGACGACCGCCGCCGCCCGCACCGGCACCCGGACCACCGGGACGACCGGCGAAGCCGCCGCCACCGCCGCCGGGACCACCGGGACGACCGGCGAAGCCGCCGCCACCGCCGCCGGGACGACCGGCGAAGCCGCCGCCGCCACCGGGACGACCGCCGCCGCCACCCGGGCGACCGCCGCCGCCGGGACCACGGCCACCGGGGCCGCCACCGCCGGGACGGGGGCCCGCGGCAGGACGCTGCGGCATCATGCCGGGGTTCGGACGCGGGCCGCCGCCGGGAGCGCCACCGGGACGGGGACCGCCCTGGGGACGGGGCATGCCGCCCGGGCTCGGACGCGCGCCACCCGGAGCCTGCGGACGGGGACCGCCCGCCGCACCCTGGGGACGGGGACCGCCCTGGCCCTGCGGACGCGGGGCGCCGCCGGGACGCTCACCGGAGGCACCGGGGCCGCCGGGGCGCGGGGCACCGCCGGGACGGGGCGCCTGGGGGCGCGCCATGCCGGTGGAGCCGCCGGACGTGAAGGGGTTGTTGCCCGGACGGGGACCGGCCGGACGGGCACCGGGACGCGGCGCCTGGCCACCCGGACGCTGGGCGCCGGGGGCGGGACGGTCACCACGGCCCTGGCCGCCCTGTGCGGGGCCGCCGGGACGGGCGCCGGGACGCGGCGCCTGCTGGCCGGCCGGACGCGGGGCGCCCGGACGCGGGCCGGAGCCCTGCGCGGGAGCCGGCGCGGCGGGGGCCGCCGGGGGTGCCGTGAACTCGGGGGTCGTCGGAGCCGGAGACGCCGGCGCGGGGCGCGGCGCGGGCTTCGGGCCCGGACGGGGGCCGGAGGAGGCCGGTGCGGCGGGAGCCGCCGCGGGCTTCTCGGCGACGGCCGGCTTGGGGGCCGGGGCCGCGGGGCGCGGGCCCGGACGGGCACCCTGCGCCGGAGAGGGGGCTGCCGGCCGAGCCGGGGCAGCCTTGCGGGCGGGGGCGGACTTGCCGCCGCCGTTGCCCTGCTGGAGGGCGTCCGTCAACTTGCGGACAACGGGCGCTTCGATGGTCGAAGACGCCGAACGGACGAATTCACCGAGTTCTTGGAGCTTGGCCATGACGACCTTGCTCTCCACGCCGAACTCCTTGGCGAGTTCGTATACCCGGACCTTAGCCACTTCGCTCCTTTTAGGTCCGGGTGTGTCCGGACCGTCGCTACTTCATGGGCGTACTCATCGCGTGCTCATCGAGTGCTCATCGCAATCTCGACCTACTTCCAACTCGCGGGGTACCAGGGCCGCGCGGAGGTTCCGCGCGACGCTTCTTACGGTGTTGCCTGCTCAGCGACCGCTGCCCGGCAACTCTCCGTCCGCTCGACGTACTGGCGCAACGCCTTTGTGTCGAGCGCTCCCGGGGCGCGCAGCGCCCGCGTGAACGCCCGGCGGCGTACCGCCTGGTCGAGACAGACCAGGGTGGGGTGCACATAGGCACCCCGGCCGGGCAGCGTACCGCGTGGATCCGGGACACAGTCGTCCTTGATCACCACGGTGCGCAGCAGATCGGTCTTGGCCGCTCGCTGCCTGCACCCCACACAGGTGCGTTCAGGGCATGCGCGGGCGCGCGTCCGGCCAGACACTCTTAAGTCTACCTCCCCGTACCGACCTCACCCTTTTGGGGCAGGAATCGAACGGTTGTTGTCGTGATCTAAGCCAGGTACGGCCTGGATCTATTCCCCGCCCTGCTCGCCAGGCTGCTCGGTGTCCGGGCGGATGTCGATCCGCCAGCCTGTCAGCCGGGCGGCGAGGCGGGCGTTCTGCCCCTCCTTGCCGATGGCGAGGGAGAGCTGGTAGTCGGGCACGGTCACCCGGGCCGAGCGGGCCGCGAGGTCCACGACGTCGACCTTGGAGACCCGGGCGGGCGACAGCGCGTTCGCCACCATCTCGGCCGGGTCGTCCGACCAGTCGACGATGTCGATCTTCTCGCCGTTGAGCTCGCCCATGACGTTGCGCACGCGCCCGCCCATGGGGCCGATGCAGGCGCCCTTGGCGTTCAGTCCGCTGCGCGTGGACCGGACGGCGATCTTCGTGCGGTGGCCGGCCTCGCGGGCGATGGCGGCGATCTCGACGGACCCGTCGGCGATCTCCGGCACCTCCAGCGCGAACAGCTTCTTCACCAGGTTGGGGTGCGTGCGCGAGAGGGTCACGGACGGACCGCGCACCCCCTTCGCCACCCGTACGACGTACGACCGCAGCCGCATGCCGTGCTGGTACGTCTCGCCCGGGACCTGCTCCTGCACCGGCAGGATGGCCTCCAGCTTGCCGATGTCCACGAGCACGTTCTTCGGGTCGCGGCCCTGCTGGACCACACCGGTGACGATGTCGCCCTCGCGTCCGGCGTACTCGCCGAGCGTCGCGTCGTCCTCGGCGTCGCGCAGCCGCTGCAGGATGACCTGCTTGGCGGTGGTGGCGGCGATACGGCCGAAGTCGGACGGGGTGTCGTCGAACTCGCGGGGCTCCTGGCCCTCTTCGAGGTCCTCGGGGTCTTCCTTCGCCCACACGACCACGTGACCGGTCTGCCGGTCGAGCTTCACGCGCGCGTGGCGGTGGCTTCCCTCGGTGCGGTGGTAGGCGATGAGGAGGGCCGACTCGATCGCCTCGACCAACAGGTCGAAGGAGATCTCCTTCTCCCGCACCAAGCCCCGCAGGGCACTCATGTCGATGTCCACGGCTACGCCTCCTCTTCCTTCTTGTCCTTGCGGTTGAACTCGACCTGGACACGCGCCTTGTCGATGTCGCCGAACCCGAGCCTGCGGCCGGTGGCCTTGCGCCCCTTCACCCCGGGCACCTCGACGTCCACCCCGTCCTCGTCGACCTCCAGGATCCGGGCGACCAGCTCGCCGCCCTCGACGAGCTGGAACCTGACCAGCCGGTCGACGGCGCGCACGTAGTGCCGGTGCTCGTGGAGGGGGCGCTCCGCGCCCGGGGTGCCGACCTCGAGGGTGTACTCGCCGGTGCCCATCGCGTCCGTCTCGTCGAGCTTCGCCGAGAGCGCGCGGCTCACATCGGCGACGGCGTCGAGATCGGCGCCCTCGTCGGAGTCGACGACGACGCGCAGCACACGCTTCCGGCCCACGGAGTCCACTTCGATCTCTTCGAGATCCAGTCCCTGGGCGGTGACGAGCGGTTCCAGGAGCTCGCGCAGCCTTTCGCTCTGGGTCGTGCTCATCCGGGTGACTCCTCGGCCGCGTGTGCTGTTGTGGGAAGGTCGCGTGTCTGGTCAAAGGGTATCCGGTCCCACAGTGTGTTGCCGTCCACGTGCGTCGGCCGGGGACAGGCACGGTGCCGATGACTGGTGCCGGACCACCGCGCGGGTACCGTGATCACCTGCGGGACTGACCACCCGCCCGTGTGTTCGTACGAGCCCCCGAGGACGCCTGCCGTGCCGTACTCCCCACCGCCGCGCACCCTCTCGGGTCCGCGCAGAAGAACCCTCCTCGCGTCGGCCGCCGGGGCCGCCCTGCTCGCGGGCTGCTCGTCCGGGTCCGCGGACTCCGGCACGGAGGAGAGCACCGGGGGCAGCCCCTCGCTGGTGGAGCGGGTACGCGCGCGTGCCGCCCGGGACAGCCGGGGCCTGGTCGAGCGGTACGACGCGGCCCTCGCCGCCCATCCGGCGCTGACGGCACGGGTGGGGGCGCTGCGGGCGGAGGCGGTACGGCACGTGGAGGCGTTCGGGGGCACGGCCGCCTCGGCCTCGCCCACCGCGTCGGCCCCGGCCTCCGGTTCGCCGTCCGCGTCGACACCCTCCCCCGCCGCCTCGCCCGCGACCGAGAAGGACGCCCTCGCCGCTCTGGCCTCCGCCGAGCGCGCGCTGGCGGACGCGCGGACGCAGGCGCTGCTGGACGTGCCGGGTGAGCTGGCGCGGCTGCTGGCTTCGGTGGCGGCGGCCGGCGCGGCGCACGCCTATCTGCTGACGGAGGCCGCCAAGTGAGCGACGGGTCGAAGAAGCGGGAGCTGACCGCGCTCCAGGCGGCCCTGGCCGCCGAGCACGCGGCCGTGTACGGGTACGGCGTCGTCGGCGGGCGCATCCGCGAGGGCCGGCGGACCGAGGCGCGCGCGGCCTACGACGCCCATCGCGCCCGGCGGGACGTGCTGGCCCGGCAGGTGAAGGACCTGGGCGGCACGCCCGTGGCCGCGGCGGCCGGGTACGCGCTGCCGTTCGCGGTACCCGACTCGGAGGCGGCGGTACGGCTGGCGGCGGAGCTGGAGGACCGGGTCGCCGGGGTCTACTCCGACCTGGTGCGGGCCGCCACGGGCGACGAGCGGGCGACGGCCGCGGAGGCACTGCGGGAGGCGGCGGTCCGTGCGGTGCGCTGGCGCGGCGAGAGCGTAGCCTTCCCTGGTCTCGCCGAGCGGGCGGCGACCGTCGCGCCGTCCGCTTCACCGACGGTGTGACACGTACTGGAAGGGGACGACTCACGTATGGCTTTCGAAGCGCCGCCGCGTCTGGTGAGGGCGCTCGGTGAGACGGCACCCGACGGTGACGACTGGTTGGAGAAGCTGCCCGAAGTGGCCGAGCAGGCCATCGGGCTACGCGAGTTGACCGTGGAGCGGGTCCAGGTGCCGGGCGGGCGCAGCAGCCTGGTGCTGCTGGTCCGGCGGGGCGACGGCACGCCCGCCGTGCTCAAGCTGGCGCCGCCCCGTTCCCGGCCCGAGGCGGAGCGGGCGGCGCTGGCGCACTGGGGCGGGCTGGGCGCCGTGCAGCCGGTGGAGCCCCGGGTCGCCGAGGGGGTGCTGCTGCTGGAGCGGCTGCACCCCGATGTGTCGGTGCGGTCGCTGCCGGAGGCGAAGGCGCTGCTGGAGGCGGCGGGAACGCTGCGGCGGCTGTGGGTGGAGCCGCCCGGGGAGTACGTGTTCGAGACGGTCGAGGAGCGCACCGGCCGGCAGGCCGAGGCGATGCGGGCCGGTGCCGTCGGCGACGCGGTCGCGCTCGTGGACGCGGCGCTGTCGGCCCGCGCGGAGCTGGTGGCCGCGCCGCCCGAGCGCAGGCTGCTGCACGGGACGTTCCGGCAGAGCAAGGTGCTGGCCGGCGAGCGGATGCCGTGGCTGGCCGTGGGGCCGGACCCGGTGGTCGGCGAGTGCGCGTTCGACCTGGCCCGGCTGGTACGGGACCGGGTGGAGGACCTGATCGCCCAGCCGTCGGGGGCGGCGACCGCGCGACGCCGGGTGAAGCGGCTCGCGGAGTCCCTCGAAGTCGACCAGGAGCGGCTGCGGGGCTGGGCCCTGTTCCGCGCGGTCGAGTCCGGGGTGCGGGCGCTGCGAGTGGGCCGCCCCAAGGACGCGGAACTGCTGTTGGAGTTCGCGGGCTGGCTGTAGGCCGCCGGTCGGCCACGCCCCCCTGCCGCTGCCGCAGGGGGGCGTGGCGGGTCCGGCCGACGTGCCTCCCGAGCCGGTCGGCCGGAGTCTCACGGGGTGCGCGGGGCGGGCCCCGGGGAGCCTTCGGCGTCACCGGGAGGCGAGGCCGGCGCGCTCTCCGCCGACAGCAGCCCCTCCAACGCCAGAAGCCGGGTGTGGCGGCGCAAGTGGGCCGCCTGCTCCAGGAGTTGGTGGGCGGGTGCCGGAACGCCGGCGGGGGCGTGGCGGGTGTGGGTGAACAGGGGGAGGTCGGCGGGGCGCAGATGCCAGGACATCCGCCGGCCGCCGGCCTCGACGCACAGCCGGTGGCCCCCGTCCGGGCCGGCCTCGGGGTCGGGTGCGAGGAGGACGGCGCTCGCCGGGTGGAGTGCGGCGAGCCAGGCCAGCAGGTGCGCCCGTTCGTTGCGGACCCGGGTCAGCTCCCGCTCGTAGCAGTCGGCGTGGTGCCGCCAGCGGTCGCGCTGCCGGCGGCAGTCGGCCAGGTCCCGCTCGCCGCGCGGCGGGCGCCGGGCCGACCGGACGAGCCGGTGCAGCGCCACGGCGGTCCGGCGCAGGAGACGGGGCGGCAGGGCTGGCAGGGGTGAGGAGCGCGGGGAGCGCGAAGGCATGGGTACTCCGGTGACGGTGAACGGTGGTCAGCACGGGTCGCCCGCCGCACCGGCCCAGGGCACGGTCCGGTCGCGGGTGGACCCGGTACGGCGGTAGGTCCCGGCGCCCCGGGCGTTGGCGCTGCGGCACTCGTCGTCGACCGGTTCACCCTTGCGCAGGTGCCGCTGGTAGGCGGCGCGGGTCCCGCAGGGCGCGACCCGGGCGCGGGGCCGCGGGGGCGCGACGGGTTCGGGCGGGGCGGCGGGCGGGGGCTCACGGCGGGGGCGCCGGTCCCTGGCGCGTTCCAGGGCGTGGCGCTGGGGTCCGGTCAGTCCGGCCACGATGCCCTGGCGGTGGCAGCGGGGCAGGTTCCGCTCCCGGTGCAGCACCGCGGCGAGGCAGGGTTCGAGGACGGGGCAGGCCCCGCAGATCGCTATCGCCGTGGGCCAGGACCGCCGGGTGAACCACAGGTCGGCGTCGCGCAGCCGGCAGGCGGCGCCGGTCTCCCAGATCCGCGAGCCCCCGTCCGCCCCGGCCTCGGCGCGGTCCGGGCTCACCAGGGCAGCCCCGCCGGATGCCGCACGGGCCGCGGCACCGGCACGGGCACCGCCGCCGGGACTCCGGCGTCGCTCTCCTCGCGCCGCGGCACGTCCGTGACCGGCGCCATGACCGGTGCCGTGACCGGTGTCAGCGGCCCCAGATGGGCCACCACGTTGGCGAGGGAGCACCGTTCGGGCCGGCCGTCCACGGACATCAGCGGCATGCCGTCCTGGCGCCGGCACCCCTGGAAGTACCAGAGGTCGCCCTGCGCGTCGCGCAGCGGGAGCGTCAGGTCGTACGTGACGCCGCCGAGCCGGAAGAGCCGCGCCCGGGACATCGTGGGGGCGGGCGGCCGGGCCGAGGCGCCGTGGGCCACGACGGTCACGCGCACGCCGTCGAGCTCGCCCTCCCCGACCACCGTGTGAGGGCGGCTGCCCTCGCCGACGATCGTGATGCCGAAGTACGCGCGCCAGCGCGTCCATCGCGCGGGACCGTCGACGCGCAGCACCACCCGGACCCGGTCGCCGTCCACCCGGACGTCGGTGGGGCCGATGTGTCCGGCCAGATGGCGTTCGACGGCGCGGGCGACTCCCCGGGCCCGCGCGCAGGCGGTGTCCCAGGCCATCGCCTTGTGCTCCAGGGCGGTGAGCGGGCGCCCGGCCTGGGACCAGCCGCCGTCCGGGGTGCGGCGCAGCACGGTGCCCGGCGTGCGGCGCGGGTCGACGAGGAGGTGCGCCGAGTCGAGCGCGTGCGCCACGGCCGCCGCCTGTTCGGGCGGGACGGAGCCGAGGACCGCGTGGATGACGGTGACGGCACGCCTGAGGTTGCTGTTCACTCGGACACCCTCCCGGCGCTCCAGCGCAGCTTCTGCAGGGCGCGGTAGGTGAGCGCCCTGACCGCGCCCACCGTGCGGCCCATCGCCAGCGCGGTCTCCTCCGGGCTGAGCTGGCTGAGGTACCGCAGCTCCACGCAGTGCCGTTGCGGGGCGTTCAGGCAGTGCAGGGCGGCGTGGACCGTCTCGTGCGTCTCGACGGCCTCCAGTTCGTTCGCGACGAGGGCTCCGGTGCCGCGGCGGGCGTCGCGCGGGTCGTCGAACTCGGCGACCGGGGTCTCCAGCCGGGTACGGCCGCGGCCGAGTTCGTCGAGCCAGAGGTTCTTGGCGATGGTGGTGAGCCAGGCGGCGAAGGCGGTGCCCTGCCAGGTGAAGGCGTCGATGCGGCGCAGCGCGCGGATGAACGCCTCCTGGGTCAGGTCCTCGGCGAGGTGTCTGTTGCGGGTCCGCACGAGGAGGTAGGCGTACACGACGCGGTAGTGCTCGAAGTACAGGGCGGCGAACGCCTCGCGGTCTCCCCCTCGGGCCCGTGTGACCAGCTCGGGTTCCGGTCCGGCCGGGGTGGTGGAGAGGTTGTCCGGTAAAGACACGACGGGCACTCCTGTCGGCATCGTTTTCATCTTCAATCTTCATGTAGATGTAGATTCTCGGGGTGGACGTCGACGGGACCACGACAGGAGCCGCGCGTCGGACCCGGAGCATCTACAGTCTTCATGTAGATGCATATCATGTCAAGGCGCTTACGGGCCGTGAGGGACGGGTGCCGCACCGGAAGTCGCCCGCACCGATCTGCGATCTACTTGCGCATGTAGATACGCATGACCGATCCTCGATTCCGTGACGAACCAGCAGAGCGGCCCAGGAGAAGATGAACCGGGCCAGGATCCCCAGCGCCGGGACGAGGACCTCGCGGCGCTGATCGAACGTCTGCTGGCACAGGTGCCGGACAGAACCCAGAAAGACCTGGCGGCAGGGGCCGGCATCTCCTATCCGACGCTCAACGCGTGGATGAACCGCACGCGCGGCACCTCGCGCATCGACCCCGAGAAACTCCGGGGCCTGGTCGAGGTGTTCCGGCGCTGGGGCGTGCGCACGACGCCGCGGGAGTTCTTCGAGGCGGTCGGCCGCCCCGTTCCGGGGCCGAGCGGCGACGAGCGCGAGGCCCGGCTCCTGAAGCTCTACCGGCAATTGCCGGAGTCACGTCAGCGCGCCCTGCTGAAGGACGCCGAGGCGATGCTCCAGATCAGCCGCATCATGTGAGGTCAGGGGCGCGGTTTCGGCCACGGGGCCTTCCCTCTCCCAGCAAGGCGGTCGTAACTGATGGGGCGGCCGGGGCAGTTGAATATGACGAAACCGCTTCGGAACCCGACCGCGATCGGTACCATCGGTCAACCGCTGACCTCCCGGAGCGGAACGCTCATGCCGTAGCGCATTCCTGGGGAGACAGTTGTGTGCGTCCACATTGCCGTGACGGATGGTCAGGCCAGCATCGCGGTCTGGGATTCGGACGAGGTCAGCATCCGCGTAGCCAGAGGTGCGCCCACCGGTGACGTACTGAGGGAAGTCGCGGACATCCTCATCGTCGATCTGGGCGCACCCGCTTCCCGCGGCGGACCTCTGCGCTGCTTCTGCGGGATGCGCGTGGAACTTCCCCTTGAGCTTCTGCCCTGTGTGCACGGGGCGGAAGCCGGCTGAGGACCCGGTTCCGGACAGAATCGCGCGCGAGACCGTTCCCCATCGGTGACGGGGAACGGTCGCTCTGCGGCGCGCTTCAGGCCCTCGGGCGCTCAGGCGCTCAGGCGCTCAGGCGGGCGATCGCCTCGTCCACCGTGAGCTCCTCGCGCTCACCGGTCCTGCGGTCCTTCAGCTCCAGGACGCCCTCCGCGCTGCGGCGGCCCGCGACGAGGATCTTCGGTACGCCGATCAGCTCGGCGTCGGTGAACTTCACGCCCGGGGAGACACCGGCACGGTCGTCGACCAGGACGCGCAGTCCGGCGGCGCGCAGCTTCTCGGAGACGTCCAGCGCCAGCTCCGTCTGCAGGGCCTTGCCCGCGGCGACGACATGGACGTCGGCCGGGGCGACCTCGGCGGGCCAGCACAGGCCCTGCTCGTCGGCGGTCTGCTCGGCGAGAGCGGCGACCGCGCGGGAGACGCCGATGCCGTAGGAGCCCATGGTGACGCGGACCGGCTTGCCGTTCTGGCCGAGGACGTCGAGCTTGAGGGCGTCGGCGTACTTGCGGCCGAGCTGGAAGATGTGGCCGATCTCGATGGCACGGTCGAGGACGAGGCCGGTGCCGCACTTGGGGCACGGGTCGCCGTCCTGGACGACCACGACGTCGACGTACTCGGAGACCTCGAAGTCCCGCCCGGCGACGACGTTGCGCGCGTGCGTCTGGGCCTTGTTGGCGCCGGTGATCCAGGCGGTGCCGGGGGCCACGCGCGGGTCGGCGATGTACTTCACCTTCTCGCCGAGCCCCTGCGGGCCGACGTAGCCGCGGACCAGGTCCGGGCGGCCCGCGAAGTCGGCCTCGGTGACCATCTCGACGGCGGCCGGGGCGAAGTGCGCCTCGACCTTGTCCAGGTCGACCTCGCGGTCACCGGGGACGCCGACGGCGACGATCTCGCCGTCGACCTTCACGAGAAGGTTCTTCAGGGTGGCCGAGGCCTCGACGCCGAGGAAGGCGGCGAGGGTCTCGATGGTGGGGGTGTCCGGGGTCGGGATCTCTTCGAGGGCGGCGACGGCGGAGGCGTCGACGGCCTTCAGCTCGTACGTGATCGCCTCGGTGTTGGCGGCGAAGTCGCAGTTCGGGCAGTCCGCGAAGGTGTCCTCGCCGGCGGCGGCCGGGGCGAGGAACTCCTCGGACTTCGAGCCGCCCATGGCGCCCGCGGTCGCGGCGCAGATGCGGTAGTCGAGGCCGAGGCGCTCGAAGACCCGCTGGTAGGCCTGGCGGTGCAGGGCGTAGGACTGCGCGAGCCCTTCGTCCTCGGTGTCGAAGGAGTAGGAGTCCTTCATGAGGAACTCACGGCCGCGCAGCACGCCCGCGCGCGGACGGGCCTCGTCGCGGTACTTGTTCTGGATCTGGTAGAGGATGACCGGCAGGTCCTTGTAGGAGGACGCCTGGTCCTTCACCAGCAGGGTGAAGATCTCCTCGTGGGTCGGGCCCAGCAGGTAGTCGCCGCCCTTGCGGTCCTGGAGGCGGAACAGCTCGGGGCCGTACTCCTCCCAGCGGCCGGTCGCCTCGTACGGCTCGCGCGGCAGGATCGCGGGGAGCAGCACCTCCTGGGCGCCGATCGCGTCCATCTCCTCACGGACGATCCGCTCGACGTTGGACAGCACCTTCTTGCCCAGCGGCAGCCAGGACCAGATGCCGGCCGCCGTGCGGCGGACGTAGCCGGCGCGGACGAGGAGCTTGTGGCTGAGGACCTCGGCGTCCGCCGGGTCGTCGCGCAGCGTCTTCGCCATCAACTGGGACATGCGCTGGACCGGTGCGTTGGCCATGGTTCTCGTACTCCTGCCGGAAAAGGGTGATGGCAAGGAGGTTAGCCGGGGGGCCGGGGGTGGCGGAAATCGGTTAAGGGCTTCAGCGGCGGCGCAGCGGGAGGGGGGCGCCCATCACGGCGTACGGCTTGGGGGCGCTCGGGAAGAGGACCTGGCGGGCGAGGTCCTGGTAGCCGAGGGAGTGGTAGAGGCCGCGGGCGGGGCTGTCGGTGTCGATGGCCGAGAGGATCGAGCGGGGCTGGGTGGCGCCGTCGGTGATCGTGGTGATCAGGGTGCGGCCGACGCCCCGGTTCTGGTGGCGGGGGTGGACGTGCAGCTCCGTGATCACGAAGGAGTCGTCGAGCCACGGCTCGTGGCCCTGCGCGCGCAGGTAGGGCTCCACGACCGTGGACCACCAGTGGGTGCGGTCGTTGGGCATGCCGTAGACGAACCCGACCAGATGGCCGTCGGCGGTCGCGCCGAGCGCTCGGGCCCCCGGGTACGTCATGTGCCGCAGGACGATCTGCCGCCGTACGGCCACTTCGTCGGCGCCGAGTCCGAAGGCGATGGCCTGGACGGCGAGCGCCTCGTCGACATGGGCGGCGAGGTCGAGGGGGCCGATCACGGCGTCGTCGGGGTGGTGGCGGTGTCCGTGACCGGGAAATCGCATGTGGGGAGAGTACAGGGGGTGTGCGCGTGCGGCAGGCGACGGGCGAGGGTTCAGAACAGGACGCTCATGAACGCGCCGACCTCTTCGAAGCCGACCCGCTGGTACGTCCGGCGCGCCGCCGTGTTGAAGTCGTTGACGTAGAGGCTGACCACGGGGGCGACGTCCGCGAGGGCGTAGCGCAGGACCGCCGCCATGCCGGGCGCGGCGAGCCCCTGGCCTCGGTACTCGGGGGCGACCCAGACGCCCTGGATCTGGCAGGCGCGGTCCGTCGCGGCGCCGATCTCCGCCTTGAAGACGACCTTGCCGTCGGCGTCGACGCGAGCGAACGAGCGGCCGGAGCCGACGAGTTCGGCGACCCGCGCCTGGTAGAGGAGGCCGCCGTCACCGGCGAGCGGGGAGACCCCGACCTCCTCGGTGAACATCGCCACGCACGCCGGCATGATCGTCTCCATCTCGTCCTTGCGGATGCGACGGACGTACGGATCGGGGGCGACGTCGGCGGGCATGCCGTCGGTGACCATCAGGGGCTGGTGGGCGCGGACGTCCCGGGCCGGGCCCCAGCTCGGTTCCAACAGGCGCCACAGCTGGGCGGTGGTCTCGGCGGGGCCGACGATGGAGGAGCAGCGGCGGCCGGCCCGGCGGGCGCGGTCCGCGAAGGCGCGGACGGCTCGGGGGGTCGCGCAGATCGGGACGAGGTTGGCGCCGGCGTAGCACAGGGACGTGAGCATGCCGTCCTCGTACCAGCCCCACATCTCGCCGCCGAGCCGCCAGGGGTCGAGGCCGGCCACCTGGACGCGTGAGGTCACGAAGGCGTTGGTGACCGGCTCGCGGTCGAGGACGGCGAGCGCTGCGTCCAGGTCGCTCGGTTCGAGGACCCGGGAGGTCGTCTGGGTCAACACGGGCGGGGCCTCACGGTGGGGACTGCGCTGATCTCCGCACTGTACCTGCGGAAGCTGAGCGGTGCCGACCCTGTGTGGGGTGCCGTTGGTTCGTGGTGGCCCTGGGAGTGTCGCGCCCGAGGGGTGGGGTGGGTGGGGTGTCGGGGCGGGTGCGGGTGGGTGGGGGCTGGTCGCGCAGTTCCCCGCGCCCCTTGGGGCCTGCGGCCCCTGCGGGCCCTTCGGCCTCTCGGGACACCGGCCGCCGTGCCGTCTCCCGTCGCGCCCCTGCGGCGGAGCCGCGCATCGCAGCACAGCCCCGCGCCCCTTGGGGCCCACGGCCCCTGCGGGCCCTTCGGCCTCTCGGGGCGGGGCCGGTCTTGGGGGGTGTCAGCCTGCTACCGCTACCGACGGTGCGCCGGACTCGACTCCCGCCGCTTCCATCTGCTCGGCGAGCTTCATGGCTTCCTCGATCAGGGTTTCGACGATCTTCGACTCCGGGACCGTCTTGATGACCTCGCCCTTGACGAAGATCTGGCCCTTGCCGTTGCCGGAGGCGACGCCGAGGTCGGCCTCGCGGGCCTCGCCGGGGCCGTTCACGACGCAGCCCATCACCGCGACGCGGAGGGGGACCTCCATGCCGGTGAGGCCCGCGGTGACCTCCTCCGCCAGCTTGTAGACGTCGACCTGGGCACGGCCGCAGGACGGGCAGGAGACGATCTCCAGGCCGCGCTGCTTGAGGTTGAGGGATTCGAGGATCTGGTTGCCGACCTTGACCTCCTCCACCGGGGGCGCGGAGAGGGAGACACGGATCGTGTCGCCGATGCCCTGGGAGAGGAGCGCGCCGAAGGCGACGGCCGACTTGATCGTGCCCTGGAACGCCGGGCCGGCCTCCGTGACGCCGAGGTGCAGGGGGTAGTCGCACTGGGCGGCGAGCTGCTTGTACGCCTCGATCATGATGACCGGGTCGTTGTGCTTGACCGAGATCTTGATGTCCCGGAAGTCGTGCTCCTCGAAGAGGGACGCCTCCCACAGGGCCGACTCGACGAGGGCTTCGGGCGTCGCCTTGCCGTACTTCTGGAGCAGGCGGCGGTCCAGGGAGCCGGCGTTGACACCGATGCGGATCGGGGTGCCGTGGTCACGGGCCGCCTTGGCGATCTCCTTGACCTTGTCGTCGAACTGCTTGATGTTGCCGGGGTTGACGCGGACCGCGGCGCAGCCCGCCTCGATGGCGGCGAACACGTACTTCGGCTGGAAGTGGATGTCCGCGATCACCGGGAGCTGCGACTTGCGGGCGATCGTCGCGAGGGCGTCCGCGTCGTCCTGGGTGGGGCACGCCACGCGCACGATCTGGCAGCCGGAGGCGGTGAGCTCGGCGATCTGCTGGAGGGTGGAGCCGATGTCGGAGGTGCGGGTCGTCGTCATGGACTGGACCGAGACCGGGGCGTCGCCGCCCACCGCGACCGTGCCGACCTGGATCTGCCGGCTCTTGCGCCGTTCGGCGATCTTGGTCGGAACCGACGGCATGCCGAGAGAAATCGCAGTCATCTGCTGTGCAACCCCAAGTCGTGGATCAAGGTCCGGTCCCGGAACAACGGGCTCCAGGCTTCGAGATTACGGCACGAGCCCAGGCGAGAGCACATCCCGCCGATCAACCCACTCAAAGGAAGGCGGCCCGGGACACAGGGTCCCGGGCCGCCGTGAACGCGGTATGGCTAGGAGATTTTCACCGGGTTGACCACGTCCGCGATCAGGACGAGCACGGTGAAGCAGACGAAGATCCCGGCCACCACGTACGCGACCGGCATCAGCTTCGCCACGTCGAACGGGCCCGGGTCCGGGCGGCGCAGGACCTTGGCGACGTTCCGGCGCAGGGACTCCCACAGCGCGCCCGCGACATGGCCGCCGTCCAGGGGCAGGAGCGGGAGCATGTTGAACAGGAACAGGGAGAGGTTGAAGCCGGCGAGGAGCATCACGAACATCGCCAGCTGCTGGGAGGCGGGGATGTCCAGGGTGGCGATCTCGCCGCCGACCCGGGCCGCGCCGACGATGCCCATGGGACTGTCCGCCTCGCGCTGGCCGTCGCCGAAGGCCGCGTCCCACAGGGCCGGGATCTTCGAGGGGAGGGCGGCCAGCGAGTCGACGGCGTCGCCGACCCGGTCCGTCATCCACACCACCGAGTCACCGAAGTCCTGCTTGACGACGCCGGTGGCGGCGCTGAAGCCGAGGAAGCCGGCCTTGACGTACTGGCCCTGGACGTAGGTGCCGCTGGAGTCCTTCTTGGCGACCTTGTTGGTGGCGATGGTCGCCGAGAGGTCCACTTCCTTGCCGTCGCGGTCGACGACGATCGGGACCGTCTTGCCCGCGCTGTCACGGATGAGGTCCGAGAGGGTGTTCCAGTCGTCGGTGCGGACACCGGCGAAGGAGACGATCTTGTCGCCGGCCTTCATGCCCGCGGCCTCGGCCGGGGACCGGGGGTCGCCGGTCTGGCACTTGTCGCGGTTCTCGCTCTGGGCGATCACGCACGGGGAGACGGAGGAGACGGTGGTGGTCTGCTGCTGGATGCCGAAGCCCATGAGGACCGTCAGGAACAGGCCGATCGCGAGGACCAGGTTCATGAACGGGCCCGCGAACATCACGATGACCCTCTTCCACGGCTTGCGCGTGTAGAAGAGGCGGGTCTCGTCACCCGGCTGGAGTTCCTCGAAGGCGGCGGAGCGGGCGTCCTCGATCATGCCGCGCCACGGGGAGGTGGAGCGGGCGGTCAGCTTGCCGTCCGGGCCGGGCGGGAACATGCCGATCATGCGGATGTAGCCGCCGAACGGGATGGCCTTGACGCCGTACTCGGTGTCGCCCTTCTTCCTCGACCAGAGGGTCGGGCCGAAGCCGACCATGTACTGGGGCACGCGGATGCCGAAGAGCTTGGCCGTGGAGAGGTGGCCCAGCTCGTGCCACGCGATCGAGACGAGGAGTCCGAGCGCGAAGACCGCTATGCCGAGGATGAACATCAGGGTCGTCATGCACGGGCCTCCGCCGTCTGTGCCGCCAGTTCCCGGGCCCGGGTGCGGGCCCAGGTCTCCGCTTCGAGGACGTCCGACACGGTGAGTGAGGTTCCCGTGACCGGCGTGCCGTGCTCGTCGACCACGCGCGTCACCGTCTCCATGATCCCGTTGAACGGCAGCGCGCCGGCCCGGAAGGCCTCGACGCACTCCTCGTTGGCGGCATTGAACACCGCCGGGGCCGTGCCCGCGAGCTTCCCCACGTGCCTCGCAAGGTTGACCGAAGGAAACGCGTCGTTGTCGAGCGGGAAGAACTCCCACGTCGACGCGGTGCTCCAGTCGAACGCGGGCGCCGCGTCGGGGACGCGCTCGGGCCAGCCGAGACCGATGGCGATCGGCCCCCGCATGTCGGGGGGCGTCGCCTGGGCGATCGTGGATCCGTCCGTGAACTCGACCATCGAGTGGACATACGACTGGGGATGCACGACCACCTCAATGCGGTCGAAGGAAATGTCGTAGAGGAGGTGCGCCTCGATGACCTCCAGGCCCTTGTTGACGAGGGTCGCGGAGTTGATCGTGATCACCGGGCCCATGGCCCAGGTGGGGTGGGCGAGGGCGTCCTCGACGGTGACGTGCGCGAGGTCGTCCCTGGTACGGCCGCGGAACGGACCGCCGGACGCCGTCACGACCAGCTTGCGCACATCCGCGCGGGTGCCGGAGGCGAGGGCCTGGAACAGGGCCGCGTGCTCGGAGTCGACCGGGATGATCTGGCCCGGCTTGGCGAGGGCCTTGACCAGCGGCCCGCCGACGATGAGCGACTCCTTGTTGGCGAGCGCGAGGGTACGGCCCGCCTCCAGGGCGGCGAGGGTCGGGGCGAGGCCGATGGAGCCGGTGATGCCGTTCAGGACGGTGTGGCACTCGGAGGCGGCGACCTGCGTGGCCGCGTCGGGGCCGGCGAGGATCTCGGGGAGCGGTGCGCCGCCGTACTGCGCCCGGAGCGCTTCGCGCAGGGCCGGTACGGCGTCCTCCCGGGCCACCGCGACGGTGCGCGCCTTCAGCCGGTACGCCTGCTCGGCGAGGAGGGCGACCCGGCCGCCGTTGGCGGAGAGCGCGGTGACGCGGAAGCGGTCCGGGTTGCGCAGGACGAGGTCGATCGCCTGGGTGCCGATCGAGCCGGTGGAGCCGAGGATCACCACGTCCTTGGGGCCGTCACCCGCGACGGGGTCGTAGACCAGATGCGGATCGGCGAGGGCGTGGGCGCCGGGCTCTCGGGTGGCTGGGCTGTCGCTCATCCTCCCATTGTTGCCGTAAGGACGGTGTGTGAGGACACCGCGTCCCTCTCCCGGGGGTGCCGGGTGTCACGTGGGCCACTCGCCTCGCCCGGGGGCCGGCCGGGCCCGCGCCCGACGGGTCACCAGGTCCGCGGGGGCCGCCCCGGGGACGGACGCGATCGGAAGCGGGTCTCCGGGGCCCGTGGCGCGGGCGCCGCGCCCGGCGGGATCGATCCGGACGCGACCGGGACTGTCCCCGGTCCTCAGATCATCCTGGGCGGGTTCCCGATCCTCCCGTGGGTGCCCCCGTGTGCGGGGGCACCCACGGGGGCGGTCAGCGGATCGGGCGGTGGACGTTGGCCTTCTCGCTGGGGCCCGGGGTGGCGTCGGCGATCCAGGGGCCCTCGCCCGAGGGGTCGACGACGCCCTGCTCCAGCCACTCGTAGGTGCCGGACATGACGCCCTTGACGACCTTCCGGTCGACGTCGTCGGTGTTGGTCCACAGGCGGCCGAAGAGTTCCTCGACGCGGATGCGGGACTGGCGGCAGAAGGCGTCGGCGAGTTGGTAGGCCTGGCGGCCGTGGTCCTCGGTGGAGCGCAGGAGTTCGGCGCGTACGCAGACCGCGCTCATCGCGAAGAGTTCGGCGCCGATGTCGACGATCCGGCCGAGGAAGCCCTGCTTGGTCTCCATCCGGCCCTGCCAGCGGGACATCGCGTAGAAGGTGGAGCGGGCGAGCTTGCGGGAGGTGCGTTCGACGTAGCGAAGATGGCCGGAGAGGTCTACTTCGCGCTTGAACTCTCCGTAGGAGTAGGGAAGTTGCCCTTGGCCGGCGACGAGCTTCGGGAGCCATTTGGCGTAGAAGACGCCCGCGCCCGCGCCTGCTTTCGCCTTGTCGCTCAGGGACGTGTCGGGGTCGATGAGGGCGCCGGCGACGGAGAGGTGGGCGTCGACGGCCTCGCGCGCGATGAGCAGATGCATGATCTCGGTCGAGCCCTCGAAGATGCGGTTGATGCGCAGGTCGCGCAGTACCTGCTCGGCGGGGACGGCGCGTTCGCCCCGGGCGGCGAGGGACTCGGCGGTCTCGAAGCCGCGTCCGCCGCGGATCTGGACGAGCTCGTCGGCGATGCGCCAGCCCATCTCGGAGGCGAAGAGCTTGGCGAGGGCGCCCTCGATGCGGATGTCGTTGCGGTCCTCGTCGGCCATCTGGGAGGACAGGTCGAGCACGGCCTCCAGGGCGAAGGTGGTCGCCGCGATGAAGCTGATCTTCGCGCCGACGGCCTCGTGCCCGGCGAGGGGCTTGCCCCACTGCTCGCGGGCCGCCGACCACTCGCGGGCGATCTTCAGGCACCACTTGCCCGCGGCGACGCAGGAGGCGGGCAGGGAGAGACGCCCGGTGTTGAGGGTGGTGAGGGCGATCTTCAGGCCCGCGCCCTCGGGGCCGATGCGGTTCGCGGCCGGGACGCGGACCTGGTGGAAGCGGGTCACGCCGTTCTCGATGCCGCGCAGGCCCATGAACGCGTTGCGGTTCTCGACGGTGACGCCGGGCGAGTCGGTCTCGACGACGAAGGCGGTGATGCCGCCCTTGTGCCCCTCGGACCTCGGCACCCGGGCCATGACGACGAGGAGGTCGGCGACGACCCCGTTGGTCGTCCAGAGCTTCACACCGTCGAGGACGTAGTCGTCGCCGTCGGGGACGGCGGTGGTGGCGAGCCGGGCCGGGTCGGAGCCGACGTCGGGTTCGGTGAGGAGGAAGGCGCTGATGTCGGTGCGGGCGCAGCGCGGGAGGAAGGCCTCCTTCTGCTCGTCCGTGCCGAACAGCTTCAGCGGCTGCGGGACGCCGATCGACTGGTGGGCGGAGAGGAGCACGCCGATCGCGGGGCTGGCGGAGCCGGCGAGGGTGAGCGCCTTGTTGTAGTACACCTGGGTGAGGCCGAGACCGCCGTACTTGGTGTCGATCTTCATGCCGAGGGCGCCGAGTTCCTTGAGGCCGGCGATCACCTCGTCGGGGATGCGGGCCTCGCGTTCGATCAGGGCGCCGTCGACCTTGGTCTCGCAGAAGTCGCGGAGTGTGGCGAGGAATTCCTCGCCGCGCCGGGCCGCCTCGCCGGTGGGCAGGGGGTGGGGGTGGACGAGGTCGAGGCGGAAGCGGCCGAGGAACAGCTCCTTGGCGAAGCTCGGCTTTCGCCATTCCTGCTCCCGGGCCGCCTCCGCGACCTCGCGGGCCTCACGTTCGGAGACGGTGGGTTTGCTGGATGGTGCGGACATGAGGCTCACCTCGCCGCGAATCGGGATCATGGACCGTTTTCGTTACCGACCGGTGCTACTCGATCGTATGTACCCGATCCCGGGCCGGGCCACCACCCCGGCGACGCACCCGCTCAGCCGACACCGACGGAACAGGCCTCGGTGTAAAGGCGTCCGGCGCCCTGCCGGTCGGCGTCGCCCCTGGCGTGCGACCACGGGTCGCCGGCGACGTTCATGGTGCCGGGGGCGGAGCTGACGGTGACGTCCCAGGCGGTCCTGACGGGCGTGCGCTCGCCGCCCCGCAGGGGCAGGCCGGTGGCGGCCGGGTCGACGTTCCAGCCCTCCGGAGGTCGTCGTCGGCCGTTGCGGTGCGCCGTCGGCCGCCGTGGGCGAAGAGCGCGAAAACGTTCCGCGGGCGGCGAGAATCGGCCATGGTAGGGAGGTTCCTGACGGCCTGGTCGAAGTCGATGTCGAAGCGCTTCGACAACCTATGGACACCCACCCTCGGTACGGCTACTGTCGAACCACCCTCACCCGCCGTTATTCGCACTGCGCACTGTCGAAGCGCTTCACAAAGCTTGGAGAGCTGGATGGTCACCCTCGCCGAGGTCGCCCAGCACGCCGGAGTCTCGGCGAGCACGGTGAGCTATGTCCTCAGTGGCAAGCGGTCCATCTCCACGACCACCCGGCAGCGGGTCGAGCAGAGCATCCGCGAACTGGGCTACCACCCGAACGCGGGCGCCCGGGCCCTGGCCAGCAGCAGGTCGAACATCATCGCGCTGATGGTGCCGCTGCGCACCGACATGTACGTCCCGGTGATGATGGAGATCGCCATCGCCGTGGCGACGACGGCCCGGCTCCACGGGTACGACGTGCTGCTGCTCACCGGCGAGGAGGGTCCCGACGCGGTCCGCCGGGTCACCGGGAGCGGGCTCGCCGACGCGATGATCCTCATGGACGTCGAACTCGACGACGAGCGGCTGCCGTTGCTGCGCGGCACCGACCAGCCCTCCGTGCTCATCGGGCTGCCCGCCGACACCTCCGGACTGACCTGCGTGGATCTCGACTTCCGGGCGACGGGCGCGCTGTGCGTCGAGCATCTCGCGATGCTCGGTCACCGCGACATCGCTGTCATCGGCGAGGCCCCGGCCGTCTACGAACGCCACACCGGCTTCGCCGAACGGACCCTGGACGGACTGCGCACCCGCGCCCAGGAGCTGGGCGTACGGCTGCTGCACCGCCCGTGCGAGGGCGGGTACGACGCGATGGCCGTCACCCTCGCGCGGGTCCTCGACGAACGGCCGGGGACGACCGGGTTCGTGGTGCAGAACGAGTCGGCGGTGGAACCGCTGCTCGCGCTGCTGCGCCAGCAGGGGCGCGCCGTCCCCGAGGACGTGTCGGTCGTCGCGGTCTGCCCCGACCAGGTGGCCACCCAGGCCTCGGTGCGGCTCACGTCCGTCGCGATCCCCGCACAGGAGATGGGCCGCAGCGCCGTGGAGCGCCTCGTGGCCAAGCTGGAGGGGCGCGGCAGTGACGAAGTCGCCCTCATCGCACCCGAGTTGACGGTACGGGCCAGCTCGGGCCCGGCCCCCGCCTGACCGAAGCCGTACGCTCCACCGCTCCCCCACAGCATCACGTTCACGCGTCCGCCCCCGCCGGGGCACCCCCATGTCTGCACTCCCCCGCAGTACAGGCGCACCGGAACGCCGGTGCGCCGGAGCCCAGGAGGCCCTCTCGTGCATCAGCCTGCCGTCAACCAGCCCGTCTCCGGCGCCCCGGCCGGTGCGGTGAGTCTCGCGCAGTCGTCCCCGACCGTCGGCACGTTCCGGGAGCGGGACGGCGCGCTGGAGTGGAGCGGCCGTCAGGAGACGCTGCGGATCGAGCCGTGGGGTCCGGACGCGGTCCGGGTCCGGGCGCGGCTCGGCGGTCCGATCCTCGACGGGCTGCCGGGGGCGCTGCTGGATGAGCCGCCGGCGACCGGGAGCACGGTCAAGATCGAGGCCGGGCAGGGGCAGTTGACCGTCGGCGGGCTCACCGTCGAGGTGAGCGGCGAGGGTCTGGTGCGGTTCCTGCGGACGGAGGACCGGACCGAGGTGCTCGCCGAGGAGCGGGCCCACTTCTGGTGGCCGGGCTCACGTCTGTACACGGCGGTCGGAGGCGGCCACCACCGGCTGGAGCAGCGGTTCGCCGCCTACGACGACGAGCGCCTGTACGGGCTGGGCCAGCACCAGCACGGCCGCTTCGACCAGAAGGGCCTGGTCCTCGACCTGGTGCAGCGCAACGCCGAGGTCACCATCCCGGTGCTGTCGTCCAGCCGCGGCTACACCCTGCTATGGAACAACCCGGCGATCGGGCGCGTCGAGCTGGCGGTCAACGGGACGCGCTGGGTGGCGGACTCGGCCCGGCAGATCGACTACTGGATCACGGCGGGCACCCCGGCCGACGGCCAGCGCCGCTACAGCGCGGTCAGCGGCCGTACGCCGATGCTGCCGGAGTGGGCGGCGGGCTTCTGGCAGTGCAAGCTGCGCTACCGCACCCAGGACGAACTCCTCGCCGTGGCGCGGGAGTACAAGCGCCGGGGGCTGCCGCTGTCGGCGATCGTGTGCGACTTCTTCCACTGGACGCATCTGGGCGACTGGAAGTTCGACCCGGCGGAGTGGCCCGACCCGGCGGCGATGGTCGCCGAACTGGCGGAGATGGGCGTCAAGTTGGTGGTGAGCGTGTGGCCGTCGGTGTCACCGCTGAGCGAGAACCATCCGGTGCTGGAGCAGGCCGGACACTTCATCGGCACCCAGTACGGTCCGACGGCGCACGCCGACTGGCCCGACAAGGAGGTCGCCTCGACGGTCCAGGTCGCCTTCTACGACGCCACGAACCCGGACGCCCGGGAGTTCGTGTGGTCCCGCGTCAAGGCCAACTACCTCGACCCGTACGGCATCACGGCGTTCTGGCTGGACGCCTGCGAGCCCGAGCTGAAGCCCGGGTTCCAGGAGAACCTGCGCTACTGGGCGGGCCCGGGCCTGGAGGTCGGCAACCTGTACCCGGCGGAGAACTCCCGGACGTTCCACGAAGGGCTGAGGGCCGAGGGCGAGGAGGTCATCACCCTCAACCGGTCGGCGTGGGCGGGCAGTCAGCGGTACGGGGCGGCCCTGTGGTCCGGTGACATCGGCACCGACTTCCCGACGCTGCGCCGGCAGATCGCCGCCGGCCTCAACACCGCGCTGTCCGGCATCCCCTGGTGGAACACGGACATCGGCGGCTTCCACGGCGGTGACCCGGACGACCCGGCGTACCGCGAGGTCATGGTCCGCTGGTTCCAGTTCGGCGCGCTCTCCCCGCTGATGCGGCTGCACGGCTTCCGCGACCCGGGGATGCCGCTGGGCCCGGAGATGACCGGCGGGCCCAACGAGGTCTGGTCGTACGGCGAGGAGGCCGGGGAGATCCTGGAGCGGTACCTGCGGCTGCGCGAGCGCCTGCGGCCCTACGTGCTGGACGTGATGCGCCAGGCGCACGAGGAGGGGCTGCCGCCGATGCGTCCGCTGTTCCTGGAGTTCCCCGAGGACCAGGCGGCCTGGCCGGTCGACGACGCCTACCTCCTGGGCCGGGACCTGCTGGTCGCCCCGGTGCTCACGGCGGGCGCCACGGCCCGTACGACGTATCTCCCGGCGGGCGCCGACTGGACCGACGCGTGGACCGGGCGGACGTACGCGGGCGGGGTGACGGTGACCGTCGACGCCCCGCTGGACCGCATCCCGCTGTTCCTGCGGGACGGGGCGCGGCTGCCCGTGGCGGAGTAGCCGCATCTGGCCGTGCGGCCGGTCCCCGGATAGGGGAGGGACCGGCCGCACTTCAACCCGGTCCGGTCAACTGCTGCTGACGGTCAGGTTGTTGGTCTGGAAGTCCAGGCCGCCGGACGAGCTGGTGATCTCGTAGCCGAACTGGACGTCACCGATGGTCTCGCTGCTGGACATCCAGCCCTTGGTGTTGGCGATCCAGTTGAGGATCGACTTGATGTCCACGGTGCCCGACGAGGAGTCCGAGGTGCGCAGGAACGAGAACACCTCGTTGGAGCCGTTGCTGCCCTTGTAGACGGTCCAGGTGTGGCTGCCGAGGGTGAGGTTGCCCTGCGAGGTGCCGAGCGGGCCGACGGCTCCGTTGTAGTTGACCCACAGCATGATCTCGTAGTCGTAGTCGGTGTCCCAGATGTCGTACGACGTGTTGTACGCGCCGGACGACGGGACGGTGACGTTGTAGCTGCTGGTGAGCGAGCCCAGGGACGCGATGGTCTTGTTGACCACCTTCTTCGCGTTCGGGTACGACTTGATGCCGCCGGTGTTGGGGTGGTTGGCCCAGACCCCCCAGTTGGTGCCGGAGTTGGCCCAGACGCACTGGCTTCCGGCGCCGGAGCCCCAGATGTTGTTGTAGAGCGTGTAGCCGTTCAGGGTCGTGTTGCCCCACTGGTCGCAGGAGCTCCAGACGGCGGCGGAGGCCGGCGCGGAGGCGAGACCGACGGTGGCGCCGAGGGCCATCGCGGGGGCCAGTACGGCCAGGGTGAGCCTGCGCAGGGGCCTGCGCTTCTTCTTCGGCTGTTCCATGGTGTCCCTTCCATGGGTGGGGGGAGGTGCGGGGAGCTACCACGTCCCCAGGCTGAGGACGTGGTCTTCTCCGGCGACGAGGTCGAGCGGTCGCGCGCCGGTGGAAGTCCGGAGTTCGACGCGGTGCGTGCGGGTGGGGCGCAGCACCGCGGTCGCTCGGTGCGGGGTCCAGGTCAGGTCGAGTTCCGCGCCGAACCGGGTGCGCAGGCCGGTGACACGTCCCGTCGGGTGGGCCGCCGGGAGCGCGGGGAGCAGGACGAGACGGTCCGGGGTCGACTGGACGAGCATCTCGACGAGCACGGCGGGCAGGGTGTGCGCGGCGTCCGCGTTGTAGACGTCCCGGTCCGGGTAGTGCGCGCTCATCAGGGAGGTGTGGAAGAAGTCGCCCTTGAGCACCTGGCCGAGCGCGTGCGCGACCCGGTCCGCGTCGCGCAGCCGGGCGGCGACCAGGGCGTGGTGGAGGTGTCCGTGGGCCGAGTCGTTCTCGGCGCCGCGCAGTTGGAGCGCGCGGTGGGCGGCGGTGGCCAGGCCGGGGGTGTCGTAGGGGTTGATCTCGTCGAGGGGCCAGACGCCGTAGAGGTGGCTGAGGTGCCGGTGGTCGTAGGTGTCGGCCAGGCCGGGCCACGCCCATTCGGCGAGGGCACCGTCGTCGTTGATCCGGTGCGGTGGGAGGCGGTCGGCGAGGGCCGTCCAGCGTGCGGCCCGGTCGGGGTGGTGGGCGGCGGCGGTGAGGAGGGCGTGCCGGGCCGCCGAGAGGTCCATCGCGGCGTTGAGCGCGCCCCAGCTCGCGTTGGCGGGCCGGTTCTCCGGCGAGTAGGAGGGGACGACGACCAGGTGCCCCGCGTCGTCCGTGCGGGTGAGGAAGTCCTCGTAGAACAGGGCGACTTCGGCGAGCGCGGCGGCGGTGCGCGGGTCGGGTGCGCCCTGGGTCTCGTCGTGGTCGACGAGTGGCTTGAGCAGCCAGTCGGCGCCGGCCGTCCACAGGTGCAGCGGGTACTCCCGGCTGAAGTGGTACGTCAGTCCCGACTCGCCGTCGCTGTGGGGCGGGGCGACGACGCCTCGGGCGCCGAAGATCGCGCGGGCGTTGTCCCGCCAGTCGTCGAGCTGGCCGTGGACGAGGCGGGCGTGCGCCTCGGTGACTTCGGGGAGGGCCGCCGCGGCGGCGGAGGCGGTCTGGAGGTTGACGTTGGCGTCGTTGGTGAAGGCGCCCGCCCAGGCGGTGTCCCAGTCGCCGGTCCACAGTCCGGTGAGGCGGGGCGGGAAGAGGCCGCTGGCGGAGAGCAGGTGGTAGCGGCCGGCGGCGAAGAGGCGCTCCAGGAGGGCGGGGCTGTCGGGCCGGCCGAGCAGCTCCGAGCCGGACAGGGCCCGTTCGGCGGGGTCTGCGTCGAGGTCGAGGGTGACGCGTTCGTAGGCGGTGCGGTGGAGCGCGGTGTGGCGGGCGAGCAGGTCGGCGGCGTCGGCGGGCAGGGCGCGCAGCCGGTCGGCCTCCGCCAGGGCGTCCAGCTCGCCGGTGTGCCGCAGGACCCGGGTGAGCAGCAGCACGGACTCGGCGCCCGTGATCCGCAGGCCGGGCGGGGTGAGCGTGGTGGTGCCGCCGGTGACCCGGGCGAGGGTGACACCGGTGTAGGCGCGGTCGGTGCCGGGGTAGCGCACGCGCAGGGTGAGCAGGGCGCCGTCGGGGGTGAGGACGGCCCCCTGGCCGACGCCGAGGTCGTTCGGGGCTCCCGGGAGGCGGTGGTCGAGGCCGATGGTGAGGTCGGGGGCGGTGAGCGACTGGACGACGACGTCGTCGGCGCGGGACACGAACAGGCGGCTGTCGTGGCCGGCGTACGCGCTGTGGATGACGCCGGTGGTGAAGTCGACGGACCTGCGGTAGCCGCGCGGGCGGGTGCCGCGCCGGTGCAGCCGGATGTGGAACGCCGGGTGGAAGGGCTGCACCCACTGAAGGGGGCGCCCGTCGGTGAAGCTCTCCGCCGCGTGTGTCTCTCCGGCGAGCAACCGGTCCTGGAGGGCGGGGAGTTCGGCGGCGAGTTCGGGCGGGCGGGCCCGGTCGGCGCCGTTGGGCCGGACCAGGGTGTGATGCGTGACGACGAGCCGCTCGTCGTTCGGTTCCCCGAACAGCAGGGCGCCGTGATGGCCGTTGCCGCTGAGATACCCGTCCTCCCAGCGCAGGGCGGGACGGGGTTCCCAGGTGCCGTGGACGGGGTGGGCGGGACGTTCCGGGGTGTTCATGGCTGGAGCACCGCCGCTCCGTGGCGGCCGAGGGCGAGTTCGCCGGTGACGGTCTCGCCGGTCAGCAGATCGCGGTGGGTGCCGGGGACCTGGACGCGCACCGTGTCGCGCCCGTGGTTGAGCAGGAACAGCGATTCGCCGCGCCGTACCGCCTCGACGCCCGCCGGGAGGCCGTCGAGGACCGGGCGGACCCCGGCACCGGCGGCGTACCCGGCGAGGAGCGCGCGGAGCGCGTCGGGCTCGGGGAGGGTGGCGAGGTAGCGGGCTCTTCCGCTGCCCCGGTCCCGGCCCAGCACGGCGGGCAGGCCGTCGAGTTCACCGCCCTTGAAGACGGCGTCGACCGTCGCGTCCTCCTCCCGCTCGATCTCCTCGGACCACAGGGTCCCGCGGAAGGCGCCGCAGTCGGCGGTGTCCTCCGCCTCCAGCGGCCACCACTCGTGCAGGGTGCGGATGCCGAACAGGTCGCGCAGCCGTGCGTCCATGCCGCCCTCGCGCACCCGGTCGTCCTGGTCGGCGACGCCGGTGAGGAAGCCGGAGACGAGTGTGCCGCCCTGCTCCACGTAGGCGAGGAGGTTGTCGATCGCCGCGTCGGTGAGGGCGTAGAGCTGGGGCACGACCACGAGTCCGTAGGCGGTGAGGTCGTGTTCGGGGTGGGCGAAGTCCGTGGCGAGGTGGGACTCCCACAGGGCGCGGTGCCAGGCGGTGAGGACGCGGGGGAGGTCGACCCGCCCCGACAGCCGTCCCTCGTGGGCGCCGGCCCACCAGGAGTGCCAGTCGAGCAGGACGGCGATCTCACCGGGGGTATGACGGCCCGTCACGGCCGGTGCGATCCGGGCGAGTTCGGCGCCCAGCTGCTTGATCTCCTGATACGTGCGGCCCCGCTCCCCCGCGTGGCCGACCATGCCGGAGTGGAACTTCTCCGCGCCCTGGCGGGACTGGCGCCACTGGAAGTAGCAGACGGCGTCGGCGCCCCGGGCGACGGCCTGGAGGGACCAGAGGCGGTTGAGGCCACGCGGCTTGGGGTGGTTGACCTCCCGCCAGTTGACCGGGCCGGCCGCCTGTTCCATGAGCATCCAGGGGCCGCGGGCCTGCGAGCGGGTCAGGTCGT
Organism: Streptomyces sp. NPDC090106; assembly: GCF_044747265.1. Classification (NCBI taxonomy): domain Bacteria; kingdom Bacillati; phylum Actinomycetota; class Actinomycetes; order Kitasatosporales; family Streptomycetaceae; genus Streptomyces; species Streptomyces sp. NPDC090106. The sequence continues at coordinate 934,018 of NZ_JBIVDS010000002.1, read as the reverse complement.
GGACGAGGGCGCCGTACTGGGCGGCGAGCGGGTCGCGCGGGTCGGGGTAGAGGTCGACGGAGACGACGTCCTCCTCCGCCGCCCAGCGCCAGGCGTCCAGCCCGTCCCACAGGGCCATGAAGTTGGTGGTGACCGGGAGGTGCGGGGTGTGCCGTCGCACGATGTCGCGTTCGGCGGTGCAGCACTCCAGGAGCATGTCGGAGGTGAACCGCTTGAAGTCCAGCACCTGGGTGGGGTTCTTCAGGTAGTGGGCGCGGCGGGGGGTGTGGATCTCCTCCCAGTCGCCGTAGCCCTGGCTCCAGAAGGCCGTTCCCCAGGCGGTGTTGAGGGCGTCGAGCGTGCCGTAGCGGTTCCGGAGCCAGTCGCGGAAGCGGGCGGCGGCCTGGTCGCTCCAGTCGTAGGTGCAGTACTCGTTGTTGATGTGCCACATGGTGAGCGCCGGGTGGTCGCCGTAGCGGGCGGCGAGGTCCTCGGTGATCGCGGCGGCGTGGCGGCGGTAGACGGCGCTGGAGTGCGAGAAGTGCTGCCGTCCGCCCCACCACTCGGTGCGGCCGTCCTGGTCGACGGGGAGGGTGTCGGGGTGGAGCCGGCCCATCCAGGGCGGCGGCGAGGAGGTCGGGGTGGCGAGGACGACCCCGACGCCGTGCGCGTGGAGGAGGTCCATCAGCCGGTCCAGCCAGCCGAAGTCCCGTTCCCCCGGGCGGGGTTCGAGCCGGGCCCAGGAGAAGACGCCGACGGTGACGGAGTTGACGCCGGCGTCCTTCATCAGCCGGACGTCGTCGGACCAGGTCTCCTCGGGCCACTGCTCGGGGTTGTAGTCGCCGCCGAAGAGGATGCGGCCCCGGGTGGCGTCGTGCAGGCCGGGCATCAGACGGGCTCCCCGTACTGGATGCCGCGCCCGTTGGTGGCGAGGTACACACGGCCGTACACCCTCGGGTCGCCGGTGATGGTCTCGCCGGTCCAGCCCCATTGGTGTCCGTCGTCGTTGATCCGGGTCCAGGTCCGCGCCGCGTCGTCGGAGCGGTAGACGCCGGTGAGGGCCTCGGTCGAGCCGACCTGGTAGATCGCCGGGTAGCCGGCGCCGTCGGCGGCCTTGCCGAAGCCGAGGGTGTACGAGGCCCAGCAGCTGTCGGCCTGGGTGAAGGAGGCGCCTCCGTCGGTGGACCGGTGGAGCCCGTTCCACTTGGCGCTGAGCCACAGGTCGCCGGAGCGGCCGGGGGCGGCGGCGAGCTTGAACTGGCTGTCCCCGGAGGGCAGTCCGGTGGCGCGGGCGGTGAAGGTGAGGCCGCTGTCGGTGCTGGCGTACAGCGTTCCGGTGTCGGTGTCGAAGGTGTAGAAGCGCGTCGGGTCGGCCGGGTCGGCGACCGGTGTGGCGCCCTTGGGGAAGGTGGGGATCTCCGTCCAGGTGGCGCCGTTGTCGGCGGAGCGGTGGGCCGGGTACCTGGTGCCGTCCCAGTGGACGAAGACCCACAGCAGGACGCTGCCGTCGGCGTTGACGGCGATCGGCCCGGGGGCGCTCGGGGCGAGGTCGGGCTGGGCCGCGAAGGGGGCCCAGGTGCGCCCGCCGTCCTGCGAGTGGGCCCCGTTGCCGTGGTCGCCCCACCCGGTGCGCACGACGTACGCGGGTCTTCCCGCGGCCTGCGCGAGTCCCGTCGCGGACCCGGTGACCGGGTTGGTGGCCATGCCGCGCGAGGGGGAGGCGGTGAGCCGCTCGTGGTACATGACGCCGATGTCCCGGGAGCCGCTCAGCAGATGCGCCTCGCCGACGGGGGGCGACACCAGCTGGACGACCGACGCCTCCTCCAGGCCCCGCACCCTGGGGGCCCAGTGCGTCAGGTCGCGGGTGCCGTAGACGGTGGCGCCGGTGCCGTAGAGGACGTGGCGGGAGTCGAACGGGTCGAGGGCGAGGGCCTGGATCCACCAGCCGAACTTCGGTTCCTGCGCTCCCCACTTGAGGTACGGGGTCTCGGAGACGTCGAGGACGGCGGTGTCCTTCAGCGAGGTCCAGGTGCGACCGCCGTCGGTGGTGCGGTACACGGTGTCGACGGCGGCCCAGCGGTTGTTGGTGGAGACGACGGCGGTGCCGGGGCGGCGGGCGTCGACGGCGACCCCGCCGTAGCCGAACAGGTCGCTGCCGCCCGGCGCCACGGGCGTCACGTCCGTCCAGGTGCCGGTGGTGACGGCCAGCTTGTGGACGCTGCCGTCGGACTGACCGTTGGGCCCTGGCGCGTCGGCGTACGTCAGGTACAGCTCGCGCGCGTGGCGGTCGTACGCGGCGCGGATCGGCACCTTGGCGGACGTGCCGCCGGGCTGTCCGGGGACGGCCTCCCAGGTGGTGCCGTCGGCGGTGCGGAACAGGGTGGCGCCGCCGGAGTCGCCCCAGCCGGCGTACACGGTCCGTCCGGCGGCGACGAGCAGGGTGACGCCCTGCCCGGAGGGGCTCGGGGCGCCGGGGAAGGCGTCGGCAGGGACCCAAGTGGTGCCTCTGTCGGTGGACTTGAGCAGTCCGTCGTGGCGGGTCCCGAGCCAGAGGGTGTCGCTGTCACGGGGGTCGACGAGCAGCCGCTCCCCCGTCCCGCGCCCGTCCTCGTTGGCCCCGAGCTTCACGCCGAGGTCGCTGCGGGTCCAGGTGGCGCCCCGGTCGTCGGAGCGCAGCAGGGCGCCGTCGGACGCCCAGGACTGGGCGTAGGTGCCGAGGGCGAGGTACAGCCGGTCGGGGTGGGCGGGGTCGACGGCCATCGCCTCGACGCCGAGCAGGTTCCAGTCGTCCCAGCCCAGATGGTCGACGAGCGGTGTCCAGCGCGCGGCCCGGTCGTCCCAGCGGTAGGCCCCGCCGATGTCGGTACGGGCGTAGGCGAGCCCGCGTACCGAGGGGTGGAAGAGGAGGCCGGTGATGAACCCGGTGCCGCCGATGACGGCGTTGCGCCAGCGGTAGGCGGGGGTGCCGTCACCGGGGGTGGCGCCGGAGGGGGTGCCGTCGGCGGCGTGCGCCCGCCCGGGAAGCAGCGGAACGGTGGCGAGAGCGGCAGCCGCCGCGGTGCCCGCAAGAACGCTTCGCCTGCTGGGGCGGGACGTGCGCATGACATACCTCGCTCTGTGGAAGGGGTGGGATCCGTACGTGGCTCGGACGAGGGGGACGAAGGGCTGCACGCCAGGGGCGCGGGGAACCGTGCGGACGGCCCGCGGCAGCCGTCCGTCCCTCCGCCGCCCCGCTCAGCGGGCGCCGCTCATCCCTTGACCGCGCCCGTCAACATGCCCTTCTTGAAGTGCCGTTGGACGAACGGGGACAGCACGGCCACCGGCAGCAGGGCCATCACCATCACGGCCATCTGGACGGCGAGCCCCGACAGCTGCCCCGTCTTGATCGCCTGCCCCAGCCCCACCGGGGCCTCCTGCTTCTGCACGAGCTGGATCATGACGTTCTGGAGCGGCATCATGTCCTGGTCGTTGAGGTACAGGGACGCGTTGAACCACGCGCTCCAGTACCCGACCGCGTAGAAGAGGGTGATCACGGCGATCACGGCCCGCGACAGCGGCATGACGATCTGCCACAGGATGCGGAAGTCTCCGGCCCCGTCGATCCGCGCGCTGTCGGTGAGTTCGGACGAGATGCCCATGAAGAACCCGCGCAGCACGAGGATGTTGAAGACGCTGATGGCGCTGGGCAGGATCAACGCCAGGTAGGAGTCGGTGAGTCCGAGGGTCTGCACCAGCAGGTACGTCGGGATGAGTCCGGCGCTGAAGAACATGGTGGCCAGCAGGATCATCAGGATCCACCGGTGCGCGAGCGAACCGGACCGCGACAGGCCGTAGGCGCACAGCACCGAGACGGTCATCGAGAACACCGTGCCGACGAGGGTCACCAGCACGCTGATGACCGCGGCCCGGGTCACCTGGCCGCCGCTGAGCAGTTCCTGGTAGGCGACGAAGGTGATGTCCTTGGGCACCATGACCAGTCCGCCGGCCTCGTCGATGGTCCTGCGGGTGGAGAGGCTGGTGACGACGACGATCCACAGCGGGAAGAGGATCGCGAGGCAGGCGATGCCGAGGACCAGCGCCTTGCCCGCGAGGCCCGACCTGGAGGGCGGCTCCTCCCACACGGGCCGGGGCGGCGCGGCCCAGGGTCCTGGTTCGCGCGGGGCCCGGCGGGCGGGCCCTCGGGACGTCTCGTCGACGACTGCGGTCATTTCTTGTACACCCCCTGCTCGCCCATGAGATGGGCCACCTTGTTCGCGGCGAGGACGAGTCCGATGCTGATGACGCCCTTGACCAGTCCGGCGGCGGCCGCGTAGCCGAAGTCCTGGTTGCGGACGCCGTTCCACCACACGAAGGTGTCGAGGACCTCCGCGGCGCCCGGCCCCACCGCGTCCCGCTGGAGCAGGATCTGCTCGAAGCCGACGGTGAGCGCGTCGCCCACCCGCAGCACCAGCAGCAGCGCGATGACCGGCCGCAGCGCGGGCAGGGTGACGTGCCACATGCGGCGCCAGCGGCTCGCGCCGTCCATCGCGGCGGCCTCGTACAGATCGGGGCTGACGGAGGCGAGCGCGGCGAGGAAGACGATGATCCCCCAGCCGGCGTCCTTCCAGACCGTCTGCGCGGTGACGAGGAACTTGAAGGTGTTCGGGTCGGTCATGATGTCGAGGCCGTCGTAGCCGTGCTGGCGCAGCAGCTGCGACAACAGGCCCGCCCCGCCCAGCAGTTGCTGGAAGACGGAGATGACCAGCACCCATGAGAAGAAGTGCGGCAGATAGAGCACGGCCTGCGCGATGGCCCGGACCCGCGGCCTGACCACGCTGTTGATGAGGAGCGCGAGCAGGATCGGGATGGGGAAGAACAGCAGGAGCTGGAGGAAGAACAGCACCAGGGTGTTCTGGACGGCCTGCCAGAAGGAGGAGTCCTCGAAGATCCGCTGGAAGTTCTCGATCCCCACCCAGGGGCTGTGCAGCATGGACACGATGCCGTTGTCGCTGATGTACGGGTCGTAGTCCTGGAAGGCCACGATGTTGCCGAGGATCGGCACGTAGTTGAACAGCAGCACCAGGACGACCGCGGGCAGCGTCATCAGGAGCAGGACCCGGTCCCGCCGGAATCTGAGCCGCAGGCTCAGCCGTCCGCCCCGCCGGCCGGCCGGACCGGTGGCGCCGCCGGGCGCCACCGGGGTCTTCGTCGTATCCGCCTCGGCCCTGCTGCGAGGCACCGTGCTGTGCGACACGGTCGTTCTCCTTGCCTCGGTGCCCGGTCAGTTGGCCGCGGAGCCGTTCTCGTCGAGGATCTGCTTGTACCAGTCGCGCAGCTTGTCGCCGCCCTTGCTCTTCCAGTCGGAGACGGCCTGCTGCATGTCGCCGATCTTCTTGCGGCCGCGGACGATGTCGTCCTCCAGCTGCTCGAAGTCGTTGGAGAGGTTGGTGTAGCGGCTCGGCTCGGTGATCTGCATGCCGTAGAAGGAGCTCTTCTTGGTGAAGGCGCCCATGCGCTGCTGCCATTCGACGGTGCCCTTGGCGACCTCGGGGAAGTCGGGGTAGGCGACGGTCTTGGCGGGGCTCGCGACCATGACGTAGGCGTTGAGCACGTCGATGTTGCCCTGGTCGGTCTTGGCGGGGACACCGTCCTTGACGGTGTAGTGGGTGCCCTCCACGCCGTAGTTGGTGAGCATGTACTCCTTGGTGCCGTACGGCGCCGCGGTGACGTTGGCGACGGCGAGGACGTCGCGGACGACCGACTCGGAGGCCTTCTTGTTGACGAAGGAGAAGATGTTCGCCGGCTGGGTCGCCCACAGCACCGGGCTGCCGCCGTCGTGGCCCCAGACGTCCATGCCCCAGATCTTGAAGTCCGGGTTCTGGGCGGCCTGTTCGGCGGTGCGGCTGTACCACTGCGAGATGTCCTGGGCGTAGATCAGGAACTCGCCCTTGGCGAACTTGGGTCCCGGGTCGGGGGCGTTCTTGCCCAGTTCGGAGTCGGGGTGGACGACACCGGCCTCGAAGAGCTTGCGGGACCACTCGATCGCTTCGAGGTACTCGTCGGTCTCGATGCGGTTGATCAGCTTGCCGTCGACCAGGTTCCAGCCGAGGGGCTTCTCCGCGCCGGAGAGCACACCGAAGGCCTGGAAGGCGGTCCACTTCATGTCCATGCACGCCCAGCGCTTGGCCTTGGCGTTGGTGATCTCCTTGGCCAGGGCCAGGAACTCGTCGCCGGACGTGGGTATGTCGTACCCCTCCTTGTCGAAGATGTCCTGGCGGTAGAAGGGCACGATGTTGGTGACGTACGGCGAGGGCATCGGCAGTCCGAGCAGCTTGCCGCCGAAGATGGAGCGCTGCCAGGCGTCGGTGGGGATCGCGGCCAGGTTCGGGTAGTCCTTGGCCCCGTCGCCGGAGAGATAGGGACCGAGGTCGGCGAACTTGCTCATGATGGCGCTGGGGATCTTGCCGTTCATGTTCCAGCCGGGCACCACGACCACGTCGGGCACCTCGCTGGAGGCGAGGACCGCGCCGAGCTTCTGCTCGTAGGTGTTGCCGTCCTGGTTCTGCCAGGTGACGTCGACGCCGATCAGGTCGTTCATCGCCGTGTAGTAGGCGTTGTCGCTCTTGGGCGGGGAGCCCCAGAACGGCGACATGACGGTGACCTTGCCGCCCTTGCCGAGCTTCTCGGGGACCGAGGTCTTGAGCGTGGCGAGGTCGAGCTTGCTCGTGACGCCGGCCGCGGAGCCGTTCTTCGCGGGGATGTCCGGCGTCACCACGTTGCCGGCCACGTACGCCGGGAGGATCTTCTTGGCGTCCTTGCCCGACGTGGTCCCGTCCCGCGAGCCGCTGTCCGAACCGCCGCAGGCGGCGAGCAGCGGCATCCCGCCCGCGACCGCGGCGGTGGCGACCGCCGTGGAGGCGAGGAAACTTCTCCGGCTCGGGCCGGAGGGGCCCGCGGAGGGGGCGGAGGCGTTCGGCGTCATTGCGTCAACCCTTCATGGCGCACCAGGACACCCGGCGGTGGAGCCGTCGGCTGCGGTGTCTTGAGTGGATCTGGCTGAGCTGAAGCGCTCCTTCGACTTCTCACGACTTCTTACGACTTCTACGGTCGCCATCCAGTCGAAGCGCTTCGATGTTGCTGTGAGGTTAAGTGAAGCCCTGTGGGTGCACAAGGGTCGTTCCCAAGATTCCTCGGAGGCGCGGGAGGTGACCTTTTCTTATGCACCGCTTGAAAACGCGACTCCTGTCCCTTGACACCCGCCCGGGTGTCGAACCAGCATCGAAGCGCTTCGAAAGAGTCGCCTCGTTCCACGCCAAGGGGATCCGCACGTGACCGCACACACGCCGCCCATGCCACCCTTCCGCGATCCGCGGCTGCCCCTCGCGAAGCGCGTCGACGACCTGCTGTCGCGCCTCACGCCCGACGAGCGGATCGCCTTCCTGCACCAGTTCGCTCCCGCCGTCGAGCGCCTCGGCGTCGCCGCGTTCCGCACCGGCCAGGAGGCCCTGCACGGGGTGGCCTGGATGGGCCCGGCGACCGTCTTCCCGCAGGCCGTGGGGCTCGGCGCGACCTGGAACACCGACCTCGTACGGCGGATCGGCGAGGCCGTGTCCCAAGAGGTGCGCGCGATGCGCGCCAAGGACGACCGCGTCGGCCTCAACGTCTGGTCCCCCACGGTGAACCTGCTGCGCCACCCCCTGTGGGGCCGCAACGAGGAGGGCTACTCCGAGGACCCGGAACTCACCTCCGCGATCGCCACCGCCTACACCCGCGGGCTGCGCGGCGACCACCCCGCGTACTGGCGCACCGCACCCGTCCTCAAGCACTGGCTGGCCCACAACAACGAGACGGACCGGGCCACTTCGTCCAGCTCGGTGCGCCCGCGCGTGCTGCACGAGTACGACCTGCGCGCCTTCCGCGCGACCGTCGAGGCGGGCGCGGTGGCCGGGGTGATGCCCGCGTACAACCTGGTCAACGGCCGCCCCAACCACGTCTCCCCGCATCTGCGCGAGCAGCTCCGCGCCTGGACCAGACAGGACCTGCTGGTCTGCTCGGACGCGGGCGCGCCCACCAACCTCGTCGACCACGAGCACTACTTCGACACCCACGAGGAGGCCACCGCGGCCTCCCTCGTCGCCGGCGTCGACAGCTTCACCGACCACGGCACGGACAGCGCCCCGATCGTCGGACGCCTCAAAAGGGCCTACGAACAAGGGCTGTTGGCGCAGGCCGACATCGACACGGCGGTCCGCCGCCAGCTCTCGGTCCGCTTCCGCCTCGGCGAGTTCGACGACCACGACGAACCCGGCGCGTACGACACCGCCGAGCACCGCGCCCTCGCGCGGGAGGCGGCCGAGCAGGCGATCGTCCTGCTGCGCAACGACGGCGTCCTGCCGCTGGCGCCCGGCACCCGCCTCGCCGTGGTCGGACTGCTCGCCGACGAGTGCAAGCTCGACTGGTACAGCGGCACCCTCCTGCACCGCTCGACCCCGCTGGAGGGCCTGTACGAGCGGTTCGGCGCCGAGCGCGTGGAGTTCGCGGAGGGCGTGGACCGCATCCTGCTGCGCACCTCCGCGGGACGGTACGTGCACGTCCCGGAGGCGGACACGGAGACCGGTGACGAGGCGCGCGGTGCCGAGGGAGCCCTCGACCCGGCGCTGCTGGCGGGCCGCACGGACCTGCCCCCGCTGACGGTCGGCGCGCGGGGCACCGAACTCGCGCTCGTCGACTGGGGCGAGGGCGTGCTGACCCTGCGCGCGCCCGACGGCCGCTACCTCTCGGTCGCCGAGGACGGGCGGGTCCGCGCCTCCGCCGACCAGCCCGGAGGGTGGGTCGTCCAGGAGACGTTCCGGCTCGAACCCCACGCGAACGGGCACCTCCTCAGGCATCTGGGCACGGATCGCCACCTCGTTGTCGCCGCCGACGGGCTGAAGGTTGCCGACCCGGCGCAGGAGACCTCCGCGACCGCGGAGAGCCCCGAGGTCTTCGAGGTGGTCGTCGTCGAGCGCGGCGAGGACGCCGTGACCCGGGCCGCCGCCGGCGCGGACGTCGTCCTGGTCGTCGCGGGCAACGACCCGCACATCAACGGCCGCGAGACCGAGGACCGCACGACGCTCGCCCTCCCCGCCCACCAGGAGCGCCTGCTGCGCGCGGCCCGCGCCGCCAACCCGGACACGGTCCTGGTCCTCACCTCGGCCTACCCCTACGCGTTCGAGCCGGGCCCGCTGCGCGCCGCGCTGTGGACCGCGCACGGCGGCCAGGCCGCCGGCACCGCGCTCGCCCGGGTGCTGGCCGGTGACGTCTCCCCCGCCGGCCGGCTCCCGCAGACCTGGTACGCCGACGACGCCGACCTGCCGGACCTGCTCGACTACGACGTGATCGGCGGCCGGCAGACGTATCTGTACTACGAGGGCGTCCCGCTCTTCCCCTTCGGCCACGGGCTGTCGTACGCGTCCTTCGCCTACGGGGACCTCACGTCCGAGGTGGCGGACGGGGTGCTGCGGGTCTCGTTCTCGGTCACCAACAAAGCCGACCGGACGGCCGACGAGGTCGCCCAGCTCTACGTCCGGGCCGCGGACCCCTCCGTGCCGCGCCCGCGCCGGGAGCTGGTGGGCCACCGCCGGGTGACGCTCGCGCCGGGCGGGCGGGCCGACCTGGAGTTCGAAGTGCCGCTGTCCGCACTGGAGTTCTGGGACGTGGCGCACGGCGGCCGACGGCTGGAACCTGGTCCGTACGAGCTGCTGGCGGGCGCGTCCAGCGAGGACGTCCGGCTGCGGACCACGGTCGTCCTGGAGGGCGAGCCGGCCCGCCCCCGGCCGGTCGCCGAACGCGGCCTGAACGGCGCCGACTTCGACGAGCAGAGCGGCGTCGCGATCGTCGACCGGTCCCGCACGACGGGCGAGTCGGTGACCCCGGCGGCGGACCGCTGCGGCGAACTCCTCTACCGGGCCTGCGACTTCGGGCAGGCGCCGGGCGTCACGGAGGTGACGGTGACCGTGGCGGGCGAGGGCACGGTGGAACTGTCCCTGGACGGCGGCCCCGTGCAGGCCGCGCTCACCCTCTCCCCGGCCACCGACCGGTACACCTACCGCACCCTCGCCGCGCCGCTCACGGCGTCCGGGGTGCACGACGTCCGTCTCAGGCTGCGCGGCCCGCTGCGGCTCGCGCACGTCGGCTTCCCCGGTTGAGGGTCCGGAGAAGCCGACGACGTGCCGACGGCCGGAGCCCCCGCACAGCGGGCTCCGGCCGTCGGCCTCGGGGAGGCGTGACCTACAGGGCGATGCCCGTCAGGACGAGCACCCGCTCGTAGGTGTAGTCGTCCATCGCGAACTTCACGCCCTCGCGGCCCACACCGGACTGCTTGGCACCGCCGTACGGCATCTGGTCGGCACGGTAGGACGGGACGTCGCCGATCACGACACCGCCGACCTCAAGGGCGCGGTGGGCGCGGAAGGCGGCCTGCAGGTCGTGGGTGAACACCCCTGCCTGGAGGCCGTACTTGGAGTCGTTGACGGCGGCGAAGGCCTCGGCCTCGCCGTCGACCTTCCGCACGGTCAGGACCGGTCCGAAGACCTCCTCGCAGGCGAGCGTCGCCGTGGCCGGCACCTCGGCCAGGACGGTCGGCTCGTACGAGGCGCCGTCGCGCGAGCCGCCGGCGAGCAGGATCGCGCCCGCCTCGACGGCCTCCTCGACCCAGGACTCGACGCGCTCGGCGGCGGCCTCGCTCACCAGCGGGCCGACGTCGGTCTTGTCGTCGGAGGGGTCACCGGTGACCTGGGCCTCGACGGCGGCGACGATCCGCGGCACCAGCCGGTCGTAGACGGAGGCGTCGGCGATGACCCGCTGCACCGAGATGCAGGACTGGCCGCCCTGGTAGTTGGAGAAGGTGGCGATCCGGGTCGCGGCCCAGTCGAGGTCGGCGTCGGAGGCGTAGTCGCCCAGGACGACCGCCGCGCCGTTGCCGCCGAGCTCCAGCGTGCAGTGCTTGCGCGGCACCGAGTCCATGATCGCGTAGCCGACCGTCTCGGAGCCCGTGAAGGAGATGACCGGGAGGCGCTCGTCCTGGACGAGGGCGGGCATCCGGTCGTTGGGCACCGGGAGGATGCTCCAGGAACCGGCGGGCAGCTCGGTCTCGGCGAGCAGCTCACCGATGACCAGACCGGAGAGCGGGGTCGCGGGCGCCGGCTTGAGGATGATCGGCGCACCGGCGGCGATGGCCGGGGCGATCTTGTGGGCGCACAGGTTCAGCGGGAAGTTGAACGGCGCGATGCCGAGCACGACGCCCTTCGGGAAGCGGCGGGTCAGCGCGAGCCGGCCCTGGCCGCCGAGGTCGGTGTCCAGGCGCTGGGCCTCGCCGCCGTTGAACCGGCGGGCCTCCTCGGCCGCGAACCGGAACACGGACACGGCCCGGCCGACCTCGCCGCGCGCCCACTTGATCGGCTTGCCGTTCTCGGCGGAGATCAGCAGCGCGATCTCCTCGGTGCGCTCGACGAGCCGGCGGCTGACGTGGTCGAGGGCGGCGGCCCGGACGTGCGCGGGCGTCGCGGCGAACTCGTCGCGGACGGCGTACGCGGCGGCGACGGCCTCCTCGATCTGCGCGTCGTCGGGCACGGCGACCTTGCCGACGACCCGGCCGTCCCACGGCGAGGTGACGTCGAAGGTGTCCGCGCCGGAGACCTGGCGGCCGGCGAGCCAGAAGGCGGTGGTGGAGGTCATGAGCGGGTCCGGCCCTTCCGCGTTGGGGGTGGTGTGCGGCTCCCACGGTAGGACGGCCACGGGACGGAGACGTTTGTCCGAGCCGTAGTGATGCGCCCCCGGCTTACGCCTCTTTGTCGTACGCCGACCCGCCGGACAGCTGCCCAGCCGGCGCGCGGCCGGGGCACGGGCTGTCCGGCGGGCGGGCAACGGCCGTCTGACGGGCGGGGCGCCGGCTGTCCGGCAGACGCGGCGTCGACCGTCCGGCGGGCACGGCAGCCAGCTCGGCCCCGGCAGACACGGCACCACCCATCCGACGCACGAGGCACCGACCATCCGACGAGCGCAACATCGACCGTCCAGCGGACACGGCAGCGAACTCGGCCCCGGCAGACACCGCACCACCCATCCGACGCACGAGGCACCGACCATCCGGTGAGCGCGACGCCGACCGTCCAGCGGACACGGCAGCCAGCTCGGCCCCGGCAGACACCGCACCACCCATCCGACGCACGAGGCGCCAACCATCCGACGGACGAGGCGCCAACCGTCCGGTGAGCGCAACATCGGCCGTCCAGCGGACGCGGCAGCCAGCTCGGCCCCGGCAGACACCGCACCACCCATCCGACGGACGCGGCATCAGCCGTCCGGGGCAACGGCCGTCCAGCGGGCACGGCAGTCGGCGCGGCAGCAGGCGTCCGGCGTGCACTCCGCCGACCGCTCCGCGGCAGGGCATCGGCCCCTCCGCGGACCGCCACCATCAACTCCGCGGACGCAACGCCCGCCATTCCACGGACACACGCCAGCCGCCCGCTGGGCCACCACCTGCCCCTCCGCCAGGCACACCCCCGACCGCTCCGCGAGCCCGGCATCGGCCTCCCCCCGACCGCCACCGACGACTCCGCAGGCGCAACGCCGGCCATTCCACAGGCACACCGTCAGCCACGGCCTGGACCACCACAGACCCTCCGACGGACCCGCCCCGACCACTGCCCGGGCCACCACCGGGCAACTCCGCAGGCGCACCACTGCCCGGGCCACCACCGGGCAACTCCGCAGGCGCACCACCAACCCCTCCGCAGGCACGCCGCCGCCCCTGGCGTGGAGGATGCCGTCGGGCGTCCCGTGGACACCCGCCCGCCCGCGTGCCACTCCCCCGGCCGTCCCGCGATCACCCGGGCACCGCCGGCCCTCCCGCGAAGCCCCCGTGGCTCACTCCGCCGACGTAGCCTTCAGGGCCAGCCACAGCTCCATCCGGGTGTCCGGGTCGTCCAGGGAGCGGCCGAGGATCTCCTCCACGCGTCGCATCCGGTAGCGCAGGGTGTGGCGGTGGACGCCGAGGTCCGCCGCGGCGGCGTCCCACTGGCCGTGGCGGGAGAGCCAGGCGCGCAGCGAGGCGACGAGGTCGCCGCGGCCGGTCGCGTCGTGCTCGTACAGGGGTCGCAGCAGTCCGTCGGCGAAGCCCTTCACGGCGTCGTCGGCGAGCAGCGACACCACGGACCCGGCGGCGAGCTGCTCGTGCTCGACATGGATCCGGCCGCGCCGCCGGGCCACCGACAGCGCCTGCTCGGCCTGCCGGTACGCGGCGGCCACCGCGACCGGGCCGACCGGCGCGGACACCCCGACGACCAGCTCGGGCTCCTCGGCGGCCCGGTCCCGCCCGCGTGCGGCCTCCAGCGCGGCGGCGTGCTCCGCGCACGCGGCCACCGACGCGCCGTCGTCCGCGGCCAGCACGATCAGCCGCTCCGCGTCGGCCTGCGCGTCCGGGACGACGAGCACGGCCTCCCCCGCGCGGGCCGCCGCCGACTCGACGGCCTCGGTGAGCGCGGCCAACGGCTCCGCGCCGCCGGGACCCGCCGCCTCGGCGACGATCAGGCGGAACGGCGCGTCCAGCAGCGACCCGTACAGGCCCCCGGCGACGGCGCGCGCGTGGTCCGGTTCCCCGGCGAGCAGCATCCGCAGCACGGCGGCGCCGATGCGCTGCTCGGCGGCGTGCAGGGAGCGGGAGCGTTCGGTGGTGAGGGTGAGCAGGGCGATCGCCGAGTGCACGGCGTACCGTTCCGCGGTGCCGAGCGCGGCGGCGGTGCCCACGGCGAGCGCGGCGCGGGGGCGGCGTCCGGTGCCCAGGGAGTGCAGTTCGACGCGGTCCTCGGTGTCGGGGCCGCCGGCCACCGAGGAGGCCGGTGCGGGCCGGTCGCGCAGCCGCTCCACGTCGGCGGTGAGCCGGGCCGCGCGACGGCCCGCCCACTCGGGCGCGGTGGCGACGACGGCGCCGGACGCGTCGTAGAGCGCGGCCCAGCCGTCGACCTGGGAGGCGAGCGCGGCGAGGAGTCCCTCGGGCCCCTCGGCGAGTGCCTGCCGGGTCAGCTCCCGCTGGGCGGCGAACCCGGCGGTGACGGCCCGGTACTGGTCGGCGGCGATGGCGGCGGAGACGGCCTTGCTGATGGCGAGGAACGGCGTGCGGCGGGGCACTTCGAGCAGGGGCAGCCCCTCGGCGCGGGCGGCGCGGACGAGCGCGTCGGGGATGTCCTCGTAGTTGACGCCGACGGCGAACCCGAGCCCGACCACCCCGGCGCCCGCCAGCCGCTTCACATAGCGCCGCATCGCCGCCGGGTCCTCCGCGTCCAGCTTCAGCGCGGTGATCAGCAGCAGCTCGCCGCCCTCCATGTACGGCACGGGGTCGGCCAGCTCGCTGACGTGGGCCCAGCGGACGGGCACGTCGAGCCGGTCCTCGCCCGCGCGCACGGTCAGCTTGAGCGCGGAGTGGTGGACGAGCGAGGCGAGGGTGGGGGGCATGGGGCCTTCACAGCGTTCGGAGGCGGGTGACCGTGGCGATCAGTTGGCCGCCGTGTATGAACGGCTCATACCGATTCTGCCTCACCGTACGGTCCCCGCAGCACCTCACGCCCGCAGGTCGAGGAGCAGCGGGGGCGCGTGTTCGCCCGTCACGGTGGTGAGGGAGAGCACGGCGTGCCCCGGCGGCACCTGGTGCGCCAGCTCGGACGCCGACCAGCGCTCCCGCTCGATCTGGCGGACGGTGACGGCCTCGGTGGTGACGGCCTTGCCGGTGACCAGCTTGCGCAGGGCGTGCATGGCCCGGGTCATGGGCTGGTCGGCGAAGACGGCGTGCTGGGCGACGTCCTTGGTCTCCACCCACTCGGTGCCCCAGGCGTCGGCGAAGCGCGAGCCGTCCCAGGTCGTCACCCCGGCGAGCGCCATCCGGCAGCCGACGGCCCCGTACAGCGGCCCGTGCAGGGCCTCTGGGACGTCGGAGACGCTGCGCAGCGCGAGGACGACCCCGGCGTTCTGCGAGCGCAGCCGCTGGACGCGGCGGACCGAGCCGGGGGTGACGGTGCCGGTGGCGTCGTCGAGGACGAGGCTGAGGAAGTGGTCGCGGGCGCCTTCGCGGGCGACCGCGGTGAACTGGGCGAGGACCAGCCGGGCGATCAGCCGCGCGGCCTCCTCGTGCCCGTGCTGGGGCAGGTCGACGCGGACGCGCAGCGGGTGGTGGGCGATGGCCCGGAGCGAGAACGGCCGGATCGCCCCGCCACCGGAACCGCCCGAGCCGTCCGCACCGCCCGAGCCGTCCGCGCCGCCCGCGCCGAAGAAGTCCGCGAAGGCCGGCCGGTCCAGCAGGGCGAGCCGGTCGGCGAGCACGGGGCCGGGGTCGCCGGCGGCGCCGGTCTGCCGGACGCGGGCGTCGAGTTCCCGGCGCATCGCCGCGTGCCGGTCGTCGGTGAGCCGGGCGCGCAGGTCGGTGAGGGCGGCCCGGTCGCCGTCGAGGAGCTCGCGCAGCACGGGCAGGGCGGGGAAGCGGCCGTGGGCGGCCCGGTAGGGGCCGAGGAGCTGGGCCAGCGGGCGGGCCGCGCGCTCGGCGCCCACCGTGTCGAGGTCCCCGGCGAGCGCCTCGGCGAGGATCGCCGCCGCCTCGTCGGGGTCGCCGGTCTCCGCGTACGGGTCGAGGTCGTGGACGGAGGCGGGGTCGCCGACGCGCACCACCACGTCGTACGCCGTGTCGGGTCCGAGTTCGCCGCCCGGGCCGCCGACCACGACGACGGCGCAGGCGCCGGTGAGGGCCTGGAGCGCCAGGGTCTCAGCGACCGGGGCGAGGACCTGCCGGGTCTTGCCCGCGCCGGACGGTCCGACGACCAGCAGCGAGGTCCGCAGGGTCTGCGCGCCGAGGGCCGCGCCGACGCCGCCGTAGGCGAGGGGGGTGCGTTCGGCCTCGGCCCAGCGGCCGATGCGCACCTGTCCGGTGAGCAGGTCGTGGCGGGCGGCGCGGTGGGGCAGGTCGCGGGCGCCGGAGGGGTGGGTGAAGGCGGCGGCGCCCTGGCGCAGCACGGTGTCCGTGAAGTCGGCGAGGCGGCCCTGGCCGCGGGCGCGGCTCCAGCCGCGGGTGACGCGGGCGCAGTCCACGTCGTTCATCCGCCCGGCGAGGACCTCGGCGGTGAGCACGTCGGCGACCCGGTGCTGGCCGGCCTCGCGCAGCTCGGGCCAGCCCGCGCGGGGCTGCTCGGCCGCCGGGAGGGCGTCCGAGCCGTCGGCGCCGCGCCGGGCGGCGAGCCGGGCGCGCAGCAGCGGCCACCAGCCGCCGAGCCGGGCGAAGGGCCACAGCACGAGCAGGGTGACGAGCGTGTCCAGCAGTTCCTTGGAGGGCGAGGAGTAGACGCCGTACCCGTCGCCGATCAGCACGATCAGCGAGAACAGCGGGGTGACCACCGGGACCGCGTCCCAGCCGACGACGGGAAAGGAGTCCGGGAAGACGAAGCTGAGGGCGATCAGCGCGCCGAGGGCGGCGATCAGGGCCCGGGCGGGCTGCGCCTTGCGGCCGATGTAGTGGCGGACGACGGTGCCCCAGCCGCCGAGCCGGGTGACGAGGTAGACGAGCAGCGCGAAGGACAGCCCGGCGTAGACCTCCAGGGCCTCCACACCGGGGTACGGCACCGGCCGTCCCGTCAGTTCCTTGGGGGTGGCGAGCGTGCCGCCCCACCACCAGTCGTCCGGGGTGAACAGGCGCAGCAGGGTGAACTCGTAGGGGACCTCGCCGCGGCGCCAGAAGGACCACACGATGATGCCGAGGACCAGCGGGATCAGCATGCCCGCGATGGTCAGCGGGGCGAGCCGCTCGGCCTTGCGGGCCGCCTTGGGGCGGCGGTAGCCGAAGCGCCAGATGCCGGGTTCGGCCTCGGGCCTGCGTTCGTTGAACCAGTCCGCGACCCGGGCGCCGGGGCTGTGGCCCGGCGGTGGCGGTACCCGTGTGGTGTCCGGAGGTCCCGCTGGGCGCGGTACCGGGTTCGCGTGCGTGCCCCGCGCGTCCTGCGTCCCGTCGCCGTCCATCGCCCCTGCTCCCTGACCAGCCGTTCCGTGCACCGTCAGCGGTCAATCTAACGCGCGCGCAAGGGGAGTTCACCGCTTACGCGGCCAGGGCCGTGAGCGGGGGGCCGGGGGCGCTATGTCCATCACGGACAACCCGGGCCCCGGACAACGCCCACATGGAGCATGCCCACCCCCCATCGCCCGCCCTAGCCTGCGAGAAAAGAAGACAAGCGTCCGCACCATCCCCCCAGGAGCCCCTCATGACCGCACTTCCGCAGGAGCGCCGGATCGTCACCGCCATCCCCGGCCCGAAGTCGCAGGAGCTTCAGGCCCGCCGCCTCGAAGCGGTCGCGCAGGGCGTGGGCTCGGTGCTGCCCGTGTTCACCGCGCGGGCGGGCGGCGGCATCATCGAGGACGTCGACGGCAACCGGCTGATCGACTTCGGCTCCGGCATCGCCGTGACCAGCGTCGGCGCCTCCGCCGAGGCCGTCGTACGCCGCGCGAGCGCCCAGCTCGCCGACTTCACCCACACCTGTTTCATGGTCACGCCGTACGAGGGCTACGTCGAGGTCGCCGAGGCGCTCGCCGAGCTCACGCCGGGTGACCACGCCAAGAAGTCCGCGCTGTTCAACAGCGGTGCCGAAGCCGTCGAGAACGCCGTCAAGATCGCCCGCGCGTACACCAAGCGGCAGGCGGTCGTCGTCTTCGACCACGGCTACCACGGCCGTACCAACCTGACGATGGCGCTGACCGCGAAGAACATGCCGTACAAGCACGGTTTCGGTCCGTTCGCGCCCGAGGTGTACCGCGTGCCGGTGGCGTACGGCTACCGCTGGCCGACCGGTGCGGAGAACGCCGGTCCGGAGGCCGCCGCGCAGGCGATCGACCAGATCGCCAAGCAGGTCGGCGCGGACAACGTGGCCGCGATCATCATCGAGCCGGTGCTCGGCGAGGGCGGCTTCATCGAGCCCGCCAAGGGCTTCCTGCCCGCGATCCGCCAGTTCGCCGCCGACAACGGCATCGTCTTCGTCGCCGACGAGATCCAGTCCGGCTTCTGCCGGACCGGCCAGTGGTTCGCGTGCGAGGACGAGGGCATCGTCCCGGACCTGATCACCACCGCCAAGGGCATCGCGGGCGGTCTGCCGCTGGCCGCGGTGACCGGCCGCGCCGAGATCATGGACGCCGCGCACTCCGGCGGCCTGGGCGGCACGTACGGCGGCAACCCGGTGGCCTGCGCCGGTGCGCTCGGCTCCATCGAGACGATGAAGGAGCTGGACCTCAACGCCAGGGCGAAGAACATCGAGTCGATCATGAAGGCCCGCCTCACCGCGATGGCCGAGAAGTTCGACGTCATCGGCGACATCCGGGGCCGTGGCGCGATGATCGCCATCGAACTGGTCAAGGACCGCGCCACCAAGGAGCCGAACCCGGAGGCGACCGGCGCGCTCGCCAAGGCCTGCCACGCCGAGGGCCTGCTGGTCCTGACCTGTGGCACCTACGGCAACGTGCTCCGCTTCCTGCCCCCGCTGGTCATCGGCGAGGACCTCCTGAACGAGGGTCTCGACATCATCGAGCAGGCCTTCACCGCCATCTGACGCGGCGGCGCCCGGGTCCGGGGACACAGCGGGCCCATGGGCGGGCGTCACGTGTGTCACAGCCGTCACAGCCCGGAGTTCACAAGGGATTCCGGGTGTGCGGCGGCCGACGGCAGAGGGTGTGAAGAAGGTGTGCGGGGTGCATGGGAGGAGTCGAATCCGGCTGTCGAACCCCGACGCGCTGCCGTAGGTTCTACCCAGATGAGAGATACACCCCGCCCACAGGGGACTGTGGGCGACATCAGGCCGGGGCCTCCCCAGCTTCGACCTGGTCGTGCCCTCGCGCACACAACCGGGGCCTCCGGCTCCGGATCTCCTCACCGATCGGACGGTCACGCGCCCCAAACCCCCCGGGGCGCGCGGCACGCCGATCCGGACGGCCGCCCCGGAACCACCCCCCCTGTTCCGGGGCGGCCGACCTCCTTCTTTCTTCTCGGGCTTCCCGCCCTTCTGTTCGCGCTGATCACCTGGCAGGTCGTGGCCGACGGCCCCCTGCTGCGCGTGGACGAACGTCTCAGCAAGGCCCTCGTCCACCCCGACCGCGCCTCCGAACTCCTCGCCGACCTCGGCAACGTCCAGGTCGCGGTCCCCGTGCTCGCCCTGGCCATCGGATACACGGTGTGGCGCTCCCGCCGCACCGGTACAGACCGGTGGTGGTGGCCGGCCGCCGGGGCGGCGCTGCTGATGGCGCTGGTCCCGGCGCTGATCGTGCCGGTCAAGGAGTGGACCGACCGCCCCGGCACCCCGGCCGTGCCGCCCGCCACCGGCTACTACCCCTCCGGACACACCGCCACGGCGGCCGTCGCCTACGGAGCCGCGGCGCTGCTCGTGCTGCCGTGGCTCCGCACGCTGCGGGCCCGCCGTGCGGTGGTGGTGCTGTGGGCGGCGCTGGTCCTCGGTGTGTCGTACGGGCTGGTGCGGCGGGGCTACCACTGGCCCCTGGACGTCGTGGCGAGCTGGTGTCTGTCGACGGTGCTGCTGACGGGGTACGTCCTGCTGACCGGGGTCAGCCGAAGTAGCCGTCGAACGTCTTCTGGAACTCCCAGTTCGAGAACCGGTCCCAGTTGACCGACCAGGTCATCAGGCCGCGCAGGGCGGGCCAGGTGCCGTGGGTGGCGTACGAGCCGCAGCCGGTCCTCCTGGTCAGGCAGTCCAGGGCCTTGGTGACCTCGGCGGGGGCGACGTGGCCGTTGCCCGCGTTCACGGACGCCGGCATGCCGATGGCGATCTGGTCCGGGCGCAGCGGCGGGAAGACGTTGTTCGCGTCGCCCGCGACCGGGAAGCCGGTGAGCAGCATGTCCGTCATGGCGATGTGGAAGTCGGCGCCGCCCATGGAGTGGTACTGGTTGTCGAGGCCCATGATCGGGCCCGAGTTGTAGTCCTGGACGTGCAGCAGCGTCAGGTCGTCGCGCATCGCGTGGATCACGGGCAGGTAGGCGCCGCAGCGCGGGTCCTGGCCGCCCCACTTGCCCGAGCCGTAGTACTGGTAGCCCATCTGCACGAAGAAGGTCTCCGGGGCCATGCTGAGGACGAAGTCGTCGCCGTACCGGGCCTTGAGGGTCTTCAGGGCGGAGATCAGGTTGACGATCACCGGGGTCGTCGGGTTCTTGAAGTCGGTGTCCCCCGCGTCGAGGGAGAGGGAGTGGCCCTCGAAGTCGATGTCGAGGCCGTCGAGGCCGTAGGTGTCGATGATGCCGGAGACCGAGGAGACGAAGGCGTCACGGGCCGCCGTGGTGGTGAGCTGGACCTGGCCGTTGGCGCCGCCGATGGAGATCAGCACCTTCTTGCCGGCTGCCTGCTTGGCCTTGATCGCGGCCTTGAACTCGGCGTCGGACTCGACGTTCGGGCACTCGGTGGCGGGGCAGCGGTTGAAGCGGATGTCGCCCGAGGTGGCCGTGGTGGGTTCGCCGAAGGCCAGGTCGATGACGTCCCAGCTGTCGGGGACGTCGGCGAGCCGGGTGTAGCCGGAGCCGTTGGCGAAGCTCGCGTGCAGATAGCCGACCAGGGCGTGCTCGGGCAGGCCGGACGAACCGCCGCCCCCGCCCGAGCCGGTGGACGTGGTGGTCGCGGTGACCGTGGCCGACTTCGCGGACTCCCCCGCCGCGTTCACGGCGGCGACCTGGAAGGCGTACGCGGTCGAGGCGGCGAGGCCGCTCACGGTGGCCGAGGTGCCGGTGGCCGTCTGGACCTTCACCCCGTCGCGGTAGACGGCGTAGCCCGTCGCTCCGGCCACCGCCGACCAGGACAGGGCGACGCCGGAGGAGGTGATCGCGCCGGCCGTCAGACCGGTGGGCGCCGCGGGCGGCTGGCCCGCGTCGACGCCGGGGCCGATCAGGGACATGTCGTCGGCGTAGTAGGCGCCGGTGCCGTACCAGCCGTGGGTGTAGATCGTCACGCTGGTGGTGGACGCGCCCGTCCTGAACGTCGTCGAGAGCCGCTGCCAGTCGGGGGCGGACTGGGTCCACGTGGAGACGTCGGTGGTGCCGGTGCCGCTCGCGCCGAGGTAGACGTAGGAGCCGCGGACGTATCCGGACAGGGTGTACTGCGCGTCCGGTTTCACGGTCACCGTCTGGGCGCACCGGGCGTTGTCGCTGCCGGCCGGGGTCGCCTGCAGCGCGGAGCCGCCGCTGTGCACCGGGGCGGCGACGGTCGTCGCGGCCGTGCACGTCCAGGGGGAGAGGCCCGTCTCGAAGCCTCCGTTCTGTGCCAGGTCCGCGTCGGCCGCACGGGCGGCCGACGAGAGCGCGGTGATGCCGGACACGGCCAGCAGGGCGGCCGTGAGGACGGCGGTGATCGGTCTGTTGCGGCTGGGGCGACTCACAAGTGCCTCCGGGAACGGGGGATTTCGGGGAGGTGGAGCGCGCCCAACTTGGTCCAGACCAATTCAGTTGTCAACCCCTCCGGCCGGTACCTTCCGCACCGCCACCGGCCGTCGGGGCCCTAGCGATCGCCCTCCGTCGCCAGGCCGGCGGCGGCCTCGTGCATGGCCAGCTCCAGCAGCGCCGGGTCGGTGAGGGTGCCCGATCCGTCCGGGGGGACCAGCCAGCGGACACCTCCCGTGGACCTGCCCGGGTACGGCACGACGATCCAGGTGCCCGCACCCGCCGTACGGATGCCGGTGCCGAGCCAGCGGGCCGCCGTGCCGGGCGGCACGAAGAAGCCCATCCGGGCGTCGCCGAAGTCGACCAGGACCGGACCCGGCTGGTCGATGATCCTGGTCAGGACGTCGAGCGTGGGATAACCGAGCTCACCCGGCAGGATGAGCACGTCCCAGGCCTTGCCGGCGGGCAGCAGGGCGACCCCGAGGGGGTTGCGTTCCCACTCCCAGCGGCAGGCCTCGGGGTTCGGAGCCACGGACGCCAGCCACTCGACCGCCGTTTTCGCCCCAGTCATGAGGAGACCTCCCTTTCCTACGTGGACGCCGAGCGCGTCACGAGAGAGAGGGAGGTCGGCCCGCCGGCATTACGCGGGTTCAGGAACCCTTTTGGAGTGAACTGGATCACACGGCCCGGGGAAGGTCAGCTGTCGAAGCCGAGGCCCAGCCGGTCCATCGTCTTCAGCCACAGATTGCGCCGGCCGCCGTGCGAGTCCGCCCGGGCCAGCGACCACTTGGTCAGCGCGATCCCCGTCCAGGCGAACGGCTCCGGCGGGAACGGCAGCGGCTTCCTGCGGACCATCTCCAGGGACGTCCGCTCGGTCGTCTCGCCGTCCAGGAGGTCCAGCATCACGTCGGCGCCGAACCGGGTCGCCCCGACGCCGAGCCCCGTGTACCCGGCCGCGTAGGCCACGTCACCCTGGTGGGCGGTGCCGAAGAACGCCGAGAAGCGCGAGCAGGTGTCGATCGCGCCGCCCCAGGCATGCGTGAAGCGGACGCCCTCCAGCTGCGGGAAGCAGGTGAAGAAGTGGTCGGCGAGCTTCGCGTACGTCTCCGGCCGGTCGTCGTACTCGGCGCGCACCCGGCCGCCGTAGTGGTGGACGGCGTCGTAACCGCCCCACAGGATCCGGTTGTCGGCGGAGAGCCGGAAGTAGTGGAACTGGTTGGCGCTGTCGCCGAGGCCCTGCCGGTTCTTCCAGCCGATCGACGCGAGCTGCCCGGCGTCGAGCGGCTCGGTCATCAGCGCGTAGTCGTAGACCGGGACGGTGTACGCCCTCACCCGCTTGACCAGGTTGGGGAAGATGTTGGTGCCGAGCGCGATCTTGCGGGCCCGGACGGACCCGTAGGGGGTGCGTACGGCCATGCCCGCGCCGTACTGCTTCAGCGTCAGGGCCGGGGTGTGCTCGTAGACGCGCACGCCCAGTTCACGGCACGCCCGCTTCAACCCCCAGGCCAGCTTGGCGGGGTGGACCATCGCGACGCCCCGGCGGTCGTACAGGCCCGCCTGGAAGGTGGGTGAGTCGACCTGCTGCCGCACCGCGTCGGCGTCCAGGAACTCGACGCCGTCGGCGAGGCCCTCGCGCTCCATCTGCTCGTACCAGTCGCGCAGTTCACGTGCCTGGTACGTCTCGGTCGCCACGTCGATCTCGCCGGTGCGCTCGAACTCGCAGTCCAGGCCGTGGCGGGCGACCGCCTTCTCGATCTCGTCGAGGTTGCGGGCGCCCAGCTCCTGAAGCTTGTGGATCTCGTCCGGCCAGCGGGTCAGCCCGTTGGCCAGACCGTGGGTGAGGGAGGCGGCGCAGAAACCGCCGTTGCGGCCGGAGGCGGCCCAGCCCACCTCACGGCCCTCCAGCAGGACGACATCCCGCTGCGGGTCGCGCTCCTTGGCCAGGAGCGCGGTCCACAGTCCGCTGTAACCGCCGCCCACGACCAGCAGGTCGCAGGTCTCGGCGGCGGTGAGCGCGGGCTCGGGGTGGGGCTTGCCGGGATCCTCCAGCCAGTACGGGACCGGCTGGGCTTCGGAAAGTGCCTGTGTTGCCTTTGTCAGACGGCTCATGGCGCCAGGGGCCATGATTTCAACTCCCTACAGGGCGTTCAGCAGAAGGCTCACGCCTTCTGCCTGTTGCGGCGGTTGCTGATGACCATGGAGGTCAGGACGAGCAGTACGGCGACCAGGAACATGGCCGTACCGATGACATTGATCTGCACAGGCGTACCGCGCTGCGCCGAGCCCCACACGAACATGGGGAAGGTGACGGTCGAGCCCGCGTTGAAGTTGGTGATGATGAAATCGTCGAAGGAGAGCGCGAAGGCGAGCATCGCGCCCGCGGCGATCCCGGGTGCAGCGATCGGCAGGGTGACCCGCACGAAGGTCTGGAACGGGCCGGCGTAGAGGTCCTGCGCGGCCTGCTCCAGCCTCGGGTCCATCGACATGACACGGGCCTTGACGGCCGTCACGACGAAGCTGAGGCAGAACATGATGTGGGCGATGAGGATCGTCCAGAAGCCCAGCTGGGCGCCCATGTTGAGGAACAGGGTGAGCAGCGAGGCCGCCATGACGACCTCGGGCATCGCCATGGGCAGGAAGATCAGCGAGTTGATGGCGCCGCGCGCGCGGAAGCGGTACCGCACCAGCGCGAAGGCGATCATCGTGCCGAGGACGGTGGCGCCGATCGTCGCCCAGAACGCGATCTGGAGGCTGAGCGACAGCGAGCCGCACATGTCGGCGACGCCGCACGGGTCCTTCCAGGCGTCCAGGGAGAACTGCTGCCACTCGTAGTTGAAGCGGCCCTTCGGATTGTTGAAGGAGAACACCGTGACGACGACGTTCGGCAGCAGGAGGTATCCGAGGGTGCACAGTCCCGCGATGACGACGAAATGACGCTTGAGCCAGTTGACGAAGGCCATTTAAACCAGATCCTCCGTCCCGGACTTGCGGATGTAGATGGTCACCATGGCGAGAATTCCGGCCATCAGGATGAACGAGAGCGCGGCGGCCGTCGGATAGTCGAGGATCCGCAGGAACTGGGTCTGGATGACGTTTCCGACCATGCGGGTGTCGGTCGAGCCGAGCAGGTCCGCGTTGACGTAGTCACCGGCCGCCGGGATGAAGGTCAGCAGGGTGCCGGAGACGACACCGGGCATCGACAGCGGGAAGGTGACCTTGCGGAAGGTGGTGACGGGGCGCGCGTACAGGTCGCCCGCCGCCTCGTGGAGCCGGCCGTCGATGCGCTCCAGGGAGGTGTAGAGCGGCAGGATCATGAACGGCAGGAAGTTGTACGTCAGACCGCACACCACCGCCATCGGCGTGGCCAGCACACGGTCGCCGGTGGTCCAGCCGAGCCAGCTCGTCACGTCCAGGACGTGCAGGGAGTTCAGGACGCTGACGACCGGGCCGCTGTCGGAGAGGATCGTCTTCCAGGCGAGGGTGCGGATCAGGAAGCTGGTGAAGAACGGCGCGATCACCAGGATCATGATCAGGTTCCGCCAGCGGCCCGCCCGGAAGGCGATGAGGTACGCGAGCGGGTAGCCGAGGATCAGGCACAGGACCGTCGCCGAGCCCGCGTAGAGGATCGAGCGCAGGAACTGCGGCCAGTAGTCGGCCAGGGCGTCCCAGTAGGTCGCGAAGTGCCAGGTGACCTTGTAGCCCTCCTCCAGCGAGCCCGTCTGCACGGACGTGGAGGCCTGGTAGACCATCGGCAGCGCGAAGAAGACCAGCAGCCACAGGATGCCGGGCAGCAGCAGCCAGTACGGCACGAGACGGCCCCGCCTGCGCGGCGGCTTCTTCTCCGGCTCGGCCGGGGCGAGAGGCGGGGGCGCCTCGGTGAGCGTCGCCATCAGGCCGCCGCCCCTTCCTCGACACCGGCGTCGATGTCCTGGGCCGCGTCGAGCCCAAACGTGTGCGCGGGACTCCAGTGCAGGACGACGTCGGCACCGGGCACGAGCCGGGAGTCGCGCTCGATGTTCTGGACGTAGACCTCGAACTCGGGGCAGACGGCGCTGTCGATGACGTATTGGGTGGAGACCCCGATGAAGCTGCCGTTGGCGATCGTGCCGGTGATGCGGTTGCGGCCCTCGGGGATGTCGCCGGCGTCGTCGGCGTGGGTGAGGGAGATCTTCTCCGGGCGGACGCCGACGAGGACCTTGCCGCCGGTGGCGGTCGGGGCGGAACATCGCGCCTCGGGCAGGACGAGCTTGCCGCCGCCCGCCTTCAGGACGATGTCGTCGCCGTTCTTCGTGTCGACCTCGGCCTCGATCAGGTTCGAGGTGCCGAGGAAGTTGGCGACGAACGTGGTCTGCGGGTTCTCGTAGAGGTCGGTCGGCGAGCCGAGCTGCTCGACGCGGCCCGCGTTCATCACGGCGACCGTGTCGGCCATGGTCATGGCCTCCTCCTGGTCGTGCGTGACGTGCACGAAGGTGATGCCGACCTCGGTCTGGATGCGCTTGAGCTCCAGCTGCATCTGGCGGCGCAGCTTGAGGTCGAGGGCGCCGAGGGGCTCGTCGAGCAGGAGCACCTTGGGGGTGTTGATCAGGGCGCGGGCCACGGCGACGCGCTGCTGCTGGCCGCCGGAGAGCTGGTGCGGCTTCTTGCGGGCCTGCTCGCCGAGCTGGACGAGGTCGAGCATGTCCTCGACCTGCTTCTTCACGCTCTTGATGCCGCGCCGGCGCAGACCGAAGGCGACGTTCTCGAAGATGTCGAGGTGCGGGAAGAGGGCGTAGGACTGGAAGACGGTGTTCACCGGCCGCTTGTAGGGCGGCAGGTTCGTCACGTCCTGCTCGCCGAGCGAGACGGTGCCGGTGGTCGGCTCCTCCAGTCCGGCGATCATCCTGAGGGTGGTGGTCTTGCCGCAGCCGGAGGCGCCGAGCAGGGCGAAGAAGGAGCCCTGCGGAACGGTGAGGTCCAGCGGCTGCACGGCGGTGAAGCCGTTGTCGTAGGTCTTGCTGATGCCCGAGAGGCGGACGTCGCCGGTGTTGTCGTTGTTGCTCATGATGGTGGTCACGCCCCAGTCAGCTTCGCGAACTTCTCTTCGAACTCGGTCTCTTCCTTCGAGCTCAGCGAGCGGAAGGCGTGGGACTTCGCGGCCATGGCCTTGTCCGGGATGATCAGCGGGTTGTTCGCCGCATCCGGGTCGAGCTTCTCCAGCTCCGCCTTCACCCCGTCGACGGGCGACACGTAGTTGATGTACGCGGCGAGTTCGGCGGCCGGCTTCGGCTCGTAGTAGAAGTCGATGAGCCGCTCGGCGTTCGTCTTGTGCC
The DNA here is from genome assembly GCF_044747265.1 of Streptomyces sp. NPDC090106. NCBI lineage: Bacteria > Bacillati > Actinomycetota > Actinomycetes > Kitasatosporales > Streptomycetaceae > Streptomyces > Streptomyces sp. NPDC090106. Next base: position 907,324 of record NZ_JBIVDS010000002.1, on the reverse strand, counting down.
GGGCCTTGTTGGGGATCAGGAAGTTGTCGGTCGACGTCATGTACCCGCTGTCGGGGATGATGAAGTCGATGTCCGGGCTGTCCGCCTTCAGCTGGACGACGTCACCGGCCCAGGCGATACAGGCCGCGAAGTCGCCGCTGGTCAGGTCCGAGGTGTAGTCGTTGCCGGTGAAGCGGCGGATCTGGCCCTTGTCGACGGCCTTCTGGATCCGGGCGACGGCCGCGTCGTAGTCGTCGGCGGTGAACTTCGCCGGGTCCTTGCCCATGTCGAGGAGGGTCATGCCGATGCTGTCGCGCATCTCCGACAGGAACCCGACCCGGCCCTTGAGCTTGGCGTTGTCGAGGAGGTCGGACACCGACTTCACCTCGACGCCGTCGAGCGCCTTCTTGTTGTAGGCGATGACGGTGGAGATGCCCTGCCACACATAGGAGTGGGCACGGCCCGGGTCCCAGTCGGGGTCGCGGAACTGCGCCGACAGATTGGTGTAGGCGTGCGGCAGGTTGGACGCGTCCAGTTTCTGGACCCACCCGAGGCGGATCAGCCGGGCGGCCAGCCAGTCGGTGAGGACGACGATGTCGCGCCCGGTGTCCTGGCCCGCGGCGAGCTGCGGCTTGATCTTGCCGAAGAACTCGACGTTGTCGTTGATGTCCTCGGTGTACTTGACCGTGATGCCGGTCCGCTGCCTGAACTGGTCGAGCGTGGGGTGACGCTTCTCGCTGTCGTCCACGTCGATGTACTCGGTCCAGTTGGAGAAGTTCACGGTCTTCTCGTCGGCCGAGTGGTCCTCCGCGGAGACGCCGCCCTGGGTGTTGCCGGCCGCGGGGATGCCGCAGCCGGTCAGCGCCCCGAGGCCGCCGACCGCGAGCGCGCCGCCGGCGGAGGCGCGCAGCAGGGACCGCCGGGTCATGGCCGCTCGGCCGTTGCGGAAGCTGCGCCGCATGGCGGCCACTTGGGCCGGGCTCAGGCGGTCGGGCTCGTACTGCTCCATGCGCGTGGTGCCCTTTCGGAGGGTCGGCCGCTGGTCCGGCGGCCTGCTTCTACGCCCGGCGGCAGCCGGAGACGGCTACGGTCGGTCCCCGAAGATCGTGCGGTGCCAGTCCTTCTCGGCGACCGCGGTGTTGTCGAACATGACGTGCTTGATCTGCGTGTACTCCTCGAACGAGTACGCGGACATGTCCTTGCCGAAGCCGGACGCCTTGTACCCGCCGTGCGGCATCTCGCTGATGATCGGGATGTGGTCGTTGATCCACACGCAGCCCGCCTTGATCTCACGGGTGGCACGGTTCGCCCGGTAGACGTCCCGGCTCCAGGCGGAGGCCGCGAGTCCGTAGGGGGTGTCGTTGGCGAGTGCGATGCCTTCGTCGTCACTGTCGAAGGGCAGCACCACGAGGACCGGTCCGAACAGCTCGGACTGGACGATCTCGCTGTCCTGGGCGGCGTCCGCGACCAGGGTGGGGAGATAGTACGCGCCGTTCTTGAGATCGCCCAGAGGGGCTTCGCCACCGGTCACCACGCGCGCGTAGCCGCGCGCCCGCTCGACGAAGCCGGCGACCCGGTCGCGCTGGACGTGCGAGATGAGCGGACCGAGGTCGGTGCCGGGGGCGAAGGGGTCGCCGACGCGGACCGTCTCCATGAGGGCGGCGGTCCGCTCGACGAACGCGTCGTAGAGGGGCCGCTGCACGTACGCGCGCGTGGCGGCCGTGCAGTCCTGGCCGGTGTTGATGAGGGAGCCCGCGACGGCGCCGTTGACGGCCGCGTCGAGATCGGCGTCGTCGAAGACCACGAAGGGCGCCTTGCCTCCGAGCTCCAGGTGGATGCGCTTGACGGTGGCGGTGGCGACCTCGGCGACCCGCTTGCCGACCGCGGTGGACCCGGTGAACGAGGTCATGGCGACGTCGGGATGCCCGACGAGATGCTCACCGGCCTCCTTGCCCGTCCCGGTGACGATGTTGACGACCCCGGCGGGGATGCCCGCGTCCGTGGCCGCCTGGGCGAACAGCAGCGAGGTCAGCGGGGTCAGCTCGGCGGGCTTGAGGACGATCGTGTTGCCCGCGGCGATGGCCGGAAGGATCTTCCAGGCGGCCATCTGGAGCGGGTAGTTCCAGGGCGCGATGGACCCGACGACCCCGATGGGCTCACGGCGGACGTACGAGGTGTGGTCGCCGGAGTACTCGCCCGCGGACTGTCCCTGGAGGTGACGGGCCGCGCCGGCGAAGAAGGCCGTGTTGTCGACGGTCCCGGGGACGTCGAACTCACGCGTCAGCTTGAGCGGCTTGCCGCACTGGAGCGACTCCGCGCGGGCGAAGTCCTCGGCGCGCTCGGCGAGCAGCGCGGCGAACCGGTGCAGGGCGTCCGAGCGCTCGCCGGGGGTGGCGCCCGACCAGCCGGGGAACGCCGCGCGGGCGGCGGCGACGGCCGCGTCCACGTCGGCGGTGCCGGCCAGCTCGTAGACGTACACCTCCTCGCCGGTCGCGGGATCGACGACCGCGTGCGTACGGCCCGAGGTGCCGCGGGTGAGGCGGCCCGCGATGAACTGCGCGCCTTCGGCGAAGCGTTCCTGCGCGGGGAACCGCTGGGAGGTCTCCGCGCCGTCCGTGCCGTGCGCGCCGTCCGTGCCGTCCGTGCCTTTCACGGCGCCGGTGCTGTCCGCGGTGTCCGGGATGTGCATGTCGCTCTCCTCCGCCGCCGGCCCGCGTTCGCAGGCGGTGGGCGTAGCTCCAGCTCGATTTGAGTGCCGATCCTGACAGAGCAAGGGACGACCGACAAGGGATTCCGTTGTTGCCTTTTAGTTACGCAACGGAATCTGTCGACCAGGTGTCGAGTGCGGATGGAAAAGGGGGGACGGAATGTCAGTGGTGCCTGCCAGACTCGCATGCATGGGGAAGATCGATTCGCGGGACGCCCTGGTCAGAGCGGTCCGATCGGGTACACGAGTCAAGTATCTGCACTTCTGGGGGCACCGTCCCTCGGACGACGGCCGGATCGTGGCGAGCTGCCTGAGCCAGTGGTGGCCGTCACCGTTCGTGGTGGCGGGAGTGACGTATGCGACCGCCGAGCACTGGATGATGGCGGGCAAGGCGCGGCTGTTCGGGGACGCGGAGGCGGAGCGGCGCGTGCTGGCCGCCGGGCATCCGGCGGCGGCGAAGAAGGAGGGACGGCTGGTCAGGGGGTTCGACGAGGAGACCTGGACGCGTGAGCGCTTCGGGATCGTCGTCGAGGGCAGCGTCCACAAGTTCGCCGCGGACGACGCGCTGCGCCGCTTCCTGCTGCACACCGGTGACCGGGTGCTGGTGGAGGCCAGCCCGGTGGACCGGATCTGGGGGATCGGGCTCGCGGCGACGGACGAGGGGGCGTCCGATCCGGAGCGCTGGCGGGGCCCGAACCTGCTGGGGTTCGCGCTGATGGAGGCGCGGGAGCGGCTGGCAGGCCCTGGGGCCTGACCGACGGATCACGCCGCGGGAGCGGGGCCCGCATCGCCCGCCACGGAAGCGGCTGAGCGGCCACGCCTTCTACGCCGCGCCTTCTACGCCTCGGTTTCTCCGCCCCGCATCCGAGCCGCGCGCACCAGACCCCCGCTCACCGGCGACACCGGGCACCGCGGCTCAGGTCAGGATGATCAGGAGGCCCATGCCGACGCCCAGCACGATGCCCACCGCCCCGCAGATGATCCCGGCCAGCGCCTGACCGGCGTTGGTGGAGACGCCCCGCTTGGCCTTGCCGCGGCCGACGGCGCCGAAGATCACGCCCAGGACGCCGAGGACGATCGCGAGCGGCCACAGGCAGAAGACGATCGCCGACAGGACCCCGAGCACCAGACCCGCGGTGCCCATCCCGTTCTCCGGCATGGCCTGTCCGGGCCAGCCGTAGTAGCCGGTCTGGGGACCGCCGGGGTAGCCGTACCCCTGGGCGGGGGCCCCGGGGGCGGCGTAGCCCGCGTACGGCATCCGGCCGGGGCCGTCGGGGGCGATCGGCGGCGGGGGCACCGCTCCCGTGGGCGCCGCGAAAGGGTTCGGCGGGGTGGCGGCACCGGGGGCCGCGAACGGATTCGGGGGCGTGGCCGCGCCGGGCGGCGCGAAGGGGTTGCGCGGAGCGCCCGCGCCCGGCGCCGCGAAGGGGTCGGCCGCGGGACCCGCCGGGGTCGCGGGGCCCGGGCCGGCCCACGGCTGCGCGGCCGGGGTGGCATCGACGACCGTCACCTGGTCGTGCACGGAGGGCGGCGGCCAGGACAGCGGGTCGCCCGGGACGAGGGTGCCCGGGACGAGGGTGGCGCCGGGGCCTTCCCCCGTGGGCACGGACAGCGTCGGCGTGTCCCCCGGTGTCGTGAAGGGCGTGGCGTCCCCGGAGGGAGCGAGGGGCACGTCCTCGGCGGAGGCGGCCGGCGTGGGCGTGGCGTCCGCGACGGGCGGCGCCCAGGGATCACGCACGGCCGGCGGTTCCTGCTCGCGCTCGCGTTTGCCGAGCCCGACCTTCGGAGCCGTCCGCGGGTCCGCCTGCGAGGCCGACGGCGGAGTCGGTCCCCCGGTGTCCCGGGTCTGCGCCTCGTCGGACATGCCTGAGCCCCCTCTGTCGTACGTCCCGTCATGCTACGGCCAGAGCCACGGGCCCCGTGGCGGCGGCCTACGATGATCCCGAGTCACCGATCAGCCGATCACCCGCGCCCCGTCCGCCGCCGGTTCCCCGGCCGCCGGGGTGCCGTCCCGGGGAGGACCCCATGACCGACCGTCCCGTCGACGCCCGCGTCCCGCAGGACCCGCACGCGTTCATCGCCTCGCTGCCCAAGGCCGAACTGCATGTGCACCACGTGGGCTCCGCCTCCCCGCGGATCGTCTCGGAGCTGGCCGCCCGGCACTCCGACTCCCGGGTGCCCACGGACCCCGAGGCGCTCGCGGACTACTTCACGTTCACGGACTTCGCGCACTTCATCGAGGTGTACCTGTCCGTCGTCGACCTCATCCGCACCCCGGAGGACGTCCGGCTGCTGACGTACGAGGTGGCCCGGGACCTGTCCCGGCAGCAGGTGCGGTACGCGGAGCTGACCATCACCCCGTTCTCCTCGACCCGGCGCGGGATCGACGAGCGGGCGTTCATGGAGGCCATCGAGGACGCCCGCAAGGCCGCGGAGGCCGACTTCGGGACCGTGCTGCGCTGGTGCTTCGACATTCCCGGCGAGGCGGGGCTCGAAGCCGCCGAGGAGACGACCCGGCTCGCCACCGACGACCGGCTGCGCCCCGAGGGGCTGGTCTCCTTCGGGCTGGGCGGGCCCGAGATCGGGGTCCCCCGTCCGCAGTTCAAGCCGTACTTCGACCGGGCGATCTCGGCCGGGCTGCGCTCGGTGCCGCACGCGGGCGAGACGACCGGCCCCGAGACGGTGTGGGACGCCCTGACCCATCTGCGCGCCGAGCGCATCGGGCACGGCACGAACTCCTTCCGGGACCCGAAGCTGCTCACCCATCTCGCCGAGGAGCGCATCCCGCTGGAGGTGTGCCCGACGTCGAACATCGCCACCCGCGCGGTCCGCACGCTGGACGAGCACCCGGTCAGGGAGTTCGTGAAGGCCGGCGTGCTGGTCACGATCAACTCCGACGACCCGCCCATGTTCGGCACCGACCTCAACAACGAGTACGCGGTCGCCGCCCGGCTCCTGGACCTCGACGAGCGGGGCCTGGCAGAGCTGGCGAAGAACGCGGTCGACGCGTCGTTCCTCGACGCGGCCGGCAAGAACCGGATCAAGGACGAGATCGACACGTACACCGCCGGTTGGCTCGCGCCCTGATCCGGACACAATGGCGGCCATGCAGAACGTCATGGCAGTCGCCCACCGCGGCGACCCCTACCGGGCCCGCGAGAACACCCTCGACTCGCTGCGTTCCGCGTTCGCCCAGGGCGCGGACGCGGTCGAGGTCGACGTACGGCTGACACGGGACGGCGTTCCCGTGCTGCTGCACGACGCGACCCTGAAACGGCTGTGGGAGCACGACCGTCCGCTCCGGTCCCTGTCGGCGGCCGAGGTGCGGGGCGTCACCGACGGCGGTGTGCCGACGCTCGTGGAAGCGCTCGCGGCGGCCGACGGCGCCGGACGGATCATGCTGGATCTGCCCGGCGCCCCGGACGTGCCCGCGGTGCGCCGGATCGTGGACGCGGTCCGGGAGGCCGGGGCCGAGGAGCGGGTCTACTACACCGCCGACGCCCGCGCCATGCTCGCCGTGCGGGCCGTCGACCCGGCCGCCGAGATCGCCCTGACCTGCACGTCCCTGGCCCCGCCGCGGCCGGCACTGCTCGCCGCGGTGCGCCCGCGCTGGCTGAACTACCGCTTCGGCCTGCTCGACAAGGACCTCGCCACACGCATCCACCGCGACGGCTTCCTCGTCTCCGTCTGGACCCCGGACACGGTCCGCTCGATGCGCCGCCTCATCGCGGCGGGCGCCGACTCGATCACCACCAACCGCGTCGACGCCCTGTGCGCACTGCGCACGAGGGAGAACTAAGGCGCGTTGCAGAAGGTCGTGTCCGGGCAGGTCAGGGCCGCTCCGGGAGTGGTCCGATCACGCTGCGAGTGCGAGGTTGTGCATGTGGGCGACGGCTTGCACTGCGTGGTGGAGGCCGTTGCCGCGCTGGCGGCAGTCACGGAGGATCTTGTAGTACTTCATGCGGGCGAAGGCGTGCTCAACGCGGGCCGGCCGCGGACGAGGCCCCTCCAGCCACCGCGGGGAGAACAGTCGGCAGGCCCGGGCGCGGGAGGGGACTCCCGGAGGGGGACGGGCCCGGGCGCCCGCGACGACACCGTTCGCCCGCCACCTGCCCCCTAGGGGAAATCCCCCTCAACTCCCCTATTCACAGGCCTTGTTGGTCGAAACGGCGTGCATTCCTGACACGCTCGCCCTCATGTCTCTCCCCCGTAGAACCCTCCTCACCGCCGCCCTCGCCCTGAGCGCCGGCGCCCTGACCGCCACCCCCGGGTCCGCCGCCGCGCGGAGCGCCACCGCCCCCGACGCGGAGGCGCTGCGCGCCGCCATCGCCGGGCTGCCGGACGCCGACGCGACCGCCGCGCTCGTCCGGATCGGCGGCACGGACGGGAGCTGGCGGGGCAGCTCCGGGGTGCACGACCTGGAGAGCGGGCGGGCCGCCGACCCGAGGGCCCGTTTCCGCGCCGGTTCGACGACGAAGGTCGTCACCGCGGCGACCGTCCTGCACCTGGCCGCCGAGGGCCGCCTCGACCTCGGCACACCGGTCCAGCGCTATCTGCCCGGCCTGTTCACACCGGACTTCGCGCCCATCTCCGTACGGCAGTTGCTGAACCACACGAGCGGAATCAAGGCGGGTGACGGCTTCGACGACCCGTACGCCCACCGCTTCGACACCCTGCCGCCGGAGCGGGTGGTGGCGTCGGCGGTCGCCAAGGGGCCCGCGTTCACGCCGGGTTCCCGGCAGCAGTACCTCAACATCGGCTACACGGTGCTGGGTCTGCTGACAGAGAAGGTGACGGGGCACGCGTACGCCGCCGAGGCCACCCGGCGGGTGCTGCGTCCGGCGGGCATGCGGGACACGTACTTCCCGGGCACCGATCCGCGCATCCGCGGCCCGCACAACCGCGGTTACCAGACGATGACGGGCACGGACGGGACGACGACGCTCGTCGACGTCACCGAGTGGAACCAGGCGGACCGCCGGGCGGCCGGGGACATGATCTCGACCACCGCCGACCTGGAGCGGCTGCTGCACGCGCTGTTCCGCGAACGGATCGTGCCGGGACCGCAGTTGGAGGAGATGTTCACGGTCCCGGCGGACGTCCCGGGCGCGACCTTCAGCGCCGGGCTCCAGCGGATGGAGGTGGGGACGCAGGTCTACTGGTTCAAGACCGGGGCGCGGTACGGCTACAGCGCCGCGCTCGCCGCGACCCGGGATCTGAGCCGTACCGTCGTCTACTCGGTCGGGGACACGGACGCGAAGGACGAGTCGTCCAACCCCGTGATCGACCGGATCGTCGCCGCCGCGCTCAAATAGCGAGCACCGGGGCGGGAGTCGCCGCCGTGAGCCGCTCCAGCCGCTTGATCCTCCGTCGCACGACGTACAGCGGGATCACCCCGAACACCCCGAACGACATGTCGATCACGCTCCACCAGAAGGGGATGCCGCGCACCGGTCCGCAGATCAGCGCGAGCGGGATGATCCCGGCGCAGGCGATCATGCCGAACTCGACGACCCAGATGTTGCGCACCGGGTCGCGGTAGGGGCCGATGAAGGCGACCGCGATGACGAGGTGCGCGAAGGCCAGCCAGTCGGTGCCGTAGAGGAGGAAGGGGTAGTCGGCGTCGGCGGTGTCCAGGCCCTGGCGGACCCGGGTGATCCACTCCGACAGCGCGTCCGGGGCGGGCAGGTGCCTGAGCAACTCCTCGGTCCAGCGCAGTTCGTGGACGAGCGGGAAGGCCGTGGCGCCACTGAGCACCAGGCAGACGACGAAGAGAACCAACCAGACGCGAATGCCCTTGAGCAGGGCGGCTCTGTCGCTCATGGGAGGAGCGTACGCCTGTATTTGAACGTGTTCAAAAAAATCGCCCGGATGCGGGACCGGTCACAGTCCGACGATCGCGTTCCACCGCTTGGCGAAGTCGACGCGCTCCGTCGAGGTGATGTCCCGGGCGACGGCGAGCCGTTCGCGCATCCCGGAGTCCGGGAAGATCAGCGGGTTCTCGGCGAGGGCGGCGGTCTCCTCGTCGTCGGAGGAGGCGAGGACGTCCTGGGCGGCCGGGACCGGGCACACGTAGTTGACCCAGGCGGCGAGTTCGGCGGCGACCTCGGGGTCGTAGTAGTGGTCGATCAGCTTCTCGGCGTTGGCCTTGTGGGCCGCCCGGTCGGGGATCATCAGGGACTCGGCCCACAGCTCGGCGCCCTCCTCGGGGACGACGAACCGGATGTCGGGGTTGTCGGCCTGGAGCTGGATGACATCGCCGGAGTAGGCCTGGCAGGCGAGGACGTCGCCGCTGACCAGGTCCTTGGTGTAGTCGTTGCCGGTGAACCGGCGGATCCGGCCGGCGCCGACCTGCTTCTCGACCTGGTCGCAGACCTGGTGGAAGTCGTCGGCGGTCCACTTCGTGATGTCCACGCCGTTGCCCTGCATCAGCAGCGCGAACGCCTCGTCGAGCCCGGACAGCAGGGTCACCCGGCCCTTGAGGTCGTCGGCCCACAGGTCGCCGACCTGCCGGATCTCCCGGCCGAGCCGGCGCCGGTCGTACGCGATCCCGGTGATCCCCGACTGCCACGGCACCGTGTACTTGCGGCCGGGGTCGAAGGCCGGGGAACGCAGTTGCGGGTCCAGGTACTTCGTGACGTTGGGCTGCCGGGCACGGTCCATCTCCTGGACCCAGCCGAGCCGGACGAACCGGGCGCACATCCAGTCGCTGATGACGATCAGGTCGCGGTCGGTGGACTGGTGGTTCATCAGCGCCGGACTGATCTTGCCGAAGAACTCGTCGTTGTCGTTGATCTCCTCGACGTAGTCGACGGCGATCCCGGTCTCCTTCTCGAACGCGTCCAGCGTGGGCCGCTTCGTCGAGTCGTCGTCGTCCGTGTCGATGTACAGCGGCCAGTTCGACCAGGTCAGCCGCTTGTCGGTGGCGGACAGATCGGCCGCGGCCCGGTCCCCGGGCGCCACGTACGCGGCCGGCACCCCGCACCCGGCGAGCCCGCCGAGCACCACGCCACCGCCGATCGCGCGCAGCAGACCGCGCCGGGAGAGCCGGGACCGCGCGGGTGCCTCAGATATGAACGCCATGACGGCAGCATGCCGCCCCGACCGGTGGGCGAACAATCGACAAGGTGTCTGATACACCTTCGCCCGCTGGACGCAGCGTCGATCCCGGACCGGGCCGGCACCGGACGGCGACACACGGCAACCGCACGCCCGTCCGCGCACGCCACGCCCGTCACCCCGCCCCGCCCGTCCCGTCCTTCCCGCCCGGCGCCCCCGGCAGCACCACCTCCACCACCAGTCCTCCCTCCGCCCGCGTGCGGGCCAGCACCCTCCCGCCGTGCGCGGCGACCACCGCCGCGACGATCGACAGGCCGAGGCCCAGGCCGTCGCGCCGTCGCACCCGCTCCGGTCCGCCGAGGCGCCGGAACGGCTGGAACAGTCCCTCCGCCTGGTCCGCCGGGATCACCGGCCCGCTGTTCTCGATCCGCAGCCCGGCCCGCCCCGCCGCGTCCACCCCCGTCCAGACGCTCACCCAACTCCCCTCCCCCTCACGGAGGTTGTGCCGCACGGCGTTGTCGGTGAGGTTGACGACGAGCCGCTCGATGAGCTGCGGGTCCCCGTGCACGGCCGCCGGTTCGAGCCGCGCGACGACCCGCACGCCCTCCCCCGGCAGCCGCTCCCGTACGACCTCCGCGAGGTCCACCGACTCGCGCCGCTCCAGGCCCCGTTGGCTGCGGGCCAGCGTCAACAGCGCGTCGATCAGACGCTCCTGCTCCCGCCCGGCGGCCCGGACCCGTACCAGCGCGGCGCGCAGGGCGTCGGCGGTGGCGTCCGGGTCGGCGAGGGTGACGTCGACGACGGCCTGCTGAAGGGTGAGCGGGGTGCGCAGTTCGTGCGAGGCGTTGGCCACGAACCGCTTCTGCGCCTCGAACGCGCCCTCCAGCCGGGCGAGTACGTCGTCGAAGGTGTCCGCCATGGCCTTCAGCTCGTCCTCCGGTCCGGCGACGGCCAGCCGCTCGTGGAGGTTGTCGGCGGAGATGCGGCGGGCGGACGTGGTCATCGTGCGCAGGGGCGCGAGCACCCGTCCGGCCATCAGCCAGCCGAGGGCGACCGACAGGACGGCCATCACGGCGAGCGCGATCCCGGCCTCGATGACCAGATCCCGCAACTGGTCCTGGCGGACGGCCTCGGCGACCGCGCTGACCGACGGCGGATCGAGCGTCGTGGCGACCGGGGCCTCCTGACCCGGCGCGGGGGCGTCGAGGCTCCCGCCGCCCGACGTGTACGTCCTGCCGCCCCGCGAACTCGCCGCGAGGAAGTAGGTGATGCCGAGCAGCAGCGCTCCGGCCACCACGAACAGCACGCTGTAGAGCAGCGTCAGCCGCAACCGGATACTGCGCGGCACCACCTTCGGCGACGACAGGGCCGGGAAGCGTCTCACGGGATCCGGTACCCCGCCCGCTCCACCGTCTCGATCAGCCGTGGAGCCCCCAGCTTGCGCCGCAGCCTGCTCACCGTCACCTTCACGGTCTGGCTGAACGGATCGGCGGCCTCGTCCCACGCCCGTTCCAGCAGTTCCTCCGTCGACACGACGGCCCCCTGCGCCCCGAGCAGCAGTTCCAGCACGGCGAACTCCTTGGGGCTGAGCGCCAGTCGGAGTCCGCCCCGGGTCGCCTCGCGCCGCGCGGGATCGAGCCGCAGCTCGCCCCGGACCAGCACCGGCGGCAGCGCGGGCTGCGCACGCCGCGCCAACGCTCTGATCCGCGCGACGAGTTCGGCGAACGCGAACGGCTTCGGCAGATAGTCGTCCGCGCCGAGTCCGAGACCCGAGACCCGGTCGGCCACCGTCCCGGACGCCGTCAGCATCAGCACCCGCACCCGGCTGCCGCCCTCGGCGAGGGCCCGGCACACCCGGTCGCCGTGCAGCCCGGGCAGATCGCGGTCGAGCACGACGACGTCGTAGCCGTTGATCCCGGCACGCTCCAGCGCGGTCGCCCCGTCGAAGGCGAGGTCCACCGCCATGCCCTCCCGGCGCAGCCCCCCGGCCACGGTCTCGGCGAGCTCCTCATGGTCCTCGACCACCAGCACACGCATGCGGGTCAGTGTGGCGGGGCCGGGGTTACAGCGCGATAAGCCCGGCCGTTCCCGTGCGGTAACCGCCCCGACGGTTGGCTGGGTCCGTCAGCACGACATCCGCACGACGACAACGGAGGAACCCATGCGCGCACTGACGACCCGGCCACGGCGTCTGGCGGTCGCCCTCGCCGCCTTGTCCGCCGCCGCGCTCGGCACGGTCAGCGCCTCGGCGGCCCAGTCGCCCTCGCCGTCGCCCTCGTCCACGGGGAGCGGCTCCGGCGGCGGTCACCCGGGCAGGGGCGGTTCCGCTCTCGCGGTGTCCTACGAGCCGACCGGGAACGCCCCCGACGACGTCAACGCCGTCAACGACGACTTCGCCGCCTGCATGAGCCGGTACGGGGTGGCGACGGTCCCCGTCTTCCACGCCACCAAGGACGCGGACGGCAGGGTGACCCTCCGGGTTCAGGGCGGCGCCGAGAAGGAGGGGACGGCCCCGTCGCCGAAGAAGTTCCGGAAAGCCCTCAAGCACTGCGCGCCGATCCTCGAGGAGGTCGGCCTCACACTCTCGACCGACGCCTCCGGACTGCCGCCGCTGCAGGCACCGGGCCACGGCCACGACGACGGCGGTCCGGGCACGAGCAGCGGCAAGGAGGACAGCGGCGCACCGTCGCTGAGCAAGCACGCCTGACGTCCCGCCGAGGAGGGGGAACGGGGCGGCCCCGGACGGTACTTACCCGTCCGGGGCCGCCTCGCGCGGCGCGCGCCGCGCCGCGCGCCGCACTCCGCGAGAAGGTGATCCCGAGGAGGTGATCAGCCGTCCAAGGACGTCATGACGTGCTTGATCCGGGTGTAGTCCTCGAACCCGTACCCCGAGAGGTCCTTGCCGTAGCCGGACTTCTTGAACCCGCCGTGCGGCATCTCCGCGACGAGCGGGATGTGGGTGTTGATCCACACGCACCCGAAGTCCAGCTTCTTGGACATCCGCATGGCGCGTCCGTGGTCCTTCGTCCACACGGAGGAGGCCAGCGCGTACTCGACGCCGTTGGCCCACTCGACGGCCTGGTCCTCGTCCGAGAAGGACTGGACGGTGATGACCGGTCCGAAGACCTCGTTCTGGATGATCTCGTCGTCCTGCTTGAGCCCGGAGACGACGGTCGGGGCGTAGAAGTAGCCCTTGTCGCCGACCCGTTGGCCGCCGGCCTCGACCTTGGCGTGGGCGGGGAGCCGCTCGATGAACCCGGAGACCTGCTGGAGCTGGTTGGGGTTGTTGAGCGGGCCGTAGAGCACGTCCTCGTCGTCCGGCTGGCCCGTCTTCGTCTCGGCGGCGGCCTTGGCGAGGGCCGCGACGAACTCGTCGTGGACGGACTCCTGGACGAGGACGCGGGTGGCGGCCGTACAGTCCTGGCCGGCGTTGAAGAAGCCCGCCACCGAGATGTCCTCGACGGCCTTGGCGATGTCGGTGTCCTCGAAGACGACGACCGGCGCCTTGCCGCCCAGCTCCAGGTGGACCCGCTTGAGGTCCTTGGAGGCGGACTCGGCGACGGACATCCCGGCCCGGACGGAACCGGTGATGGAGGCCATCGCCGGGGTCGGGTGCTCGACCATCGTGCGGCCGGTGTCGCGGTCGCCGCAGACGACGTTGAAGACGCCCTTGGGCAGGATCGCGCCGATGATGTCGGCGATGAGGACGGTCGACGCGGGCGTCGTGTCCGACGGCTTCAGCACGACCGTGTTGCCCGCCGCGATGGCCGGGGCGAACTTCCAGACGGCCATCATCATCGGGTAGTTCCAGGGCGCGACCTGCGCGCAGACACCCACCGGCTCACGGCGGACGATCGACGTCAGGCCCTCCATGTACTCGCCGGCGCTGCGCCCCTCCAGCATCCGCGCCGCTCCGGCGAAGAACCGGATCTGGTCGACCATCGGCGGGATCTCCTCGGACCGGGTCAGTCCGATGGGCTTGCCGGTGTTCTCGACCTCGGCGGCGATGAGGTCCTCGGCGCGCTCCTCGAACGCGTCCGCGATCTTCAGCAGGGCCCGCTGCCGTTCGGCGGGCGTGGTGTCGCGCCAGCCGGGGAACGCGGCGGCGGCAGCGGCCATCGCGGCGTCGACGTCCGCCTGCCCGGACAGCGGCGCGGTCGCGTAGGCCTCGCCCGTCGCGGGGTTGACGACCTCGGTGGTGCGCCCGTCGGCGGCGTCCCGGAACTCCCCGTCGATGTAGTTGCGCAGACGACGCAGCTCGCTGCTCACTGCCGGCCTCCCTGAATGCGAGAACTGTCCATACCTTGAGACACCCACCCTAATCACCCGGCCCGCGTTTTCAACACCCCCAACGGCACCAGTTCTGCGAAATCCGCAGATGTAACTCACTCAAACAACGAATTTCATCGCTACGGCCTTGCTAAAGCGACGAGACGTCGTGCAGAGTGAGGCCGTGGCCAGTCGAAGCGCAGACCCCAGGGACTCCCGGGACTCCCGTGATTCCAGGAACGGCACCCCTCATCTGGATGCCGTCTCCCTCGCCATCATCGAACAGCTCCAGGAGGACGGCCGCCGGCCGTACGCGGCGATCGGCAAGGCCGTCGGCCTCTCCGAGGCGGCCGTGCGCCAGCGCGTCCAGAAGCTGCTCGACCAGGGCGTGATGCAGATCGTCGCCGTCACGGACCCGCTCACCGTGGGCTTCCGGCGCCAGGCGATGGTCGGCATCCACGTCGAGGGCGACGTGGAGTCCGTGGCCGACGCCCTGTCCTCCATGGCCGAGTGCGAGTACGTGGTGATGACCGCGGGCTCCTTCGACCTGATGGTGGAGATCGTCTGCGAGGACGACGACCACCTCCTGGAGGTCATCAACCGCCGTATCCGCGCCATCCCCGGCGTGCGCTCCACCGAGAGCTTCGTTTACCTGAAGCTCAAGAAGCAGACCTACATGTGGGGAACCCGATAACCGTGAGGACCCGATAACCGTGAGCACCAAGGACCTCAGCCAGACCGCGTACGACCACCTGTGGATGCACTTCACCCGCATGTCGTCGTACGAGAAGTCGCCTGTCCCCACCATCGTCCGGGGCGAGGGCACCCACATCTACGACGACAAGGGCAGGCGCTACCTCGACGGCCTCGCGGGCCTGTTCGTGGTCCAGGCCGGCCACGGCCGCGTCGAGCTCGCCGAGACCGCCTTCAAGCAGGCGCAGGAGCTCGCGTTCTTCCCCGTGTGGTCGTACGCCCACCCCAAGGCCGTCGAGCTGGCCGAGCGCCTCGCGCACCACGCGCCCGGCGACCTCAACAAGGTCTTCTTCACCACCGGTGGCGGCGAGGCCGTCGAGACCGCCTGGAAGCTGGCCAAGCAGTACTTCAAGCTCACCGGCAAGCCGACCAAGTACAAGGTCATCTCCCGCGCGGTCGCCTACCACGGCACCCCGCAGGGCGCCCTGTCCATCACCGGCCTGCCGGCCCTCAAGGCCCCGTTCGAGCCGCTGGTCCCCGGCGCGCACAAGGTGCCGAACACCAACATCTACCGCGCCCCGATCCACGGCGACGACCCCGAGGCGTACGGCCGCTGGGCCGCCGACCAGATCGAGCAGCAGATCCTCTTCGAGGGCCCCGAGACCGTCGCGGCCGTGTTCCTGGAGCCGGTCCAGAACGCGGGCGGCTGCTTCCCGCCCCCGCCCGGCTACTTCCAGCGGGTGCGCGAGATCTGCGACCAGTACGACGTGCTGCTCGTCTCCGACGAGGTCATCTGTGCCTTCGGCCGCCTCGGCACGATGTTCGCCTGCGACAAGTTCGACTACGTACCGGACATGATCACCTGCGCCAAGGGCATGACCTCGGGTTACTCCCCGATCGGCGCCTGCATCATCTCCGACCGCCTGGCCGAGCCGTTCTACAAGGGCGACAACACCTTCCTGCACGGCTACACCTTCGGCGGCCACCCGGTCTCCGCCGCGGTCGGCCTCGCCAACCTCGACCTGTTCGAGCGCGAGGGCCTCAACCAGCACGTCCTCGACAACGAGGGCGCGTTCCGCGCGACCCTGGAGAAGCTGCACGACCTGCCGATCGTCGGCGACGTCCGCGGCAACGGCTTCTTCTACGGCATCGAGCTGGTCAAGGACAAGGCGACCAAGGAGTCGTTCAACGACGAGGAGACCGAGCGCGTCCTGTACGGCTTCCTGTCCAAGGCCCTCTTCGAGAACGGCCTGTACTGCCGCGCCGACGACCGCGGTGACCCGGTCGTCCAGCTCGCCCCGCCGCTGATCTCCAACCAGGAGACCTTCGACGAGATCGAGCAGATCCTGCGCGCCACGCTCACGGAGGCGTGGACGAAGCTCTAGAGCTTCACGAACGCGGCCCGGGATGCGCCCGTCCGAGTGACGGCACGCACCCCGGGCCGCGTGCTGTCCGGGGTTCACGCCCCGGCTCCCTAGCGTGCCTGGTAACCGATCGGCCCTGTCTTCGTTCCCCCGCTCGGGGGACGGACCACAGGAAAAACGGATCAGATACGAGGTGTACGCCCATGGAGGCCCCGCCCGACAACGACGTGCTCTGGGCCCGCGCCCTGCACTACACCCACCGCGACGGCTCGCCCGCGCTCAGCGGTGTCTCGCTCGGCGTGCAGGAGGGCGAGATCCTCGCGGTCGGCGGCCCGCGCGGCAGCGGCAAGACGACCCTGCTGCACTGTCTGTCGGGGCTGCTGCCCGCGCAGCGCGGCGAGGTCTGGTTCAACAGCGCCCCGGTGCACACCATGGGCCCGACGGCCCGTGAGCGGCTGCGGCGCGACCGCTTCGGCTGGATCGACCCGGCCCCGGTCCTCGTACCCGAGCTGAACGTCTGGGAGAACGCCGCCCTGCCGCTCATGCTCCGCGGCACCGGCCGCCGCCGCGCCAAGGTCGCCGCCCTGGAGTGGCTGGAACGCCTCGACGTCGGCGACCGCTCCCGCAGACGCCCCCACGAGCTCACCCACCCGGAACGCCAGCGGGTGTGCATCGCACGGGCGCTGGCCCCGTCCCCGACGGTCCTGTTCGCGGACGAGCCGACGGCCCCGCTGCACCGCCAGGACCGCGCCCACGTCCTGCGCACCCTGACCACCGCGGCCCGCTCGCACGGCATCACGGTGGTCCTCGCGACGGCGGACGCCGACACGGCCGCGCTCGCCGACCGCACGGTGTCCCTGCTGGACGGGCGGCGCGTCAACACCGTCCATCTCCCGCCGGTCCAGGAGTCGCAGCCGGCAGCCCGGGGGGCCGCGTGCTCGCTCTCCGTCTGAGCCGCGGCGCCCGCCCGGCCGTCCAGGTACGCCGTCTGCTGGTCTCGGTGGCCTCCGCGGGCACCGGCTTCCTCCTCCTGTGCACCCTCGGCCACGCTCTCGGCCACCAGGACGACCCGGCCGGCTCCGGGCTGCGTCTGGCCTGGTGTCTGACCCCGCTCGCCGCGACGGTCTACTTCGCGCTCGCCGTGGCCCGCACCGATCCCGGCACCCGGCCCCGCCCGGGCCTCGCCGCGATCGGCCTGGGCCCGGCCCGGCTGATGGCCGTCTCGGCGGCGACCACCGCCCTGTCGACCCTCCTGGGCTCGATGCTGGCCCTCCTCCTCTTCCTCCACCTGCGCGGCGACCTGACGGGCATGCCCTTCGACGGAACGGGCGCGGAGTTCCTCTCCCCGGACCGTCCGCTCCCCCTCCCCGCCGCCCTCACCCTGCTGGCCCTGGTCCCCGTCCTCGCCTCCACCACGGTCGCCCTCTGTCTGCGCCCCCGTGACGACCGCCCGAAGGCCACGCCCCGCGCCTACGGCAGGTTCGGCGCGTACGGGACCAGTACGCGTCCGGAGTCCTTCGGCGCCTACGCCCGATTCGGCGCCCGCCTCAAGACCGCCCAGCCCGCCCAGCCCGCCGAACCCACCGACCCCGCCGAGCCCGCCGAGCCCTCGGGCAGTCGTGCCGCCGGGGCGGCACAGGCGGGCGCAGACGGCACCCGCGAGGTGCGGCAGGCCGACCCCGCCCCCGCCGCACCCCCCACCGACGGCCACCCGTCCACGGACCTCCCCCCGCTCCCCGCGGAACCCCCCAAGGGCCTCCCCTGGGGCATCGCGATCCTCGCCGCGGGCCTGGCCGCCGAGGCCTACGCCGCCCGCACCCCCGCCGGCGACACCCCCCTGCCCACCGGCCTCACCGGCGCCCCCGACATCCTCCTCGGCTGGCTCCTCACCGCCGTGGGCCTGGCCGTCGCCGGCCCGGGCCTGACCCACCTGTGCGGCCGGCTGCTCCAGTCGGCCCGCCCCGGCGCCCTCCGCCTCCTCGCCGGCCGCGTCCTGATGGCCGAGGCGACCAGGATCGGCCGCCCTCTGGGCGTGGTCTGCGCGGTCGCGTCGGGGACGTACGCGATGACGAGCCTGTACGGCCCGGACACCCCGGACGTGGGCCCGCTCACCGCCCTCGGCCTGCTCCTGGTCACGGGCTGCACGATCGCCACGCTGCTGACCGCGGCCGTGGAGGCCAAGCACGCGCGCGCCGACACCACGGCCGCGCTGCTGCGCCTGGGCGCCCCCTCGACGACGCTGCGCAGCGCGGCGGCCCTGCGGGCGGGAGCGGTCCTCGTGCTCTTCGGCCCGCTCACCCTGATCGTGGCCGAACTCGCGGCACTTCCGCTCGTCTCCGACCGATGAGTTCCGGATCCGTCCGCGGTCTACCCACCGAACAGCACACACCCCGACGGGAGAGACCACGATGAGCACGTACCAGCAGATGATCTTCGTCAACCTGCCGGTGAACGACCTGGACGCCGCGAAGAAGTTCTTCACGGAGCTCGGGTACTCGATCAACCCCCAGTTCAGCGACGACAACGCGGCCAGCGTCGTCATCAGCGACACCATCGTCGCGATGCTCCTGACCAAGCCGTTCTACGCCACCTTCACCGACAAGGAGATCGTGGACGCCTCCAGCTCCAGCGAGGTGCTGATCTGCCTGAGCGCCGAGAGCCGCGCGAAGGTGGACGAGCTGGTGGAGAAGGCGGTCGCGGCCGGCGGCACCGCCTCCCCGAAGATCCAGGACATGGGCTTCATGTACGGCCGCGCCTTCGACGACCTGGACGGCCACACCTGGGAGGTCGTGTGGATGGACCCGTCGGCCGTCGAGGGCTGATCCGGCGTCAGAAGAGGGCGTGCCTACCATGGGCGGGTGATGACGATGCCCGCCCATGCGGCCCACCACGGCGACCGTGAGATAGAGAGTCTCGAAGAGTTCGACGCGACGGTCTCGGCCCGCGGCACCCTCGCCGGGTTCCGCGTCCAGGCCGTCGATCTGACCGACCGCACGCGGGAGTTGCTCGCCACGCAGACCGCGGGGGCGGTGTTCCTCGGCTGCCGGATGCGTGAGGAGGCCGCCGCCAAGGTCCGCGCGGACGGCGCGCTGATCTTCCCGCCGGTCCCGGATCTGCCGTTCGATCCCTACCGCGGACTGACCTACGCGCCCGACGAGTTGTTCGCCGGGCTCGACGAGGGCTACGAGCGGACCCCCGACGCCCTGGCGTACACCTGGTTCCGGCGGACCAGGGCCGACGGCGACATACTCGCGTCGATGCTGCGCTCGATCCACGACGACGCGGTCTCCGACGCCCTGGACGAACTCCTGCGCGAGTGCCGGGTGGTGGGCGTGATGGGCGGCCACGCGATGGCACGCGGCACGGACGCGTACGCCGGGGCCGCGCGCCTGGGGCGTGAGCTGAGCCGCTCGGGCTTCACGGTCGCCACCGGCGGTGGCCCGGGCGCCATGGAGGCGGCCAACCTGGGCGCGTACACGGCCCCGTTCGACGACGAGACGCTGACGGAGGCACTGCGACTCCTCGGCAAGGCACCGACGTTCACCCCGTCGGTCACCGACTGGGCGCGGGCCGCCTTCGAGGTGCGCGGCCGGTGGCCCCGCGGCGGCACCTCGGTCGGCATCCCGACCTGGTTCTACGGCCACGAGCCGCCGAACCCGTTCGCCTCGCACATCGCGAAGTACTTCGCCAACGCCACACGCGAGGACGGCCTGTTGGCCCGTTCGAACGCGGGTGTGGTGTTCCTGCCGGGCGCCGCCGGCACCGTGCAGGAGATCTTCGACAACGCGACGCCCAACTACTACGAGTCGCGCGGCGAACCGACGCCGATGGTGCTCGTGGACCGCGCGCACTGGACGGAACGGCTGCCCGCCTGGCCGCTCCTGCAGTCACTCGCCCGGGAACGTTCGATGGAGTCGCGAATCGCCCTGGTTGACCGAATCGAGCAGGCTCCCGAGGCGTTGAAACGTCTCGCCGGTTAATAACGAGGCAAAGTCAACACTTGTAACCCGCCTACACGTTGACACTTCTTACGCCACGCTTATAAACCTGTGAGTCTGTTGGGAATGTTGATGTCACATCATCACCCCGTCCACCCCCCGCAATTGCGCATTCTGTAAAGGACAAACGTGGCAGTTCTGTCCATATCCCGCCGCACCATCGCCCGTTCCGCTCGCGCCCTCGGGGTCGCCTCCGCCTCGGCCGCGCTCGCGCTCAGCGCTTCCGGCACCGCGCTGGCCTGCAACATCGGCGAGTTCTCCGCCGAGGCCAAGTGCGATGGCACCCAGGGCGTCATCACCGTCACCGACGTCGACAAGGCCGGCGTCGAGGCCACCGTCTCCGTGTACCTCGTGGAGAACAACGCCGACGTCCGCAAGGTCGGCGAGCAGACGGTCAAGGGCTCCAAGGAGGGCACGACCATCACCTTCGAGGAGGCCTGGCAGCCCAACGCGGAGTACCGCGTCCACGTGGTCGCCCTGCCCTACATCAAGGGTGACGACATCAGCCCGAACGTGACGACCCCGGCCACCGCCTGCAAGGGCGAGGACGAGACCCCGACCCCGACGGCCACGCCGTCGCCGTCGGAGTCCGAGTCCACCCCGGCCGAGGAGGAGTCCGACAGCCCGACCCCGTCGGCCTCCGAGAGCAGCACCGCTCCCGCGGAGACCTCCAGCAACGTCCCGACCCCGGCGGCCGGTGAGTCCAACCTCGCCGAGACCGGCGCCAACTCCAACACCGGCGTGATCGCGGGCATCGCGGTCGCCTTGGTCGCCCTCGGTGGCGGCGCGGTGTTCTTCGGCCTCCGCCGTCGTGGAGCGGGCACCCGCTAGTCGGTACCGCAAGCCGCTGTGGCCCGCCCTCGGTCAGGGGGCGGGCCACAGTCACGTCCGAAGCGGTGTCAGCCGAGTACGACGGTGTCGTCCGCGTCGAACTCCACCCGCACCGCGTCCCCGACCGCCGGCGCCCGGCGCAGCGCGCACGCCGCCTCCAGACGCGGCGCACCGCCCTGAGGCTGGAGCCGCACGGCGACATGGGTGCCCTTGAAGGTGCGGGCGGTGACGGTGCACGGCAGCCCCGTGTCCGCGAGCCGTACGCCCGCGGGCCGGACGAGCAGGCCCCGCACGCCCTCCGGGGCCCCTGCGGGGACCGGGAGCCTCCCCCAGGGGGTGTCGGCGCTCCCGCCCGCGACGGTGGCCTCGACGACGTTCTCGAAGCCGAGGAACCGCGCGACGAACTCGTCGGCGGGCCGCTGCCAGACCTCAAGAGGCGTACCGGACTGGGCGATCCGCCCGTCCCGCATGACGACGACCCGGTCGGCGAGCGCGAAGGCCTCGCCCTGGTCGTGCGTGACGGCGAGCACCGTGGTGCCCAGCTTGCCGAACAGTTCGCGGAGTTCGACGACCAGGCGTTCGCGCAGCGAACGGTCGAGCTGTCCGAGGGGCTCGTCGAGCATGAGCAGGCGCGGCCGGGGCGCGAGCGCCCGCGCGAGCGCCACCCGCTGCTGTTCACCACCGGAGAGGGAGGCGACGGCCCGCCCGGCCGCCCCCGGCAGCCCCACCAGCTCCAGCAACTCGCGCACCCGGCCGCCCTGTTCCGCCCTGGCCACCCCGTGCATGCGCAGCCCGAAGGCGACGTTCCCGCCGACGTCCCGCTGCGGGAAGAGCTGATGGTCCTGGAACATCAGGCCGATCTCCCGCCGGTGCGCGGGCACCCGCGCCTGGTCCCGCCCGTCGAGCAGCACCCGCCCCTCGTCGAGATGCTGAAGTCCGGCGACCGCCCGCAGCAGCGTCGACTTCCCGCTGCCGCTGGGCCCGAGCACGCACACGATCCCGTGCTCCTCGACCCCGAGGTCCACCGCGTCCAGGACGGCCCGGCCGCCGAACCGTACGGTCGCGCGCTCCAGCTTCAGCAGCGACATCAGAACTCACCCGTCCGATCGGTCCGCAGCCGCTCCAGCACCAGCAGGGCCGCCGCGCACACCACCATCAGAATCGTCGAAAGAGCCATGGCCTGGCCGTAGTTGAGGTCCCCGGCCCGGCCCAGCAGCCGGGCCACGGCGACCGGCAGCGTCGGGTTGTCGGGCCGCGCGATGAACACCGTCGCCCCGAACTCGCCCAGCGACACCGCGAAGGCGAACCCGGCCGCGATCAGCAACGCCCGCCGCACCAGCGGCAGATCGACCTCCCGCCACACCCGCCAGGGCGAGGCGCCGAGCACGGCGGTGGCCTCCCGCAGCCGCCGGTCCACGGCCCGCAGCACCGGCAGCATGGTCCGCACCACGAACGGCACCCCCACCAGCGCCTGCGCGAGCGGCACCAGGATCCAGCTGGCCCGCAGATCCAGCGGCGGCTCGTCCAGCGCGATCAGGAACCCGAACCCGACGGTCACCGCCGACACCCCGAGCGGCAGCATCAGCAGCGCGTCGAAGCCCCGCACGAACCGTCCCGCGTCCCGCCGGGTCAGCGCGGCGGCGGCGAGCCCGCCGACGACGACCGCGATGACGGTGGCGACGACGGCGTACTCCAGCGAGTTGCCGATCGCCTCGATGGGCGGCACGAGGAAGACACCCCCGTCGGACTCGGTGAGCGCCCGGTAGTAGCCGAAGTCGGGCGTGTCCAGCGACCGTTGCACGAGCACGGCCAGGGGCAGCACCAGCAGCACGGCGATCGTGACGAGGACGCCGCCCAGCAGCGCCCACTGCCGGGCCCCGCGCGGGCGCCGCGATGTCACCTCGGGCGAGACGAGCCGCAGCGCGCTCTCCCGCCGCCGTACGGTCCAGGCGTGCAGGGCGAGGATCGCGCCGACGGCGGCGAACTGGACGATCGTGAGAACAGCGGCCGTGGCGAGGTCGAAGATCTCCGAGGTCTGCCGGTAGATCTCCACCTCCAGAGTGGAGAAGGCCGGTCCGCCGAGGATCTGCACGACACCGAAGGAGGTGAAGGTGAACAGGAAGACCATGAGGGCCGCGGCGGCCACGGCGGGCGCCAGCGCGGGCAGGGTGACCCGCCGCCAGGCCCGCCACGGCGAGGCGCCCAGCATCCGCGCGGCCTCCTCCTGCCGTGGGTCGAGCTGCGCCCAGAGTCCGCCGACGGTCCGGACGACGACGGCGTAGTTGAAGAAGACGTGCGCGAGCAGGATCGCCCACACGGTCGTGTCCAGCCGCAGCCCCCACAGTGCGTCGAGGAGCCCGCCCCGCCCGACCAGCGCCAGGAACGCCGTACCGACGACGACGGTCGGCAGCACGAAGGGGACGGTGACGATCGCCCGCAGGACCTGTTTGCCGGGGAATTCGTAGCGGGCGAACACATAGGCGCCCGGCAGGGCGACCGCGAGCGTGAGCGCGGTGGAGGCGAGCGCCTGCCAGGTGGTGAACCACAGCACGTGCCGGATGTCGGACTGCCCGAGGACCTCGGCGATCCGCCCGAACCGCCAGACCCCGTCGGCCTTCAGCCCGCGCGCGAGGATCGCGGCGACGGGATAGGCGAAGAAGACGCCGAAGAACGCGACGGGCAGGGCCATCAGCCCGAGCCGCGCCGCGTTCCCCTTCCACCGCGGGGTCGCGCGGGGCGCGCGGGGGGCTACTTCAGTACGAGCGACGTCCACGACTTGACCCAGTCGTCACGGTTGCCGGCGATCTTCGCCGGTTCCATGGTCTCGGGGTCCTCGGCCTGCGGACCGTACTGAGTGAACTCCTCGGGTACGGCCGCGCCCTGGACCACCGGGTAGACGAACATGTTGAGCGGCATGTCCTCCTGGAACGTCCTGCTCACCAGGAAGTCCAGCAGCGCCTTGCCGCCCGCGCTGTTCTCCGCGTTGCTCAGCAGGCCCGCGTACTCGACCTGGCGGAAGCAGGTGCCGGTCGCGACGCCGGTGGGGGCGGTGCTGGGCCGGGGGTCGGCGTAGATGACCTCGGCGGGCGGCGAGGAGGCGTAGGAGACGACGAGCGGCCGGTCGGCCTTGGCCTTCTTCCCGCCGGCCGACCCGGAGAACTCCTCGTTGTACGCCTGCTCCCAGCCGTCGACGACCTTCACGCCGTTGGCCTTGAGCTTCGTCCAGTACGCCTGCCAGCCGTCGTCTCCGTACTTCGCGGCGGTGCCGAGCAGGAACCCGAGCCCCGGGGAGGACGTGGAGGCGTTCTCCGTGACGAGGAGGTCCTTGTACGCGGGCTTGATCAGGTCGTCGAAGGACGTCGGAGGCGCCAGGTCGTGCTCGCTGAAGTACGCCTTGTCGTAGTTGACGCAGATGTCGCCGGCGTCGATGGGGGTGACGCGGTGCCGGTCGCCGTCGACGCGGTACTCCGCCTCGATGGTGTCGGCGCCCTTCACCTCGTACGACTGGAAGAGGCCGTTGTCGAGCGCCCGGGACAGCAGGGTGTTGTCGACGCCGAAGAAGACGTCGCCCTGCGGGTTGTCCTTGGTGAGGATCGCCTTGTTGACGGCCTGCCCGGCGTCGCCGTCCTCCAGGACCCTGACCTTGTAGCCGGACTTCTTCTCGAAGGCGGCGAGGACGTCCTTGGAGACGGCCCAGGAGTCATGGCTGACGAGGGTGACGGTCTTGGAGCCGGAGCCTGCGGAGTCCGACGCCCCGGACCCGCACGCGGACAGCGAGACGAGACCGAGGCCGACGAGGACAGCCCAATACTTCTTGGTGTTCACGGTGATGACCGAACTTCCTACCCAGAATGACCTGGGCGAGGTTCAGAGGGTCTGCGGCCTGGTGCCGCACTCTCAGCGCTGGAGCGCTCCCCTGTCGGATATGAAAATGTCGTACTACAACGGTGTGCGAGCCCAGGTTACCGCTCGGTGGCCGCGAGCTGACCGCAGGCCCCGTCGATCTCCTGCCCCCGGGTGTCCCGGACGGTCACCGGCACCCCGTGGGCCGCGATGGCCTCGACGAACGCCTTCTCGTCCTCGGGCCGCGAGGCGGTCCACTTGGAACCCGGGGTCGGGTTCAGCGGGATGAGGTTGACGTGCACGGGCTTGCCGCGCAGGAGCCGTCCGAGACGGTCGCCGCGCCAGGCCTGGTCGTTGATGTCCCGGATGAGCGCGTACTCGATGGACAGCCGCCGGCCGCTCTTCGCCACGTACTCGAAGCCCGCGTCGAGGACCTCGCGGACCTTCCAGCGCGTGTTGACGGGGACGAGGGTGTCGCGCAGCTCGTCGTCCGGCGCGTGCAGGGAGATCGCCAGGCGGCACTTGAAGCCCTCGTCGGCGAACCGGTGGATGGCGGGCACGAGCCCGACCGTCGACACGGTGATGCCGCGCTGCGAGAGCCCGAGGCCGTCGGGGTTGGGGTCGGTGAGCGCGCGGATCGACTGCGCGACCCGCTTGTAGTTGGCGAGGGGCTCGCCCATGCCCATGAAGACGATGTTCGACAGCCGGGCCGGCCCGCCCGGCACCTCGCCGTCGCGCAGCGCCCGCATCCCGTCGACGATCTGATGCACGATCTCGGCGGTGGACAGGTTCCGGTCCAGCCCGGCCTGCCCGGTCGCGCAGAACGGGCAGTTCATTCCGCAGCCGGCCTGCGAGCTGATGCACATGGTGACCCGGTCCGGGTACCGCATCAGCACCGACTCGACGAGCGTCCCGTCGAACAGCCGCCACAGCGTCTTGCGCGTGGTCCCCTGGTCCGTCGACAGATGCCGCACGACGGTCATCAGCTCCGGAAGCAGCGCCTCCTGGAGCCTGGGACGGGCCGCGGCGGGAATGTCCGTCCACTCCGCGGGGTCGTGCGCGTACCGCGCGAAGTAGTGCTGGGACAGCTGCTTCGCACGAAACGGCTTCTCCCCGATCTCCGCGACCGCCTCCTTGCGCTCGGCGGGCGTGAGATCGGCGAGATGCCGCGGCGGCTTCTTGGCTCCGCGCGGCGCTACGAAAGTAAGTTCTCCGGGCTTAGGCATGGCTGTACCAGTGTCGCAGATCGCCGGAGGTGCCCCGTTCGGCTCAGAACAGGCCGAGGATCACCACGACGGCGTTGCTGCCGTAGGACTTCGTCCGGTGCCAGAGACCGCAGTACCGGCGGGGCCTGCGGCGGCCGTCCTGGCTGAGGAGAGCGTCGCACCAGCCGCACGGCAGATCGCCGCTGTAGGTGCCGTCGTCCTCCAGACGCGCCCGCGCCATGTGCTCCCCCTACGGCTTCCGCCACTCCCACACGTGCACGACGACCGCGCTGTCGCCCGTCTCCTCCGTCGAGAAGGCCCCGTCGGGCAGGTCCGGCACCTCCACGTCGACCGTGTGCAGCCGGTAGTGGGAGGGCAGGCCCGGGTAGGACGGCGAGACCTCGTGCTTCTCCCGGGTCGAGACGCTCGCCGCGTCCACCGCGGTTGCCTCGCGTCCCAGCTCCTCGCGCACGCAGCGCGCGGCGGTCTCGGCCACCGTCTCGCCGGGTTTCCTCTTCTCGGAGGGCGGCGCGGCACGCGTCCGCTCGCTCCCGTCGCGCAGCACCTGCCGGACCTCGGTGAGCCACAGCCCGCCGCGCCGCACCCGCAGGGACACGACCTCGACCCGCCGCACCGGCCCGTCCAGCAGCGTCGACTCCCCCGCCCGGACCTCCGCCAGCAGATCCGACACGGACTTCACGCCCCGGGCGCCCCACCCGTCACACCCGACGCCCTGCCCCCGCAGCCACGCCGTCAGCCCCGCCTCGTCACCCCACACACGCCTCACCCCTCCCGCGCCGATCGTACGCACGGAAGGGGTGAGCCGGAGAGAACAGAAAACCAGGCCCTCAGCCACTGCCCACGAACAGCACCAGCAGCAACCACACCACCGGCGCCGTCGGGAGCAGGGAGTCCAGGCGGTCCATGCCGTATCCATGTGCCGCTAACGCGGCGCGGCGCCATGGCCCCCTGCCCCCACCCGACAAACGACTCACCCCTCCCGCGCCAGCACCGCGCACAGAAGGGGTGAACCGAGAAGAACAGAACCAGAACCAGAACCTCAGCCACTGCCCACGAACAGCACCAGCAGCAACCACACCACCGGCGCCGTCGGAAGCAGGGAGTCCAGGCGGTCCATGATGCCGCCGTGGCCCGGGAGCAGGGTGCCCATGTCCTTGATGCCGAGGTCACGCTTGATCATCGACTCGCCGAGATCGCCCAGCGTGGCGCTCGCGGCGACGGCGAGGCCGAGCAGGAGGCCCATCCACCAGGTGCCGTCGTCGATGAGGAACTGCATGCACAGGGCGCCCGCGACCATGGCGAAGGACACCGCGCCGAGCAGGCCCTCGCGGGTCTTGCCGGGGCTGATGCGCGGGGCGAGCTTGTGCTTGCCGAAGCGCCAGCCGACGGCGTACGCCCCGGTGTCGCTGACGACCGTGAGGAGCAGGAACGTGACGACGCGCTGCGGGCCGTCCTCGGCCGTCAGCATCATCGACACGAACGTGGCGAGGAACGGGACGTAGAACGCCGCGAAGACACCCGCCGTGACGTCCTTGAGGTACCCCTCGGGCGGTTCCGTCATCCGCCAGACGAGCACCGCCAGCGCGGTGAGCGCCATGGCGAGCCAGGCCCCCTCGGCGCCGCGGACGTAGCCGGCGACCACCATGGCGGCACCGCCGACCGCGAGCGGCACCAGCGGCGCCTTGATCCCCTTGCGTTCGGAGAGCCGGGACGTCAGCTCCCACAACCCGACGACGACCGCGACCGCGACCACACCGACGAAGACGGCCTTGACGACGAACAGCGACGCGATGATGACCGCACCGAGCCCGACGCCGACTCCTATGGCCGCACCCAGATCACGCCCCGCGCTCTTCTTCTGCGGCGCGGGAGCCGGCTGCGAGGGGTCGGGCATGGGCTCCGGATTCTGCTGCACCGTCCCTGAGGTCGGCGTCTGCGGGCTCTCGTCGCGGAACAAGGGGCCACTCAGCCGAGCGGCCCCCCGGTCGTCATCCTGGTCCCCGCCATACGCGGGTACGTCGGGCACGATGGGCATGGGGCGAGTCTGCTGCGCCTTGGGCGCATCGTACGCGGGACCCGCCGGGGCAGCCCCCTGGACAGGCCCCTGGTCGGTCGGCCCCCAGTACCCGGCGTGAGGCGACGCCCCCCAGGAAGAGTCGTTCATCAGACTTCGAGAAGCTCCGCTTCCTTGTGCTTCAGGAGCTCGTCCACCTGGGCGACGTACTTGTGCGTCGCGTCGTCGAGCTCCTTCTCCGCACGGCGGCCCTCGTCCTCGCCGACCTCGCCGTCCTTGACGAGCTTGTCGATCGCGTCCTTGGCCTTGCGGCGGACCGAGCGGATGGACACACGCGAGTCCTCCGCCTTGCCCTTGGCGACCTTGATGTAGTCGCGGCGGCGCTCCTCCGTCAGCTCGGGGAACACCACTCGGATGATGTTGCCGTCGTTGCTGGGGTTGACGCCCAGGTCGGAGTCTCGGATCGCCTGCTCGATGTTGCGCAGCGCGGTCTTGTCGAACGGGGTCACGACGGCCATGCGCGGCTCCGGCACGGAGAACGAGGCCAGCTGGTTGATCGGCGTCGGCGCACCGTAGTAGTCGGCGACGATCTTGTTGAACATCGCCGGGTGCGCACGGCCCGTGCGGATCGCGGCGAAGTCCTCCTTGGCGACCACGACGGCCTTCTCCATCTTCTCCTCGGCTTCGAGGAGGGTCTCTTCGATCACCACTTGCTCCTGCGTGTCTTGAGTAGGCCCGGCTGCGGTTCCTTGACGGTGGCGGCGGCCGGCTGCGTCGCGTCTTCTTCCTGCACGGTTCCCGACCGGCAGGACATTGTCCATCCCCCGGTCAGGGTCATCGGCACGAGCCGTTGTCCCGGTCCCGGCCGATGTCGTCAGCCCTGGCTGACTTGGTCACCCACAAGCGTGCCGATCTTCTCACCCTTGACGGCGCGCGCGATATTGCCCTCCGCCAGAAGCTCGAAGACGAGGATCGGGAGCTTGTTGTCGCGGCACAGGGTGATCGCGGTGGCGTCGGCGACCTTGAGGTCGCGGGTGATGACCTCGCCGTAGCCGAGCGAGTCGAACTTGACCGCGTCGGGGTTGCGCTTGGGGTCGGAGTCGTAGACCCCGTCCACGCCGTTCTTGCCCATCAGCAGCGCCTCGGCGTCGATCTCCAGGGCGCGCTGGGCGGCGGTGGTGTCGGTGGAGAAGTACGGCATGCCCATACCGGCGCCGAAGATGACCACGCGGCCCTTCTCCAGGTGGCGCACGGCACGCAGCGGGATGTACGGCTCGGCGACCTGGCCCATGGTGATGGCGGTCTGCACGCGGCTGTCGATGCCCTCCTTCTCCAGGAAGTCCTGGAGGGCGAGGCAGTTCATCACGGTGCCGAGCATGCCCATGTAGTCGGAGCGGGCGCGGTCCATGCCGCGCTGCTGGAGCTCCGCGCCGCGGAAGAAGTTGCCGCCGCCGATGACGACCGCGATCTCCGCGCCGTCACGGACCACGGCCGCGATCTCCCGGGCGATCTTGTGCACCACGTCCGGGTCCACACCCAGGCCCCCACCGCCGGAGAAGGCCTCTCCGGACAGCTTCAGCAGAAACCGGCCGCGTACTTTGCCGTCGTCGCTCTTGGTGGCCTTGGTGGTCATCGGATTCTCCTCATGGTGCACATGCAAGAAGGCCATTGCCGGTGGGAACTGGTTCGTGTCCCATGCGCGGCAATGGCCTCCTCGTCAGATCTGCTGTCGTCCGCCACGCGCGTGCGTGGCGGCGTACCGGACGACTGCGGTCGACCCTATCGGCCTCGCGCGTCGATCGCGGTACGGACTCAGATGCCGACCTTGATGCGCGTGAAGCGCTTCAGGGTGACACCGGCCTCGTCCAGGACCTTCTGGACGGACTTCTTGTTGTCCAGCGCGTACGGCTGGCCGAGCAGCGTGGCGTCCTTGAAGAAGCCGTTGAGGCGACCCTCGACGATCTTCGGCAGGGCGGCCTCGGGCTTGCCCTCGGCGCGGGTGGTCTCCTCGGCGACGCGGCGCTCGGACTCGACGACGTCGGCCGGCACGTCCTCCTTGGCCAGGTACTTCGGCGCGAAGGCGGCGATGTGCTGGGCGATGCCCTTGGCCAGGTCGGCGTCGGCCTTGTCCAGCTCGACCAGGACACCGATCTGCGGGGGCAGGTCGGGCATGGTGCGGTGCATGTAGGAGAAGACGAAACCGTCGGCGAACTGCGCGAAGCGGTCCAGGACGATCTTCTCGCCGAGGTTGGCGTTGGCCTCGTCCACGAACGCCTGGACGGTCTTGCCGGCCTCGATCTCGGAGGCGAGCAGGGCGGCGATGTCGGCCGGGGAGGTCGCGGCGACGTGCTCGGCGATCTGCTGGGCGACGGCCTGGAACTTCTCGCCCTTGGCGACGAAGTCCGTCTCGCACTTCAGCTCGACCAGGACACCGGAGGTGTTGTCGTCGGCGATGAGGGAGACCACGGCGCCGTTCTCGGCGGAGCGGCCCTCGCGCTTGGCGACGCCCTTCTGGCCCTTGATGCGCAGGGCCTCTACGGCCTTGTCGACATCGCCCTCGGCCTCGTCCAGGGCCTTCTTGCAGTCCATCATGCCGGCGCCGGTGAGCTCGCGGAGCTTCTTGACGTCGGCGGCGGTGTAGTTCGCCATGATTCCTGGAATCTCTCTCGAAGTCTGAAGATCTACGGGCCGAACGGCGGGGGCTGGTGGGCCCCCGCCGTCAGTAGACCCGAAGGGGTGAGGGGTCAGGCCTGCTCGGCCTCGGCGGCCGGAGCCTCTTCGGCGGGGGCCTCGGCGACCGGAGCGGCCTCGGCCTCAGCGGCGGGGGCGGCCTCGGCCTCAGCGGCCGGAGCCTCGTCAGCCTTCTTCTCGCCCTCGAGCAGGTCGCGCTCCCACTCGGCGAGCGGCTCGCCCGCGGCCTTCTCGCCCTTGTCACCGGTGGCGACGCGCGAGCGGCTGATGAGGCCCTCGGCGACGGCGTCGGCGATCACACGGGTGAGCAGGGTGACGGAGCGGATCGCGTCGTCGTTGCCCGGGATCTTGTAGTCGACCTCGTCGGGGTCGCAGTTGGTGTCGAGGATGGCGACGACCGGGATGTTGAGCTTCCGGGCCTCGCCGACCGCGATGTGCTCCTTCTTGGTGTCCACGATCCAGACGGCGCTGGGCACCTTCTGCATCTCGCGGATACCACCGAGGGTCTTCTCCAGCTTGGCCTTCTCGCGCGAGAGCACGAGAAGCTCCTTCTTGGTGAGACCGGAAGCGGCGACGTCCTCGAAGTCGATCTGCTCGAGCTCCTTGAGGCGCTGCAGACGCTTGTAGACGGTGGAGAAGTTGGTGAGCATGCCGCCCAGCCAGCGCTGGTTGACGTAGGGCATGCCGACGCGGGTGGCCTGCTCGGCGATGGCCTCCTGCGCCTGCTTCTTCGTGCCGACGAACATGACCGTGCCGCCGTGGGCGACGGTCTCCTTGACGAACTCGTAGGCGCGGTCGATGTACGACAGCGACTGGAGCAGGTCGATGATGTAGATGCCGTTGCGCTCCGTGAAGATGAACCGCTTCATCTTCGGGTTCCAACGACGGGTCTGGTGACCGAAGTGGACGCCGCTTTCCAGCAGCTCCCGCATCGTGACGACGGCCATGGCCGTTCTCCTTGGTGTTCTCGGTTATGTCCTGACGCCCGCGTGCGCCGTGCCGCTAAGGACCGAGGGGCGCTGACAGGGACCGTTGCCGGCCGCCGTGTCGGGGCGTGCGAAGTCGACCCGGTGACCCGGATCGCCAGAAGAAGTGTACGGGACCCGCGAGGTACCGGGTGACGCCGCTGTCCACATGCGGCCTGCGGTCCACAGGTCCCGGCCATGATCGGCGTCCGCCCGGGACGCTTGCGCCATGCGACAGCCCCTCGGACCCGCCCTGACCTGTCTCCTGGCCCTGGCTCTGGCCCTGCTGCCGGCACCCCCGGTGACCGGCGCCCCGCCCGCGCCTCCGCCGCCCCCGCCGGCACCGGCCGTGGCCCGCGCCTGGCCGGTGGGGGTACGTCCGCCGGTCCTGCGCGGCTGGGAGCCCCCGGCGACCGTCTACGGCCGCGGCCACCGGGGAGTGGACCTGTCGGCGGCTCCGGGCGCCCCGGTGCGCGCGGTGGCGGCCGGCCGGGTGGCCTTCGCGGGCCAGGTGGCCGGAAAGTGGGTGCTCTCGATCGACCTGGCGGGCACGGACCTGCGCACGACGTACGAACCCGTACGGGCGACGGTGCCCCGCGGCGCGGAGGTGGCCCCGGGCGAGACGGTCGGCAGGGTCGAGCCGGCGGGCTCCCACTGCACCGCCCCGTGCGTCCACTGGGGCCTGCGCAGAGGCAGGACCTACCTGGACCCGCTCACACTGCTGCCCCCATGGCTCCTGCACAGCACCCCACCGATGCTGCTACCGGTCCTGGGCGTGCCCCTGCCCGCCTGAGCGCACCCGGCCCGCGGGCAGTCGTGGGGTGGGCGCGGGCGGCACCCGCCCCGCGCGGCAGGCGGCCCCCGCTCCGGGGCCCACCACCGTCAGCCCCGCACGCCCCGCAGCGCCATCGCCACAGCCGCCTCGGTGATCACCGACGGCTCCTCGGCCGCCCCCAGCTCGATCCGCCGCACCGCCGCGTCCACGACGCCCTGGAGCAGCATCGCCGCCATCCGCGGCTGTTCGTGCCCCATCTCGGCCAGCGCCTCGACGATCATCGCGACCAGCCCGCCGTGCGCGGCCCGGATCTTCTCCCGGGCCCCGGCGTCCAGCTCGCTCGCGGAGATGGCGACGACGGCCCGGTGCCGCCGGTCCCCCACCAGGGCCAGCTGCCGGCGCACATACGCCTCGACCTTGGCCTCCGGCCCCTCGGCCAGGCCCATCGCGGCCGAGACCTCGGCGGCCCAGACGGGGAAGTCGACCTCGCACAGTTCCTCGACCACCGCGGCCCGGGACCGGAAGTACTCGTACACGGAGGACCGCGCAAGGCCCGTCCGCTCGGCGAGGGCCGGGAAGGTCAGCGCCTCCGTCCCGCCCTCGGACAGCAACGACCGAGCCGCGTCCAGCAGGGCGGCTCGCTGCATCGACCGGTGCTCGGCCACGGAGGCCGCTCGAATCCTTGGCACGTCAACCACTCTACGGACGCGTCACCCCGGACGGGAGTCACCCGCCCCGAGGTCTCCGCATTCGGCCAGGTCAACGACCGAAGCTGGCCAGTTTCGCCCGCAATTGCAGGACCGACTTGGTGTGGATCTGGCTGACCCGGCTCTCGGTGACGCCCAGGACGTTGCCGATCTCGGCCAGGGTGAGGCCCTCGTAGTAATAGAGCGTGACGACGGTCTTCTCCCGGTCGGGCAGGGTGTTGATCGCCCGCGCCAGGAACCGGCGCAGCTCCCGGTCCTCGGCCACCTCCACGGGGTTGTCCGCGGCGGTGTCCTCCAGGGTGTCCATGAAGCTCAGGCCGTCGCTGCCCTCGGCCCCGACGTGCAGCAGCTCCTCCAGCGCCACCACGTTGGCCAGCGACAACTGGCTGAAGACGGCGTGGAGTTCGTCGACGGCGATACCCATCTCGCCGGCCACCTCGGTCTCCGAGGGCGTGCGCCGCAGGCGGGCCTCGAGGGTCGCGTAGGCCCGCTCCACGTTGCGCGCCTTCTGCCGCACCGACCGGGGGATCCAGTCGAGGGCGCGCAGCTCGTCGATCATCGCGCCGCGGATCCGGGTGATGGCGTAGGTCTCGAACTTGATCTCGCGCTCGATGTCGAACTTCTCGATCGCGTCGATCAGCCCGAACACCCCGGAGGAGACGAAGTCGGCCTGCTCCACGTTGGGCGGCAGTCCCACGCTCACGCGTCCCGCCACGTACTTCACCAGTGGCGAGTAGTGCAGGATGAGCTGCTCCCGCAGCCGCTCGTCGGCCGTCGCCTTGTACGAGCGCCACAGCTCGTCGAGCGTCGAGGGAGCGGGCGGCCGCACGCTGCCACCGTCGCGGGCGGGTGGGGGGAAGGCCGCCCGGTCGGACCCGGAGGTGTGCTGGGGCATTCGTCGCCTTGTGTCGTTCTGCCGTGAAGTGGGACTGCATGGGTGAGCTGTCGGCCATGCGGTAGGTCTGGTGTCGAGGTGCCGGTCTGTCCGGAATCCACGTGAGCGTAGCGTGACTGGAGTGTCGCGGTGCGCGAAGGACGGGCCCGGAGGCGTGCGCAGATACGTTCCTTTTACCGCCCCACCGTGTCACGGCAACCACGCTCCGTGATCACGGCGAGACGTCAACTGCGGGAATTCCCAAGGCTTTCGGCGTTCCCCCGGACGGCCGAACACGCTCGGTCAGCAGCGACTCCGACCGGCCCGGACCGAGATCACTGCATGGCGTGTCAACTTCCAGCCGTCGCCGTGTCGTTCGACGTAACCAAGTGACCGAAGCTCGTACAGCCTCGCGATCGCCTCGTCCTCGGTCGTCTGGGCACCCCGTCCGACCTCGGCCGCCGTGGCGGCGCCGCGTGACGGCAGCGCGGCGAGGACGGTGCGGGCGCCGGGCGCGAGCAGGTCGAGCGGCAGCACGGGGCCGCGCCGCTCGGGGGCCAGCTCCCCCATGTCGCCGACGAGTTCGACGACTTCCGCGGCGTCGGTCACCAGCGCCGCCTCGCCGCGCAGCAGTTCGTGCACCCCGGCGGAGAGTCCGCTGGTCACGGGGCCGGGCACGCCCATGGTGTGCCGGCCGAGCCGCTGGGCCGCCCGCGCGGTGACCAGCGAGCCGCTGCGGTAGGCGGCCTCGACGACGACGGTGCCCCGGGTCAGCGCGGCGATCACCCGGTTGCGCAGCACGAACCGGCTGGGCGTGGGATGGTCGCCCGGCGGCAACTCCCCCACCACGAG
The DNA here is from genome assembly GCF_044747265.1 of Streptomyces sp. NPDC090106. Lineage (NCBI taxonomy): Bacteria > Bacillati > Actinomycetota > Actinomycetes > Kitasatosporales > Streptomycetaceae > Streptomyces > Streptomyces sp. NPDC090106. The sequence goes on along the minus strand of NZ_JBIVDS010000002.1, from coordinate 872,477 downwards.
ACCCTGTTCGGCGATCCGGTCGATCAACTGGCTGTGGCCGGGCGGATAGGGCCGGTCGACCCCGCAGGCCAGCACCGCGACGGTCGCCCCGCCGGCCGCGAGCGCCCCGCGGTGGGCGGCGCCGTCGACGCCGTAGGCGCCCCCGGAGACGACGACCCAGCCCCGTTCGGCGAGCCCGCCGGACAGGGTGGCCGCCATGTGCGCCCCGTACTCGGTGCAGGCGCGGGCACCGACCACGGCCACGGACCGCAGGGCCCACATCCGCAGGTCGGCCCGCCCCCGCACCCACAGCCCGACCGGCCGGGCGTCGCCGAGGTCGTCGAGCTGTCCGGGCCACTCGGTGTCGCCGGGCGCCACGAACCGCACCCCGGCCTCCCGCGCGACCCGGAGATCGCCGAGCGGCTCGGCCTTCCCGGCGCGGGCCACGAGCCCGGCCCAGCGCTTCCCGCTCACCCCGGGGAGGGGTTCGCGCCCGCCCCGCAGTCGGCGCGCCACCTCGCACGCGCCGTGCTCGCGCAGCCAGCGCCCGGCGGTCTCGTCCCCGGGTTCCAGGACACGGGTGAGGAAGACCCGCGCGAGCAGCTCACGGCCCGGATCGGTGTCCGGGGCGTTCATGTGAGCGCTCCGATGGCCATCGGGACGCCCCTGGGGACCCCGGTGCGCAGTTGCAGGGCGAGGGCGACGTCGGTGGCGTCGGGCCGGTCGTGGCCGAGCAGGTCGGCGACGGTCCACGCGACCCGGAGCACCCGGTCCAGGCCACGGGCCGTCAGGACGCCGCGTTCGAGGCAGCGTTCGGCCTCGTCCATCGCCCCGGGGCGCGCGTGCCAGCGGCTGCGCAGCTCGCGTCCCGGCACCTCGCTGTTGGTGTGCCAGGGGGTGCCGGCGAGACGGGCCGCCGTGCGTTCCCTGGCCGCCCGGACGCGCCCGGCCACCACCTCGGTCGACTCGCCCCGGGCGTCCCGGTCGGTGAGCTGGGCGCGGGTGACGCGGTCGACCTCGACGCGCAGGTCGACGCGGTCGAGCAGGGGGCCGGAGAGCCGGGCCTGGTAGCGGCGGATCGCGGCCGGGGCGCATTCGCAGAAGTCGTCGGTGAGGGAGAAGCGTCCGCAGGGGCAGGGGTTGGCGGCGAGCACCATCAGGAACTTGGCCGGGAACCGGACCACCCCCGCGCTGCGGGCGATCACGACGTGGCCGGCCTCCAGGGGCTGGCGGAGCGCGTCGAGGGCGTGGCTGCCGAACTCCGGGGTCTCGTCCAGGAACAGGACGCCCCGGTGGGACAGGGAGACCGCGCCGGGGCGGGCGATCCCGGGGCCGCCGCCGACCAGGGACTGCATGGTGGCCGAGTGGTGCGGGGCGCAGTAGGGGGCGGTGTCGATCAGCGGCTTGCCGGGCGGGAGCAGGCCCGCGATCGAGTGCACGGCGGTGACCTGGAGCGACTCCTCGCGGGTCAGCCGGGGCAGGACGGCGGGCAGCCGCTCGGCGAGCATGGTCTTGCCCGCGCCGGGCGGTCCTTCCAGGAACAGGTGATGACCGCCGGCCGCCGCGACCTCGACCGCGGTGCGCGCCGAGTGCTGGCCCACGACGTCGGCCAGGTCGTGGCCGACGTCGTGCCCGGCGGCGCCCGCGCTGTGCATGCCGGTGGCCGCGCCCGTCCCGGGCATCCTCAGTCCGGCGAGCAGCGGGTCGGGGCGGCCGTCGTCGTCGGGTTCCTCGTCGGGTACGGGTTCGTCGGCCAGGATCGCGATGAGCTGCCGCAGGCTGCGCACGCCGAGGACCGACACCCCGGGCACCAGGGACGCCTCGGCGGCGGCGCACTCGGGTACGACGACCTGCTCGAAGCCCGCGTCGGCGGCGGCCAGCACGCCCGGCAGGATGCCGCGCACCGGGCGCACCCGGCCGTCGAGGCCCAGCTCGCCGATCATCACGATGTCGGTGAGGACGCGGGGGTCGACGCGTTCGCAGGCGCCGAGCACGGCCGCCGCGACGGCGAGGTCGAAGCCGCTTCCGCTCTTCGGCACGGAGGCGGGGCTCAGCCCCACGGTCAGTTTCTTCGCGGGCCAGGCCGCACCGGAGTTGACGACGGCGGCGCGGACCCGGTCCTTGCTCTCGGTCAGGCTCTTGTCGGGCAGCCCCACCAGCGTGAAGGCCGCGACCCCGGGCTCCAGGTCGGCCTGGACCTCGACGACCACGCCTTCGACGCCGACCAGCGCGACCGAGCACGTACGGGCGAATCCCATGTCAGGCCACCCCTCGCGCGTGCTCGACGAGGGGGGCGCCGCGCTCGGGCAGCAGCACCCCGACGAGGTCGATGCGGACGCCTCCGGGTGGTGCTCCCCCGTGGGCGTGGATCCAGGACGCGGCCAGGCTCCGCAGCCGCTCGGCCTTCTCGGGGGTCACGGCGGCCATGGGGTGCTCGAAGGCACCCGTCCGCCGGGTCTTGACCTCGCAGACGACCAGGACGTCCCCGTCCCGCGCCACGATGTCGATCTCTCCGGTCCTGCCGCAGCGCCAGTTGCGCTCCAGGACCGTCATCCCGGTCTGCTCCAGCCGCCGGGCGGCCAGGGTCTCGCCGTACTTGCCGAGTGCGTTGCGTGCCAGGTTCGTGTTCATGTCGGCACCACCTCCGGCACCGACGATCACGCGGATCCGCCCGCCTAGTGGATCTTGGTGGACTGCTCGGCGGTTGTGGACAACCCCGTCACCCTCGGGGGTGAGCGCCCCCGGGTATCAGCCCTCCGGGCATCAGCCGCCCGGGAGCTCCAGGTCGCTCTTGTTCAGCTCCTCGATGTTCACGTCCTTGAACGTGAGTACCCGCACCTGCTTGACGAACCGGGCCGGCCGGTACATGTCCCAGACCCATGCGTCGGCCATCGAGACCTCGAAGAACACCTCACCCTGGACCGAGTGCACCTGCATCTCGTAGTCGTTGGTCAGGTAGAAACGCCGCTCGGTCTCGATCACGTACTTGAACAGACCGACGACATCGCGGTACTCGCGATAGAGCTTGAGCTCCATCTCGGTCTCGTACTTCTCGAGGTCCTCGGCGCTCATGGCATGTTCCCCTTCAGCCGTGCGATCCCACCATTGTGCGCCAGTCCCGTCCGCCCCTAGACGATTTCGGTGTCAAGGGTCACGGGCCCGGCCGGGGGACCTTCGTCGAGCAGCCTGCGGAGCAGCTCGGCGAGTCTGGTCGGATACACCGTCTCATGAGCCCGGGTCAGTTCCGCACAGGTCCACCAGCGCGCTCCGGCGACGCTGCGCCGCTCCAGCTCCGTCAGCGCCCGGGGGGCCACGGCCGTCGAGCGCGTACGGGCCAGGTAGTACCACTCGTCCTGGTCCCAGCGCCGTCCCGCGAAGGGGAAGGAGCACCTGCGCCGCCACAGCACGGGACCGAGTTCCACGTCGGTGATCCCGGTCTCCTCGACCAGCTCCCGCAGGGCCGCCTCCTCCCGGGTCTCCTCGCCCTCCAGGCCCCCGCCCGGCGTGAACCACCAGTTGTCGTCGGGGTCGTCGGGCTCATGGCCGTACAGCAGCAGGATGCGGTCGTCGGGGTCGAGCAGGACGACCCGGGCCACCTTGCGCGGGTGGTCCGCGGGCTCGGCGTCAGCGGACACCCGCGGACCCCTCGCCCGTCCGGGTCCGACGGCCGCCCAGCCGCTTGGCCACCGGCCCGTAGGCACCGCCGCCGAGGACCAGCACCGCGCCGGCCACGATCAGGGCGGTGATCAGCCTGAGCGGGCCCGGCGACGACAGCGCGCCCAGGGTCTCGAAGCCGGTCGGCTGCTTCAGCATGCCGTCCATCGGCCAGACGACGGCGTCCACGCGGGCCGTCACGGCGCTCGCCGCCACCGTGCCGCTCGCGGCGTCGGTGAGGTGCGCGGAGGAGTCCAGGGAGCCCTGGCGCTCGTCGCCGAGGAGGAACAGACGCCCCTTGGGGACGGTCACCTCGGGGATGTTCTTCCACTCGGCGAGGCTGTCCGCGGGCAGATACGGCTCGTCGATCTGCTTGCCGTTGACCTTCAGCTTGCCCTCGGTGCAGCAGGACACGGTGTCCCCGCCGACCGCGACCACGCGCTTGACGACGGGCGCGTTGGTCACCCAGGTCTTGTCGGTGAAGACGACGACGTCGCCGCGGTGGATGTCGCCGCTGTCGATGCGCTGCGCCAGCACCCGGTCACCGGCGTCGATGGTGGGCGCCATCGAACTGGTGGGCACGGTGTACGGGCGGTACACCACCGCGCCCCAGGCGAATCCGCCCAGGAACAGCACGAGGCCCAGTGCGACGGCCAGGCCGGACAGTCGCTGTCCGGTCCGGCTGCCCACCGGGCCCGTGTAGGTGCCACCGCGCTGCGGGGCCGTACGTGTCGTGCTCTCGCCACCCATGGGTCCGCACCCTACCCGGCGGTACCTGGCCCGGTCAGCCCCCGTCGGACCGCCTCAGGCACCGCCTCCGTAAAGGTTTCCCCAGATCCGCACATCCGCGGATGCGCACATCCGCGGGTCCGTCGATCCGTCACGTCGATCCGCGGGTCAGCGGGTCTCGGCCGGCGCGATCCGGCGGCGGCGCCACCACACGACCGGCGCCACGCCGACCAGCGCCAGCCCGTGCGGGGCCACCGTCAGCGCGGCGGACGCGGACGACTGGGTGTTCAGCCCGTCCTGGTCGAAGGTGTCCGGCACCGGCAGGGTGCCCCAGCGGTTGATCGGCCAGGCCTTGACGATGGCGCGTCCGACGACCTCGTCGACCGGGACCATGCCGTGGTTCTTGTCGCTCTGGTTGTAGCGGGAGTCACGGGAGTTCTGCCGGTGGTCGCCCATGACCCAGATGAAGCCCTTGGGGACCTTCACCGAGAACTGGCCGCCCTGGTCGTCGTCGGTGCACGGGGTGTTGCCCGGGTACACGTACGGCTCGTTGAGCGCCTTGCCGTTGACCTTCAGCGGGCCCGTGCCCTCACAGGAGACGGTGTCGCCGCCGACGCCGATGACCCGCTTGATGAGGTCCTTCTCCTCCGCGGACGGCATCAGGCCGATCCAGCTCAGGAAGGTCTGGAAGGCGTTCGGGTCGGCCGTCGGCTCGCCCGCCAGCCACTCGGCGGGGTCGTGGAAGACCACCACCTCGCCACGCTCGGGCTCGGAGCCGAACCAGGGGGTCAGCTTGTCGACCAGGACCCGGTCACCCTGCTGGAGGGTGTTCTGCATCGAGTCCGACGGGATCGAGAACGCCTGCACCAGGAACGTCTTGATCAGCAGCGCCAGCACCAGCGCGATACCGATCAGGATGGGCAGTTCCTTCCAGAAGGAACGCTGCTGTTTCTTCGGCGCGGGCTTCGCGTCGCCCTGGTCCTGGTCCGCGCTCGCCGCGTCCCCGGCGCCATCGGAACCGTTCTGCGAGGTCACGGCGTCGTCCGCGGCCGGGACCGGACCCTGCGCGGGGCGTCCGCCGTGCTCCTCGCCGTCGTGACCGGACCGTGCGCCAACCGCCACATCCCCCACGCCAACTCCTTACTCCGTGCCGCCGCCTGCCCCATGCACGGTGCAGGCCCACCACTCCCATAACGAGCGGGAGTTCCGCAGGGGTCGGGAGTTGGACAGGTCCATTCGGATCGTCGGAGGCAACCCTATGCGACAGCCGCTCGGCCGCGGTCGTCCCCGTCGCCGCGTCGGTGACGGTTGCGAAGGTTTTAGGTTCGTCGAGGGTGTTCCAGTGGCCGAGCGGCCAGGCGATGACCATCGCGCGGCCCACCACGGAGTCCTCGGAGACCGTGCCGCCGTAGTCGGTGTCCTGGTGCGCGCGGGAGTCCGCGGAGTTGGCCCGGTGATCGCCCATCACCCACAACCGCCCCTGGGGGACGGTGATGTCGAACTGCGAGGTCGACGGGGCGTTGCCGGGGTAGAGGTACTCCCCCTCGGTCAGCGGGACGCCGTTGACGGTGACCCGTCCCTGGGTGTCACAGCACTTGACGCGGTCGCCGCCCACGCCGACGACCCGCTTGATGAGGTCCTTCTCGTTGTCGGACGGCAGCAGACCGATGAAGGTGAGCCCTTCCTTGACCTGCTTGACGACGACCGGGTCATCCTTCTTGGCCGTCGTCTGCTCGTCCTGGAGCCAGCCGCCGGGGTCCTTGAAGACGACGACGTCACCGCGCTGCGGCTTGGAGCCGAACCACGGGGTGAACTTGTCGACCAGGACGCGGTCGCCGATGCGGATGGTCTGCTCCATGGAACCCGAGGGGATCACGAAGGCCTGGAGGAGGAAGGTTTTCAGCACCAGGGCTATGAGCACGGCGACCCCGACGAGGAGCGGTATCTCCTTGACGGCGGAACGCCTGCGTCGTCGCTTCACCTTGCGCTGGAGGTTGCGCCGCTCGGCCCGCGAGCGTCCGCCCGAGGAGCCGGACGCGCGCCGGGCGCCGGTGGGCAGAAGGTTGTCCGCGGCGCTGCTCGGCACTCCGCGCGGCTTGCCGCGGTTACCCATGCGCACCGTCCGGTCCGGGCACGCGCGCGTAGGCGTCGGGCCGCTCGAGCCGGGTCCGGTGGTCGGTCGGCCAGACGATCCAGTCGGCCCGGCCGATGACCTGGCCGACCGGGATCATGCCGCCGCCGGGCGAGCCCAGATGGTCCCGCGAGTCGCTGGAGCGGCTGCGGTGGTCCCCGAGGACGAAGAGCGTCCCCTCCGGCACGACCACGTCGAAGGGCACGGACGACGGGCTGTCACCGGGGTAAAGGAACGTCGACTCGTCCACCGACCGGCCGTTCACCTCGATCCTCCCCTTCTGGTCGCAGCAGACCACATGGTCTCCCCCCACACCCACAACGCGCTTGACGTAGTCCGCGTCCCCGAAATACCCACTTCCGTCGAACACCACCACATCCCCGCGCCGCGGCTCGGCACCGAAACGGTACGCCAACTTATTTACGAGAACGCGGTCCCCGATCCTCAATCCGTTCTCCATGGATCCGCTGGGAATCTGGAACGGTTGGACCATGAAAACGTTGAGGAACAGCAAAAACAGCAGGCAGAGCAGCAGAGCCAGAGTGATCCGGCCACCGGGCAGCCACCGGGTGATCCACACCACCAACGCGAAACGCGACCGTTCCTCCACGGCCACCGGTTCGGGGCGGGAGGAGCGGTCGCGCTGCTGTGCTTCGGTGTTCATCAGGGCCCGATGCTATCCGGCCCCTCTGTGCACCCGTGAAGCGCTCAGTTGTCGCGCTTCTCCTTGATCTTCGCGGCCTTACCGCGCAGCTCGCGCAGGTAGTACAGCTTGGCGCGACGCACGTCACCGCGGGTGACGAGCTCGATCTTCTCGACGATCGGGGTGTGCACCGGGAAGGTGCGCTCGACGCCCACGGAGAAGGAGACCTTGCGGACCGTGAAGGTCTCGCGGACGCCAGAGCCCTGGCGGCGGATGACTACGCCCTTGAACTGCTGCACACGGGAGCGGTTGCCCTCGATGACGCGGACGTGGACGTTGACGGTGTCACCCGGGCGGAAGGCCGGGACGTCGCTGCGCAGCGACGCGGCGTCGACGGAGTCGAGCAGGTGAGACATGTGGTCTGCTTTCTTCGCCCATGCCACAGGTCATAGGCGGCAACTAGATTTTCCGGAGGTTTGCTGTCCGTGTCGGGGCGGGCGTCGTGTCCCCCTGTGGCAGGGGCGCGCGCCGGAGACGCACAACAGCGGTCTATTCTTCCACGCTCTCGACCCGACGCCAAAATCGGCCGTAGGGCTCCCCCGCGGGGTCGGGCGCCCAGCCCAGGATCGAGAGCATCTCGCGGTCCTTCTTGTCGAAGGCCGCCGGTGCGCACCGCTCGATCAGGTCGGGCCGGTTGGCGGTGGTGCGCCGCAGTGCCTCGTCGCGCCGCCAGCGGGCGATCCTGCCGTGGTGGCCGCTGATCAGGGTGTCCGGGATCTCCCGGCCGCGCCAAGCGGGCGGCTTGGTGTAGACGGGGCCCTCCAGGAGGTTCGCCATCGCGCCGGGCGCGAAGGAGTCGTCCCGGTGCGACTCGGCGTTGCCGAGGACGCCGGGCAGCAGCCGCGCGACGGCCTCGGTGACGACGAGGACGGCCGCCTCGCCGCCGGCGAGGACGTAGTCGCCGATGGACACCTCGTACACGGGCATCCGGGTCGCGTACTCGTCGATGACGCGGCGGTCGATGCCCTCGTAGCGGGCGGGCGTGAAGACCAGCCAGGGCCGCTCGGACAGTTCCACGGCGAGTTCCTGGGTGAAGGGCCGGCCGCTGGGCGTGGGGACGATGAGGGCGGGCTCCCGGGAGCCCGTCTCGAAGCCGTCGGCGAGGACGGTGTCCAGGGCGTCGCCCCACGGACCGGTCTTCATGACCATGCCGGGTCCGCCGCCGTAGGGGGTGTCGTCGACGGTGTTGTGCCGGTCGTAGGTCCACTCGCGCAGGTCGTGCACATGGACGTCGAGCTGTCCGCGCGCGCGTGCCTTGCCGACGAGGGAGACGTTCAGGGGTTCGAGGTACTCGGGGAAGATCGTGACGACGTCGAGGCGCATCATGCGTCCCCGGCGTCGCGCGTGGAGTCGATCTCCGCCTGGTCGTCGATGAGGCCGGGCGGGGGCGCGATGACCGCCCGCTGCTCCTCCAGGTCGATCTCGGTGACGATCGCCTCGACGAACGGGATCATCACCTCGCTGCCGTCGGGGCGCTCCACGATGAAGAGGTCCTGCGAGGGCAGGTGCGAGATCTCGGTGATCCGGCCGACCTCCACGCCGTCGACGGTGACCACGTCGAGGTCCATGAGCTGGTGGTCGTAGTACTCGTCCTCCTCCTCCGGCAGCTCCTCCGGATCGACCTCGGCGATCAGGAGGGTGTTGCGGAGGGCCTCGGCGCCGTTGCGGTCCTTGACGCCCTCGAAGCGCAGGATCAGGCGCCCGCTGTGGACGCGGCCGGTCTCGATGGTGAGGGGGCCGGTGGCGGCGGGGTCGGTGGCGAGCACGGCGCCGGGCGCGAGCCTCAGCTCCGGCTCGTCGGTACGGACCTCGACGCTGACCTCGCCCTTGATGCCATGGGCGCGGCCGATACGGGCGACTACGAGCTGCACTGTCCTTGATCTCCTGTGGATACGACTACGGGCCGGGGACGGCCCAGTGGCCCTCCCCGGCCCGAGCCGGTGCTGCGTTCGGCGTCAGCGGACGTGGTCCACGTCGACGAGGTCGACGCGGACACCGCGGCCGCCGATGGCGCCCACGACGGTGCGCAGAGCGCGCGCGGTGCGGCCGTTGCGGCCGATCACCTTGCCGAGGTCGTCGGGGTGCACCCGGACCTCCAGCACGCGCCCACGGCGCAGGTTGCGGGACGCGACCTGCACATCGTCAGGGTTGTCGACGATGCCCTTCACGAGGTGCTCGAGAGCCTCCTCGAGCATGCTCAGGCCTCGGTCGACTCGGACTCGGCGGCAGCCTCGTCCTTCTTGTCGGCCTTCTTCTTCTGGGTGATCGCCTCACCCTTGCCCTCGTCGTCGCCGCCCAGGGCCTCGAACGAGGGGCGCGCCTTCTTGGGCGCGGCCACGAGCAGCGGAGCCGGGGCGGGCTCGCCCTTGAACTTCTGCCAGTCGCCGGTCTTCTTCAGGATGGCGAGGACGGGCTCGGTCGGCTGCGCGCCGACACCCAGCCAGTACGCGACGCGGTCGCCGTCCACCTCGATGACCGACGGGTTGTAGGTCGGGTGGTACTTGCCGATCTCCTCGATCGCACGGCCGTCACGGCGGGTGCGGGAGTCGGCGACGACGATGCGGTAGTGAGGCGAACGGATCTTGCCCAGACGCTTCAGCTTGATCTTGACTGCCACGGGAGTGGACTCTCCTGATTTTGACGTGGTTGGGCACGGCGAGTGAGCCGCGTGGGGTTGCGGTACCCGAGTGCCCGATGGACGCGTCAGCCGGAGGAGAGAGGGGTCCTGTGCGGCTGTCGAGTACAGCTAGCCATTGTGCCACACCCCTCGGACCCCGTCGGACCGAAGGGTGTGGTGAGGCAGGCCGGAGCGGCACCCGGCGCACCGCGGGGTGCCGCTCCCCAGACGCCTCACCGCACCGACAGCCACGAGATGCCGGTACCCGGCGCCTTCTACGCCGCGCCCGCCACCTCGGGGATCCGGAACGGCTTGCCGCACCCGCCGCACACGATCGGCGCCTGGGCGAGGACCGAGGGGACGACGCGCACGTTGCGACCGCAGTCGCAGACGGCCTTGACGCGGACACCGCCGCCGGACGACCCGTGCCGCGCGGCCGGGCCGCGGAAGGTACGGGAGGTGTCGGCGGAGGTGGCCGCGGTGTGGGCCTTCAGGGCGCGCTGGAGCCGCTCGATGGTCGGGCGGTAGCGGCGCTTGGCCTCGGGGTTGAGGGTGACCAGCGAGAAGCCGCTGCTCGGGTGCGGCTCGTCGGGGTGGTCCAGGCCCAGTTCCTCGGCGATCGCGAGGAATCTGCGGTTGTGGTACCGACCGGCGCGGGAGGTGTCGCGGACGCCGCGGGCGGCGGCGATCCCATGGACTGCCTCATGAAGCAGTCGCTCGAAGGAGAGTTCGTGTCCGCACGCGGACGACGACTCTCCGATCAGGGATTCTGGCGCGGCGAGGTCCGGCAGCTCGGGGTGGTACCGCTGAATGTCGGCCCACGCCTGCGCCAGCTCGGCGGCGAGAACAGGTGGTGTCTGTGTCGTGCTCACGTAATGACAACGAGCCGGAGTGCCCCTGTGTTCCGATTCCGGGCCATCCCAAATAATTTGCACGTACCAGTCAGTTGCCGCTGATGCGTCCTGACGAGGGCGGGTGCGCTGATCTGCGGAGAAGCCTCACAGCTCCTACCAAGGCGTTACGTAGTCCGATATACGCACCGACCTGTAGACGCCGTCCGCACGCCGGTGCGGCTGTGGTCCGCGGATGCGCAAGAGGCCTTTCGGCCGCTCTCCCGCATCAGGGTGCCGCTTCAGTATGCGCGCGCGACGCCCGCGACGTTACCGGGTTCCCCGTCCCGGTCCGGCACCGGGCCGTCCCCGGTGACCAGACGCCGTACGGTCGCGGCGATCTCGCGCGGCCGGGACGTTGCGGGATCGTACGGGTCCCGATTACCGGAATGTGAAATCTCGCCACTCCCACAGCGAACCCACAAGCGGGGCCCCACGACCCCTGGACGCGGGGTCGAGTGCGGAGTTACCTGGCAGTGCGGGGAAGTACGAGCGCACATCACGGGGGCCTGGAACACCGGCACGGCGACAACCGGCACAGCGGCAACTCTCGGCGGATTGGGGCGCTTTAGATGACACCTACGCTCGTGCGGCAGCACCGGACCCACCCGGACGACCCACCCGCGGTGGATGTCGGCGCACGCGCGCGTGACTGGTCCGAGATCCAGGAGCGGATGCTGGTCCCGCTCTACGAGGCCGTCTACGAGCGACTCGAAGTGGGCGCGGGCACCCGGCTGCTGGGCCTCGGCTGCGGCAGCGGGCTGGCCCTGCTGATGGCCGCGGCGAGAGGGGCCTCGGTCACCGGGGTCGACTCCGGCCGGCCCGAACTCCTCGCCCTCGCCCGTGAACGGCTCCTGCCCGAGTCCTGGGACACACGCGCCCGGCGCGGGGACACACGGCTCGTCGACGGTCACCCCCAGGACGCGGCCGACGCGGAGACGCCCGCGTACACCCTGGTGACCGCTTTCGAGCCCATCGGGTGTCTCGCGGGCGACTCGGAGGGGCTCGGCGGGCTGCTGCGGGCGGCGACGCCGCTCGCCGGGCACGGGGCGCCCGTGGTGCTCGCCGGCTGGGGTCCGCCGGAGCGCTGCGCCACGTCGTCCGTGCTGCGGGTGGCCACCGAGCTGGCCGATCCGCTGCGCGGCACGGGCGGTTGGCGCCCCGCCCTTCGCGACGACCTGGAGGAGGTCGCGGGCCGCGCCGGTCTCGTCCCCGACGGGTCCGGGCGGGTGGCCTGCCCGTTCGGCTACGCCGACATGGACAGCGCCGTGCGGGGGCTGCTGTCGACGGGCCTCTTCGACGCGGCGATCGCCGCGACGGACCGGTCCCAGGTCGACAAGGAGGTCGGCGAGGCCCTGCACCCCTACCGCCGCCGGGACGGGACGGTGTGGATGCCGAACGTGTTCCGGTACCTCATCGCGCGCGTGCCGTGACCATGGCCTGAACCGGCTCCGGCAAAGGGAGGGCCGGCGTCAGTCGTCCTTCGTCAGCCGGGTGACCCCGGCGATGCGGTACGCCTGCTGCTCCTCCAGCGTCTCGTTCTCCAGGAGGGCTTCGGCGAGGGCGTCCAACTGCCCGCGGTGGTCGCGGAGCTTGCGGCACGCCTCGTCGTAGCACTCGTCGACGATGCGGCGCATCTCGCCGTCGATGGCGTCGAGGGTCTGCGGGGCGGCGGCCAGGCCGTACGCCTGCTGCGCGTCGCCCGGCAGCGCCGACAGGCGGCCCACGCGCTCGCTCATGCCCCAGCGGGCGACCATCCCGCGCGCGAGGCTCGTGACCTGCTCCAGGTCGCTCTCCGCACCGGTCGTGATGACGCCGTAGACGACCTGTTCCGCCGCCATGCCGCCGAGGGCGCCGATGATCCGGCCGCGCAGGTACTCCTCGGTGTACGCGTACTTGTCCGCGTCCGGCGTCGACAGCGTCACGCCGAGCGCGCGTCCGCGCGGGACGATGGTGATCTTACGGACGGGGTCGGCGCCGGGCTGGAGCATGCCCAGCAGCGCGTGGCCGCTCTCGTGGTACGCGGTGCGCCGGCGCTCCTCCTCCGGCATCACCAGAGGGCGTTCGGCACCCAGCTGGACCTTCTCCAGCGCCTCCGACAGGTCGCTCTGCGTCACCCGCTCCTGCCCCCGCTTCACGGCGAGCAGCGCGGCCTCGTTGGCGAGGTTGGCGAGTTCGGCGCCGGTCATGCCCGGGGTGGTACGGGCGACCTGGGTGAGGTCGACGCCGTCGGCCAGCGGGATCTCCCGGGTGTGGATCTCCAGGATGGCCTCCCGGCCGCCGCGGTCCGGCGGGGAGACGTTGACGACCCGGTCGAAGCGGCCCGGGCGGGTGAGCGCCGGGTCGAGGACGTCGGCGCGGTTGGTGGCGGCGATGACGATGACGCCCTCCGAGCCGGAGAAGCCGTCCATCTCGGTGAGGATCTGGTTGAGGGTCTGTTCGCGCTCGTCGTGCCCGCCGACCCCCGCGCCGCCGCCGCGGGCCCGCCCGATGGTGTCGATCTCGTCGATGAAGATGATCGACGGCGCCACCTTGCGGGCCTCCGTGAACAGTTCGCGCACGCGTGAGGCGCCGACGCCCACGATCATCTCGATGAACTCCGACGCCGAGGCCGAGAAGAACGGCACGTCCGCCTCCCCGGCGACGGCCCGCGCGAGGAGCGTCTTGCCGGTGCCGGGGGGACCCGCGAGCAGCACGCCGCGCGGCATCTTGGCGCCCATCTTCCGGTACGCGTCGGGGTGCTTGAGGAAGTCGACGACGTCGTTCAGCTCGCCCTCGACCTCGTCGATGCCGGCCACGTCCTCGAACGTCGTCCGCTTCTCCCCCGCCTCGATCGGCTTGGGCGGGGTCTTGCGGCCGAGCATCCCGCCCGCGCCGCCCATGCCCGCGCTCATCCGCCGCGCGATGAAGATCCACAGGACGATGAGGAGCAGCATCGGGGCGAGCGAGATGAGCAGGTTGGCCAGGAAGCTGCGGTGCTGGACGACCGGTTCGGCGGTGACCGTGACGTTGTGCTTGGTCAGGTCGTCCCAGAGCTGGTCGTCCGCGAAGGTCGGCCGCTCGGTGTTGAACTTGGTGTACGTGCCGTCGCCGTCGGGGTTGTCCTGCGCCTTCTTGAGCTGCCCCTGGATCGCGTCGCCCTTGGCGTAGATCTTGCTGACGTTGCCGGCGTCGACCTGCTTGCTGAACTCCGTGTACGAGATCGTCGGCTCGTCGCCCTCGTTGAAGAACGACAGCACCAGGTTGGCGATCAGGTACACGACCAGCGCGGTGACGATCAGGCTCCACCAGCCGCCGCGGCGCCGCCCGCCCGGCGAGGACTTCTGCGGCTCCTCCGGGGTGCCCTCGGTGCGCCAGAGCCTGTCCGGGGACTTACGGGGCGGCGTGGGATTGCTCATATCCGGACGTTACGACAGGAAAGCCGCATGGGCATGCCCGCTTACGACGCCGGGGGCACCCCTGGTGGAAGGGGTGCCCCCGGCGTCGTGAGCGAGGTGGCGCGGCAGAGGTGCGGGGTCAGCCCATGAACTTCTTGAACTCGTCCGGCAGCTCGAAGTCCTGCGCGGGCTGCTGGCCCGGGAGGCCGAAGGCACCGCCCTGGGCGGCGGCGGCCCGGCGGGCGGCCTCCTCCTGCTCCTGCTGCTTGCGCTTCATCGGGTTGCCCGAGCGCTGCTTGCCCTTGGCCTGCTTGGGCTGCTTCTTGGTGCGGCCGGGGCCTCCGCCCATGCCCGGCATCCCCGGCATGCCCGGCATCCCGCCGCCCTGGGCCATGCGGGACATCATCTTGCGGGCCTCGAAGAACCGCTCGACGAGGTTCTTGACCGCGCTGACCTCGACACCGGAGCCCTTGGCGATACGGGCACGGCGCGAGCCGTTGATGATCGTCGGCTCCTGGCGCTCGGCCGGGGTCATCGACTTGATGATCGCGGCCGTGCGGTCGACGTCCCGCTCGTCGAGGTTGTTGATCTGGTCCTTGATCTGCCCCATGCCCGGCAGCATCCCGAGCAGCTTGGAGATGGAGCCCATCTTCCTGACCTGCTCCATCTGGGCCAGGAAGTCGTCGAGGGTGAAGTCCTGGCCCTTCTTGGAGGCCAGCTTCTCGGCCATCTTCTGGGCTTCGGCCTGGTCGAAGGTCTTCTCCGCCTGCTCGATCAGGGTGAGCAGGTCACCCATGTCGAGGATGCGGGAGGCCATCCGGTCCGGGTGGAAGGCGTCGAAGTCGTCCAGCTTCTCGCCGTTGGAGGCGAACATGATCGGCTTGCCGGTGATCTGCCGGATCGACAGCGCGGCACCACCGCGGGCGTCACCGTCGAGCTTGGAGAGCACGACACCGTCGAAGCCGACGCCGTCGCGGAAGGCCTCGGCGGTGTTGACCGCGTCCTGGCCGATCATCGCGTCGACGACGAAGAGGATCTCGTCGGGAGAGACGGCGTCGCGGATGTCCGCGGCCTGCTGCATCATCTCCTGGTCGATGCCCAGGCGGCCGGCGGTGTCGACGATCACGATGTCGTGGACCTTCGACTTCGCGAACTCGATGGAGTCCTGGGCGACCTTGACCGGGTCACCGACGCCGTTGCCCGGCTCGGGCGCGTAGACCGCGACGCCGGCGCGCTCGGCGACGACGCTGAGCTGGTTCACGGCGTTCGGGCGCTGGAGGTCGGCGGCGACCAGCAGCGGCGAGTGGCCCTGGCCCTTGAGCCAGTGACCGAGCTTGCCCGCCAGGGTCGTCTTACCGGCACCCTGGAGACCGGCCAGCATGATGACGGTCGGCGGCTGCTTGGCGAAGCGCAGGCGGCGGGTCTCGCCGCCGAGGATCGTCACGAGCTCGTCGTTGACGATCTTCAGGACCTGCTGGGCGGGGTTCAGCGCGCGGGAGACATCGGCGCCGAGCGCGCGCTCCTTGACGTTCTTGATGAACGTCCGGACGACCGGCAGAGCCACGTCCGCTTCGAGGAGTGCGATGCGGATCTCGCGCGCGGTGGCGTCGATGTCCGCCTCGGAGAGCCGTCCTTTGCCGCGCAGGTTCTTGAAAGTCGCTGAGAGGCGATCGGAGAGAGTATCGAACACGGCGCTCGCGGTCCTCGGGGTCGGTGGCTGCTGACGAATCGCCCTCCAGGGTATCCCGGTGTGGCACGACACCGGGATCCCGCGTCAGCTCCTCAATGTCTCCTCCAGCTTCCGCGCCACCGAGGTCGCCTCCTCGCCCGGCAGCGGCGCCCCCTCGGGCCCGGTCACGTAGAACGCGTCGACGGCGTTCGCGCCGAGCGTCGAGACGTGCGCGGACCGCACGCGGACGCTCGCGTCCTCCAGGGCCCGGCCGATCCGGAAGAGCAGCCCGGGGGCGTCCTGGGCGCGGACCTCGATGACCGTGGCCAGCCGGGAGGCGGCCGAGGCGACCGTCACGCGCGGGGGCGGGGCGAGAACGCCCCGGCGGCGCGGGTAGGCCGCGTCGCGTTCGGCGAGGCGGCCCGCGATGTCCAGGGAGCCGTCCAGGGCGCGCACCAGGTCCGCCCGGAGCCGGGCCGCCTGCGGCAGGGAGCCGTACTCGGCGGCGACCCGCCAGTTCAGCAGCAGCACGGCGCCCTCGACGCCGTCGGGCAGGTCCAGGGCGCTCAGCTCGGCCTGGCGGACCGTCAGCCGGTGCATGGCGAGGACACCGGCCACCGCGGGCAGCACGCCCGGCTGGTCCGGTACGGCGATCAGCAGCTCGACGCCGAGCGGTTCGGGCTCGCCGGGCGTCTCCGTCTCGTCCGGGACGGGCTCCGTCTGGGCCCGCAGCGACAGCACGGGGCTGCCGGTGGCGACCGCCTCGATGGCGAGCCGCTCCTGCTCGGCGGTGGGCGCGGCGGTCAGCGGCTCG
The DNA here is from genome assembly GCF_044747265.1 of Streptomyces sp. NPDC090106. Taxonomy (NCBI): domain Bacteria; kingdom Bacillati; phylum Actinomycetota; class Actinomycetes; order Kitasatosporales; family Streptomycetaceae; genus Streptomyces; species Streptomyces sp. NPDC090106. The sequence goes on along the minus strand of NZ_JBIVDS010000002.1, from coordinate 855,914 downwards.
TCCGGCTCGTCCCCGGCGAGGACCGCGGCGACCCGCTTGACCAGGTCGGCCACCAGGGAGCCGCGCCAGGACGACCAGGCGGCCGGCCCGGTGGCCAGCGCGTCCGCCTCGGTCAGCGCGTGCAGCAGCTCCAGTGTGGACTGGGTGCCGACCGCCTCGGCGACCGTGCGGACCGTCTCGGGGTCCTCCAGGTCGCGCCGGGTGGCCGTGTCGACGAGGAGGAGGTGATGGCGTACGAGGGCGGACAGGACGGTGACGTCCTCGCGGTCGAAGCCGATGCGTGCGGCGACGTCGCGGGCGATGATCTCGCCGGCCACGGAGTGGTCGCCGGGCCAGCCCTTGCCGATGTCGTGCAGCAGGGCGGCGACGAGCAGGAGGTCGGGGCGGTGGACGCGGCGGGTGAACTCCGAGGCGCGGACGGCCGTCTCGATCAGATGGCGGTCGACGGTCCAGATGTGGACGGCGTTGCGCTGCGGGCGGCAGCGCACCCGCTCCCAGTCCGGCAGCAGCCGGGTGATCAGGCCCTCCGCCTCCAGCGCCTCCCACACGTCGATGGTGGGCGCGCCCGAGCCGAGCAGGGTGACGAGCTGTTCCCGGGCCTCGGCGGGCCAGGGCGTCGGCAACGCGCGCGTGGTGGCCGCGAGCCGCCGTACCGCGTGCAGGGACAGGGGCAGTCCGGCCTGGGCGGCGGCTGCCGCGGCGCGCAGGGGGAGCACGGGGTCGCGTTCGGGGCGCGCGGCGCGGGCCAGCACCACCTCGCCGTCCTGTTCCACCACGCCCTCCGCCAGCGGCGACCGCTCGGTGACGGGCTTGCCGCCGCCCAGCATGGCGCGCAGCCGGGGCCGCACGGCGCGCGAGCGCAGGACGCGCCCCACCTCGCGCCAGGTGACGTCACTGGCGTAGGAAATGACCCGCGCGGCCTCGTAGACCTGCCGCAGCAGGGTGTCCGCGTCGAGCAGGCCCAGTTCGGCGGCGACCTGGTCCTGCTCCTGGAGCGCGAGCCGGTCGGTGGCGCGCCCGGTCGTGAGGTGGAGCGCGTCGCGTACGTCGAGGAGGCGGCGCCGGGCGTCGTCGAGGCCCTCGCGCGGGGCGTCGGCGAGCCAGGAGGCGGCGACGGCGCGCAGGGCGGTGGCGTCGCGCAGACCGCCGCGGGCCTCCTTCAGGTCGGGTTCCAGGAGGTACTGGAGCTCCCCCTGGCGCTCCGCGCGTTCGAGGCAGAGCTCCTGGAGCTCGGGGAGGCGTTTGGGGGCCTGGTTGCGCCAGTCGGCGAGGACCGCGGTGCGCAGTCCGGCCGTCAGGCCCAGGTCGCCGGCGATGTGCCGGGCGTCGAGGAGACCGAGCTGGACCTTCAGGTCCTCGCCCGCGGTCTTGCGGGCCTCGGCCGGGGTGCGCACGGAGTGGTCGAGGGCGAGGCCCAGGTCCCACACCGGGTACCAGATCCGGTCGGCGAGGGAGGCGACCGCGTCGGAGTCGCTGCCGTCGTGCAGGAGAAGCAGGTCGAGGTCGCTGCGCGGGGAGAGCTCGCCGCGGCCGTAGCCGCCGACGGCGACGAGGGAGACACCGCGCAGTCCTGGGGCGCCCGCGTCGAACAGCCCGGACAGCCAGTCGTCCGTCAGTTCGGCGAGGGCGGTACGGCGCGGCGGCCCGGACCGCGCCCCCTCGGTGAGGAGGCGCAGCCGGGCCGCCGCGTAGCCGCTGGGTCCCGAGTCCTCTGCTTCGTCTCGCACGTCCGTACTCGTCACCCAGCGACTCCCGTCTTCGCTTCAGTCGATCAGAGCGCGTCCGGGCCGCGCTCGCCGGTGCGGACCCGTACGGCCGTCTCGACCGGCAGGGACCAGACCTTGCCGTCACCGATCTTGCCGGTTCGGGCGGCCTTGACGATGACGTCGATGAGCTGCTCGGCGTCGTCGTCCTCGGCCAGGACCTCGATACGGATCTTCGGGACCAGGTCCACGGTGTACTCGGCACCGCGGTAGACCTCGGTGTGGCCCCGCTGACGACCGTAACCGCTGGCCTCGGTGACCGTCAGACCGTGGACGCCGAAGGCCTGGAGGGCTTCCTTGATCTCGTCGAGCCGGTGCGGCTTGACGACTGCGGTGATGAGCTTCATGCGTCCACCTTCTTGGTCGCGGCGGCCGGGGCGGCGACGGCGGCCTTGGCGGAACCGCCGCCTGCGCCGCTGAAGTCGTATGCGGTCTCGGCGTGCTCGGCCTGGTCGATGCCCGAGATCTCCTCGTCCTCGTCGACCCGCATACCGATGGTCTTGTCGAGGAGGAAGGCGAGGATCGCGGACGCGACCAGGGAGTAGGCGAGGACACCGAAGACACCGGCGCACTGCTTCCAGAACTGGTCCAGGCCGCCGCCGTAGAAGAGGCCCTCGACGTCGGACTGGCCCTTGCCGCTGGCGAAGAAGCCGATGAGCAGGGAGCCGATCACACCGCCGACGAGGTGGACACCGACGACGTCGAGCGAGTCGTCGTAGCCGAACTTGTACTTCAGGCCGACGGCCATGGCGCACAGGACACCGGCGATGACGCCGACGCAGATCGCGCCGATCGGGGTGACCGCACCACCCGAGGGGGTGATGGCGACCAGACCGGCGACCGCGCCGGAGGCGGCGCCCAGCGTGGTGAACGCGCCGTGGCGGATCTTCTCGTAGATCAGCCAGCCGAGCATGGCGGCGGCGGTGGCGATCTGCGTGTTGACGAACATCAGCGAGCCGACGCCGTCGTCGTTGCCGAGCCAGGAACCGGCGTTGAAGCCGAACCAGCCGAACCACAGGAGGCCCGCGCCGAGCATGACCAGCGGGAGGCTGTGCGGGCGCATCGGGTCCTTCTTGAAGCCGACGCGCTTGCCGATGACCAGGATGACGCCGAGCGCCGCGGCACCGGCGTTGATGTGGACCGCGGTACCACCGGCGAAGTCGATCACGCCGAGCTCGAAGGCCCAGCCGCCGGTGCCCCAGACCCAGTGGGCGACGGGGAAGTACACGACCGTGGCCCACAGGACCACGAACAGGGCCCAGGCGGAGAACTTCACGCGGTCGGCGAGGGCGCCGCTTATGAGGGCGGGCGTGATGATGGCGAACATCATCTGGAAGACCGCGAAGGCGAAGACCGGGATCGTGTACCCGGACCAGATGTCGCCCTTGTCGATGCCGGTCCAGCCGAAGAAGTCGTTCTCCCAGCCGACCAGCGAGCCGTGGTCCGTGCCGAACGCCATGGAGAAGCCGTACAGCACCCACAGGATGGTGACGATGCCCATGCTGATGAAGCTCATCATCAGCATGTTGAGGGTGCTCTTGACGCGGACCATGCCTCCGTAGAAGAAGGCGAGGCCCGGGGTCATGATCAGCACCAGAGCGGAACAGATGAGCATGAAGCCTGTGTTGGCCACGGACAGCTTGTCCGCGGCGAGCGTGATGGCTGGGGCCATCGGCGTCTCCTCGTCGTAGTACGGCCCCGTGCGGGCGAAGCCTGAGAGCGGAAATGAGGGGTGGGCCGGTTATGCGCCATGAGATTGGCGCAGCGCGGTTTCGGTGGAAGCCCCTCGTTGTTTCGCCGCCGTGACGAAGGCGCCATGCGTGTTACGCGTCGATGAACTGCCGGATGTGCGCCGAGTGGATCGTTATCGTGGCGCAACCTTCCCCGGGGGAAAAGATCCGGCCGCGACCGGCCTCCGACGACCTGGCAATGGGGGAGCCGAGTCGGGCAGTTCGGGAGGGCCGGCCACGGCCGGGGTTACGGGATCGGCGCCGGTGAGGCACCGGTATTCAGACGGCTTCGGCCGTCTCCGGGAGTTCGACGGCGAGTTTCTCGGTGAGATCGACGACCTCGGCGAGATCACCGAAATCGCGTACGGCCGTGTCGACCGTCTTTCGGATACGAGTGTTCACACGCTCGGACCGGACCTTCTTGGCGACGGCCATGGCCTCTTCGACGAAACCGGCGCTCTGCTCGGGCTCCCGCCGCAGCAGATGCACGGTGGCCATGCCGATCAGGTTCAGCGCGTACGACCGCTGGTGCTCGTCGTCCTCGGCGAAGAGCTCCACCGCCCGTTCCATCACGGGCTGGGCCAGGGAGGCGTAGGCCGGGCTGCGGCCGGCGACGTAGGCGAGGTCACGGAAGGAGTGGGAGTTCTCTCCGTGCAGTTCGGCCTCGGAGAAGAAGCGGATCCAGTCGGGGTCCGGCTCGTCCCACTCGTCGGAGTCGGAGAAGGTGTCCTCGGCCATCCGCACGGCCCGCTTGCACTTGCCGGGCTGGCCCATGTTGGCGTACGCGCGGGCCTCCATCGCATACAGCATCGACTGGGTCCGCGGACTCGCGCAGTCCCGGCTGCCGTACTGCGCGAGGTGGATCAGCTCCAGGGCGTCGTCGGGCCGCCCGAGGTGGATCATCTGGCGGCTCATGCTGGAGAGGACGTACGAGCCCAGCGGCCGGTCACCGGCCTCCTTCGCGGCGTGCAGCGCGAGGACGAAGTACTTCTGCGCGGTGGGCTGGAGCCCCACGTCGTACGACATCCAGCCCGCGAGCTCGGCGAGTTCGGCGGCGACCTTGAACAACTTGCGGGTGGTGGACTCGGGCTGGGGTTCCTGGAGCAGGTCGGTGACCTCGTGCAGCTGGCCGACGACGGCCTTGCGGCGCAGTCCGCCGCCGCACTGGGCGTCCCACTGGCGGAACATCACCGTGGTGGACTCCAGGAGCTCCAGCTCGGGCTGGGAGAGCCGGCCGGCCCGGCGCGCCGAGGCGGGCGGTTCGGCCTCGCGCGGCCCGCCGGCGACCGGGGTGGGCACGAGCCAGCGCTGCAAGGGCTCGATGAGGGACGGACCCGCGGAGAGGGCCAGCGAGGCCCCGAGGAAGCCGCGCCGCGCCAGCATGAGGTCGCTGCGCGAGAACTCGCTGAGCAGGGCCACGGTCTGCGGGCCCGTCCAGGGCAGGTCGACCCCGGACACGGACGGTGACTGGCGGGCGGCGCGCAGGCCGAGGTCCTCCACGGAGACCACACAGCCGAACCGCTCGGAGAACAGCTCCGACAGGATCCTGGGGATCGGTTCACGGGGGTTCTCGCCGTCCAGCCAGCGGCGGACCCGGGAGGTGTCGGTGGAGATGTGGTTGGCGCCCAACTGGCGCGCCCTGCGGTTGACCTGACGGGCGAGCTCGCCCTTGGACCAGCCGCTGCGCACGAACCAGGACGTGAGCAGTTCGTTCGGGCGCTTGTCAGCGTTCGTGCCGCTTCCGCCGGTGCCGCTCACTGGAACGCCCCCATCCCTGAGACCACTTGTCGCCGAGTGCGCCAAGGCCTATCAGAATGCCGGTAAATACGGCTTCCCGTCCGGTACTTCTCACCCTTCGAACGGGATACCGAGTTGCCTCCGGCATACCCACAAGCGCATGTGCCCTCAGGACTCGTGCACTCAAAGTAATCCTACGATCACCCCTCCAGCCATGGCGATCCCGGAAACGCCACCATTCGCCACCCCTTCGAATGAACTCACGGTCGCCCCCGCGCGATTGACTTGACAGAGGACGACCGGGAGTGGGCGGAGCGGAGCACTCAGGGGCGCACGATGCCGGGTGCACCACCCGGAGCGCAACCGGGCGCCGAAGAGGCGTTCACGGCACCGCCCAGGTCACTATCCGTGCCCGTCTCGTAACCACCGGTGCGCCGGACCCGTTGGAGGGGGCATGGGCTTCACGATCGGCACCAGTCGGGGGATCCGGGACATCCGCCCCTCCTCGCGCCGCCGCGGCCGCTCGTCGGAGTGCACCGCCGTGGCCGAGTACACCGGGCTCTGGGGCTGGGACGTCGTCCCGGGCGCCCGGGCCGCCGCGGGCGCGTGCTCCTGCGGGCGCGGCGACTGCCGCACCCCCGGCGCGCATCCGCTCGGCTTCGCCCCCGAGGTGCCCGCCGGGGCGACACTCGACGAAGTCACCGGCGCCTGGGCCGAGTTCCCCGGCGCCGCCGTGATGCTGCCGGTGGGCCGCGCGTTCGACGTGATCGAGGTCGCCGAGCCCGCCGGGCGCCGCGCCCTGATCCGCCTGGAGCGCATGGGCCTGCCCCTCGGCCCGGTCGCCGCCACCCCGGACGGCCGCGCCCACTTCCTCGTCGCGCCGGGCGCCGCGGCCGAACTGCCCGAGCTGCTCTACCGGATGGGCTGGGACGACCCCGGCGCCCTCGATCTGCGCGGCCTCGGCCCGGGTACGCACATCACGGCTCCGCCGTCGGACCGGGGCGGCCTCGGCCCGGTGCGCTGGCTGCGCGCCCCCTCCCTGGACACGGCGACGAAACCGCCCGCGGCGCGCCTGCTGCTGGGGACGCTGGCGTACGTGGCCCACCGGTCACGGGCCTGACACCCCGGCACGGCACGGCCCGCCGCCCCCGGCGTACACAGCGAAGCGCCCGCTCCCCGACTGCACCTCGGGGGGCGGGCGCTTCTTCGACGGCTGCGTGGAGCCGGCGGTCCGGGTCACTCCCCGATGAGCGCGTCCACGAACGCCTCGGGCTCGAACGGCGCCAGGTCGTCGGCGCCCTCGCCGAGACCGACCAGCTTGACCGGTACGCCCAGCTCCCGCTGGACGGCGATCACGATGCCGCCCTTGGCGGTGCCGTCCAGCTTGGTCAGGACGATGCCGGTGATGTCGACGACCTCGGCGAAGACACGGGCCTGCACGAGACCGTTCTGCCCGGTCGTCGCGTCGAGCACCAGCAGGACCTCGTCCAGCGGGGCCTGCTTCTCGACGACCCGCTTGACCTTGCCGAGCTCGTCCATGAGGCCGGTCTTGGTGTGGAGGCGGCCGGCGGTGTCGATGAGCACGACGTCGACACCGATCTCCTTGCCCTCCTTGACCGCGTCGAAGGCGATGGAGGCGGGGTCGCCGCCCTCGGGCCCGCGCACGGTGTGGGCGCCGACGCGCTCGCCCCAGGTCTGGAGCTGGTCGGCGGCGGCGGCCCGGAAGGTGTCGGCGGCACCGAGGACGACGGTGCGGCCGTCGGCGACGAGGACGCGCGCGAGCTTGCCGGTGGTGGTGGTCTTGCCGGTGCCGTTGACGCCGACGACCATCACGACACCCGGCTTGCGGCCCTCGGGCTCGGTCCGCACCGTACGGTCGACCTCGGTGCCGACCAGCTTGAGCAGCTCGTCGCGGAGCAGTCCGCGCAGCTCGTCGGGGGTGCGGGTGCCGAGCACCTTCACCCGCTCGCGCAGGCCGTCGACCAGTTCCTGGGTGGGCATCACGCCGACGTCGGCGGTGAGCAGCGTGTCCTCGATCTCCTCCCAGGTGTCGTCGTCCAGGTGCTCGCGCGACAGCAGCGTGAGCAGGCCCTTGCCGAGGGCGTTCTGGGAGCGGGAGAGGCGGGCACGGAGGCGGACGAGACGGCCCTCGGCCGGCTCGGGGACCTCGATCTCGGGGACGTCCGGAGCAAGCGGCTCCTCGACGGCGGCCGGCGCCGAGCCGTCGGGAAGATCCACCTCCTCTATCGTCCGGCGCGGTTCGTCGCGCGGTGTCTCGGCCTCGTCGCCGACATGCGGCTCGGCCGGAGGGGCGGTGATGTCGGGGGCGGCGGGAGGCGGCGGGGGCAGCGTCTTCTTGCGCCGGCTGCCGACGACGAGCCCGCCGAGCACACCGAGCACGACCACGGCGATGACTACAGCAAGGATGACGGTTTCCATAACGCGTCCAGTATGCGCGACCCCCTCCGCACGGGACCGCTGCCCACCCGGGGCCGCGCGCCGGGCATGCCCCTGTCACGGACACCGCCCGTCGGCCGGGCGGCACGGGCCGGCCCCCGGGCCCCCGGGTTCGCCCCGGGCGGGTCCACCGGCACCATGGCCATCTGACGGTGCGTCAGCTAACGTCCCCCTCCACCGAGCCCGCGTGAAGGGGGACCAGCCATGCCCGTCACGGTCGTACGCTTCAACCTCGTCGAACCCGACGCCCGCCCCGCCTCGCTGCGCGACCGCTACCGGGCCGCGCTGGAGATGTCCGCGTACGCCGACGGACACGGCGTGACCACCGTGCAGACGGAGGAGCACCACGGCGTCGCGAACAACTGGCTCCCCTCCCCCTTCGCCTTCGCCGCCGCGGTGTTCGGCGCGACCCGGCGGATCGCGGTGACGGTGTCGGCGGTGATCGGCCCCCTGTACGACCCGCTCCGGCTGGCCGAGGAGATCGCCGTACTGGACCTGCTGAGCGGCGGCCGGCTGGTGACGGTCGCGGGCATCGGGTACCGCCCCGAGGAGTACGCCCAGTTCGACGTCGACTGGAAGCAGCGGGGCAGGCTCCAGGACGAGCTGCTGGAGACCCTGCTGAAGGCATGGACCGGCGAGCCCTTCGAGTACCGGGGCCGCACGGTACGGGTCACCCCGCGCCCCTGCACCGACCCGCACCCGCTGCTGCTGGTCGGCGGCTCGTCCAGGGCCGCCGCGCGCCGGGCCGCCCGCCTGGGGCTGCCGTTCTTCCCCAGCGCCCATCTGCCCGAGCTGGAGGCGTACTACAAGGAACGCCTGGTCGAGTACGGCACCGAGGGCTGGACCATGATGCCGGCGGCCGAGACGCCTCTCCTGCACATCGCCGAGAACCCGGACGAGGCCTGGTCCCGCTACGGCGCGCACTTCCTGCACGAGGCGCGGACGTACGCCTCCTGGCAGTCGGGGGACATCCGCTCCGCGGTGAGGTCGGCGGCGACCGGTGTCGACGAGCTGCGCGCCGAGGGCGTGTACCGGATCGTGACCCCGGACGAGTGCGTGGAACTGGGCCACGCCAACTACGTCCTGCATCCGCTGGCCGGGGGCATGCCGGTGGAGGAGGGCTGGCGGAGTCTGCGCCTGTTCGCGGAACGGGTGATCCCGGAACTGCACGACTGAGGCGCGGGGTCCGCGGGAGAAACCGCGTGCCCCGCCCGCCCCCGGGATGGCCCCCTGGGCCCATGAGCCTGTGCGTGGATGTGTTCGTGCGCGACGAGGACGGCGGACGCCGGGTCCTCGACGTTCCCGAGGGGTGTCAGGACTCGGCCGGTTTCGAGCGGTGGCGTACGACCGTACGGGGGTCGGAGACGGTGCGCGCGCCGGGTGCCCGGTTCCTGCCGGTGCCGGCGACGGGCGATCTGCACGTCGAGGCGGAGGACGTGACGGGGTTCCTCGCGGAGGTCGCGCTGCTGCGGGCGAACCTGGAGCCGGTCGCGACGGGGACGGAACGCCCTCGCGGACTCCCGGAGCACCGGGACGGGATCGCGGAACGGGTGGACATCATCGAGGCCGCCGCGCTGCGGGCGCGGGAACAGGGGGCCGGTGTCCTGATCTGGTGAGGTCCGCGGTCCGGTGCCGGGACAGCACGCCGCCGCCCCCGGCTCGGGCGGTGCCGGGCCGGGGGCGGCGGTGGTCACGGGGAGAGGGGCAGCGGGGACTTGGCCCTTCCCCCCGGGTCTGCGGGGCCCAAAGGGGCCTCAGCCCATCTCCTCCAGCGCCTTGCCCTTGGTCTCCTTGACGTACTTGAGGACGAAGGGGATGGAGAGCGCGGCGAAGACGGTGTAGATCACGTAGGTCGCGGAGAGGTTCCAGTCGGCCAGCGACGGGAAGCTCGCAGTGATGGCCCAGTTGGCGATCCACTGCGCGGAGGCGGCGACGCCGAGGGCGGCGGCGCGGATCCGGTTGGGGAACATCTCGCCGAGGAAGACCCAGACGACGACACCCCACGACAGGGCGAAGAAGAGGACGAAGACGTGGGCCGCGATCAGCGCGGTCCAGCCCTGCGCGGCGGGCAGCTTGCCGTCGACCAGGTCGAAGCTGAACGCCCAGGCCTCCAGGCCGAGGCCGATGACCATGCCGACGGAGCCGATGAGGGCCAGCGGCTTACGGCCGATCCGGTCCACGAAGATCATGGCGATCACGGTGCCGACGATGTTGATGATCGACGTCGTGAACGAGTAGAAGAACGAGTCCGTCGGGTCGACGCCGACCGACTGCCACAGCGTCGAGGAGTAGTAGAACGCCACGTTGATGCCGACGAACTGCTGGAACACCGACAGGCCGATACCGACCCAGACGATCGGCTTGAAGAAGAAGCTGCCGCCGAGCAGGTCCTTGAAGGTGGACTTGTGCTCGCTGCGCATGGCCTGCTCGATCTCGCCGACCCGGGCGTCCAGGTCGATCCTGTCGCCCTCGACCTCCTTGAGGATCTCGCGGGCGCGCTCGTGCTTGCCCACCGAGATGAGGAAGCGCGGGGACTCGGGGATCGCGAAGGAGAGCAGCCCGTAGAGGATGGCCGGGACCACCATGACGCCGAGCATGACCTGCCAGGCCTCGATCCCCATCAGCGTGCCGCGCTGGTCGCCGCCGGCCGCGTTCAGCAGTCCCCAGTTGACGAGCTGCGAGATGGCGATGCCGATGACGATCGCCGCCTGCTGGAAGGAACCGAGCCGGCCGCGATAGGCCGGAGGGGCGACCTCGGCGATGTAGGCGGGGCCGATCACGGACGCCATGCCGATCGCGAAGCCGCCGACGATCCGCCAGAAGGCGAGGTCCCAGAGCGCGAAGGGCAGCGCCGACCCCACGGCGCTGACGGTGAACAGGACGGCCGAGATCTGCATGCAGCGGATACGGCCGATGCGGTCGGCGATGCGTCCGGCGGTCGCCGCGCCGATGGCGCAGCCGATGAGCGCGATGGCGATGACCTGGGCCAGCGCCGCGGAACCGATGTCGTAGCGGTCCCGGATCGCCTCGACCGCGCCGTTGATCACGGAGCTGTCGTAACCGAAGAGGAAACCGCCCATCGCGGCGGCGGCCGCGATGAAGATGACATGCCCGAGATGATCGGGATGAGCCGTCGAGGCTCCTGGCCTGGGTGCCGCGGTATTGGTCACATGTACTCCTCGGGCCACCGGCAGCGCTGCCGGGTGGGGGGCGACCCTTCCAGTGGCGCATAGCTTGCCGCCGCCCACCACCTGAAGGTAAAAGCAACGTGTCAGAGGTTATGCCTTCAAGTTTCGAAGTCAACAGCCCGAGGAGTGTGAGAAAAGAGGCACAACGCGCCCATAGTGAAGGAGATGGTGCGTTCAAGTCTTGAAGATGTGAAGGCGGGCTAGCGAAGCCGCTGCGAGATCACCTTCGACACGCCGTCCCCCTGCATGGAGACGCCGTACAGCGCGTCGGCGACCTCCATCGTCCGCTTCTGGTGGGTGATGACGATGAGCTGCGAGGCCTCTTGGAGCTCCTGCATGATCCGGATCAGCCGCTGGAGGTTGGTGTCGTCGAGAGCCGCCTCGACCTCGTCCATCACATAGAACGGGCTCGGCCGGGCCTTGAAGATGGACACCAGCATCGCCACGGCCGTCAGCGACCGCTCACCGCCCGACAGCAGGGACAGCCGCTTGACCTTCTTGCCCGGCGGACGCGCCTCCACGTCCACCCCGGTGGTGAGCATGTTGTCGGGATCGGTCAGGATCAGCCGCCCGTCACCGCCCGGGAAGAGCCGGCCGAAGACACCCTCGAACTCCCGGGCGGTGTCCCGGAACGCCTCGGTGAAGACCTGCTCGACGCGCTCGTCGACCTCCTTCACCACCTGAAGCAGATCGGTCCGGGTCTTCTTCAGGTCCTCCAGCTGCTCGCTGAGGAACTTGTGCCGCTCCTCCAGCGCCGCGAACTCCTCCAGCGCGAGCGGATTCACCTTCCCCAGCTGCTGGTACGCCCGTTCGGCCGCCTTGAGCCGCTTCTCCTGCTCGGCGCGGTGGAACGTCCTGGGCTGGTTGCGCGGATGCTCCGGGTCCTCCGGCAGTTCCTCGCCCTCGGCGGGCGGGGACGGCGGGACGAGCTGGTCGGGCCCGTACTCGTCGACCAGCCCCGCGGGCTCGACGCCCAGCTCCTCCAGCGCCTTGGTCTCCAGCTGCTCGATCCGCATCCGCTTCTCGGCGCCCAGCACCTCGCCCCGGTGCACCGAGTCGGTGAGCTTGTCCAGCTCGGACTTGAGGTCCCGGCCCGTGGTGCGGGCGGCGGCCAGCTCCCGCTCCCGGGTCGCCTTGGCCGCGTCGGCCGCGGTGCGCTCCCGGTCCGCCCGGCCCAGGGAGACCTCGACGTGCGCCAGCAGCTGCCGCGCACCCGAGGCGACGGCCTCCGCGACGGCCGCCTCGTGCCGCAGCCGGGCCCGCCGCTGCTCGGCACGCGCGCGTGCGTCGCGCTCCGCCCGCGCGGCACGGTCCAGCGACTCGGCGCGGCCCGCGAGCCCCTTCACCCGCTCCTCGTGCGTACGGGCCTGGAGGCGTGCCTCCATCTCGGTCTGCCGGGCGTTGGCCCCGTCCGCGGCGAGCCGGTCCCGCACCGAGGTGTCGGGCTCCTCCTCGACCGGCATCTCCTCGGCGACGGCGAGCCGTTCGGCCAGCTCCTCGACATCGTCGACGGCCTTCTCCAGCGCCTCCTGCGCCCGCGCGGCGGCGGCCACGGACCGCTCGGCCTCCCCGGCCGCGCCCCGCGCCTGCCCGGCGAGCCGCCCGAGCTGCTGGGCGACGGCCGACTTCTCCCGGTCGGCGGCCCGGCGCCGCTCCCCCAGCTCCTCGACGAGCGCGGCGCTCTCCTTGCGCCGCTCCCCCGCCGCCTGCTGGACCCCGGCCAGCTCCTCGCACCGGACGGCCAGCTCCTCCAGCTCGGCGGCGGCCTCGTCCACGGAGGCCTGCACCTCCAGGAGGCTGGGCGCGCCCGCGGAGCCGCCGTGCGCGAAGTGGGCGCCCAGCAGGTCGCCCTCGGCGGTCACGGCGGTGAGCCGGGGGTGGGCGTAGACGAGGTCCTCGGCGTCCTCCAGGGTGCCCACCACGACGATCCCGCGCAGCAGGCGCCGTACGGCGGGCATCAGTTCGGCGGGCCCCCGGACGAGATCGGCGGCGTACGGCGCTCCCCCGTCCCGTGTCTCCCGCGGCTCCTCCTCGGGGGCGCCGCTGAGCAGCAGGGCCGCCCGGCCCGCGTCCTGCTTGCGCAGCAGCCGGATGGCGTCGGCGGCGGCCGAGGGCGTCGTGACCGCGAGGGCGTCCGCGGCGGCGCCGAACGCCGCGGCCAGGGCGACCTCGTGGCCCGGTGTCACGGTGAGCAGTTCCGCCGCCGGGCCCAGCAGTCCGCCGAGCCGGTCCTTGGCGCCGAGCAGGGCGCCCGTGCCGTCCTTGCGGCGCAGGCCCAGCGCGAGCGCCTCGTGGCGGGCCTGGGTCGCGGCGCGCCTGCGTTCGGCCGCCGTGGCCGCCTCGCGGGCGGCGGTGAGCGCGGCCTCGGACTCGGCCAGGGCGCGCTTCGCCGCGTCGTGCCGGCCGGCGAGTTCCTCGTCGCCGGCGTCGAGGCCGTCGACCTCGGCCTTCAGGGTCTCGTACTCCTCCTGGGCGGCGAAGGCCCGTTCCTGCGCCTCGTCGCGGGCGGACGCCAGCCGGTCGATCTCGGCCTGGGCGGAGGCGGCGCGCGAACGGGCGGCGTTGACCTGCCCGTTGAGCCGGGCGAGCCCCTCGCGGCGGTCGGCGATGGCGCGGGCGACGTCCTTGAGGCGCCGTTCCTCCTGCACCAGTTCGCGTTCCAGCTCGCTGCGGTGGGCGACGGTGTCCTCCAGCGCGCGCTCGGCCGCTTCCAGGGCGGCCTCCAGTTCGGCCTCCTGCTCCCGGATGCGGGCGGCCTCGCGCTCCATGTCCTCGGGGTCACGGCCCCGGCGTTCCTCGGGCGGCGCGGAGGTCGCGCTCTTCACCCGGGCGTCGGCGAGCGAGACGGTGCCGCGCACCCGTTCGGCGAGCTGGGACAGTTCGTACCAGGTCTGCTGGGCGCGCTGGAGGCGCGGGGTGAGCTGCCGCACCTCGTCCTCCAGGAGCGCCTCGCGCTGGAGCGCCTTCTTCAGCTCCTGCTCGGCGCTCTCCTTGCGCTCCTTCAGCGCGGCCTCGTCGGCGACCTCGGTCCGCAGCGCGTTGCGCAGCCGTACGAGGTCGTCGGCGAGCAGGCGCAGCCGGGCGTCGCGGAGGTCGGCCTGGATGACCACGGCCCTGCGGGCGACGGCGGCCTGCCGGCCAAGTGGCTTGAGCTGTCTGCGCAGTTCGTCGGTGAGGTCCTGCACGCGGGCGAGGTTGGCCTGCATCGCGTCGAGCTTGCGCAGCGCCTTTTCCTTGCGCTTGCGGTGCTTGAGGACGCCGGCGGCCTCCTCGATGAAGGCGCGGCGCCCCATGGGATCGGCGTGCAGGACGGAGTCGAGCTGGCCCTGGCCGACGATGACGTGCATCTCGCGGCCGATGCCGGAGTCGGAGAGCAGTTCCTGGATGTCGAGGAGGCGGCAGGTCTCGCCGTTGATCTGGTACTCGCTGCCGCCGTTGCGGAACATGATCCGCGTGATGGTGACCTCGGCGTACTCGATGGGCAGCGCCCCGTCGGAGTTGTCGATGGTCAGCGACACCTCGGCGCGGCCCAGCGGCGGACGCCCTGTGGTGCCGGCGAAGATGACATCCTCCATCTTGCCGCCGCGCAGCGACTTGGCGCCCTGTTCGCCCATGACCCAGCTGAGGGCGTCGACGACGTTGGACTTGCCCGAGCCGTTCGGTCCGACGACGCACGTGATGCCCGGCTCGAACCGGAGTGTGGTCGCCGAGGCGAACGACTTGAACCCGCGGAGGGTCAGGGCCTTGAGGTGCACGCCGCTGGACTCTACCTTCCGGGGTTGTCTCACTCCATGAACGTGCTGTTTCCCGCGGTTTCACCCATGAACGTGCAGGGCACATCAGACGTTAAAGAAGGCGGGAGGCCGCACGGGAGAGTGGCCGCGGGGGAAAGAAAGAAGGGACGCCGAAGCGTCCCTTGCAACTCTGACAGCTTAGTGATCGTGACAACTGAAGCGGTTGGATACGGGCCGCCCGACCACTGCCTGTGTCGTCATGGGCGATGCAGTGATCAGGTGAGCGCAGGCTCCGCCTGGTGTGCGTCGATGCTCTCCAGAAGCGAGTCGTGAGAAGCGGCAGCCGCGAGCGCGTCGTTCTCGGCCTGGATCCGTACGAGCTCGGATTCGAGGTCCTGGACGCGCTGCTGGAGCCGTCGCATCTCGGCAATGAGTCGCGGGTCGGAGCCGCCGACGTAACCGAGAAGCGCCTTTGCCATGATGGATGGTCCTCCACACTGAGTGACCGACCGAAGCGGTGTGGGTCGTGAGGGAATCGCACCCGCGGTGTTTGACACTGCTGGGTTTGTGCTGCCGTTCATCCATGCCAAACAGCTAAGGTGCGCGGGGTTTTCAGCGTCTCACCAAAAAGTTTGACGGTCAACACGATCACGCCCCGTATTGGCGGGCCGGACGGGGGCGCGCGGCCCGGGAAGGGCGGCGCTGCGACTCCCGTGGACGTCAGGGCGTGGCGATCATTCTTAGGTGGGGAGCCTGCCACGGCAGGCTGTTCTTGGCAACCACCTGGGGCTTTCCCGTTCGGGCAGCTACCGATGGCATACCCCCGCGCCCGCGCGGGGGCTGCCGTACCCGGAGGGGTCAGCGGATCGCGAAGCCGTCGTACCCGCCGCGGGGTGTGTCCCAGATCTCGGTGACACCGTCCACGCGCCCGGGCGTGTCGTCACTCCGGAGCCACTCCAGCAACCCTTCGGCCCGTCCCCGGGGGCCCTCGGCGACGACCTGGACCCGTCCGTCGTCCAGATTGAGAGCAAAACCACTCAGCGCGCCGAGCTCCAGGGCCTTCGCCCGGGTGAACCAGCGGAAACCCACGCCCTGCACGCGTCCGCGCACCCAGGCAACCAGTCGTACATCCTCGCTCATGGGTGCAACCTAACCAACCAATGCCTCTCAGGACTCTCCGTCCCCTGGCGCCATGCGGTACCGTCCCCTGCCAATGAATCTCATACGAAACTCACTCGATCGTGTGAGTTTTGTGTGTCCGGCCCGACAGCAGTGAATGTGTCGGCCAACAAGGACGAGGAAGGCCAAGACATGGGACGCCACCGACGCTCCGCCGCCGGCCGCGCCGCCACGGGCCGCGCCACGGGGGTCACGGAAACAGACGGCTCGTACACGAGCGGCTACGACCCGCAGCACTCGTACAGCTTCGACGACCAGGACTACGACCCGGTCGTCCGGGGCGGGCACACGGCCGGGTACCCCGCCGCGGGGATCGCGCCGTATCTGCATCCCGAGGCACACACCCGCAGCGACGCCTACCTCTACGCCACGGACGACGACTACGCCCACACCACGGGCACCGCCGTGTTCGCGAGCGACGGCTTCTCACCGGACGACGGCCCGCGGCGCGGAGCAGCGCACCGGCGCCGCAAGAAGAAGGTCGTGACCCCGGTCAGGACCGGCCTGCTCGGCGCGACCGCCGCCGTGGCGATCGGCACCGTCGCCGTCGCCACCGGTGTGGTGCCGGGCCTGGAGAACTACAAGCTCGGCGGCGGCAACAGCTCCGACAAGGTGCAGGCCGCGACCTCGCCGACCAACTCGGCGACCGAGCAGGGCGGCACCTCCGGCAGCGCCGAGGCGCGCGAGGACGAGTCGGCGAGCCGGGGCGGCCAGCGTTCGGCGTCCCCGTCGCCGTCCGTGTCCGCCTCGACGGCCGCGCCGACCAAGACGCCCACGGCCGAGCCGTCCGAGGAGACCAGCGAGGAGCCGAGCGCGGAGCCCACGCGCACGGCGACGAAGGAGCCCTCGCAGACCTCCGCCCCGATCACGGTCTCCGCGGAGGCCCAGGCCGAGGCCGAGGTGCTGAAGCTGGTGAACGAGGAGCGGGCCAAGGTCGGGTGCAGCGCGGTCTCCGCGAGCAGCGCGCTGGCCGGGCTCGCCGAGGACTTCAGCGTGGCGATGGCCGAGCAGGACTTCTTCGACCACACCGACCCCGACGGGAACACCCCGTGGGACCGGGCCGAGGCCCTCGGCATAACGAACCTGGGCGGCGAGAACATAGCCCGGGGACAGGCCACCGCCGAAGCGGTCATGGAGGCCTGGATGAACAGCCCCGGCCACAAGGCCAACATCCTGAACTGCGACTTCAAGACGCTGGGGGTCGGTGTGCACTTCGGCTCCGGCGGCCCGTGGTGGACGCAGGACTTCGGCTACTGAGCACCGGCGCCGGCCCCGGAGGGCCGACCCCCAGAGGGCGCTAACCGTGAGTTAGCGCCCTCTGTGCGTCAGCGCTGTGCTCCCGTACGCTGGCGGTATGGACATCACGCAGGAACAGGAGCCGGCGGACCTCGCCGGGCTCGCGTACAGCGTCTTCGCGCGGGCCTGTCCCTCGCGCGGCACCCTGGAACATGTGACGGGACGCTGGGGCGGGCTGACGCTCTGCGCGCTGGCCGAGGGCTCCCTCCGCTTCAACGAGCTGCGCCGCCGGGTCGACGGGGTCAGCGAGAAGATGCTCTCCCAGACCCTGCACGCCCTGGAGCGCGACGGCCTGGTCCACCGCGAGGCCCAGCCGACCAACCCGCCCCGCGTGGACTACGAACTGACCGCGCTGGGACGGGGTGTCACCGAACGCCTCGTGTCCCTGGTCGACTTCGTCGAGGGCCGCATGGACGAGGTGCTCGCCGCCCGCCGGGTCTACGACGAAACCCGCGGCGCCCTCTGACACTTGGGGCAGAAGTAGCTGGACCGGTTCATCCACGGCTCGCGGCGCATCGGCGTCGCGCAGCGCCCGCACGGCAGACCCTCGCGTCCGTACGCGTCGAGCGAGCGGTCGAAGTAGCCCGATTCGCCGTTGACGTTGACGTACAGACTGTCGAAGCTCGTGCCGCCCTGGGAGAGGGCCGAGTTCATCACATCCCGGACATGGCCGAGGAGTTCGGCGGTGCGCGGGCGGGTGAAGCCGGCCGTGGGGCGCTCGTAGTGCACGCGCGAGCGCCACAGGGCCTCGTCCGCGTAGATGTTGCCGACTCCGCTGATCAACGACTGGTCCAGCAGGGCCCGTTTAATGGTGGTGCGCTTGCGGCGCAGCGCCCCGTGGAACGCCTCGTCGTCGAAGAGCGGGTCGAGGGGATCGCGGGCGATGTGCCCGATGACGTCCGGCAGCCCGTCCTCGGTGGTGTCGTGCAACGACAGCCCGCCGAAGGTGCGTTGGTCGACGAACCGCAGTTCGGTGCCGAGCCCGTCGGCGAACCGGACGCGGATGCGCAGATGCTTCTCGTCGGGGCTCTCGTGCGGCTGCACCAAGAGCTGCCCGCTCATCCCGAGATGGGCCAGAATCGCCTGACCGGTGTCCTCCAGGGGAAGCCACAGGTACTTGCCGCGCCGGCTGGGGACACCGACCCTGTGCCCCTTGAGGCGGTGCGTGAAGTCGTCGGCTCCGGCGGTATGGCGGCGCACCGCACGCGGGTGCAGCACCTCGGCCTCGGCGACGGCACGATGGGCGACCCACCGCTCCAGACCTCGGCGGACGACCTCGACTTCGGGCAACTCGGGCATGGCGACCCCCGGGGGACGAGTCGAGCGCCCGCCCCGGTACGACGGGAACGGGCGCTCTGGACTGCTCTGTTCTGCTCTGTTGTGTTACGCGGAGGCGGGAGTGTCGTCGGCTTCTTCCTCGGCGGCCTTGGCGGCCTCCTTGGCGCGTTCGTCCGCTGCGGCGCGGATGGAGCGCCAGGCCGATTCGGCAGCCTGCTGCTCCGCCTCCTTCTTGCTGCGGCCGGTGCCGGTGCCGTACGAGACGCCTCCGACGCGGGCGGCAGCAGTGAAGGTCTTCTCGTGGTCGGGGCCGGTCTCCGAGACCTGGTACTCGGGGACGCCGAGCCCTTCGGTCGCGGTGAGCTCCTGGAGACTGGTCTTCCAGTCCAGGCCGGCTCCGAGGTTGGAGGACTTCTCGATCAGCGGGTCGAAGAGACGGTGGACGAGTTCGCCCGCCGCGTCCAGACCCTGGTCCAGATAGACAGCGCCGATCACCGCTTCAAGGGTGTCGGCGAGGATGGACGCCTTGTCCCGGCCGCCCGTGCCCTCTTCACCCCGGCCGAGCCGGATGAAGGAGCCCAGGTCGAGCCCGCGACCGACCTCCGCCAGCGCACGTGAGTTGACCACCGCGGCCCGCAACTTGGCCAGTTGGCCTTCGGGCAGGTCGGGGTGGGTCCGGTAGAGCGTGTCCGTCACCACGAGGCCGAGTACGGAGTCCCCGAGGAACTCCAGGCGCTCGTTGGTGGGCAGCCCACCGTTCTCGTACGCGTAGGACCGGTGGGTCAGCGCACGCACAAGAAGGGCGGACTCGAGTGTGTACCCGAGCCGCCCTTCCAACAGCGTGTGGGACGAGGCCGTGGTCTCCGCAGAGTTCTTCTTCGGCGTGGACACAGTGCCTCTCACCAGCCGCTCAGACCTCGAGGACCTGGCGCTTGTTGTACGTGCCGCAAGACGGGCACGCGATGTGCTGCAGCTTGGGCTCGTGGCAGCGCTCGCACGCAACCAGGGTGGGGACCGCAGCCTTCCACTGCGACCGGCGGTGGCGCGTGTTGCTGCGCGACATCTTCCGCTTCGGAACAGCCACGGCTACTTCTCCTGCTTCTCGTCGACGCCCGCTTCCGCTTCGGCGCCGCTCATCTCGTCCTTCTCGCCGTCTTCGAGTGAACCGGCGAGTCCCTGCAGTGCCGCCCAACGGATGTCGACGGCGTCGTGGTGGTGGTCCGGGTCGTCCGTGAGCCGCGCTCCGCATGCGGAACACAGGCCCAGACAGTCGTCCTGGCACACCGGCTGCATCGGCAGGGCAAGCACCACCGCGTCACGCAGCACAGGTTCGAGGTCGAACATGCCGTCCTCGATGAAGAGCCTGTCCTCGTCGTCCTCGGCGTCGTCGTCGGGCTCCGCGGTTTTCACGCGGCCCCGCTCGTCGGCGTCAGGGTACGAGAACATCTCCTGGAAGTCCGCTTCGAGAGCGAGCTCGAGCGGCTCCAGACACCTTACGCACTCCCCCTTGGCCTGTGCACGGGCGGTGCCTGTGACAAGCACCCCTTCCATGACCGACTCAAGGCGGAGTCCGAGCTCCAACGGGGCGCCTTCCGGCACTCCGATCACTCCCTGGATCCCGAGATCCTTGGGGGCGTCGATCTCACGGGTCAGGCGCTGCAGCGCGCCAGGACGCCGCCCCAGCTCGTGTGTGTCGAACACAAGAGGGTTGCGGTGGTCGAGGCGAGCGTTGGAAGCCATTCCTGCTTTCGATCTTCGAACTCAGAGGGACGCCGCCCATCGGTGTTCCCCGGGCAGCGTTGATCGCGGACGTACGCGCGACCGAAGAGCCAGGATACTGGACCTTTCGCTCACGGCCCAATCCGGTGGTCGGGAACCGGTCCGCGACCGGTTCCTACTGGCCGCGACCCTGCTCGTACGCCCTCAGCTGCTCCGGCGTGATCATGCCGGTGTCGAAGAGGCTGGTCTCGTCCAGGGCGTACGCCTGCTGGGCCTGCTGGGCCTGCTGCTGCCCGTGCTGGTCGTAGGCGGGCTGCTGCTGGGCGTCGTAGCCCTGATACGCGTAGGGGTCGGCCTGCTGGTAGCCGTAGGGGTCCTGCTGCTGGGCGTAGCCCTGCTGCTGATAACCGGCGTAGGCGTCGTTCTGCTGCTGGTAGCCGTACACCTCGGCCGGCTGCTGCTGCTCGTACGGCGACTGCTGCTGTTGCTGCGGCAGGGACGCGGCGGCGGCCTGGCTGTCCTGCTCGGCCAGGGCCGCGAGGTCGGCGAGGTAGTCGGCGTCGCTGGAGTGCCGGACGGTGGTGTCGTCGTCGGCGAGGGCGCCGAGGTCGTCGGAGGCGAGGCGGCCGTGCAGCTTGGCGCGGCCCTTGCCGACGGCCTCCAGGGTCTTGGCGAGGACCGCCTCGAAGGCGCCGAGCTTGAGGTCGACGTAGTCGTCGGCGCTGCGGCGCAGGGTCTCGGGGTCCTGGCTGCGCTCGGGGGCGTCCTCGTCCTCGTAGCCCTGCTCGTCGAGGCCGGGGCCGGTGCCGAGCAGCTTCTCGCGGCCGCGGCCGACGGAGCCGAGGGTCTTGGTGAGGACGACCTCGAAGTTGGCGAGCTTGGAGTCGACGTAGTCGTCGGCCTCCGCGCGGACCTCCTCGGCCTCCTGGCGGGCCTCGGACAGGATGCGGTCGCCCTCGGCCTGGGAACGGCGGGCGACCTCGGTGTCGGAGATCAGCGAACCGCGTTCGGCGTGCGCGGTGGAGATGATCCGGTCGGCCTCCAGGCGGGCCTGCTCGACCATCTGCTCACGGTCGCCGATCAGTTCCTGGGCCTGGGCGAGGGAGTCGGGCAGCGCGGCCCGCACCTCCTCCAGCATCGCGAGCAGTTCGGCGCGGTTGACCATCACCGAGGCCGACATGGGCATCGACCGGGCGCCGGAGACCGCCGTGACGATCTCGTCGAGCTTCATCTGCACGTCCACCGTGTGCTCGCCACTCTCTACCGATGTGTTGGAGACGGACGGGACGACTGTAGCCCCATCAGTCCTTGCGCAGGCGTCCGTTGAGGGCCTCCAGGACCACCGGCGGCACCAGGTGGGCGATGTCGCCGCCCCATGTGGCGACCTCCTTGACCAGAGAGGAGGAGAGGAAGCTGTAGGTGGGGTTCGTGGGGACGAAGAGGGTCTCCACGCCCGACAGACCGTTGTTCATCTGGGCCATCTGCAGCTCGTAGTCGAAGTCGCTGACGGCGCGCAGGCCCTTGACGATCGCGGGGATGTCGCGCTGCTTGCAGTAGTCGACGAGGAGGCCGTGGAAGGCCTCGACCCGTACGTTGCCGTACTCGGCGGTGACCTGGCGGATCAGGTCGATCCGCTCGTCGATCTCGAACAGGCCCCTCTTGGACTTGTTGATCATGACGGCGACATAGACCTCGTCGTACAGACGCGAGGCACGCGAAATGATGTCGAGGTGTCCATTGGTGATCGGGTCGAACGACCCGGGACAGACGGCGCGGCGCACTTGAGATCCCTCGCTCTCCGGTCCGGTCATCGTGCGTCTTCGCACGTAGAGGCGGCGCGACCGTACCAAAACGTTCCCTCGCCGTAGCGACGGGACCGGAGCGCGTCGAAGCCCTCCGGCCACGGGAACGCACCGCCTCTGGTGCTGCGCTCCACGGTGACGAGCGCCTCGGGCGCGAGCCAGCCCCCGGCGCACAGTGTGAGCAGAATCTCCCGAAGATCGTGATCTGTGACCGCATAGGGAGGGTCCAGGAAGACGATCTCGTAGGGCGCCGCCGGTGCCGTGCGGGCGACCTGCTCGGCCTTGCCGGGCCTGACCTCGGCTCCGGGCAGGCCGACGCTCTTCACGTTCTCCCGGATCACGCGGGCCGCGCGGGCGTCGGCCTCCACGAGGAGGGTGTGGCCCGCGCCCCGGGAGAGCGCCTCCAGGCCCACCGCGCCGGAACCGGCGTACAGGTCCAGGACGCGTTCGCCTCGCAGCGGGCCGCCCAGGAGGGACTGCCAGGTGGAGAAGAGACCTTCGCGTGCGCGGTCGGAGGTGGGGCGCGTGCCGGACCCTGGCGGGACGGCTAGGCGGCGACCGCCGGCGGTGCCGGCGATTACGCGGGTCATCTGTGGTCCTTGTTCGGTGGGCGGCTACAGGTCTCAGTGTGGCTGGTCGCGCAGTTCCCCGCGCCCCTGGGGGGGTGGGCGTCACCCTTGTTCCCGTGGCCCTGGGGGGGGCGTCATCCGTATCCCCGCGGCCCTGGGGGGTGGGCGTCAGCCCTTTTCCAGGTACTGCTCTCTCTCCTCGTCCAGGAGGGCGTCCAGGGCGGTGCGGAGGCCGGGGAGGGCCTGGAGGTCGGGGTCCGTCGCCACCAGGGTCGTCGCCTCCTCCCTCGCCTCGGCGATGATCTCCTCGTCCTCGATGACCGCGAGGACCTTCAAGGAGGTGCGCGCGCCGGACTGCGCCTGGCCGAGGACGTCGCCCTCTCGGCGCTGCTCCAGGTCGATGCGGGAGAGTTCGAAGCCGTCGAGGGTGGAGGCCACCGCGTTCAGGCGCTGGCGGGCGGGGCTCGCCTCCGGCATCTCGGTGACCAGGAGGCAGAGACCGGCGGCGGAGCCACGGCCCACCCGGCCGCGCAGCTGGTGGAGCTGGGAGACGCCGAAGCGGTCGGCGTCCATGATGACCATGGCGGTGGCGTTGGGGACGTTGACGCCGACCTCGATGACGGTGGTGGCGACCAGGACCTGGGTCTCACCGGCGGCGAAGCGGCGCATGACCGCGTCCTTGTCGTCCGGGTGCATCCTGCCGTGCAGGACCTCCACCCGCAGGCCCTGGAGCGGTCCCTTGGCCAGGTGGTCGGCGACCTCCAGGACGGCCAGCGCGGGGCGCTTCTCGGCGTCGTCGCCGGCGGCCTCGGCGGCCTTCTTCTTCGCGGCCTTCTTCGGGTCGTCCTCCTCGTCGCCGATGCGGGGGCAGACGACGTACGCCTGATGGCCGTTCTCGACCTCCTCGCGCACGCGTTCCCAGGCGCGGGCGAGGAAGTGGGGCTTGTCGGCGGCCGGGACGACATGGCTGGCGATGGGCGAGCGGCCGGCCGGGAGCTGGTCGAGGACCGAGGTCTCCAGGTCGCCGAAGACCGTCATCGCGACCGTGCGCGGGATGGGGGTCGCGGTCATGACCAGGAGGTGCGGGGGCTGCTTGCCCTTGCCGCGCAGGGCGTCGCGCTGTTCGACGCCGAAGCGGTGCTGTTCGTCGACGACGACCAGACCCAGGTCGTGGAACTGGACCTTGTCCTCGATCAGCGCGTGGGTGCCGATGACGATGCCGGCCTCTCCGGTGACCAGGTCGAGGAGTGCCTGGCGGCGGGCCGCCGTGCCCATCGAACCGGTCAGGACGACGACCTTCGTCGCGTGCTCCACCCCGCCGAGCATTCCGCCCTCGGCCAGCTCGCCCATCATCTCCACGACCGACCGGTGGTGCTGCTGGGCGAGGACCTCGGTCGGCGCGAGCATCGCGGCCTGGCCTCCGGCGTCGACGGTGGCGAGCATGGCGCGCAGGGCCACCATCGTCTTTCCCGAACCGACCTCGCCCTGGAGGAGCCGGTGCATCGGGTGGTCCGTCGCCAGGTCGTCGAAGATCTCCTTGGAGACCTTCTGCTGGCCGTCCGTGAGGGTGAAGGGGAGGCGGTCGTCGAAGGCGGTGAGCAGGCCGTCGGGCAGGGGGCGGCGGGGGACGGCGGGGAGCTGGGCGTCGGCGTGGCGGCGGCGGGCGAGGGCGACCTGGAGGACGAAGGCCTCGTCCCACTTCAGGCGGGAGCGGGCGTCCTCGATGTCGGCCTTGGTGTGGGGGCGGTGGATCTTGAGGAGGGCCTCGGGCAGGGAGACCAGGCCCCGGCCGTCGCGGAGGCTGTCGGGCAGCGGGTCGATGGCGTCCTGGGCGCTCGGCAGGACCAGCTGCAGGGCCTTGCCGATCTTCCAGGACTCCAGCTTGGCGGTGGCCGGGTAGATGGGGATCAGGGCGCCCGCCCAGGTCTCGACCGCCTCCTCGGTGTCACCGCGCAGCAGTTCGTACGCCGGGTGGGCGAGTTGGAGGCGGCGGTTGAAGAGGGAGACCTTGCCCGCGAACATCGCGCTGGTGCCCGGCAGGAGGTCCTTGTGGGGCTTGTGGACGCCGTTGCCGAAGAAGACGAGCTGGAGGCGGCCGTTGCCGTCGGTGATGGTGACTTCGAGGCGCTGGCCCTTGCCCCGGGGTGCCCTGGCGGAGGCGAAGGTGTGCAGGCGGGCGTCGGCCACCTGGGCGACCACCGTGACGTGCTCGTCCATCGGGAGGTCGGCGAGGTGCGTGAGCTGGCCGCGCTCCTCGTATCTGCGCGGGTAGTGGTGCAGCAGGTCGCCGACGGTGTGCAGGCCGAGATGCTCGGCCATCACCTTCGCGGTAGGTGGTCCGAGCACGGATTTCAGTGGCTGCTTCAGTGGTTCTTCCGGTGCGGGCACGAGATCCATTGCACACCACGACACTGACATTGCCGTATACGTCTTGGGAAAGCCCTGGTCAGGCGCGCTGTTCGGGCTCTAGGATGGCGCGCTCCGGTCATCCCTCCGCGGTCACCGCCCCACCGGGACCGCCCGACCCCGCGCCGTCGACGTCCCCCACCCGCGGCGCTGCTGCGATGGACTCCCAGACCTCACAGACATCACCGGCACCCCATACCTTCCAGGTCGACCTGCGTGGTCTGGTGGACCTGCTCTCCCATCACCTCTACTCCAGTCCCCGGGTCTACCTGCGCGAGCTGCTCCAGAACGCCGTGGACGCCATCACCGCCCGGCGCGCGGAACAGGCCGACTGCCCGGCCCGGGTGCGGCTGCGCGCCGAGGGCGGCACCCTGCGGGTCGAGGACTCCGGCGTGGGGCTCACCGAGGCGGACGTGCACGAGCTGCTGGCGACGATCGGGCGCAGCTCCAAGCGCGCGGACGGACTCCAGGCGGCCCGTTCGGAGTTCCTCGGCCAGTTCGGCATCGGGCTGCTCGCCTGTTTCGTGGTGGCCGAGCGGATCCGGGTCGTCAGCCGCAGCGCGCGTACGCCGGACGCGGCACCCGTGGAGTGGACGGCGCGCGACGACGGTTCGTACACCGTGCGGACCCTGCCCTCCGGGGCGCGTCCCGAACCCGGTACCACCGTGGAGCTGGTCGCCCGGCCCGGCGCCGCCGAGTGGCTGGACGCGGCGCGGGTGCTGGAACTGGCGCGGGACTTCGGCTCGCTGCTGCCGTACGACGTGCGGGTGGGCGAGGAGCCGGTCACCGATCTGCCGGCGCCCTGGAACCGTCCCTACCCCTCCCCCGCGACCCGGCGGGTGGCGCTGGCGCGGCACTGTCACGACCTGTTCGGGTTCACCCCGCTGGACTCGATCGAGCTGGACGTGCCGCTGGCGGGGGTCCGCGGGGTGGCGTACGTGCTGCCGTCGGCGGTGAGTCCGGCGCAGCGGGCCACGCACCGGGTGCATCTGAAGGGGATGCTGCTGACCGAGCGGGCCGAACAGCTGCTGCCGGACTGGGCGTTCTTCGTGCGCTGCGTGCTCGACACGGACAGTCTGCGCCCGACGGCCTCCCGCGAGGCGCTGTACGAGGACGAGACGCTGGCGGCCGTACGGGAGGCGCTGGGCGAAAGGATTCGGGCCTGGTTGACGGGACTCGCGGTGGGCGATCCGGAACGGCTGGCGGCGTTCCTGGCCGTGCACCACCTCGGGGTGAAGTCGCTGGCCCGGCACGACAAGGAGATGCTGCGGACGATGCTGCCGTGGCTGCCCTTCGAGACGACCGACGGGCGGCTGTCCCTGGAGGAGTTCGCGCAGCGGCACACCGTGGTGCACTTCACGCGGACCGTGGAGGAGTACCGGCAGGTCGCGCCGATCGCGTCGGCGCAGGGCGTCGGGGTCGTCAACGGCGGTTACACCTACGACAGCGAGCTGGTCGAGGCGCTGCCGTCGGTGCGGCCGGGGACCGTGGTGGCGGAGCTGGACGCGGAGACGGTGACCGCGCATCTGGACGCGGTGGACCCGGCGGAGGAGCTGGCGCTGTCGGACTTCCTCGCGGCGGCGCGGACCGCGCTGGACCCGCTGGGCTGTGACGTCGTCCTGCGTGCCTTCCGCCCGCTGACCGTGCCCGCCCTGCACCTGGACGACCGCGCGGCCCGCCATGAGCAGGCGCGGGCGGACGCCGAGGCGCAGGCGGACGACCTGTGGGCGGGCATCCTGGGATCGCTGCGGGGCGGCGCGCCCCGCGCGCGTCTGGTGCTCAACCACCTCAACCCGCTGATCCGGCGGCTCGGTTCGCTGGACCGGCCGGAGCTGATCGGCACCGCCGTGGAGTCCCTGTACGGGCAGGCGCTGCTGATGGCGCAGCGCCCGCTGAGGCCCGCCGACTCGGCGCTGCTGAACCGGGCCTTCATCGGTCTGCTGGAGTGGGCCACGCACCGCGAGGAGGGGCGCTGATGGGTGGGATCGACGACTTCGACGAGCTCCGCCGGGCGATGGCGGAGAACGGTGAGCGGCCGGAAGGCCCCGCCCGCAACGCGCGCGCGGAGGAGCTGCTGGTGGAGGCGGAGCGGCTGAACATCCCGCTGGCCGTGATCGAGGCGCTCGGGCATCAGCTGAAGGTCTACAACTACAGCTCCGAGAAGGACAAGATGTTCGTCCCCTTCGCGCGCCTGCTGCGCCTGTGGGACGAGCGGCCCGAGGACTTCGACGAGTACGAGACGCACTCGCTGCACTGGACGTTCAAGTGGATGTCGTCCGGGATGCTCGACCAGCCGCACATCCCGCTGGCCTCCATAGAGAAGTGGCTCGGCGAGATGGAGCACCGCTACCGGCTCGCGGGCCACTCCGAACGGGCGGTGCGCGGCGTCGAGTTCACCGTCGCCGCGCATGTGGGTGACGTCCCGCGCGCGGAGAAGGCGTTCTCCGCGTGGCTGTCGGCCGACCGGGACCGGATGGCCGACTGCCACGCGTGCGAGCTGAACGGACAGGGCTGGTGGCGGGCGGAGCGGGGCCGGGACGAGGAGGCGCTGCGGCTGTGGGCGCCGGTCCTGGAGGGCGAGTTCACGTGCGCGCACGAGCCGCACACGGTCCTCGCGTGCTCGCTGCTGCCGCTGCTGCGTCTGGGGCGGGTCGAGGAGGCGCGCGCCAACCATCTGCGCGGCTTCCGGCTGGTGCGGCCCATGGAGAGCATGCGGACCGCCTACGCCGACCATGTGGAGTTCTGCGTGCTGACCGGCAACGAGGCCCGCGCGCTGGAGCTGCTCGCGGAGCGCCCGGCGTACTTCACCGACACCGGGCATCCGCGCAGCCGGCTGGAGTTCCTCGGCGTGGTGGCGCTCCTGATGGACCGGATGACCGCGCTGGGGCTCGGCAGGCGGCAGGTGCCGGGGCCGGCGGGCAGGCTGTGGACGGCCGGTGAACTGGCCGAGCACGCGCGCGCGGAGGCCCTCGAACTGGCGGACCGGTTCGACCGCCGCAACGGCACCGCGCATGTCAGCGAGCGGGCCCGCGCGCGGATGGCGCAGGAGCCCCTGGTGGAGCGGCTGCCGCTGGGGGTGCGGTCGATGCGGCCGGCGACCGCGGTGGCCTCCCCGGTCCCGCCGCCCGCCGAGGGGGCCGATCTGGCGTCCCTGATCGCCGAGGCGCGGGAGCTGTCCGACGGTCTGCGGCCCCATGCCGTGGAGGCGTGGGCGGCCGTCTCCCGGGCCGCGGAGGGCGTCGAGCTCGCCGCGCGCGACCGCGCCGAGATCGCCGACCACCGGGCGATGGACCTCGGCCCGTCCGGTCTCGACCTGTTCGAGCGCGCCGCCGAGCTGTACGCGGAGGCGGACGACCCTGGGGAGGCGCTGGCGGCACGCGCGCGTGCGGCGTTCGTGCGGGCGCTCTCCGGCGAGGTCCAGCAAGCGCTGGCCGCCGTCACCGGGCCCTACGACGAGGTCCTCGCCCTGTACGCCGAGGGCGGCACCGGGGTGCGGCAGACCGCGTCGGTGCTGATGGCACGGGCGCGCGTCCTGATGCAGAACGTGCAGGCGGCGGAGGAGCACGGCGCCCTGGACGCGTCGCTCCTCAACCGCGCCGAGGCGGCCGTACGGGAGGTCCTCGCGCTGGTCGACGGGCGGACCGGGGACGACGTACGGCTGGCCTCGCGGGCGGCGGAGTCGCAGGCGATGCTCGCGGAGCTGGCGGCGCACGCCGCGGACCTGCCGAGGTCCGCGGAGCTGTTCGCGCGCGCGGCGGCGGAGTTCGCCGGGGCGGGGCTGCCCTGGTTCGCGGTGGAGTACGAGGCCCGGCTCGCGGGGCTCGCGCACCACCTGGGCGACACCGCCGAGGCCGAGCGGGCGCTGCGGGCCGCCCTGGAGCACGGCGGACCGTATCTGGAGCCGCCCGGCCGGGCCCAGCTGCACCTCCAGCTCGCCGAGGTGCTGGGCGGCCGGGGCGCGCCCGAGGAGGCCGCGGAGCACGCCCTGGAGGCGGCGCACTGGGCCGACGAGGCCGGGGCCGGGCCGACGCTCGGGGCGTGGGCGCGGCATCTGCTCGGCGGGTTCCTGCTGCGGCAGGGCCGGTGGGCCGAGGCGGCCGAGGTGCTGGAGTCGGCGCTGCCCGACCTGTCCGCCGAGACCCACGGCGACGGGGCCGTCGTCCAGACGCAGTGGTGGCTCGGCGACTGTCTCAGCGCGCTGGGCGAGCACCAGGAGGCCGCCGAGCGCCGTCTGGAGGCAGCCGAGATCGCCCGGCACTGGCCCGAGCAGCAGGACCACGCGACGCTCGCGCATCTCGCCGGTGAGTCCCTCGGCCAGGCGGGGCTGCCGGCCGACGCGGACCGGGCGTACAGCCGCGCGGGCGACCTGTGGCGCGCGCTCGGTGATGTGCACGGTCTGGTGCGGGCCCTTCGCGCGCGTGCCTGGCTCTCGCTGCGCAGGGAGGACGGCGTCGACGACGCCCGCGCGCTGATGGCCGACGCGGTGCGGGAGTGCGAGGAGGCGCTGGGCACGGAGGCCCTGGACGAGGAGGCCCGTCAGCAGCTCGTCGCCGAACTCGGGCACACCCACCGGCAGTACGGCGATCTGCTCGCCCGCTCCGCCTCGGAGGACGCCGAGGACGACTCGATCCAGGCCGCCCTGGAGGACGCGCTCGCCCAGATCACCGAGGCCATCGTGGTCTTCGGGTCGCTCGGCGGGGGCGCCGTGCACAGCCGTACCGGGGCCGAACTCGCCGCGGGCTGGCTGGAGGCCGACCTCAGCCGCCCGGACCGGGCGGCGGCACGCGCGCGTGCGGTGCTCGCCGCGTACGAGGGCCACGCGGGCCCCGGCGCGGAGGGCGAGGACGGCGGCGACGAGACGGCGCGGGCCCGGCGGGCGGAGGCCGAACAGATGCTGGAGGTCGTGACGGAGGCCGAGTAGCGCCGACCGCGCCTACTCCACGCCGATGAGCAGCAGCGTGCCCTGCCGTCCACCCCGGTAGACCACCGTGTCGACGGCGAGGTACGACTCCCGCACGCGGGCCTCCAGATGGTCCGCGATGGCCTCGGGGGCGTCGTCGCCGAGGACGAGCGTGACGAGTTCGCCGCCCGCCGAGAGCATGCGGTCCAGGACGGTCTCGGCGGCGGCCGTGACATCGGCGCCGATCACGACGACGTCGCCGTCGACGAGGCCGAGGACGTCCCCGGCCTGGCAGATGCCGGCCATGGTCCAGGACTGCCGTTCGGCGACGGTGACCTCGGCGTAGCGGGTCGCGCCGGCCGCGGAGGTCATCGACACGACGTCCTCGTCGAAGCGGCGTCCGGGCTCGTGCACGGCGAGCGCGGCGATGCCCTGGACGGCGGAGCGGGTGGGGATGAGGGCGACGCGGATGCCCTCGGCGCGGGCCTGCTCGGCCGCGGCGGCGGCGGTGTGCCGCAGGTCGGCGTCGTTGGGCAGCAGGACGATCTCGCGCGCGTGGGCCCGGCGTACGGCCTCGACCAGTTCGCCGCTGGCGGGCGGCTCCCCGGGGCGGGCGAGCACGGTCGTCGCGCCGGCCTCGGTGTACAGCCCGGCCAGCCCTTCGCCCGGCACGACCGCGACGACGGCCCGCTGCGCCCGCTCGCGCACGGGCCGTTCGGCGCCGCCGCGCGTGTGGACGTCCCCGACGGCGAAGTGCGTGATCCGGATCCGGTACGGGCGTCCCGCCTCGACGCCCGCCTCCACGGCGGCACCGGCGTCGTCGACGTGCACATGGACGTTCCACAGGCCGTCGCCGCCGACGACGACGAGGGAGTCGCCGAGGGCGTCGAGCCGGGTCCGCAGCCGGGCCACGGCGGTGTCCTCGGCCTCCAGGAGGTAGATCACCTCGAAGGCGGGCCCGCCCTCCTCGAGGACGTCGTCGGCGCACTCCTCGACGTCCACGCGTGCGTGCGCCGCCCGGGCCCGCGCGCCGAGCACCGCGCCGGGCGACTCCCCGGTGAACGTCTCCACGAGGGCCGCGAGGACCGCCACGAGGCCCCGTCCGCCCGCGTCGACGACCCCGGCCCGCTCCAGGACGGCGAGCTGCCGCGGCGTGGCCTCCAGCGCCGCGCGCGCGCCTTCGTGGGCCGCGCGGGCGACCGCCCCGCAGTCGCCGTTCGTCCGTTCCGCGGCGTCGGCGGCGGCCGTGGCGACGGACAGGACGGTGCCCTCGACCGGGTGGGCCACGGCCTCGCGCGCGGAGTCGGCGGCGCGGCGCAGGGCGAGCCGCAGACCGGCGCCGTCGGTGTGGGGTGTGCCACGGTCGGCGGCGAGCACCTGGACCATGCCGCGCAGGAGCTGGGAGAGGATCGTGCCGGAGTTGCCGCGGGCGCCTATGAGCGCGCCGTGCGCCATCGCGCGCGCGGCGTCGGCGAGCGAGGGGGTGCCCTTGCCGTCGTCGTAGGCGGCGAAGACGGCCTCCACGGCGGCCACGGCGGACTCGACGGTCAGATACAGGTTGGTGCCGGTGTCCCCGTCGGCGACGGGGTAGACGTTGATCGCGTCGATCTCCTCGCGCGCCCGGCCCAGCGCCTCCAGCGCGAGAGAGCACCAGGTGCGCACCGCGAGAGCATCGAAGAATGTCTGCGGCACCTGCGCCACCTGCGCCTCCTCGGACTGCTGACGTGGACGCAGCGTAGACCCAGAGCGGGTGCCCGCCGGAAGAGGGCCGGGAGCAGGCCCCTGAGCAGCCATGGTAGTTTCGTTCTACTGGCGCAGTCGTTGTATGCTGCTCCGGTTGCCCGATCCGAATCGGGCCGTTCCCTGGCAAGCCACTCAGATCTCTGATCCTGCGATCTCGATCCCGGCACGCCGGGATTGAATCCGTAAGTGCATCTGAAGTCTTTGGAGTGACCCGTGGCTGCCAACTGCGACGTCTGCGGCAAGGGGCCGGGCTTCGGCAACAACATCTCGCACTCTCACCGCCGTACGCCGCGTCGCTGGAACCCGAACATCCAGCGCGTTCGTACTGTGGTCGGCGGGACGCCGAAGCGCGTGAACGCTTGCACCTCGTGCATCAAGGCCGGCAAGGTCTCGCGCTGACGCAGAGCTAAGCGCGCGGCCACTGCTGGTTCGCTGCTCAAAGCCGGTCCACCTCACGGTGGACCGGCTTTTTGCCGTGCCCTGACGCCGGTGGCGTCAACCGTCGGCGTCAACGACTAGCGCAGCCGCCACCCGTGATCGACCGGTCCGATGCCGCCGCCGAGCGAGAACCCGGCCCGGATCGCCCCCGTGACGTACGCCTTCGCCTCCGTCACCGCCTCCGGCACGGACCGTCCCTTCGCCAGTTCCGAGGCGATGGCGGAGGCGAGCGTGCAGCCGGTGCCGTGCGTGTGCCGGTTGTCGTGACGGGGCGCGCGCAGCCAGTGCTCCTCGGAGCCGTCGGTGAGCAGGTCGACGGCGTCCCCGGCGAGATGGCCGCCCTTGATCAGCACCCAGCGCGGCCCGTACGCCAGGATCGCCGCGGCGGCCTCGGGGAGCTGCTCCTCGGACACCACCCGTACTCCGGTGAGCTGGGTCACCTCGTCGAGGTTGGGGGTCGCCACCGTGGCCACGGGCAGGAGGCGTTCGCGCACCGACGCGAGCGCCGACTGGGCCAGCAGCGGGTCCCCGTGCTTGGACACCCCGACCGGGTCGACGACCGCCGGCGCGTCCGTGGCGCCGATCAGTGCGGCGACCTCCTCGACGAGTTCGGCCGAGGCGAGCATCCCGGTCTTCACGGCCTGGACGCCGATGTCGTCGACGACACTGCGGTACTGGGCCCGCACGGTCTCGACGGGGAGCGGCCAGGCGCCCTGCACGCCGAGGGAGTTCTGCGCGGTGATCGCGGTGACGACGCTCATGCCGTGCACGCCGAGCGCGAGCATCGTCTTCAGGTCGGCCTGGATCCCGGCGCCGCCGCCGGAGTCCGAGCCGGCCACGGTGAGCACCCTGGGTATCACGACTCGATGTCCCCGCCGAAGTGGTCCCAGCCGCCCTTGCTCGTCCACGGCGCCCCGTCGACCGTCACCTGGGGCAGCGCCGAGGGGTTGAGGACCTCGCCGATCACCTTCCAGCGCGCGGGCAGTTTCACGTCCTGCGGGAAGGTCGCCACGATCGCGTGGTCCTCTCCCCCGGTCAGCACCCACTGCATGGGGTCGACGCCGACGGCCTGGCCGATGTCGTTCATCTGGGAGGGGATGTCGATCGCGCCGGAGCGGATGTCGATCCGGACCTTGCTGGCCTCGGCGATGTGCCCGAGGTCGGCGATCAGGCCGTCGCTCACGTCGCACATGGCGGTGGCGCCGAGACCGGCCGCCGCGGGGCCCGCGTGGTACGGCGGTTCGGGACGCCGGTGCGCCTCGACGAACGCGCGCGGCGAGCGGAAGCCGCGGGACAGCACGGCGAACCCGGCCGCGGACCAGCCGAGCCACCCGGTCACCGCAACCAGGTCGCCGGGCTGCGCGCCGGCCCGGGTGACGGGCTCCTGGTTGCGCAGATCACCGAGCGCGGTGATCGACACCATGATCGTGTCGCCGCGCACGACGTCGCCGCCGACCACCGAGGCGCCGGCGACCTGGCACTCGTCCCGGATCCCGTCCATGAGCTCCGAGGGCCAGGTCACCGGGAGTTCGGCGGGGACGACGAGGCCGAGGAGCAGCGCGGTCGGCACGGCGCCCATGGCGGCGATGTCCGCGAGGTTCTGGGCCGCGGCCTTGCGGCCCACGTCGTAGGCGGTGGACCAGTCGCGGCGGAAGTGCCGGCCCTCCAGCAGGATGTCGGTGCTGGCCACGACCCGGCGGTCGGGAGCGGCGACCACCGCGGCGTCGTCACCGGGGCCGACCCGGACCGACGGAGTGGTCGTGAGACGGGAGGTGAGCTCCCTGATGAGCCCGAACTCGCCCAGCTCACCGACAGTGCCCTTCATTTCCCTATGGCCCCTTCTGTGCCGTGCCCTGCCCGGTCGCGCCCGACCAGTGTCCTCGATACGGTCGAGGGGACCGTCGACGCCCCCGCCCAGGGCGGCACCGGCGTCACCTCATGTCGTGCCCGCACCCCGGCTCGGGGGTCGCGGGTCCCGCAGGTCTCCCCGCGGCGAGCGGCGACGCGATACCGTGGCGTTCCTTTTCCCCACATGATCCTCGTGGCCGCCCTGGAGGTTCCGTGGTACAGGCGTACATCCTGATCCAGACGGAGGTCGGCAAAGCGTCGACCGTCGCCGAGACGATCGGCAAGATTCCTGGAGTGATCCAGGCCGAGGACGTGACAGGACCTTATGACGTGATCGTGCGCGCCCAGGCGGACACCGTGGACGACCTGGGCCGGATGGTGGTCGCCAAGGTCCAGCAGGTGGACGGCATCACGCGAACCCTGACCTGCCCGGTCGTCCATCTGTAGCCCCCGTCTACCCTTGGCCGGTGCACTTTCTCCGTCACCGACGCCGTCCCCTCGCCGCCCTGCCCGCGCTCGCCGTGCTGGTCGTCGCCGCGGGCTGCTCCTCAGCAGACGACAGCGGCCCGGTGGCGGTTCCCAGCCCCGGCGCGAAGGTCGCGAAGCTGTGCCGGGACCTGGACGGTGTCCTGCCGGCCGAGGTCGACGGCCTCGGCCGCAACGATCCCGAGCCCGCCTCCGCGCTGACGGCGGGCTGGGGAGGCCCGGAGATCATACTGCGCTGCGGTGTGAGCCGACCGCCCAAGATGATCGACCCCAAGGTGGCCACGGGTGACGACCCCGACGCGATAGGCGGCGAGGTCAACGGCGTGCAGTGGCTGATGGAGAAGCAGGACGACGGCTCCACCCGGTTCACCACGGCGAGCCGCAGGGCCTACGTCCAGGTGACGGTTCCCGCGGACCTCGACACCGCGGGCGTGCTGACCGGTCTGGCGCCCGCCGTGAAGAAGGCGATCCCCGAGGGGATCGCCGACTGATCCGCCCGACGCGGCGGACTACCGCAGTCCGGTGGAGCGCCGCAGCGCGGCCTGCACCAGGCGGTCCACCAGCTCCGGGTACGCGATCCCGGTCGCCTGCCACATCGCCGGGTACATCGAGATCGGCGTGAAGCCGGGCATCGTGTTGATCTCGTTGATCACGAACTCGCCGTCCTCGGTGAGGAAGAAGTCGGCGCGGACCAGTCCCTCGCAGGAGGCGGCCTCGAAGGCGTCCAGGGCCAGCCGCCGGACCTCGGCGGTCTGCTCCTCGGTCAGCGGGGCGGGGACGATCCCGGGCACCGAGTCGATGTACTTGGACTCGAAGTCGTAGTACGCGTGCGTGCTCGGGATCTCCGCGGGCACCGAGGCGCGCGGGCCGTCCTCGAACTCCAGCACCCCGCACTCGATCTCGCGCCCCACGAGCGCCGCCTCGACGAGGAACTTCGGGTCGTGCCGGCGGGCCTCGGCGATCGCCTCGTCGAGCCCGGACAGGTCCTCGACCTTGGTGATGCCGATCGACGAACCCGCGCGCGCGGGCTTCACGAACAGCGGCCAGCCGTGGTCGCCCGCGAGGTCGACGATCTTCTTGCGGGCGGCGGACTCGTCCTGCTCCCACTCCCGGGCCCTGATCACCACGTAGGGGCCGACCTTGAGCCCGAAGGAGGTGAACACCCGCTTCATGTACTCCTTGTCCTGGCCTACGGCCGAGGCGAGCACACCGGAGCCCACGTACGGGATCCCGGCGAGGTCGAGCATGCCCTGGAGGGTGCCGTCCTCGCCGTAGGGGCCGTGCAGGACGGGGAAGACGACGTCGATGTCACCGAGCGCCTTGGGCACCGATCCCGGCTCGCTGACGACGACTTCGCGGTTGTTCGGGTCGAGCGGGAGCACCACGTCGCCCTGGCCGGCCTCGGCGACGTCCTCGACCTCGGGCGTGCGGCGGTCGGTGATCGCCATGCGGTCGGGCTCGTCGGCGGTGAGGGCCCAGCGGCCGTCCCGGGTGATGCCGATCGGCAGCACCTCGTACTTGGACCGGTCGATGGCCTTCAGGACGGCGCCCGCGGTGACCACGGAGATCCCGTGTTCGGAGCTGCGCCCGCCGAACACGACGGCCACACGCGGCTTGCGAGACGGCTGCTCAGGGCTCTGGGAGAGGTTCTCGGTGCTCATATCGGCTTGAGAGTACCCGTAGCCAGAGCCATGACACAGCGTGCCCCGACACCGACTCGCCCCCGAGGGGAAGGAGCGCGGAGAGGGGCTCGCTCAGCGTCGTTCGGGCTTCGCGCTGCGCGACATCAGTTCCTTCACGGCGACCACCGGGGGCTTGCCCTCGTGGACGATCGCGACGACCGTCTCGGTGATCGGCATGTCGACGCCGTGCCGGCGGGCCAGATCCAGCACGGACTCGCAGGACTTGACGCCCTCGGCGGTCTGCTTGGTGACCGCGATGGTCTCCTGGAGGGTCATGCCCTTGCCGAGGTTGGTGCCGAAGGTGTGGTTGCGTGACAGCGGCGAGGAGCAGGTCGCCACCAGGTCGCCGAGGCCCGCGAGTCCGGCGAAGGTGAGCGGGTCGGCGCCGAGCGCCACCCCGAGGCGGGCCGTCTCGGCGAGGCCGCGCGTGATGAGCGAGCCCTTGGCGTTGTCGCCGAGCCCCATGCCGTCCGCGATGCCCACGGCCAGACCGATGACGTTCTTCACGGCGCCGCCCAACTCACAGCCCACGACGTCCGTCTCGGTGTACGGCCTGAAGTACGGGGTGTGGCAGGCCGCCTGGAGCCGCCGGGCCACCGACTCGTCCGTGCACGCGACGACCGCGGCGGCCGGCATCCGGGCGGCGATCTCCCGGGCGAGGTTGGGTCCCGTGACGACGGCGATACGGTCCTGACCGACCTTCGCGACGTCCTCGATCACCTCACTCATCCGCATGGCGGAGCCGAGTTCGACCCCCTTCATCAGGGAGACGAGGACCGTGCCGGGCGCCAACACCGGTACCCAGTCGGCGAGGTTGCCGCGCAGGGTCTGCGAGGGGACGGCCAGGACGGTGAAGTCGGCGTCGTGCGCCGCCTCCGCGGGGTCGGTCGTCGCCCGCAGGTTCACCGGGAGTTCGACGCCGGGCAGGTAGTCCGGGTTGGTCCGCGTGGAGTTGACCGCTTGCGCGAGTTCGGGGCGGCGGCCCCACAGGGTGACCTCGCAGCCCGCGTCCGCGAGCACCACGCCGAAGGCGGTACCCCACGATCCGGTGCCGAACACGGCCGCTTTGACGGGCTTGCTCACTTCGCGTTCTCTCCCTCGAGGCCGTTGCCGGCCTGGCCCTCGCGGCCGTTGTCGGCCTGACTCCTGCGCCGCTGCTCGATCCGTTCCTGACGCGGATCGTAGGCGGTGGCGGGGGCCTTCTCGCCACGGATCTCCTCCAGGAGGCGGGTGACGGCGGCCATGATGGTCTCCGTCGCCTCCTTCAGGACCTCCGGGGTCATCTCCTTGCCGTAGAAGCGCGACAGGTCCACCGGCGGGCCCGCGAGGACGTGCGAGGTCTTGCGCGGAAGGACGTTGAGCTTCTTGGCGTAGGGCGGCAGCAGTTCGTTGGCGCCCCACTGCGCGACCGGGATCACCGGGACCTTCGTCTGGAGGGCCACGCGTGCCGCGCCGGTCTTGCCGGTCATGGGCCACTGGTCCGGGTCCCGGGTGATGGTGCCCTCGGGATAGAACGCGACGCACTCACCGCGCTCCACGGCGTCGATCGCGGCCCGGAAGGCGCTGAGCGCGTCGGTGGTCTCCCGGTAGACGGGGATCTGGCCGGTGCCGCGCATCACGGCTCCGACGAATCCCTTCTTGAAAAGGCCGCTCTTCGCGAGGAATCGCGGAACACGGCCGGTGTTGTACTGAAAGTGCGCGTAGGCGAAGGGATCGACGTGCGAATTGTGGTTCACCGCGGTGATAAATCCGCCCTCGGCCGGAATGTGCTCCATTCCGCGCCAGTCCCGCTTGATCAGAACCACCAGCGGCGGTTTGGCGATCACCGCTGCCAAGCGGTACCAGAAGCCGATTCTGCGGCGGGGCACACGAGCACCTTCCTCTAGGACCTGGGGGGCCGCACAAGTGTCGCCCCAGGCCGTCCGTCTGTCGAGAACACCGTACGCCTCGCCGCGTCGACCGCCAGATGGGCGGTGTGAAGCCTGAGTGACAATGAGCGCGACAAGAGAGGGACGGAATCCCGGTGCAGTGGACCCTGGTCATACCCCTGAAACCGCTGGCGCTGGCCAAGAGCAGGCTCTCGGACACCGCCCACGACGGGCTGCGGCCGGGCCTCGCGCTGGCCTTCGCCCAGGACACCGTGGCGGGGGCGCTGGCCTGCCCTTCGGTGGCGGATGTGGTGGTCGTCACGGACGACGTCCTCGCCACGCGCGAGCTGACCCCGCTGGGCGCCCGCGTCGTCCCCGACCGGCCTGGAGCGGGCCTCAACGCCGCCCTGAGGCACGCTACGGAGCTGGTACGGCGGGAGCGGCCGGAAAGCTCCCTGGCGGCCCTGAACGCCGATCTGCCCGCACTGCGCCCCCTGGAATTGGCGCGGGTCCTCGACGGGGCCGCCGAATTCCCCCGTGCTTTTCTCCCGGACGCGGCCGCAATGGGCACCACCTTGCTGGCCGCCCGCGGGGGCGTGGAATTGCGCCCGCTCTTCGGCACGGATTCCCGCGCCCGCCATCGCGCCTCGGGCGCGGTGGAACTCGTCCTCGCGGACGTGGATTCCGTACGGCAGGACGTCGACACCGGCGCCGATCTGCGCGCCGCGCTGACCCTGGGCGTGGGCCCGCGCACGAAGTCGGCCGTCGCCCGGCTGCCGGCCCCCTGGCAGTAGGCTGCCGCCCATGCAGGCGACCGCGTACACCTACGACTCCGGCACGCGCAGCGGCAGTGTGCTGCTCGACGACGGCACCCCGGTGCCCTTCGACGCGGCGGCGTTCGACGCGGGCGGGCTGCGGCTGCTGCGGCCGGGGCAGCGGGTGCGGATCGAGGTGGAGGGCGCGCAGGACAGCCCCCGGATCACGCTGGTGACCCTCCAGACGCTCTGAGCCGCCGCCGAGGGGCCGCGCCGGAGCCTTCCCGGAACACGCCGCGGGCCGGACTCCGATGGGGAGTCCGGCCCGGCGCGTGAGATACCTCTGCGGCCCTTACTTCTTTCGGGCGGTGACCTTCTTGGCGGTGGTCTTGCGGGCCGTCGTCTTCTTGGCCGGGGCCTTCTTGGCGGTGGCCTTCTTCGCGGGGGCCTTCTTCGCCGTCGCCTTCTTGGCCGTGGTGGCCTTCTTGGCGGTCGTGGTCTTCTTGGCCGCCGTGGTCTTGGCGGTGGTCTTCTTCGCGGCGGCGGCCGTGGTCTTCTTGGCCGTCGTCTTCTTCGCCGTGGTCTTCTTCGCGGCGGCGGTGGCCTTCTTCGCCGGGGCGGCCTTCTTCGCGGCGGCCTTCTTGACCGTGGCGGAAGCACCGCCGGTCAGGCTGCCCTTGGGGGCCTTCTTGACGGCGACGTCGTTCTTCGGGAGCTTCTTCGAGCCGCTGACCAGGTCCTTGAAGCCCTGTCCGGCACGGAAGCGCGGCACGGAGGTCTTCTTGACCCGAACCCGCTCGCCCGTCTGGGGGTTGCGGGCGTAGCGGGCCGGACGGTCGACCTTCTCGAACGAACCGAAGCCGGTCACCGACACCCGGTCACCCGCGACGACCGCGCGGACGATGGCGTCCAGGACCGCGTCCACGGCCTCGGCGGCCTGCTGACGGCCACCGACCTTGTCGGCAATCGCTTCTACGAGCTGCGCCTTGTTCACGTCTTCCCCTTCGGAGACATCGCCGGAACGAAACTGTTCAGGCTTTTTCGCACGTTAGGCAGATATATACCGCAAATCAAACACGAAACGGGCTTATCACCCTTGTGCCGCAACGGTTTCGGCTCTCCAGGACTGTTCAGCGTTCCTCTTCGGGGAATCGACCCGCGTCGAGGTCCGCCGAGAAGGCCTCCAGACGCCTTGCCGCATCGGCGAGATCGTGCTTGGCCGCGGCCGTAATGACCAGCAGCTTCCGGGTCAGCGCCATCCGTACGCCCTCCGGGACTTGCAGTGCGCGCACTGTTGTGTGCGCTTCCTTGAGTTGGTCCGCGACTGCCGCATAGAGCTTGAGTTGGCCGTCGTGTTCCATGCACAGATTGTGCCATCTGGGGCGAGTTGTCGCCCGCTCAGGGTGCAACTGCCCCCTCAAACGGGCTTCCGGGGGCCGTCGGAAGACACCGCCACAACCCTCGCGTACCCCGTCAACACCGTGTCTAACATGGGGAGTTGACGCTCCCGTCGACGCCGCGCAGGGCCGTTCGGGTACAGACACAGCCGTACCCCCGATCGGGCTGATCGGGGGTACGGCTGGGGGTGTTCGGTGGCCGAAACTCGACCTGTTCGGTTGTTCCGCGGGGCGTTCGGGGTCAGACCTCGAGCGTCCGGGGCTTGAACGAGGGGCGCTTGGCCTCGTAGGCGGCGATGTCGGCCTCGTTCTGGAGGGTGATGGAGATGTCGTCCAGCCCGTTCAGCAGCCGCCAGCGGGAGTTCTCGTCCAGCTCGAAGCTCGCGGTGACGCCCTCGGCGCGCACCTCGCGGGCCTCCAGGTCGACGGTGATCTCGGCCTCGGGGTCCTTCTCGCTCAGCTCCTGGAGGGCTTCCACGATCTTCTGGTCCAGAACGACCGTGAGCAGACCGTTCTTCAGCGAGTTGCCGCGGAAGATGTCGGCGAAGCGGGAGGAGATCACGGCCTTGAAGCCGTAGTTCTGCAGGGCCCAGACCGCGTGCTCACGGGAGGAGCCGGTGCCGAAGTCGGGGCCGGCGACCAGCACGGTCGCGCCCGCGCGCTCGGGCTGGTTGAGGATGAATTTCCCGTCCTTGCGCCAGGCCTCGAACAGTCCGTCCTCGAACCCGTCCCGGGTCACCTTCTTGAGCCAGTGAGCAGGGATGATCTGGTCGGTGTCGACGTTGGAGCGGCGCAGCGGAACGGCCCGGCCGGTGTGCGTGGTGAATGCTTCCATGACTCTCAGACTCCAGCGGGCACAGGGGCGTCGGACAGGTCGGCGGGCGAGGCCAGGTGGCCCAGCACGGCGGTCGCGGCGGCGACCTGCGGCGAGACCAGGTGCGTCCGGCCGCCCTTGCCCTGCCTGCCCTCGAAGTTGCGGTTGGACGTGGAGGCGGAGCGCTCACCGGGGGCCAGCTGGTCGGGGTTCATGCCCAGACACATCGAGCAGCCCGCGTGCCGCCATTCGGCGCCGGCGTCCTTGAAGACGACGTCCAGACCCTCGGAGACGGCCTGCAGACCGACCCGCGCGGAGCCCGGGACGACCAGCATCCGTACGCCGTCGGCGACTTTGCGGCCCTTGAGCAGGTCGGCCGCCGCGCGCAGGTCCTCGATGCGGCCGTTGGTGCAGGAGCCTACGAAGACGGTGTCCACCTTGATGGAGCCCAGCGGCTGACCGGCCTCCAACCCCATGTATTCCAGGGCCTTTTCGGCGGCGAGGCGCTCCGAAGCGTCTTCGTACGAAGCAGGGTCGGGGACGTTCGCCGAAAGCGGCGCACCCTGGCCGGGGTTGGTGCCCCAGGTGACGAACGGCGACAGTTCCTCGGCCTTGATGACGACCTCGGCGTCGAACTCGGCGTCGTCGTCGGTCCTGAGCGTCTTCCAGTACGCGACCGCGGCGTCCCAGTCCTCGCCCTTGGGGGCGTGCACCCGGCCCTCGAGGTAGTCGAAGGTGGTCTGGTCGGGGGCGATCATGCCCGCGCGGGCGCCGGCCTCGATCGACATGTTGCAGATGGTCATGCGGGCTTCCATCGAGAGCTTCTCGATGGCGGAGCCGCGGTACTCCAGGATGTAGCCCTGGCCGCCGCCGGTGCCGATGCGGGCGATGATCGCGAGGATCAGGTCCTTGGCGGTGACGCCCTCGGGCAGTTCGCCGTCGACCGTGATGGCCATGGTCTTGGGGCGGGCCAGCGGCAGCGTCTGGGTGGCCAGCACGTGCTCCACCTGGGAGGTGCCGATGCCGAACGCCAGGCCGCCGAAGGCGCCGTGGGTGGAGGTGTGCGAGTCGCCGCAGACCACCGTCATACCGGGCTGGGTCAGGCCCAGCTGCGGGCCGACGACGTGCACGACACCCTGCTCGACGTCGCCCAGCGGGTGCAGCCGCACGCCGAACTCGGCGGCGTTCTTGCGCAGCGTCTCCAGCTGGACCCGGGAGACCGGGTCGGCGATGGGCTTGTCGATGTCGAGGGTGGGGGTGTTGTGGTCCTCGGTCGCGATGGTGAGGTCGAGACGACGCACCGGGCGACCGCTCTTGCGGAGGCCGTCGAAGGCCTGCGGGCTGGTCACCTCGTGCAGCAGATGCAGATCGATGAAGAGGAGGTCGGGCTCGCCCTCGGCGCGCCGGACGACGTGGTCGTCCCAGACCTTCTCCGCGAGTGTCCTACCCATCGCTTTCCCTCCGGCCGGCAAAGGTGCGCCGGCCCAACTAGAGATTCTTCGGAGACGACGCCCTCACCCCTGGTTTCCCGGGCAGCCGCCGCCGGGCCCGTTGGTCGTCGGGCCGCTGTGCATCCAAGGGTTGCGCGTCTCACGAAAAAAGGAACTTGCGTTTCACAGAGTGAGACGTGAGTATCGTTGCATGGACAA
Organism: Streptomyces sp. NPDC090106; assembly: GCF_044747265.1. Lineage (NCBI taxonomy): Bacteria > Bacillati > Actinomycetota > Actinomycetes > Kitasatosporales > Streptomycetaceae > Streptomyces > Streptomyces sp. NPDC090106. Next base: position 813,476 of record NZ_JBIVDS010000002.1, on the reverse strand, counting down.
CAGTAGCGGCGTCGGCGTTCTGGACAAGGCAGCCCTTGTCCTGAGCGCCCTGGAGTCCGGTCCGGCCACCCTCGCGGGCTTGGTCGCGGCGACCGGACTGGCACGACCCACGGCCCACCGGCTGGCCGTGGCTCTGGAACACCACCGTATGGTGGCGCGCGACATGCAGGGCCGGTTCATCCTCGGCCCGCGCCTGGCCGAGCTGGCCGCGGCGGCCGGCGAGGACCGCCTCCTCGCGACGGCGGGCCCGGTGCTCACGCATCTGCGGGACATCACGGGCGAGAGCGCGCAGCTCTACCGCCGCCAGGGCGACATGCGGATCTGCGTCGCCGCGGCGGAGCGGCTGTCCGGCCTCAGGGACACCGTCCCGGTCGGCTCGACGCTCACGATGAAGGCGGGCTCCTCGGCCCAGATCCTGATGGCCTGGGAGGAGCCCGAGCGCCTCCACCGCGGCCTCCAGGGCGCCCGCTTCACGGCGACGGCCCTGTCGGGTGTCCGGCGCCGCGGCTGGGCCCAGTCCATCGGCGAGCGGGAGCCGGGCGTCGCGTCCGTCTCCGCCCCCGTCCGCGGGCCCTCCAACCGCGTGGTCGCCGCCGTGTCGGTCTCCGGCCCCATCGAGCGCCTGACGCGCCACCCGGGCCGTATGCACGCCCAGGCGGTCATCGACGCCGCCGCCCGCCTCTCCGAGGCGCTGCGCCGCGGCTGACGCCCACGGACGACGCCGGGGAGGGCCCGCCTCAACGCCGCGGCAGACCCTCCCCGTCCTCCGATCCCCCCGTCAGCCGGCTTCCTCGACCGCCTCGGCCGCGGCCTTCGACCGGTACGCGTACCGGTCCCTCGCGGAGCGTCCGCGCCGCTCCAGCGGAACCTGCCCGTGCGCCGCCGCCAGCCCGAACGCGGGCATGTCGGCGTAGATCGCCTCGTAGGACCCCTCCGGCACCACGTACGCCTCGTGCCACAGCCCCACGTGCCCGCGCACCTTGCCCTCCCGCTCCTTGCGGTTGAGGAGCGCCCAGGCCGGATGGTGGAGCCTCTCGGGGGCGTGCGCGTAGGCGTAGAGCCGCTCCTTGGACTCCCAGTACTGGACGACGTAGTACGTCCGCGGCGACGCCGTGAGCAGGACCTTGCCCAGCAGGCCCTGGCTCCGGTCCTTCTCCAGCTCCGCCAGCATCCGGAACATCGAGCGCATCACGGGACCCCACTGGTGCACCGCCCAGAAGTGGTTGACGCGCATCCCGATGAGCAGGACGACCACATCGCCCTCGGTATCGGCGGTCGTACGCCCCGGCACCGGCTTCGCGAACACGGCTTCCCCCATGGTTCGGCATCGGACAGCCATCGGATAGCGGCGCTATCCTTCTCGGCAGTGCTTGGATAGTGGCACTGCCCAAGGGAAGGCGCAAGGCATGCGACTGGCGGAGCTGAGCGAGCGCAGCGGGGTGTCCACCGCGACGATCAAGTACTACCTGCGCGAGGGGCTGTTGGCGCCCGGCCACCAGATCAACACCACCACCGCGGAGTACGACGAGGAGCATCTGCGCCGGCTGCGGCTGGTCCGCGCGATGATCCAGGTCGGCCGGGTGCCGGTGGCCACGATCAAGGAGGTCCTCTCGCACGTCGACGACGACTCCCTGCCCCGCGCACTGCGCCTGGGAGCATCGGTCTGGGCCCTGCCGCAGACCCCGGAGCCGGACGCCGACGACGAGTTCGTACGGGGCGCGCGCTCCGCGATGGAGGAGCTGCTCGGGACGCTCGGGTGGACGCACGCGCGGGAGATGGCGGCGGTGTCGCCGTCGTTCCGCTCGCTCGTGGTGGCGACGGCCGCGCTGCGCAGACTCGGCTACGAGTGGCCCGTCGAGACGCTCCTCCCCTACGCCCGGCTGATGCGCCAAGTCGCCGAGCTGGACATGGAGTTCATGGAGTCGCACGTCTCCGAGGCGGAGAAGGCGGAGGTCGCCGTGCTGGGCGTGGTGCTGGTCGAGCCGATGCTCCGGGCGCTGCACCGGCTGGCACAGGAGGAGGAGACGGCCCGGCGGTACGGCTACGCGTAGCGGCCAGGAGCGGGTGGGCAACGCGAAAGGCCCTCCACCGGAGTGGAGGGCCTTTCGACTGCGTACCCCCGACCGGATTCGAACCGGCGCTACCGCCTTGAGAGGGCGGCGTGCTAGGCCGCTACACAACGGGGGCGAGGATCTTGCGAGCGTCGAGAACACGACGCCGCAGATCCGAGCTGGTCTACCTGGACTCGAACCAAGACTAACTGAACCAGAATCAGTCGTGCTGCCAATTACACCATAGACCAATGTGGTTTAGACCAGTTTGTACCCCCGACCGGATTCGAACCGGCGCTACCGCCTTGAGAGGGCGGCGTGCTAGGCCGCTACACAACGGGGGCCCTAGCGATCCTGCGTGAGTGTCAGCGGGAGCGACCCTGACTGACCCTCCGGGAAGGATCTGTACCCCCGACCGGATTCGAACCGGCGCTACTGCCTTGAGAGGGCAGCGTGCTAGGCCGCTACACAACGGGGGCTTTGCAGATGAGCTCTGCGAGCTGGCCTACCTGGACTCGAACCAAGACTAACTGAACCAGAATCAGTCGTGCTGCCAATTACACCATAGGCCACTGGAACGCAAGCCCCTGAGGGGATTTTGTTCTAGTTCGCTCCCCCGGGGTTTCGGCCTTTCGGCCCGCTCTCCGGCGGCGCAGGAAGAACATTACCCGAAGGTGGACGGGGCTCCAAAACGGGTATCCGCGCCGAGCAGCGCGGGGAGTTCGGCGAGGCTCGCGATCCGGTGCGGACCGGCGGGAGCACCGGCGTCGGCGTGCACGGAGCCGTCGCGGTCGATCCAGACCGACAGCAGCCCGGCGTCGGCGGCGCCCCGTCCGTCGATCTCCGGATGGTCGCCGACGTAGGCGACTTGGTGCGGGGCGAGGTCGAGTGCGTCGCAGGCGGCGAGGAAGGCGGCGGCCTCGGGCTTGGAGACGCCCAGCTCGGCGGCGCACAGGATGGACTCGAAGCGGTCGTGCACGCCGAGGACGCGGAGCTTGTGGTCCTGGACGTGGATGCTGGAGTTGGAGAGCACCGCGTGCCGGTGGCTGGCGGCGAGGACGTCCAGGACCGGCAGGACGTCCGGGAACAGCGCCCAGACGGTCTCGTAGTGCCCGATGTACCGCCGGAACCAGGCGTCCGCCTCCGCGTCGCCCAGCTCCTCCCCCAGGAACACCCGCACCCGGTCCCGGCGCTGTCCCTCGAAGGACACCTCGCCGGCGGCGAACCGCGCCCACTGGGTGTCGGTCACCGCCCGCCACCGGGCGAGGGCCTGCTCGACGGTCTCGTGGCCGTCCAGCAGCCCTTCCGCCGCCAGGTGCAGCCGCATTCCGGCGCGGTCGGCGCCGGTGTAGTCGAAGAGGGTGTCGTCCACGTCCCAGACCACGGCTCGAATGCTCATGCCCCGACGGTATCCGGGGCGGGAACGCGTGAGGGCGGTACCCGGACACCTCCGGGTACCGCCCTCACGCGTGCGTACGGCTTACGCGGCCAGCTTCGCGAGCGCCGCGTCGATCCGGGCCAGGGTCGTCTCCCTGCCCAGGACCTCCAGGGACTCGAAGAGCGGCAGGCCCACCGTGCGGCCGGTGACGGCGACGCGGACCGGGGCCTGGGCCTTGCCTAGCTTGAGGCCGTGGGCCTCACCGGCGGTCAGGACGGCCTCCTTGAGGGACTCCGGAGAGGTCCAGTCGGCCGCCTCCAGCTTCTCGCGGGCGGTGACCAGGAGGGCGTCCGAGCCCTCCTTCATGGCCTTCGCCCAGCTCGCCTCGTCGGCCACCGGCTCGGCGAGGAAGAGGAAGTCGACGTTGTCCGTGATCTCGGAGAGGACCTTCAGACGGGTCTGGGCGTGCGGGGCGATCGCCTGCCACTTCGCCTCGTCGAACTCCTCCGGGGTCCAGGGCGCGAACGGGGCCTTCAGCCACGGGGCGCAGCGCTCGGTGAAGTCCTTCACGTCGAGCATGCGGATGTGGTCGCCGTTGATCGACTCGCACTTCTTCAGGTCGAAGCGGGCCGGGTTGGGCTGGACGTCCTTGATGTCGAAGGCCGCGACCATCTCCTCGACGGAGAAGATGTCCTGGTCCGCGCTGAGCGACCAGCCCAGCAGGGACAGGTAGTTGAGCAGTCCCTCGGGGAGGAAGCCGCGCTCGCGGTAGAGGTTGAGCGAGGACTCCGGGTCGCGCTTGGAGAGCTTCTTGTTGCCCTCGCCCATCACGTACGGGAGGTGCCCGAAGGAGGGGATCTCCTTGGCCACGCCCAGCTCGATCAGCGCCTTGTACAGGGCGATCTGGCGGGGGGTGGAGGAGAGCAGGTCCTCGCCGCGCAGGACGTGGGTGATCTCCATCAGGGCGTCGTCGACCGGGTTGACGAGGGTGTAGAGCGGGGCGCCGTTGGCCCGGACGATGCCGTAGTCGGGCACGTTCTCCGGGGTGAAGGTCAGCTCGCCGCGGACCAGGTCGGTGAAGGTGATCGTCTCGTCGGGCATCCGGAAGCGGACGATGGGCTCGCGGCCCTCGGCGACGTACGCGGCGACCTGCTCGTCGGTCAGCTCGCGGCAGTGGCCGTCGTAGCCGGAGGGCCGGCCGGCCGCGCGGGCCGCCTCGCGGCGCTCGTCCAGCTCGGTCTGGGAGCAGTAGCAGCGGTAGGCGTGCCCGGCGTCCAGGAGCTTGGCGGCGACGTCCTTGTAGAGGTCCATGCGCTGCGACTGGCGGTACGGGGCGTGCGGGCCGCCGACCTCGGGGCCCTCGTCCCAGTCGAAGCCCAGCCAGCGCATCGCGTCGAGCAGCTGGTTGTAGGACTCCTCCGAGTCGCGGGCCGCGTCGGTGTCCTCGATGCGGAAGACCAGGGTGCCCTGGTGGTGCCGGGCGAAGGCCCAGTTGAACAGGGCGGTGCGGACCAGGCCCACATGGGGGTTACCGGTGGGCGAGGGACAGAAACGGACGCGAACGGGGGAGCCGGGTGCGCTAGCCACGCTTGACAACCTTGTTGGTGAGAGTGCCGATGCCTTCGATGGTGACGGCGACCTCGTCGCCGACGGTGAGCGGCCCGACGCCGGCCGGGGTGCCCGTGAGGATCACGTCGCCGGGGAGCAGCGTCATGGCCTCGGTGATGTTGACGATCAGATCCGCGATGGAGTGGATCATCTCGCTGGTGCGGCCGAGCTGGCGTTGCTCGCCGTTGACCGTGAGCTGGACCGTGAGGTCGGACGCGGTGGCGAGGTCCAGGTCGGTCTCGACCCAGGGGCCGAGCGGGCAGGAGGTGTCGAAGCCCTTGGCCCGGGCCCACTGCTTCTCGCGCCGCTGCACGTCGCGTGCGGTGACGTCGTTGGCGCAGGTGTAGCCGAAGATGACGTCGGCGGCTCGCTCGCGCGGGACCTCTCGGCACATGCGGCCGATGACCACGGCCAGTTCGGCCTCGTGGTGGAGTTCCTCGGAGAAGGCGGGGTACTGGATGGCGTCGCCGGGGCCGATCACCGAGGTGGAGGGCTTGAAGAAGGCGAACGGGACGTCCGGGACCTCGTTGCCCAGTTCCCTGGCGTGGTCGGCGTAGTTGCGGCCGTACGCCACGACCTTGTTGGGGAGCACCGGCGGCAGCAGCCTGACCTTGCTCAGCGGGACCTTCGTTCCGGAGAGTTCGAAGTCCGCGAACGGGATGCCCTTGATGATGTCGAGGACGAGCTCGTCCGGCCTGTCGCCCTCGACCGCGCCGAAGGCGACGTTCCCGTCGATGGAGAATCTGGCGATGCGCACGGGATTCCTGCGCCCCTCACTGAGCTGGCTGGAGTCTGACGCTCCAGGCTAACGCGAGGGGGGCAGGGGCACCGCGCGGATTACCGCCCGGTCTACTGCTCGGCGACGGCGGCGGCCGGGACCGGGATCTCGTCGAGGACGGTGCGCCGGGGGTTCGCGGTCTGGGCGGGGAGGTCGACGGAGTGCTCCGGCAGCTCCGGGGTGCGCAGTTCGCCGGCGTCCGCGAGGTGGGCCAGCGTCGTGCGCCGCGGATTGGCTGTGTTGCGGAACATCATCGTCGTCTTCACGGTTCTACTGGACCCTGTCGTCGGTTACCGGTTGGCATTTTGCTACACCTTGTAAAGCGTCAGGCTAAACATGCGATTCCCGCGCGAAGCCGTGAAGAGGCCTTGATCGGTATGTGAGTTTGCTCACTGAGGCGAGGCCAAACAGGTCAATTCGGACCAGCCCTTCAGTCGGACGAAAACGGCATTCCACCCCTGAAGCAATCATTCCGCTCCTGATCATGGCGACTGGGACACCGATCCACGCCGGGTAACTCGCGGACGTATGTCCGATATCAGGGAGATTCCCTTCCACGTCCCGTGACCCGGCGCTCACAAGCTGTCACGTAGGTCACGGCATGACACTCGAACCTTGTTGGAGATCCCGCACTGTGCTGGAATGCCACGGACCGCCGCAGGATCGAGCCGGCGCACAGGGGGCGCTAACGAGCGCCGAGTGGCGGCGAGACAGGGGGAGCCAGCGCCGGTCACTCACGACCACCTGGGGGGCGCGTTCAGGGCGCTCCCTTATACGCCGACACCGTGCCTTTCCGTTCATCCGGAGGGGCGCCTGGTCCAGAGGTTGCGACGCTAGTGCAGGGACGTTTCAAGAGGGATGGCAGTGCTTCGGCCGAGCCGGAGCCGCACGGCGGGACTGCCCCCAGCAATGGCAGCTCCTCGCCCCAGCACGCCCAGAACCCGGGCCAGGCAGGTGCACCCGGCGATGGCGGTGAGCGCTCAGGGCGCCCCGGCACGTCGTCCTCCGGCCCCCAGAACCCGGCTGCCCCGACGGTGCGGACCTCCAGGGGTCCGAGCGGTCCGGGCTCCCGAATAGCACTGCGCAACTGGCGTATCTCCACGCGCCTGGTGTCGCTGCTCGCGCTCCCCGTGGTCGCGGCCACGTCGCTCGGTGCCCTGCGCATCAGCGACAGCATGGACGAGATCCAGCAGCTCGAGAACATGAAGCTGCTGACCGACATGACCAAGCAGGCGACCGCGCTGGCCGCGGCCCTGCAGGCGGAGCGCGACGAGTCGGCCGGCCCGCTGGCGCACGGCTCCAGCGCGACCGACTACACGATCAAGGGTCTGCGGGACAAGACCGACCGCGCGCGTGAGGACTTCATCGACGCGTCGGAGGAGATCGACACCGGCGACAGCAACCTCCAGGGCATCCGCGAGAACGTGGTCCTCCTGGTCGGCAACCTGCGCACGATCGAGAAGATCCGCAGCACCTCCTACGACGACACGAAGAACTCCACCCAGACCGTGGAGTCCTATCACCGCCTGATCACGCAGCTGCTGGACCTCTCGCAGGACATGGCGCAGGCCACCAGCAACCCCGACATGATCCAGCGGACGCGAGCCCTGGCCGCCTTCTCCGCCGCCAAGGAGTACGCCTCCGTCCAGCGCGCGGTCCTCGCGGCGGCCCTGCCCGAGACCAAGAGCGTCTACGGCGACCTCTCCGAGAACGACCGGCTGTACGCGCAGTCGGCGCTCAGCTCCGAGGAAGCCGAACTCAAGAGTTTCCAGTCCATCTACGGCAAGACCAGCGCCGTCGAGATGCTGGAGCCGATCGGCGACGACAACGCGACGATCCTCTCCAGCGACACCTACGCCAGCCGCGCGCTGAACTCCGCGGACGGCCTGGAGAACCTCGACAAGCGCTCGTACAAGGACTGGCTGGACGACAGCTCGACCAAGATCGAGCAGATGGGCAAGATCGAGCACACGCTCCTGGAGGAGATGGAGCAGAAGGCGCGTGAGCTGCGCAACGCGTCGGAGAGCGAAGCGATCATCTCCGGTGCGCTGATCCTGCTCGTGCTGGGCATCTCGCTCGTCGGCGCCTTCGTCGTGGCCCGGTCCATGATCCGGTCGCTGCGGCGCCTGGAGGAGACCGCGACCAAGGTCGCCACCGACCGTCTGCCCGAGCTGGTCAAGCAGCTCTCCGAGTCGGACCCGCAGGACGTCGACACCTCCGTCGAGTCGGTCGGTGTGCACTCCCGGGACGAGATCGGCAAGGTGGCCGCGGCCTTCGACGACGTGCACCGCGAGGCGGTCCGTCTCGCCGCCGAGCAGGCCCTGCTGCGGGGCAACGTCAACGCGATGTTCACCAACCTCTCGCGCCGCTCCCAGGGCCTCATCCAGCGTCAGCTCTCGCTCATCTCCGAGCTGGAGTCCCGCGAGGCCGACCCGGACCAGCTGTCCTCTCTGTTCAAGCTCGACCACCTCGCGACCCGCATGCGCCGTAACGGTGAGAACCTCCTGGTCCTCGCCGGTGAAGAGCCCGGCCGCCGCTGGACCCGCCCGGTCCCGCTGGTCGACGTGCTCCGCGCCGCCGCCTCCGAGGTGGAGCAGTACGAGCGCATCGAACTGGCCGCCGTGCCGACGACCGAGGTCGCCGGCCGCGTGGTCAACGACCTCGTCCACCTGCTCGCGGAGCTGCTGGAGAACGCGACCTCGTTCTCCTCGCCGCAGACCAAGGTCAAGGTCACCGGTCACGCCCTGCCCGACGGCCGGGTGCTGATCGAGATCCACGACACCGGTATCGGCCTGTCCCCCGAGGACCTCGCCGCGATCAACGAGCGGCTCGCCTCGCCGCCCACCGTGGACGTCTCGGTCTCGCGCCGCATGGGTCTGTTCGTGGTCGGCCGTCTGTCGCAGCGTCACGGCATCCGTATCCAGCTGCGCCCCTCCGACTCCGGTGGTACGACCGCGCTGGTCATGCTGCCCGTCGATGTCGCCCAGGGCGGCAAGAAGCCTCAGGTCAAGCCCGGTCAGGGCGGCGCCCCGACCGGTGGTGGCTCGGGTGCCGCGGCCGCGGTCGCCGGTATGGCGGCGGCCCGCCGGGGCGGTGGCGCCGTGGGCGCCGGTGCCTCCGCGGGTGGCGGCGCGCTCGGTGCCGGTGCTCCCACCGGCGGCCGGCTCACCGCAGGCCAGGGCCCGCGGGCCGCGCTGCCCGGCACGGGCAACAGCGGTGGCCGTCCCGGTGGGCCGGGCGGCCCGCGCGGACCTCAGCCCCCGTCCGGTCCCCCGCAGGGCAGGCCGGCCCCGGCCGGTGCCGGCGCGGGCTTCGGCGGTCAGGCTCCGGGTTCCCCGCAGGGTCTTCAGTCCTCCGGCAACGGCGGCCAGGACGCCTTCGGCTCCCAGGACGCCTTCGGCTCCCAGGACGCGTTCGGTGCGCAGGACGCCTTCGGTGCGCAGGACGCGTTCGGCGGCAACCGTGAGCAGGGCGGCGGCCGGCGCGGCCGGTCCCCGCAGCTCCCGGGCCGCGGTGGTCCCCGGGCCGAGCTGCCCGGCGGCAACCAGCAGCAGCCGCGGCCGAGCTGGAGCGACGAGAACGCCCAGCCCCAGCTCTCGCGCGCCTCGCTGGACGCCCCGCGCGGTCACGACGAGCGGGACCCCTCGCAGACGTCGCCCATGCCGCGCATCGACGACCGGCACGGCCCGGCCTCCACGGCCCAGATGCCGGTGATCGGCCGCGACGACCGGCACGGCCCCGGCTCCACCGGTGAGTTCCCCCGCCCGGACTTCGACGCCCCGCAGAACACGGGCCAGTACGGCCGACCCGACGCGGCCGGTCCCCAGGGCTACCAGCGCCCCGCGGACCCGAACTCCGGTCAGAACAACACGGGTTCGTTCGTCCGTCCGGACGTGTTCGGCACTCCGGCGCCCAACACCTCGTCCACGACGGGCCAGTTCGCTGCTCCGCAGGGCTACGACAACGGCTCCACGGGCCAGTTCCCGGTCCAGGGCCGTCAGGCGCCGTCCAACCCGGCGCAGAACACAGGTCAGTTCGAGCGGCCCCAGCCGGGTGCCGGGCGCGGTCCCGCCGACTTCGGCGTGCAGCGTCCCCCGGTTCCGCCGCACGCACCACAGCGTCCGGTCCGTCAGGAGCCCGAGGCACTGCCTCCGGCCCCGGGTCCGGGTGATGGTCGTACGCCTCTGTACGACACGTTGGAAACCAACTGGTTCCACGGCCAGCAGGGTCAGCCCGCCGCCGGTGCCAACGGCAACGGCAACGTGCCCCCGCAGGTTCCCCCGCAGCCGCAGCAGCCTCCGGCCGCTCCGGCTCAGCGTCCCGCCTCCGCCTCCTGGCGCAGCTCGCCCAACGACGATCTCGTCCGGCAGGCCGAGCGGGTCAGGCAGCCGGCAGCGGGCGGTGTCACCACCTCCGGTCTGCCGCGCCGGGTACCCAGGGCGAACCTCGTCCCGGGCACAGCGGCGCAGCAGCAACAGCACCAATCCGGTCCGGCCGTCTCGCGTGCGCCTGACGACGTGCGTGGACGTCTGACCAATCTCCGTCGGGGTATCGCGCAAGGTCGTCAGGCCGGCAACGGCCAGACGGGCAGTTTCCCGAGCCCCACTCACCAGCAGGAGCGTTAGTTGAGCCAGATGAGCCAGGCGGCACAAAATCTCAACTGGTTGATCACCAACTTCGTGGACAACACCCCCGGGGTGTCCCACACCGTCGTCGTGTCCGCCGACGGTCTGCTGCTGGCGATGTCCGAGGGCTTCCCGCGCGACCGTGCCGACCAGCTGGCGGCCGTCGCGTCCGGACTCACCTCTCTCACGGCCGGGGCGTCCCGGATCTTCGAGGGCGGCAGCGTCGCGCAGACCGTCGTCGAGATGGAACGAGGCTTCCTCTTCCTGATGTCCGTCTCCGACGGCTCTTCCCTCGCCGTTCTCGCACACCCCGAGTGCGACATCGGCCTGGTGGGCTACGAGATGGCACTGCTCGTCGACCGCGCGGGTGCGGTGCTCACGCCCGATCTCCGCGCCGAACTACAGGGCAGTCTGCTTCACTGACGGCCCCGGATCCACCCGTCTCACCAAATCACCGTCCGGCCGCCACAATCCCCCCACCGGCCCCCACCAGACGGCTTGACTGACCGACTTGCTGTCCCGCCCGGAGGATTCATGACCCCGCCCACCGCCTCTCATGATCCGTACGCGGAGCCGTACGAGGATGAGGGCGACCAGCCGCTGGTACGTCCTTACGCGATGACCGGCGGCCGGACCCGGCCGCGCTACCAGCTCGCCATAGAGGCCCTGATCAGCACCACGGCCGACCCGGCAGCGCTCATGGGCCTGCTCCCGGAGCACCAGCGCATCTGCCACCTGTGCCGTGAGGTGAAGTCGGTCGCGGAGGTGTCGGCTCTGCTGGCCATGCCGCTGGGTGTGGCCCGCATTCTCGTCGCGGACCTCGCCGAGGCCGGTCTTGTCGCCATTCACCAGCCGGGCGGCGACGAGACCACCGGCGCTCCGGACGTGACACTGCTCGAAAGGGTGCTCAGTGGACTTCGCAAGCTCTGACGGAGGCCGGGCGACCACCTCCGCGAAGATCGTGGTGGCCGGCGGCTTCGGCGTCGGCAAGACCACGTTCGTGGGTGCCGTCTCCGAGATCAATCCGCTGCGCACCGAGGCCGTCATGACGTCCGCCTCGGCGGGCATCGACGACCTGACCCACACCGGGGACAAGACCACCACCACGGTGGCCATGGACTTCGGCCGCATCACGCTCGACCAGGACCTGATCCTGTACCTCTTCGGTACGCCGGGCCAGGACCGCTTCTGGTTCATGTGGGACGACCTGGTGCGCGGCGCGATCGGCGCGGTCGTCCTGGTGGACACCCGCCGTCTCGCCGACTGCTTCCCCGCGGTCGACTACTTCGAGAACAGCGGCCTGCCGTTCGTCGTCGCCCTCAACGGCTTCGACGGCCAGCAGCCCTACCAGCCCGAAGAGGTGCGCGAGGCGCTCCAGATCGGGCCCGACACCCCCATCATCACGACCGACGCGCGGCACCGCTCGGATGCCAAGAGTGCGCTGATCACGCTGGTCGAGCACGCACTGATGGCCCGCCTGCGCTAAAGATCAAATCTGCGCTCGCGTACGGCAGTTGTCGTAGATATGCCGGAGCCGACTGTGGCCTTTGACACGGTCGGCTCCGGTGTTCATAACGTTTCGGCAGAGAGTTCGGGTGGTACGGCCACTCGACGCGTTCGACCGGTCTCACTGCGCGCACGAAGGCCCCGTCTTTTGACGGGGCTCGCTCTTTATGACCGTTTTATCTAGGACTTACAAGCACACAGACCGCCGCTCCTCCATGTTTGGAGGAGCGGCGGCCCACGTGCTGGAATGCCTGAACTGCCCAATAGTCAAAGACGTACTCACAGTCGTTGGCGCGCTGGGCTCTGAGAGACTGCGGCACAAGTAGAGGTGCCGACCCCTCCGAGAGGTTGTTGGTCGAGTGAGGCGAAGCAAGAACGGTCCCGAGCCGACGGCCCGGGGCAACTTCACCCCGCCGCCGCGCGGAGCGGCGCCCGGCTCTGTGCCCGGATCGGAACCAACCCCGGCACCGGCGCCCAGCGGCGGCCGGCTGTCCCCCCGCAACTGGCGGGTGCCGACCCGGCTGAACGCGATCCTGCTCATACCCGTGCTGGTCGGCCTCGTCATGGGCGGCTTCCAGGTCAAGAGCTCGATCGACACCTGGCAGCAGGCCGAGGACGCGGCGAAGACCGCACGTCTGGTGCAGGCCTCCCTGACCTACGGCGACGCCCTCTACACCGAGCGCGACACGACCGCCGCCCCGCTGCTCGAAGGCAAGGGCGAGGACGACAAGACGGTCGTCGCCGCCCGCAAGGCCACCGACGCCGCGGCGGACGCGTTCGACCAGGCGGCCGAGGGAATGCCGCAGACGGCCGGCCTCAAACGCCGTCTGGAACTCTTCCGCGCCGAGGAGCCCAAGCTCGAGGCCCTCCGCACGGCCGCGTACACCACCAAGCTCAAGGGTGTGCAGACCGAAGAGGGCTACGTCGCCATCGCGCACCCCCTGATGGAGTTCGCCAACGAGCTCGGTCTGGGCACCGGAAACATCACCAGCTACGGCCGTACGGTCTACGCGATCTCGCTCACCAAGGCGTCGCTGTCCCTGGAACGGGCCATCGGCATGCACATGCTGGTCAAGCCGGGTCCCGAGGACACGGACCTGGCCAAGCAGCGGGTCGCCCTCACCTCGTACGCCTACCTCGAGGGCATCGCCATCGAGGAGTACGTCGGCGGTGGCACCGAGGCCGACGCGCAGAAGCTGGAGACCCTGCAGAAGCAGGCCACGGCCGACGGCGCCGCGATGGCCAAGCAGGCCAAGCAGCAGAACGCCGACTACGTCGCTCCGCCGTCCGACCCGACCGACATGGTCCGGGCCGTCGGCGCGATGACCACCACCGACGAGTCGGCGCGTGTCGCGCTGGCCACCCAGGGCGTCACCGCCGAGAACTGGTGGGCGGTCAACACCCTCAAGTACAAGGTCTACCGGACCATCGAGTCCGACATGTCCGTGGCCGCGGTGACCGAGGCCACCGGCATCGCCGACGACGCCAAGCGGGACGCCTTCATCACCGGTGCCGCCGTGGTCGTCGCCCTGCTCGCCGCGTTCATCCTGGCCGGCATGGTGGCCCGCCAGATGTCCCGCTCGATGCGCCAGCTGCGCAACGCCGCCTTCGGTATCGCCGAGCAGCGCCTGCCGATGCTGGTCGACCAGCTCTCGCGCACCGACCCCGGCCGCGTCGACACCCGGGTGCAGCCGATCCCGATCACCACCACGGACGAGATCGGCGAAGTCGCCCGCGCCTTCGACCAGGTCCACCGCGAGGCGGTCCGGCTCGCCGCCGAGCAGGCCCTGCTGCGGGGCAACATCAACGCGATCTTCACCAACCTGTCGCGCCGCAACCAGTCGCTGATCGAGGGCCAGCTGACCCTGATCACCGACCTGGAGAACAACGAGGCCGACCCGGACCAGCTGGAGAACCTCTTCCGCCTGGACCACCTCGCGACCCGTATGCGCCGCAACGGCGAGAACCTCCTGGTCCTCGCCGGCGAGGAGCCGGGCCGCCGCTGGGACCAGCCGGTCCCGCTGGTCGACGTGCTGCGCGCCGCCTCCTCCGAGGTGGAGCAGTACGAGCGCATCGAGCTCTCCGGCGTCCCGGAGGCCGAGATCCACGGCCGCGCCGTGACCGACCTCGTGCACCTGCTGGCCGAGCTGCTGGAGAACGCCACCACGTTCTCCTCCCCGCAGACCAAGGTCCGCGTCACCGCGACCCGGCTGCCCGACGGCCGCATCATGATCGAGATCCACGACAAGGGCATCGGCCTCACCGCCGAGGACTTCGCGGACATCAACCACAAGCTGGCCAACCCGCCGACCGTGGACGCCGCGATCTCGCAGCGCATGGGCCTGTTCGTGGTCGGCCGGCTGTCCGACCGGCACGGCATCCGCGTCCAGCTGCGCCCCTCCGGCGAACAGGCGGGCACGACCTCGCTGGTCATGCTGCCCGACGCCATCACCCACGGTGGCGGTGGCGAGCAGCAGGCGCCGGTCGACGAGTTCACCGTCTCGCAGATCATCCCGGAGCAGCAGCAGTACCAGGGCGAGGACTTCAACAACGGTCTGCCGATGCGGACGGCCGCCGAGCTGGGCTTCGACGACAGCCGCTACGCCGCGGAGATCCCCGACGACATCCGTGAGCTGGACCCGGTGGGCCGCTCCCTGATGCGCGAGGAGCGCCGCGCGGCCCTGGAGGCGCAGACCACCAACGGCCAGGAGAACTCCGCGGCGGCGGCCTACGGCGAGGAGTTCGACGCCCGCCAGGCCGCGTACGAGAACGGCGGCTACACCGAGCCCTCGTACGAGGAGCAGCAGCAGGCGGCGTACACCGAGCCGCAGCAGCCGTCGTACGACGAGCAGTACTTCGCTCCGAACGGCGGGCTGCCGCAGAACGACACGTTCTCGTCCAACGGGGGCTACCCCGAGCCGACGTACCAGGAGCCGGTCCAGGAGGAGCCCGCCGCCGCGCACGGCTCCGCCCCGGAGGCCTTCCCCGCGTTCGAGGAGCGCCGCTACCAGGACGACTGGCCGCAGCAGACTCCGCAGCAGGACGGCTACCAGAACGGGTACGCGGACCAGTACGCTCCCGAGGCGCAGTCGACACAGGCCGCTGACGCCGGTGAGCGCGACCGCGTAGGCTTCGACCGTCCGGGACCGGGCCCCTCGGCCCCCCACGACGTGACCGACGCCGGGCTTCCCCGCCGCGGTGCGGCGGGCGGCGCGAGCAACGTGAACGGCGGCGGTGCGAACGGCACGCGTCCGGTGGGCCAGGAGCCCCCGGCGGCGTCCTCCGCACCGGCGAGCAACGGCACCGACGACTGGCGCTCGGCCAACGACGAACGTTGGCAGCAGGCTTCGGCGCTCCGTAAGCCCAAGGCGGGCGGGGTCACCTCCTCCGGTCTGCCGCGGCGGGTACCCAAGGCCAACCTGGTCTCGGGGGCCGCCGAAACCACCCCCCAGGGGGGCCCACAGGTCTCCCGCGCTCCCGAGGACGTCCGGGGCAGGCTGAGCAACCTGCGCCGCGGTGTCCAGCGGGGTCGTAGCGCAGGAAGTGAAACGAACGGCCAGGGCTTCGGTCCTGACAGCACCTACAACCAGGAGCGTTAGTGTGAGCCCGATGAGCCAGGCGGCGCAGAACCTGAACTGGTTGATCACCAATTTCGTGGACAACACCCCCGGGGTGTCTCACACGGTGGTGGTCTCCGCCGACGGACTCCTTCTCGCGATGTCCGAGGGGTTTCCGCGTGACCGCGCGGACCAGCTCGCGGCCGTCGCCTCCGGTCTGACCTCGCTGACCGCCGGTGCCTCGCGCATCTTCGAAGGCGGCAGCGTGAACCAGACGGTTGTGGAGATGGAGCGGGGATTCCTCTTCATCATGTCCGTCTCGGACGGTTCCTCGCTCGCAGTTCTCGCACATCCGGAGGCGGACATCGGCCTCATCGGGTACGAGATGGCCCTTCTGGTGGACCGTGCCGGCACGGTCCTGACGCCCGATCTGCGTGCGGAGCTCCAAGGAAGCCTTCTCAACTAACAGACAGTCGGTGCGTTTTGGCGTCCCGGGGCCGTAAGGTTTCGGGACGCGGCTCCACAGTGATGCGGTGCCCGGCACATCGGAGGAGGAGAGAGAGTGGCAACACCCCCAAGCGGTTCATCATCGGGCAACTGGTCGTACGGTCCCGGACAGGGACAGCACGACGGTGCCCAGAACCCGAACCGTTACAACTTCCCCTCCACCCCCAGCCAGCGGCAGCCGTACGCCCCGCAGGGCCCCGGGCCCTCGCCGTACGACCAGCCGCCCGCACCGCGCATCCAGCCGGTGCAGCCGCATCGACGCGCCCCTGAGCCGGCGCCCGCAGGGGCGTCGAACAACCCCTTGGTGCGCCCGTACGCCATGACCGGCGGACGGACGCGCCCCCGCTACCAGCTCGCCATCGAGGCGCTGGTGCACACCACCGCGCAGCCGCATCAGATGCAGGGCCAGTTGCCCGAGCATCAGCGGATCTGCAACCTCTGCCGGGAGATCAAGTCGGTAGCCGAGATCTCGGCTCTGCTGACCATCCCTCTCGGCGTGGCCAGGATCCTCGTCGCCGACTTGGCGGAGGCGGGACTGGTCGCGATCCATCAGCCCGGCGGCGACGAGAACGCCGGCGGCCAGCCAGACGTGACACTGCTCGAAAGGGTGCTCAGTGGACTTCGCAAGCTCTAGCGGCGGTCCTTCCCGCTCCACCACCTCAGCGAAGATCGTGGTGGCGGGTGGCTTCGGCGTGGGCAAGACCACGTTCGTCGGGGCCGTTTCGGAGATCAACCCGCTGCGCACAGAGGCCGTGATGACGTCCGCGTCGGCCGGCATCGACGACCTCACCCACACCGGGGACAAGACGACCACGACGGTCGCGATGGACTTCGGTCGTATCACCCTGGACCAGGACCTGATCCTGTACCTGTTCGGTACGCCCGGTCAGGACCGGTTCTGGTTCATGTGGGACGACCTGGTGCGCGGCGCGATCGGCGCGATCGTGCTGGTCGACACCCGCCGTCTCGCCGACTGCTTCCCCGCGGTCGACTACTTCGAGAACAGCGGTCTTCCCTTCGTGATCGCCCTCAACGGCTTCGACGGCAACCAGCCGTACAACCCGGACGAGGTGCGCGAGGCGCTCCAGATCGGCCCCGACACCCCGATCATCACGACCGACGCCCGCCACCGCGCGGACGCCAAGTCGGCGCTGATCACGCTGGTCGAGCACGCCCTGATGGCGCGCCTGCGGTAGGTCTCCGACACGTCGACGGCCCCTGCGCTTCCTCCGGGAAGCACAGGGGCCGTTGTGCTGTGTCCTTCGCTCTGCGGCCTTCGCCTTTACGGCCTTCACGCTGTGGTTCAGCCGGCGGCGCGCAGCAGCAGCAGGAAGCGGAGGGAGCCCATCCCGAACCGGTCCTCGTCGCTGGAGAGTTCGGCTGCCTCCTGGAGCAGGGGCGTGAGGTCGATGCGCGCGTCCC
Organism: Streptomyces sp. NPDC090106; assembly: GCF_044747265.1. NCBI lineage: Bacteria > Bacillati > Actinomycetota > Actinomycetes > Kitasatosporales > Streptomycetaceae > Streptomyces > Streptomyces sp. NPDC090106. Next base: position 796,044 of record NZ_JBIVDS010000002.1, on the reverse strand, counting down.
GGGCCCGCCGGCACAGGTCGTCGAGCAGGAGCAGTTCGTCGCGGACGTCACAGGCCTGGTCCCGGGCGGAGAGCCAGAGCAGCTCCCGGCGGAAGTCCTCGGGGGCCGTGCCGCCCTGCACGCCGGTCGCCCCGGTGAAGTACCGGTGCGCGCCGAGGAGTCGGCGTACGGCGGTCAGGGTGCCCGGGTCGCCGCGCCCGTAGAGGTCGAGCAACTCCCCCAGCGCGCCCTCGGCTTCGGCCCGGACCCCGGCCTCGTCCAACGGACTGGGCGCGGCACGCAGCTTCTCCGCCCAGTCGGGGTCGGAGATGTCCACGGGCCGGTTCACGAGGGGCGCGAGCCGCGCGTCGATCCGCGCGACCGTACGCGCCAAGTCACTTGGTACGCCCATGAGTTCTTCCTGTCGGAGGGGACGGGTCCTAGCGGACCAGGGTCTCGAAGCCCGCGCTGTCGCAGTAGGAGACGGCGCGGCCCTCCGCGTCGGTGGCGCCGCGGACCGCGTCGACGGTGTCGTCGAGGATACGGGTGCCGCCGAGTTCCAGGCCGGCCCGGTCGAGCCTTCGGGCGGCCCTGACCGCCGATCGTCCCAGTGACTCGGCGAGCTCGTCGTCCGTCTCGCCGGTCGTTCCGGCGTGCTCGGCCCGCTGCCAGTCGCCCAGCCGGGCGCAGTAGTCCTGCTGCCACTCCTCGGCGTGTGCCGGGCGGTCCGACGAGCAACCGGCCAGCAGGACGGCGGTACACGCAACTGCCACCGCCCACCGGGCTGTTGGTGTACGGAACAGCCCGGTGTGAGGTCGCATGCGCAGATCCTTCCAGACGGCCGGTGCCGGGGACGCGCCCACCCACGCCGAAGGCCCCGTCCCCCACCGAGGGGGACGGGGCCTTCGAGGAGGCTGTCAGTGCCAGCTGTGCGGGGCGCGGAAGCCGCCCTCGCGCTCCAGGCGGCGCCAGCCGGCCCGGGGGGTCGTGGTGGGGTGTGCCTGGTCCGTGGGACGGGCGGCGGCACGGGCGAGGAGGATGGCCGTGATGGCGGCGACTTCCTCGGGCCCGGCGTGGCCCTTCTCGACTCGGATGTCAGGGGTGCTCATAGGTCACAGTCTCCGTGAGAGAGGTTTCCGCAGCGGTACCGGTGGGTTACTGCGGGGGGTTGCCGTGCTTGCGGGACGGCAGGTCGGCGTGCTTGCTCTGCAGCATCGCCAGGGACTTGATCAGCACCTCGCGGGTCTCCGCGGGGTCGATCACGTCGTCGACCAGGCCGCGCTCCGCCGCGTAGTACGGGTGCATGAGCTCGGCCTTGTACTCCTTGACCATCTTCTGCCGCATGGCCTCGGGGTCCTCGGCCTCGGCGATCTGTCGCCGGAAGATGACGTTGGCGGCACCTTCGGCGCCCATCACGGCGATCTCGTTGGTCGGCCACGCGTAGGTGAGGTCGGCGCCGATGGACTGGCTGTCCATGACGATGTACGCGCCTCCGTACGCCTTGCGGAGGATGAGCGAAATACGGGGCACGGTCGCGTTGCAGTAGGCGTAGAGCAGCTTGGCGCCGTGCCGGATGATTCCGCCGTGTTCCTGGTCGACACCCGGGAGGAACCCGGGCACGTCCAGGAAGGTGATGATCGGGATGTTAAAAGCGTCACACATCTGGACAAAGCGCGCAGCTTTTTCCGAGGCCTCGATGTCCAGGACGCCCGCGAGGGACTGCGGCTGGTTGGCGACGATGCCGACGACCTGGCCGTCGAGCCGCCCCAGGGCACAGATGATGTTGCGGGCCCAGCGCTCGTGTACCTCCAGGTAGTCGCCGTCGTCGACGATCTCCTCGATGACCTTCGTCATGTCGTACGGACGGTTGCCGTCCGCGGGGACGAGGTCGAGCAGGACGTCGCCGCGGCGGTCCGCCGCGTCCGTGGACTCCACGCGGGGCGGGTTCTCACGGTTGTTCTGCGGCAGCATCGACAGGAGGTAGCGGACCTCCGCGATGCAGGTCTCCTCGTCGTCGTACGCGAAGTGGCAGACGCCGGAGGTCTCGGCGTGGACGTCGGCGCCGCCGAGGCCGTTCTGCGTGATCTCCTCGCCGGTCACCGCCTTGACGACGTCGGGGCCGGTGATGAACATCTGCGAGGTCTCGCGCACCATGAACACGAAGTCGGTGAGCGCCGGGCTGTAGGCCGCGCCGCCCGCGCACGGGCCGAGCATCACGGAGATCTGCGGGATGACCCCGGACGCCTTGGTGTTGCGCTGGAAGATGCCGCCGTACCCGGCGAGCGCGGAGACGCCCTCCTGGATCCGGGCACCCGCACCGTCGTTGAGGGAGACCAGGGGCGCGCCGGCCGCGATGGCCATGTCCATGATCTTGTGGATCTTCGTGGCGTGGGCCTCGCCCAGCGCACCGCCGAAGATGCGGAAGTCGTGCGCGTACACGAAGACCGTCCGGCCCTCGACCGTGCCCCAGCCGGTGATGACACCGTCGCTGTAGGGCTTCTTGGCCTCCAGGCCGAAGCCGGTCGCGCGGTGCCGGCGCAGCTGCTCGACCTCCTGGAAGGAGCCGGGGTCGAGGAGCAGCTCGATGCGCTCCCGGGCGGTCAGCTTGCCCTTGGCGTGCTGTGCCGTGGTCGCCTTCTCGCTCGGGCCGGCGATCGCCTGCGCACGGATCTCGTGCAGTTCGGCCACTCGCCCGCGTGCGTCCGTCGGCTCGCCCGGCACGTCATCCAAAACGGTCATGTAGTGACCTTACGAAGCACAGCAAGGAAAGCGGTCCGTCGACTCCGTACAGTCTCCGGACCGTTTTCCTGGTACCCCTGAACAGAACCTCAACAGGATGCAGGCCTTCCGACTGCTCAGAGGGCGTCGCGCTTGTAGAGGTCGCACAAAGACGTCGGTCGAGAGACACCTCACATTCACGTGGCGCACATGCCCTCCCCGGAGTGACGCGGGGGCGCGGACGGCGGTCCGGGCGTAGTCGCGCCGACACTCTGCGGATGATGTTGAAAGTTGAATGGAATAGGTCTACGGTGGTCCTTGTTCGGTTAGTTGAATGTTGAACATCAACCACCTCTAGGAGCACGTCATGGGCATCTTCGGCCGCAAGGACACCACCGAGACCACCGCCGCCCCCGCCGCTGTGAACCCGGACCTGGCCGCCCTGACCGGTGACTACACGATCGACGCGTCCCACACGACGCTCGGTTTCGTCGCCCGCCACGCCATGGTCACGAACGTCAAGGGCAAATTCCTGGACTTCAGCGGTGCCCTCCACCTGGACGGCTCCGACCCGTCCGCGTCGACGGCCACCCTCGACGTCAAGATGGACAGCATCGACACCGGTTCCGCCGACCGTGACGGCCACCTCAAGAGCGCGGACTTCTTCAAGACCGACGAGCACCCCACGATGACCTTCCGCTCCACCAAGGCGGAGGCCCTCGGCGGCGACGACTACCGCATCACCGGTGACCTGACCATCCTCGGCACCACCAAGCCCCTCACCATCGACCTCGAGTTCAACGGTGCCGCGAAGGACCCGTTCGGCAACGAGCGCGTCGGCTTCGAGGGCAAGGCGGAGATCCTCCGCTCCGAGTGGGGCCTGACCTGGAACGCCGCGCTGGAGACCGGCGGCGTCCTCGTCTCCGACAAGATCAAGCTGAACTTCGACATCTCCGCCATCAAGAACGCGTGACCCTTGTGCGGTGGCGTCGGCGCCGGTGAGTCCTCCCCTGGCTCACCGGCGCTTCGCCGTTTCCGGTGGCTGTGCCGGGCTGCTCAGAAGCCTCCGCCGAAGTCGCCGCCTCCGCCTCCGAAGTCCCCTCCCCCGCCGAAGTCCCCGCCGCCCCCGCCGTCGCCGAAGCCGCCCGTGAAGTCGTCGGTGTCGAAGTCCGCGCCGGAGACGTCGCCGCCCTGGTAGCCGGCGGCTCCGCCGAAGTCGCCGTAGCCGGTGCCGTAGTCGGAGGCGTAGGACGGGGTGGCCATCATGCCGCCGAGCACGGTGCCGATCAGGAGGCCGGGCAGGATGCCGCCGCCGAAGTAGCCGCCCGCCCAGGGGCCGTACGCGGGTCCGGCGTCCCAGTAGGGGCGGCGGCCCTGGTCGGTGTCGACCTCGCGCATGACGGGGTCGCGGCCGTCGGCGAGCCGGGTCGCGTCGGCCGCGCAGACGGGGACCTCGCGCGGGGCGCCGCCGGGCGGGGTCCAGGCGGCGTCGGTGACCGAGGGGCCGTGGCGGGGGTCGAAGAAGCAGGGCGGGCGGCGTTCGGGCAGCGGGCGGCCCTCGCGGCGGGCGGCGAGCCGGGCCAGCGAGAAGCGGCCGTCCTCCAGGGCCTGGGTGACGGCGCGGACGTCCTCGGGCCGGCCGGCCGCCGCCATGGACGACTTCGCCTGCTCGTAGGCGTCCAGGGCGCGTTCGTAGTCCGCGCGCATGGCGTCGTCGGCGCCCGCCTCGGACGGGTGGAAGTCGAGGCGGTCCAGTTCCTCGCCGAAGGCCGTGATGTCCTCGTCGACGACCACCCTGAGCTTGTCCAGCGCGGCCCTCTGCTCCTCCTCGCGGCGGCGCCGGTTGCGGCGGACGACGGCGTACGCGCCCGCTCCCCCGGCCACCACGACGGCGCCCACGCCGATCAGCGCGCCGGCCGGGACGTCGTCCCCGCCGGACGAGGAGCCCCAGCTCGCGGGAGCCGAGCCGCCCATGTTGGCCAGGGCGCGGTCGGTGAAGTCGGTGAGCTGCGCCTTGGCGTCCTCGCCCTGGACGCTGCGGACGAGGTTCTGCCGGGCGGTCGCGGACATGACCGCGGAGTCGGCGCGGGCGTCGAACCGGTCGCCGAGGCGGACGCCGTACAGGCCGGTGACGCCGGTGGCGGTGCGCAGGTCGGTGAAGAGGTCCGCGGTCGGGTAGCCGGCGGGCAGGACGGCGATGAACAGGGGTTTGTCGGCGTCCTTGATCTTCTGGGCCAGGTCGTCCGCGTCGGCCCGCGACAACTGGTCGGAGGCCGCAGGATCGACGTACACCGGGCTGTCGCGCAGCGCCTCGGCGATCGTGGAGAGGTCGGTGGCCGCCCGTGCCTGGGGCGCGGTCACGGCGAGGAAGCCGATGACCAGGGCGGCAAGCAGCCCGGGGAGGCTCCGGATCCGGGGTACGGACGTCATACCCCGAAACTACCCGAAGCCTCCCGAAGCAGCAGATCAGTGCAGGTCAGCCCGCCTTGTACGCCTCGATGAGCTTCTGCACCGCCTTTCCGTACCTGCCGGTGAGCAGCAGGTGGTCGGCCTCGGCGAAGGGCTTGGCGAGCCCGGCGCCGACGCCTTTCTGCTGGACGATGAGCCGCGCCTTCCCGACGATCGCCCGGCCGGCCTCGTCGCTGCCGGTCCGCTCGGCGAGCGTCGCGGCGACCCCGAGCGCCTTCAGCGTTCCCGCGTCCGGGATCTTCGTCAGGGTGGTCAGGCCCCAGCCGTACGGGAACTGCGGGTCGTACGCCGTGTCGCCGACGTTGATCGGCAGCTGGGCCTCCGACCTGGGCCAGGTGACGGGGAGCTGTCCGGTGAAGGGGCGCTTGCCGTACAGCACGTCGGCGACGCCGCCGCCCTCGGTGCCGGGCAGCCAGGACGCCACCAGGGCGTCGATGGAGCCGAGCTGGTCGCCGATGAGCTGCGGGCGACCGGAGACGACGAGCACGGCGCACTTCATCGCCGCGCACACCGTGTCGACGGCCGCCTTGTCCGCGGGGCTCAGGACGAGGTCGTTGCCGTTGCCGACGTCGCCGACGCCCTCGGCGTAGGGGGTCTCGCCGACGACCACGACACCCACGTCATAGCCGTCGGTCGGCGCGGAGGCGTCCTTGGAGTACGTCAGTCCGGGCGTGTTCTCGCGCATCGCCTCCAGGATCGTCGTGCCGGGGACGATGTCGCCGGAGGAGCCCTGCCAGGTGACGGTCCAACCGCCGGCCTGGTTGCCGATGTCGTCGGCGTTGGACCCGGCGACGTACACCTTCTGGGACTTCTTCAGCGGCAGTACGCCGCCGGCGTTCTTCAGCAGGACCTGCGACTCGGCCGCCGCCTTCCTGGCCACGGCGCGGTGCGCGGCGGAGCCGATGCCGTCGGCGCCGCTGGTGTCGGCGTACGGCTTCTCGAACAGGCCCAGCTTGAACTTCTGGGTGAGGACGCGGGAGACGGCGTCGTCGATCCGCGCCCCGGTGATCCGCCCGGCGGTCGCCTCGGCGACGAGCGCGGAGTGGAACTCCTTGTACGAGTAGGGGGCCATGACCATGTCGACGCCCGCGTTGACGGAAGTGCGGACGTCGGAGGTGTAGTCGCCGGGGATCTGGTCGATGCCGTTCCAGTCGCTGATGACGAAGCCGTCGAAGCCCATCCGGCCCTTGAGCACGCCGTTGATCATGTCGGCGCGGGCGTGCATCTTGACCGGGCCCTGGCCGTCGCCGAGGACGTCGAGGGAGGAGTAGGACGGCATGACCGTGCCGACGCCCCGGTCCACCGCGTCCTGGTACGGGGCCAGGTGGACGGCCTCCAGCTGCTCGCGGGTGACCTTGGTGACGCCCTGGTCGATGGTGTAGCTGCCGGTGGTGGAGGAGCCGTACTCGGTGCCGCCGTCGCCGACGAAGTGCTTGGCGGTGGCGAGGACCTTGTCGTCGCGCTTCAGGTCCTTGCCGTCGGGGGCGCCCTGGAGGCCCTGGATGACGGTCGCCATGGACTCGACGAGCGCCGGGTCCTCGCCGAACGACTCGTAGGAGCGGCCCCAGCGTTCGTCACGGGTGACGCACAGGCAGGGGGCGAAGTCCCAGGGGATGCCGGTGGCGCGGACCTCGGCGGCGGTCACCGCGCCCGCCTGGTAGGCGAGTTGGGGATCACGGGTGGCTCCGATGCCGATGTTGTGCGGCAGGACCGTGGCGCCGACGAGGTTGTTGTGGCCGTGGACGGCGTCCACGCCGTAGATCAACGGGATCTGGAAGCGGGTCGCCTGCGCCCGGAGCTGGAAGCCGTCGATCATCCTGGCCCAGGCTTCGGCGGTGTTGGGCGTGGGCGTCGAACCGCCGCCGGAGAGCAGGGAGCCGAGGTCGTAGGCGGCGACGTCGGCGCCGGTGCCGACCGCGCCGCGCTCGGCCTGGGTCATCTGCCCGGCCTTCTCCGCGAGCGACATCCGCGACAGCAGATCCGCGACCCGCTTCTTGACCGGCAACTTGGCGTTCAGATACGGCAGTCCGTGCGCGTCGATGACGACCTGCGGGGTCTCCGCGGGCGGTTTGGCGCCGGTGACCGTGAGCTTGAGCGGGATCGTCTCGGCGGACTCGGCCGTCTTGTCCTTGAGGGTGTGGACCCGGATGGTGCGCGTGGTGCCGGAGGCGGTGCCCGCGGGGAAGGTGAACTCCCCCTTGACGGCGGTGTAGTCGGAGGCGGAGGCGGTGCCGCCGGCCGTCTCGTAGGCGACGGTCACCGGTTCGTCGACGGGGGCGGAGCCGGTGGTGGCGAGGGTGACCTTCACGGTCGCCGTGCCGCCCTCGTCGACGGGGTGGACGGCCGCGTCGGTGGTGACCGCGGCGCGCAGGGATTGATCGGCCCTGCCGTACAACTCGACGCCGTCCATGGCGAAGTCACCGGGCGAGCCGACGGGGAGGGTGAGCGCGTACCCCCACATCTGCGTCAGCCCGAGGACCTGGTCGATGCCGCCGACGGGCTGGTAGTCGGTGCGGTAGGCGAAGTCCGTGAACGGGATCTCGATCTGCTTCCAGCCGGTGAAGTCGTCGGTGAAGGACGTCGTCCAGAGTTCGGACGCCTCGCCGTGGGCACCGCCGTCCTTGATCTCGAAGGCGATCTTCTTCCCGTTGCCACGACCGTCCCACCAGAAGCGGATGCCCTGGTGGCCGGACCAGTCGTGGGCGGGCTCGGCGGCGGCGTAGTCGTGGGTGAATCCGCCGTAGCCGCTGATGTCGTAGGTGCCGGTCAGGACCTTCTCGCCCTCGGGGGCGTCCGGTCTGGCGGTGAGGGCGAGGGCGGGTGGATCGTCACTGTCGCCGCCCCAGGTGAAGATGCCCTCGGCGGGCTGCGCGGCGAAGGGGACCTCGCCCTCGAAGCGGTCGACGGGGGTGGGCGCGGGATCGTCGGCGGCGCGGGCGGCCGTCGACAGCGGGACCAACGCGGCGAGCAGGGTGGCGGAGGCTAACAGGGCGGTTCTTCGCATGGAACGTCCCTTCGGCTCTCATACTCCACTTTCGACTTAGATCACGGCGTGAGTTAACTGGCGCCCCTGGAGGCAGTCAAGGCATCCGGCAGCGCGAATTCACACCACACGGTCTTGCCGGGATCCTGCTCCTCGACGCCCCACCGGTCCGCCGTCCCGGCCACGAGCAACAGCCCTCGCCCGTGCTCGTCGCCCGCCCCGGGCTCACGGCCGCGAGGCTCGCCCGCCCCGCTGTCGCTCACCTCCACCCGGAGCGTCCCCTCACCCCCGACGGACAGCCCCAGCCGGAAGCGACGACCGGGCGGAACGCCGTGCAGCACCGCGTTCGTGGCGAGTTCGCTCACACAGAGCAGTACGTCGTCGCTCCGGCGGGTCAGACCCCAGTCGGCGAGGGCGGCACGGGCCAGCGCCCTGGCCGCGGCCACCGACCTGCGGTCTCGGGGGTAGAGGGCGGTGCGGGCGTGAAGGAGCGGGGCTTCGGTGTTCACCGGACGAATGTCACAGATAGTGACTACGGTGAGGCAGTGAGTGAGGTCGTAGTTCTGATCACTACGACCTCACTACGAGGACTCGGGGTACGGCCGGGGGAAGAGGTTGGCCATGGCGAAGAAGGTCGGTTCGTGGCAGGCGGTCGGGACGCTCGTGGCCCACTTTCGCAAGCGGGCCCGTCTGACACAGGAACAGCTCGCCGAGCGGGCGAGCATCAGCGTGGACACGGTGGCCTCGGTCGAGCAGGGAAGGCTGGCACTACAGCCGGACCGGGCGGATCAGTTCGACGAACTGCTGGGCACGGGCGGGGCGTTGGCCGTGCTGGTGGATCAGATGCCGGTGCGGGAGAAGGTGGTGCAGTTCGCGCAGTCGTTGGTGGGGCATGAACAGGAGGCTCTCTCCTTGCTCTCCTACGAGACCCAGCTGGTGCCCGGACTTCTCCAGACCAGGGAGTACTGTCTGGCGACCTTCGACTCCCGCTATCCGGCGCTGGGCAGCGAGAAGTCGGAGCAATGGGTGAACGCCCGCATGGAACGGCAGTTGATCTGGCAACGGGAAAAGCCTCCCGTGGGCCACTTCATCCTGGAAGAGAGCATCCTGCGCCGCCGGGTCGGGAACGAGCAGGTGATGCGCGATCAGTTGCGCCAGATTCTGGAGTACACCACGCCGGTCCATATGAGCTTTCAGATCATGCCGATGGACCGCATGCCCCACGCCGGGCTCGCAGGCCCGATGACCCTGCTCGAAACGCCTGACCACGTGCCCCTCGTCTACTTGGAAGTGCAGCGCGCGAGCTACCTCGTGGAGGATCCTGATGACGTCATGGAGTATCAGCTGAAGTATGGAATGCTGCGGTCGCAGGCCCTCTCCACAGGCGAGAGCATGCGTTGTCTGCAGGATTTGCTAGGAGACTGATGAGCACGGCACTCCAGTGGTTCAAGTCCAGCTACAGCAGCAACGAGGGTGGCAACTGCGTAGAGGTCTCCGCCGGCCCCGCCACCGTCCGCATCCGTGACTCCAAGAACACCGGCCCGACCCTGACCGTCGCCCCTGGCTGCTGGTCCGCGTTCCTCGGCCTGGCCCGGCGGGGCGGGGACGACTAGAGGCGCGTATGAGCGACGGGGGGTACGTCTGGCAGAGCGAGGCGGAGAAGTCGCTCTACAAACGTCTCGTCCGTGCGTGCCTGGACGACGAGAATCTGACGCGCCTCCGCCGGAGCGATCCGTCCCCTTCCTCCGACGCGGTCTGCCGCACCGGAGTGTGACCGACAGCAGCCTGGACGACGTACTGCATGTGCCCCCGTGCTCGCTCGGGGAGTCCAAGGAGATCCTGCGGACGCGGACGAGCGTGATCGACGATCAGTACGCCCTGCTGGCCCACGGCCTGTCGGCCGGCATGCCGCGTGACCTGGTCCGTTACGGCCGGCGCCTGGCGGACCTGACCGACTTCGCGGGCTACGAGACCGGCGGCCTGTCCGACGAGCCACGTGTGCTCGTCGAAGAGGCCGCCGTCCATGTCTGCTTCGGTCTGACCGTGCTGGAGATCTTCGGTGGAGACGACTTCTCCGGACGTCTCACGGCCACCGGCCGCCCCGACGGGGACCTCGAACTCCTCGCCAGGGCCCGCCAGGAACTGCCCCTGTCACCGCACGGAGCACGCGGCGTCCTGGACGAGCTGCGCCGGATCTGGAGGCTGGAACGGCTTCCCGCCCGTGGATGACCCTGGGCGGAGGGCCTACTGCGCCGGTTCCACGCCCGCGCGCAGCAGCCCGTACGTGTAAGCGTCCTCCAGCGCCTGCCAGGACGCCGCGATCACGTTCTCCGCTACGCCCACCGTCGACCATTCGCCGGTGCCGTCGGAGGTGGAGATCAGTACCCGCGTCGTGGACTGGGTGCCGTGGACGCCCTCCAGGATGCGGACCTTGTAGTCGACGAGCTCCAGCTGGGCGAGCTGGGGGTAGATCTTCTCCAGGGCGACCCGCAGGGCGCGGTCCAGGGCGTTGACCGGGCCGTTGCCCTCCGCCGTGGCGACGATGCGCTCGCCCTTGGCGAAGAGCTTCACCGTGGCCTCGTTGGCGTGGCTGCCGTCGGGGCGGTCCTCGACGATCGCGCGCCAGGACTCGACCTGGAAGTACTTGAGGGGCTTGCCCTCGACCTCGGCGCGCAGGAGGAGCTCGAAGGACGCGTCGGCCGCCTCGTACGTGTAGCCCTTGAGCTCGCGCTCCTTGACCCGCTCGACGACCCGGCCGACCAGCTCGCGGTCGCCGCCGAGGTCGACGCCGAGTTCCTTGCCCTTGAGCTCGACCGAGGCGCGGCCCGCCATGTCGGAGACCAGCATGCGCATGGTGTTGCCGACCTGCTCGGGGTCGATGTGCTGGTAGAGGTCCGGGTCGACCTTGATGGCGGAGGCGTGCAGGCCGGCCTTGTGGGCGAAGGCCGAGACGCCCACGTACGGCTGGTGCGTGGAGGGGGTGAGGTTGACGACCTCGGCGATCGCGTGGGAGATCCGCGTCATCTCGCGCAGCTTGCCCTCGGGCAGGACCTTCTTGCCGTACTTCAGCTCCAGCGCGGCGACGACCGGGAAGAGGTTGGCGTTGCCGACGCGCTCGCCGTAGCCGTTGGCGGTGCACTGGACATGGGTCGCGCCCGCGTCGACCGCGGCGAGGGTGTTGGCGACCGCGCAGCCGGTGTCGTCCTGGGCGTGGATGCCGAGGCGGGCGCCGGTGTCGGCGAGGACGGTGGAGACGACCGCCTGGACCTGCGCGGGGAGCATGCCGCCGTTGGTGTCGCAGAGGATGACGACGGACGCGCCGGCCTCCGAGGCGGCACGGACGACCGCCTTCGCGTACTCGGGGTTGGCGCGGTAGCCGTCGAAGAAGTGCTCGCAGTCGACGAAGACGCGGCGGCCCTGGGCGACCAGGTGGGACACCGTGTCGCGGACCATCTCCAGGTTCTCGTCCAGGGTGGTGCGCAGCGCCAGTTCGACATGCCGGTCGTGGGACTTGGCGACCAGCGTGATCACCGGGGCGCCCGCGTCCAGGAGTGCCTTGACCTGCGGGTCCTCCGCCGCCTTCGCGCCCGCCCGGCGCGTCGCGCCGAAGGCGACCAGCTGGGCGTGCTTGAAGTCGATCTCCTGCTGGGCACGGGCGAAGAACTCCGTGTCGCGCGGGTTCGCGCCGGGCCAGCCGCCCTCGATGAAGCCCACGCCGAAGTCGTCCAGGTGCCGTGCGATGGCCAGCTTGTCCGCGACGGTGAGGTTGATGCCCTCTCGCTGCGCGCCGTCGCGCAGGGTGGTGTCGAAGACGTGGAACGAATCGTCGAGCTCGCTGGTTGCGGTCATGGTGTCAAGGCTCCTGAGGATTGGATCTCGGTCTGTACCGGAATGACCGGCTCCACCGTCCCCACATGGTCCCTCACGCTCTCGCCTCCGGCTGCGGGTGGGCCAGAAAAGCGAAAAACCCCTCGCGGGTGCGAGAGGTCTGCGCGCGGGTCGAGGACGACGGTGTCCGCCCGTACCTGGTCGTACGAGGCGGTCACTGCGGACCGGCGCGCCTGCTGCCAATAATCATGGCGAACGAGAGCACGGGGGCAGTCTGGCACACGTCGCCCCCGCGCTCCCCGCCCGTCTCAGAATGCGAGCGCGGTGCCGGTCATCGCAGCCGCCGTACGAACACGTCCCGGGTGTCGTTGGTGTCGCCGGACACCAGGTTCGTGGCCCAGGAGTCGAAGGCGACCACCTTGCCGTCGCGGCTCACCGCCGTGTCCGGCCAGCCCTGGTAGTCGCTCTCGCCGCCGCCCCGGGCGACGGTCACCCGCTGGGTGAGGCCGGTGCGCAGGTCGCGGGAGAAGAGGGGGCCGCGCGCGGTGTCGCCCGCGACGAGATCGGTGGCGCCGGAGACGAAGGCGACCCGGTGGCCGTCCTCGCTGATCACCGGCTCGTAGGAGCGGGCGTCGACCTGTGCGCCGGTCGCGCCGAGCGAGATCCGCGCGACGGTGCCCTTCACCATGTCCCGGACGAAGACGTCCTCCGTGCCGTTGGTGTCCCCGGGCACGAGGTCGGGGGCGGCGGAGGAGAAGGCGGCGTACCGGCCGTTCCCGCTGAACGTCGGGCGGCCCGTGCGCCCGTCGGCGCGGTCGAACCGTTCCTTGAGGCCGGTGCGCCGGTCCCAGGTGTAGGTGGCGCCCTGGAGCCCGGGCCTGGCCTGGTTCATCGTGTACGCGACGCGGCTGCCGTCGGCGCTCATGGTGGGGGCGCCCACGATCCAGGAGTACCCGTCACCGGTGGCCGGCGGCTCGGTGACGCTGACGAGCCGCGTCGTGCCCCGCGCGCGGTCGCGGACGTAGACGCCGGCCCCCACGCGGGTGCCGGTGTCGCCGTGGTCGGCGAGCGTGGAGAGGAACGCGATGTACCGGCCGTCCCGGCTGATCACGGGGTCGGTCGCGTACACCGGCCGCTCGTCGTCGGTGAGGCCGACCACCTCGGTGCGGTCCTCGATCCGGTCCCAGAGGAAGATCCCGGAGAACCAGTCGCCCGCCTCCACCGATCCCGTGCCGCCCTGGAAGACGACGTACCGGCCGTCGGCGCTGATCCCGCCGTCGAAGGCCAGCCCGTACGCGCCCCCGTCGTCCCGCACGCTGACCTGTTCGACGGTGCCCTCGCGCAGGTCGCGCAGGAACACGTCGGTCGCGTGGTCGTCGTCGCCCGGCACCAGGCCGTCCGCGTCCGACTCGAAGACGACGAACCGGCCGTCCCCGCTGATCGACGGGGTGCGCGAGTCCCCCGTCGCCTGTTCCCCCGCGGCGGACGCACTGACCCGCCGCGTCTCGCCGCGCCCGGGCGCCGCCGAGGCGACCGTCACGGTCGTCACCGCCACCGCGCCCGCGATCAGCGCGACGGCCGTGCTCCGCAAAGCTCCTGACATCGTTTCCCCCGTGGTGACGCTTCTCCCCCGGCCCGCGCCGAGGGCTTCCCACGAGGCAATCGCATCCCACAGTCCACCGCAATCCCCCGAATTGCGTACAACCCGGGCCGCGGGTCACGCGTCCGCGAGGAGCGCGTCGTCGAGGAACTCCCGGACGTGGCCGAGAACCTGCGCCCGATCGGTGCCGCGCAGACCGATGGCGACATGGATGGAGAAGCCGTCGAGCAGCGCCCGGAGCCGGGAGGCGAAACGGTCCGGGTCGACGGCGCGGAACTCGCCCCGCGACACCCCTTGCGCGAGCAGGGCGACCAGGTCGCGGTGCCAGGCGCCCTCGATCGCGGCCTGCCGTTCGCGGGCGTCGTCGTCGGCGTTCTGCGAGCGGTTCCAGACCTCCAGCCAGAGTGTCCAGTGGGGGTCGCGGTGGCCGTCGGGGACGTACAGGTCGACGTATGCGTCGAGCCGTTCCCGGCACGGTCCCGTGCGGGTGAGGAGCCGTCCGCGCTCGGCGCCGAGCCTGCCCTCGCTCCACTCCAGGGTCCGCAGCAGCAGCTCGTCCTTGGAGCGGAAGTAGTAGAGGAGGTGGCCGCTGCTCATCCCGACCTGGCGGCCGAGCGCGGCCATCGTGAGCTTCTCCAGGCCGAGTTCGGCGATCATCTCCATGGCCGCCGCGAGGACGTCCTCACGGGGCGGCGCCTGTCTGCGCCCACCGGCCATCCGCTGCTCCCGTCGCTCCTGTCGCCTCAGATCCTCGCCCGCCTCAGATCCTCGGCTGCTGCTGTGTCACGCAGTGGACACCGCCACCGGCGGCAAAGATCGTACGTGCGTCCACGAGCGTCACCGTCCGCCCGGGGAACAGTCCGCGCAGGATGTCCGCCGCCACCTCGTCGTTGGGGTCGTCGAAGGCGCACAGGACCACGCCGTCGTTGCAGAGGTAGTGGTTGATGTAGGAGTAGTCGACCCAGTCGCCGTCGTCGTCGGTCAGGACCGTGGGGGCGGGTATCTCCACGACCTCCAGACGGCGCCCCCGCGCGTCGGTCGCGGCGCTCAGGATGCGCACGTATTCCTGGGAGCGGGCGTGGTCGGGGTGGGCGGGGTCGCGCTGGCTGTGCACGAGGACGGTGCCGGGCCGGGCGAAGGCGGCGACGATGTCCACGTGGCCCTGGGTGCCGTAGGTGCCGTAGTCGCCGGCCAGGCCGTGCGGGAGCCAGATCGCCTTGGTGGTGCCGAGCTGGGCGTGGATCTCCGTCTCGACCTCCTCGCGCGTCCGGCCGGGGTTGCGTCCGGCGCCGAGCTGCACGGTCTCGGTCAGCAGGACCGTGCCCTCGCCGTCGACGTGGATGCCGCCGCCCTCGTTGACGAGGGTGCTGCTCAGGACCGGGACGCCGGTGAGGCCGGCGACCTGCCGGGCGATCTTCGCGTCGTGCTCCCAGCGGGCCCAGTCCTGGGCGCCCCAGCCGTTGAACACCCAGTCGACGGCGGCCAGTCGCCGACCGTCGGTGACGAAGGTCGGGCCGATGTCGCGCATCCAGGCGTCGTCGAGGTCCCGCTCGACCAACTCGATGTCGGGGCCGAGCAGTTCACGCGCCGACGCGCCCTGTCCGGGGCCGTGCACCATCGTCACCGGCTCGAAGCGGCGCACGGCGCGGGCCACGGCGGCCCAGGCGGTACGGGCCTCGGCGAGTTCCTCGTCGCCGGTGAAGGTGGGGTTGGGGCCGGGCCAGGCCATCCAGGTGCGTTCGTGCGGGGCCCACTCGGGGGGCATGCGGTAGGTCATGGCGGGTCCTAGAGGAAGTACAGGCGGTTGAGGGAGACGGAGTCCGCGGGCTCGGAGCGCAGCGGCTCCCCGTCCAGGGTCACCAGTCCCGTGCGCTGGTCCACGTCGACGGCCCCCGTACGGGAGTTGAGCCGCAGGTCGGCGGGGCCGATGCCGCGGGTGCCGCGGACGGCGACCCTGCGGCGCCGGGTCGGCATCAGGTCGTCGCCCTGGTCGAGGGCGGCCCGGGCGACGAAGGCCACGGAGAGGTCGGCGGCGGTGGCGCCGTACGCGCCGAACTGCGGTCCCAGGACGAGGGGTTCGCAGGTGTCGGTGGCCGCGTTGGGGTCGCCGACCACGCCGTACGCGGGGAAGCCGGCCTTCAGGACGAGCTGCGGCTTGGCGCCGAAGTACTCCGGCCGCCACAGCACGATGTCGGCGAGCTTGCCCGTCTCGATGGAGCCGACCTCGTGCGAGATGCCGTGGGCGAGGGCGGGGTTGATGGTCAGCTTGGCCATGTAGCGCAGGACGCGTTCGTTGTCGTGGCCGGGGTCGGAGCCGCCGTCCAGGGTGCCCAGTTCGGCCTTCATCTTCCCGGCCATGGCGAAGGTGCGGCGGACGGTCTCGCCCGCGCGGCCCATGCCCTGGGCGTCGGAGGAGGTGATGCCGATCGCGCCCAGGTCGTGCAGCACGTCCTCGGCGCCCATGGTCCCGGCGCGGACGCGGTCGCGGGCCATGGCGGCGTCGCCGGGCAGGTCGGTCTTCAGGTCGTGGACGGAGACGATCATGCCGTAGTGCTCGGCGACGGCGTCCCGCCCGAAGGGCAGCGTGGGGTTGGTGGAGGAGCCGATGACGTTCGGGACGCCCGCCATCTTCAGCACGTTGGGGACGTGGCCGCCGCCGCAGCCCTCGATGTGGAAGGCGTGGATGGTGCGCCCTTCGAGGACCGCGAGGGTGTCCTCGACGGACAGGCACTCGTTCAGCCCGTCGCTGTGCAGGGCGACTTGGACGTCGTGCTCCTCGGCGACCCGCAACGCGGTGTCCAGCGCGCGGGTGTGGGCGCCCATGTCCTCGTGGACCTTGAAGCCGCAGGCGCCGCCCTCCGCCAGCGCCTCCACCAGCGGGGCGCCGTGGGAGGACGAACCCCGGCCCAGGAAGCCGATGTTGACGGGCCAGGCGTCGAAGGCGTTGAACGCGTGCCGCAGCGCCCAGGGCGAGTTGACGCCGACGCCCCAGACCGGTCCGAACTCCTGGCCGATGATCGTGGTCACCCCGGAGGCCAGCGACGCCTCCATGATCCGCGGCGAGAGCAGATGGACGTGGGGGTCGACGGCTCCGGCGGTGGCGATGAGCCCTTCGCCGGAGACGATGGTCGTCCCGGTGCCGACGACGACGTCCACCCCGTCGAGGGTGTCCGGGTTCCCGGCCCGGCCGATCGCGGAGATCCGCCCCTCGCGGATGCCGATGGACACCTTCCTGATGCCCAGCTCGGCGTCGATCACCACGACGTTGCTGATGACGACGTCGCAGGTCTCGCGGACGGCGGCGGCCTTGAGGTGCAGTCCGTCGCGGGCGGTCTTGCCGAACCCGGCGAGGAACTCGTCGCCGTAGCGCTGGGAGTCGTCCTCGACCCGGACGACGAGACCGGAGTCACCGAGCCGGATCCGGTCGCCGGCGCGCGGCCCGTGGGTGGCGGCGTATGCGTACGGGTCCATCTCAAGCTCCCAGGTATCCGCAGGCGGCGGCCCGGCGCAGGGCCTCTTCCTTCGCGCCCGGCGCGTCCAGCGGCCCGTCGACGAGCCCGGCGAAGCCGATGGCGATCCGCTCGCCCCCGAGGGGCACGAGCCCGACCTCGACGCTCTCCCCCGGCCCGAACCGCACCGACGACCCGGCGGGCACGGCGAGGCGCATGCCGTAGGCCCGCTCGCGGACGAAGTCGAGGCGCGGGTTGGCCTCGAAGAAGTGGAAGTGGGAGGTGACGGAGACGGGGACGGTCGCGGTGTTGGTGACCGTCAGCCGGTCGGCCGGCGCCGTCTCGGGATGCGCGGGCCCCGGCAGCAGCGCGCCCGGACCCGCTTCCCCGAGTCGGCCGCCCCCGATGGGGTCGGAGACCACCGCGAGCCGTGACCCGTCGTCGAAGACGGCCTCGACATGCACTTCGGTGACGACGTCGGCGACCCCGGGCAGCACGTCGTCCGGGCCGAGGACCGCGCGGGCGCGGTCGATCGCCTCGGCGAGCCGGGCGCCGTCGCGGGCCGCCTCGCAGACCGTGTCCGCGATCAGCGCGGTGGCCTCCGGCACGTTCAGCCGAAGCCCTCGGGCGCGCCGCGCCCGCGCCAGTTCGGCGGCCCCGAAGAGCAGCAGCCGGTCGCGTTCGGTGGGGGTGAGCCGCATGTCGCCTCCGTTCGTTTAGAACGTCACTCTAATTAACAGTTCCGGAAAGAGGAAGTCTTGACGGCGACATGGAGAGCCTTCACATTGAGTGTCGTTCTAAGTGCCGTCCGAAGGAGACCAGGTATGCCGAGGGAACTGCGCGGAGTCGACACCATCCCGGACGGGGAACGCACCAGCGGGCCGCGCGACCTCGTCTCGATCCTGCTCGGCTCCAACCTCTGCCTGGGCGTGATCGTCTTCGGCTGGCTGCCGCCGTCGTTCGGCCTGGGCTGGTGGGCGTCGGTGACCTCGATCGTGGCCGGGACCGTGATCGGAACGGCGTTCACGGCCCCGCTCGCCCTGGTCTCCCTGCGCACGGCGACGAACCTGTCCACCTCCTCCGGCGCCCAGTTCGGCGTCCGGGGCAGGCTGGTCGGCTCGGTGGTGGGCCTGCTCCTGGCGCTCGGCTACACCGCGCTGACCGTCTGGATCGGCGGCGACGTGATGGTGGGCGTGCTGGGCCGGCTGGTCGGCCTGCCGGCGAGCGGACTGTCGTACGCCGTGGTCTACGGGCTGCTCGCGGCGGCGACGGTGGCGGGCGCGGTGTACGGCTACCGGGTGCTGCTGGCGATGTCCCGGGTCCTGGCGATCGGCATGACGGCGCTGCTCGTGCTCGGCGTGGCGGCCTACGCCCCGGACTTCACCACGGCGGCGCTGCCGGAGGCGGGCGGCTATCTGCTCGGCGGCTTCTGGCCGACGTGGCTCCTGGCGACGGTGGCCGCGGGCCTCTCGGGGCCGGTCGCCTTCATCACCCTGCTCGGCGACTACACCCGCTACATCTCGCCGGTACGCCACTCCGCGCGCCGGGTGCTGCGCGCGACCTGGCTGGGGCTGCTCGTCGGGCTGCTGGTGCCGCAGCTCTTCGGCACCTTCACGGCGTACGCGGCGCGCGCGGCGCTGGACTACGCGGGGCCCCTGGTGTCGGCCTCGCCCGGCTGGTACCTGGTCCCGTTGCTGGTGGCGGCGTCCGCGGGGTCGGTCGGCAACGCGGGGCTGATGCTGTACTCGATGGGCCTGGACCTGGACGCGATCCTGCCGCGCGCGTCCCGGGCGCAGGCGACCTGCGCGGTGGCGGTGGTGGCGACGGCCTGTGTGTTCGTGGGCCACTACGCCTCGACGGCCCAGGACGCGATGACGTCGTTCGTGCTGCTGCTCACCGCCATCGGCACGCCCTGGGCGGTCATCACGCTGATCGGTTTCCGGCGCTGCCGCGGCGACTACGACGCGGAGGCCCTCCAGGTCTTCAACCGCCGCGCGCGGGGCGGGGTCTACTGGTTCCGCAGGGGCTGGAACGTCCCGGCGACGGTCGCGTGGGCGCTGGGCGCGGCGGTCGGCCTGCTCGCCGTCTCGCTGCCCTCGTACCAGGGTCCGCTGCTGGCGTGGACGGGCGGCGTGGACTGCAGCTTCCTGCTGTCGGGACTGGTCGGCGGCGCCGCGTACCTCGTCCTGGCCCCGGCCCCCGCGAAAGCCGCCACGGCCACGGAGCCCGACCCGGCCGTCCCGGTACCGGCCGACAGTTGACGACACGCCTCCGACTCCCACCACGGGACGACCTCCACGACCCGCACCCGAAACCGGCCGCCGCCCCGGCGGACGGCGCGGCCGGGGCCGGCGTCCCCACCGCCACCGGGCCCCGTGGGGCCCGGCTCGCGTCGAGGAGGACCGGGGAGGACCTGGGACATGTCCGCGAAGTCCCGCTGTCCGCCCGGCGGGGCGGGCGGGACCTCGCGGAAGACGGCCTAGCCCAGCTTGTGCATCCAGCCGTGGTGGTCCTCGGCCGTGCCGCGCTGGATGTCCAGCAGGGCCTGGCGGAGCCTGAGCGTGACCTCGCCGGGTTCGCCGGTGGTGCCCTGCTGCCACTGGGCACCGGTGCGCTTGACGGTGCCGACGGGGGTGATGACGGCCGCGGTGCCGCAGGCGAAGACCTCGGTGAGGGTGCCGTTCTCGGAGTCGCGCTGCCACTGGTCGACGGAGACGCGGCCCTCCTCGGCCGTGTAGCCGAGGTCACGGGCGACGGCGAGGAGGGAGTCGCGGGTGACGCCCTCCAGGATGGAGCCGGTGAGCGTCGGCGTGACGATCCGGTCGCCGTAGACGAAGTACAGGTTCATGCCGCCGAGTTCCTCGACCCAGGTGCGCTCGACCGCGTCGAGGTAGCAGACCTGGGCGCAGCCCTGTTCGGCGGCCTCGGCCTGGGCGAGGAGGGAGGCGGCGTAGTTGCCGCCGGTCTTGGCGTCGCCCATGCCGCCGGGGACGGCGCGGACGTGGTCCTCGGAGACCCAGATGGAGACGGGCTTGACGCCGCCGGGGAAGTAGGCGCCGGCCGGGGAGGCGATGACCAGGAAGAGGTACTCGTTGGCGGGCTTCACACCGAGACCGACCTCGGTGGCGATCATGAACGGGCGGAGGTAGAGGGACTCCTCGCCGCCGTGCGCCGGGACCCAGGACTCGTCCTGCGCGACCAGGGCGTCGCAGGCCTCGATGAACGTCTCGACCGGCAGCTCGGGCATGCCGAGGCGGCGGGCGGAGGCGGCGAAGCGCAGCGCGTTCTTCTCGGGGCGGAACGTGGCGACGGAGCCGTCGGGCTGACGGTAGGCCTTGAGACCCTCGAAGATCTCCTGCGCGTAGTGCAGGACCATGGTCGCCGGGTCGAGGGAGAGCGGCGCGTACGGGACGAGCTGACCGTCGTGCCAGCCGCGGCCCTCGGTCCACTTGATGGTGACCATGTGGTCGGTGAAGTGGCGGCCGAAGCCGGGCTCGGCCAGGATCGCCGCGCGCTGCGCGTCGGAGAGTGGCGAGGCCGAGGGCTTGAGCTCGATCGTGGGCGTCGTCATGAGTGGTTGTCCTTCACCGGTTGTAGTGACGGGCCGCGCTCACGCCCTCTACAGCCAGTGGCCAGTGTTAGGACGTCCGAGCATTCCCTCATACCGCGGCTCCGCGTTCGATTATCGCGCGCGGGGCGCCGTGGAAGAAAACGGCGTGAATGCGACCCAGGGGTTGATGGTGTCACCCGGCGGGGGACATACGGAAGCCGCCGGGTGCGTGTGCGACCCGGCGGCTTCGAAGTGCGCGGCGGGTCAGCCGGCTACTCGTACGGAGAGGGCGTCGCCGATCTCGGAGGTGGAGCGGGCGGGCTTGCCGGCACGCTCGGTGAGGTCGGCGGTGACCGCCTCGTCGATACGGTCGGCCTCCGCGTCGTAGCCGAGGTGACGCAGCAGCAGGGCGACGGACAGGACCGTGGCGGTGGGGTCGGCCTTGCCCTGGCCGGCGATGTCGGGCGCGGAACCGTGGACCGGCTCGAACATCGAGGGGAACTCGCGGGAGGGGTTGATGTTGCCGCTCGCCGCGACGCCGATGCCGCCGGAGACGGCCGCGGCGAGGTCGGTGATGATGTCGCCGAAGAGGTTGTCGGTGACGATGACGTCGAACCGCGCCGGGTCGGTGACCAGGTAGATGGTCGCCGCGTCGACGTGGATGTAGTCGGTGGTGACCTCGGGGAACTCCGTGGCGACCTGGTTGAAGACGTTCGTCCACAGGTGACCCGCGAAGGACAGCACGTTGTTCTTGTGGACCAGCGTGAGCTTCTTGCGGGGGCGGGCCTGGGCGCGGGCGAAGGCGTCCCGGACCACGCGCTCGACACCGAAGGCCGTGTTCACGGAGACCTCGGTGGCGACCTCGTGCGGGGTGCCCTTGCGGATGGTGCCGCCGTTGCCGGTGTAGGGGCCCTCGGTGCCCTCGCGGACGACGACGAAGTCGATCTCCGGCTCGCCGGCCAGCGGGGTGGCGACACCCGGGAGGAGCTTCGACGGACGCAGGTTGACGTGGTGGTCGAAGAGGAAGCGGAGCTTGAGCAGGAAGCCGCGCTCCAGCACGCCGGAGGGAACGCTCGGGTCACCGATCGCGCCGAGCAGGATCGCGTCGTGCTGCTTGAGGGCGTCCGCGTCGGCGTCGGTGAGGGTCTCACCGGTGGCGTGGTAGCGCCGGGCGCCGAAGTCGTACTCCTTGGTCTCCAGCTTCACATCCTGCGGAAGGACGGCGGAGAGGACCTTCAGACCTTCGGCCACGACCTCCTGGCCGATGCCGTCACCGGGGATCACTGCGAGATTGATGCTGCGAGACATGCCCGAGACCCTACTCCTCGTCCCATGGGATGACACGCCCTGTCCGCGATGTGGACGAGTCCGGCGGTCCGGGCACCTGCCCTTCGACCGGCGTTCACCCGTACGAGTGGCGGCTGTTGGCGTTCGCTGGGAAGTTCAGCGGCATGGACCTTCCCGACTTCGGCATCCCCGCGCAGCTCGCCCGCCGGATGAGCATGGCGGAACAGCACGAGTACCTGCGCACCAGGCTGACCCGCCGCCGCGCCCTGGTGACGGCGGGCGCGGTGGCGGGCGGTCTCCTGACGGGATGCTCGGACGGCTCCTCCCCGGGCGGTTCCCCGTCCCGTACGCCGGGCCCGGCCTCCCCCGCCACCACCGCGCCCGGCTCGGCGGTCGCCCCGTTCGGCCGCCATCTCGCCTTCGGCGCCGACCCGCGCACCCAGATGCGGATCTCCTGGCAGGTCCCGGCCGCGGTGCGGGCCCCGTACGTCCGGATCGGCACCCGCCCCGACGAGCTGGGCGAGAAGACCGCCGCCGAGATCCGCGCCCTGCACACCCCGGGCACCGACGGCATCCGCGCGGCGCTCGACCAGTACTACGTGCACGTGGCGCTGGACCGCCTCCTGCCGGGCACGACGTACTACTACGGCGTGGGCCACGACGGCTTCGACCCGGCCGCGGCGGAGCACCGCGGGACCATCGCCTCGTTCCGCACGGCGCCCGCGAACCCGTCCTCGTTCGTCTTCACCGCCTTCGGCGACCAGGGCGTGAGCAAGGCCGCGGCGGCGAGCGACGATCTCGTCCTGAAGCAGAAGCCCGCCTTCCATCTGCACGCCGGCGACATCTGCTACGCCGACGTCAACGGCCGGGGCGCCGAGTCCGACGGCTACGACCCCGCGTACTGGGACCTGTTCCTGAAGCAGAACGAGCAGGTGGCGCGGACCGTGCCGTGGATGGTGACGACCGGCAACCACGACATGGAGGCCTGGTACTCCCCCGACGGCTACGGCGGCCAGCTCGCCCGCTGGTCCCTGCCGGACTCCGGCTTCGACGCACGGACCGCGCCGGGCGTGTACTCCTTCGTCTACGGCAACGCCGCGTTCGTCGCCCTGGACGCGAACGACGTGTCGTACGAGATCCCCGCCAACCTCGGGTACACCGGCGGGAAGCAGACGGCGTGGCTCGGTGAGCGGCTGGCGGCGCTGCGCGCGGACCCGGCCGTCGACTTCGTGGTCGTCTTCTTCCACCACTGCGCCTACTCGACGTCGTCGCACGCCTCGGACGGCGGGGTGCGCGAGGAGTGGCTGCCGCTGTTCGACGAGCACCAGGTGGATCTGGTGATCAACGGCCACAACCATGTGTACGAGCGGACCGACGCCGTGAAGGGCGACGGCACGGTGGGGCGGCGGGTGCCGGTCGGCGGGTCGACGGACCCGACACGGGACGGCACGGTGTACGTCACCGCGGGCGGCGGCGGCAAGGACCTGTACGGCTTCCCGACGGGCGTCCGGGAGAGCTACGAGGGGCACGTGCGCGACGAGGACGCGGTGGACACCTTCTCCTGGACCAGGTCGCGGGCCGCGAAGACGGAGGCGGTGGAGTGGTCGCGGGTGCGCTACCGGGGCTTCTCGCTGCTGTCGGTGCGGGTGGAGAGCGGTACGGCGGCACGGCTCACGGTGTCGGCGCTCGCCCAGGACGGCGACCGCATCGACCATTTCGAGGTGCGGCGCGGCGCATGAGGCCGCGCCGCACCCCGGCGGGTGCGGCTCCCGGTACGGGGGTGCGGCTGCGGCTCAGTGGCCGGTCGAGCCGCCGTTGTCGCGGCGGTCGAGGGCGCGCTGGAGGGCCGCCGCGGCGTTCTTGCGGTCGGACTCGCTCGTGCGGGAGGTGTGACGGACTCGGCGGCGTGCGGTCGTCTCGGCCATGGGGAATCGACTCCTTCGGATTCCTGGAGTGCACAGGGGGGTTGCGAGACGCCGGAGGGCGGGGAGCGGGGGCCGCAGGGGTTGCCTGCACGGGGCCCGGCTCACGACCGCCATTCGCTGGATCGAGCGAGACGTTCGGCTCCTACCAAGCTAGGTGAGGACGGCCGCGCTGTCTCCATAATTACTCGGACTTCCTACTATCTGAGACGGTGGAATGGGTCACACGGCTCCGACCTGCGGTTTCACCGTCGACCGCCGTCTGCGGAAACCGAGAAGGGCCGGGCGAGACGCCCGGCCCTTCTCTTGGTGCGACGGTGGATCAGCCCTGGTGCGGGTAGCCGTACTCGGTCGGCGGGACCAGGGTCTCCTTGATGGCGCGGGTCAGGGTCCAGCGCATCAGGTTCTGCGGGGCACCGGCCTTGTCGTTGGTGCCGGAGGCACGGCCGCCGCCGAAGGGCTGCTGGCCGACGACGGCGCCGGTGGACTTGTCGTTGATGTAGAAGTTGCCCGCGGCGTAGCGGAGCTTCTCCATCGTGTACGCGGCGGCGGCACGGTCGCCCGCGATGACCGAGCCGGTGAGCGCGTAGTCGGAGACCGACTCCATCTGCTCCAGCACGGCGTCGTACTGATCGTCCTCGTAGACGTGCACGGCCAGGATCGGGCCGAAGTACTCGGTCGTGAAGACCTCGTTTGCCGGGTCGGTGCACTCGATGACGGTCGGGCGGACGAACCAGCCGACCGAGTCGTCGTACGTGCCGCCCGCGACGATCGTGCAGGACGCGTCGTCCTTGGCGCGGTCGATCGCGGCCTTGTTCTTGGCGAACGAGCGGTCGTCGATGAGGGCGCCGATGAAGTGCGACAGGTCGGTGACGTCACCCATGGTGATGCCGTCGACCTCGGCGGCGAACTCCTCGCGGAAACCGTCGTTCCAGATGGACGCCGGGATGTACGCGCGGGAGCTGGCGGAGCACTTCTGGCCCTGGTACTCGAAGGAGCCGCGGGTCAGGGCGGTCTTGAGGACCGCGCGGTCGGCGCTCGGGTGGGCGACGACGAAGTCCTTGCCGCCGGTCTCGCCGACCAGACGCGGGTAAGTGCGGTACTT
This sequence comes from Streptomyces sp. NPDC090106, assembly GCF_044747265.1. Taxonomy (NCBI): domain Bacteria; kingdom Bacillati; phylum Actinomycetota; class Actinomycetes; order Kitasatosporales; family Streptomycetaceae; genus Streptomyces; species Streptomyces sp. NPDC090106. The sequence continues at coordinate 771,154 of NZ_JBIVDS010000002.1, read as the reverse complement.
CTCGATGTTGTTGCCGACCGTCTTCCACAGGTGCTGGAAGGTCTTGGTCGAGCCGGTGAAGTGGATGCCGGCCAGGTCGCGGTGTTCCAGGGCGACCTTGGAGACCTCGATGCCGTCGCCGGTGACGAGGTTGATGACGCCCTTCGGCAGACCGGCCTCTTCCAGCAGCTGCATCAGCAGCACGGCGGCGTGGGTCTGTGTCGGGGACGGCTTCCAGACGACGACGTTGCCCATGAGGGCCGGGGCGGTCGGCAGGTTGCCCGCGATGGCCGTGAAGTTGAACGGCGTGATCGCGTAGACGAAGCCCTCCAGCGGGCGGTGGTCCATGCGGTTCCACACGCCCGGGGAGTTGGCCGGGGGCTGCTCGGCCAGGATCTGACGGGCGTAGTGGACGTTGAAGCGCCAGAAGTCGACGAGCTCGCAGGGCGTGTCGATCTCGGCCTGCTGGGCGGTCTTGGACTGGCCCAGCATGGTGGACGCGGCCAGCGTCTCGCGCCAGGGACCGGCGAGGAGTTCGGCGGCGCGCAGGATGATCGCGGCGCGGTCGTCGAAGGACAGCGCGCGCCAGGCCGGGGCGGCGGCGAGGGCGGCGTCGATGGCGTCCTGGGCGTCCGCCTGCGTGGCGTTGCGGTACGTGCCCAGCACCGCCCGGTGGTTGTGGGGCTGCACGACCTGGAAGGCGTCGCCGCCGCCGAGGCGCTTCTCGCCGCCGATCGTCATCGGCAGGTCGATCGGGTTGTCGGCCAGCTCCTTGAGCCTGGCCTCCAGCCGGGCACGCTCGGGAGAGCCGGGGGCGTAGCCGTGCACCGGCTCGTTGACGGGAGTGGGGACCTGGGTCACAGCGTCCATGGGGTACCTCTTCCGAGTGATTCCCGGGCTTCATCCGGGGGAGACTGAGGCGGTTGCGTAGGGTGAGCGGCGGTCAGGGCTTGACCATCACGGACTCGCCACGGCAAGCACGTGAGAAGCCTCTTCGGGGGCGGAGTCACGAGATCCGTAACTCCTTCGGACTTCGGATCTGGGTCGGCTCAGCCGGCTGCGGAGCGGCGGCTGCCGGTTTCCGAGTCTCATCGGCGACCGACAGCCGTCGCTCACCCGGCGACTCACCCCTTGCTGATCATCGAGCGCAGGAAGAAGCGCAGGTTGGCCGGCTTCTCGGCGAGGCGGCGCATGAAGTAGCCGTACCAGTCGGTGCCGTAGGCGGTGTAGACGCGCATGCGGTGGCCCTCCGCGGCGAGCCGCAGGTGCTCGTCGCCGCGGATGCCGTACAGCATCTGGAACTCGTACTCGTCCAGCTTGCGCCCGGCTCGCCGTGCCAGCTCCTGCGCGACGGAGATCAGCCGCGGGTCGTGGGAGCCGATCATCGGGTAGCCCTCGCCCTCCATCAGGATCCTGAGGACGCGGACGTACGCCTTGTCGATCTCGTTCTTCTGCTGGTAGGCGACCTCGGCGGGCTCCTTGTAGGCGCCCTTGACCAGGCGCACCCGGCTTCCGTTCGCGGCGAGGCGGCGGGCGTCGGCCTCGGTGCGGAACAGGTAGGCCTGGATCACGCAGCCGGTCTGCGGGAAGTCCTCACGCAGGGTGTCGTGGATGGCGAACATCGAGTCGAGGGTGGTGTGGTCCTCGGCGTCGAGCGTGACGGTCGTCCCGATGGCCGCGGCGGCCTCGACGACCGGCCGGACGTTGGCGAGGGCGAGCTCGTGGCCGCCCTCCAGCGCCTGCCCGAACATGGACAGCTTCACGGACATCTCGACGCGGGGGCCGAGGTCGAGCTCCTTGAGGCGGTCGACGAGGGCGAGGTAGGCGTCGCGGGCGGCGGCGGCCTGCTCGGGGCGGGTGATGTCCTCGCCCACCACGTCCATGGTGAGCTCCAGGCCCTTGCCGGTGAGCTCCTCGATGATCGGCACGATGTCGCCGACGGTCTCACCGGGGATGAACCGGTCCACGACCTGCTTGGTCACCGGGGCGGCCGAGATCAGGCGGCGCATCCGGTCGCTGCGCGACGCGGCAAGAATCACGGGACCCAGCACGGGGCACCTCCACAAACCAGCGGGAACGGGCCGGTACCCAGCGGTACGGGAACGGCACGGGGAACCACCGTGAAACCTAGGGATCTCTCCGATCGTGAGCCATCGACACCTGTCACGCATCCGTGCGCCGGATCTCAGACAGATGTATGAAGAGGCCGGAATCATGCGGGAGAATGGCCGGGTGCCGACCGACCACAAGGGTGACTACCAGGAACTCGTCGACGAGCTCTCCGAGCTGCTCGGCGCCCCGGCGACCCTGGAGAACCGCGACTTCGAACTGATCGCGTTCGGCGCGTACGACAGCGAGGGCGACCTCGATCCGACCGCGCTGGACCCGGTGCGCACCCGGTCGATCCTCACCCGGCGCTCCACGGCGGCGGTCAGGACCTGGTTCGAGGGCTTCGGCATCACCCGGGCCACCGGGCCCGTCCGCATCCCGCCGACCCCGGAGGCGGGCGTGTACCGGGGGCGGATCTGTCTGCCGGTACGGCACAAGGGGGTCGTCCTCGGCTACGTCTGGCTGCTGGACGACGACCCCGGGCCCACCGACCCCCAACTGGCGGCGGCCATGCGGGTCACCGACCGGATCGGCGCGCTGCTCGCGGACGAGGCGCAGCACGGAGCGGATCTGAGCCGGGAGCTGCGCGCGGTGCTGACCGCCGGGCGGGGCTGGCAGGGCGACATGGCGCTGGCCGCGTTCCGCACCGCGCTCGGCCCGCGCGCCGACGGTCCCCACACCGTGCTGTGCGTCGCCCCCTGGCCGGCCGCCGATCCGGACGACGCCCCGTCCGCCCGTACGGTGCCGCACACGACGGCTCTGTGCACGCTGCCGTGGAACGGGACGTCCCGGTGTCTGGCGGTGCTGGTCCGGCTGCGCGCGCCGGACGTCCACGCGCCCGCGCTCGCGGCGGCGCAGCGCCTGCTGTCCGTCGCCCCGGGCGCCCGGGCCGTCGGTGCCGGCACCCCGCGCGACGGCCTCACCGACCTCGCCGGGGCCTGGCAGGAGGCGTCGGCGGCGGCCCGCGCGGCGCTCGCCGAACCGTCGCTCGGGCCGGTCGCGGAGTGGTCGGCGATCGGTCCGTACCGGCTGCTGACCTCGCTGCCGGCGGACGGCGACCCCGACCCCGCCGTGCGCCCCCTGCTCTCCCCCGCGCACCGCGAACTCGCCCGGACCGCCGAGACGTACCTCGACTGCGCGGGCCAGGCCGCCCGCACGGCCGCCGCGCTCGGCATCCACCGCCAGACGCTCTACTACCGGCTCTCGCGTGTGGAGCAGCTCACCGGCCTCGACCTCGACGACGGCGAGCACCGTCTGCTGCTGCACATGGCACTGAAGGGCGCCCGGCTGGCCTGACGGCCCGCCGGTGCGGGCCGCGTCAGGTGCGGTCGGTGGCCTCGACGACCCGGCGCAGTCCCGCGGTGAGCTGCTCCGCGCCGGGCGCGGTCTTCGGGTCGAAGGTCCACTGGGCGATGAGCCCGGTCATCAGGGTGTTGTAGAGCTGGCCGGCGGAGTCGACGTCCTCGTCCGTGACGTCCTCCTCCCGGCCGCCGAGGAACAGCGGCAGGAGTCCGCGGGCGGCCTCGCGCTGGGCGTGCGCCAAGTGGTCGCGCACCTCGGGCAGTTGATCCCCCATGGCGATGATCTCCATGCTGAGGTGCCAGATGGAGTCGGGCTCGCGCATGGTGCGGATGATGCCCGACCAGACCTCCTGGAACCGCTCGAAGGAGCCGGCGGGGGTCTGGAAGGCGTCGGTCGGCTCCCAGTCCTCGGATACATCGCCGACCAGGGCGACATAGGCCTCGGCGAGGAGCTTGTCCTTCGAGCCGTAGTGGTAGCCGATCGAGGCGAGGTTGGTCCCCGACTCCTTGACGATGTCGCGTGCGGTCGTGCGCGCGAACCCCTTGGCGCGCAGGCAGCGCTTCGCGCCTTCGAGCAGATCCTCACGGTGTCCCATGCCGCCCCACCCTACAACCAGATCCATACAACCGTCCTATACGCCCGTACTAGACAGTCGTTTAAGACGCTTGTACATTCGCCGACATGACAACGAACCCGCCCCGTGCCGGGCGCCGTGAATGGACCGCTCTCGGCGTGCTGATGCTTCCGCTGCTGCTCGTCTCGATGGATGTCTCGGTCCTCTACTTCGCCGTCCCGGCGATCAGCGCGGACCTGGAGCCGAGCGGCACCCAGCAGCTCTGGATCTTCGACATCTACGCGTTCGTCCTGGCCGGCCTGCTGATGACGATGGGCTCGATCGGCGACCGCGTCGGCCACCGCAGGCTCCTGCTGGTCGGGGCCGCCGCCTTCGGCGCCGCGTCCCTGGTCGCCGCCTTCGCGAACAGCGCCGAGACCCTGATCGCGGCCCGCGCGGTCCTCGGCGTCGGCGGCGCGACCCTGATGCCGTCCACGATGGCCCTGCTGCGCACGATGTTCACCGACCCCGGCCAGCGCGCCAAGGCGATCGGGGTGTGGTCCGGCGTGATGACGGCCGGCATCGCGCTCGGCTCGGTGATGAGCGGCGTCCTCGTCGAGTTCTTCTGGTGGGGCTCGGTCTTCCTGGTCAACCTGCCCGCGATGGCCCTGCTGCTGGCCCTCGGTCCGGTTCTGCTGCCCGAGTCGCGCACCCCGCGGGCCGGACGCTTCGACTGGGTGAGCGTCCCGCTGTCGATGGCCGCCGTGCTCCCCGTGGTCTACGGCCTCAAGGAGATCCCCTCCGAGGGCTGGAACGTCCGGTACGTCGTCTCGATCACCGTCGGGCTGCTCTTCGCGACCCTGTTCGTGCACCGCCAGCGCACCACCGCGGCACCGATGATCGACCCGGCCCTGTTCCGCGGCCGGGGCTTCGCGCCGTCCGTCGCCCTGAACCTGGTGTCCGCGTTCGGGATCATGGGGTCGGCGTACTTCACCACGCAGTACCTCCAGTCGGTGCTCGGCAAAAGCGCGCTGGAGGCGGCCCTGTGGGCGCTGCTGCCGTCGGTGCCGATCGGTGCGGCGGCGCCGGTGGCGACCGCGCTCGTCGGCAGGGGCGTGGACCGCGCGCACGTCGTCACCGCGGGGTTCGCGATCGCCTCGGGCGGCTTCGCCCTGCTCTCCCTCGCCGGTACGGACTCGCTGTGGCTGGTGCTGAGCGCGTGCGCCGTCCTGGCCGTCGGCGCGGTCGTCGTGATGTCCCAGATCATGGACCTCGCCCTGGGCACCGCCCCCGTGGAACGGGCCGGCACCGCGTCCTCCCTGATGGAGACCGGCTCCGAGTTCGGCGGCGCGCTGGGCATGGCGCTCCTCGGCTCGATCGGTACGGCCGTCTACCGCCACGACATGCCGGACACGGCGCCCGGCGTGGCCCGCGAGACCCTCGGCGGGGCGCTGGCCGTCGCCGACCGGGTGCCGGGCCTCGCCACGGCCGCGCGGGCGGCGTTCACCAGCGGGATGCAGGGCGCGGCGATCGCCGGGGCGGTCGTCCTGGCGGGGGCGGCGGTCCTGGCCGCGCTCACGCTGCGGGGCGTGGAGGTGCGCGAACCCGCCGCGGGCGAGGAGGCCGCGAAGGTGTGCGCGTGACGGACGCGACAGGGGCGGGGCGGACCGAGGGAGTTCCTCGGTCCGCCCCGCCCCTGTCGGTCAGGCGTGTCGGACGCCCGGCGTCAGACCAGGTTCACCGCGCGGGCCGACGTGGCGCCGATCTCGGCGGCGACCTCGGTGAGCACACCCGCGGCGACCGTGTCGTCCACGGTCAGCACGGCCAGCGCCTCGCCGCCGGCCGCCGCGCGGGCGACCTGCATGCCGGCGATGTTGATGCCGGCCTCGCCGAAGATCCGGCCGACGGTGCCGACGACACCGGGACGGTCCTCGTAGCGCAGGACGACCATGTGGTCGGCGAGCGCCAGGTCCACGTCGTAGTCGCCGACGGCCACGATCTTCTGGAGGTGCTTGGGGCCGGCCAGCGTGCCGGAGACCGCGACCTCCTCACCGCTGGACAGCGTGCCGCGCACGGTCACGACGTTGCGGTGGTCGCTCGACTCGGAGCTCGTCGTCAGCCGCACCTCGACGCCGCGCTCCTGCGCGAACAGCGGGGCGTTGACGTACGAGACGGTCTCGTCGACGACGTCCTCGAAGACACCCTTGAGGGCGGACAGCTCCAGCACCTTCACGTCGTGCTGGGTGATCTCGCCGTACACCTCGACGTCGAGACGGACCGCGACCTCGCCCGCGAGGGCGGTGAAGATGCGGCCGAGGCGCTCGGCGAGCGGCAGGCCCGGCTTGACGTCCTCGGCGATGACACCGCCCTGGACGTTGACCGCGTCCGGGACCAGCTCACCGGCGAGCGCGAGCCGCACCGATCGGGCGACCGCGATACCGGCCTTCTCCTGCGCCTCGTCCGTGGACGCGCCCAGGTGCGGGGTGCAGACGACCTCGTCGAGCTGGAACAGCGGGGAGTCCGTGCAGGGCTCCTTCGCGTACACGTCGAGGCCGGCGCCGGCGACGCGGCCCTCCTTCAGCGCCGAGAACAGCGCCGCCTCGTCGACGATGCCGCCGCGCGCGGCGTTGACGATCCGCACGCTCGGCTTGACCTTGTGCAGCGCCTCGTCGCCGATGAGACCGAGGGTCTCGGGGGTCTTCGGCAGGTGGACGGTGATGAAGTCGGAGACTTCGAGCAGCTCGTCAAGCGACAGGACCTTCACGCCCATCTGCGCGGCGCGCGCGGGCTGCACGTAGGGGTCGTAGGCGACGACCTTCATGCCGAAGGCGGACATGCGCTGGGCGACGAGCGCGCCGATGCGGCCGAGGCCGACGACACCGAGGGTCTTCTCGGCCAGCTCGACACCCGTGTACTTGCTGCGCTTCCACTCGCCGTTCTTCAGGGCGGTGTTGGCCTGCGGGATGTGGCGCGCGGTGGCCAGCAGCAGACCGCAGGCCAGCTCGGCGGCGGTCACGATGTTGGAGGTCGGGGCGTTGACGACCATCACGCCGGCCTTGGTGGCGGCGGAGACGTCCACGTTGTCCAGGCCGACGCCGGCTCGTGCGACGACCTTCAGCTTGTTCGCCGCGGCGATCGCCTCGGCGTCGACCTTGGTGGCCGACCGGATCAGGATCGCGTCGACCTCGGCGATCGCGGGCAGCAGCTCGGCGCGGTCCGCGCCGTTGCAGTGCCGGATCTCGAAGTCGGGGCCGAGCGCGTCGACGGTCGCGGGCGACAGCTCTTCAGCGATGAGTACGACGGGTTTCGAGCTCACGTGAGTCCTCACAAGTCCAATGCGTGCGGACGGCCGTCCCGACGGCCGCATGCGGTGGAGGGGTGTCGCGGCGCAGGGGGCCGCTTGAGCCGCGTGGAAGACGCACGACGCTGTGGGCCTGACGCGTATGTAGTGCAGCAGTGTAGTGGCGCCGCATGAGCCGCTTTACGCCTCCGCGGAAGGATCACCCGTCCGTGGCCGGACAGGTTGGACAACAGGGCCGGAGCGATGTGCTCCGGCCCTGTTGTACGAGGGCTTACGCCTCCTCGTTCACCCAGCTCATCAGCTTGCGCAGCTGCTTGCCGGTGGTCTCCAGGAGGTGCTCGGAGTCCTGCTGCTTGTACTCGTTGTACTTCTTCAGACCGCCGTGGTACTCGGCCATCCACTCACGGGCGAAGGTGCCGTCCTGGATCTCGGCGAGGACCTTCTTCATCTCGGCCTTGGTGGCGTCCGTGATGATGCGCGGGCCGGTGACGTAGTCGCCCCACTCGGCGGTCTCGGAGATCGACCAGCGCATCTTCTCCAGGCCGCCCTCGTACATGAGGTCGACGATCAGCTTCAGCTCGTGCAGGCACTCGAAGTACGCGATCTCCGGCTGGTAGCCGGCCTCGGTCAGCGTCTCGAAACCGGCCTTGACCAGGGCGGCGGTGCCACCGCAGAGGACGGCCTGCTCACCGAACAGGTCGGTCTCGGTCTCCTCGGTGAAGGTCGTCTTGATGACGCCCGCGCGGGTGCCGCCGATGCCCTTGGCGTACGACAGGGCGAGCGCGAAGGCGTTGCCCGTGGCGTCCTGCTCGACGGCGGCGATGCAGGGCACGCCGCGGCCTTCCTCGTACTGGCGGCGGACGAGGTGGCCCGGGCCCTTGGGGGCGACCATGCAGACGTCGACGCCGGCCGGGGGCTTGATGAAGTCGAAGCGGATGTTCAGGCCGTGCCCGAAGAACAGCGCGTCGCCGTCCTTGAGGTTGTCCTTGATGGACTCCTCGTAGACCTGGGCCTGGATCGGGTCCGGCACCAGGATCATGATCACGTCGGCCTCGGCGGCGGCCTCGGCCGGGGTCACCACGCGCAGGCCCTGCTCCTCGGCCTTGGCCTTGGACTTGGAGCCCTCGTGCAGACCGACACGGACGTCGACACCCGAGTCGCGCAGCGACAGCGCGTGGGCGTGGCCCTGGCTGCCGTAACCGATGACCGCGACCTTGCGGCCCTGGATGATGGACAGGTCGGCGTCGGCGTCGTAGAACAGCTCGGCCACTTTGGGTTCTCTCCTTGAGTGCAGGTGTTGCGTCCCACCGTATGACGGCGGGCGGAAGGGAAGTTTCGGGGTCTCGCCATACGGGCGCCGGCCTGGGCCGACGCCCCTACAGCCTTACGCGCTCCGGTCGAGTGCGCGCAGCGAACGGTCCGTGATCGAGCGCGCGCCGCGGCCGATGGCGATGGTGCCGGACTGGACGAGCTCCTTGATGCCGAAGGGCTCCAGCATCTTCAGCATGGCCTCCAGCTTGTCGCTGGAGCCGGTGGCCTCGATGGTGACGGCCTCCGGGGAGACGTCGACCGTCTTGGCGCGGAACAGCTGGACGATCTCGACGATCTGCGAGCGCGTCTCGTTGTCGGCGCGCACCTTCACCAGAACGAGTTCGCGCTGCACCGCGTGGGACGGCTCCAGCTCGACGATCTTGAGCACCTCGACGAGCTTGTTGAGCTGCTTGGTGACCTGTTCGAGGGGCAGCGCCTCGACGCTCACCACGATCGTGATGCGGGAGATGTCGGCGTGCTCGGTGACTCCGACGGCGAGCGAGTCGATGTTGAAGCCGCGGCGGGAGAACAGCGCGGCGATGCGGGCGAGGATGCCCGGCTTGTTCTCCACCAGGACGGAGAGCGTGTGCTTGGACATGGTGTGCTTCCTCTGCTTGAAAGTCCTGACGGCTCTCAGTCGTCTTCGCTGTCGCCGAAGTCGGGGCGGACGTCCCGGGCGGCGAGGATCTCGTCGTTGGAGGTGCCGGCGGCGACCATCGGCCACACCATGGCGTCCTCGTGGACGATGAAGTCGACGACGACGGGGCGGTCGTTGATGGAGTTCGCCTCTTCGATGACCTTGTCGAGGTCGGCGGGGTCCTCGCAGCGGATCGCGTAGCAGCCCATGGCCTCCGACAGCTTCACGAAGTCGGGCACGCGGGTGCCGCGGGCGTCGGGGTTGACGTCGTCCGGGCCGCTGTGGAGCACGGTGTTGGAGTACCGCTGGTTGTAGAAGAGGGTCTGCCACTGGCGGACCATCCCGAGGGCGCCGTTGTTGATGACGGCGACCTTGATCGGGATGTTGTTCAGGGCGCAGGTGGTGAGTTCCTGGTTGGTCATCTGGAAGCAGCCGTCGCCGTCGACCGCCCAGACCGTCTGGTCCGGGGCACCGGCCTTGGCGCCCATCGCGGCCGGGACCGCGTAGCCCATCGTCCCGGCGCCGCCGGAGTTCAGCCAGGTCGCGGGCTTCTCGTACTCGATGTAGTGCGCGGCCCACATCTGGTGCTGGCCGACACCCGCGGCGAAGATCGTGCCCTCGGGTGCGAGCTGGCCGATGCGCTGGATGACCTGCTGCGGGGAGAGCTGGCCGTTGTCCGGCTTCTCGTAGCCCAGCGGGTACGTCTCGCGCCAGCGGTTGAGGTCCTTCCACCAGGCGGTGTAGTCGCCCTGGTGGCCCTCGCTGTGCTCCTTCTGGACCGCCTGGACGAGGTCGGCGATGACCTCGCGGGCGTCACCGACGATCGGCACGTCCGCGACACGGTTCTTGCCGATCTCCGCGGGGTCGATGTCGGCGTGGACGATCTTGGCGTGCGGGGCGAAGCTGTCCAGCTTGCCGGTGACGCGGTCGTCGAAGCGGGCTCCGAGGGCGACGATCAGGTCGGCCTTCTGCAGCGCGGTGACGGCGGTGACCGCACCGTGCATGCCCGGCATTCCCACGTGCAGCGGGTGGCTGTCGGGGAATGCGCCGAGCGCCATCAGGGTGGTGGTGACGGGCGCTCCGGTGAGCTCGGCGAGGACCTTGAGCTCGGCGGTGGCGTGTGCCTTGATGACACCGCCGCCGACGTAGAGGACGGGCCGCTTGGCGGAGGTGATGAGCTTCGCGGCCTCGCGGATCTGCTTGGCGTGCGGCTTGGTCACCGGGCGGTAGCCGGGCAGGTCCATGACCGGGGGCCAGGAGAACGTCGTCTGCGCCTGGAGGATGTCCTTGGGGATGTCCACCAGGACCGGGCCCGGGCGGCCGGTGGAGGCGATGTGGAACGCCTGCGCGATGATCCGCGGGATGTCCTCGGCCTTGGTGACCAGGAAGCTGTGCTTGGTGATCGGCATGGTGATGCCGACGATGTCCGCCTCCTGGAAGGCGTCCGTGCCGATGGCCTTGGAGACCACCTGGCCGGTGATCGCGACCAGCGGCACCGAGTCCATGTTGGCGTCCGCGATCGGGGTGACCAGGTTGGTCGCGCCCGGGCCCGAGGTGGCCATGCAGACGCCGACCTTCCCGGTGGCCTGCGCGTAACCGGTGGCGGCGTGACCAGCGCCCTGCTCGTGGCGGACCAGGACGTGACGCACCCGGGTGGAGTCCATCATCGGGTCGTACGCCGGCAGGATCGTGCCGCCGGGGATGCCGAATACCGTGTCGACCCCGACCTCCTCAAGCGAACGGATGAGCGACTTCGCGCCCGTGACGCTCTCGGGGGCGGACTGCTGTCCTCCGGATCGGGGCCGCGGCTGCGGATGGGCCCCGGTGGCCTGCTCGGTCATCGTCAGTCTCTTCTCGATGCTGAGGGTTTTTTGCGAGGTTTGAACGGTCTTCTTCTGTCGCTCTAGCGGAGCTAGTGCAACAAAAAACCCCTCGTGCCATAAGGCAAGCGAGGGGAGCGCGCCGGAGGTGGTCGCTGAGCGGTCGAGGGCTCAGCTTCAGCCGACGCGCTTTCCAAGTACGAGAATTCGGGTGCGCATGGCACTGACCCTCCCCCCGGCGCGCACCACGTGTCAAGTGGGTGGGACGGGAGTCTCATTATGTGAACGCAGGGCACTGCCGCCTCCGAGAACAGCGGTGCCGCCTCCCAGGACGGCGGGGACACCACTTGTGTACACCCCGGGGCCACCCCCCGCGAACGCCGGCTCCGCGTCTGTGTCAGGTACGGGATAGCGGCCGAGGGCCAGCGCCCGGCGCAGCCGGTACTCGTCCAGCGGACCGGAGAAGGCCATGCCGAGGCCGTGCGTGCAGCCCATCTCCCGCAGCGCGACGACCTGCTCGGGCAGATCCACCCCGTCCGCCACGGACTGGAGCCCGAGGTCCGAGGCGATCCTCAGCAGCCCGCTGGTGATCTTGTGCAGCCGCGCCGACTCCACCACGCCCTCGACCAGACCGCGGTCGAGTCTGAGGACGTCCACGGGGAGTCTGCGCAGCGCCGTGATCGCGGCGTAACCGCTGCCGAAGCCGTCGAGCGCGATCCGTACGCCGAGCCGGCGCAGGGCCGCCAGCCGGCGCTCCAGCTCGTCCAGGGAGACCCGGGGGTCGGTGTCGGACAGCTCGATCACCAGCGAGCCGGACGGCAGTCCGTGCCGGGTCAGCAGGGCCTCGACCGAGCCGAGGGGCAGCGAGCGGTCCAGCATCCGCCGGGCGCTCATCCGGACCGTCACGGGGACGGCGAGCCCGGTGGCGGTGCGCTCGGCGGCCCGCTCGACGGCCTCTTCGAGGATCCAGCGGCCGAGTTCCTGCGTCCTGTCGTTGTCCTCGGCGACCCGCAGGAACTCCGCGGGCGTGAACAGGACTCCCTGCGAGGACCGCCAGCGCGCCTGGGCGGAGACCGACGAGATCCGGCCGTCCTGGAGGCACACCACCGGCTGGTGCAGCAGCGCGAACTCGCCGTCGTGCAGCGCGGCCCGCAGACGCGTGGCGAGTTCCGCCTTGCGCACGACGTCCTGCTGCATCTGCGGCGCGTACAGCTCGACGCGGCCCTTTCCGGCGGACTTGGCGCGGTACATCGCGAGGTCGGCGTTGCGCAGGATCTCGCCCGCGCCGAGGCCCGGCTCGGAGAACGCGACGCCGATGGAGGCGGCGACCCGGACATCGTTGCCGTCGATGAGGTAGGGCTGGGAGAGGGTGATCCTGAGCCGGTCGGCCAGTTCCACTATGTGCCGCTCGCGCGCGGAGCGGTCCCGGGTGCCGTCGCCGACGATCAGCGCCGCGAACTCGTCGCCGCCGAGCCGGGAGGCGGTGTCGCCGTGACGGACCGCGTCCTGGAGTCTGCGGGCGGCCTGGACGAGCAGTTCGTCCCCGGCCTGGTGCCCGATCGTGTCGTTGACGGCCTTGAAGCCGTCGAGGTCGATGAAGAGGACGGCGGTGCCCCGGTCGGAGGCGCGGCGTCCGGACAGGGCCTGCTGGACGCGCCGGGTGAACAGGGCGCGGTTGGGCAGGTCGGTGAGCGGGTCGTGCTCGGCGTTGTGCTGGAGCTGCGCCTGGAGGCGCACCCGCTCGGTGACGTCCCGGCTGTTGAAGATGAGGCCGCCGTGGTGGCGGTTGACGGTGGACTCGACGTTGAGCCAGCCGCCGTCACCGGACTTGAAGCGGCACTCGATCCGGGTCGTCGGTTCCTCCGGCGGGCTGGCGGCGAGGAAGCGGCGCACCTCGTGCACCACGCAGCCCAGGTCCTCCGGGTGGATGAGGTGGGCCAGCTCGGTGCCCACCAGTTCCTCGGCGGACCGTCCGTAGACGCCGGCGGCGGCCGGGGAGACGTAGCGGAGCATGCCGTTGGGCGCGGCGATCATGATGACGTCGCTGGAGCCCTGCACCAGGGAGCGGAAGTGGTTCTCCTTCTGCGCCAGTTCCTGGGTGAGGGTGATGTTGTCGAGCAGCATGATGCCCTGGCGCACCACGAGGGCGAGGACGACGGTGCCGCACGTGATGAGGACGACCCGGTCGACACTGCGGCCGTTGAGGACGTTGTAGAGGATGCCCAACGTGCAGACGGCGGCGGCGAGATAGGGCGTCAGGGCGGCCAGCGAACCGGCGATGGGCCGGGCGACCGGGGACCGGCCGTGATCGGCCCCCTGCGCGGGCTGCTGGTGCTGGATGCCGCGCTGCCTCGGCAGGTGTTCGTGGACCACGCGCGTGGGCGAGCGGTGCTCCTCGTCGGCGGGCCCGTGGCGCGGGGCGACCCAGGGGGCGTAGGCGAGGAGCAGGGAGCCCGCGAACCAGCCCGCGTCCAGGAGCTGGCCGGAGCGGTAGTTGTTGTGCAGCAGCGGCGAGGTGAACAGGGCGTCGCACATCACGGTCAGGGCGAGCGCGCCGATCGCGGTGTTCACCGCGGACCGGTTGACCGCCGAGCGCCGGAAGTGCAGCGCGAGCACCATGGAGACGAGCGCGATGTCCAGCAGCGGGTACGCCAGCGACAGCGCGGTGTGCGAGACGCTCGCCCCGGCACCGGAGTCGGCCTTGGCGGCCTGGGCGAGAGCGAGGCTCCACGACAGTGTGAGCAGGGAGCCGCCGATCAGCCAGGCGTCGAGGCCGAGACAGACCCAACCCGCCTTGGTCACCGGCCGTTTGGCGAGGACCAGCAGGCCCACGATGGCGGGCGGCGCGAAGCACAGGAAGAACCCGTCGGCGTAACTCGGGCTGGGCACCGGCTCCTTGAGGACCACCTCGTACCAGCCCCAGATGAGGTTGCCGAGGGAGGCCATGGTGGAGGAGAGGGCGAACAGCAGCCAGGCCGGCCGAAACCGGACACGGCGGCGACGGGCGTAGAGGAAGCAGGACACGGCGGCCAGGCCGGCCGCGGCGCTGAGTCCGAAGTCGCCCATGATCAGGGCGAGTTCCGCCGAACCCCAGCCGAGCGCGGAACCGACGGCGTATCCCGCGCAGACCAGGGCGAGGACGAGCTGGTGGACCAGGCTCGTCATTCCGCCCGGTGCGGGCGGGCGGGGCAACGGCACCCCTGACGAGGACGCCCTCGGTGAAGTCTCGGCGCGCAGCGCTCCGTTGAGGGTGGTCGTGGGAGGCGGCGGGGAGCTCACCGGACCCTCCAGGTCCGCCGCGCTCCGGGGTCCAGCGACTCCCGGGCCGCTGGGTGCGTGTGCCTCTTGCGGCTGTGATGCCTGCGGTGGTGGTGGCTGTGACGGCAGTTGTGGCCGCCGTGGCGACCGCGTCTGGGCGCCGCGGTGCGCCAGGGTCGCCGCCGGCTGCTCCGCCGCGTCGGATCGTTCGTCCATAGGCCGTGCATCGCCCGTCGCCCCCCTCACAGTCTCACGTGTCCATCCCCGGCGCCGAACGGTGCGCGGCGCAGCCCCTGTCGGGACGATACACCAGTCTCGTCACTCAGGGACATAGTTCCTCTACGCTCCGTGACGACCAGCGGGGATGCGGGCACGGCCCGCGTCCGGAAGGTTGCGGAGGGTACCGAAAGCGGACGGCGCGCTTGCCGCCGGGCGGGGTCAGCCGCCGACGGGTCCCGTCGTCAGGATCACGTTGCCGAGCGGCTCCCGGTTCACGAAACGTCCCAACTGGTCCACCAGGAGCCGCTTGGCGCGCGGCAGGAACGCGGACGTGGGACCGCCGACGTGCGGACTGATCAGCACGCCCGGCGCGTGCCACAACGGGTGCCCCTGGGGCAGCGGTTCGGGATCGGTGACGTCCAGGGCCGCGGTGAGCCGGCCGGTCTCCAGCTCGGCGAGCAGCGCCTTGGTGTCGACGACGGGACCGCGCGCGACGTTCACCAGCAGGGCGCCGTCCTTCATGCGGGCGAGGAAGTCGGCGTCGGCGAGATGCCGGGTGGACTCGGTGAGCGGGGTGATGAGGACGACGACGTCCGCCTCGGACAGCAGGGCGGGCAGTTCGGTGAGCGGGCGCACCGGGCCGCGCGCCGTGGTGCGCTCCGAGCGCGCGACGCGCGCCACCCGCGCGACCTCGAACGGGACGAGCCGGTCCTCGATCGCTGATCCGATCGAGCCGTACCCCACGATGAGGACGTTCTTGTCGGCGAGCGCGGGCCGGAAGCCGCCGCGCCACTCCTCGGCGTCCTGGCCGCGCACGAAGTCGGGGACGCCGCGCAGCGAGGCGAGGATCAGGGTGAGGGCGAGTTCGGCGGTGCTCGCCTCGTGCACTCCGCGGGCGTTGCACACCTGGACGCCGGGCCGCAGACCGGCCAGCCCGCCCTGGATGTTGTCGATGCCGGCGGACAGCGTCTGGACGACCCGGACCGAGCTCAGCACGGGCAGAGGGCGTACCGCGATCTCCGCGGGCTTCATGTAGGGGACGACGTAGTAGGCGCAGTCGGCCGGGTCCGCGGGGAAGTCCGGTTCACCGTTCCAGAAACGGTAGTTCAGCCCCTCGGGGAGCCCTTCGATCTCGTCGGGCGGAATGGGGAGCCACACGTCAGCAGCGGTCATGTGCTGAGGCTATGCCAGAGCCGTGGGTGCGCAGAGGTTAGGTTGTGGGGTGCCGGAAGAGGGAGGGTTACGAGCAGGTGGAGCGCAGGACGATCGGTGCGGGGGCGCTCGCGACGGGGGCCGTCGGACTCGGCTGCATGCCGATGAGCTGGGCGTACAGCGGGTCGCGGCAGCGGGGCGAGGAGTCGCTCAGGACCCTGGAACGGGCCCTGGACCTGGGCTCGACGCTGCTGGACACGGCCGATATGTACGGCCCGTTCACCAATGAGCTGTTGGTGGGGCGGGTGTTGAAGGAGCGCCGGGACGAGGCCTTCGTGTCGACGAAGGTCGGTCTGCTGGTGGGCGAGCAGCACATCGTGGCCAACGGCCGCCCCGGCTATGTGAGACGGGCGTGCGACGCCTCCCTGAGACGGCTTCAGACGGATGTGATCGACCTCTACCAGCTCCACCGCGCGGACCCCGAGGTCCCGGTCGAGGAGACCTGGGGGGCGATGGCGGAGCTGGTGCAGGCCGGGAAGGTGCGGGCGCTGGGGCTGTGCGCGATGGGCGCGCGGGGCGGCCGGCGGGCCGGGGCCGGGCTGCACGACGCGACGATCAAGCAGCTCCGGCGGGTGCAGCAGGTGTTCCCGGTGAGCGCCGTGGAGGCGGAGCTGTCGCTCTGGTCGCGCGAGGCACTGGAAGGGCTGCTGCCGTGGTGCGAGGCCCGCGGTGTCGGTTTCGTCGCCGCGATGCCGCTGGGCAACGGCTTCCTCACCGGGACGCTGACGCCCGGCGAGGGCTTCGAACCGGACGACCTGCGCGCCCGCCACCCCCGCTTCACCGCCGAGATGATGGCCGCCAACCAGCCCATCGTCGCCGGCCTGCGCCGGGTCGCCGCCCGTCACTCCGAGACCACGACCCCGGCCCAGGTCGCCCTGGCCTGGGTTCTCGCCCAGGGGCCCCACGTCGTCCCGATCCCGGGCGCGAAGCGGGAACGCTGGGTGACGGAGAACGCCGCGGCGCCGGCGCTCCGCCTGACGGCGCAGGACCTGACGGAACTGGCGGGGCTGCCGGGGGCACGGGGATCCTGGGAGTGACGGGGATCGGGGGCAACAGGGACCCTGGGAGCAGGGGACGGGAGAGCACGCCCGGGAAACCGGGGCCCGGGAATCGGGTACCCGGGATCGGGAACCTCCGGGGCGCGGGCGGTGTATGACAGGTAGAGATCGTCGCGTCGAAGGGACTGGGATCGTGCAACGTCGAGCTGTGTCGGCCGTGTTGGCCGCGACTGCGCTCCTGCTGACGGCCGGTTGCTCCTCCGACGGGGCAGGGAGGGGAACGCCCGCGGGCAAGGAGAGCGCCTCGTCCGGTGGTACGGGAGGGGCGGCCACCTCCCCCGGCGCGCAGTCCACCGCGCGGACACCCCCGGCCAAGGGGACGGTGAAGGTCGTGCGGACCGTCGCGACCGGCCTGGACACCCCCTGGGGCCTGGCCCCGCTCCCCGAGGGCGATCTGCTGGTCTCCTCACGGGACGAGGCGACGATCACCCGGATCGACGGGGAAACCGGGAAGAAGACCGTGCTGGGCGAGGTCCCCGGGGTCTCCCCGGCCGGTGAGGGCGGTCTGATGGGCCTCGCCCTGTCGCCGGACTACGCCTCGGACCACATGGTGTACGCCTACTTCACCTCGGCCTCCGACAATCGCGTCGTGCGGATGCTCTACCAGCAGGACAGGCCGGCCGGCGATCAGCTCGGCGCGCCCGACACCGTCTTCAAGGGCATCCCCAAGGGCTACATCCACAACGGCGGGCGCATCGCCTTCGGCCCGGACGGCATGCTCTACGCGGGCACGGGCGAGAGCGGCAACACCGGGCTCTCCCAGGACAAGGACTCCCTGGGCGGCAAGATCCTCCGTCTCACCCCGGAGGGCGAGCCCGCCCCGGGCAACCCGTTCCCCGACTCCCCCGTGTACTCCTACGGCCACCGCAATGTGCAGGGCCTGGCCTGGGACTCCGAGCAGCGTCTGTTCGCCTCCGAATTCGGCCAGGACACCTGGGACGAGCTGAACGCGATCAAGCCGGGTGCCGACTACGGCTGGCCGGACGCCGAGGGCAAGGGCGACAACGCCGCCTTCCAGGACCCGATAGCCCAGTGGGCCACGGACGACGCCTCCCCCAGCGGCATCGCCTACGCCGAGGGCTCGATCTGGATGGCGGGCCTCAAGGGCACACGCCTGTGGCGGGTCCCGCTGGACGGCACGGCGGCCTCCGCCGACCCCCAGGCCTTCCTGGAGGGCGAGTACGGCCGGCTGCGCACCGTCGCCTCGGCGGGCGGCGACAAGCTGTGGCTGATCACCAGCAACACGGACGGCCGGGGCGACCCGAAGGACGGCGACGACCGCGTCCTGGAACTCCAGGTGACCTAGCCGACCGCGCCGCCCGGCTGGTCAGGGCCACCCGCGTCGTCGGCGTCGGCGTCGCCGGCCTCGTCCCCGTCGGTCTCGGCCACGTCGGCCGCCTCGGGCTTCGGTGGCCGGACCACCACCTTGCCGGACGCGAGGTCGATCGGCCCGCGTCCGGGGTCGGCGTCACCGACGTCCTCCCGGGTCAGTTCGAGCCGGTTCTCCTCGTCGTGGGTGTGCTTGCGGCCCGGGGAGAACAGTTCCTCGAAGGCGTTGAACATGGCTCCTCCTTCCGGGGCCGGCCTGCGGTGGCGGCGAGCGGCACAACGGCGTCCATTATCGCGCTCCCGTTCGATCCTCGTACTGCGGCTCCGGTTCCCGTGCCGACTCCGGTTCCGACTCCGGTTCCGGCTCCGGTTCCGACTCCGGTTCCGGCTCCGGGGCGAAGAGCCCCAGCCGATGGGCCAGGGCCGCCGCCTCGCCGCGGCCGGAGACACCGAGCTTCGCGAGGATGTTCGATACATGGACGCTGGCCGTCTTCGGGGAGATGAACAGCTCCTCGGCGATCTGACGGTTGCTGCGACCGGCGCAGACGAGCCGCAGGACGTCGCGCTCCCGGCCGGTGAGCCGCAGGTCGTCACCGGGACGGGGTGCGGCGGAGGCCGGGCCCGGGGGCAGGGCGCGGGTCAGGGGAAGCCGGGCCCGCTGGGCGAGGCCGCGCACGGTGTCGGCGAGCGGCCGGGCACCGAGGTGCTCGGCGACGGCACGGACGAGCCACAGCAGTTCCGTGGCACGGTCCCGCTCGCCCCCACCGCCCCTGTCGGCCCGGCAGCCTCCGCCGCCCGCACCGCTCTCGCCGCCCACACCGCTCTCGCCGCCCCGTCCGTTCCCGTCGCCCCGTCCGTTCCCGTCGCCCTGTCCACGCTTCGCGTCCGCCGTGCCCAGCAGCACCTCCGCGAGCCGCAGCCGTACGCGGGCGAGGTCGTAGGGGCGGTCGAGGGCTTCGAAGGCGGTGGTGACGGCGTTCCAGGAGCCGGGGTCGGCGGTGCCCGCGGCGCGCAGCAGTTCGGCGTGGAGCCAGCGCTCGTGGGCGTGCCAGACGGGGACGTGGGTGGGCAGGGGCTTGGCGGCCCGGCGGATGCGGTCGAGGGTCTCGGCGCGACCGGGTCCGGTGTCGGGCCGGCCGAGGGCGTCGGCCTCGGCGGTGGCGGCGGTGAGCAGGAGCCGCCAGGCGTAGCGATGGGTGCCGGGCGGGAAGCCGCCGTCGAGGACGCGGTGGAGTTCGGCGCGGGCGTCGGACAGCCGTCCCTGCCCGGCCGCGACGGCGATGGCGAGCCGGGCCAGCGGCAGCCGGTCCTGGGGTACCCCCTCGTGGGCGCCGAAGTGCTGCCGTGCGACCTCGAGTTGCTGCTCGGCGGCGGCCAGGTCGCCCCGGGCGAGCGCGAGTTCGGTGCGCAGCAGAGCGTGGAAGCCGCGGCTGACGGCGGCCTGTCCGGTCCGTCCCATGGAGGCGACGGCGTGGTCCGCCTCCTCCCAACGGCCCAGGGAGAAGAGGGATTCGGCGAGGTTGCCCCAGACCCAGGCGGTGGTGTCGGGCAGTCCGTGCCGTTTGGCGAAGGTGGTGCCCTCCTCCAGGATCGAGACGGCTTCCCGGGAGCGGCCGACCGCTTCGAGTTCGGAGGGCAGGTTGACGTAGGCGCTGAGCGCGGCCTGCGGGATGTTCTCGGCCAGGGCCCGTTCCTTGACCTCGTGGAGTTCCGCGAGGCCGGACTCGATGTGTCCGGCGCCGGACATCAGGACGCCGAGGATCTGCCGGGCCTCCAGTTCGACCTCGCGGGCGCCGACCATCCGGGCGTAGCCGACGGCGCGTTCGGCGGCCTCGAAGGTGTCGGGTCCCGGGGCGTTGAGCAGGGACCAGTTGGCGACGTGGACGAGGACCTCGGCGTGCACCTCGCTGGGCGGCAGTCCGCGCACGAGGTCCTCGGCGGCGGCCAGTTCGGCCCGGCCGTCACCGCGGGCCAGGTTCCGGATCAGCCGCGAGCGCTGCACCCAGAACCAGGCGGCGCGCAGCGGGTCGTCCTCGTCCTGGACGAGGTGCAGCGCCCGCTTGGTGATCTTCAGGGCGCGTTCGCGTTCACCGCAGAGCCGGCCGGCCACGGCGGCCTCGGCCATCAGGTCGAGATAGCGCAGCGGGGTGGTGGCGGGGTCGCAGCCGCAGGGAGGGTAGACCTCGGCGTAGTCGACGGGGCGCAGGGCGGCGCGGACGTCCTCGGGGGCGGTGTCCCACAGCTCCATCGCGCGTTCCAGGAGCCGGAGCTGCTCGGCGTGGGCGTGCCGGCGGCGGGCGGTGACGGAGGCGTCGAGGACGGCGGGCAGGGCCTTGGCGGCGTCGTGGGCGTGGTACCAGTAGCTGGCCAGTCGCAGGACGCGTTCGTCGGCGGGGACGAGCGTCGGGTCGGTCTCCAGGGCCTGGGCGTAGCGGCGGTTGAGGCGGGAGCGCTCGCCGGGGAGCAGGTCGTCGCTGACGGCCTCGCGGACCAGGGAGTGCCGGAAGCGGTAGCCGTCGCCGTCGGGCGCGGGGTGCAGGATGTTGGCGCCGACAGCGGCGCGCAGCGCCTCGATGAGGTCGTCCTCGCAGAGACCGGCGACGGCGGCGAGCAGCCGGTGCTCGACGGTGGCGCCGCCCTCGGCGACGGCCCGGGCGATCCGCTGGGCGGTCTCGGGCAGCCCCTCCACCCGGACCAGGAGCAGGTCGCGCAGAGAGTCGGTGAGGCCGGTGCGGCAGCCCTCGTGGGCGGCGACGGCGAGTTCCTCGACGAAGAAGGCGTTGCCGTCGGAGCGGGCGTAGATCTCGTCGACCTGGGCCGGGTCGGGTTCCTGGGCGAGGATGCCGGCGATCTGCCGGCCGACCTCGGTGCGGTTGAAGCGGGCGAGGTCGAGGCGGTGGACGGTGCGCAGCCGGTCGAGTTCGGCGAGCAGGGGGCGCAGCGGATGGCGGCGGTGGATGTCGTCCGAGCGGTAGGTGGCGAGGACGAGGAGGCGGCCGGTGCGCAGGGTGCGCAGCAGGTAGGCCAGGAGGTGGCGGGTGGAGGCGTCGGACCAGTGGAGGTCCTCCAGGGCGACGACGACGGTGCGGTCGGCGGCGACCCGTTCGAGGAGGCGGGCGGTGAGTTCGAAGAGGCGGGCCATGCCCTCCTCGTCGTGGCGTGCGGTGGGGGCCTCGCCGAGTTCGGGCAGCAGCCGGGCGAGTTCCTCCTCCTGTCCGGCGGCGGCCTCGGCCAGTTCGTCCGGGAGGGCGCGGCGCAGGGCGCGCAGGGCGGTCGAGAAGGGGGCGAAGGGCAGTCCGTCGGCGCCTATCTCGACGCAGCCGCCGATCGCGACGACGGCGCCCGTGCGGCGCGCGGCGGCGGCGAACTCCTCGACGAGCCGGGTCTTGCCGACGCCTGCCTCGCCGCCGATGAGCAGCGCCTGGGGCTCTCCCCCGGTGCCGGGGGCGCGGGGCGTGGCCGCGGCGGCCCGGCCGAGCGCCTCGTCCAGCACGGCGAGCTCGTCGGCGCGACCGACGAAGACGGGACTGACGGACCTGGTCTCCACGGCCCCGAGCATCGCACGCGCGTCCGGCACGAGGGCACCGGTTTTCGAGGAGGCGTCAACTGTGGAGGGGGCGTTGGCGGGAGAGGCGGCGGCGGGAGGGACGGTGGCGGGAGGGACGGTGGCGGCGGTCGCGGTCGCGGTCGCGGTCGCGGTGGTCACGCGCACCGACGCCGCCCCGGTCGTCGGGACGGCGTCGGACAGCGGTGGGAGCCGGGCGCCGGTCCGCGGTGGACCGGCTGCCCGCGGGGCGCTCACGCGGCGCGCGGGAACCGGAGCCGGCGAGGACGCCCGGTATGCGACTCGCTCTCGGTGGCGGGGCCTGCCTCCTCACGGCGGGCGGCCTCACGGCGGGCGGCCTCCCGGCGGGCGGCGCGGCGGCCTCGCAGCGCCTCGCGGACGAGGCGCTCGTGGTCGGCCTGGCGGAGCAGTTCGGCGGAACGGAGACGGGAGAGCTCGTACTCGTGCATGGGGTGTCCTGACCTCGGAGCGGAGTGGTGCGGCTCGCTTTCTGCGATGCCTCAACCTTCGTCTCCGAGGGGGGTCCGCCACATCGGGAGAGTGCCGCATCTTGGGCTCCCCCGAGGGGCCTTAGACGCGCGTAAGGGGCCTCAGCCGGCGCCTAAGGTGCTCATGGCGCGGCTAAGGCCCCTTCCGGACCTGCGGTTCCTCAGCTCGTGGAGGGCAGACCGAGCAGGATGTCGGTGTACTTGAGAACGGCCAGAAGCAGGCCGATGACGCCGAGCGTGACACCCGCCCAGGCGACCGACTTGATCCAGACCGGCTGCGGCCTGCCGGGGGTGCCGAAGGCGGGCCGGGCCAGCACGACGACGCCGACGAGCAGGGCGACGAGGGCGAAGACGCCGCCCCACAGCGCGGTCGCGTTCCAGGCGTCGCCATAGCCCTCCTTGACCAGGGTGGCGACGTCCGAGGAGGACGACGTCTGGAGCTGCCCGATGAGGGCCTCGCGCGCGGAGCCGACGGTGCCGACCCAGCTGCCGGAGAGCGAGATCAGGCCGAGCGCGGCGGACACGATGGCGCCCGCGCCCTGGCCTGCCCCGGTGGGGCTCTCGTCCTCGACGGCCGCGGCGGCGTCCAGCTCGTCGTCCTCGAAGTCGTCGGCGTCCTCGGATGCCTCGGCGTCCTCGTTCACCGCGGTCGCCGTCTCCTCGGCCGCGGTCACCTCGTCGGCCTTGGTGACGTCCACCGCGGTCTCGTCGGTCGTGGCCTCGGTGCCCGTCTCGGCACCGGTCTCGTCAACTGTCTTGCTTCCCATGCTGGGCACCGTACGGATCCTGTCTGAGAGGGGTCTTAATGATCGCTACGGGCGGCACGCGCGCGTGCTGCGCGCCATTCGGGGGCGAGGATCGACCACACCTCCAGGTCGTGCCTCAAGCCACCATAGGGGTGTGCCTCGCGCCGGACGCCATCGCGGGTCATGCCGAGGCGGCGGGCCACGTTCAGGCTGGGGGTGTTCCCCGAGGCCGCGACCCATTCGACGCGGTGGATGCCGCGTTCCTCGACGGCCCAGTCGATGAGGACGCGCATGGCCCGGCCGACGAGCCCGCGGCCGGTCGCGCCGGGTTCCAGCCAGCAGCCGACCTCGCAGTTGCCGGTCGCGGCGTCGAAGTTCAGCGTGAGGACCCCGCCGACGAGCTTTCCGTCGAGCCAGATGCCGTGGTAGCCGCCGGTGTCCTCGGCGCGCATCCGGGCGTACCGCTGGAGGGTCTCGCGGGCGGTGTCGACGTCGACGACCTGTGAGCCGAAGGCGATGTACTGCCCGATGAACTCCCGGCCGCGCTCCAGGTTGGCCAGGAACTCCTCGGCGTGCCACGGCTCCAACGGCCGCAGCTCGGCGTCCTCACCCAGCGATATCGCGTACATCCGCTCCCTTTCCGCGTCCCTCGGTGGCCTGGCCGGGGACCCGGCCGACCAGCTGATCCAGCCTTTCATGCTGGGCGCGGCACTCGGGCGGCTCGATGCTGATGCGGGGCAGGCGGCGGTCCAGCCAGCCGGGCAGCCACCAGTTGGCGCCGCCGAGCAGATGCATGAGGGCGGGGACGAGGAGGGTGCGCAGGACGAAGGCGTCGAGGGCGACGGCGGCGGCGAGGGCGATGCCGAACATGGCGATGACCCGGTCGCCGGAGAGCACGAAGGCGAGGAACACCGAGATCATGATGACCGCGGCCGAGTTGATCACGCGGCTGGTCTCGGCGAGGCCGAGGCGCACGGCCCGCCGGTTGTCGCCGGTCTCCAGCCACTCCTCGTACATCCGGCTGACCAGGAACACCTGGTAGTCCATGGAGAGGCCGAAGAGGACGGACACCATGATGACCGGGAGGAAGGGTTCGATCGGGCCCGCGCGGCCGAGGCCGAGCAGTTCGCTCCCCCAGCCCCACTGGAAGATCGCGACGACCACGCCGAAGGCGGCGGCGACCGCGGCCACGTTCATCGCGGCGGCCTTCAGGGGGATGCCGACGGACCGGAAGGCGAGCAGCAGCAGGACGCAGCCCAGGCCGATGACGACACCGACGAACAGGGGCAGCTTGCCGACGATGACCTCGGCGAAGTCGTCGTAGGAGGCGGTCACCCCGCCGACGCGGAGGTCCAGGGAGGTGCCGGTCTCGGCGCGCGGCAGCACCTCCTGGCGGAGCCGGTCGACGAGGTCGCTGGTCTGCCGCGACTGGGGCGCGGAGGTGGGGACGACGGTGAGGTACCCGGTGTCGCCGGCCGCGTCGTAGGTCACCGGGGTCACGGACGCGACGCCCTCGGTGGTGCGGAGGGTGGCGTCCAGGTTGTCCAGGGCGAGCCGGTCCTCGGCGCCGCTCACCGGGGTGACGAGGGTGAGCGGGCCGTTGACGCCGTCGCCGAACCCGTCGGCGAGCAGGTCGTAGGCCTGGCGGGTGGTGGACGACTCGGGGTTGTTGCCCTGGTCGGAGGTGCCCAGGCGCAGGCCCAGGGTGGGCAGGGCAAGGACGGTGACGACGGCGAGGGCGAGGGCGCCCAGCAGCTTGGGGTGGCGTTCCACGAAGGCCGACCAGCGGGCCGCGAACCCGGTCGGCAGCTCCGGCTCGGGTCCGTGCTCGGCCAGGCGGCGCCGTTCGCGGCGGCTCAGGGCGCGCGGGCCGATGAAGGAGAGCAGGGCGGGCAGGAGGGTCACGGACGCGGCGACGGTGAGGACGACGGTCAGCGAGGCGGCGATGGCGACGCCGTTGAGGAAGCCGAGCCGCAGGATCAGCATCCCCAGCAGCGCTATGCACACCGTGGCACCCGCGAAGACGACGGCCCGTCCGGTCGTCGCGACGGCGTTGGTGATCGACTCGGTGACGTCCAGGCCGCGTTTGAGGCCGCGCCGGTGCCGGGTGACGATGAACAGGGCGTAGTCGATGCCGACGCCGAGGCCGATCAGCATCCCGAGCATGGGGGCGAAGTCGGCGACGGTCATGGCGTGCCCGAGCAGCTCGATGCCGAAGTAGGCGGTGCCGACGCTCACCAGGGCGGTCGCGATGGGCAGCAGGGAGGCGGCGAGCGACCCGAAGGCGAGGAAGAGCACGACGGCGGCGACGACCACGCCGACGGCCTCGGCGACATGGCCTCCGGAGGACTCGGTGAGCGCGATGGCGCTGCCGCCCAGCTCGACCTGGAGGCCGTCGCCCCGGGCGGACGCGGCGACGTCGACGACCGTCTGTGCCTCGGCCGGGGAGATGTCCTCGGCGCGGTCCTCGAAGGTGACGACGGCGTAGGCGGTGCGTCCGTCGGCGCTGATGCGGGCCGAGCCGTCGTCGCCGTAGGGGCCGGTCACGGAGGCGATTCCGGGGAGGCCGGCGATCTCCTCCAGGGTCCGGTTCATGGTCTGTTCGACGGCGGCGGAGCGGACGGTGGTGCCGGCGGGGGTGTGCCAGACGACGGTGTCGCTGTCGCCGCCGAGGTCCGGGAAGCCGGCCTGGAGCAGCTGGGTCGCGCGGCCCGACTCGGTGCCGGGGACCTCGTAGTCGTTGGAGTAGGCCGAGCCCGCGACGGCGGCGCCCGCGGTCACCCCGCCGAAGGCGAGGAGCCACAGCAGTACGGCGACGAGGCGGCGCTGGACACACCAGCGTGCGAGGGCTGCCACGAACGTGCTCCCGGGGGCTGTCGGTGGATCTTTGACCGGGAACTGGTGGTTCACGAGGTGAACGGCCCGCAAAGAACGCATGAGCAAAAGGAACGTATGAGCAATGCGCCGCCCACTCTCGCAGGCGAAATTGATCGTTTATGCCGTTCGTGGCGTTATTCACAGGAGTGGGAGCCAGATCACAGGACAGTAACGGCCGCTCTGTCACGTCAGTCGAACTGGTCGCCCAGCGCCATCACCATCACGCCGATGATCAGCAGCCACAGCGCCCACCGGGTGCGTCCCCGGGCGCCGAGGACCGCCGCGAGCGCGCACACCGCCGCGCCGGACGCGTAGGCGGCGCAGACCAGGGAGGGTGCCGGGCCGGTGAGGCGGAGCACCGCGGCGGCGACACCCGCGAGTGCCAGCAGCGCCCCGCTGCCGAGAGCCGTCCAACGGGCTCTTCGCGCCTCCGGTATGCCGGTCTCGGAATCAACAGGTCCGCTCATGGCGGGCGAGCGTAGCGCGTCCCCCTGAGAACGCCGGTCCGATGCCGCGGGCGCCCGCCCGCGAGCGGGAACACCCCTCGCTTGAGCAGGCGGCCCCGCTCCTTCGTATCCCTATCCGCCGTCCCGGACTCAAGGAGCCCGTCCACCGATGCCAGACATCACCGCCCCCGCCCGCTATCCGCGCAGCAACGGCTACGACGCCCGCTGGGTCGTCGAGAACCAGATGGGCCCCAACGCCCTGTGGCTGCTGGAGTGGCTCGCCCCCGCGCTGGGCCTCGACACCCTGCGCCCCTGCGCCCGCGTCCTGGACCTGGGCTGCGGCCGGGCGCTGACCTCGGTCTTCCTGGCCAGGGAGTACGACGCCCAGGTCACCGCCGCCGACCTGTGGGTCAGGCCGGACGACAACGCGAAACGGATCGCCGAGGCGGGATTCACCGAGCGGGTCCAGCCGGTGCACGCCGAGGCGCACGACCTGCCGTTCGCCGAGGGCGGCTTCGACGCGATCGTGAGCATCGACGCCTACCAGTACTTCGGCACGAACGACCTCTATCTGCCCTCCCTGACGCGGCTGCTGAAGCCCGGCGGCCGGATCGGGATCGTCGTACCGGCGCTGCGGGCGGAGAGCGAGGGCAGCGAGCCGCCGGCGCATCTGGCGCCCTGGTGGCGGGCGGAGTACTGGTGCTTCCACTCCGCCGACTGGTGGCGCCGGCACTGGGCCCGCAGCGGGGCCGTGGAGGTGGAGACGGCCGACTGGCAGCCGGACGGCTGGCGGGACTGGCTGCGCTGGTGCGAGGTGGTCGCCGAGGAGAGCCCCGAGGAGTTCCACCGCACGGCGGCCCGCGAGGTCGCCGAGATGCTCCGCGCGGACGAGGGCCGCGCCCTGGGCTTCGTCCGGGTCGTCGGTCGCCGCCTCTAGCGAACCGTTTCCCGCCGGCCGCCTCAGGCGGACGCACCGAGGGGGACGCGCCACCGAAGTGGCCCGTCCCCCTCGGGAGGAACGCGGGGCTCAGCCCTCGCTGACGCCCAGCTTCTCCAGGATCAGTTCCTTGACGCGGGCCGCGTCGGCCTGACCGCGGGTCGCCTTCATGACCGCGCCGACCAGGGCGCCGGCCGCGGCGACCTTCCCGGAGCGGATCTTGTCGGCGATGCCCGGGTTGCCGGCGATGGCCTCGTCGACGGCGGTGCCGAGGGCACCCTCGTCGGAGACGACCTTCAGACCGCGCTTGTCGACGACCTCGTCCGGGGTGCCCTCGCCGGCGAGGACGCCCTCGATGACCTGGCGGGCCAGCTTGTCGTTGAGGTCGCCCTTGGAGACCAGCTCGGTGACCCGGGCGACCTGCTCCGGCGTGATGGCCAGCTCGTCGAGCGAGGTGCCCGACTCGTTGGCGCTGCGGGCCAGTTCACCCATCCACCACTTGCGGGCGGACGCCGCGTCGGCACCGGCGTCGATCGTGGCGACGATCAGGTCCAGCGCGGCGGCGTTGGTGATCGCCTGCATGTCGAGCGCGGTGATGCCCCACTCGGCGAGCAGCCGGGTACGGCGGGCCAGCGGCAGCTCCGGGAGCGCCACGCGGATCTCCTCGACCCACGCACGGGACGGGGCGACCGGGACGAGGTCGGGCTCCGGGAAGTACCGGTAGTCCTCGGCCTCCTCCTTCACCCGGCCCGAGGTCGTGGACCCGGTGTCCTCGTGGAAGTGGCGGGTCTCCTGGATGATCGTGCCGCCGCTGTTGAGGACCGCGGCGTGCCGCTGGATCTCGAAGCGGGCGGCACGCTCCACGGAGCGCAGCGAGTTGACGTTCTTCGTCTCGCTGCGGGTGCCGAACTTCTCGCGGCCGTGCGGGCGCAGCGACAGGTTCACGTCGCAGCGCATCTGGCCCATCTCCATCCGCGCCTCGGACACACCGAGGGCCCGGATGACCTCGCGCAGCTCCCGCACGTACGCCCGCGCGACCTCGGGGGCGCGCTCGCCCGCTCCCTCGATCGGCTTGGTGACGATCTCGATGAGCGGGATGCCGGCGCGGTTGTAGTCCAGCAGGGAGTGCGAGGCGCCGTGGATACGGCCCGTCGCGCCGCCCACGTGGGTCGACTTGCCGGTGTCCTCCTCCATGTGGGCGCGCTCGATCTCCACACGGAAGGTCTCGCCGTCCTCCAGCTGGACGTCGAGGTAGCCGTTGAAGGCGATCGGCTCGTCGTACTGGGAGGTCTGGAAGTTCTTCGGCATGTCCGGATAGAAGTAGTTCTTCCGGGCGAAGCGGCACCACTCGGCGATCTCGCAGTTCAGCGCGAGACCGATCTTGATCGCCGACTCGACGCCGGTCGCGTTGACGACCGGGAGCGCGCCGGGCAGGCCGAGGCAGGTGGGGCAGGTCTGCGTGTTGGCGTCCTGACCGAGTTCGGTCGAACAGCCGCAGAACATCTTGGTCTTGGTGCCGAGTTCGACATGGACCTCAAGGCCCATGACGGGGTCGTACGACGCGAGAGCGTCCTCGTACGACTCCAGGTCGGTCGTGGTGGTCACGGTGAAACTTCCCTCTCAGCCCAGCAGGACGTCGTCGTCGCCCAGCCGCTTCAGCTCGCGGTACAGGATGGCGAGACCGGTGACGATCGCGACCGCGGAGACGGTGGCGTCGACCAGCCGGAGCGTGTCCTGCTCGGTGCGGGCCTTCTTGATCTGCTTGGCGACACCCAGCGCGCCGAACGCGGTGGTGGCCATCGACAGGTACGTACCGGACTTGGACTTCTTGAAGTCCTTCGCCTTGGTCAGCTTGCTCACAGCGACGGTGCCTCCTCCAGGAGCGGGTGCCCCCACCTTTCCACGAAGGCGGCCTCGACGGCGGCGCCGACCTTGTACAGCCGGTCGTCCTTCAGGGCCGGGGCGATGATCTGGAGCCCCACGGGGAGGTTGTCCTCGGGTGCCAGACCGCACGGCAGCGACATGGCCGCGTTGCCCGCGAGGTTGGTCGGGATGGTGCAGAGGTCGGCCAGGTACATCGCCATCGGGTCGTCGGCGCGCTCGCCGATCGCGAAGGCGGTGGTGGGCGTGGTGGGCGACACGATCACGTCCACCGACTCGAAGGCCTTCTCGAAGTCGCGCGTGATGAGCGTGCGCACCTTCTGGGCGGAGCCGTAGTAGGCGTCGTAGTAGCCGCTGCTCAGCGCGTACGTGCCGAGCATGATCCGGCGCTTGACCTCGGGGCCGAAGCCCGCCTCACGGGTGAGGGAGGTGACCTCCTCGGCGGAGTGCGTGCCGTCGTCGCCGGTGCGGCGGCCGTAGCGCAGGCCGTCGAAGCGGGCGAGGTTGGAGGAGCACTCGGAGGGCGCGATGAGGTAGTACGCCGACAGGGCGAGGTCGAAGGACGGGCAGTCCAGTTCGACGATCTCGGCGCCCAGCTCCTTGAGGAGGGCGACGGACTCGTCGAACCGATGGATGACGCCGGCCTGGTAGCCCTCGCCGCGGAACTGCTTGACGACGCCGACGCGCATGCCCTCGACGCTGCCGTTGCGGGCGGCCTCGACGACCGGCGGGACGGGCGCGTCGATGGAGGTGGAGTCGAGCGGGTCGTGCCCGGCGATGACCTCGTGCAGCAGGGCCGCGTCCAGGACCGTGCGGGCGCAGGGGCCGCCCTGGTCGAGGGAGGAGGAGAAGGCGACCATGCCGTACCGGGACACGGCCCCGTAGGTCGGCTTGACGCCCACCGTGCCGGTGACGGCGGCCGGCTGGCGGATGGAGCCGCCGGTGTCGGTGCCGATGGCGAGGGGCGCCTGGAAGGAGGCGAGCGCGGCGGAGGAACCGCCGCCGGAGCCGCCGGGGATCTTGGTGAGGTCCCAGGGGTTGCCGGTCGGGCCGTAGGCGCTGTTCTCGGTGGAGGACCCCATGGCGAACTCGTCCATGTTGGTCTTGCCGAGGATGACGACGTCGGCGGCCTTCAGACGCTTGGTGAGCGTGGCGTCGTACGGCGGGATCCAGCCTTCGAGGATCTTGGAGCCGACGGTCGTCGGGATGCCCTCGGTGGTGAAGATGTCCTTCAGCGCGAGGGGCACACCGGCGAGCGGGCCGAGCTTCTCGCCGGCCTCCCGCTTGGCGTCCACGGCACGCGCCTGGGCGAGGGCGCCCTCGCGGTCGACGTGCAGGAAGGCGTGCACCTTCTCGTCGACGGCCTCGATCCGGGCGAGGTGGGCCTCGGTGACCTGGACGGCCGTCAGCTCGCCGGAGGCGATCCTCGCGGCGGTCTCGGCGGCGGTGAGCTTGATGATGTCCGTCATGACTTCTTAGTCCTCCCCCAGGATCTGCGGCACCTTGAAACGCTGCTGCTCCTGGGCCGGGGCGCCGGAGAGCGCCTGCTCGGGGGTGAGCGACGGACGGACCTCGTCCACGCGCATGACGTTCGTCAGCGGGAGCGGGTGCGAGGTCGGCGGTACGTCTTGGTCGGCGACCTCGCTGACGCGGGCGACCGCGCCGATGATGTCGTCCAGCTGGCCGGCGAAGTGTTCAAGCTCTTCGGGCTTCAGCTCCAGACGCGCCAGCCGAGCGAGGTGCGCGACCTCCTCGCGCGTGATGCCAGGCATGCAGCGATCCTCTGGGGTGGTGAGTGTGTGTGGTTTGGGGCCAATCCTATGGGGCGGGAGCAGCCGGTCGTCACGCGGTTTCGTGTCCGTCAGACCGCGAAGAGCAGCGCGGCGCTGATCAGGACGATCACGGCGGTGGCGAAGTGGACTCCGAAGGCGGTCGCCCTGGGCCCGCCGTGGCGCAGCACGATCACCGTGTCGACGAGCGGGACGAGCGCGACGCAGAGCATGAACCAGGCCTCCGCGCGGGCCCCGGCGAAGGCCAGCAGCGCGAGGCCGACGACGCCGAAGGTGCCGTCCCTGAGGCCCTTGACGGAGAGGTACGCGCCGGCGTCTCCGTCGGGGCGGGCGGGGACGCCGTAGCCGGTGGCGGCGGAGGCGGGCTGGAGCAGGAACCGGTAGCCGAGGAACAGGCAGAACAGGTTGAGCAGGACGGCCAGGGTGTACGCGGTCGCGGTCATGGTCGGTTCTCCTCACTGACGACTGTTTTCTAGCAGCGCTAGTAGTGAGAGCGAAGCTAGCAGAGCGTCGACAGATTGGCTAGCGCTGCTAGAATCCGGGGCATGTCGATTCAGACGCGCCGGGAGCGCGAACGTGCGGAGCGGGAGCGGCTGATCGTCACGGCCGCCCGGGAACTGGCCGAGGCGGAGGGCTGGGACGCGGTGACCACACGCCGGCTGGCCGCCGAGATCGAGTACAGCCAGCCCGTCCTGTACAGCCACTTCAAGGGCAAGGACGCGATCATGACGGCCGTCGCGGTGCAGGGCATCGAGGAGCTGGGCGACGAGATGCGGGCGGCCCGCGCGGCGGCGTCCGGCGCGCGGGAGACGCTCGCGGCGGTCGGCGGGGCCTACACGGCGTTCGCGCTGCGGCGCCCCGCCCTGTACGACGCGATGTTCACCCACCGCGTGGACCTGCCGTTCGCCACCCCTGAGGCCCCGGCCGCGCTGTGGGCGGCCTTCAACGAGCTACTGGGCGCCGTCGAACCCGTCGCGGCACAGGGCGAGGACCCCGGTCTGCTGGCGGAGACGTTCTGGGCGGGCCTGCACGGCCTGGTGACGCTGATGCGCAGCGGGCGCCTGCCGGAGGCCGCGCACCAGGAGCGCCTCGCCCTGCTGATCGGTCACTTCACGGCGGGCCGGGACTGACGCGCGGCTGTCACGGCGGGCCGGGACTGACGCGCGCGCCTCACCCGTCCGCCGACGCGCGGCTCACTCGTCCGTGGCGGCCGCGGGCAGGGCCGCCCGCGGGCGCTGCCAGCCGCGTGAACCGCGCGCCCGCAGCCAGGCCGTCGTCTCCTCCGGCGGCATGGCCGCCGCGACCAGCCAGCCCTGTACGGCGTCACAGCCCAGGTCGCGCAGCCGCTCCCAGGTCTCGTCGTCCTCGACGCCCTCCGCGACGACGAGCAGGCCCAGCGAATGGGCCAGGTCCACCGTGCAGCGGACGATCTCGGCGTCCTCGGTGTCCACCGCGAGACGGGCCACGAACGAGCGGTCGATCTTCAGCTCGCTGACGGGGAGGCTGCGCAGATGGACGAGGGAGGAGTAACCGGTGCCGAAGTCGTCGAGGGACATCTTCACGCCGTGGCCGGTCAGCCCGGCGAGGGTGTCGGCGGCCCGCTGCGGGTCCTCCAGGAGCACGTGCTCGGTTATCTCCAGCTGCAGGGAGCCCGCCGGGACGCCGTGCCGGGCCAGCCGGGCGGCGACCGAGCCCGCGAAGCCGGGGGTGTGGACGTCCCGCGGCGAGACGTTGACCGCGACCGGGACGTGCAGCCCCTGCGCCCGCCACTGGGCGACCTGGGCGAGCGCCGTGTCGAGGACGTACTCCGTCAGGTACGGCATCAGCCCGGACGACTCGGCGATCGCGATGAACTCGTCCGGCGGTACCTTCCCGCGCTCCGGATGCACCCACCGCACCAGCGCCTCCAGGCCCGCGACCTGACCGTCGAAGCGGACCTTGGGCTGGTAGTGGAGCTGCACCTCGTGCGCGTCGAGCGCCCGCCGCAGGTCGCCCAGCAGGCCCAGCCGGTCGGGGGTGTTGGAGTCCCGCTTGGACTCGTAGACCTCGACGCCCGTGCGGTCCCGCTTGGCCTGGTACATCGCCACGTCCGCCCGGCGCAGCAGCCCCTCGGCGTCCAGGGCGTGGTCCGGGAAGACGGCGACCCCCGCGCTGGCCTCCAGCACGAGGGTGAGCCCGTCGAGATCGAGCGGCGAACTGAGGGCGGACACCAGGGCGCGGGCGACGCGGGTGGCGGACGTCGTGGAGTCGGCGACCGGCAGCAGGACGGCGAACTCGTCGCCGCCGAGCCGCGCGGCCTCCGCACCACGCGGCAGGGCCTGCTGGAGCCGGTCGGCTATCTGCAGGAGCAGCCGGTCACCGGCGAGATGGCCCAGGGTGTCGTTGACCGACCGGAAGCGGTCGAGGTCGATGAGCATCAGGGCGGAGCGGGCGCCGATGCGCTCGGCGTCGTCCAGCGCGGTCCAGATACGTTCCAGCAGCCACTGCCGGTTGGGCAGACCGGTCAGCGGGTCGCGCAGCTGTTCCTCGGCGCGGGCGCGGGCCATCCACAGGGTGGAGTCGAGGGCGATCAGCGGGATCGCGAAGAGCGGGAGCAGCACGGGCTTGGCCACGGCGACGACACAGACCAGCGGGGCGATGCCGAGCAGCGCGACGGCGACCAGGCCCTGTCTGGCCAGGGCGGTGCGGGCGACGGTGGGCAGTCCGCCGCTGCGGGGCGCGTGCAGGTACCAGAGCAGGCCGCGGGTGACCGCGAGATAGGTCGCCGCGACGAGGATGACCTCGGGGGCGGTGTAGACCGACCAGGTGTCGGGGTTCCAGGGGGCCTCGACGGACGGCACCCGGCCGAACGCGGCGAGGACGAGGGCTCCGGCGGCGATGCCGAGGATGTCCACCGCGCCGTGCAGGATGCCCTGCCGCCAGCGGTGGCGCCTGGCTATCCCGACCAGCACGACGACGGTGAGGCTGACCATCCCGGCCGGCACCCAGCCGTACAGCATCAGCACGGCCAGGGTCAGGGCGGCGCCGGAGCCGGTGCCGCCCCACCAGCGGGCGCGGCCGAGCGCGACGAGATGGCCGACGATGACGCCGGTCAGCACGGCGAGCGCCCAGCCCGCGGTGCCGGACGGGAAGAGCGCGTGGCTGCCGCTGAACGCCCGGTAGAAACCGGCGCCGAGGACGAACCCGGCCGCCGCGACGACCGCCGCGGGCAGCGCGGGCCAGGTCAGATGCCGGTCCGGATCGGCCCCGGGCAGCAGCCCGGTGGCGGGGTCGGGCGTCAGGGGTACGACGGCACGTGCCTCCATGACGGCCGCCCGGCCGGCGTCACCCGGGCGTTCCGTGGCCCCCGTGGGTCTGCGCCCCCGCCAGGTGCCGGCCATCCGGCGCAGCCGTGAGTACGGGGCGGCGCTCTCGGTCGGTTCCATTCCCGTCCCTCTCACAGCCGGCGGTGCTGGCGCCACGCGGCCCGTTGCCCTGCGAACCCTCCACGGCGCCGTGGTGGAAAACCCTTCCCCGTGCTCCGCCGGAGCACGCGGACGCCCCCACCGCAGCCGGGCACGGAAGGCGCACGTCTCAACAGTAGGCCGCGGAAGGCTTCCACGGGCAGCGGTCGTCGACGGTTGCCCGAATGCGCCCCGGCCACCCGTATGCATCTGGTATGCGCCGATCGGGTGGCCTTCAACCGCCGTTCCGCTCTCCTGATCGCCTGCCGCCCGTCTACTCCTCGTTCGGAAGCGCGACGCCGGCGGCGGCCTCCGGGCCCTGTTCCAGCAGGACGCCGAAGCCGTCCTCGTTCAGCACGGGCACCTTGAGCTGCATCGCCTTGTCGTACTTCGAACCGGGATTGTCCCCCACGACGACGAAGGACGTCTTCTTCGAAACCGAACCGGTGACCTTGGCGCCACGGGACTGGAGGGCGTCCTTCGCGCCGTCGCGGGTGAAGTGCTCCAGGGTGCCGGTGACGACGACGGTGAGCCCTTCGAGCGGGCGCGGTCCCTCGTCCTCGCCGGAGCCCTCCTCCTCCATCCGCACGCCGGCGGCCCGCCACTTGCGGAGGATCTCCTGGTGCCACTCCTCGGCGAACCACTCCTTGAGCGACTTGGCGATGATCCCGCCGACGCCCTCGGTCGCGGACAGCTCCTCCTCCGTGGCCTGTTCGATGCGCTCGATGGAGCGGAACTCACGGGCGAGCGCCTCGGCGGCGACCGGGCCGACATGGCGGATCGACAGACCGGTGAGGACACGGGCGAGCGGGCGGTCCTTGGCCGCCGCGATGTTCTCCAGCATGGACAGGGCGTTCTTCCTGGGCTCGCCCTGCTGGTTGGCGAAGAACGTGGCGACCTTCTCCTCGCCGGTCTTCGGGTCCCGCTTGGGCAGCCCGCTGTCCTGGTCGAGAACGTACGCCTTGATCGGGAGCAGTTGCTCGATCGTGAGGTCGAACAGGTCGCCCTCGTCGAGGAGCGGCGGCTCGGAGGGCTCCAGCGGCTTGGTGAGGGCCGCGGCGGCGACGTATCCGAAGTGCTCGATGTCCAGGCTCTTGCGGCCCGCGAGATAGAAGAGCCGCTCGCGCAACTGGGCCGGGCAGCTGCGGGCGTTGGGGCAGCGCAGGTCGACGTCGCCCTCCTTCATGGGCCTGAGCGGCGTCCCGCACTCGGGGCACTCGGCGGGCATCACGAACTCCCGCTCGGTGCCGTCCCGCAGGTCGACGACCGGGCCGAGGATCTCCGGGATGACGTCACCGGCCTTGCGGAGCACCACCGTGTCGCCGATGAGGACGCCCTTGAGCTTGACGACGTCCTGGTTGTGCAGGGTGGCGAACTCGACCTCGGAGCCGGCGACGGTGACCGGCTCGACCTGCGCGTAGGGCGTGACACGGCCCGTACGGCCCACGCCCACGCGGATGTTGACGAGCTTGGTGTTGACCTCCTCGGGCGCGTACTTCCAGGCGATGGCCCAGCGGGGCGCGCGGGAGGTGGAGCCAAGGCGGCCCTGGAGCGGGATCTCGTCCAGCTTGATGACGGCGCCGTCGATCTCGTGCTCGACGGAGTGGCGGTTCTCGCCGAAGTGGGCGATGAACTCCCGTACGCCGTCGAGGTCGTCGACCACCCGGTTGTGCTGAGCGGTCGGCAGCCCCCAGGACTTGAGCAGGTCGTACGCCTCGGACAGCCGGGTCAGGCCCTCGTACCCCTCCAGGGCGCCGATGCCGTGGACGACCATGTGCAGGGGGCGGCCGGCGGTGACGCGCGGGTCCTTCTGGCGCAGCGAACCGGCCGCCGCGTTGCGGGGATTGGCGAAGGGCTTGTCGCCGGCCTCGACCAGGCGGGCGTTGAGCTCCTCGAACTTCTCCATCGGGAAGTAGACCTCGCCGCGGATCTCGACGAGATCGGGGACACGGTCGCCGGTGAGCCGGTCGGGGATCTCGGCGATCGTGCGCACGTTCGGCGTGATGTCCTCGCCGGTACGGCCGTCGCCGCGGGTGGCGGCCCGGGTGAGCCTGCCGTGCTCGTAGGTGAGGTTCACGGCGAGGCCGTCGACCTTCAGCTCGCACAGCAGGTGGTAGCCGGAGGAGCCGACGTCCTTGGCGACCCGCTCGGCCCAGGCGGCCAACTCCTCGTCGTCGAAGGCGTTGTCGAGGGAGAGCATCCGGGAGCGGTGCTGGACCGAGGTGAACTCGGTCGCGTAGGCGCCCGCGACCTTCTGGGTCGGGGAATCGGGCGTGCGCAGCTCGGGGAAGCGCTCCTCCAAGGCTTCGAGGGCGCGCAATTGCCGGTCGAACTCCGCGTCACTGACGACGGGGGCGTCGTTCACGTAGTACCGGAAGCGGTGCTCCTCGATCTGCTCAGCGAGCTGCGCGTGCTGCTCCCGTGCCTCGGCGGGCACCGTCGTCTCCGCTTGCTTGTCGCCGGCCACCGTGTGGTCCTCCCGTTACTCAGGGTTGTCCGCGAGGGATCTCGCCGCCTGGACGCAGTGGGCGAGCGCCTTGCGCGCGTACTCGGGAGAGGCCCCCGCGAGCCCGCACGACGGGGTGATGGTGACCGCCTCCGCGAGAAGCCCCGGTTGCAGCCCCAGCCTGCGCCACAGCGTCCTGACACCCATGACGCTACCGGCAGGGTCCGACAATCGGCCGTCCGTGCCCGGCACGACACCGGCGAACAGTCGCGTGCCGGCTTCCACCGCCTCGCCGATGGCGTCGTCGTCACGCTCGGTGAGGAGGCTGAAGTCGAAGGAGACCGCCGCGGCGCCCGCCCGGCGCAGCAGGGCGAACGGGACGTCCGGTGCGCACGAGTGGACCACGACGGGACCGTCGCCGTGAACCCCGACGACCTCGCGCAGCGCGGCCTCGACGAGCTGCCGGTCGGCGGCGCGGTGGGTGCGGTAGCCGCTGGCCGTCCTCACCTGCCCGCGCAGGACGGCGATGAGGGACGGTTCGTCGAGTTGCA
Source organism: Streptomyces sp. NPDC090106 (assembly GCF_044747265.1). Classification (NCBI taxonomy): domain Bacteria; kingdom Bacillati; phylum Actinomycetota; class Actinomycetes; order Kitasatosporales; family Streptomycetaceae; genus Streptomyces; species Streptomyces sp. NPDC090106. The sequence goes on along the minus strand of NZ_JBIVDS010000002.1, from coordinate 733,896 downwards.
GGACCAGCCGGGCGCCGGGCACCCGTCGCTGCACCTCGGCGAGGTGGACGCGGAGGCCTTCGGCGAGGGAGGCGGTGAGGTCGCGGCAGGCGCCTGCGTCGGAGAGCGCGGACTCTCCGTTCCTCAGCTCCAGGGCGGCGGCGAGCGTCCACGGGCCGACGGCCTGCACCTTGAGGAGGCCCTCGTACCCCTGGGTGAACTCCTCGATCGCGTCGAGGTCCTCGCCCAGCCAGGACCTGGCCCGCTTGGTGTCGCGGCCCGGGTGGTCGCCGAGGCGCCAGCCGCTGGGTTCGACGCGGGCGAACAGTTCGACGAGCATGCCGGCGGTGCGGCCGATCATGTCGGCGCCGGGGCCGCGTGCGGGCAGTTCGGCGAGGAACGGGAAGTCCTCGAAGGACCCGGTGCTGGCCTTCGCGGCCTCCCGGGCGTCGCCTCCCGGCAGCGAACCGACGCCGGTGGCGGGTGCAAAACGATTCTCAACGCTCACACCCCGAACCCTACGTTTCCCGCCCCCGCCGCCCCTACCCGTCCCGACCCTGGGGGCTGCGCCCCCAGACCCCCTTTGTCCTCAGACGCCGGACGGGCTGAAAAAACCTGTACTTCAGCCCCCTCCGGCGTCTGAGGAGCGGGGGTCCAGGGGGCGGCGCCCCATGGGACGGGAACGGGACGGGGCGGCGGGGGCGGAACAGGCCCGTCAGCGGCCCGGGCGGACCGTCAGGTCGTTGATCTCCGCGTCGCGCGGGAGGTCGATCGCCGTGAGGATCGTCGTCGCGACGGACTCGGGGTCGATCCACCGGGAGGGGTCGTACTCCTTGCCCTCCTGCTGATGGACCTTGGCCTGCATGGGACTGGCCGTCCGGCCGGGGTACACCGACGTCACCCGGACCCCGTTCGCGTGCTCCTCGTCCCGGAGCGAGTCCGCCAGCGCCTTCAGCCCGTGCTTGGACGCCGCGTACGCGGACCAGTCGGCGTGCGCCCGCAGCCCCGCCCCGGAGTTGACGAACACCACGTGCCCGCGCGCGACCCGCAGCTGCGGCAGGAAGTGCCGGGTCAGCTCGGCCGGCGAGACCAGGTTGACGTTGAGCTGGTGGCGCCAGGACTTGGGGGTGAGGTCACCGACGGGGCCCAGATCGACGACGCCCGCGATGTGCAGCAGGGAGTCCACCCGGTCGGGCAGGCTCTGGTGGGAGAAGGCCCAGCTGAGCTTGTCGGGATCGGCGAGGTCCCCGACGAGGGTCCGCGCACCGGGGTACTCCGCCGCCAGTTCCTTCGCCCGCGCCGCGTCCCGCGCGTGGAGCACGAGGTCGTCCCCGCGCGCGTGCAGCCGACGGGCGACGGCGGCGCCGATGCCGGACCCGGCACCGGTGATCACATGTGTAGCCATGCCGCCATGCTCGCATCACCCGGGGGTCACACGACGCCGAGGTTCTCCTCGATGTGGGCGAGCGCGCCCACCGGCTCCTCGGCGAAGAACACGAGCTCGGTGAGGGGGACGGGCAGGAAGCCCTCGTCCTCCATGCGCCGGAACTGCTGCTTGAGGCCGTCGTAGAAGCCCGCGGTGTTGAGCAGGACGACGGGCTTGGTGGTGTGGCCGTGCTTCTTCAGTTCCAGGATCTCGGTGGCCTCGTCGAGGGTTCCGGTGCCGCCGACCATGACGACGACCGCGTCGGCCTTCTCCAGCAGCAGCGCCTTGCGCTCGGCGAGGTCCTTGGCGACGACCATCTCGTCGACGCCGGGGCGGGCCTTCGCGGCGAGGAACTCCACGGAGACGCCGACCAGCTTGCCGCCCGTCTCCTGCACGCCGTCGGCGACGACCTTCATCAGACCGACGTCGGAGCCGCCCCACACCAGCGTGTGCCCTCCCTTGCCCAGCAGTTCCGCGAACTCGCGCGCGGGTCGGGTGTAACGGTCGTCGAGGTCGGCGGCGGAGAGGAAGACACAGATTCGCATGACGCAACCGTACGCGGGAAGAACCGGCGGCCGGCGGGCGCTGTCCCGGTATGGCTGATGGACACACGATCACGATCGAGCAGGGCACCGGACGGGTGCGGGCGATCCATGACGGACAGGTGCTGGCGGACAGCGCCCGCCCGCTGGTCCTCAAGGAGACGGGCTGCCCGCCGCGCTACTACCTGCCGCCCGAGGACGTCCGGCTGGACCTGCTGACGCCCTCGGACACGCAGACCTACTGTCCGTTCAAGGGGCAGGCCTCCTACTGGTCCCTGCCGGACGCGCCCGACCTCGTCTGGTACTACCCCGACCCGAAGGCGGACGTGGCCCAGATCAAGGACCACCTGTGCTTCTACACGGTGGAGGTGACGGACTAGGCCCTAGACGCCCGCCGTCGCGCGCGTGGTCGTCGCGATCGTCGCGGAGCCCACCACGCGCGTGCCGTCGTACAGCACGATCGCCTGGCCGGGGGCGACCCCGCGGACCGGCTCGGTGAAGGAGACCTCCAGCTCGCCGTCGACCAGGTCCGCGCGCACCTCGGTCTCGCCGCCGTGGGCGCGGAGCTGGGCGGTGTAGGTGCCGGGGCCGACGGGGGCGGCGCCGCACCAGCGGGGCTTGATCGCGCGCAGCCCGGTCACGTCGAGGGCGGCGGCCGGGCCGACCGTCACCGTGTTGTCGACCGGGGAGATGTCGAGGACGTAGCGCGGCTTGCCGTCGGCGGCCGGGGTGCCGATGCGCAGGCCCTTGCGCTGGCCGATGGTGAAGCCGTAGGCGCCCTCGTGGGTGCCGAGCTTCTCGCCGGACTCGTCGACGATGTCGCCCTCCGCCTTGCCGAGGCGGCGGGCGAGGAAGCCCTGGGTGTCGCCGTCGGCGATGAAGCAGATGTCGTGCGAGTCGGGCTTCTTGGCGACCGCGAGGCCCCGGCGCTCGGCCTCGGCGCGGATCTCGTCCTTGGTGGTGACCGTGTCGCCGAGCGGGAACAGGGCGTGGGCGAGCTGGCGGTCGTCCAGGACGCCGAGGACGTAGGACTGGTCCTTGGCCATGTCGGAGGCGCGGTGCAGTTCGCGGGTGCCGTCCTCGCGGAGGATCACCTGGGCGTAGTGGCCGGTGCAGACGGCGTCGAAGCCGAGGGCGAGGGCCTTGTCGAGCAGCGCGGCGAACTTGATCTTCTCGTTGCAGCGCAGGCAGGGGTTGGGGGTGCGGCCCGCCTCGTACTCGGCGACGAAGTCCTCGACGACGTCCTCGCGGAAGCGGTCGGCGAGGTCCCAGACGTAGAACGGGATGCCGATGACGTCGGCGGCGCGGCGGGCGTCGCGGGAGTCCTCGATGGTGCAACAGCCCCGCGCGCCCGTGCGGAAGGATTGCGGGTTCGCCGAGAGGGCGAGGTGGACGCCGGTCACGTCGTGGCCCGCTTCGGCGGCGCGGGCGGCGGCGACGGCGGAGTCCACTCCTCCGGACATGGCGGCAAGAACGCGAAGGGGGCGCGGCGAGGTCTCAGTCATAACCCTTCAAGAGTACGGGGGCGCGGGAACCGAAGCCCACGAGTATCCGTTGACGATCACATGGGGGCGAGACGGGATTCCACGGGACGGGCGGCGGGTGACGCGGACCGGCGCATCGGGCGGCGCGCGCTGCTGATCGGCGGGGCGGCGACGGCCGTGGGCGCGGGCGTGCTGGCCAGGGACGAGCTGGCGCGGCTGTGGTGGCGGGTGCCGGGCGTCGAGAAGCCCCGCAAGGAGGGCGAGGTCGACTACGCGAGCGCGAAGTGGGTCGCGGCCTCGGACGCGAACTGGCGGCGCGCGGACCGGCCGGACGACTACGGCATAGACAGGGTGATCGTCCATGTCACCCAGGGCAGCTTCGCGAGCGCGGTCAAGGCGTTCCAGGACCCGGGCCATCAGGCCGCCGCGCACTACATCGTGGGCCAGGACGGCCGGATCACCCAGATGATCCGCGAGCTGGACGTGGCGTACCACGCGGGCAACCGCTCCTACAACGAACGCAGCGTCGGCATCGAGCACGAGGGTTTCGTGGACCATCCCGAGGACTTCACGGACGCGATGTACGAGGCGTCGGCGCGGCTGACGGCGGGGATCTGCGCGCGCTACGACATCCCCGTGGACCGGGAGCACGTCATCGGGCATGTGGAGGTGCCGGGAACGGATCACACCGATCCGGGCGAACACTGGGACTGGGACCGGTACATGAAACTGGTGCGGCGGGCGCGGACCGCTCTCGACTCCGGCCGGGCGTGACGCGGACGGACACCAACCCGATGTGATGCAGGTCACTCATTGTCATCATCGTGAGCAATCCATGAGATCGGCCCGCCCGATGTGTCCCCGCCGCCGAAGCTGACCTGCGCCGAGCCAACTTGGCTTTTTTTCAAGGGAGTTGACCTTCGAAAGGGCTTCCTCATCGTTCACAGGCTTCCTGGCTCGCTCCTGGTTTCGGCCCAGCCCACGCTCAGCGCCGCGGCCGAGGCTCCACGGCCATGACACACACCACTGATCCCGCTCCCGACTCGGGGCGGGCGGAACAGCAGGGCAAGGGCGTCCACGCGAGGAGAGAGCGGGGCGTCAAGAGCGAGCACGGCAAGGGGAGCCGGGGCGGCAAGGGACTGCACCGGCGGACGTTCCTCGGCGGCATGGCGGGAGCGGGACTGGCGTCCGTCGGCGTGGCCGGCGCGCTCTTCTCCCTGCTCACCGACGGCAACGGCAACAGAGCCGCGGCGGCGGACGGCACCCTGCCCGTGCCGGAGCTGCTGGAGGGCACCGCCTCCGACGGCGTCCACACCTTCACCCTGGAGGCGCGGACCGGCACCGCGGAGGTGCTCGGCGGCGTCACCAGCACCACCGCCGGCTACAACGGGGCGTTCCTCGGTCCGACGATGAAATGGACCACCGGTGACACGGTCCTGGTGAACATCACCAACAGCCTCGGCGACGACACCACCGTCCACTTCCACGGCGCCCATGTCCCCGCCGAGATGGACGGCGGCCCGCAGAACGCCTTCGCCGACGGCGAGACCTGGTCGCCCACCTTCGAGGTCCTCGACGAGGCCAAGACCCTCTGGTACCACCCGCACGCGCTGGGCACCACGGCGGAGCAGGTGGTCCACGGACTGGCCGGGATGATCATCGTGGACGACGCCTCGACCGTCTCGGACGCTCTGCCGACCGAGTACGGCGTCGACGACGTCCCGCTCGTCCTCCAGTGCCTGGCCGTCGACGACGAGGGCGACATCAAGTACGACCTGACCGGATATCTCGGCGGCGATCTGAACTTCCCGCTGCTGTGCAACGGCGCCAACGTCGACGACACCACGCTCGGGTTCACCGCGACGAGGACCCGCACCCGGTTCCGGGTGCTCAACGCCTCCCCGTCCGACATCCTGACCGTCCAGCGCGGCGACGGCGGCACCCTCACCCAGATCGCCACCGACCAGGGCTATCTCACCGAGCCGGCCGAGGTGACCGGGATCCGGCTGGTGGCGGGCGCGCGGGCCGAGTTCGTCCTCGACCTGAGCGACGCGGTGACGCTCCAGGCGATCGTCACCACCGGCTGGGTGCGCGGCGGCAGCGGCACGTACGACTTCCTGACCGTGACGCCGGACGCCTCCGACTCCCCCGACGACCTGCCCGGCACCCTCGCCACCATCACCCGCTACGACACGGCGGACTTCGCCGCCCGCACGATCACCCTCGGGCAGAGCGGCCTGAACATGACCGTCAACGGTTCCGTCGGCACGACGATGGCCGCGATGGCGACGATCATGACGACCCTGGACGCGGAGGAGGTCTGGACGATCGTCAACAGCACCCAGCTGGAGCACTCGTTCCATCTGCACGACGTGCCGTTCCAGCTCGTCGAGATCAACGGGGAGGAGCCGGCCGGGGTCGATCTCGGCTGGTTCGACACCTACGAGGTGGTCGGCGGCGGCTCCATCAAGATCGCGATGAAGTTCAGCGACTTCGCCGACGACACCTACATGTACATGCTCCACTGCCATCTGCTCCAGCACGAGGACGAGGGCATGATGGCGAGCCTGATGGTCATGGAGAGCTGACCTCCCGGCAGCGCGGTCCGGCCCGATGAGCGGGCTGCCGCCGGCAGTGGAAGTGCCGGCGGCAGCCCCCGGCCCACCGCGCGTGGGCGGACCGGGCCCGGGGCGACGGCCGTGGCCTGGGCCGTCAGCAGGTTCCCCGGAAGACGTCCACCTGTCCCCCGGTGCTGTTCGCCACCGCGAGGTCCTGGACTCCGTCGCCGTCGAGGTCGGCCGCCGCGGCGTCGTAGGCGCCGGTCGCCGGCAGCTCGGCGAGGAGGGTGAGCCCACCGTCCGCGGCCCCCTGGAACAGGGTGACGGAGTTGCCGCGCAGCGAGGAGACGAGCAGGTCGGTGCGGCCGTCGCCGTCGAGGTCGGCGGCGCCCACCGCGACGGGCAGCGCGGAGGTCGCGTACGTCGTCGCCGCGCCGAAGGTGCCGTCACCCGCGCCGAGCAGCACGTCGAGTGCCGCGGTCCCGTTGCTGACGGCGGCCAGGTCGAGGTCGCCGTCGCCGTCGAAGTCGCCCTGGGCGAGAGAGTAGAGGCGGGAGGTGGCCGGGTACGGGGTCGCGGCACCGAGGCCGCCGTCCCCGTCACCGAGCAGGACGCTGATCCCGGCGCTGCCCACGCTGGCGGTGGCCACGTCGGCGGTGCCGTCCCCGTCGAGGTCGCCGACGACGACGCCGTGCGGCTGGCTGCCGGTGGCGGTCCGGCCCGCGTCGGTGAAGGTCCCGTCGCCGTCGCCGAGCAGCACCCGTACGGTGCTGGTCTGCTGCTCCGCGACCACCAGGTCGGGGGTGCCGTCGCCGTCGAGGTCCCCGGTGGCCAGCGCGCGCGGCGACCCGGAGACGTCGATCGCCGAGGCCGCGCCGAAGGTGCCGTCGCCCGCGCCGAGCAGCACGCTGACCTGCGCGCCCCCGAAGTCGGCGGTGGCGAGGTCGAGTACGCCGTCGCCGTCAAAGTCGGCGGCCACGGTCTGGTACGGGCGGGTGCCGACGGCGTAGGTGGTCCCGGCGGCGAAGGTGCCGTCGCCGTCGCCGAGCAGGACGGTCACGGAGTCCGCGTCGAGGTTGGCGGCGGCGACGTCCTGGACGCCGTCGCCGTCGAGGTCGGCGACGACGACATGGCGGGTGTTGGTGGACGCCTCGGCCGAGGCGTCCGGCTGGGCGTAGACGGGGGTGCAGGAGGTGGTGTCCGCGCTCGCCCCGGCGGCGGGGCCGGCCGTCAGGAGCAGCGCGGCGACGAGGACTTCACCGGTCCGCCGGGCGGCGCGGTGGTCGGACGAGGGCTCGGCGGTCATGAGGCGGCCTTCTGTCGACAGGAGGGGGGTGGCGACACCAGAAGGTAGACCAACACCTCGTCAACTGTCGACAGCTAGCCCGAATTTACTGCCGGAACCCCGGAATTCCGGCCGCCTGTCGACACTCGACGGCCGGGCGACGCGCACCGAGTGACGCGTGCCAGGCGAGGCGCGCCGGCCCCGCCCGGGGCACGGCCCTCCGGGCGGGCCCTACGTCAGGCCCGCCGCCCGCGCCCGCTCCACCGCCGGGCCGATGGCCTTGGCCACGGCCTCCACGTCGGCCTCGGTGGAGGTGTGCCCGAGGGAGAAGCGCAGGGTGCCGCGGGCCAGGTCGGGGTCGGTGCCGGTGGCGAGGAGGACATGGCTGGGCTGGGCGACCCCGGCCGTGCAGGCGGAGCCGGTGGAGCACTCGATGCCCTGCGCGTCCAGCAGCAGGAGCAGGGAGTCGCCCTCGCAGCCGGGGAAGGTGAAGTGGGCGTTGGCGGGGAGCCGGTCGACCGGGTCACCGCCGAGGAGCGCGTCCGGGACGGCCGTACGGACCGCGTCGACGAGGGAGTCGCGCAGGGCGCCGATCTCGCGGGCGAACCACGCGCGCTGTTCGGCGGCGAGGCGGCCGGCGACCGCGAAGGAGGCGACGGCGGGCACGTCGAGGGTCCCCGAGCGCACGTTCCGCTCCTGGCCGCCGCCGTGCAGGACGGGCACGGGGTTCCGGTCGCGGCCCAGCAGCAGCGCGCCGATGCCGTAGGGGCCGCCGACCTTGTGGCCGGAGACCGTCATCGCGGCGAGCCCTGAGGCGGCGAAGTCGACGGGGACCTGGCCGTAGGCCTGGACGGCGTCGGCGTGCAGCGGGACGTCGAACTCGGCGCAGACGTCGGCGAGTTCACGGACCGGCATGACCGTGCCGATCTCGTTGTTCGCCCACATGACCGTCACCAGGGCCACGCCGCCAGGGTCGCGGGCGAGGGCCTCGCGCAGGGCGTCGGGGTGGACCCGGCCGTACCGGTCGACGGGGAGGTACTCGACGGTGGCGCCCTCGTGTTCGCCGAGCCAGTGGACGGCGTCCAGGACGGCGTGGTGCTCCACGGGGCTGGCGAGCACCCGGGTGCGGGCCGGGTCGGCGTCGCGGCGGGACCAGTACAGGCCCTTCACGGCGAGGTTGTCGGCCTCGGTGCCGCCGGAGGTGAACACCACCTCGCTGGGGCGGGCGCCGAGGGACTCGGCGAGGGTCTCGCGGGCCTCCTCGACGGTGCGCCGCGCCCGACGGCCGGACGCGTGGAGGGAGGAGGCGTTGCCCGTGACGGCGAGCTGCGCGGTGAGTGCCTCGACCGCCTCGGGAAGCATCGGGGTGGTCGCGGCGTGGTCGAGGTAAGCCATGGTGCGTCGATTCTACGGGCCGGTCGCACAGGCCCCTGGTCGAGGCCGCCTTGAGGGCGGGGCCGGGGCACGCACACGCCCGCCGGAAGCACGCGCGTGCCCGCTAGAAGCCCGCGCGTGCCCGCTAGAAGCTCCAGGACACCGTGCTGTCCAGCTGCATGACCGCGACCAGCACCAGCAGGTCGGCGACGCCGAGGGCGAGGCCGAGGAAGGCGCGTCCGCGGCGGGCGGTGCCGCGCCACAGGGCCGCCGCGGCGAGGGCGATGGCGACGGGGCCGAGGAAGAGGTTGAGGACGAGAAGGCCGAGCAGGCCGAGGATGAAGGAGGCCACGGCCATGCCGTCGGCGTCCCGGACGCCGGTACGGCGCGCGGCGGTGGCGGTGGTGTCGGCCGGTGCGGTGAGCTGCATGGTGATCACTCCCCCTGATCGGTGGGTGGGGCGGGTCAGTGCGTCGAGGCGTGGCGGCGGGCGTGGCGCTCACGGAGCGCGAAGATCCCGAGCCAGACGGCGATGCCGGCGGCGGCCACGGCGGTGAAGGTGAACGGCGCGTGGGCGACGGTGCCCAGCACGGCGCCGAAGAGCAGGAGCGCGGCGACGAGGAACAGCATGGATGGAATCCCCCTCCGAGATGCTGACGGGTTGCCTCTCGTGACATTTCGGTGAACAGTTGTAGTAACAGTTGTTCACTGACTAAAGAGTCTAGCGCGTCGGACGGCTTCTCAATTCCAGAGAACAGTTGTTTACTGCATGGCATGAGTCACACCCTCGGCATCCGGCAGATCCAGAAGCAGAAGACCCGGCAGGCGCTCCTGGACGCGGCGCTCGGGCTGCTGGAGGACCAGAGCCTGAGCAGTCTGGGCCTGCGCGAGGTCACCCGGGCCGTCGGCGTCGCCCCCACCGCCTTCTACCGGCACTTCCGCTCCACCGAGGACCTGGGCGTGGCCCTCGTCGAGGAAGCCCTCGGCAGCCTGCACCCGATGATCCGCACGACGGTCACGGCGGCGGTCTCCAGCGAGGAACGCATAGCCCGCGCCGTGGAACTGACCGCCCGCCACGTCGAGACGTACCCGGCGCACATCCGTTTCATCGCCCGTGAGCGGCACGGCGGGGTGGCGCCGGTGCGCGAGGCGATCCGGGACCAGCTCGCCCGGTTCGGCGTCGAGGTGCGGGACGAACTGGCCAAGGACCCCGAGGCGGCCGGGTGGGCCGGGGACGATCTGCTGATGCTGGCCAACCTCTACGTGGACCAGATGCTGATCACGGCGTCGCTGTTCCTGGAGGCCCAGGAGGCGGGCGAGGCGGAGCGGGACCGGGTGGCCCAGGTGGCGACCCGGCAGATGCGGCTGATCACCATCGGCCGCCTGCACTGGCTCGACTGAACCGCCTCGGCCGCACCGCGCCGGCTCGACCAGGACCGCAACGCCCAGGGGCGGCACCCCCGTTCACCGGGAGTGCCGCCCCTGCCGTACCCGCCCCGCCCGCCTTACGCGGCTCGCCTGCGGACGGTCAGCTCCCGGTCGCCGAGGCCGCCGCGCTCGGCGCACCGCTGGGGGCGCCGCTCGGGGCGCCGCCGGCACCGCCGCCAGGACCGCCGCAGCCGCCGCCCTGGCCGCCGCCAGGGCCACCCTGACCGCCGCCCGGCTGCCCGCTCGGCATGCCCGAGGGGGCACCGGAGGGCATGCCCGAGGGCTGGTTCGTGCCGTTCGCCGTGGGAGCGCCCGAGGGGGCGCCGCTGGGCATCCCGGACGGGGCACCGCTCGGCATGCCCGAGGGCTGCTGACACGACTGCCCGGAGTCACCGCTGTTCGAGGAGGACGAGGAATCGCCCGAGCCACAGGCCACCAGGGCGAGGGGCGAGAGCGCCAGCAGGGCCACTGCGGGAATGAGACGCACACGCTTCATGAGAAACGACTCCAGGAAATATGAGGGAGTTCTTGAGGCGCGAACTCAATCAACGCGTCTTAGGGCTTCCTTGGGCCCGCGCTGTCCCACACCTGTGCGTCCGGCAAAGCCGTTCTAAAGCACCCCACTTGACCTGCGTGTTTCTCCGCCCTCATCAGCTACCCGCTGGTACACGCCCGTGACAGAACCCGGCGCGGCGGGACCGGCTAGCCGAGCCTGACGCGCGCCAACTGGCGTGACTGGGCGACGAGTCGGTCCGCGCTGTCCCAGACCTCGGCGTCCTCCTCCAGGAAGCCGCCGGCGAGGTTGCGGGTGGTGATCGAGACGCGCAGCGGCCCGGGGGCCGGACGGGAGCGGACATGGACCGTCAGCTCGACCGTGGGGACCCAGCCCTTGAGGCCGATCTCGAAGGCCGTGGGCGGCAGCGCGTCCACCGCCAGGAGCAGCGAGAGGGGGTCCGCGTCCCGGCCGTCCGCGAGCCCGAACCAGGCCCGCATCTCCCCCTTTCCGGACGGCGCGCCGAGGGCCCAGCCGAGCGTCGAGGGGTCGAGCTTGAGCATCAGCCGGTCGGTGATCGCCGAGCTGCCCTCGACGGGGGCGGGTCCGTCCTCGGGGCCGAAGCACTGGTCCATCGGCGGGATCGCGGGCGGGGTCGCCGCCGTGCGGACGTCGTCCGGGAGGGAATCCAGGTCGCCGTACGAGGCGAGGACGCGGATGCGTTCGACCTCGTTGCCCTGCTCGTCGTACTGGAGGAGCGAGGCCTGGCCGGTGGAGAGGGTGCGGCCGGTGCGCACGACCTCCGTGCGGACGACCGCCGGGCCCGGCCGGGAGGCGGTCAGGTAGTGCGCGGAGACGGTGAACGGGTCGGCGTGCGGCAGGGCGTCCGCGAGGGCGCGGCCCAGGACGGCCAGCAGGTAGCCGCCGTTGACGGCGCTGATGATCGTCCAGCCGGCGGAGAGGTCGATGTCGTAGACGCCGGGGGCACGGCGGGTGAGCGCGGTGTCCCGGTCGAACTCGCTGTCGCCGATGGCGGCGCGCGTGGCGGAGGCTGCGTCTGGCATGGCTGAACGATACAACAACCCATTACTAAGCGGTAGCTTTCTTCGGTCACCCACCACCCGTCACCCACCACCCGTCACTACTCCTCGCGCACGGTCGACCGCCGGTTCCACGCCCGCGGCGCTCGCCAGTGGTACCGCATGGCGAGCAAGCGCAGCACGAAGGCCGTGACGACGGCGAGGCCGGTGGTGAACGGGTTCAGCACGCCGTAGCGCAGGCACAGCACGGCCATCGTGGCGCCGACGATCGCCGGGACCGCGTACAGGTCGCGGTCCCAGCGCAGCAGGGAGGGCACCTCGTTGGCGAGCACGTCCCGCAGCACGCCCCCGCCGACCGCCGTGGCCAGCCCCAGCGCGGCGGACTGGGTGAGGCCGAGCCCGTAGTCGTACGCCTTGGTCGTGCCGGTCACGCAGAACAGGCCGAGGCCCGCCGCGTCGAAGATGTTCACGCCGAGCTGGATGCGCTCCACCTGGGGGTGCAGGAAGAAGACCAGGAGGGCGGCGAGCAGCGGGGTGGTGAAGTAGCCGAGGTCGGTGAAGGCGGCGGGCGGCACGGCTCCGATGATCAGGTCCCGGAACAGCCCGCCGCCCAGGGCCGTCACCTCGGCGAGGACGGCGATGCCGAAGACGTCGAAGTTCTTGCGTACGGCCAGCAGGGCGCCGGAGATGGCGAAGACGAAGATGCCGATCAGATCGAGCGTGTGCTGGACGGAGGGGGTGAACAGTTCCTGGATCACCCGCACATTCTCGCCCAGCAGTGAGCCCTCGCCTTACAAATGAAGGCGAGGGCTCGCTGATGGAACGGGAACTCACTTCTCCTTGGCGGGAGCCTCCGGCTCGTCCGGCGTGTCGGCGGTGGTCTCGGCCGCGGCCGTCTCCGCTTCGGCGGGCTCCGTGGTCGCCGACGTCTCCGCCGTCTCCGTGGTCTCCGCGGTCTCCGTGAGCTCGGCGACCTCCGCCGCCACCGCGGCCGACGTCTCCGCGCTCTCCGCCAGCACCTCGTCGGCGACCAGTTCGGCCGCCTCCCGCGCGACCGTCAGCAGGACGGTGTCCTGCGGAGCCTGGTCCTCGAAGTTCTCCGGGTGGTGGCAGGCGACCTGCTGACCGGGCTTCAGCTCGACGAGCGCCGGCTCCTTCGTCTTGCAGATCTCCGTGGCCTTCCAGCACCGGGTGTGGAACCGGCAGCCGCTCGGCGGGGAGATCGGCGAGGGGACGTCGCCCTTGAGCAGGATGCGTTCGCTCTTGGCGTTCTTGCGGCGCGGGTCCGGGATCGGCACCGCCGACATGAGCGCCTTGGTGTACGGGTGCATGGGCGCCTTGTACAGCGACTCACGGTCCGCCAGCTCGACGATCTTGCCGAGGTACATCACCGCGATCCGGTCCGAGACGTGCCGGACGACCGAGAGGTCGTGCGCGATGATCACGTACGTCAGACCGAGTTCCTGCTGGAGGTCGTCCAGCAGGTTCACGACCTGGGCCTGGATCGACACGTCGAGCGCGGAGACCGGCTCGTCGGCCACGACCAGCTTCGGGTTCAGGGCCAGCGCGCGGGCGATGCCGATGCGCTGGCGCTGACCGCCGGAGAACTCGTGCGGATAGCGGTTGTAGTGCTCGGGGTTGAGACCGACCACCGACAGCAGGCGCTGGACCTCCGCCTTGATGCCGCCCTCGGGCGTGACGCCCTGGAGCTTGAAGGGGGCGCCGACGATCGTGCCGATGGTGTGGCGCGGGTTCAGCGACGAGTACGGGTCCTGGAAGATCATCTGCACGTCGCGGCGGAGCGGACGCATACCGCCCACACCGAGGTGCGTGATGTCCTTGCCCTCGAACTCGATGCTGCCGCCGGTCGGTTCGAGCAGCCGGGTGATCAGCCGGCCCATCGTCGACTTGCCGCAGCCCGACTCGCCCACGACACCGAGGGTCTCGCCGGCCTTGACCTCGAAGTCGAGACCGTCGACCGCGTGCACGGCGCCGACCTGGCGCTGGAGCAGGCCCTTGCGGATCGGGAAGTGCTTCTTGAGCCCGGTCACCTTGAGCAGGGTCTCACCGGGGGCGGCGTCCGCCTTGGTGACGAGCGTGCCGTCGCTCTGCGCAGGGATGCTCACTTTGTCCTCGCTCACAGCTTCGGCGCAATCTCTTCGGTCCAGATCCGCTCCCGCTGCTCCTGCGTCATGTGGCAGGCGGCCCAGTGCTGGCTGCCGACCTCGGCGAGCTCCGGGCGGACCGTGCGGGTGACGTTGTCCTTGGGGACGTCCGCGTACGGGCAGCGCGGGTTGAAGGCGCAGCCGGACGGGATGTTGATCAGCGAGGGCGGGGAGCCCTTGACCGGGATCAGGCGCTCCTGCTGGTCACGGTCCAGGCGTGGCATCGAGCCGAGCAGGCCCCAGGTGTAGGGGTGGCGGGGCTCGTAGAACACCTTGTCGGCGGGGCCCCGCTCGACGCAGCGCCCGCCGTACATCACCAGGATGTCGTCGGCGAGTTCGGCGACGACGCCCAGGTCGTGGGTGATGACGATGACCGCGGAGCCGAACTCCTTCTGCAGGTCCCGGATCAGGTCGAGGATCTGCGCCTGGACGGTCACGTCCAGGGCGGTCGTCGGCTCGTCCGCGATCAGCAGCTCGGGGTTGTTGACCAGCGACATCGCGATCATCGCGCGCTGGCGCATACCGCCGGAGAACTCGTGCGGGTAGCTGTCCACGCGCTTGTCGGGCTGCGGGATGCCGACCCGGTCGAGCATCTCGACCGCGCGCCTCTTCGCGGTCTTCTTGTCCACGTTGTGGTGGATGCGGTACGCCTCCACGATCTGCTGGCCGATCGTGTAGTACGGGTGCAGGGCGGACAGCGGGTCCTGGAAGATCATCGCCATCTCGCGGCCCCGCAGCTTGCGCACGTGGTCCGGGTCGGCGGTGAGCAGTTCGGTGCCGTTGAGCCAGATCTCGCCGGAGATCCGGGCCTTGCGCTTGCCGTACTGGCCGGCGGTGTGCAGGCCCATGATGCCCAGCGAGGTCACCGACTTGCCGGAGCCGGACTCGCCCACGATGCCGAGGGTCTTGCCCTTCTCCAGCTTGAAGGAGAGGCCGTCGACGGACTTGACGAGGCCGTCGTCGGTGGGGAAGTGCACCTTGAGGTCGCGCACTTCGAGGAACGAGGTCGGCGCGGGCGAGGCAGGGGTGGGCTCGCCCACGGCCGCTCCGCTCTTGCTGAGTTCGGTCATGCGAGCCTCACTCGGGGGTCGATCACGGCATAAAGGATGTCCACCGCGAGGTTGGCGATCAGCACCGCGAGAGAAGTGATCAGGGTGACGCCCAGAATGACGGGCAGGTCCTGGGTCTTGATGCCGTTGAGCACCGCCTGGCCGAGGCCGGGCAGGCTGAACGTGGTCTCGGTCAGGATCGCGCCGCCGATGAGGGCGCCGAGGTCCATGCCGAGCATGGTCAGGATGGGCGTGAGGGTCGACCGCATGGCGTGCTTGCGGATGACGACCTTCTCCTTGAGGCCCTTGGCCCGCGCCGTGCGGATGTAGTCCTCACCGAGGATCTCCATCATGGTGGCGCGGGTGATCCGGGCGTACATCGCGGCGTAGAGGAACGCGAGGGTCGCCCAGGGGAGCAGCATGGACGCGAAGTAGCCGCCGAAGCTCTCGGTCAGCGGGACGTACTCGGCGTCGATCCAGCCGAGCCCGATGTCGAAGATCGCGACCGACAGCAGACCGGTGAAGTAGATGGGGAGGGAGACACCCGACAGCGCGACGAGCATGGCACCGCGGTCCCAGAGGCTGCCCCGCTTGAGGGCGGAGAGCACACCGGCGGCGATACCGAAGATCAGCCACAGCACGGCGGCACCGAGCGCCAGACCCAGGGTCACCGGGAAGCGGTCCGTGATCACCGGCCAGATGGCCTGCTCGCTGCGGAAGGAGTAGCCGAAGCACGGCGCGGCGCAGTGCACGGTGTCGCCACCGCCCACGTAGGTGCGGCCCGCGAAGATGCCCTTGAAGAACTCCCAGACCTGAGCGTAGATCGGGTCGCTCAGTCCGAGCTTCTGCCGCACGCCCTCGACGGCGGCGGGGTCGGCCTGCTTGCCCACGAAGCTCAAGGCGACGTCGACGCCCGCCCACTTGGGGACGAGGAAGAAGATGCCGAAGACCACCATGATGATGACCACGAGCATCACTGCGGCGGCGAACAGCCGCCTGATGAGGTAAGCGAGCACAGCTCTCGGCCCGCCGCGGGCCGCGGGCCACCGGAGGTCGTCCGGTGGCCCGCGTTCCCGCGTCGCCGGCCTTCACCTGCCTTTCGTGCCGTTCGGCGGGTGTGCCGGGATTACTTCGAGGACTTCAGACCGAGGTTGACGAAGTCGTACATGCCGCTGTAGGCGTCCGACGTGTAGACGTTCGCGAGTCGGTCACCGCGCCAGTTGACGAACTTCTCGAAGACGAACGGCAGGTAGTAGCCGCCGTCCATGACCGCGTGGTTGATGTCCTTGGCGATCGAGAGCTTGGCCGCGCCGTCCTGCGTCTCCACGTAGGTGTCGAAGAGGCCGTTGATCTTCTTGTCGTCGATCAGGGCGAAGTTGTTGTTGCCGCTCTCGAGGATGTACTTGCCGTCCCACAGCGGCAGACCGAAGCCCTGGACCGAACCGAAGTCGGCGCCCCAGCCCATGATGATGATGCCGTAGCCCTTCTTCTTCACGTTCGAGGGGCTGCCGATGATGCCGGAGGTCTGCGAACCGTCGTACTGGTCGATGCTGACGTCGATGCCGATCTTCTTCAGCGACGCCTGCAGGGACTCGGCGGTGGCCACCTCGACCGGCTTGTTGTTACGGACGGCGATGGTGGTCTTGAAGCCGTTCGGCTGACCGCAGGCCTTCAGCTCTTCCTTGGCCTTGGCGACGTTGCCGTTCTTGTTGGCGCCGGCGAGCTCGTACGGGTCGTACGACTGGCCCTCGGAACCGGGGACGGTCGGGGGCAGCATGTTGGTGCCGATGTCACCACCGGCGACCGGGCCACCGCGCGCGGTCTGCAGCGAGACGTGGTCGGCACCGTAGATCACGGCCTTGCGGCAGTGCTCGTTGTCGAACGGCTTCACGCTCTGCGGGAAGACGGCGTAGCGGATGTAGCCGGAGACCGGGTTGTCCAGGTTGGCCTTGTGCTCCTGAAGGGCGGTGGTGCGGCCCTGCGGGGACAGACCGGTCTGGTTGATGTCCAGGTCGTAGTCACCGGCGATCAGACGGGCGTCCAGGTCGTTGGCGTTCGAGAAGAACTTGACCGAGATCTTGTCCGGGTAGGCCTTGCGGATCGGGTCCGAGGCCTGGCTCCACTTGTCGTTGCGGACGAGGACGAGGTCCTTGCCCGGGCTGTACGACTCGAACTTGTACGGGCCGGAGGAGAACGGCTTCAGGCCGTACTTGGACTTGGTGTCCTTGTCCTGGCGGACCGGGGACGCCGAGACCAGGGCGAGGATCTCCTCGAAGTCGGCGTTGGCCTCGGGCAGGTGGAAGACGATGGTCTTGTCGTCCGGGGTGTCTATCGCCTTGAGGCCGAGCTTGTCGGCGGAGGTGTCCTTGTAGGGGCCCTTGTACTCGCCCTTGGGGTCGAGGACGTCCTTCAGGTACACCGGGCCGCCGGACAGCACGTCCTGCGCCCAGACGCGCTCGATGCCGTACTTGACGTCCTTGGACGTGATCGCCTGGCCGTCCTCCCACGTGATGCCGTCACGCAGGGTGTACGTGTAGGTCTTGCCGTCGTCGGTGACCTTGGCGAGACCGGTGGCGAGGTCCGGGGCGAGCGCGGCGCCCTTGGCACCCGGCTCGGTGGCGCTCGTGACGAGCTGACGGCTGTAGTAGCGCGCGAAGTTCCACATGAAGCCGTAGTAGCCACGCGTGGTGTCCCACGAGTCGGCGTCCTGGGCACCGGCGAACTTCAGCTCGCCGCCCTTCTTGGCCAGCGAGGCCTGGGCGACCTTGTTGTTCGCGGCGTTGTAGCCGGCCGCGCCCGTCGTCGAGCCGCCGTTGCCGTCGTCGCTGTCACCGCCGCCGCACGCCGCCGTGGTCAGCAGCGCGGCGACCGCGGCGACAGCGGCAAATGCCTGCTTCCGCCGCCCTGTGGTGCGTTGGGTAGTCACGATCTCGGATCCTCCGGATTTGATGAGAGACCCCGTGTAGATGCCACGGGACGCTTGGGGTACGGCAGTTCAGCGGGAGCCCTTCGGGTCCAGCGCGTCACGCACGCCGTCGCCGAAGAGGTTGAAGGCAAGAACGGTGATGAAGATCGCCACACCCGGAACCACCATGTACGTGGGGTCCGACTTGTAGTAGTCGATCGCGTTCGAGAGCATCTGCCCCCAGGAGGCCGTGGGGGGCTTGACGCCCACGCCCAGGAAGCTGAGCGCCGCCTCGGTGAGGATGTTGGTGGGGATCATCATCGTCGTGTAGACGATGATCGGCGCGACCAGGTTGGGCAGCAGCTCCTTGAACAGGATGTAGAACCGCCCGGCGCCCAGCGAGCGGGCCGCCTCGACGTACTCGCGCTCACGCAGCGAGAGCGTCTGGCCGCGCACCACGCGTCCGATGTAGGGCCAGCCGAAGAACCCGATGACCAGGATCATCACGAACAGGCGCACGCCCGTGCCGGTCAGGCCCAGCATCTCGTTCGGCATGACGGAGACCAGCGCGATGATGAACAGCAGCTGCGGGAAGGCCAGGAGGCCGTCCATGACCCGGCTGATGGCGGAGTCGACCCAGCCACCGAAGAAGCCGGCCAGGATGCCGAGGACCGTGCCGAGGATGACGGCGACGATCGCGGACAGGAAGCCGACGAGCAGGGAGATCCGGGCGCCGTAGACGATGCGGGCGAAGATGTCGCGGCCGTTGACCGGTTCGACGCCCAGCCAGTGGTCGCCGCTGATGCCGCCGAAGGCCCCCTTGGGGGTGCCGAACAGCGGGTCGATCAGGTCCTTGTCGTGGTACGTGGTCGGGTCCTGCCCGTACAGGCTGGTGATCACCGGCGCGAGCAGGGCGACCACGATGAGGAAGAGCACGACTATGCCGCCCGCGAGAGCGAGCTTGTCCCGCTTCAGGCGCTCCCAGGCGATCCGGCCCAGGGAACGCCCCTGGACGGCCTTGGCGCCGGCGCTGCTCGCCGCCGCTTCCTCGGCCGCGCTCGGGGCCGCTTCCGCGGTCGGCTCGTGCAATGGTGCCGTCATCTGGCAGGGACCCCTCTCAACCGGCGGTAGCCGGCCCGCACTTGCCGCTGTAGCGGCGTGATTCAGTCCGTCGTACTTAAAGGGGGGCTAAGTCCACCCCTGGAGCGGGAGTCTTCAACGCTTTGGCGATCTGTTGCCAGACTTGGCGATGAATGGATGCATAAACGTGATGAGGCTAGGAGGGTTCCGTTATCCGGACAGTGGGTAACGCCCCCCGGACGGGGGCAAGTTCGGACATCGGTGTCCCATCGGGACCTTCCGCCCCGATCTACGCGCGAAGAAACACTCCCGCAACACGAGTCGTCTTGCTCGGTGGAACGCCTCGTGCCATCCGCCCGGTCCCGGCCTAGTAGCCGCCGGGGGCGGGCGGGTAGCCGTACCCCGCCACGGGGGCCTGAGCCGGGGCCGCGTGGGCCTCACGGTCGTAGAACGGGCGGGCGCCGGCCCGCATCCACATCGCGATCGGGTCGTACTCGTCCGACATGGCGACGGTCGACACGGGCAGTCCGTCCGGGACCGCGCCGATCGACTGCTGCATCATCGCCCGCACCGAGTCGACGGCCGGCGGGCTGGTGTCGTAGACGTCGAGCCCGATGGCCAGGTACGGCGCCCCGAGGGCCGGCTGGACCCACGCGCGGCGCAGCGAGCGCACGGCGGGCGTGCGGTGGGCGTTCTGCGCGATCACGGCGTAGAACTGCGGGATCTCGATCGCGGGATCGGAGAGCCGCAGCGGACCGGCGGGCTGGCGCTCCAGACCGGTGGCGATCCGCCGCAGGTCCAGCCACGGGATGCCGACCCCGCCGCCGGGCGCGTGCGGGTTGAGCCAGAGCCCGAAGTGGTCCGGGTACAGGGTCCGGGCCACGTCGATGCCGTCGACGACCTCGTACGACCGGTTCCAGCCGCTGGCGCTCAGTTCCTGGGCGGAGGTCACGCAGGGCGCGTAACCGAGGCCCTCGACCTCCATGTTTCCGTACTGGGCGTCGGGGGAGCCGGACTGGCCGTGCCACAGCAGCATCCAGATCTGGCCGGAGGAAGGGGTCGCGAGGGCGCGGAGGAGTGCCTCGTAGGCGTCGTAGCGCCCCGGTGTCACTTGGCGCAGCATGTGCTCGACCTGGCCGGTCGCGGCGGTGCCGCTCGCGCTCACGTGTCCCTCCGGAGAAACGATGCGTGTGTCTGCCGACAGCTTAAGCCGTGACGGGGTGGGGCTTGCGGTTGTCGTCCGGGTGCGGGTCGGTGAGGGCTGGTCGCGCAGTTCCCCGCGCCCCTGGGTTCGGTGCCTCTTGCGGTGGGTCCCGGAGTGCGGGCCGTGGGGCTTGTCGCGCGGTTCCCCGCGCCCCTGAGAACCGCTACACGTCCCGCTGGTGGAAGGGGCGGACCCGTTCCCTCAGCCAGTGGGCCACCGGGTCGTCCGCCACGTCCATCAGGACCAGGTTGACCTGCCAGGGCACCGGGACCCGGCCCAGCGCGCGGCCCAGGGCGTCCATCGGCAGGGTACGCAAGTCGCCCTCCCACTGGGAGAGTTCGACGCCCACGAACATCACGGGGTCGGCGGTCTCGATGGCGGCGAGGCAGCGGCGGGCGGTGAGGACCACCCCGGTCGCCGCGAACTCGGCGGAGGCCGCGGCGAGGAAGTCCACCGGCTCCTCCTGCCAGTCGGGCTCGTAGAGCTTGACCCGGCCCCCGGTGGTGAAGCCGTCGAGCGGGGAGCGGCCCTGGCGGCACAGCTCGGCGACGGCGGGCGGCGGCAGGGGGATGCCGACCACGCCGTCCGGGTTGAGGGCGATGCCGACCTGCGGGGGCAGACCGCGGGCGAACTCCACGGCGGGCGCGATGGTGAACGCCATGTGGGAGCCGGTGACCTGGCGGAACTGCTCCTCGGAGCTGAAGACCGGGACGAACGCCTGGCCGCCGATGTCCACGGTCGGCAGGTCGAGGGGGCCGCTGCCCGGGCCGCCGCCGTTGGGCAGCGGGACCCAGACGAAACTGCGCCCGAGGGCTTCCAGGATGCGCCCGCCCGCGGAGGGGACGCCCAGGGAGGCGGAGAGCACCTCCTCCAGTTCGTTGCCTGGCCATCCCCCGCCGTGGGGGTGCGCCTGTTCCGGGAAGCCCTGCGCCGGGAAGTCCTGTGCCGGGAAGTCCATCTGTGTGACCGCCTGCCGAGTACCGCTGGTGTGGCTGAAAGGCTAACGGGTGCCGGGCCCCTCGCGGTCAGCCCGTGAAGCCGATCCGGCGCAGGGTGTCCGCCGCGGCCCGGTCCAGGAGGACCGTCGAGCCGATGCCCTGGGGCAGTTCGCCCCGCTCGACGGAGCCGATCAGCCGGGCCGCCGCCGAGCGGTGCCGCAGGAACGCGTAGCGCGAGACGCCCCGGCCCCGCTCGCGCTGACCGGCCAGGGCGGTGTCCGCGGTGACGTCGAGGAGCAGCAGATGCAGGGTGCCGCCACGGCGCCGGGCCTCGCGGGCCAGCCAGCCGCGCACCCAGGACTGGGTGCCGCAGTCGTGCACGACGACACCCTGGCCCGAGCGCAGCGCGCGGTGCAGGCCCCAGTAGTGGGCGAGCCGGACGAGCGGCCGGTAGACGGCGTAGGGCAGGAAGCGGGGCGCGCGGGCGTCCCAGCGGTCGCGGGTGTCCTGGGAGTCGATGCGCGGGGCCTCGACCGCCCGCTTCATCAGCGTGGACTTGCCGCTGCCGGGCAGGCCGGTGATCACGACCAGGTCCTTCGGCGCGAAGAGCAGGGCGTGCGGGCTGTGACCGGAGCGCTCGCGCAGGTCGCGGACGACCGGCTGCGACGCGCGGCGCTCCCGGGCCGCTGCGCTCGGCTGCGCGGGCAGGGCGACGGCCGTGGTGGTCGTCGCGTACGCCGTGGTCGTCCTGTTCATCGTGATCGTCCTCCCCTGGGGTGGGTCACGAGTTCCCCTCCCCGTCGAGTGTAAAGAGAAGGTAATCCGCTGGTCTCGCGTTTTCGTGATCGCTCTGCCACAGGCCCGTCACAAAGGACGGTCGAGGTCCGGTCTGCCGCCCGTCGCGGATGCGTGCAATGATGTCGGCGCCAACTGCATACCGGCCGTTCGAATCCGCGCGGGAGAGTCCTCGACCACTGGTCGGGGCGCCGAAGGAGCAAGTCCCTCCCTTGAATCTCTCAGGCCCCGTTACCGCGCGGGCGAGGCACATCTGAAAAGCGAGCCGCTCTCCGGTGGCTCCACCCAAGGTGCAAGCCATGTCCCCTCCGCGGTCATGGCGAACCTCTCAGGTTCCGATGACAGATGGGGAGGAACGACCTCGCCGTCATGCCTTGGGAGACCTACGTCCGATGAGCAGCACCTCACCCCGCCGTACCGCGCTCGATGCCCTGCATCGTTCGCTCGGCGCGACGATGACCGACTTCGCCGGCTGGGACATGCCCCTGCGCTACGGCTCCGAGCGCGACGAGCACACCGCCGTCCGCACCCGGGCCGGGCTCTTCGACCTCTCGCACATGGGCGAGATCACCGTGACCGGGCCGGACGCGGCGCGGCTGCTCGACTTCGCGCTCGTCGGGAACATCGGCTCCGTCGGGGTCGGCCGCGCCCGCTACACCATGATCTGCCGGGCCGACGGCGGCATCCTGGACGACCTGATCGTCTACCGCCTGGCGGAGACCGAGTACATGGTCGTCGCCAACGCCTCCAACGCCCAGGTCGTGCTGGACGCGCTCGTGGAGCGGGCGGACGGCTTCGACGCCGAGGTCCGTGACGACCGCGACGCGTACGCGCTGCTCGCCGTCCAGGGGCCCGAGTCCCCGGGCATCCTGAAGTCGCTGACCGACGCCGACCTCGACGGGCTGAAGTACTACGCGGGCCTGCCCGGCACGGTCGCCGGGGTGCCCGCCCTCATCGCCCGGACCGGCTACACCGGCGAGGACGGCTTCGAGCTGTTCGTGAAGCCCGCCGACGCGGTCGGGCTGTGGCAGGCGCTCACCGAGGCCGGCGCGGGCGTCGGCCTGGTCCCCTGCGGGCTGTCCTGCCGGGACACCCTGCGCCTGGAGGCGGGCATGCCGCTGTACGGCAACGAGCTGTCCACCGCCCTCACCCCCTTCGACGCCGGGCTCGGCCGGGTCGTGAAGTTCGAGAAGGACGGCGACTTCGTGGGCCGCGAGGCCCTGGAGAAGGCCGCCGCCCTCGCCCAGGCCGACCCGCCGCGCGTCCTCGTCGGCCTGGTCGCCGAGGGCCGCCGCGTCCCGCGCTCCGGGTACCAGGTCGTGGCGGGCGGCGAGGTGATCGGCGAGGTCACCTCCGGCGCGCCCTCGCCCACGCTGGGCAAGCCGATCGCGATGGCGTACGTCGACGCCGCGCACGCCGCTCCGGGCACCGCCGGGGTCGGCGTGGACATCCGGGGCACGCACGAGCCGTACGAGGTCGTGGCGCTGCCGTTCTACAAGCGCCAGAAGTAGCCGTCCTGGGTGATGCTGGGCACATAGGCGCTGCTCACGCACGCCTCCGGCGCTCCCCCCTTCATCAGCACTCCCCCGCGTACAGGAGAATTCAGGCCATGAGCAACCCCCAGCAGCTTCGTTACAGCAAGGAGCACGAGTGGCTGTCGGACGCCGCGGACGGCGTCTCGGCGGTCGGCATCACGGAGCACGCGGCCAACGCGCTCGGCGATGTCGTCTTCGTCCAGCTCCCCGAGGTCGGTGACACGGTCACCGCGGGCGAGACCTGTGGCGAGCTGGAGTCGACCAAGTCGGTCAGCGACCTGTACTCCCCGGTCTCCGGTGAGGTCACCGAGATCAACCAGGATGTCGTCGACGACCCGGCGCTGGTGAACTCCGCTCCCTTCGGGGGCGGCTGGCTGTTCAAGGTACGCGTCGCGGAGGAGCCGGCCGATCTCCTCTCCGCCGACGAGTACACCGCCTTTTCCGCCGGCTGAGGAGTCGTACATCTGATGTCCGTCCTGAACACGCCCCTGCACGAGCTCGACCCGGAGGTCGCCGCCGCGATCGACGCCGAGCTGCACCGTCAGCAGTCCACGCTGGAGATGATCGCGAGCGAGAACTTCGCGCCGCTCGCCGTCATGGAGGCGCAGGGCTCGGTCCTGACCAACAAGTACGCCGAGGGCTACCCGGGCCGCCGCTACTACGGCGGCTGCGAGCACGTCGACGTCACCGAGCAGATCGCGATCGACCGGATCAAGGAGCTGTTCGGCGCCGAGTACGCCAACGTCCAGCCCCACTCCGGTGCCTCCGCGAACCAGGCGGCGCTGTTCGCGCTGGCCAAGCCCGGCGACACGATCCTCGGCCTGGACCTCGCGCACGGCGGTCACCTGACCCACGGCATGCGCCTGAACTTCTCCGGCAAGCAGTTCGACGTGGTCGCGTACCACGTGGACCCGGCCACCGGTCTGGTCGACATGGCCGAGGTGGAGAAGCTCGCCAGGGAGCACCGCCCCAAAGTGATCATCGCGGGCTGGTCCGCCTACCCGCGTCAGCTGGACTTCGCGGAGTTCCGCCGGATCGCCGACGAGGTCGAGGCGTACCTGTGGGTCGACATGGCGCACTTCGCGGGCCTGGTGGCCGCGGGGCTGCACCCGAACCCGGTCGAGCACGCGCACGTGGTCACCTCCACCACCCACAAGACGCTGGGCGGTCCGCGCGGCGGCATCATCCTGGCGAAGCAGGAGTTCGCGAAGAAGCTGAACTCGTCCGTCTTCCCGGGCTTCCAGGGCGGTCCCCTGGAGCACGTGATCGCGGCGAAGGCGGTCTCCTTCAAGGTCGCGGCCGGTGAGGAGTTCGCCGAGCGCCAGCGGCGTACGGTGGAGGGTGCGCGCATCCTCGCCGAGCGTCTGACGGCCGCGGACGCCCGTGCGGCCGGGGTCAACGTGCTCTCCGGCGGCACGGACGTGCACCTGATCCTCGTCGACCTGCGCGAGTCGGAGCTGGACGGCCAGCAGGCCGAGGACCGTCTCCACGAGGTCGGCATCACGGTCAACCGCAACGCCGTCCCGAACGACCCGCGCCCGCCGATGGTCACGTCCGGTCTGCGGATCGGTACGCCGGCGCTGGCCACGCGCGGCTTCTCGGCGGAGGACTTCGCCGAGGTCGCGGACGTCATCGCCGAGACGCTGAAGCCGGACTTCGACGCGGTGTCGCTCCGGGCCCGGGTCGAGGCCCTGGCCGGCAAGCACCCGCTGTACCCCGGCCTGAACAAGTAGTTCCACGGTGGGGGCACCCGACGCCGTGTGCCCCCACCCCTGTTGAAGGAGTTCCCGTGGCCATCTCGGTCTTCGACCTGTTCTCGATCGGCATCGGCCCGTCGAGCTCGCACACGGTCGGCCCGATGCGCGCGGCCCGTATGTTCGCCCGGCGGCTGCGCAACGAGGGCCTGCTGACCCCGGTCGCGGCCGTCCGCTGCGAGCTGTACGGCTCGCTCGGCGCGACCGGCCACGGCCACGGGACCCCCAAGGCCGTCCTGCTCGGTCTGGAGGGTTCCTCCCCGCGCACGGTCGACGTGGAGTCGGCGGACGAGCGGGTGGAGGCGATCAGGGCCGAGGGGCGGCTGAACCTGCTGGGCGAGCACGAGATCGCGTTCTCCTTCGACGACGACCTGGTCCTGCACCGCCGCAAGGCCCTGCCGTACCACGCGAACGGGATGACCCTCTGGGCGTACGACGCGTCGGGCGCGGAGCTGCTGTCCAAGACGTACTACTCGGTGGGCGGCGGTTTCGTCGTCGACGAGGACGCGGTCGGCGCGGACCGCATCAAGCTCGACGACACGCTCCTGAAGTACCCCTTCCGCACGGGCGACGAGCTGCTGCGGCTGACGAAGGAGACCGGTCTGTCGATCTCCTCGCTGATGCTGGAGAACGAGCGGGCCTGGCGCACGGAGGAGGAGATCCGCGAGGGGCTCCTGGACATCTGGCGGGTGATGCAGGCGTGCGTGACCCGCGGCATGTCCCGGGAGGGCATCCTGCCCGGTGGGCTCCGGGTGCGGCGCAGGGCGGCCCTCTCCGCCCGTCAGCTCCGCGCCGAGGGCGACCCGTTGGCGCACGCCATGGAGTGGATCACGCTCTACGCGATGGCGGTGAACGAGGAGAACGCGGCGGGCGGACGGGTCGTGACGGCCCCGACGAACGGCGCCGCCGGCATCATCCCCGCCGTCCTGCACTACTACATCACCTTCGTGCCGGGTGCCGACGAGGACGGCGTGGTCCGCTTCCTGCTGGCGGCGGGCGCGATCGGCATGCTGTTCAAGGAGAACGCCTCCATCTCCGGCGCCGAGGTCGGCTGCCAGGGCGAGGTGGGCTCCGCCTGCTCGATGGCGGCGGGCGCCCTGGCGGAGGTCCTCGGCGGCTCCCCCGAACAGGTCGAGAACGCGGCCGAGATCGGCATGGAGCACAACCTCGGCCTCACCTGCGACCCGGTCGGCGGTCTCGTCCAGATCCCCTGCATCGAACGCAACGGCATGGCCGCGGTGAAGGCGGTCACGGCCGCCCGGATGTCGATGCGCGGCGACGGCTCCCACATGGTCTCCCTGGACAAGGTCATCAAGACCATGAAGGAGACCGGCGCGGACATGTCCGTCAAGTACAAGGAGACGGCGCGGGGCGGGCTCGCGGTCAACATCATCGAGTGCTAGGCGGGCAGGAGGCCTGACCTGGCGGTTCGTGACCTCCTCGATCTCCGTTCCGGTGCGCCCGTAGCGCCGACCGTCATCAGGATGCCCAGCTCACGCCCCGCGTCACGGACGTCCACCCGTGGGACGGCTCTGTCCGCCGTATCATGACGGCACACGGGAAGGAGCACCGTCCATGAGTGTCGACGCGATCACGCAGACCGAGTTCCCCGCGGGATATGTGGTGTTCTTCGGCGTCGACGGAAAGATCATCATGACCCCGCAGAGCGAAGAGCACTCCAGCACGATCAGGTCGATGCAGATCGACTCTCTCGCTCTCGGCCGTCACGCGAAGGTCACCTCGGACGTCTACATCGACTTCCCCGCCGATGAGAACTCCGCCCCCGACCTGGCCATCCTGCGCGAGGACGCGCGCAAGGAGGGCAAGCGCTACAGCTTCGAGGACGTCCTGCTGATCTCGGAGGTCGTCTCCACCTCCTCGGCACGCAAGGACTACGACGACTGCACCGCGAAATACGGCCGCTACGGCATCCCCGTCTACCTCATCGTGGACCCCTACGCCCGGGAAGTCGTCCTGCACACCGAGCCCACCTCCAGCGGCTACAGCACCGCCCACACCCGCGCATACGGCACAGGCAAGCTCCCCATCCCCCTGACCGACGGCCGCACCTTCACGCTCGACCTCGACGAACTCCCCCTGCCGGACCCGGCGCCCGACACGCACTGAGTCCGCGAAGCCCCCCCCCCCAGAGAAATCCCCCGGTCGAGCAGATCAAGGCCGCCGCCCGCGAGTCCAAGCGCGCCGCCGACCGGGTTCGCCGCACCGACCGTGGCGAGCGCGCCGTCACCCACATCTCCAACGCCCACGGCCTCGCCCCGTCTCGATACGGGCCTGCGCCCCGCGCCTCATGGTCGAGCTCATCGCGGCCGCAACGGTCGACGTCCAAAAGAGGCCTACTTTACGCGCTTGGTAGCGGGCGGTAATCGATCTCGGGGGCAACATCCCCCGAACGGAGAAGGACGCCTGTTCCGCCCTCGCCAGGGCGACTACCACCGAAAGGCAGCACGCTCTCGCCCGGTGGTTGGGCCACCGGTCCCGAGGCCTGGACCCAACTCCTGTAGTGAAGGAGCAAGACCATGGCGAAATCAGCGACAAGCACTGCTCCCCTCGGCGTCA
The DNA here is from genome assembly GCF_044747265.1 of Streptomyces sp. NPDC090106. Classification (NCBI taxonomy): domain Bacteria; kingdom Bacillati; phylum Actinomycetota; class Actinomycetes; order Kitasatosporales; family Streptomycetaceae; genus Streptomyces; species Streptomyces sp. NPDC090106. The sequence goes on along the minus strand of NZ_JBIVDS010000002.1, from coordinate 706,285 downwards.
CCAAGCAGACCTCGTCCGACTCCGACAAAGCCTCCGCCTCCGCCTCCGTCACGAAGCCGTCCGCCGACTACCTGATGGACACCCCTCTGCCCGTGCTCATCGACGAGCTGGGCGCCACCCTCGCCGACTCCTCGATCGCCGACCGGGAATTCTGCGGCGCCGTCCTCGTCCGGCGCAGGACAGGTGAGCTGCGGCTCACCTTGCCGACCGGGCGCAGCGAACTGGAGCACGACGTCGTCGCCCGGTACCTGCTCGCCCAGGCGCTCGGAGTGCCAGTGCCTGAGCTGCCGACGCCGTTCATCACGATCCGTATCCCCACCGAGCAGTCCGAGGTGACGCTGTGACCGCCACGATCCCCCTCGACCTCACCCTCACGGTCCGACGCGGAACCACCTCCTCGGGCAAGGCCGCCGACCTCCGCGACCTCAGCCCCGCCGACAGCACCGCCACCCTCATCTACGACAGGCACCTCACCCACCCCGGCACCGCCGTCTGGCTCGCCCGCATCATGCTGCGCCAGCACGGGTACGCCGTCCGTGAGGTGACCCTCGACGGCATGGGCCCGGACATCACCGCCCTGTTCCGGGAAGCGTCCCGGCTCCGCCTGAACGTCTTCCTGGGCTGCCGCGGAGGCACTCCCCGCGTCGTCACCTTCGACAGCCCGGCCGCCTACGAGATTCCGGCCGGCTGGGACCTGGCGGACGCCACCGACCGGCTGCCCGCCGCGCATGCGGCGGCCCGCCCCCACGTTGTCCGCGTACTGCGCGCCATGGACATAGAGAAGGAGAAAAACGGCGGGCGTATCGACAAGGTCCTGGACGTGGCAGCCGGGATGATCCTGGAGACCGGAGACCCCGACCAGGTGTGGGACACGCTCACCCGCCTTCTGGACCGGACCGAGTCCGAGCGGGCGGAGGTACCGGTATGACGACCAGCCTCAACGCCGACGCCACCCACGTCATCGGCCAATTCCAGGAATCGAGCTCCTTGCCCGAGAACCCGGCAAGACTGCCAAGTCCGCCTCGGGGCGATTCCCGTATCGCGTGGAACGCACCGGTGGCGGAGAGTCGCTGCGCGCCACCGAGACGGGCGGCGAGCTCGGACGGTGTTCCGGTGACCCACGCGGAGCCGCGGTGGCAGGGGACTCGCTCAGGCACCCGCGATGAGACCGGCGCAGAGCCACCTCCGGATCGGGTGTGTCGTGGCCGTTGAGATGGTCCACACGCACGAACACCGGGTCGGCACCACGCATCAGCACCTGGTTTTCGCCCTCCTGCGTGGCCCAGGGGGACGGTCTCGCCTTCGGTTTCGCCGCTCCGCACAGTGGCCGAGCAGCCGTCTTCAAAGCGGATCAGCACTGAGGTGGAGTCACCGTCGTCGATGGAACTCCGCGTGCCGCCACCCGTTCGTGAGGCATGTGCGGGGCGGGCGCGGGGCAGGTGTGGGGAGTCGTCGACACCCGCCCCCCACTCCCCTCCGGTCAAGGATCACCCCACATGCTCCGAGGCATAGACGTCAGCGCGTACCAGTCGTCCTCGTACGGCACGGAGAACATCTCCTTCGTCTTCATCAAGGCGACCGAGGGCCGTACGTACACCAACCCCAAGCTCGCCGCCCAGACGAAGACCGCGCGGGACGCCGGACTGGTCGTCGGGTACTACCACTTCCTGTGGCCGGGCAACCTGACCGCGCAGGCCGAGTACTTCGTCGGCAAGGCTCCGGAACGGGCGGGGGAGATCCTCGCGGTGGACTGGGAGACGACGGGGGACGGCACGCACGCGAGCAACGCGGAGAAGGACCGCTTCATCCGGAAGGTGAAGGAGCTGCGGCCGGACCACCGGGTCGTGCTCTACACCAACCGGAACTACTGGCTGAACATCGACACCACGTCGTACGCCGGTGACGGGCTCTGGATCGCCGACTACGTCACCGCGGGCGAGCCCCGCATCAAGGCGAAGTGGCTCTTCCACCAGTACACGGACGATCCGCTGGACAAGAACGTGGCGGACTTCTCGTCGCGGGCCGCGCTCCGGGCATGGGCATCGAACGCCTGACCGTTCATTCACGCGTGTGCCGTAGGCTGGCCATTCGTGGCTATGAGTACTTCGCTGTGGTCCTTCGCCCTCGTCGTGGGGCTTCTCACGCTGACGCCCGGCCTCGACACCGCGCTGATCCTGCGCACCTCGGCCCTCGGCCGGCGCAGACGGGCCTGGGGTGTCGTCCTCGGCATCCAGTCCGGCACCCTGGTGTGGGGCGCGCTCACCTCGCTGGGCGTCACCGCGCTGCTGACGGCCTCGCACCTCGCCTATGTGACGTTGCGCTGGGCCGGCGCGGCCTACCTGGTGTGGATGGGCCTCCGCATGCTCCGGGACACCTTCCGCGGGACGTCGTCGGACGGCCCCGCCGCGCCCGACCCGGCCGCCGGTGAGGACACGTTCACCGGCGGCTGGCGGCAGGGCACGCTCACCAATCTCCTCAACCCGAAGATGGGCGCCTTCTACGTCGCCGTCCTGCCGCAGTTCCTGCCCCCGGGCTCGAACCACTTCGCCATGGGGCTGCTGCTGACGGCGGTGCACATCGTCCTGGGTCTGGTGTGGTCGGCCGCGCTCATCGGCTTCGCCCGGGTGCTGCACGGCTGGCTGCGCAGGCCCCGGGCGCGCCTCGTCCTCGACCGGGTCACGGGCACGGTCGTCGCGGCGTTCGGCGTGCGGCTCGCGCTCGGAGACTGAGCGCCACGGCTGATGAGACCTGACACGACACTCGACCGGGAGGCACCTATGGGCGGCACGATCACGGCGGTCAGCAGCAACGGCGTGTACTCCTTCACCAAACCGAACCGGGCGGACATCACGCTGCTCGCCGGGCTCGGGGTGGAGGGGGACGTCCACGCGGGGGTGACCGTCAAGCACCGTTCCCGGGTGGCGCGGGACCCCTCGCAGCCGAATCTGCGGCAGGTGCACCTCCTCCACGAGGAGCTGTTCGACGAGGTCCGCGGCGCCGGGTTCGAGGTGGCCGCGGGGGAGCTCGGGGAGAACGTGACGACCCGGGGCGTCGACCTGCTGGGGCTGCCGGTCGGCACCCTGCTACGGCTCGGGGACCGGGCCGTGGTCGAGGTGACCGGGCTGCGCAACCCCTGCCTCCAGATCGACAACTTCCGGCAGGGGCTGCTCAAGCAGGTCGTCCGGCGTGACGCGGACGGGACGCTGCGGCTGCGGGGCGGGATCATGGGCGTCGTCCTGGAGGGCGGGCTCGTGCGCCCCGGCGACCCGATCGGGGTGGAGCTGCCCGAGGGGCCGCACGTGCCGCTGGAGATCGTCTGAGTCCGGCCCGGCGCGGGGCTCAGCCCGCGAAGGGGTCCTCCAGCTCGGCGCGGACGACCTCGGCCGCCGTCTCCGCGTCCCCGTCCGCGACCGCGCGCACCAGCGCGGCGTGGGCCTCGTCGCCGGTGCCGGGGTCGTCGGCGCGCAGCCCGGTGAGGGTGAGGAGTTCGGTCAGTCCCTGCCGCAGCACGGGGACGAACTCGGCGAACAGATCGGCCAGTACGGGGTTGTGGGCCGCGGCGACGACCGCCGCGTGGAAGGCGATGTCGGCGTCCACGAACGCCGTGTCGTCGGCGGCGGACGCGGCCCGGCGGCCCTCCAGGGCCCGCTCCAGCGCGGCCACGTCCTCAGGGGTGCGCCGCCGTGCGGCCAGCCGGGCGGCGTGCACCTCGATGCCCATCCGCACCTCGTAGACGTCCGTCACCGCGGCGCGGCGCAGCCGGGTCGGCCAGTCCGCGAGGGGTTCCGTGGCGAGGACGAACACCCCGGCGCCCTGCCGGGCCCGGACCAGCCCGGCGCCGGCCAGGGCGCGCAGCGCCTCGCGGACGGTGGAGCGGCCCACGCCCAGCTCCTTGGCGAGGGTGGTCTCGCCGGGCAGCCGGGTGCCGACCGGCCAGTGGCCGTCGGCGATCTGCGCGCGCAGCCGTGCGGCGGCCTGTTCCACCAGGGGGCTGGGGCGCAGGGGGCCCAGTGGCGAGGACGACATCAGTGAATCCCGATTCCCACTTGTCTGAGGAGCTGAGGAGTGGATAGCGTACCCCCATGATCTTCCGTGGTCTCCTTCTTCTCGGCTGCCGCGGCGGGGCCTGACGCGACCGGCACCCCGCCGCGGGTCGCCGTGCTGCCGGTTCCCCCTCTCGGCAGATGAAGGAAGTCAGCCACCGTGTCAGTCACCGTGCCACCCACCGCCTCGTCCCCCGCTCCGGCCCCGGCGCCCTACTGGAACCCGCAACGGCCCGGCCCGATGCCGTACCACCGCTACCGCCCCTACGAGCAGCGCGTGCACGTCCCCGTCGGCCAGGACCGCGCCTGGCCCTCCGCCCGGCTGGAGCGGGCCCCGCTCTGGGTCCCCGTCGACCTGCGCGACGGCAACCAGGCGCTGGCCGAGCCGATGGACACCGCCCGCAAGCGCCGCTTCCACGACCTGCTGGTCGCCGTCGGCTACAAGGAGATCGAGGTCGGCTACCCGTCCGCCAGCCGCACCGACTTCGACTTCGTACGGCATCTGGTCACCGCGGACGCGGTCCCCGACGACGTCACCCCCGTCGTCTTCACCCCGGCCCGGGCCGACCTCATCGACCGGACCTTCGAGTCGATCGAGGGGATGCCGCGCGCCGTCGTCCATCTGTACATCGCGACCGCGCCGGTGTGGCGGGACGTGGTCCTGCGCCGGGACCGGGACGCCGTGCGCCGCACCGTGCGCGAGGCCGCCGAGCGGATGGCCCGCAACGCGGCCCGGCACCCCGGCGTCCGTTTCCAGTTCTCCCCCGAGACCTTCAACCTCACCGAACCCGACTTCGTCCTGGAACTGTGCGACCTGCTCACCGAGGTGTGGGACGCGAGCCCGGACCGCCCGGTCACCCACAACCTCCCGGCGACGGTGGAGATCGCGACGCCGAACGTCTACGCCGACCAGATCGAGTACTTCCACCGGCACCTGGCCCGCCGTGACGCCGTGATCCTCTCCGTCCACCCCCACAACGACCGCGGCACCGGCGTCGCCTGCGCCGAACTCGCCGTCCTGGCGGGCGCGCAGCGCGTGGAGGGCTGCCTGTTCGGCAACGGCGAGCGGACGGGGAACGTCGACCTGGTGACCCTGGCGATGAACCTGTACGCCCAAGGGGTGGACCCCATGGTCGACTTCAGCGACATCGACCGGGTCAAGGAGACCGTCGAGGAGTGCAACCGGCTGCCCGTGCACCCCCGTCACCCCTACGCCGGCGAGCTCGTCCACACCGCGTTCTCGGGCACCCACCAGGACGCGATCAGCAAGGGGTTCGCCCATCGGGCCCACCACCCGGACGAGCCCTGGCAGGTGCCGTACCTGCCGATCGACCCGGCCGACATCGGACGCAGCTACGAGGCGGTGATCCGCGTCAACTCCCAGTCGGGCAAGGGCGGGACGGCGTATCTGCTGCGGACCCGCCACGGTCTCGACCTCCCCGCGCGCATGCGCCCCGACTTCTCCCGGGTGGTCCAGCACAGGACGGACGACAGCGGCCGGGAGATGACACCGAAGGAGCTGTACGACGTGTTCCACTCGACATATGTCGTCCCGGACGGCGAGGTGGGCCTGGAGGCCTGGTCCGTGCGTCCCGAGGGCGCCGGGACCCGCTTCGTCTGCACCCTGCGCACCGCCGACGACCGCAGCGGCGACTACGAGGGCACGGGCACCGGACCTGCGTCCGCGTTCGTCGACGCGCTGGCGGCGGCCGGCTACGAGGCGGCCGTGCTCGACTTCCACGAGGACGGCCGGCTCGCCTACGCGGAGTGCCGGGTCGGCGGCGTCACCGCCTGGGGCGCGGGCGAGGGGCCGGTTCAGGCCGTCCTCTCCGCGGTGAACCGGGCGGCGCGATGACGGCGGCCGGGACGGCGGCTCCGGCGACGGTGCTGCGGGCCGAGGACGTCCATGTCGTGCGGGACGGGCGGCCCCTGCTCCAGGAGGTGTCCCTGACCGTCCGGGCCGGTGAGCACTGGGCGCTGCTGGGCGCCAACGGGGCGGGCAAGTCCACGCTGCTGGGGCTGCTGGGCGCGCGGGTGCATCCGACGCGGGGCTCGGTGGAGGTGCTGGGGCGCCGCCTGGGGCGGGTGGATCTGCGGGAGCTGCGGGCGCTGGTGGGCCATGTCGACCCGCGGCATCCGCTGGGCGAGGCGCTGCGGGTGCGGGACGTGGTCATGACGGGGCTCACCAACTCGGTCGCCCCGCAGCCGCGTTGGCGTCCCACCGCCGAACAGGAGGAGCGGGCCGAGCGGTTGATCGGCACGCTGGGGCTGACCGCGCACCGTGACGCGCGCTGGCCGACGCTGTCCCAGGGGCAGCGGGGGCGGACGCTGATCGCGCGGGCGCTGATGCCGGAGCCGAGGCTGCTGCTGCTGGACGAGCCGGCGACCGGCCTCGATCTGCCGGGACGCGAGCATCTGCTGGCGGCGCTCGACGAGTTGCGGCGGGAGCATCCGGGGCTGGCGACGGTGCTCGTCACCCATCATCTGGAGGAGCTGCCCGCCGGGACGACCCACGCGATGCTGCTGCGGGACGGGCGGGTCCTCGGCCAGGGCCCGGCGGCGGAGGTGCTGACCGGCGATCTGGTCGGCAAGTGCTTCGACCTGCCGCTGGACCTGGAGCGGCGGGACGGCCGCTGGAGCGTGCGGGCGCTGCGCAGGCGGTGAGGAAAGGGGGCGTCTCCCGCCGGGAGACGCCCCCTTCGCCCGCGCACGTCACTTGCTCAGGTACGCCCAGAACTCGTCGAAGGACAGCACCTTGTCGCCGTTGAGGTCACGGGTCTTGATGACGACCTCGGCGACGGACTCGGTGACGTTCCAGTCGCCTCCCTGGGCCAGGGCGGTCTTGAACTCGGCGGCGGTGATGAAGCCGTCACCGTCCGTGTCGATCCGCTCGAACTGCTTGCGTGCATCGTCGATGTTCGCCACCGATCCGCCCCTTTTTCTCATACAACTGGTCGTACTGTCGCAGGTCAGATTAACCGGCCGTCCGAGCCCGCAGTGCGGCGACCACCCAGGCGAACTCCGGTTCGTGTGCCGACTGCGGGCCGATCCCCTTCACCGTCGCCCACAACTGGCGGTAGCGGGCGATCCGGTGGTTGGATCCGGCCTCCAGGCGCCTGAGCACCTCGGCCCGGTCGGCGTCGCCGAGGAGCCCGCCCAGCAGCTCGTCGGCCTCGGGGTCCCCGGGGGCGACGCCCCGCTCCAGAGCCTCCCCGGCGAGGTGCACCAGGCGGCTCATGAACCACAGCGAGGTGCCCGCGGGGACGTCCGGGCCGCGGTCCGCCGCGTTGAACTCGATCATCTCCCGCATCTGGGCCCGGAACGCGGGGTCCTGCATCATCTCGGCCATCTCCACCCAGGCGTCGACCTGCTCGGGGGTGGGCTCGTCGGGCAGGTCGGCCGGGGCGAACCGCAGCCGCTTGCGGATGTCGGGGTCGGCGGTGTCGAGCCCGTCGAAGATCTCCCGTGTGAAGTCCTCGACGATCCGGTCCCGTTCGGCCGCCGACAGCCGTGCCAGTCTGTTCATGAGTGTCATCTCCTCCGCGGTCGAGCCGCGTCTCGCGACGGTCGACAGCACCGCACGGGTCACCCGCAGCGACCGGATCCGCGCGTCCAGGGCCACCACGTGCGCCGCCGCGACCTCCGCGACGGTCCGCTCCCCCGCCAGCACCTCGCGCACGTCGTCCAGCCCGAGCCCCAGCTCCCGCAGGGTCCGGATCAGTTCGAGGCGGGCCACGGACGCGGTGTCGTACAGCCGGTAGCCCCCGGCCGACCGCGCCACCGGCGCGAGGACCCCCTCGTCCGACCAGTAGCGGATCGTCCGCACGGTCAGTCCGGTGGCCCGGGCCAGCTCCCCGATGGTGAACGGTGCGGTGCCGTCGTCGATCATGTCGTCGAGTGTGGCCCTTCCAGCGGGTGGAGACTCAAGGCCCGGTCCGGGGGCCGGTCACCGGCCCCCGGACCACGGCTCAGTGCCAGGCCTCGAAGTGCGGGTTGCTCTGACAGGCGCTCATAATCTCGGTCTTGGTGGTCTTGTTCACGGGGCAGACGCCGATGACGTACTTGCGGTCGATGCCACCCGGGAAGGCGACCTCGACCTGGTCGGCCCACTTGTGGGTGTCACCGATGGTCCTGTTGACGTCGACCCCGCCGGGGGCGTCGATGTAGTAGTTGTAGCCCGACTTCCACCAGGTCTTGTACAGGTCGTGGTCGTACGTCGTCGACACGTACGGCGAGGGCTGGTTGACCAGGACGTACTTCTCGATGTCGTACTGGCCGTTCACGACGTCACGGGGCTTGAAGCCCTCCGCGAAGACGATCTCGGGGCCCCGGCCGTCGCTGCGGTAGAGCGTCTCGCAGGTCCGGCGCCAGACCGGCTCGGGGGTGATGCGGCCGACGTCGACGCCGCGGTCCGCGGCGGCCTTGATCCGGTCGTCGAACTGGACCCGGCAGTCGGGCCGTTGGGGCGCCTTCGCGGGGGCGGTCGCCGCGGTCGTACCGAGGACGGCGGCCAGGGACAGGACGACGGCGACGGCGCGCCGCCGCAGATGAGTGGTGATCATGAGAGGCACAATCCCGGGTCCGCGGCGGCGCGTTGTGGATCTTCACTCGTACGACGGCGTGTCAGCGGAAGATGCCCGTGTGGCCGAGGGAGTAGCGCCCGGGCTGCGGGTAGACGGCCAGACCGTGCGGGCCGCTGCCGACCTTGACCCGGGCCAGCTGCTTGCCGGTGCGGGTGTCGATGGCGTACACCTCGGCGTCGTACCGGCCGGACAGCCACAGCACCTTGCCGTCGGCGGAGACGCCGCCCATGTCGGGGCTGCCGCCGTCGGGCAGCCGCCACTTCCTGGTCACCTCGTCCGCGGCGAAGTCCCAGACGGAGACGGTCCCCTCACCCCGGTTGGAGACGTACATCTCGCGTGAGTCGCGGCTGACGTACAGCCCGTGGGTGCCCTTGCCGGTGGGGATCAGCTTCGGCTTGGAGAAGGTCGCGCCGTCCAGCACCCACATGCCGTCGGCCATCATGTCGGCGACGTAGAACTTCTTCCCGTCCGGGGAGATCTTGACGTCCTGCGGCATCGCCCCGTCGAAGGGGAGCTTCTGCTGTCCGACGACCTTCATCCGCTCCGTGTCGACCTTCAGCAGTTCACCGCTGAACTCGCAGGACACGATGAAGTACCGGCCGTCGAGGGAGAAGTCGGCGTGGTTCACGCCGTAGCAGGAGACGGGGACCGTCTTCTTCCGCTCCATGGTGTGCGGGTCGCGGAAGACGAGTTCACGGTCGAGGGAGGCCATGACGACGGCGTACCGGCCGTTGGGCGTGAAGTAGAGGTTGTACGGGTCGTGCACGTCGACCGGCTTGCCCGCCTCCCCCGTCCTCGGGTCGATCGGGGTGAGGGTGTGGCCGCGGTTGTTGTTGACCCACAGGGTCTTCATGTCCCAGGAGGGCACGACGTGCTGGGGCTGCCGGCCGACGTGGAGGGTCTCGACGATCTTGTACGTGCGAGGGTCGATCACCGAGACCGTGTCGGACTCGGTGTTGGGGACGTAGACCCGGGAGGGGAAGTCCTTGACGACCGGGGAGAGCCGGTTCGGGCGGTCGGCGGCGTAGACGTCCTTCGGGTCGAGGACCGGCGGCATGCCCGGCAGCCCCTGGACGGTCCTCTTCTTCGCCGGGGCGGGCACGGCCGCGGCCTTGGTGGTCCGGGCCTCCCCGGCGCGGTGGCCGGTGCTCTCGGTGCCGCAGGCGGCGAGGGAGGCGAGGGAGGCGAGCAGGACGCCCGCGGCGAGGGCGTGGGTGACGAGGGTGCGGTGGCGCATCAGGTGAACAACTCCGTGGTGGTCACCGCGGCCAGACCGCGGCGGTCGAGTTCTTCCAGGACGGCGGGGAGGGCGGCGACCGTGTCGGCGTACCCGAAGTGCAGGCTCACGACGGAACCGGCCCGCACCTCGCCCAGCACCTTGCGGCCGATCGCGTCCGGTCCCGGCGAGGTGAAGTCGAGGGAGTCGACGTCGTACGACAGCACGTGCGGGTAGCCGACGCGGCGGGCCAGCCGCTCGACGAGCGGGGAGGCGCGGGCGGCCCGGGAGGGCCGGAACCAGGTGCCGATGGAGCCGGTGAGGCGGCGCAGCCGGTCGGCGCAGCCCTCGATCTCGGCGAGGGCGTCGGCCTCGGACATGTCGTTGACGCCGAGGTGGTGGAGGGTGTGGTTGCCGAGGTCGTGGCCGCCGTCGAGGACGCGGCGGGCCATCTCGGGGTGCGCGTCGAGCCAGGTGCCGACGGCGAGCACGGTGACGCGGGCGCCGTGCCGTTCGGCTTCGGTCAGCAGGGCCTTCGCGGTGGCCGGGTCGCCGTTGCCGTGGAAGGTGAGGGCGACCCTGGGGCGGGTGCGGGGGCCGTGGATGAGCTGGCCGGCGCGGCCGGGCAGGCGCCGGGGGGCGGGCGGCTCGGACGCCGCGCCGGAGGACGAGGGGGCGGGGTGGGCTGCGGCGCCGCTCGTGGCACAGCCTTCGGTGAACGCGCCTGCGGTGACGAGCCCCGCGCCGAGGCGCAGCACCGTACGGCGGTCGGTCGTGGTCACCGGACCATTTAAGGGGGGTTCGCGGGGAAAACCGCCGATTCACCCGATCGACGGCCCTATCGGACGGGCGCCGGGGGCGGCGCGGTCAGCGGTCGGCGACGCGCATCTCGAACCAGGTGGTCTTGCCGCGCGGGAGCAGGTCGACGCCCCAGCGGTCGGAGAGCTTGTCGACGAGGAACAGTCCGCGCCCGCTGACGTCCGTCTCCTGCACCGGCATGAGACAGGGCAGTCCGCGGGACGGGTCGCGGACCTCGACGCGGATCCAGCCGCGGCGGCGGCGCATCCGGAGGCCGAAGACGCGGGCGCCGGTGTGCCGTACGGCGTTGCCGACGAGTTCGGAGACGAGGAGCACGGCGTCCTCGGTCATCTTGGGGCTGAGCCCCCACTGCCGCAGGACGACCACCTGGGCGAGCCGGCGGGCGACGGCGGCGGACTCGGGACGGGACGGGAGCGGAACCTCGGCCTCCGTCGGGTTGCCGAACAACTCCAGTGCTTTCAGTGCGTGTTCGTCCTCGACCGTGGGCGACCAGCGCGACGCGCCTGTAGCACGGCTCGGTCCCCGCGGCTGTTCGATACCTTCCAGCCCCGCCATGCCCCCATCATGGACGGCGCGGGCGCCCTCCGGGGGCGTTCCTGTCGAATACGCCCTCCGGAATCCATGATTCCGCCGGTTCCGATCGGCATATGCCAGAGGCAGTTCGGTATCCTCCGCACCCTTGCTGACCTGCGGCTCGGGCTCGGCAGAAGGCAATCGACAGGCTCCCTCGACAAGGCAGACTTAAGGCTGCGTTAAGGCTGCCATAAACCGCCCCATCGAGGGACTCGAATCAGACTTCCCGTCAATTGCAAGCGGTTCCCGGGAAGTTCCCCCGTCCCAGGACGGGGAGATTCTTCACCGGAACGTGGCCTTGCCGGGGCCCTCCTCGACGAAGCTGCGCATGCCGGTCTCCCGGTCGGCCGTGGCGAACAGGCCCGCGAACCAGGTGCGTTCGACGGCGAGCCCGGTGTCGATGTCGGTCTCCAGACCGGTGTCGACCGACTCCTTCGCGGCGCGCAGCGCGAGCGCGGGCCCCTGCGCGAGCCGGGCCGCCCAGGCGTGCGCCTCGGTGTACACGTCGGCGGCCGGGACGACCCGGTCCACCAGCCCGATCCGCTCGGCCTCGGCCGCCTTGACCATCCGGCCGGTGAAGATCAGGTCCTTCGCCTTCGACGGCCCGACGAGCCGCGCGAGGCGCTGCGTCCCGCCGGCGCCCGGGATCAAACCGAGCAGGATCTCGGGCTGGCCCAGCTTGGCGTTGTCGGCGGCGATCCGGAAGTCCGCGCACAGGGCCAGCTCGCAGCCGCCGCCCAGCGCGTAGCCGGTGACGGCCGCGACCACCGGCTTGGGGATGCGGGCCACCGCCGTGAACGAGTCCTGGAGGGCGCGGGAGCGCAGGACCATGGCCGCGTGGTCCATGATCTGCATCTCCTTGATGTCCGCGCCCGCCGCGAACACCTTCTCCCCGCCGTAGATCACCACGGCCCGCACGTCCTCGCGCCGCGTCGCCTCCTCGGCGAGTTCCTTGAGACGGTCCTGGGTGGCGACGTCCAGCGCGTTCATCGGCGGACGGTCGAGCCGGATCGTGCCGACGCCGTCGGCCACTTCGAGAGTCACGGTCATGGAGGCAGGTTAACGGGGGCTAACGGAGGTGGGGCGGTGCGGTCGGTCACAACGGGAAGGCCCCGGTGCGAAGGCTCGCACCGGGGCCGGCAGTCGACGGGAGTCACCTCCGCGAAGCTACTTCTTCCACTCCGCCCACGACATGTTCCAGCCGTTGAGACCGTTGTCCGCGGCGACCGTCGCGTCGTCGGAGTGCTTGACGACGACCACGTCACCGATGATCGAGTGGTCGAAGAACCAGGCGGCCGGGGCGGAGCGGTCGCCGCCGCCGCGGTTGTCGCGCAGGCCCACGCAGCCGTGGCTGGCGTTGTAGTTGCCGAAGGCGTCGCCGCCCCAGTAGTTGCCGTGGATGAAGGTGCCGGAGTTGGTCAGGCGCATCGCGTCGGGCACGTCCTTGATGTCGTACTCGCCGCCGTAGCCGACCGTCTCGCCGTTCATCCGGGTCACCCGCAGCCGCTCGCTGATGACCATCTGGCCGTTCCAGGTGTCGTAGCCGGGCTTGCCGGTGGTGACCGGGATGGTCTTGACGACCTTGCCGTCCTGCATGACCTTCATCGTGTGCTTCTTGGCGTCCACGACGGAGACCTGGTTGCGGCCGATGGTGAAGGACACGGACTTGGACTGCTTGCCGTAGACGCCGTCGCGGCCCTCGACACCGTCGAGGTTGAGGTCGACGGTGACCTTGGTGCCCTCGGCCCAGTACTCCTCGGGACGGAAGTCGAGGCGGTCGTTGCCGAACCAGTGGCCCTCGACCTCGACGGCCGGCTCGGTCTTGATCGTGATGGCCTTCTCGACGTCCTCGGGGCTGGTGATGCCCCGGGTGAAGCGGATCGAGAACGGCATCCCGACGCCGACCTTGGACCCGTCCTCCGGCGTGAAGTTGCCGACGAACGTGTTCTTGGGCGTCAGGGTGGTGAAGCTGGAGTCCTCCGCGGCCTCCCGGCCGTCGGAGTCCTTGGCGACCGCGTGCACCTTGTAGGTGGTGGAGGCGGCCAGGTGGGTCGCCGGGGTCCAGGAGGCGCCGTCGGCGGATATCTCGCCGTCGACCTTCGCGCCCTTGGCGGTGGTGACCTCGACCTCGCTGAGCTTGCCCTTCGCGGCGCTCACCTTGAGCGCGCCGCTCGTCTCGACGGACTCGGCGCCGTCCTTCGGGGCTATGGAGACGACGGCCACGGACTGCTTGCTCTCCGCCGCGGCACTCGCGTCCTTGCCCTTGCCCTCGGCGGCCTTGCCGTCCGAGTCCCCGCCGCCCCCGCCGCACGCGGCGACGGTCATGAGCAGCCCTGCCACCATCACCGCCGAAACCCGCAGTCGCGCGCGTGCGCCAACCGAAGCCCCCGATATCGGTCGCACGTTCAAGTCCGTTCTCCCCTCGCAGGGCCCGGTCCAGGCCCAGAACCCCCGCGCGTCCCGCGCGTCCGGCGATATTAACCACAAGATCAGGCCACCGGACGGGGTGCGATTGTCACCGTTCGGTCCCAACCGCACCGGCCGCCCCCGGCCCCTGGCGCCTCCCCCCACCTGCTCACTTCAGCGCACTGCCCGCCCTCCACGCCTTCCAACCCATGTTCCACCCGCCGAGCCCGTTGTCGGGAGCGACCTTCTTGTCATCACTGTGGACGACCTCGATGACGTCCCCGACGAGGCTGCGGTCGAAGAACCAGCCCGCCGGAGTGTCCGAACCACCGCCCTTGACGTCCCTCAGACCCACGCAGCCGTGGCTGACATTGACCTTCCCGGGGGCGTCCGGGGCCCAGTAGTTGCCGTGCAGGAAGGTGCCGGAGTCGGTGAGCCGCATGGCGTGCGGAACGTCCGGGATGTCGTACTCGCCGCCGAAGCCGACGGTGCGGCTGTTCATCCGGGTCACTTCGAGCATCTCGGTGACGACCATCTTGCCGTTGTACGTCGTCGTCCTCGGGGCGCCCGCCGTGATCGGGACCGTCGCGAGAAGCTCGTCGTCCCGCCTGACCTGCATGGTGTGCTTGCGCGCGTCGACGAGGGAGACCTGACTGCGGCCGACGGTGAAGGAGAACGTCTTGTGCTGGAGGCCGTAGACCCCGGACGCGCCCTCGATGTCCCGCAGCCGCAGCGACACCGTGACCCGGGTGCCGGGCTTCCAGTACCGCTCGGGCCGGAAGTCGAGCCGGCCCTTGCCGAACCAGTGGGGCCGGATCTCGACGGGCGGCTTCGAGGTGACGTGCACGGCCCGTTCGACGGCCGCGCGGTCCTCGATCTCCCGGTTGAACTCCAGGGAGACGATCATCCCGGTGCCGACCGTGGAACGGTTCTCCGGGCTGACGTACCCGATGAACCGCTCGTCGGGGACGTACGTCGTGAACGTGGTGTGCCGTGCCGAGCGCCGGCCGTGCCCGTCGAGGGCGACGGCGTCGACCGTGTACTTCGCGGCGAGCGCGAGCCGTGACTCGTCCGGCTCCCAGCGCAGCCCGTCCTCGGAGATGTGCCCCGGCACCGGGGTCTCCTGCGCGTCCTGCGCCTTGACGACGGTCACCGACTCCAGCCGTCCGCTCGGCACCCGCACCTGGATGCGGCTGTCCGGCCCGACCCCCTTGCTGCCGTCGTCCGGGACCACCCGGATGACGTCCTCCGGGGACGGCGGCTTGCCCAGCCCGCCGAGCTCGATCCCGCCCCCGCCGGACGTACATCCGGCGAGCAGTCCTGCCCAGGTCAGTACGGCGGCCAGAGCGGCCCCCACGCGCCGCGCGCGCCCATGTGCATGCCTCACGCAGACCCAACGACGGTGCACGGTCATGGGAAACGTGAGTGCGACGCAAGCTCTGGGCAGAACAGTGGGGAGGACGCCTGGAGGGGGTCACGGTCGGGACGCCGTACACCCTTCCCCCGGGTCGTTCCGCGAGCCGTGGGAGGCCTGAGGTGTCCAGCGCAGCCGAGCAGGAGGCGGTGACCGGGGAACGGCGGCCGGCCGTCGTCGTCAACGGGGCACGGCGGGCGGCGCCCCCGCCGCCGGTGCCCGTACGGCCCGGTGCGCCGACCCCGCTCGGGGCCCGGTTCCGGGTGGGCCCGGACGGGGTCGCGGGCACCAACTTCGCCCTGTGGGCGGGCGGCGCGGAGGGCGTGGAGCTGTGCCTGTTCGACGCGTCGGGGCGGGAGACCCGGGCGCGGCTGACGGAGCTGACGCACGAGATCTGGCACGGGTTCGTGCCGGGCGTGCGGCCCGGGCAGCGGTACGGCTACCGGGTGCACGGGCGCTGGGACCCGTGGACCGGCGCACGCTGGAACCCGGCGAAGCTGCTCCTGGACCCGTACGCGCGGGCGGTGGACGGCGACTTCGGGCTGCCGCCCGAGGTGTACGGGCATGTGCGGGACTGGCCGCAGCAGCATGTCGCCGACACCGTCCGCGACGACCGGGACTCGGCGCCGTACGTCCCGAAAGGGGTCGTCGTCCACGATGACGACGACTGGGCCGACGACCGCCGTCCCAAGACGCCGTGGGCGGACTCGGTGATCTACGAGCTGCACGTGCGCGGCTTCACCAAGCTGCACCCGGACATCCCCGAGGAGCTGCGCGGCACCTACGCGGGGCTCGCGCACCCGGCAGCGGTCGAGCACCTCGTGCGGCTCGGCGTGACGGCGGTGGAGCTGCTGCCGGTGCACCAGTTCGCGCACGAGGACCATCTGCTGCGGCGGGGGCTGAGGAACTACTGGGGCTACAACTCGATCGGCTATTTCGCCCCGCACGCCGCGTACGCCGCCTCCGGGACGACGGGGCAGCAGGTGGGCGAGTTCAAGCGGATGGTGCGGGCGCTGCACGCGGCCGGGATCGAGGTCATCCTCGACGTGGTCTACAACCACACCGCGGAGGCGGGCGAGCTGGGCCCGACGCTGTCGCTGAAGGGCGTCGACAACCGGGGGTACTACCGGCTCCAGGGGGACGCGCGGCGGTACGCGGACTACACGGGCTGCGGGAACACACTGCACGTCGTCCAGCCGCAGGTGCTGCGGCTCATCACCGACTCGCTGCGCTACTGGGTCACCGAGATGGGCGTCGACGGCTTCCGCTTCGACCTGGCGGCGGCGCTGGCCCGCTCGATGCACGACGTGGACATGCTGTCGCCGTTCCTCGCGGTGATCGCGCAGGACCCGGTGCTGCGCCGGGTGAAGCTGATCGCGGAGCCCTGGGACGTCGGTTCCGGCGGCTACCAGGTGGGGGCCTTCCCGCCGCTGTGGACCGAGTGGAACGACCGGTACCGGGGCGCCGTGCGGGACTTCTGGCGGGGCGCGCTGCCCGACGTACGGGACCTGGGGTACCGGCTGTCGGGGTCGAGCGACCTGTACGCGTGGGGCGGGCGGCGGCCGTACGCGTCCGTCAACTTCGTGACCGCGCACGACGGTTACACGCTGCGGGACCTCGTGTCGTACGAGCGCAAGCACAACGAGGCCAACGGGGAGGGCAACCGGGACGGCTCGGGCGACAACCGGTCCTGGAACTGCGGGGCCGAGGGCGAGACGGACGACGAGCGCGTACTGGCGCTGCGGCGGCGGCAGTTGCGCAACCTGCTCACCACACTGCTGCTCTCCACGGGTGTGCCGATGCTGGTCGCGGGCGACGAGCTGGGGCGCACGCAGCGCGGCAACAACAACGCCTACTGCCAGGACAACGAGATCAGCTGGCTGGACTGGGGACTGCTGGAACAGCCGGGCTGGCGGGCGCTGTTCGACCTGACCTCCCGTCTGATCGGGCTGCGTCACGCGCATCCCGTGCTGCGGCGGCGGGCGTTCTTCTCCGGGCGGGCCCACTCCGCCGACGGGCTGCGGGACCTGGCCTGGTTCACTCCCCAGGGCACCGAGATGACCGAGGGCGACTGGTACGCGCCCGCCGCAACCCTCGGCATGTACCTCTCCGGCCGTGACATCCCGGGCCGCGACGAGCAGGGGGCGCCGATCCTCGACGACAGCTTCCTCGCCGTCCTGCACACCGGTGACGGCGAGACCCGGTTCACCCTCCCGGGCTCCCCCTGGGCCGACCGCTACGAGACGGTCGTCGACACCTCCCGCGAGGCCCAGGACGAGGCGCCCGGGGAGGTGCATCCGGAGGGTACGGCCATCAGCGTGCCCGCACGCACGGTCCTGCTGCTGCGGGCGGTGTAGGCGCGACGGGGGCGGCGGCGGGGCCCGACCATTGCAGGCCCGTGAACTCCCGCTGTGATTCCTGGTCACGGGCCGGTCGGGGCTGGTCGACTGCTGCGCATGTCTGAGATTTCCCGTCGTACGTTCGGTGGTCTCGTCGGTGGCGGGGCGGTGGGTGCCGTGGCCGCCACGGGCACCGCCGCCGAAGCCGCCGAAGCCTCTGAGGCCGCACGGAACGCACAGGCCGCCGATGCCGCCGAGCGGCCCTTCGCGGCCCGTTCCTCCGCCGGTTCCGGGCGGCGGCCCAACATCCTGTTCATCCTCGGTGACGACCTCGGCTGGGCCGACCTCTCCTCCTACGGCGCCCCGCACATCAAGACCCCCCACCTGGACCGGCTGGCCCGGCAGGGGGTGCGGTTCACGCACGCGTACTCGGGGTCGGCGACCTGCTCCCCGACCCGGTTCAGCCTCTACACGGGGCGCTACCCGGGGCGGACGGCGGGCGGGCTCGCCGAGCCGATCGGCAACCGCACGCAGGGACTCGACCCGAACCATCCCACCCTCGCCTCGCTGCTGAAGAAGGCCGGGTACGACACCGCGCTGATCGGGAAATGGCACTGCGGCTGGCTGCCCGACCACAGCCCCACCAAGTCCGGCTGGGACGAGTTCTTCGGGAACTTCGGCGGTGTGCTGGAGTACTTCTCCAAGCTCGGCCAGCTCGGCGAGTACGACCTCTACGAGGGCGACGCCGAGTACAAGGACCTGCGCTACTACACCGAGGTCGTCACCGAGCGCGCCGTCGACTACATCCGGCGCGAGCACGACCGGCCGTGGCTGCTGAACCTCAACTTCACCACCCCGCACTGGCCCTGGCTCGCCGAGGGCGACGCGGAGACCGGCGCGGAGATCGCGGAGAAGGTCCGCTCCGCCCGGAACGCGGGGCAGGTCGTGGCCGCCCTGCTGCACAATGACGGCGGCTCGGTCGAGAAGTACACCGAGATGGTGCAGAGCCTGGACGCCGCCGTCGGCGAGGTGCTGACCGCGCTGCGCCGCTCCGGCCAGGAGGACGACACGATCGTGGTGTTCGCCAGCGACAACGGCGGCGAACGCTGGTCGTACCAGTGGCCGTTGAGCGGCGAGAAGGCCTCCCTGCTCGAAGGCGGCATCCGGGTGCCGACCATCGTGCGCTGGCCCGCCCGGCTCGACGGCCGCCAGGTCAGCGACGAGCCGGTCTTCTCCCCCGACTGGACGGCCACCCTGCTCGAACTGGGCGGCGCCCGGCCCGACCCGGCCCATCCGCTGGACGGTACGAGCCTCGCCGGATATCTGCTGCGCGGCGAACGGCTCCCGGAACGCGACCTGTTCTGGCGGGTGCGCGGCAACCGGGCGCTGCGGCGCGGCGGCTGGAAGTACTACCAGGACGCCGAGGGGACGGACCACCTGTTCCGTCTCACCGCCGACCAGCGCGAACAGGCCGACCTCGCCGCCGACGAACCGGAGCTGCTGGCCGAACTGAAGGCGTCCTGGGAGCGGATCGACGACACCCTGCTGCCGTACCCGGGTTAGGGGGTGTGCCCCGACGCGCCGAGGATGCCCCGCTGGTACGCCGTCGCGACCGCCGCCGCGCGGTCGTTGACGCCCAGCTTGGCGTACAGGTGGGTGAGATGGGTCTTCACGGTCGCCTCGCTGATGAACAGCTCCCGGGCGATCTCCCGGTTGGACGTGCCCCTGGCGACCAGGGCCAGCACCTCGCGTTCGCGCGCGGACAGCGGCTCGTTGCCGGGGGCGCGGACCGCCGAGACCAGCCGGGAGGCGACGGCCGGGGACAGGACCGTACGGCCCTCGGCGGCGGCACGGACCGCCGTGAACAGCTCCTCGCGCGGGGCGTCCTTGAGGAGGTAACCGGTCGCGCCCGCCTCGATGGCGGGCAGCGTGTCGGAGTCGGTGTCGTACGTCGTCAGGACGAGGACCTTCGCGCGGGCGCCCCGGCGGGTCAGCTCGCGGATCGCGGCCACTCCCCCGCCTCCGGGCATGCGCAGGTCCATCAGGACGACGTCCGGGTCCAGGGCAGCGGTCCGTTCCAGCGCCTCGATCCCGTCGGACGCCTCGCCGAGCACCCGGAAGCCGGGCGCCGACTCGAACATGCCGCGCAGCCCGTCCCGTACGACGGGATGGTCGTCGACGATCAGTACGGACACCTGGTCACTCATGGCGTACCAACGGTACGCGAGCCGACAGCGCCGTGCCGTGCCCGGGCTCGGACTCGACGGTGAGGGCGCCCGCGATGCGCTCCGCGCGGGCCCGCATCCCGTCGAGGCCGAAGCCGCCGGTGCTGGTGCGTTCGGGAACGCACCCGGCGTCGAAGCCCCGCCCGTCGTCGCGGATGTCGAGGGCCACCTCGTCGACCAGGTAGGACAGGGTGACGCCGACGCGGTCGGCCCCGGCGTGGCGGGCGGCGTTGGACAGCGCCTCCTGGGCGATCCTCAGCAGGGTCGCCGCGACCTCGTCGTGGAGTTCCTCGGCGGTGCCGGTGACGGTGAACTCGGCCCGGACCCCGGTGCGTTCGCCCCACTCGGCGACGGTCTCCCGCAGCGCCTGGGGCAGCCCCGCGTTCTCCAGGGCGACGGGGGCGAGGTTGTGGACGGAGCGGCGGGCCTCGCCGAGGCTGTGCCGGGCCAGGTCGGAGGCGCGGCCCAGATGACGGCGGGCCACCTCCAGGTCGGGGGCGTTCGCGACGACCTGGAGCTGGGCGATGATCCCGGTCAGGCCCTGGGCGATGGTGTCGTGGATCTCCGCGGCGAGCCGGCGCCGCTCGTCGGCCACCCCCGCCTCCCGTGCCTGGACGAGGAGTTGGGAGTGAAGGGCGGCGTTCTCGTCGAGCGCCTGCCGCAGCGCCTCGATGGTCTCGGCGCGCTCCCGGGAGCGCTGCTCCTCCTGGTAGGTCAGATGCGCGACGGCCATCAGCAGCGCGTTGTTGGCGACGAGCAGCCCGCAGAACACGGCCACCTGGCCCCCGTTGCGGAACGGCAGCCCGCCGGACTGCGAGCCCGCGACGACGACGGACGTGGCGAACAGTCCGAGCCGCTGCCACCGCGTCCCGGGCAGCAGTTCGTCGGAGTCGAAGTAGCCGACGACGGCGTAGAACGCGAAGAACGGGTTGAGCCAGGTGAGCGCGAAGGCCAGGGCCCAGCGGACGGCGTAGTAGAGGACCCCGCGCCGGGACGGCGTACGACGGCCCCGGCGCGGTCCGTGCCACAGCTGGAGGCAGAGCGCGACGGCCACGAGGGCCGCCGCCGCGTACCACTCGCCGGGGCCCGACATGACCTCCCCGGCGGTGGCGGCGGACAGGAAGGTGCCGATGGCGAGGAGCCCGTAGGGGCCCCAGGTGTGGAACTGGTCCCAGCGCCGTTCGATCGCTGCGTCGGACGCGGTCATGTCCCCAGTGTGCACGTGGGCCGCCTACTCCCAGCGGAACCAGCGCGCGGCGGCGGCCGTCAGCAGCACCGTCCACACCGCCAGCACGCCCACGTGGCCCCAGCCGGGCCAGTCCCCGGCGGCGGCCTCGTTCAGCGCGCGGGCCGCCGCGCCGAACGGGGTGTACCCGACGGCCCGGGCGAGCCCGTCCGGCATGGTCTGCACCGGCGCCCACAGGCCCGCGCAGAACATCGCCGGGAAGAAGACCACGGACCCGACGGCGCCGGCGATCTTCGTGGTCCGGGACAGCGCGCAGACCACCGAGCCCAGGGCGAGGGCCACCAGGACGGTCAGGACGAGGGCGAAGAGGTAGCCGAAGGGCTGCTCAGGCAGGCGGACGTCGAAGGCGAGGCGGCCGACGGCCAGGGCGAGCAGCGCGGAGGCGAGGGCGGCGCCGCCGAACACAAGCATCTGCGCGGTCAGCAGCGCGGAGGGCCGGACCGGGGTGGTGGCCATGCGGCGCAGGATGCCGCGTTCGCGGTAGCCGGTGAGGGTCTGCGGCATCGCCTGGAGGCCACCGACGATCAGCCCGAGGAGGACGGTGACGGGGACGTACACGTCGATGGTCCGCAGGCCCCCGAGGTCGGGATCGGGGGTGCGGAACGACGGGATCGAGCCGAGGACGACGAGGATCAGCGTCGGGAAGAGCAGGATCCAGAAGACGGCGCCGGGTTCGCGGCGGAAGAGCCGGATCTCGGTGCGCAGCACGGCGAGCGGGGCGGTGTTCGCGCTCATGCCGTGACCTCCTTGGTCAGGTCCAGGAACGCGTCGTCGAGGGTGGCCTCGGTGACGCGGAGCTGGTGGGCGGTGACACGGCTGCGGGCGAGCAGCGTGATGACGGCGTTGACGGTGTCGTCGGTGCCGGAGAGGGTGACGCGGCCGTCCTTGTGCTCGACCGACGCGAGGGCGGGCAGCGCGCACAGGTCGCTCTCGTCCAGCGGCGCGGACGGCGTGAAGCTGATGACGGTGGCCCCGGCGGAGCGGCGGATCAGCCCGGCCGGGGTGTCCAGGGCGGCGACCCGGCCCTTGTCGATGACGGCGACGCGGTCGCAGAGCCGCTGCGCCTCCTCCATGAAATGGGTGACGAGCAGGACGGTGACCCCGCCCGCGCGGACGTCCTCGATGAGTTCCCAGGTGTCACGGCGGGCACGCGGGTCGAGGCCGGTGGTCAGCTCGTCGAGGACGACGATCCGGGGGGTGCCGACGAGGGCGAGCGCGATGAACAGGCGCTGCTTCTGGCCGCCGGAGAGCTTCGCGAACCGGGTGCCGAGGCGGCCGGTGAGTCCGAGGCGTTCGGCGAGGGGCCGCCAGTCGGCGGGGTGCTCGTGGAAGGAGGCGTACAGCTCCAGCGCCTCACGCACGGTCAGCTTGGCCTGGAGTTCGCTCTCCTGGAGCTGGGCGCCGAGGACGCGGGCCACGCGCGCGTGGTCGGCGACGGGGTCGAGCCCGGTGACCCGGACCCGGCCGGCGTCGGGGACGCGCAGTCCCTCGACGCATTCGACGGTGGTGGTCTTGCCGGCCCCGTTCGGGCCGAGGACGCCGAAGATCTCGCCCTCCTCGACGGTGAAGGAGACACCGTCGACGACGGGCCGGCCGCCGTAGGACTTGCGCAGTTCGCTGACTTCGATGACGGACATGGCTCCAGCGTCGCGGGCCGCGCGGGGCTTCCGCATCGGCCGTCGCGCTCGAAGCGGCATCAGCCGATCGGTTGACCCCGGGATACGACAGGCCCGTGCGGCGGGCCGAACGCGCAGGTCGCGGGAGCGGGGGCGGAGCGCGGTCCGGCCAAAACTCGGTGGGCGTTGTCAGTGGCGATCCGTAGGCTCGCTGTTGATGCCCACTACACACGCACCCACCGGGAAACGCTCCGCCGTCCGCACGCTGCTGCGCCTTTGGCCGTATGTGAGGCCCGTGCGGGCGCGGCTGTTCACCGCCGCGTTCGTCGCGGTCCTCGCCTCCTGTCTGGGGCTGGTGATCCCGCTCGTCCTGAAGTGGCTGGTCGACGGTCCGGTGGCGGACCGGGACCCGGCGGGGGTGTGGCTCGGCGCGCTGTACCTGCTGCTGCTCGGTGTCGGGGAGGCGCTGCTGTTCGGGCTGCGGCGGTGGCTGGTGGCGCGCCCGCTGTCGCATGTCGAGGCGGAGATGCGGGCGGACCTGTACCGGCATCTGCAACGGCTGCCGGTGGCCTTCCACGACCGGTGGGCGTCGGGGCAGTTGCTGTCGCGGGCCACGACCGATCTGATGCTGCTGCGGATGTTCCTGGCCTTCCCGCTGACGTTCCTGCTGGTCAACGGGGTGACGATCCTGGTCGGCGTGATCATCATGCTGCTTCAGGACTGGACGCTGGGGCTGGTGATCCTGGGGCCCGCGATCCCGGTGATCGTCACGTGCGTGGTGTTCGAGCGGCGGTACTCCAAGGTGGCGCGGCTCGCGCAGGACCAGGTGGGCGATCTGACGACGGTGGTCGAGGAGAGCGTCCTCGGCGTCCGCATCATCAAGGGGTTCGGCCGGCACCGCAGCCAGGCGCGCGCCTTCCGGGACCTGTCCCGCACCCTGCGCGGGACCGAACTGCGCAAGGCGGGGCTGCTGTCGACGATCTGGGGTGTCATCGTCACGCTCCCCGAGGTCGCCATCGGCGCGGCGCTGGTGCTGGGCTGTGTGCAGGTCGCGGACGGCGAGCTGTCGGCGGGCACGCTGGTGGCGTTCCTGTCGACGGCGCTGGCGCTGCGCTGGCCGGTGGACTCCATCGGGTTCCTGCTGGCGATGAGCCAGGACGCGGCCAGCGCGACGGAACGCTACTTCGAGGTGATGGACGAGCGGCCCGAGGACCCGGCCGTGCGCACGGACACCCCCGGTGACGGGGACAGGGGGCTGCGGTTCGAGAACGTCGCGTTCCGCTACCCCGACGCGCCCGCCGGTTCCCCGCCCGTCCTGGAACGTGTGGACCTGCACATCCGCCCCGGCGAGTCCATGGCCCTGGTCGGCGCGACCGGCAGCGGCAAGACCACGCTCACCGCGCTCGTGCCCCGGCTGCACGAGCTGACGTCCGGGCGGATCACGCTGGACGGCGAGGACATCACCGCCATGCCCCGCGAGGAGCTGCGCGCGAAGGTCGCCATGGCGTTCGAGGAGCCCACGCTGTTCTCGGCGAGCGTCGGTGAGAACGTGCTCATGGGCGCCGGGGAGCGGGAGCCGGCGGGCGCCGGGCAGGAGGAGCCCGCGGGCGCCGGGCAGGAGGAGCTGGACCGTGCGCTGTCCATCGCCCAGGCCGGCTTCGCGCACACCTTGCCCGAGGGCACCGGGACCCGGATCGGCGAACAGGGGCTCAGTCTCTCCGGCGGGCAGCGGCAACGGCTCGCGCTGGCCCGCGCGGTCGTCGGCAGACCCCGGTTCCTGGTCCTCGACGACCCGCTCTCCGCGCTGGACGTGCACACGGAGGCCGCCGTGGAGGCCGCCCTGCGGGAGGTGCTCGCGGAGACGACCGCGCTGATCGTCGCCCACCGCCCCTCGACGGTGCTGCTCGCGGACCGGGTCGCGCTGCTGTCCCGGGGCCGGGTCACCGCCGTCGGCACGCATCACGAACTGCTGCGCACGAACGCCGAGTACGCCCATCTCATGTCCGGCGCCGAGGACTCCGCCGGACACGATGCCGGTCACGGTGCGGGTCACGATGCCGTTCGCGACGCCGTTCGCGATGCCGTTCGCGATGCCGTTCGCGATGCCGTTCGCGATGCCGGGGACGCCGCCGAGCCGTCCGCCGGGGGCACCGCCGAGAACACCGCCAAGGACACCGCCGGGACCGCTCTCGAAGAGGAGGCCGCCCGATGACGGCGCCGACGACGACCGCGCCCGCCACCGCCGAGGAGGAACCGGACGTCCCGAGGACCGCCGGTGACCCCTTCGACCGGGACGTCCTGCCCACCCCGCCCCGCGCGACCGCCACCCTGCTGCGCTCGCTGCTCGCCCCGATGAAGGCGCGCGTCGCCCTCACCGCGCTGCTCCTGCTGGTCCAGCAGGCGGCGGTGCAGGCGGGCCCGCTGCTGGTGGCGTACGCGATCGACAGCGCGGTGCCCGCGTTCCGCGACGACCGGCACGGACCGCTGATCGCGGTCGCCGTGGCGTATCTGCTGTGCGCGGTGGCCTCCGGCGTGCTGCAACTGGTGTTCGTCCGGGTCGCGGCCCGGATCAACCAGGACGTGCTGCTCGATCTGCGCGGCCGGATCTTCCGCCACGCCCAGGCCCTCAGCGTCGACTTCCACGAGCGCTACACCTCGGGCCGGCTCATCTCCCGCTCCACCACGGACGTCGAGTCGCTGCGCGAACTGCTCAACGAGGGCCTCCAAGAGCTGATCATGGTCGTCCTGTCGTCGTTCTACATCCTGGCGATGCTGCTCTGGCTGGACCTCGGACTCGGCACGGTGGCGCTGGCGTCCCTGGTCCCGCTGTACGCCCTCGTCCGTCTCTACCAGCGGCGCGCGGGCCGCGTGTACACGCTCCGCTCGACGGCGATCGCCGCCGTCATCGTGAAGTTCGTCGAGACGATGAACGGCATCCGCCCGGTGCGCGCCTTCCGGCGGGAGGCGGCCAACGAGGCCGACTTCGCCGTCCTCAACCGGCGCCACGAGCGCACCAACGGCGACGCGCTGCTGGAGATGGCCCGCTATGTCATCGGCTCCCGGCTGATCGCCAACACGGCGGTCGCGCTGACCGTGCTGTGGGGCGCCTACCGGGTCGCGGACGACACCCTCGCGCTCGGTGTGCTGGCGGCGGCGGTGCTGTACCTGCGCCGGCTGTACGACCCGATCGACCGGCTCGGGATGTTCCTGAACTCCTACCAGTCGGCGGCGGCGTCGCTGGAGAAGATCGCCGGGCTGCTCGCCCAGACCCCGTCGGTGCCCGAGCCCGCGACACCGCGCGAGCTGCCGCCCCTGGAGTCCGAACACCCCGGCCGTGAGGTCGTCTTCGACGGCGTCCGGTTCTCCTACCGCACCGGCGGCGAGGTCCTGCCCCGCTTCGACCTGACCCTCCCGGCCGGGCAGACGGTCGCCGTCGTCGGTTCGACGGGCGCGGGCAAGTCGACGCTCGCCAAGCTGCTCGCCCGCTTCTACGACCCCACCGAGGGGCAGGTCCTGCTCGACGGCGTGGACCTGCGGGAGCTGTCGGTGCCCGAACTGCGGCGCGGGGTCGTCATGGTGACGCAGGAGGCGTTCCTGTTCTCCGGGACGGTCGCCGACAACATCGCCATCGGCCGGCCCGACGCCGGCCGCGAGGAGATCGAGCAGGCGGCGAAGGAGATCGGCGCCCACGAGTTCATCAGCGCGCTGCCCGACGGCTACGACACCGACGTCCGCAAGCGGGGCGGTCGCATCTCGGCGGGGCAGCGCCAACTCGTCGCGTTCGCGCGGGCGTTGCTCGCCGATCCGGCGGTGCTGATCCTGGACGAGGCGACCAGCTCGCTGGACATCCCGGGCGAACGGGCCGTGCAGCGCGCGATGACGACGGTCCTGGACGGCCGCACCGCCGTCGTCATCGCCCACCGGCTCTCCACGGTGGAGATCGCCGACCGGGTCCTCGTGATGGAGCACGGGGCCGTCGTCGAGGACGGCACCCCGGCCGATCTCATCGCGGGAACGGGCCGCTTCAGCGCCCTGCACCGGGCCTGGCGGGACAGCCTGGCCTAGGGGCGGACGGGCCCGGTCCGGCTCGGCAGGACTCAACTCGGCTTGGCTCAACTTGGCTTGGCCCAGCCAAGCTCGGCTCGGCTCGGCTCGGCTCGGCAGGAACGCATCTACGTTCGGGGGAACATTGATCGACGCGTACGCGGATCCGGGGACGCCCGAGCGCCGGGGCGGCTGGTGGTACCTGTGGTGGCTGGTGCGCTGCCAGCCGGGGCGGTGCGCGCTCGGCGCGGTGATCGCCACGGTGTGGATGGTGCTGCTGGCGGCGACTCCGTACCTGATGGCGAAAGCCGTCGACGAGGGCCTGGAGCCGGGGCGCCCCGGCCCGTTGGCGCTCTGGGCCGGGGTGCTCTTCCTCGTGGGGTCGTTCAACGCGTGGCTGAGCATCATGCGGCACCGCACGATGACCCGGGTCCGGATGGACGCCAACTTCCGCACGGTGAAGGTGGTCGTGGCGCACGCCGCCCGGCTGGGCGCGGCCCTCTCCCGGCGCGCGGACGCCGGGGAGGTCGTCACGATCGGGGTGGGCGACGTGCAGACGATCGCCGGTGCCCTGACGGTGGTCGGGCCCGGGGTCGGGGCGGTTCTGGCCTATCTGGTGGTGGCGGGGCTCCTGTTGTCGATCTCCCCGGTGATCGCCGTGGTCGTGCTGCTGGGCATGCCCCTGATCATCGGCGTGTGCGGTCCGCTGCTGACCCGGCTCCAGGGCGCGGAGTCCGAGTACCGCGAACGCCAGGGCGTCCTCACCGCGCGGATCGCCGACCTCGCGGGCGGGCTCCGCGTCCTCAACGGCCTGGGCGGCAAGGGCCTGTTCGCCGACGCGTTCCGCTCCGACTCGCGGCGGCTGCGCGAGCAGGGCTACCGGGTGGGCGCCGTGACCAGCTGGGTCCAGGCGCTGGGCGTCGGGCTGCCCACGCTCTTCCTCGCCGTCGTCACCTGGCTGGCGGCCCGGCTCGCCGCCCAAGGGCACATCACCGTGGGCGAGCTGGTCTCGGTGTACGGCTATGTCGCCGTCCTCGTCGGCCCGGTCGCCTTCTGGGTCGAGTGCGGGTACATGCTCAACCGGGGTGTCGTGGCCGCCCGCCGGGTCGTGCGGTTCCTGGCCCTGGAACCGCTGCGGGACACCGGCACCCGGGACGCCCCGGCGCGCCCTGCGCCCCTGTACGACCCGGAGTCGGGCGTCCACGTCCTCCCAGGCCGGCTGACGGCGCTGGTGGGCGCGCGCCCCGCGGACGCGGCGACGGTGGTGGACCGGCTCGGGCGGTACGTGCCGTCGCGGGCCACCTGGGGCGGCACACCGCTGGACGAGATCGAGCTGGGGCAGATCAGGGACCGCGTCCTGGTGGCGGACCACGAGGCGGACCTGTTCGCGGAGCGGCTCCGCACGACCCTCACGCCCTCCGGCAAGGGTGCGGCGTACGCCCGACCACCCGCCACGGAACCCGCCCCGCAACCACCGGACGGTCGCCGGTCCGCCCCGGAACCACCGGACGCCCGCCTCGTCCGCGCTCTCCGCGCCGCGGCGGCCGAGGACGTGGTCCAGGCCCTTCCCGACGGTCTCGACTCCGAACTGGACGCGCACGCCCGCAATCTCTCGGGCGGTCAGCGCCAACGCGTCCGGCTGGCAAGGGCTCTGGCCTTCGATCCGGACATCCTCCTGGCCGTGGAGCCCACTTCGGCGCTGGACGCCCACACCGAGGCCCGTGTCGCCGAGCGCCTCAAGGACGCCCGGGCAGGCCGTACGACCGTCGTCGCCACCACCTCGCCGCTGGTCCTCGACCGGGCGGACACCGTCGTGTACCTGGTCGACGGCAAGGCCGAGGCGGCCGGCACCCACCGGCGGCTCCTCGACACCGTGCCGGGCTACCGGGCCCTCGTGTCGAGGGACGACGCCGAGGAGGCGGTCCGATGAGCCGGCTGCCGATCGCCGAACCGGCGGACGTGCGCCGGGCCGCGCTCAGGATCGTCCGCGGGGACCGGCGGGCCTTCACGGGGGCCCTCGCCCTCAACGCGCTCGCGGCGGTCGCGGGCCTGGGCGGCCCCTGGCTGCTGGGCCGGATCATCGACGAGGTCCGCGCGGGCAGCGGCGTCGGCGCGGTGGACCGTCTCGCGCTGGCCCTTGTCGTGTGCTCGCTCGTGGAGTTGCTGGTCGCGCGCTGGGCCCGCTTCGTGGGGCACCGGTTCGGGGAGCGGACACTGGCCCGGGTGCGCGAGGAGTTCGTGGACCGCACGCTCGCGCTGCCCGCGTCCACGGTCGAGCGGGCCGGGACGGGCGATCTGACCGCGCGCGGCACGGCGGACGTGGCGACGGTCGGGACCACGCTCCGGGACGCCGGTCCCGATCTGCTCATCAACGGCGTCCGGTGTCTGTTCGGCCTGGTCGCGATCTTCCTCCTCGATCCGGTCCTCGGCCTGATCGGCGTCCTCGGGCTCACCCCGATCCGGTACGCGCTGCGCTGGTATCTGCGCCGGGCCCGGGACGGCTACCTCGCGGAGGGCGCGGCCACCTCGGAGGTCGCGGAGATCGTCGCGGCGACGGCGGCGGGCGCGCGCACGGTGGAGGCGCTGCGGCTGGCGGACCGGCGGATCGCGGCCGGCGGGGACGCGATCGAGACGGCCCGCCGCACCCGCTTGCACACCCTCCGCCTGCGCAGTGTGTTCTTCCCCGCGGTGGAGGTGTCGTACGTCCTGCCGCTGGCCGGGATCCTGGTGATCGGCGGGATGCTGCACGCGCGCGGGGCGATGAGCCTGGGCGCGGTGGTGGCCGCCGCCCTGTATCTCCAGCAGCTGGTCAACCCGCTCGACCAGATCCTGATGCGGGTGGAGCAGCTCCAGGCCAGCAGCGCCTCGTTCGCCCGGGTGGAGGGCCTGGCGGGCGCGCCCCGGGCGGCGGACGGGGAGAGCCCGGCTCCGGCGGACGACCGGATCGACGTGGCGGGGGCGCGCTACTCCTACGACCGGGGCGGCGAGGTGCTGCGCGGCGTCGACCTGACCGTGCGCCCCGGGGAGCGGATCGCGGTGGTCGGGCCGTCCGGCGCCGGGAAGACCACGCTGAGCCGGCTCCTGGCGGGCGTCGACGCGCCGAGCGAGGGGACGGTGACGGTGGGCGGGGTACCGGTGGTGGCGCTGGGCCCGGAGCGGCTGCGCCGCCAGGTGGTGCTGGTCACCCAGGAGCACCATGTGTTCCTCGGTTCGGTCCGTGACAATCTCCGCGTCGCCGAACCCGCCGCCGGTGACCCGCGGTTGTGGGACGCGCTCGCGGCGGTCGGCGCGGACGGCTGGGTGCGGGACCTCCCCGGCGGTCTCGACGCCCGCCTCGGGGACGGGGGATGCCCGACCGACGGTTCCCAGGCCCAGCAACTCGCCCTGGCCCGGGTGGTGCTGGCCGACCCGCACACCCTGATCCTGGACGAGGCGACGGCGTTGCTGGACCCCACGACGGCCCGGCACACCGAGCGGGCGCTGGCCGCCGTACTGCGGGGGCGGACCGTGATCGCGATCGCCCACCGGCTGCACACCGCGCACGACGCGGACCGGGTCGCCGTGATGGAGAACGGCCTGCTGACCGAACTCGGCCCGCACGAGGAGCTGGTGGCGGCGGACGGGGCGTACGCGGCGCTGTGGCGCTCGTGGCACGGGGACCGGGACCGAACCCCGACCGAGCCGAACGCCGGGTGAACTGTCCGCTCACCGAACATGACAGTCCGGGCAACGGACGATTTTCGGCCAAACTCCTGACGCGGTCCTGACAGAAACCGCGATCCCCTGCCACTCTTCCCACGGCCGAGTCACAGCAACCCCACAGCTTCGGCACAGGATCGCCGGCTGCGGCGCGGCAGAACTCCCGCACGTGCACGCCCCGTTCTGCCCGGACGGCCCACCAGCCCTCCGGTCTCCCCCGGCCGCGCGACCCGCGGCCCGCAGAAGGAGTCAGTGTTGAGAGAGAGTTCCTCCCACAGACGCACCTCCCACATCTCGCGTCGCCGGGCGGCCTCCGTCGCCCTGATCGGTGTGTCCGCCCTCGTCGCGGCAGCCGTGCAGTCGGGCGCCGCCACCGCCGCCCCGGAGCGGGCACCGGCCGCCGCCGGCAAGGTCCTCCCGGGCGCCGAGTCCGTCAAGCTCACCCCGGCCCAGCGGGCCGAGCTGCTGCGCACCGCCAACGCCGGCAAGGCGGCCACCGCCGCCGAACTCGGCCTGGGCGCCAAGGAGAAGCTGGTCGTCCGTGACGTCGTCAAGGACGGCAACGGCACGGTCCACACCCGCTACGAGCGCACCTACGACGGACTGCCCGTCCTCGGCGGCGACCTGGTCGTCGACAGCACGAAGAGCGACGCGACCGCGGCCGTCCGCAAGGCGACCCGGGCCGCGATCGAGGTCGCCACCGTGACGCCGCAGCTCTCCGCCGCCAAGGCCGAGAAACAGGCGCTGAGCGCGGCGAAGGCCGACGCGGCCGAGAGCGCGGACGTCAACCGCGCCCCGCGCAAGGTGATCTGGGCGGCGAACGGCACCCCGACCCTGGCGTACGAAACGGTCGTGGGCGGCCTCCAGCACGACGGGACCCCCAACGAACTGCATGTCGTCACCGACGCGGCCACCGGCGAGAAGCTCTACGAGTACCAGGGCATCGAGACCGGCACCGGCAACACCATGTACAGCGGCACGGTGACACTCGGCACGACCCAGTCGGGCTCGACGTACAACCTCACCGACGGCGCGCGCGGCAGCCACAAGACGTACAACCTCAACCGCGGCACCTCCGGCACCGGCACCCTCTTCTCCGGCTCCGACGACGTGTGGGGCAACGGCAGCCCCTCCAACCTGGAGACCGCGGGCGCCGACGCGCACTACGGGGCCGCGCTGACGTGGGACTACTACAAGAACGTGCAGGGGCGTTCGGGCATCCGCGGTGACGGCGTCGGGGCGTACTCCCGGGTCCACTACGGCAACAACTACGTCAACGCGTTCTGGTCCGACAGCTGCTTCTGCATGACGTACGGCGACGGCTCGGGCAACACGCACCCGCTGACGTCGATCGACGTGGCCGGGCACGAGATGACCCACGGCGTCACGTCGAACACGGCCGGGCTCAACTACAGCGGTGAGTCCGGCGGGCTGAACGAGGCGACCTCCGACATCTTCGGCACGGCCGTCGAGTTCTACGCCAACAACTCCTCCGACGTCGGTGACTACCTCATCGGCGAGGAGATCGACATCAACGGCAACGGCACACCGTTGCGGTACATGGACAAGCCGAGCAAGGACGGCGCGTCCAAGGACTCCTGGTACTCCGGGATCGGCTCCGTCGACGTGCACTACTCCTCGGGCCCGGCGAACCACTTCTTCTACCTCCTGTCCGAGGGCAGCGGCACCAAGACGATCAACGGTGTCACCTACAACTCGTCGACCGCGGACGGCCTCGCGGTCACCGGCATCGGCCGGGACAAGGCGGAGAAGATCTGGTTCCGCGCGCTGACCACGAAGTTCACCTCCACGACCAACTACGCGGGCGCCCGCACCGGCACCCTGGCCGCGACCGGTGAGCTGTACGGCACCACGTCCGCCGAGTACAAGGCCGTGCAGGACGCGTGGGCGGGTGTCGCGGTCGGTTCGCGCTCCGGCGGGGGCGGCGGTGGCGGCACCTCGTTCGAGAACACCGCCGACGTATCGATTCCGGACAACGGCGCCGCGGTGACATCGCCGATCACGGTCTCCGGGCGGACGGGCAACGCGCCCTCCAACCTCGCGGTCGCGGTCGACATCGTGCACACCTACATCGGTGACCTCCAGGTGCAGCTCGTCGCGCCCGACGGCTCGGCGTACACGCTGAAGGCGTACGGCACGGGCGGCAGCACCGACAACATCAACACCACCTACACGGTGAACGCGTCCTCCGAAGTCGCCAACGGGACCTGGCTGTTGAGGGTTCAGGACAACGCGGCGGTGGACACCGGCTACATCAACAGCTGGAAGCTCACCTTCCCGTAGACCGGTTCGCACGATCCGGCGCCGATACCGGGCGCCGCTCCGGAGGCAGGCCTCCCCGGAGCGGCGCCCTTCGCCATTGCCTTTTTGCCAGCTGCATACCGACGGGTTGTTGGGGCTTTGCCGAGGTCACGTGCTTTTACACAGCGGCAATGTTCACCCGCTGGCCTATTTTCGGCCAACATCACGTGAGGGTCATGACATGTACGCGCCCCAAGTGCCACTCTTCCTCACACCCGCCGCACAACTTCACAACCACTCCGGGCCGGCCGCCCCACTGCCGGTTCCGGCTCCCCCACGAAGGAGCTTGTGTGACCCCCCTCTACGCGCGTCACAAGCGCACCACCCTGGCCATCGCCACCGCGGTCGCGGCCGGAGCCCTCCTCACCACCGGTCTGACCACCGGTACCGCTGCCGCCCAGACCCCGGCGGAGAGCACCCGTACGACGCTCGCGGCCTCCCCCGTGGCGCTCACCTCGACCGCCCGCACCGCGCTGATCCAGAAGCAGCAGGACGCGGCGGCCGGCACGGCCCAGGAGATAGGCCTCGGCACCAAGGAGGCGCTCGTCGTCAGAGACGTCGTCAAGGACGCCGACGGCACGGTGCACACGCGCTACGAGCGCACCTACGCGGGCCTGCCCGTCCTCGGCGGCGACCTCGTGGTCCACGAGAGCAAGTCCGGTTCGACCGAGGGCGTCACCAAGGCGACGAAGAAGACCATCAAGGTCGCGTCGCTGAAGGCGGGCGTCACCGCCGGCAAGGCCGAGAAGCAGGCCGTGTCCCTCGCGAAGGCCGCGGGCTCGGAGTCCACCGAGGCCTCCGAGGCGCCCCGCAAGGTCGTCTGGGCGGGCAACGGCAGCGCGCCGACCCTCGCCTACGAGACCGTCGTGGGCGGCCTCCAGGAGGACGGCACCCCCAACGAGCTGCACGTCATCACCGACGCCGCGACCGGCAAGAAGCTCTACGAGTACCAGGGCATCGAGACCGGCACCGGCAAGAGCCTCTACTCCGGCACCGTGACGCTGGGCACGTACCTGTCCGGCTCGACGTACCAGCTGTACGACACCTCGCGCGGCGGCCACAAGACGTACAACAAGTCCCACGGCACGTCCTCCTCGGCGGGCACCCTGTTCACCGACGCGGACGACACCTGGGGCACCGGCGCGGCCTCCAGCTCGACCACCGACCAGACCGCGGCCGTCGACGCCGCCTACGGCGCGCAGGTCACCTGGGACTTCTACAAGAACACCTTCGGCCGCAGCGGCATCAAGAACAACGGCGTCGCCGCGTACTCCCGCGTCCACTACGGCAACCAGTACGTCAACGCCTTCTGGGACGACAGCTGCTTCTGCATGACGTACGGCGACGGCGAGGGCAACACCAGCCCCCTCACCTCGCTGGACGTGGCCGGTCACGAGATGACCCACGGCGTCACCTCCAACACCGCGGGTCTCAACTACTCGGGTGAGTCCGGCGGGTTGAACGAGGCGACCTCCGACATCTTCGGCACGGCCGTCGAGTTCTACGCGGCCAACTCCTCCGACGTCGGCGACTACCTCATCGGCGAGAAGATCGACATCAACGGCGACGGCACGCCGCTGCGCTACATGGACCAGCCGAGCAAGGACGGCGCGTCGGCCAACTACTGGTCGTCGTCGCTGAAGAACCTGGACGTGCACTACTCGTCCGGTCCCGCGAACCACTTCTTCTTCCTCCTGTCCGAGGGCAGCGGTTCGAGGACCATCAACGGGGTGTCGTACAACTCCCCGACGTACAACAGCTCCACCATCACGGGCATCGGCCGGGCCAAGGCCTCCCAGATCTGGTACAAGGCGCTGACCACGTACATGACCTCCACCACGACCTACTCGGGCGCCCGCACGGCGACCCTGAGCGCGGCGTCGGCCCTGTACGGCAGCAGCAGCACCGAGTACGCGACGGTCGCCGCGGCCTGGTCCGCGGTCAACGTGAGCTAGCCCGGACACGAGTGACGGGCGGCACCCGGGAGGAACATCTTCCGGGTGCCGCCCTACTCTTGTGTCCCATGTCTGAAAAGGACTTCACGTACGACGAGGTGGGTGCGACCCGCCGAGCCGGATTCTGCCCGCCCGGCTTCCACCCGCTCCATGTCCGCACCCGCATAGGCGAGGGCAACGGCGTCTTCGCCCGTGCCTCGGAAGCCGTGCTGACCTGGGAGATGCACCGGGCGATGGGCGTCGGCATGGACGTCGGCGCGGACCGCGCGGCACCGGACGTGAACGTCACGGTCACCCTCGGCGGCCTCATCAAGGCGCCCTGCCGCGTCGTGTGGACCGTCGAGGAGCACCGCCGCGCCGGCTGGGCCTACGGCACCCTTTCCGGCCATCCCGAATGCGGCGAGGAGTCCTTCGTCGTCGACCGCACCGGCGACGGCACGGTCTGGCTCACCGTCTCCGCCTTCAGCCGCGCCGCCAAGTGGTACTCCCGCGCGGCCGGCCCGGCGGCCCGGGGCCTCCAGCACGCGTACGCCCGCCGCTGCGGAACGGTGCTGCGGGCGCTGTGCGGGCCGTTCGAGGAGTAGAGCCCGTCCCGGTCACCGCGTCAGCGCCCCGCGCCGTCACCGCATGAGCACCCCCGCGCCCTCGACCACGTCCTGCGGCGGGACCGTCACCAGCCCCAGTTCGGAGCCGGAGGCGAGGAGCCGGTGGGACGGCAGGATGCGGACCGTGTAGCCGAAGGGGCCGGTGCGGTCCAGGGACAGCGGGCCCTCGTAGAGCCAGCGTCCGTCGGGGTCGGGACCGCCGACCGGCTTGAGGGGGACGGACAGCGCGTCGGCGATGCGGTCCTCCTCGTCGACCCGGCCGGAGACGGCCTGGACGTCGACGTCCTCCGGGGTGAGCGCGCCCAGGCCGACGTGGACCCGGAGGGCGAGCGTGCTGCCGAGTTCCGCGGTGGCGGAGGTCACCGAGGTCTCCACGTGGTCGACCGTCACCGCGTGCCAGGCGGCGCGGACACGGCTCTTCCAGGCGGCCAGCTCCCGTGCCGCGGACGGGTCCAGGGCACGGTGGGCGTGCGCGGCCGGGGTGTAGAGGCGTTCCACGTACTCGCGGACCATGCGCCCGGCCAGCACCTTCGGGCCCAGCAGGGTGAGGGTCTGGCGGACCATCTCGATCCAGCGGTCGGGCAGTCCGCCCTGGCCGCGTTCGTAGAAGCGCGGCGTCACCCGCTGCTCCAGCAGGTCGTAGAGGGCCGCCGCCTCGACGGCGTCACGGTGGTCCGGGTCGGTGCCCGTGCCGTCGGCCGTGGGGATCGCCCAGCCGAAGTCGGGCTGGAACCATTCGTCCCACCAGCCGTCCAGGACCGACAGGTTGAGGCAGCCGTTGAGGGCGGCCTTCATCCCCGAGGTGCCGCAGGCCTCCAGCGGGCGCAGGGGGTTGTTGAGCCAGATGTCGCACCCGGGGTACAGCTTCTGCGCCATCGCCATGCCGTAGTCCGGCAGGAACACGATCCGGTGCCGGACCCGCGGGTCGTCGGCGAACCGGACCAGTTCCTGGACCAGCCGCTTGCCGCCGTCGTCCGCCGGGTGCGCCTTGCCCGCCACCACGATCTGGACGGGGTGTTCGGGGTGCAGCAGCAGGTCCATCAGCCGGTCCCGGTCGCGCAGCATCAGCGTCAGCCGCTTGTACGACGGGACCCGGCGCGCGAATCCGATGGTCAGCACGTCCGGGTCGAGCACCCCGTCGATCCAGCCCAGCTCGGCGCTGCCCGCGCCGCGTTGCCGCCAGGAGGCGCGCAGCCGCTCCCGCACCTCGACGACCAGCTGCTCGCGCAGCACCCGGCGCAGGTCCCAGATGTCCTGGTCGGCGATGTCGCCCACCGCGTCCCAGCGGTCCGAGCCGCCGACGGTGAGGGCGTCCTCCGTGCGCTGCGCGCCGATCTGCCGGGCGCCGAGGCGGAACACCTCGGGCGCGACCCAGGTCGGGGCGTGCACCCCGTTGGTGACGGAGGTGATCGGCACCTCCTCCGGGTCGAAGCCCGGCCACAGGCCCGAGAACATCTCCCGGCTGACCTGGCCGTGCAACAGCGAGACGCCGTTGGCGCGTTGGCCGAGCCGCAGGCCCATCACGGCCATGTTGAACAGGTTGGGCTCGCCGCCCGGGTAGGTCTCCATCCCCAGCCGCAGGATGTGCTGGACGTCGATGCCGGGCAGCTCGGCGTCCTGGCCGAAGTGATGGGCGACCAGCTCCCGGTCGAAGCGGTCGATGCCGGCCGGGACGGGGGTGTGGGTGGTGAAGACCGTGCCCGCGCGGACCGACTCCAGGGCCGCGTCGAAGTCCAAGGCGGCCTCTCCGGCGCAGAGTTCGGCGATCCGTTCCAGGCCGAGGAAGCCCGCGTGGCCCTCGTTGGTGTGGAACACCTCGGGTGCCGGGTGGCCGGTGAGACGGCAGTACGTGCGCACCGCCCGTACCCCGCCGATGCCGAGCAGCATCTCCTGGAGCAGCCGGTGTTCGCTGCCGCCGCCGTAGAGCCGGTCGGTGACGCCGCGTTCGCCGAGGTCGTTCTCCTCGACGTCCGAGTCGAGCATCAGCAGCGGGACCCGGCCGACCTGGGCGAGCCAGATCCTGGCGTGCAGCCGCCTGCCTCCGGGCAGTGCCAGCGCCACCTGCGCGGGCGTGCCGTCGGCCTCCTTCAGCAGGGCCACCGGGAGTTCGTTCGGGTCGAGCACCGGATAGTGCTCCTGCTGCCAGCCGTCGCGGGACAGCGACTGGCGGAAGTAGCCGTGGCGGTACAGCAGTCCGACCCCGATCAGCGGGACGCCGAGGTCGCTGGCCGCCTTGAGATGGTCGCCCGCCAGGATGCCCAGGCCGCCGGAGTACTGCGGAAGGGCGGCGGTGACGCCGAACTCGGGTGAGAAGTAGGCGACGGCGGCGGGGAGTCCGCCGCCCTGGGCCTGGTACCAGCGGTGGCCGGTCACGTAGTCGTCGAGGTCGTCGGCGACCTCGCGCAGCCGCCGCAGGAACCGGCGGTCCTCCGCCAGTTCGGCCAGGCGCCTGGTGGGAACGGTGCCGAGCAGCCGCACGGGGTCCTCCCCGCAGGCGGCCCACCGGTCGGGGTCGACGGACTGGAACAGATCACGGGTGTCCGCATGCCAGGACCAGCGCAGATTGCGCGCCAGGTCACTCAGGGGCAGCAGCGGCTCGGGCAGCACGGGTCGGACGGTGAATCGACGGATAGCCTTCATTGCCACCTCAGCGCGGGGTCGCCGGCAGACACACGCCGGTGTGCGTCTCGTCGTCACCGACGACGTTAGCGGCGGGAGCGGCGTCCTCACCACGGCGCCTCGGACACCGCCCGGAAGACGATCGGCGGGCGATCAGCGGCCGGACACAGGACGATCAGGGGCCGAGCAGAAGACGAACCGTCCGGAAATCGCCGCAACCCTCGTCCCGCAACCACGCACACCTGTCGGCCGATATGGCCGATTCCGCCCCCGCAGGCGTCCTTGTGGTGACTTCGTACCCCACGAGAGGCTGCAAGTGGCGTACCGGTCACGTCGGCCGACTCCCGATGGAAAGAGACTCCGGCGCGCCGAGTCGAGGAGGGGAACTCACACCATGGCACGGACGCGACCACGGCGTCTGCGCTGGGCGGGGGGCTTGACCGCGGTGACCTGTGCCGCCGCGCTTTCGGCCATCACCCTGCCCGCGCACGCCGTACCGGAGGGCCGGATACTCGGCGCCGGACAGCCCGGCTCCGTCGGCGGAAGCTACCTGGTGACGCTCAAGGGGGACACACGGGCTCCGTCGGCGGCGGGACAGCGCCTCGCCGAGACGTACGGGGCGAAAATAAGCCATACCTACGGCACGGTACTGAACGGGTACGCGATCGAGGCCACCGAGAGACAGGCCCGGCGTCTGGCGGCCGACTCCCGTGTGGCCTCCGTCGTCCAGGACACCCGGGTGACACTGGAGCACACGCAGTCCGACCCGCCGTCCTGGGGGCTGGACCGGGTCGACCAGCCGGGCCTGCCGCTGGACAGGAGCTACACCTGGCCGGAGTCCGCGGGGGCGGGGGTCACGGTGTACGTCATCGACACGGGCATCCGGATCACGCACAAGGACTTCGGCACCCGGGCGAGCTACGGCTGGGACTTCGTCGGGGGCGACCGGGTCGCAAGCGACGGCCACGGCCACGGCACCCATGTCGCGGGCACGATCGCGGGCGCCGGGTACGGCGTCGCCAAGAAGGCCAAGGTCGTCTCGGTGCGCGTCCTCGACAGCTCGGGCGCCGGTACGACGTCCCGGGTGATCGCGGGCATCGACTGGGTCACCCGGCACGCGAGGAAGCCCGCGGTCGCCAACGTCAGCCTGGGCGGCTATCACAACGCCCAACTCGACGCCGCCGTACGCAAATCGATCAAGTCCGGTGTGACGTACGCGGTCGCGGCGGGCAACGACGGGCTGCCGGCCTCGCTCTACTCCCCCGCGGACGTCAAGCAGGCCCTGACCGTCGGCGCGACCGACCGGAAGGACGCGAAGGCGGACTTCTCCAACTTCGGTCCCGCGCTGGACCTGTTCGCCCCGGGCGTGTCCATCACGTCCGCCTCCAACACCAGCGACACCGCCAAGGCCACCTACTCGGGCACGTCGATGGCGAGCCCGCACGTGGCGGGCGCGGCGGCGCTCTATCTGGCCGATCACCGCAAGGCGACGCCCGCGCAGGTCTCGGCCGCCCTCGTCGCGGAGGCGGTCCACGGAAGAGTCTCCGCCCGCGGCCCCGGCTCCCCGGACGAACTGCTCCAGGTGCCGGGATCGTAGGCCGGAATCAGCAGCCCGGCCCCGTTCACCGCGAACGGGGCCGGACTTGTGTGTGGACATACGCGTGAGTAGTTAACAAAGTGCCGGATTGCTCACCCGAATAGGGTGGGAAGGCTCCACCGGTACAGCTCCCGGCCACACCATGGGAACCCCACGCAGGACCAACCTCCCCACAGCCATCCGCCCACCCCCAGTTGACGCGGACAGGAGCGGTCATGCCCGCCAAGCACCACACGTCAGCACCCCCGACGAGCACGCCCGGATCACCCCCCGACACCCCGGGACCCCCCGGCACACCCACCCCCACACCCACGCCCACTCCCACGCCCGCCGCCGAGCCCGCCGAGCCCGCCGAGCCCGCGGCGCCCGCCGTCACGGAGCGACCCTCCGCGGACGACACCCCCGGCGTGGGCCGCATCCCCGTCCTCGACGTCCGGCCGGTCGTCCAGCAGGGCCGCCGCCCCGCCAAAGCCGTCACCGGCGAGACGTTCCAGGTCTCGGCCACCGTGTTCCGCGAGGGGCATGACGCGGTCGCCGCGAACGTCGTCCTCACGGACCCCGAGGGCCGTCCCGGCCCGTGGACCCCGATGCGTGAACTCGCCCCCGGCACCGACCGCTGGGGCGCCGACGTCACCCCCGACCGGCCCGGTGACTGGACGTACCGGGTCGAGGCGTGGGGCGACCCGATCGCCACCTGGCGCCATCACGCGCAGATCAAGATCCCGGCGGGGATGGACACGGACCTGGTGCTGGAGGAAGGCGCGCTCCTCCACGAGCGGGCGGCCGAGGGCGGTTCACGTCCCGGGGCGCTCCGCGCCACCGTCGCGGCGCTGCGGGACGAGACCCGCCCCGCCTCCGCCCGCCTGGCCGCCGCGCTCACCCCGGAGGTCGACGCGGTCCTCGCGGCCCGCCCGCTGCGGGAGTTCGTCACGGCCTCCGAGGAACTGCCGCTGCTGGTGGAGCGGGAGCGGGCGTTGTTCGGGTCGTGGTACGAGTTCTTCCCCCGCTCCGAGGGCACACCGCAGGAGCCGCACGGCACGTTCGCGACGGCCGCGCGCAGGCTGCCCGCGATCGCCGCGATGGGCTTCGACGTCGTCTACCTCCCCCCGATCCACCCGATCGGCACGACGTACCGCAAAGGCCGCAACAACACCCTCTCCCCCGGCCCCGACGACGTCGGCGTGCCCTGGGCCATCGGCTCACCCGAAGGCGGCCACGACGCCGTCCACCCCCGCCTGGGCACCCTGGACGACTTCGACGACTTCGTGAACCGGGCCCGCGAACTCGGCCTGGAGATCGCCCTCGACTTCGCCCTCCAGTGCTCCCCCGACCACCCCTGGGTCGACAAACACCCCGAGTGGTTCCACCACCGCCCCGACGGCACCATCGCCTACGCCGAGAACCCGCCCAAGAAATACCAGGACATCTACCCCATCGCCTTCGACGCCGACCTCGACGGCCTCGTCACCGAGACCGTCCGCGTCCTGCGGCACTGGACGGACCACGGCGTACGGATCTTCCGGGTCGACAACCCCCACACCAAACCCGTCGTCTTCTGGCAGCGCGTCATCGCCGCGGTCAACACCACCGACCCCGACGTGATCTTCCTGGCCGAGGCCTTCACCCGCCCCGCCATGATGCACACCCTGGGCCAGATCGGCTTCCAGCAGTCCTACACCTACTTCACCTGGCGCACCACCAAACAGGAACTCACCGACTACGTCACCGAGTTGGCAGGCGAGGCCGCCGCCTACATGCGGCCCAACTTCTTCGCCAACACCCCCGACATCCTCCACGCCTACCTCCAGCACGGCGCCCGCCCCGCCTTCGAGGTCCGCGCCGTCCTCGCCGCCACCCTCTCCCCCACCTGGGGCATCTACAGCGGCTACGAACTCTGCGAGAACACCCCCCTGCGCACCGGCACCGAGGAATACCTCGACTCCGAGAAATACCAGCTCAAACCCCGCGACTGGCACACCCAGGACACCATCGCACCCCTCATCACCCGGCTCAACGCCATCCGCCGGGAGAGCCCCGCCCTCCGCCAGTTGCGCGACATCCACTTCCATCACGCCGACCAGGAAGCGGTCATCGTCTACTCGAAGCGCAGCGGTTCGAACACGGTTCTGGTGGTGGCCAACCTCGACCCTCACCACACCCAGGAAGCCACGGTCTCGTTGGACATGCCACAACTCGGCCTCGCATGGCACGAGTCGGTTCCGGTGCGCGACGAGCTCACCGGTGAGACCTATCACTGGGGCAGGGCCAACTACGTGCGCCTGGAACCGGGCACCCGGCCGGCGCACATCCTCACCGTCCTGCGACCGTCCACCCCGCAGACCGGAGGGTCACCCACAATATGATCGTCAACGAGCCCGTCCCGGACACCTTCGAGGACACTCCGGCCAAGGACCGGGACCCGGATTGGTTCAAGCGCGCCGTCTTCTACGAGGTGCTCGTCCGTTCCTTCCAGGACAGCAACGGAGACGGCGTCGGCGACCTCAAGGGCCTCACGGCCAAGCTCGACTACCTGCAATGGCTGGGCATCGACTGCCTGTGGCTGCCACCGTTCTTCAAGTCCCCGCTCCGGGACGGCGGTTACGACGTCTCCGACTACACCGCCGTCCTGCCCGAGTTCGGTGACCTCGCCGACTTCGTCGAGTTCGTGGACGCCGCCCACCAGCGCGGCATGCGCGTGATCATCGACTTCGTGATGAACCACACCAGCGACCAGCACCCGTGGTTCCAGGAGTCCCGCGCCCACCCGGACGGCCCGTACGGCGATTACTACGTCTGGGCGGACGACGACAAGCAGTTCCCGGACGCGCGGATCATCTTCGTCGACACCGAGGCCTCCAACTGGACCTTCGACCCGGTGCGCAAGCAGTACTACTGGCACCGCTTCTTCTCCCACCAGCCGGACCTCAACTACGAGAACCCGGCGGTCCAGGAGGAGATGGTCTCGGCCCTGCGTTTCTGGCTGGACCTGGGCATCGACGGATTCCGGCTCGACGCCGTGCCGTACCTGTACCAGCAGGAAGGCACCAACTGCGAAAACCTTCCGGCAACCCACGAGTTCCTGAAGCGGGTCCGCAAGGAGATCGACGCGCACTACCCGGACACGGTGATCCTGGCCGAGGCGAACCAGTGGCCCGAGGACGTCGTCGACTACTTCGGCGACTACGCCTCCGGCGGCGACGAATGCCACATGGCCTTCCACTTCCCCGTCATGCCCCGCATCTTCATGGCCGTCCGCCGCGAATCGCGCTACCCCGTCTCCGAGATCCTCGCCAAGACACCCGCCATCCCCGCCAACTGCCAGTGGGGCATCTTCCTGCGCAACCACGACGAGCTCACCCTCGAAATGGTCACCGACGAAGAACGCGACTACATGTACGCGGAATACGCCAAAGACCCGCGCATGCGCGCCAACATCGGCATCCGCCGCCGCCTCGCCCCCCTCCTCGACAACGACCGCAACCAGATCGAACTCTTCACCGCCCTCCTGCTCTCCCTGCCCGGCTCACCGATCCTCTACTACGGCGACGAGATCGGCATGGGCGACAACATCTGGCTCGGCGACCGCGACGCCGTCCGCACCCCCATGCAATGGACCCCCGACCGCAACGCCGGCTTCTCCTCCTGCGACCCCGGACGCCTCTACCTCCCCACGATCATGGACCCCGTCCACGGCTACCAGGTCACCAACGTCGAGGCGTCCATGTCGTCGCCCTCCTCGCTGCTGCACTGGACCCGCCGGATGATCGAGATCCGCAAGCAGAACCCGGCCTTCGGACTCGGCACGTACACCGAACTCCCGTCCTCCAACGCCGCCGTGATCGCCTTCCTGCGCGAGTACGAGGACGACCTCGTGCTGTGTGTCCACAACTTCTCCCGGTTCGCGCAGCCGACCGAGTTGGACCTGCGACGGTTCACCGGGCGTAACCCGGTGGAGCTGTTCGGCGGGGTACGGTTCCCGGCCATCGGGGAGTTGCCGTACTTGCTGACGCTGGCGGGGCACGGCTTCTACTGGTTCCGGCTCCGCAAGGACGCCGTCTAGAGCCCCGGCGGGGCGAGTGGCCGGTTTCCCTCGCCCCGCCCTGGGCACGCATCAGTAACACCCCGACGACCCGGGGAGGCGCCCATGTCCGAAGCAGTCGTCCGCAGCGCGACGACAAGTCCGCACCTGCTCGCGTCACTTGATCCGCTCCTGCGCGAATGGCTGCCCCGCCGGCGCTGGTTCGCGGGCAAGGGACGTCCGGTCACCGGGTTCACCCTGGTCGAGGCGACCCGGCTGCTGCCGGGCGAGGGCGGGCCGGGCCTGTACCACCTGCTCCTCCAGGCCCATCAGCCGTCCGGCCCCGGCGACTGCTACCAGCTCCTCATAGGCGTGCGCGAGGCCCTGCCGCCCCGGCTGGCGCCCGCGCTGATCGGCCACGTCACCGAGGGCCCGCTCGCCGGACTCACCGCGTACGAGGCCCTGTTCGACACCCGGCCCGCCGAACTGCTCCTGGAGGCACTGCGCACCCGGGCCCGGATCGGCGGGCTGCGCTTCGACCGCGCCCCGGGGCAGGAGATCCGGCCGACGCTGGTGCCCCGGGTGATGACGGCCGAGCAGTCCAACACCTCCGTCGTATACGGAGATACGTTCATCCTGAAGCTCTTCCGGCGGATCCTGCCCGGCGTCAACCCGGACCTGGAGCTGCCGCTCGCGCTGGCCCGCGAGGGCTGCCCCCGGGTACCGGCCCCCACGGCCTGGCTGCGGGCGGAGCTGGCCGGGGAGTCGTACGTCCTCGGGGTGATGCAGCCGTTCGTGCAGGGCGCCGCCGACGGGTGGGAGCTGGCGCTGCGCGAGCTGGCCAAGGGCGAGGACTTCACCGCGGAGGCGCGGGCCCTGGGGCGGGCCACCGCCGAGGTGCACACGGCGCTCGCCCGCGCGCTGCCGACGGTGACGCTCGGCGCCGCCCAACTGCGCGTCCTCGTCGACGGCATGATCGACCGCCTCGACGTGGCCGCCCAGGTGGTGCCCGCGCTGCGGCCGTACGCGCCCGGGCTGCGCTCGGCGTTCACCGCGCTGGCCGACCTCGCCGCCGAGGGC
The DNA here is from genome assembly GCF_044747265.1 of Streptomyces sp. NPDC090106. Lineage (NCBI taxonomy): Bacteria > Bacillati > Actinomycetota > Actinomycetes > Kitasatosporales > Streptomycetaceae > Streptomyces > Streptomyces sp. NPDC090106. The sequence goes on along the minus strand of NZ_JBIVDS010000002.1, from coordinate 661,866 downwards.
CGCACCTGGACCGCTCAGCGCGTCCACGGCGATCTGCATCTCGGCCAGTGCCTGCGCTCACCGGCCGGGCACTGGTCGCTGATCGACTTCGAGGGCGAGCCGTCGAAGCCGCTGGCCGAACGGCGGCTGCCGCAGCCCACGGTCCGGGACGTCGCCGGGATGCTCCGCTCCTTCGACTACGCCGCCCACTCGGCCGGCCGGCCCGCACCGGGCTGGGCGCGCGCCTGCCGGGCCGCCTACTGCTCCGGGTACGCCGAGGCCGGCGGCGGCGATCCGCGGACCGACCCGGTGCTGCTGCGGGCGTACGAGACGGACAAGGCGATCTACGAGGTCGTCTACGAGGCACGGCACCGGCCGGACTGGCTGGCCGTGCCGCTGGCCGCGATCGAGCGGTACGTGACGCATGGCATGTGACCCAGCACCGCCCGCACCTTCGCCGAGGAGGCTCCGCTCGTGACCCCCCGCCCCACCCCCGACAGCGGTTCCGAACCCGAGAAGCCGGCCAGGAAGGCCACCCCGAAGGCGGCCGAGAAGGCCGTGAAGAGCACCAAGAACGCCAAGAACGCCAAGAGCACGAAGAAGGCCACCGCGGACAAGGCCGTGACGAAGAAGGCCGCGGCGAAGAAGACGGCGGCCAAGAAGGCCACGCCGAAGAAGCAGACAGCGAAGAAGGCCGCCGCCAAGGCACCCGAGCCCGCCCCGGCCCCCGCCCCGGCCCCGGCCCCGGCCCCGGTGCCCCTGCCCCCCGTCTCCCCCGCTCCCCACCCCGACGACCGCGCCCGTCTCCTGTCCGGCACCCATCACGACCCGCACTCCGTGCTCGGCGCGCACCCGCTGCCCGGCGGCGGTACGGCCTTCCGGGTCTTCAAGCCGTACGCGCTGACGGTGACCGTCGTGGCGGGCGAGCTGCGGGCCGACCTCCACGACGACGGCGACGGGTTCTTCTCCGCCCTCCTCCCGCTCACCGAAGTCCCCCCGTACCGGCTCCTGGTGACCTACGACGAGTCCGTGCAGGAGGTCGAGGACGCGTACCGTTTCCTGCCCGCGCTCGGCGAGCTGGACCTGCACCTCATCAACGAGGGGCGGCACGAGGAGCTGTGGCGGGCGCTGGGCGCCGAGCCGATGGTCCACGAGGGTGTGACCGGCACCCGGTTCACGGTGTGGGCGCCGAACGCGCGCGGGGTGGCGCTGGCGGGGACGTTCAACTTCTGGGACGGCACCGGGTACCCGATGCGCTCGCTGGGCTCGTCCGGGGTGTGGGAGCTGTTCGTGCCGGGGATCGGCGAGGGCGAGCTGTACAAGTTCGCGATCACCCGCCCGGACGGTTCGCGGACGCTGCGCGCCGACCCGATGGCACGCCGCACCGAGGTGCCGCCGAACACGTCGTCCATCGTGCACGCCTCGCACCACGTGTGGCGGGACGGGGGTTGGCTGGAGCAGCGGGGCCGGGTCCCGGCGCACGAGGGCCCGTTCTCCGTGTACGAGGTGCATCTCGCGTCCTGGCGGCCGGGTCTGACGTACCGCCAGCTGGCCGAGCAGCTCCCCGCGTACGTGCGGGATCTGGGGTTCACGCATGTCGAGCTGATGCCGGTCGCCGAGCATCCCTTCGGCGGCTCCTGGGGCTACCAGGTCACCGGCTTCTACGCGCCCACCGCCCGCATGGGCACACCGGACGACTTCAAGTACCTCGTGGACGCCCTGCACCAGGCCGGGATCGGCGTGCTGATGGACTGGGTCCCGGCCCATTTCCCGCGCGACGACTGGGCGTTGGCGGAGTTCGACGGCCGCCCGCTGTACGAGCACGAGGATCCGCTGCGGGCCGCGCACCCCGACTGGGGCACCCTGGAGTTCGACTTCGGCCGCCGCGAGGTGCGCAACTTCCTGGTGGCGAACGCCGTGTACTGGTGCGAGGAGTTCCACATCGACGGGCTGCGGGTGGACGCCGTCGCCTCGATGCTCTACCTCGACTACTCGCGCGAGCCGGGTCAGTGGGTGCCGAACGCGCACGGCGGCCGGGAGAACCTGGACGCCGTGGAATTCCTCCAGGAGATGAACGCGACCGTGTACCGCAGGGTGCCGGGCGTGGTGACCATCGCCGAGGAGTCCACGGCCTGGGACGGCGTCACCCGGGCCACGCACCACACCGGTCCCGGCGGCTTCGGCGGTCTGGGGTTCGGGCTGAAGTGGAACATGGGCTGGATGCACGACTCGCTGGGCTACATGGCGCACGAGCCGGTGCACCGCAGGTTCCACCACCACGAGATGACGTTCTCGATGGTGTACGCGTACAGCGAGAACTACGTGCTGCCCATCTCGCACGACGAAGTCGTGCACGGGAAGAAGTCGTTGGTGTCGAAGATGCCCGGCGACTGGTGGCAGCAGCGGGCCGGGTTGCGCGCCTATCTGGCCTTCATGTGGGCGCACCCCGGCAAGCAGCTCCTCTTCATGGGGCAGGAGTTCGCCCAGGGCGCCGAATGGTCCGAGGCGCACGGTCCGGACTGGTGGCTGCTCGACCCGGCGTACGGCGCCGAGCCCGACCACCGGGGCGTCCGCGACCTGGTCCGTGACCTCAACACCGTGTACCGGCACACCCCGGCGCTGTGGCAGCGGGACACGGCGCCCGACGGGTTCCGGTGGATCGTGGGCGACGCCGCCGACGACAACGTCTTCGCGTTCCTCCGGCTGGACGCGGACGGCGCCCCGCTGCTGGCCGTCTCCAACCTCTCCCCCGTCGTCCGCCACGACTACCGGCTCGGCGTCCCCGACGACGTCCCCGCCTGGCAGGAGACCCTCAACACCGACCTCGGCAAGTACGGCGGCAGCGACGTCACCAACCCGGACACCGCCAAACCGGAGGCGACCCCGTGGCACGGGCGCCCGGTGAGCGTCCGGCTGACGCTGCCGCCCCTGGCCACCGTCTGGCTACGCCCCGCGTAGCGCCTTGGGCAGCCGGCCCGTGTGCAGCACCCCCAGTCGCTGTGTCGCCCGGGTCAGTGCCACGTACAGGTCGCTCGTGCCGTACAGGCCCGGCTCGACCACCAGGACCGAGTCGAATTCCAGGCCCTTGGACTGGCGGGGGTCCAGGAGGACGACGGTCCGGGTCAGGTCGGGCTGGGCACCCGCCGTGACGCCGTCGAGCCGGGCGGCGATGCGGCGGTGGAGATGGCCCGGGGCGATGACCGCGAGCCGGCCCTCGGCGGGGGTGAGTTCGCCGACGGCCTCGGCGACGGCGCCGGGCAGGTCGTCGGTGGCCCTGATCCAGGGGCGGACCCCGGTCGAGCGGACCGAGCTCGGCGGTTCGAAGTCGGGGTTCTCCGCGCGCACCACGGCCGCCGCGAGGTCCATGATCTCGGCGGGGGTGCGGTAGTTGACGCCGAGCCGGGTGTGCTCCCAGCGGTCCTCGACGTACGGTTCGAGGATCTTCTCCCAGGAGCCGACGCCCGCCGCCTCGGCGGTCTGCGCCGGGTCGCCGACGAGGGTCATCGACCGGGTGGGGCTGCGCCGCATGAGCAACCGCCAGGCCATCGGGGAGAGTTCCTGCGCCTCGTCGACGATGATGTGTCCGAACGCCCAGGTGCGGTCGGCCGCGGCACGCTCGGCGGCGCTGCGGTGGTCGTCCTCCTCCTGCCGTTCGGCGAACCGCTCGGCGTCGATGATGTCGTGCGCGGACAGCACCTCGGAGTCCTCGTCGTCCTGGTCCTCGAACTCGTAGGTCCGGGAGGCGTACGACACGTCCAGCACGCCCTGCGCGTAGGCGACCTGGGTCTCCCGCTCGCGTTCCGCCCTGGCCCGCGTCAACCGGTCGTCCTCGCCGAGGAGTTCGGCGGCCTCGTCGAGGAGGGGGACGTCGGCGACGGTCCAGGCGCGGGTCACCGGGCGGCGGATGGCGTCGGCGTCCTCGTCGCTGACGTATCCCTGGGGGTCGGCGAGGAAGTCCGCGACCAGGCGCTGCGGGGTCAGCCGGGGCCACAACTGGTCGACGGCGGCCCACACCTCGGGGTTCTCGGCGATCTCGTCGCGGATCTGGGTGATGTCGCTCGGGTCGAGGAGGCTGGTGCCGTCGTACGGGTCGGTGCCGACGCGCTCGGCGTACAGCTCGGTGAGGGTGTTGAGGATGTGGCCCTCGAAGTGCTCGCGGGCCGCGTTGTGCGGCAGTCCGGTCGAGCGGGCCTTCTCCCGGGCCACCGCCACCAGCCCGTCGTCGAGCATCAGGACCTCCCGGTCGTGCTCGACGGCGATCACCGGGTCGGGCAGCGCCTGCCAGTCGCGCACGACGTCGGCGAGGACGTCCGCCATGTCGGCGCGGCCCTTGACCTCGGCCGCCGCGCGGGTGTCGGCCGCCTTCGCCCGCACGCCGGGGAACAGCTCCCCGACCGTGGCGAGCAGGACGCCGGTCTCGCCGAGCGCGGGCAGCACCTCGCCGATGTAGCCGAGGAAGGCGGGGTTGGGGCCGACGATCAGCACGGCCCGTTTGGCTAGCAGTTCGCGGTGCTCGTACAGCAGGTAGGCGGCGCGGTGCAGGGCGACGGCCGTCTTGCCGGTGCCGGGGCCGCCCTCGACGACCAGCACGCCGCGGTGCGGGGCGCGGATGATCTCGTCCTGCTCGGCCTGGATGGTCCGCACGATGTCGTGCATCCGGCCGGTGCGCGCGGCGTCGAGCGCGGCGAGCAGCACCGCGTCGCTGGTGGGGTCCTCGTGGCCGGTGCGCTCGTGGTCGCCGAGGTCGAGGATCTCGTCGTGCAGGGCGGTGACCCGGCGGCCGTCGGTGCTGAGGTGCCGCCGTCGCCGCAGCCCCATCGGGGTGTGGCCGGTGGCCAGGTAGAAGGGGCGGGCGACGTCGGCGCGCCAGTCGATCAGGACCGGCCGTCGCTCGGCGTCGTCGGTGCGCAGCCCGATGCGGCCGATGTGGTGGGTCGTGCCGGAGGTCAGGTCGATGCGGCCGAAGCAGAGCGAGCCGTCCACCGCGTCGAGCGCGGCGAGCAGCCCGGACCGCTCGGCGACCAGGATGTCCCGCTCCAGGCGCGCCTGCATGGGCGTGTTGCCCTGGGCCAGCGCGTCCGTGACCGAGGCCTCGGTGTGGCCGCGCAGGGCGTCCACGCGGGCGTACAGCCCGTCGATGAATTCCTGCTCACGGCGCATTTCATCGTCCGGAAATTCGCTGTTTGACAATTCCACTCCCGCCCGGATATACTGCGTTCAGTGCAGTTCTTTGTGACTTGCTTTCCGTGAAGTCACGAACCACTCAATATACGCAGCGAAATCCCCCAAGCACAATTGCTTGAGGGATTTCTTCGTATTCGGGCCCGGTGCGCGGCCGGCTTCAGAGCGCGTCGGCGATCTCCTCCAGCAGGCGCCGCTTGGGCCGTGCCCCCACCATCGACCGCACCGGTTCACCGTCGCGGAAGACCATGAAGGTCGGCATGGACAGCACCCGGTAGGCGTTGGTGGTCTCCGGGTTGGTGTCCACGTCCAGCTGGACGACCTTCAGCCGCTCGCCCTCCTCGGCCGCGAGAGCCGTGAGCACGGGCCCCATCTGCCGGCACGGCGGGCACCAGTCGGCGGTGAACTCCACCAGTACCGGCACCCGTGATCCGATCACCTCCGCCGCGAAATCCGCGTCCGTCACCTCGGCCACACCCGCCGCCTTGATCATTCGCCTTCTCCTCCGAGTTCGCAGAGCGGCGGTTCGCCGTCGGCCAGCGCGAGGCGCAGCCCGATCTTCGCCCGTACCGCCTGGAGTTCCCCGATCAGCTCGTCCAGCTCCGCCAGCTTGCGCCGGTAGACGTCCAGCGAGGCGGGACAGGTGTCGCCCTCCGCGTGCCCGGCCCGCAGGCAGTCCACGAAGGGCCGTGTCTCCTCCAGGTCGAACCCGGAGTCCTGGAGCGTCCTGATCTGCCGGAGCAGTCTCAGGTCGCTCTCGTCGTACGTCCGGTACCCGTTCTCGCCGCGTCGCGCGGGCAGCAGCCCGCGCGACTCGTAGTAGCGCAGCGTCCGGGTCGTGGTCCCGGCCCGTGCGGCCAGCTCGCCGATTCGCATGTCCTCGACGGTAAGCCTTGACGTCGGCGTCAAGGCAACAGCGGTTTGCGCTCGACCGGGGAGGTGAGCACGATCGACGTCGTCGTGCGGCCCAGCGCCGAGATCTGCTCCAGCACCTCCTCCAGGTGGACGGTGTCCCGGACGGCGGCCTTGAGGATCCAGCAGTCCTCGCCGACCGCGTGATGCGCCTCGACGATCTCGGGGCGGGCCAGCAGCTCCAGGGTCCTGGGGTGCCGGAGGGTGTACCCGCCGTGCGGGCTGACCCGGACGAAGGCCTGGATGCCGTAGCCGAGCCGGGCCGGGACGACGTGCGCGCCGTAGCCGCTGATCACTCCGGCGTTCTCCAGCCGCCGCACCCGCTCGGTGACCGCGGCCGGGCTCAGCCGCACCCGGCGGCCCAGCTCGCTCAGTTTGATGCGCCCGTCGGTCTGGAGCAGTTCGAGGATCTGCCGGTCGAGCACGTCGAACATCGTTTCCTCGGCGGCGGCCCGACGCGGCCGAGGTTCTTTCGGCCCGATGCCCCGAACTCCCATGGTTCCCCCTTCATGACCTGCGGTGACGCCGGGAGAATTATGGTCATGGAAGGGAGAGTCCTGGTCATGGACAAGGCACGCGAGGTACTCGTCATCGGCGGCAGCCGCTACTTCGGCAAGCGGCTCATCACCCGGCTGCTGGCGGCCGGGGACCGGGTGACGGTCCTGAACCGCGGCTCGTCACCGCCCCCGCCCGGGGCCGAGCGGCTGATCGCCGACCGCGACGACGAACGGTCCCTGACGGACGCGCTCGGCTCGCGCACCTTCGACGTCGTCGTCGACCAGGTCTGCTACACCCCGCGCCAGGCGGCCGTCGCCCGCCGCGTGTTCACGGGCCGCACCCGGCGCTATGTGATGACCTCGACGATCGAGGTGTACGGGAACGAGGACCGGCCCACGCCCCTGCCGGAGTCCGCGCTCGACCTGTCGAAGGTCACCGTCGATCCGGAACTCCCCTGGACCGATCCGGAGTTCCTCGACAGCCACTACGGTGAGGGCAAGCGGCAGGCGGAGGCGGTGTTCGCGGCGGCCCCGGACGGCCTCCCGTACGTGACCGTGCGGGTGGCCCATGTGCTGGGCGGCGAGGACGACTTCACCGGACGCCTGGACCACTACGTGACCCGGGTCCGCGACGGCGAGCCGATCAGCGTGCCCGTCACCGACCGGCCGGCCACCTACATCCATGTCGAGGAGATCGCCGACTTCATGGCCTGGACGGCCGGTACCGACTTCACCGGTCCGGTCAACGCGAACTCCCACGGGACGCTGACCACCGGGGAGTTGTGCGAGGCGGTGGCCGCGGGGCTGCCCGGGGGCGAGGTGGTGTACCAGACCGTGGAGAGCGGCGAGGTCTCCCCGTTCGCCTTCCGCCGCTCGTACGGCATGGACAACTCCCGCGCCACCGGCCTCGGTTTCCGCTTCGGCACGGTCCGGGAGTGGCTGCCGGGAGTGGTGGCGGAGGCGATCGGTCAGGACAGCGGGGGCAGATAGCGCCCCGGGGGTGTGCCCGGCGGACGCCGTCCGGGGCGGGGACCCGGACGGGGGCCGGGGGCGGGGTGCACGCCGCCGTAGAAGTGCGGCCCGCTGTCGCCGTCGTCCTCGTAGTCCTCGCCCCCGTCCTCGTCCTCGTCCGTCAGCCAGTCCTCGTCCTCCAGGTCCTCGCCGCCGCGTACGCCGAGGAGGCGGCGGGTGAGGCGGTCGTGGTCGGAGAGGAGTTCGTCCAGGGCCTCCCGGACGTCCCGTGCCTCGGTGCGCGCCGATGCGCGTTCGGCGGCGATGAGGACGGAGCGCCGCACGAGTTCCTTGGCGAAGGAGGCGGTGGTGCCCTCCGTGCGGGTCACCACCTCGGCGGTGATCTCCTCGTCCAGGGCGAGCCCGGCGCCGTACAGGCCGAGGAGGCGGGCGCGGCCCTCGGCGTCCGGGAGGGGGATCTCGACGGCGAGGTCGACGCGGCCGGGGCGCTGGGCGAGGGCGGGTTCGAGGAGGTCGGCGCGGTTGGTGGTGAGCAGGAAGGCGACGTCGGCGTCGTCCCCGAGGCCGTCCATCTCGTTGAGCACCTGGAAGAGCAGGGGCTGTTCGCCGCCGCCGTGGTCGCGGGCCTCGGCGATCAGGTCGCAGTCCTCCAGGACGACCAGGGCGGGCTGGAGCATCCGGGCCAGTGAGCAGGCCGGGCCGACGGCCTCGATGCCGGTGCCGGACAGGAGCACGATCGTGAACCGCGGGAGGTGGGAGAGCAGATAGCGGATCGTGTGGGTCTTGCCAGTGCCGGGCGGGCCGTACAGGAGGAGTCCGCGGCGCAGGTGCTGGCCGGCCGCGAGGAGCTGTTCGCGGCGCCGGGCCACGCCCATGACCTGGCGTTCGACACGCTCCAGGAGTCCGTCGGGCAGGACGATGCCCTCGCGGGTGACGTCGGGGCGGCGGTGGAAGCGGAACGGGCCGAGGCCGTGGCCGAAGTCGCCGCCCTCGAAGGAGAGGACCTGGCCGCGGAAGATGTTGTGCTCGCGCACGAGCGCGTCGACCTCGGCGAGCAGCCGGTCCGAGAACTCCTTCTCCCGGGCGATGACCTCGACCTCGACCTTGTTGCGCCCGTACTCGTCGGCCGGACCGCGCAGCAGCACCGCGAACGGTTCGCCGTCCGCCTCGCCGAGGTAGAACCCGCAGGAGACGCAGGCGAGTTCGGTGTCGGGGGCGATGGGCAGCTGCGCGTAGTCGACGGCGCCGACGGTGAACGCCTCGTGCCGCTCGGCGGATTCGATGATGTCGCCGAGGCCCATGTCGTCGCGGTACCGGGAGCCGCGCAGCCCGACCAGTTCATGGGTGCGGCCCTCGGCGGTGAACCAGCGCTCCAGTGCCAGATGGACGTTGGGCAGGTCGAACGGCGGGAAGGCGGCCTTGACCACCGGCCACGCGGACGGGTCGGAGCCCAGGTGCGCGCGCAGCCGCCGGGAGAGGTCGCGGGCGTCGTCCTCGGGGCGCTTGGGGTGGGCCACCGCGCTGAGGAAGTCCCAGAAGAGCTCGCTGATCCGGTCCAGCGGCAGCGGCGAGGGCTGCCGGTCGGCGCCGTACGTCCGCCGGTACTGCTCAGCGCCGAGAATCTCGACCCTGCCGGGTCCCCCCGTGCCGGAATCCTGCGTGCCGGCGGCGCCCGTGCCCGCGTCCCCCATGTCCACCTCCGCTTGCCGTTCTGCCGAGGCTCCCCAGCCTGGGGGCAGGAGGGCGACAGGTCAAAGCATTTCGGGCAAGTGGTCGCGAAGAGCCAGGAAAGGGGCAGAGGTGTGTCATCGGGGAGCCGGGACCTCCTCGGCCTCCGGCGGGACCGACGCCGACTCCTCCACCTCCAGAAGCGACGCGCTCCGCCGCTCCGCCTCGAAGGCGCGGTGGCCGCCCCGCAGGCCGAACAGCCGCTTGGTGAGGAGGATGTAGAGGACGGCGAGGACGTTCAGCACCAGCGTGGCGATCTTCAACCAGCTGACGCGCTCGGTGAGTTCGTAGATCTCCAGCGGGAGGAACGCGGCCGTCGCGACGACGGTCAGGTACTCCGCCCAGCGCCGGGCGTACCAGAGGCCGACCGCCTCGACGAGTTCGACGAGCGCGTACGCCAGCAGCAGCGCGGCGACCAGGAGCAGGGTCTGATGGCGGTAGCCGAAGGTGTTCCGGAGGGTGTCGACGACGGGCGAGTGGTCGAGGTCGTAGTGGAAGTGCCGGAACACCGGGCGCAGGACGTCGAGGTACTCGTCGAAGAGGCGCCGCACCGCGTCCTGGCTGTTGCTGAACTTCCACACGGCCACCGCGGCCAGCACGATGAACACGCCGCGCACCGCCCGCTCGACAGCGAGGAAGCGCAGCACGAACAGGTCCCGCAGCACCGCGCCCCGGGGCACGAGCGGCGCCTCGTCCGCCGGACCCGAGCCGTGCGGCTCGCCGAGCGCGAAGTCGCCGCAGCGCAGGCACCGCCAGGCGGAACCGAGCGCGGTCTCCGCGTGCAGCCGCACCCGCAGCCCGGGCTCCAGCGGCGCGTACGTCACATGGCCGCGCCGCGCGCAGGTGCGCCGATCCCAGTCGATGGCCATGTCCCCCGAACCTCCGCACCGCCGTGCCTACGCCTGCCGAACCGAACCGGCCCGGCAGGCTAGTGGAGGCGGGTAAGAGTCCGGTGAGGGCTGCCGTTGCACATTCCTGTGCAAGCGGGTGGGCCGGAAGGCAGAATGGCGTCCATGACCACCGGTAACACCAGCCGTGCCGACGCCAACCGCCGCCGGATCCTCGACGTCGCCCTCACCGAGCTGCTGCGGGACCCCGACGCGTCGATGGACCAGATCGCGCGGGCGGCCGGAGTCGTACGGCGGACGGTGTACGGGCACTTCCCGAACCGCGAGGCGCTGATCGGCACGCTCGTCGACGAGGCGGTGGCCATGGTGACGGCCGCGCACGCGGCGGGCCGGGAGGGTGTGGCGGACCCGGCCGAGGCGATCGCGCGCTCGGTGCTGGCGGTGTGGCCGATCGCCGACCGCTACCGCCTCCTGGTCGCGCTGGCCCAGCGCACGGTCACCGTGCAGGGCGTCCGGGAGCGGCTCGCACCGGTGCGCGAGGCGTGCGCGGAGCTGCTGCGGCGCGGCCTGGACGAGGGCGTCCTCGCCTCGCCGCTGCCGGAGAAGGCCCTGGCCCATGTGCATGAGCAGATGCTGTTCGCGCTGATGGAGGCCGTGAACGACGGGCTCGTGGCAGCGCGGGAGGCGGGCAGCGCCGCCGCGGTCATGGTGCTGACCGCGACGGGCGTACCCGCCTCACGGGCCACCGAGCTGGTGGCGAAAGCGCACGTCCAGGAGTGCTGAGCCCGGACGGCCGAGCTACGGGGGGAGTGACTCGGCCGTCCGGAGTTCACGCGGGCCGGTTCAGGCCTTCGCGAGTTCCTTCTCGCCGCCCTGCTCGGGCAGCTCCGCCTGGACCTCGTCGCCGTCGTCGAGCAGGGTCTTCTCGTCGAAGGGCAGATGACCTGCGAGGACCTGGTCGACCCGGCCCCGGTCGATCTCCTTGGTCCAGGTGCCGATGAGGACGGTGGCGACCGCGTTGCCCGCGAAGTTGGTCAGGGCGCGGGCCTCGCTCATGAAGCGGTCGATGCCGACGATCAGGCCGAGACCGTCCACCAGGGCCGGCTTGTGCGACTGGAGACCGCCGGCCAGCGTGGCCAGACCGGCGCCGGTGACACCGGCGGCGCCCTTGGAGGCGACGAACAGGAACAGCAGCAGCGGGATCTGCTCGCCGATCGACATCGGGGAGCCCATGGCGTCGGCGATGAACAGGGACGCCATGGTCATGTAGATCATGGTGCCGTCGAGGTTGAAGGAGTAGCCGGTCGGGACGGTGATGCCGACGACGGGCTTGCTGATGCCCAGGTGCTCCATCTTCGCGATGAGCCGCGGCAGCGCGGACTCGGAGGAGGAGGTGGACAGGATCAGCAGGAACTCACGGCCCAGGTACTTGAAGAGCGTGAGGATGTTGAGGCCCGCGATCACCCGCAGCAGCGCGCCGAGCACGATGAAGACGAAGAGGAAGCAGGTGAGGTAGAAGCCCACCATGAGGAGCGCGAGGTCCTTGAGGGCGTCCACACCGGCGGACCCGACGACGGCGGCCATCGCACCGAAGGCGCCGATCGGGGCGGCCCACATCACCATCGCGAGGATGCGGAAGACGAGCCGCTGGATGTGCTCGACACCGCGCAGGATCGGCTGGCCGGTGGAGCCCATGGCCTGCAGCGCGAAGCCCGCGAGCAGGGCGATGACCAGGGTCTGGAGGACCTCGCCCTCGGTGAAGGCGGAGACGAAGGTCGTCGGGATGATGCCGAGCAGGAACTCGGTGGTGTCCTTGGCCTCCGCGTCGACCTGCGCGTGGCCCACGTCCTTGACGGCGTCCGTGACCGCGAGGCCCGTGCCCGGGTCGAGGATGTTGCCGACGACCAGGCCGATGCCCAGGGCGACCAGCGACATGATCGTGAAGTAGACGAGCGCGATACCGCCGACGGCACCGACCTTCGCGGCCTTCCGCACGGACCCGATACCGAGCACGATCGTGCAGAAGATGATCGGCGAGATCATCATCTTGATCAGGTTGACGAACCCGGTACCGATCGGCTTCAGCTCGACGGCGAAGTCGGGGGCGACCATGCCGACCAGAATGCCGAGCGCGACCGCGACGATCACCGCGATGTACAGGTAGTGAGTGCGGTCCTTCTTCACTACGGGTGCCGTTTCGGGGGTACTGGCGGCCACGGCTGCCCTCCTTGACGTCTTCGTCGGTCTGACCGGCGTGCGGCTCACGTCCGGGCGATTGAGGAATGGGGTGACTATCTCCCTTCGTGTGAGGGCGGTCACCCTTCCGTTCATTTAGTTCACAATCGGCCAAGGAGGCAGACTGACGACATGCGCATCCCCGTCCCCCGACCACGCAGCCTGGCGGCCCAGCTCTTCGCGATGCAGGCCGTGCTGATAGCCGTGCTCGTGGCCGGATACGCGCTCTTCACCTACGTCAGCGACCGCAACCAGGCCGAGGAGGCCGCCCGCCGCCAGGCCATGGCGGTGGCCCGTACGGTGGCGGACGCGCCGTCGGTGCGCGAGGCGATCACGACGTCCGACCCCTCGGCGCGGCTCCAGCCGTACGCCCTGCGCGTGGTCGCCGACGCGGAGGTCGACTTCGTCACGATCATGAACCCCGAGGGCATCCGCTGGACCCATCCGACCGAGTCGGAGATCGGCCGCAGGTTCCTCGGCCACATCGACCGCGCGGTGGCCGGGGACTCGTTCACCGAGGTCTACACCGGTACGCTCGGCCGCTCGGTCCGCGCGGTCACCCCGATCACGGACGACGGGACGGCGGACGGGACGGTCGTGGGACTGGTCAGCGCCGGCATCAAGGTCGAGGCGATCAGCAAACGCGTCCAGGGCCAGCTCACCGCGCTGCTCGGCGCGGCGGGCGGCGCGCTCGCCCTGGGCGCGATCGGCACGTACGTCATCAACGCCCGCCTGCGCCGCCACACCCACGGCATGAACGCGGCCGAGCTCAGCCACATGCACGACTACCACCAGGCGGCGCTGCACGCGGTGCGGGAGGGCCTGCTGATGCTGGACGGCCAGTACCGGGTGGCGCTGATCAACGACGGCGGCCGGGAGCTGCTCGGCGTCGGCGCCTCGGACGACGTGGTCGGCCGCTCGGTGGCGGACCTGGGGCTGCCGACCCCGCTGACGGGTGCGCTGCTGTCGTCGGAGCCGCGCGTGGACGAGGTGCATCTGACGGCGGACCGGGTGCTGGTGGTGAACACCTCGCCGGTGTCCGGCGGCGAACGGCGCGGGACGGTGGTGACGCTCCGCGATGTCACCGAACTCCAGTCCCTGATGGGCGAGTTGAGCAGCGAGCGCGGCTTCACCATGGCGCTGCGCTCACAGGCGCACGAGGCGGCGAACCGGCTGCACACGGTCGTCTCGCTGATCGAACTCGGGCGCGCGGAGGAGGCGGTGGACTTCGCCACGGCCGAACTGGAGCTGGCGCAGGCGCTGACGGACCAGGTGGTGGCCGCGGTGAGCGAACCGGTGCTGGCGGCGCTGCTGCTGGGCAAGACGGCACAGGCCAACGAACGGGGTGTGGAGCTGGTGGTCTCGGAGGACAGCCGTCTCGACGACGGGCTCCTGCCCGACTCCCTGCCCGCCCGGGATCTCGTCACGATCCTCGGCAACCTGATCGACAACGCGGTGGACGCGGCCCAGGGCAGCGTCCGGGCCCGGGTGACGGTCACGGCGTACACGGCGGACGGCGAGCTGGTGCTGCGCGTCGCCGACACGGGCGAGGGCGTGAGCCCCGCGCACACGGAGGCCGTGTTCGAGCGGGGCTTCTCGACCAAGCCGGCGGGGCCGGGCGGACGGGGCCTCGGCCTGTCCCTGGTCCGCCAGGCGGTGAACCGGCACGAGGGGACGCTGCGGGTGACCGGGGCCGCCGGGGGCGGAGCCGAGTTCGAGGCACGCATGCCGCTGCGCACGGTCACGACAGCGGTGGCGGCGCCGGATTTGGCTTCGCCGTCGGCTTCGGCTTCGGCCCACGAGTCCGCCGCGGGAGGCACGAGATGACGACCGGACAGACCGGCGGGCAGACCGGCGGAGGGACCATTCGCGTCCTGGTGGTCGAGGACGACCCCGTCGCCGCCGACGCGCACGTCCTGTACGTGGGCCGGGTGCCGGGTTTCACGGCCGTGGGCAAGGCGCACACGGGCGCGGAGGCGCGGCGCGTCCTGGACCGCACCCCCGTGGACCTGCTGCTCCTGGACCTCCACCTCCCGGACGTGCACGGCCTCCAGTTCGCCCGCTCCCTGCGCGCGGCGGGCCATCAGGCCGACGTGATAGCGGTGACCTCGGCGCGTGACCTGACGGTCGTCCGGGAGGGGGTGTCGCTGGGCGTCGTCCAGTACGTCCTCAAGCCGTTCACCTTCGCCACCCTCCGCGACCGCCTCGTGCGCTACGCCGAGTTCCGTGGCGCGGCGGGCGAGGCGAGCGGCCAGGACGAGGTCGACCGGGCCCTGGCCACCCTGCGCGCACCGGGCCCCGCGGCCCTCCCGAAAGGGCTGAGCGCACCGACGCTGGAGCGGGTGACGGTCGCGTTGCGCGACAACACGGAGGGCCTGACGGCGACGGGCCTCGCGGAGGTCGTGGGCATCTCCCGCATCACGGCCCGCCGTTACCTGGAGCACCTGGTCGACGCGGGCCGCGCCGCCCGCAGCCCGCAGTACGGGACGGTCGGCCGCCCGGAGCTCCAGTACCGCTGGGTCAGCCGGTGAACGGCCGCCCCAGATGCCGGCGGCGGTGAGCATCGACGAGTCCTTCGGGAACCGGGGGACGGCTGTCCACGGCCGGCCGGCCGCGTTCTCGGTCATCTGCTCGACACCGGTGATCCTGCTGTACGTGCTGGTCGCCGGGCGGTGGGGAGGTGGGTTCGCGTCGGGCGGGGCGGTCAAGGGGTGAGGGCGTCGAGTCCACCGGCGCGGAGGGCGTCCTCGATCTCGCCGAGCTTCGCCGACGACACGACCCCCACCCGCTCGGCCAGGTCCTCCCGGGCCAGCGTGACCAGCCACGTGCACGGGACGAGACCGGGACGTGGCAGCGCCACGCGGAGGACGCCCTCGAGAGGCAGCCCTTCGGGTGCCCCCACGGCGACCTCGACGGCCACACCGCTGATCCCGGTCCCCGCGGGAGCGACGACCTGCATGGCCCGGAACCCGGACGCCTCGTCTCCTGACAGCAGCACCACCGGCCGCCGTTCGCCGAAGTCCGCCCACCAGACCTCACCGCGCTGCATGTGACCTCCCGACGCGGGATCGCGGGGAACCTCGCACGCCCCGGACCGAACACCTCGCTGCCGACCGCCATCCAACCAGTCCAGCGGTCGCAGCGGCCGGCGAAGCCGGCCATCTCCCCCTGACTCCCGGGGCTCCCCCAAGGGCAACCGAACAAATCGCGCCGCCCTTTCACGCCCCCTCACCCCCGATCACCCCACCCCCCGCACCGCGCTCCCCTTCGCGCCCTGCCCGAACGGGCGAAACCCGACCCGCACCACCCACCCCCATCACCCCTGACGCCCCAGAGCCCCGGCCGGGAAACGCGAGCGAATATGCCGCTCCACCTTGCCGTTCACGCCCTGCATGGAGCGGCCACCTTCCCGCCACGCACCTGGCGGCGCCCGCCGCGGGGCACGCGCCCGGCGCCCGGAGACACCCCGCACCACCGTCCCGGACGGCCGGAACCGTACGTTCGCACAATCCGTGATCCTGGCCGAACAGACCGTAGTCACAGCACGCGGGCGCCCCTACGTTGTGGCCGTGCGCCGACCCCCCGCTCTGCCGAACCAGCCAGGTCCTCCCTTCAACGCCCCCGCCGCGCGCCGCCTGCGGACCGCCCTGAACATGGGTCCTGAGCAAGTGGCGTACGGGATGCGGGCGTCGTACGGGTTCCCCTATGTGACCCCGGATCTCGTCGTCGCGTGGGAGCGGGGCACGGTCTCGCCGTCCAGTCCTGAACTCACCGCGCTCGCCGCGGTGCTGTGGTGTTCCCCGGGTGAACTCATCGGGAGGCCGCGGACGTTGCGGGAGCATCGCGTCAGCTGCGGGCTGGCCCCGGACTACGTGGCGCACACGCTGGGCCTCGAACTGCTCGCGTATCTGCACATGGAGGAGAACGACGAGTGGCGGGGCACGGAGCGCCAGTCGGCGATCCTGGCCGAGCTGCTGAGCCTGGCCCTGCCGGACTTCATCACCGTCACGGGACGCGAGCCCCGTCTCGCCGACCACCTGCGCAGCGCCGTGACGACGCGCTGGCAGGCGTACGTGCGGCCGGTGAACAAGATCGTGCCCCTGGACCGGCGGCTCCTGGAGGACGTGCTCCAGGAGCTGCACCGGGAGTACCAGGGGCACATGGCCGCCACTCTCAGCTGGGGCAACAGCGTGACGGGCGAGGCGGGTCAGGAGTTCCTGGACCGCATCGTCGACAACTTCTGGGCCCAGGTCCAGCTGACGACGGAGTGAGCCGACGGCCGTCGCCCACACCCCGCACGGCGACCGGCCCGGTCTAGAAGACCGACTCCGCCTCGTCCATCCGGTCCTTGGGGACCGTCTTCAGCTCGGTCACCGCCTGCGCCAGCGGCACCATCACGATGTCCGTCCCGCGCAGGGCCGTCATCCGCCCGAACTCGCCCCGGTGCGCCGCCTCCACGGCGTGCCAGCCGAAGCGCGTCGCCAGGACCCTGTCGTAGGCCGTGGGGACGCCGCCGCGCTGCACATGGCCGAGGATGACCGGCTTGGACTCCTTGCCGAGCCGCCGTTCCAGCTCGTACGCGAGCGCCGTGCCGATGCCCTGGAAGCGTTCGTGGCCGAACTGGTCGATGTCGCCCTTGCCGTAGTCCATCGAACCCTCGGCGGGGTGCGCACCCTCGGCGACGCAGATCACCGCGAACCTCTTGCCGCGCGAGAAGCGTTCCTCGACCATCTTCACCAGATCGGCGGGGTCGAAGGGGCGTTCGGGCAGGCAGATGCCGTGGGCGCCGGCGGCCATGCCGGACTCCAGGGCGATCCAGCCCGCGTGGCGGCCCATGACCTCGACGACCATCACGCGCTGGTGGGACTCGGCGGTGGTCTTGAGGCGGTCCATCGCCTCGGTCGCGACGCCGACCGCCGTGTCGAAGCCGAACGTGCGGTCCGTCGACGAGATGTCGTTGTCGATGGTCTTCGGGACGCCGACCACCGGCAGTCCCGCGTCGCTCAGCATGCGGGCCGCCGTCAGCGTGCCCTCGCCGCCGATCGGGATGAGCGCGTCGATGCCGAAGTCGCGGGCGATGTCGAGCGCGTTCTCGCAGGCCTCGCGCAGCCGGTCGCGCTCCAGGCGGGAGGAGCCGAGGATGGTGCCGCCGCGGGCCAGGATGCCGCTCACGGCGTCGAGGTCGAGGGGTCGGTAGTGCCCGTCGAGGAGACCGGCGTAGCCGTCCTCGAAGCCGATCACCTCGTCGCCGTACTGTGTGACGGCTCGGTGCACGACCGACCGGATCACTGCGTTCAAGCCGGGGCAGTCGCCGCCTGCGGTGAGTACTCCGATGCGCATCGTGCTGTGTCTCCTGCTCGCTGTTGATACCTGTAATACCCGTGGATACCGGTGAGCCGTGTCCGATTGTTCCACGTCCCCCAGCGGGCCGCCGCATCCGACCCTGACGGGCGCCTTATCCCTCTCTGGGGGTATTGTCAAGAGCGTCCCGCTCACCTCGGTGGGCGATTTTTATGACACCGGGGTACCGGGACACTGGGGGAACCCGTGACCACGGGGGACCCGCGACTAAGGAGTGCTCGGCGTGACGCGCAGCGTGTACGTGACCGGTATCGACCGCGGCGACGGCCGCCAGGTCGTCGAGCTGGGGGTCATGGAACTGCTGACCCGGCAGGTCGACCGGGTGGGTGTGTTCCGGCCCCTCGTCCACCACAGCCCCGACCGTCTGTTCGAACTGCTGCGGGCCCGCTACCGCCTCTCCCAGGACCCGGCCACGGTCTACGGCATGGACTACCACGAGGCGTCCGCCCTTCAGGCCGAACGGGGGACGGACGAGCTGGTCTCCACCCTCGTGGACCGGTTCCATCTCGTCGCGCGGGAGTACGACGTCGTCCTCGTCCTGGGGACCGACTTCGCCGACACGCAGCTCCCCGACGAACTCTCCCTGAACGCCCGGCTCGCCAACGAGTTCGGCGCGTCCGTCATACCCGTCGTCGGCGGGCGCAGGCAGTCCGCCGAGTCGGTGCTCGCCGAGACCCGCAACGCCTACCGGGCCTACGACGGCCTGGGCTGCGACGTGCTGGCGATGGTGGCGAACCGCGTCGACCGCGAGGACCGGGACCTGATCGCCGAACGGCTGGCGGGATCACGGCTGCCGGTGCCCTGCTGGGTGCTGCCCGACGAGCCCGCGCTGGCCGCCCCGACGGTCTCCCAGATCGCCCAGGCGCTCGGCGCGCGGGTGCTGCTCGGCGACGACTCCGGACTGGCCCGGGACGCCCTGGACTTCGTCTTCGGCGGGGCCATGCTGCCCCACTTCCTGCCCGCCCTGACCCCGGGCTGCCTGGTCGTGACCCCGGGCGACCGGGCCGACCTGGTCGTCGGCTCGCTGGCCGCGCACAGCGCCGGCACCCCGCCGATCGCCGGGGTGCTGCTCACCCTCGGCGAGGCGCCCAGCGACGACGTCCTCACCCTCGCCGCCCGCCTCGCCCCCGGCACCCCGGTCCTGTCGGTGCCCGGCAACAGCTTCCCCACCGCCGAGCGACTCTTCTCCCTGGAGGGGAAGTTGAACGCGGCCACCCCGCGCAAGGCGGAGACCGCGCTCGGCCTGTTCGAGCGGTACGTCGACACCGGCGACCTCCTGAAGCGGGTCAGCGCCCCGAGCAGCGACCGCGTCACGCCGATGATGTTCGAGCACAAGCTCCTCGAACAGGCCCGCTCCGACCTGCGCCGGGTCGTCCTGCCCGAGGGCACCGAACCCCGGGTCCTGCACGCCGCCGAGGTCCTGATGCGCCGCGGCGTGTGCGAGCTGATCCTGCTCGGGCCGGTCGACCAGATCCGCAAGAAGGCCGCCGACCTCGGCATCGACGTCAGCGGCTGCCGGCTGATCGACCCGGCCACCTCCGAGCTGCGCGACTCCTTCGCCGAGCGCTACGCCGCCTTCCGCGCCCACAAGGGCGTCACGGTGGAACTGGCCTACGACGTGGTCTCCGACGTGAACTACTTCGGCACCCTGATGGTCCAGGAGGGTCTCGCCGACGGCATGGTGTCGGGGTCCGTGCACTCCACGGCGGCCACCATCCGGCCCGCCTTCGAGATCATCAAGACGAAGCCGGACGCCGACATCGTCTCGTCCGTGTTCTTCATGTGCCTGGCCGACCGGGTCCTCGTCTACGGCGACTGCGCCGTCAACCCCGACCCGGACGCCGAGCAGCTCGCCGACATCGCTGTCCAGTCCGCCGCGACCGCCGCCCGCTTCGGCGTCGAGCCGCGGATCGCGATGCTGTCGTACTCGACGGGCACCTCCGGCTCGGGCGCCGACGTCGACAAGGTCCGCGAGGCCACCGAACTGGTCCGGCTGCGCCGCCCCGACCTGCGGATCGAGGGGCCCATCCAGTACGACGCGGCGGTCGAGCCGAGCGTCGCGGCGACGAAGCTGCCGGAGTCGGAGGTGGCCGGGCAGGCGACGGTGCTGATCTTCCCCGACCTCAACACGGGCAACAACACCTACAAGGCCGTGCAGCGCTCGGCCGGCGCGATCGCCGTCGGGCCGGTGCTCCAGGGCCTGCGCAAGCCGGTCAACGACCTGTCCCGGGGCGCCCTGGTCCAGGACATCGTCAACACCGTCGCCATCACCGCCATCCAGGCCCAGTCCCCGGAACCCGCCGCCGTCCCCGCGGCCCCGACCCAGAAGGCGACCGCCCCGTGAGCCCCACCCGTGTCCTCGTCCTCAACTCCGGCTCCTCGTCGGTGAAGTACCAGCTGCTCGACATGGGCGACGGCAGCCGGCTGGCCATGGGGCTCGTCGAGCGCATCGGCGAGGAGACCTCACGGCTGCGGCACTCGGCCGCGGGCCGCGGGGCCGCCCGCGAGCGGACCGGGCCGATCGCCGACCACGAGGCCGCGCTGAAGGCCGTGGCGGAGGAGCTGGCCGCGGACGGTCTCGGCCTCGACTCCCCCGAACTGGCCGCCATCGGGCACCGGGTGGTGCACGGCGGGCAGACCTTCACCGCGCCGACCGTCGTCGACGACGTGGTGCTCGCCGAGATCGAGCGGCTCATCCCGGTCGCCCCGCTGCACAACCCGGCCAACCTCACCGGTATCCGCACCGCCCGGGCGCTGCGCCCCGACGTGCCGCAGGTCGCCGTGTTCGACACCGCGTTCCACACGACGATGCCGGAGTCGGCGGCGCGCTACGCGATCGACGTCGAGACCGCCGACGCCCACCGCATCCGGCGCTACGGCTTCCACGGCACCTCGCACGCCTACGTCTCCCGGGCGACGGCGAAGCTCCTCGGGAAGGCGCCGGAGGACGTCAACGTCATCGTGCTGCACCTCGGCAACGGCGCCTCGGCGTCCGCGGTGCGGGGCGGCCGGTGCGTGGACACCTCGATGGGTCTGACACCGCTGGAGGGGCTGGTGATGGGCACCCGCTCGGGTGACCTGGATCCGGCCGTCATCTTCCATTTGACGCGTGTTGGCGGAATGTCCACGGACGAGATCGACACTCTTCTCAACAAGAAGAGCGGTCTCGTCGGGCTGTGCGGGGACAACGACATGCGGGAGATCCGCCGCCGGGTGGACGAGGGCGACGAACGGGCCGCGCTCGCCTTCGACATCTACATTCACCGTCTGAAGAAGTACATCGGCGCCTATTACGCGGTGCTCGGCCATGTGGACGCGGTCGCGTTCACAGCCGGAGTCGGGGAGAACGCGAGCCCGGTGCGGGAAGCTGCCCTGGCCGGCCTGGGGGAGCTGGGGCTCGCCGTGGACGGCGAGTTGAACGCCGTACGCAGCGACGAGCCGCGTCTGATCTCGCCCGGAAACGCGCGCGTGGCGGTCGCCGTCGTACCCACCGACGAGGAACTGGAGATCGCGACACAGACTTACGCGCTGGTCGGGAGAAAGCAGTGAGAAATACACGGGAGTAACACGCCTGAGCATGCAGGCGCCCATTTGTATCTTCCGCCAGACGGAATATTCCGTTGCGAAACAAACCGATAGGATCGCCCCATGCGCCGTTCGAAAATCGTCTGTACTCTCGGCCCCGCGGTCGACTCCCACGAGCAGTTGGTGTCGCTGATCGAGGCCGGCATGAATGTGGCCCGCTTCAACTTCAGCCACGGCTCCCACGCCGAGCACCAGGGCCGGTACGACCGGGTCCGGGCCGCCGCCAAGGAGACCGGCAAGGCCGTCGGTGTCCTCGCCGACCTCCAGGGCCCCAAGATCCGTCTGGAGACCTTCGCCGAGGGTCCGGTCGAGCTGGAGCGCGGTGACGAGTTCGTCATCACCACCGAGGACGTCCCGGGCGACAAGTCCATCTGCGGGACGACCTACAAGGGCCTGCCGGGCGACGTCTCGCGCGGCGACCAGATCCTCATCAACGACGGCAACGTCGAGCTGAAGGTCCTGGACGTCGAGGGCCCCCGGGTCAAGACGATCGTCATCGAGGGCGGCGTCGTCTCCGACCACAAGGGCATCAACCTGCCCGGCGCGGCCGTCAACGTGCCCGCGCTCAGCGAGAAGGACATCGAGGACCTCCGCTTCGCGCTCCGCATGGGCTGCGACATGGTCGCCCTGTCCTTCGTCCGGGACGCGAACGACGTGCAGGACGTGCACAAGGTCATGGACGAGGAGGGCCGCCGGGTCCCCGTCATCGCCAAGGTGGAGAAGCCGCAGGCGGTGGCGAACATGGAGGCCGTCGTGCTGGCCTTCGACGCCGTGATGGTCGCCCGCGGTGACCTCGCCGTCGAGTACCCGCTCGAGAAGGTCCCGATGGTGCAGAAGCGCCTCATCGAGCTGTGCCGCCGCAACGCCAAGCCGGTGATCGTGGCGACCCAGATGATGGAGTCGATGATCACCAACTCCCGTCCCACCCGCGCCGAGGCCTCCGACGTGGCCAACGCGATCCTGGACGGCGCGGACGCGGTCATGCTGTCCGCCGAGTCCAGCGTGGGCGCGTACCCGATCGAGACCGTCAAGACGATGTCGAAGATCGTCACGGCGGCCGAGGAGGAGCTGCTCAGCAAGGGCCTCCAGCCCCTGGTCCCCGGCAAGAAGCCGCGCACGCAGGGCGGTTCGGTCGCCCGTGCCGCCTGCGAGATCGCCGACTTCCTCGGCGGCAAGGGCCTGATCGCCTTCACCAAGTCCGGTGACACGGCCCGCCGTCTGTGCCGCTACCGCGCGGCCCAGCCGATCATCGCCTTCACCACCGACGAGGGCACCCGCAACCAGCTCACGCTGAGCTGGGGCGTGGAGTCGCACGTCGTGCCGTTCGTCAACAGCACCGACGAGATGGTCGACCTGGTCGACGGCGAGGTCTCCAAGCTGAACCGCTTCAGCGACGGCGACGTCCTCATCATCACCGCCGGCTCGCCCCCCGGCGTCCCCGGCACCACCAACATGGTCCGCGTCCACCACCTGGGCGGCGAGAAGTAGCACGCGCGGCGGACCGTACGACGCTGAGGGCGCCCCCTGGGAAAGGGGGCGCCCTCAGCGCTTGTGCGGCTCCCGGAACGGGTTCGCGGGGGTGCTCAGTCGATGTACTGATGCAGCCCGGGGATGTACAGGGTCCCGCCGAACTGGCCGGCCTGCACGACCTTCACGTCGGTGAAGTAGATGAGCGGGATGTTGAGCGGCGGCGGGTTCTCCGGGTCGAACGTGATCGGGATCAGACCGAACAGCTTGCCGGAGATGGATTCCGTGTACATCACGGTGTCGCCGTCGCGGATGGTCGACGTCGTGCCCTTGCCGGCCTGCACGTGGTACGTCTTGCCGGACTGCTCGTCCTGGACCGTCTGGTGCAGGTCGCCGATGTCGGTGCCGTCGGAGATGACGTACTTCAGCACGTCCTTGGTGGTGCCGTTGGCCGTCTTCACCTTCACGATGCCCTGGTAGTCGGCGCCCTTCAGCAGCAGCGAGCTGGCGTCCAGGTACCAGGGGTCGTCCGGCAGCGGGACGGTGTTGTCGACACCGCTCTCCTCGTCCGTGGCGACCGGGCAGTCGTCGACGTCCGTGGTGGCGCTCGCGGACGGGCTCGCCGTCGCCTCCTCGGCAGCCTCCTCGACGGCGTCGGTGGTGTCCTCCGCCGCCTCGGACGCCGCGTCGGTCGTGTCCTTCACGGTGTCCTCGACCGTGTCGGTGACCTTCTCGGTGGTGTCCTTGGCGGTGTCGGCGGCGGCGTCGTCCGCGCTCTCCTCGGAGGCGCTCGCGGACGCCGACGGGCTGGCGCTCGCGCTGGGCGAGGCCGTCGCGGTCGCGGTCTCGCCGCCGGTGAAGATGCCCGTGATGGCGTCGCCGAGCTCCTCCAGCACGTTCTTGCTCTCGGAGGCCGACGGCGTCGGCGTGGCCGTGGTGGCGGACTGCTCCTCGCCGGCGGCACTCTCCGACGCGGTGGCGGACGGCGTGGGCTCGGCCTCGTCGTCGGAACCTGAATCCGACGAGGAGTCACCGCCCGAGGAGTCCGTACCGGAGGAGGACTCCGACGCGGAGGGCGTCGGCGTCGCCTCGGCCTCCGACGCGCTCGCGGACGGCGAGGCGGACGCGGACGCGTCGTCCTCCAGGGCCGCGACGCAGTCCTTGTACTCGTCGATGGTGAGGCTCTGCGCCGGGTTGTCCTCGGCGTTGGCGAGCGTCGGCGTGAAGCCCATCCCCATGAGCACCGCCGTCGGCATCGCCGCCAGGGCTATCGCCTTGCCCGCCGGCATGTGGAACCGGGTGAAGAGCGGCTTCTTGGGTGCCGCATGCCGCGGCCCGGTTCTCACACGG
This sequence comes from Streptomyces sp. NPDC090106, assembly GCF_044747265.1. Lineage (NCBI taxonomy): Bacteria > Bacillati > Actinomycetota > Actinomycetes > Kitasatosporales > Streptomycetaceae > Streptomyces > Streptomyces sp. NPDC090106. The sequence goes on along the minus strand of NZ_JBIVDS010000002.1, from coordinate 637,751 downwards.
GACTCCTCCACATCAGTCCCGTGTGTCACCTTGTCAGCCGGCACTGTGCCTCCCGTTCGCCCCGTTCGCCGGGCTCGTTCCTGACAGATCGTTCGGCTCACCGACGTCGTAGGCGTCCTTCGAGAGGGTGGGGACGGTGCCCTGGGGCGCGTCACCCTCGCTCGCGGTGGTGTGCTGGGCCGGCTGCGCCTCGGGCGGCGCGCCCGGCGCCCACGCCACCGCCATCGCTCCGCCCACGAGGGCGAGGAGGAAGCCGATGAGGAAGCCGCCGAGGTTGGAGACCGGGATGGACACCAGGGCCAGCAGGATCGCCGCGACGCCCGCGAAGGTGCGGACGTGCTTCTGGAACCAGAGGCTGACACCGAGGACGACCAGCAGCACACCGATGATCAGGGACCCCGCACCCGCCGTCGTGGCCATCGCCAGCGTCAGATGACCGATCTGAAGGTTCGCGTACGGGAAGTAGGCGATGGGGATGCCGCCGAGAATGACGAACAGGCCGGCCCAGAACGGCCGGTCACCCCGCCAGACGCGGAACTTCCGCTTGGCGACCCGGATGTAGTGCTCATCGCGGCCGGGTACGGCAGGAGTCTCGGCGCTCATGGAAAACAGCTCCCTGTAACGGCGTTGCTGTGGTGGTGAGTTGTGGTGCTGAGAAGCGTGCGACCGCAGGTGGGGAAGGTGCGAGCAGCGGCCTGGGAGTGGACGGGCGGGGGCGCCGTCGGCTCCCCCGCCCGTCATGGAGTGCTTAGTAGCACTCCTTGACACCGCTGGCCAGCGACATCTTCAGACCGCTGAGCTTGAAGGTTCCGGCGGTGGTGGCCCACGCCGTCTGCTTCACGTTCTTCAGCGTGACCGAGTCGGCCTGCTGCGCGAATCCGTACGGGTTCGCGGTGTCGCCCTTGGCGATGCCGGGGCCCTTCGCGGCGTCCTTGGCCGCGACGCCGATGTCGATGCCACGGAAGGTGGCGTCGGCGCTGAGGTCCTCGACGTCGATGTACAGGTTCTCGGCCTCGACCGGGGTGTCGCCACCGCCGGCCTTCAGGATGAGGCTGACCGAACCGAGCAGCGGGATGTCAGGGGTGACAACCGACTGGCACAGGTTCTTGATGGTCGCCGACTTGAAGGCCGAGACCGCGACGGGGTGAGCCGTCTTCTTGCCGTCGAGCGTGTAACCCGAGTCGATGGCTCCGTACTGGACGAAGCCGGTGCCGTCGAGCTGGTCCGTCGTCACCTTGAACGACTGACCGGACACGCTGAACGACGCGGCGAGAGCGCCCTGCGCGAGGGCGACACCTATCGCGGCCGTGGCGGCCACGCTGGGCACCATCACGACGGCGAACCGCTTCCATCTGGTCCCGCCACGCACCTGGGACTCCATATTTCCTCCTTCTCGGACGTACATCTCCTGCCCCCTACTGGGCCTCTGACTCGACGGCTCAGCCGGGCAGGGATGGGAGAAGTGCTACGTCCTCGGGAAGGGGAGCGCCCGAGGTCGGAGGCGCGTACCGCGCACCGATCACCGGCGATCACCCCCGAGCGACAACCACTGGTCGCGCCTGACACGCATCACGCACAACCTTGCTGGACAGGCTCCACCCGGTGGGCGAAGACCCCCCTGTCCAAGAGCCGGCGACATCGCCGCCCGCTCTGCTCGGTGGGGACCCAGGGTTTCCCGCCCGCCCGACCGGCTGTCGGGGTACGGGAATGGACCGAGCGTCGCCGATCGTGGTGCATTCTCGCCGCCCGCACAAGGGGCTTCGTTACTCGGTAGTAACGGCCGGATAACCGAACAACGACCCGCCGGTCTCGGCCGACGACTCTGGGTGCCCTGTGAGGGGGGTGCAAAGTGGTCCACAGGCGGACAGAATCCGACAGTTCAACGCCCGCAACTTACTGCAAGTAACAGCGGCCGCGATTACCAAGATTTGGTAAAGCGCGGCCGCAGTGACGTCTCGTCGGCAAATCTTTCACTCCGGCACCACAGGGCGGAGTGTTTAGGAGCTGCTCAGAACGGGGCTCTCGCCCCGGTCAGAACAGAGCGCGCGCGAGCGCCCTGCGCGCCGCGACCACCCGGGGGTCGTCGGGCCCGACGACCTCGAAGAGCTCCAGCAGCCGCACCCGTACGGCGTTGCGGTCGTCGCCCGCCGTGCGCTGCACGGTCTGGATGAGCCGCCCGAACGCGTCGTCCACATGGCCGCCGACCAGGTCCAGGTCGGCCGCGGCGATCTGCGCCTCGGCGTCCCCCGGCTTCTCGGCCGCGTCCTGGCGCACCTTCTGCGGGTCCAGCGCCTGCACCCGGTGGAGCAGCTCGGCCTGCGCGAGACCCAGTTCGGCCTCGCTGTTGCCCGGGTCGTCCGCGAGCACGTTCCGGTACGCCTGCACCGCACCGCCGAAGTCGCCCGCGTCCAGGGCCTGTACGGCGGCCTCCAGCAGCGCGTCGTGCGGACCGGCCGGCGCCTCGGGGGCCTGGGCCGCGGGGGCGCCGGGCTCGGCCTCCGGGTCCACGACCAGGCCGGTCAGACCGAAGCGCTGCTCGGCGACCTGGACGAGCTGGTCCAGGGTCCCGCGGATCTGCTCCTCGCCCGCGGCACCCTGAAAGAGCGGCAGCGCCTGTCCGGCGACCACCGCGAAGACGGCCGGGATGCCCTGGATCCCGAACTGCTGCATCAGCATCTGATTGGCGTCGACGTCGATCTTGGCGAGGACGAAGCGCCCGTTGTACTCGACCGCGAGCCGCTCCAGGACCGGGCTCAGCTGCTTGCAGGGCTGGCACCACTCGGCCCAGAAGTCGAGGACGACGGGCACCTCGGTGGACCGCTGGAGGACTTCGCTCTCGAAGCCGGCCTCGTCGACGTCGATGACGAGATCGGCCGGGGAGACGGCTCCCGTGCCGCCGCCCTGACGGGCCGCTTCGGCGCGCGCCTGCTCCGCCTTCGCCTTGGCCTCCTGGGCCGCCTTCACCGCGGCGAGGTCGACGACTCCGCTCATGGACATGTTCCGTGGCTGCATGCGTCCATCCTCCCCCGTCCGCGCGCTCAGGCGAAAAGCATCATGAAAGCCGGTCAGGCTCTGTACCGGTCGGCAAGTGGCCGAAGAGCGTTCTTCGTGCCGGTTCCGCGTGTTCGGCGCCGGGTCCCCACCCCACGCCAGTGGTTTCGCTACGAGTCGTAGCGTAATGGCATCGCCCGCTCCCGCGCGCCCGTTCCCCGGTGATCTCCCTCACGGCCTCACACGACCCGCCGGTTATGGTCGTGGGATGCAGAGCCGCAGCCCCGCCCCCCGTGCCTCCGGACGCCCGCGCAGCGCCGAGGCCGACGCCGCGATCCTCGCGGCCACGCGGGAGGCGCTCGTGGAGCTGGGCTGGTCCAAGCTGACCCTGGGCGACGTGGCGACCCGGGCCGGGGTCGCGAAGACGACGCTCTACCGCCGCTGGGCGGGCAAGAACGAACTGGTCGTCGACGCGGTCGCGGAACTCTTCGACGCGCTCGAACTCCCCGACCGCGGCACCCTGGCCGCCGACATCGAGGGCGTGGTCCTTCAGTTCGCGCGCATCCTGGCCCGCCCGGAGGCCAAGAGCGGTCTGATGGCGGTCGTCGCGGAGGCGACACGGGACGACGCCCTGCGCGAGCGCATCCGCTGCTCGATCGTGGAACGCCAGAAGCGGCTGGTCCTGGCGGGCCGGGCGCGCGCGGAGGCCCGGGGCGAACTCCCCCTGGAGTCCGACCCGGCGGAGGCCGCCCGGACGGTCGACCTGATCTTCGACGTGGTGGCGGGCGCGGTGGTGCACCGCACCCTCGTCAGCGCCGAGCCCGCCGACGAGGCATGGGTGCACAGCTTCACGCGCGTGCTGCTCCTCGGCCTGGCGGGCGCGGCGCCCTGAGGCCCGTTCCGGAACGCGGAGCGCGGGCTCGGAACGCGGCGGCCCCGTCGGCTCAGAACCCGGCGGGTTCGGTGTAGACCCCCCACTCCTCCCGCAGGACCCCGCAGATCTCACCGAGGGTCGCCTCGGCGCGTACGGCGTCGAGCATGGGCCCGATCATGTTGGACCCGTCCCGGGCGGCGGCGAGCATCGCGTCGAGCGCGGTCCGCACCGCGGCGTCGTCCCGCGCGGCCTTGCGACCGCTCAGCGCCCGCACCTGCTCGCGCTCGACCTCGTGGCTGACGCGCAGGATCTCCAGGTCCCCGGTGACCGACCCGGTGTGCACGTTGACGCCGACGACCCGCTTGTCGCCCTTCTCCAGGGAGCGCTGGTACTGGAACGCGGACTCCGCGATCTCGCCGGTGAACCAGCCGTCCTCGATCCCGCGCAGGATGCCGGAGGTGATCGGCCCGATGGGGTGCCGCCCGTCCGGGTGGGCCCTGAGCCCCCGCTCCCTGATCTGCTCGAAGATCTTCTCGGCGTCGGCCTCGATCCGGTCGGTGAGCTGCTCGACGTACCAGGAACCGCCCAGCGGATCGGCGACGTTGGCGACGCCGGTCTCCTCCATCAGCACCTGCTGGGTGCGGAGCGCGATCTCGGCGGCCTGCTCGCTGGGGAGCGCGAGCGTCTCGTCGAGGGCGTTGGTGTGCAGCGAGTTGGTCCCGCCGAGCACGGCGGCGAGCGCCTCGACGGCGGTGCGGACGACGTTGTTGTACGGCTGCTGGGCGGTGAGGGAGACACCGGCGGTCTGGGTGTGGAACCGCAGCCACTGGGCCTTGTCGCTCCGCGCGCCGTACACGTCCCGCATCCACCGGGCCCAGATCCTGCGGGCGGCGCGGAACTTGGCGATCTCCTCGAAGAAATCGACGTGCGCGTCGAAGAAGAAGGAGAGCCCGGGTGCGAAGACGTCCACGTCGAGCCCGCGGCTGAGCCCGAGTTCCACGTACCCGAACCCGTCGGCGAGGGTGTACGCGAGCTCCTGGGCGGCCGTGGAACCCGCCTCCCGGATGTGATACCCGGAGACGGACAGCGGCTTGTAGGCGGGGATGCCGGCGGCGCAGTACTCCATCAGGTCGCCGATGAGCCGCAGATGGGGCTCGGGCTGGAAGAGCCACTCCTTCTGGGCGATGTACTCCTTGAAGATGTCGGTCTGGAGCGTCCCGTTGAGCACGGACGGATCGACGCCCTGCCGCTCGGCGGCGACGAGGTACATGCAGAAGACGGGTACGGCGGGCCCGCTGATGGTCATGGAGGTGGTGACGTCCCCGAGCGGGATGTCCCCGAACAGCACCTCCATGTCGGCGGCGGAGTCGATGGCGACCCCGCAGTGCCCGACCTCGCCGAGCGAGCGCGGATCGTCGGAGTCCCGCCCCATGAGGGTAGGCATGTCGAAGGCGACGGAGAGCCCACCACCTCCGTTCCGGAGGATCATCTTGTACCGCTCGTTGGTCTGCTCGGCGTTCCCGAACCCGGCGAACTGCCGGATCGTCCAGGTCCGCCCCCGGTACCCGGTCGCGTACAGCCCCCGGGTGTAGGGGTACTCCCCCGGCCACCCGATCCGCTCGAACCCGTCGTACCGGTCCCCCGCCCGCGGCCCGTACACCGGCTCCACGGCGTCCCCGGAGAGCGTGGTGAAGTCGGCCTCCCGCACCCGAGAGGCGTCAAACCGGGCCTGCCACCGTCGGCGGCCCTCTTCGATGGCGTCAGCGTCCATGCCTCCGAATTTACTAGGACGTCCTAGTAAATGTCGATGACACGCCACCCGTTACTCTCGACGGCATGAAGAAGAGCGTCCTGACCCGGTACCGGGTGATGGCCTACGTCACCGCCGTTCTGCTCGTCCTGCTGACGATCGGCGTGATCGCGAAGCGGGTCCTGGGCCTGGACGGGTTCGACGGTTTCGTCACCGGCGTGGGCTTCGCCCACGGCTGGCTGTACGTCGTCTACCTGGTCTTCGCCTTCGACCTGGGCACCAAGGCGAAGATGCCGCTGGGCCGTCTCGCCTGGGTCCTGCTGGCCGGCACGGTCCCGACCGCGGCCTTCTTCGTGGAGCGCAAGGTGACCCGGGAGGTCGCGCCGCTCATCGCCGAGGGCACGACCGCCAAGGCCGCCGCGGCCTGATCTCACTTCGTGATGAAGTGGCACTGCGTGGCGCGCAGCTTGCCGTTCACGTAGAACCTCGCGCAGGCCTTGCCGTACCTCGGCAGGGTCTGCGCCGCGTTGCGCCGCAGGGGATTCCCCTTGCACTCCGTGTGCGTCCTGCCGCGTGAGGTCCGGTACCTGCGGTTGTCGGTGTCCGCGTAGGTGAAGTCGATCCGCCAGTTGCAGAACTGGGAGAACGTCGCGGCGATGCCCATGCAGTCCACCCCGGCCAGCTGGCTGCTGATCCGCTTGCCCGAGCCTTCGACGGAGTGCGTGAAGAAGCAGCCCACCGGGACCTTCACGGCAAGGCCGTGCAGGTCGTACTCGAAGGTCCCGATCGGGGTCGTACCGGTGGCGCTGGCCTGAGCCGTTCCCCCGGCACCCAGACCTGCGGCCACGACGATCGCGGCGGCACATCCCGCGGTGGCTAAGCGGCGGGCGGCGTTGCGAAGCTTGAGCACGAGGATCTTCCCTACGTCCAAGGACCCGGACGCCGTTCGTCCGGATCACGGTGCGCTCAAGAAGATCGCAGGGAAAACCGTCGGCCGACGCCGCCGAATCGATCTTGCGCGGGTGGATTCACCCCGGGGTGCGAACTCGGTGCCGGGCCTTGACCGGGCCCCGGGTCAGGACTCGTCGAAGTCGTGGGCCGCTACGCGCAGGGGGCGGAGGAGGGCGAAGATCTCCGCGCATTCCTCCGCGTCGTAGACGCCCAGGCCGAAGTCCATGGCCATCAGGTCGCGGGTGGCGGACTCGACGACCTCGCGGCCCTTGTCGGTGATGACGGCGAGGGTGCCGCGGCCGTCGTTGGGGTTGGGCCTCTTGTCGACGAGGCCCGACTTGACCAGGCGGTCGACCGTGTTGGTGACCGACGTGGGGTGGACCATCAGGCGTTCCCCGATCTTGGACATGGTCAGCTCGCCGGCCTTGGAGAAGGTGAGCAGGACCAGCGCCTCGTACCGCGCGAAGGTGAGGCCGTAGGGCTTGACGACCGCGTCGACCTCGGCCAGCAGGATCTGGTGGGCGCGCATGATCGAGGTGATCGCGCCCATCGACGGCACGTTTCCCCAGCGCTGCTTCCAGAGATCGTCGGCGCGGGCGATGGGATCGAAGGGAAGGCTGAGGGGCTTCGGCACGGCACAAGACCTTACCCGCCGGTCACATGGCGGTCAGCCCCGTCTTGTCATTCGGTCCTCCGACCGTCTCCCGGCCCCGTTCCCCCTGGGTCCTGCGGGCCTCCAGCGCCAGCAGCGCACAGCACACCGCCCCCAGGATCCCGGCCCCCGCGACCGTCCACGGCACGCCCGCGAACTCCGCCGCGACGCCCGCCAGCGCCATCCCCACCCCCTGGATGGTCATCAGCCCCGCCGTGAGCAAGGTCATGGCCCGGCCCCGCAGCTCCTCCGGCACCGCCCGCACGAACCACTGGTCGAGACCCAGCGTGTACGCCGCCCCCGCGCCGGACAGCAGGAGCAGGAGGAGCGAGACCCCGAGACCGGGGCGCAGCGCGTACCCCATATAGGGGAGGAGCGTCAGGCACACCAGCGGCAGCGCGATCCGTTCCCGCGCGGCGGGACGCAACCGGGCGCCCGCCCACAGCTCCCCGGTGATCGTGCCCACCGGCAGCGCGCACATCAGCAGCCCCAGCCCGACCGACCCCGCGCCCAGGTCGTCGGCGTACGGCGCCGCCAGCGCCTCCGGCACGACCGCGAACATCGCCGGCAGCCAGAACAGCAGCATCAGCACCCGCACCCTGCGGTCCCGGAACACCTCCCGGGCCCCCTTCAGGGAGTCCGTCACCAGGGCGCTCCCCCCGGTCGCCCGCGCGGGCCGCCGCACGGTGCCGAACCGCAGCAGCAGGGCCGACGCGCAGAACGTCCCCACCGTGATCACCAGCGCGTGCCGGGGCGCCACCACCGTCAGCAGCAGACCGCCGAGCCCGTACCCCATCAGCAGCGCGCTCTGGGACACGATCCGCAGCAGCGAACGTCCGAGGACGAACAGGTCGCCGTCGCCGAGGATGTCGGCGAGCGTGGCCATCCGGGTCCCGGTGAACACCGGTGAGACGACCGCGAGGCAGCAGCGCAGCGCGAGCAGCACCGCGATGTGCGTGCCCGGGACCACCATCAGCGCCACGCACACCGCGCACACCAGGTCGCACACCACCAGCACCCGCCGGGCCGGGAACCGGTCGGCGACCCCGGCGAGCAGGGTGCCGCCGACCACGTAGGGCAGGAACCCGAGGGCGAAGGTCAGGGCGCTGACCAGGGGGGAGCCGGTCAGGTCGTAGACGAGGACGGAGAGCGCGATCTCGCTGACGACGACGCCCAGCAGGGAGAGGGTGTGCGCGGCGAAGACGGCGCGGAACTCGCGTACGGCGAGGACACGGCCGTAGCGGGTGGGGTCGGCTTCGGATTCGGGTTCGGGCATGGGCAGCAGCGTGCGGGGGAAGCGGGCCCGCGGCGTAGAGTTTCGGCTACGGCCGAATCTTCGGGCCGTGACCGATGACGGAGGAGGCGGACATGCCGTCCCGGCTGCACTTCGGGGAGGACGACTTCCTCCGCTGCCGGTTCGCGGTGTCGCCGCTGTGGGAGACGCAGGACGCGGTGCGCACGCTCAAGCGGCCCGAGCGGCAGGGCTACCAGGTGCCGTGGCTGCGCCGCATCCGGGCGACCGCCGCCACCCTCGACCTGACCCCGCTGTGGCTGCTGATGCCGCGGCGCGGTCACTCGCCGGACTGGCTGAGCCCGCCGCCGACCGGTCCCGCGGTGACGTTCGAGGAGGAGATCGCCGCGGTGCGCGCGAGCGACCCGGAGGCGGCCCGCGCGGACACCGCGAAGTCGCTCGCGGACACACCGGGTGCGCTGGAGTCGTCGTACGGGAGGGCCTGGCTGGCCGATCCGGAGCGGATGGTCCGTGAGCTGGCGGACGCCCTGGAGCTGGCCTGGCGCACGCTGATCGCCCCGGACTGGCCCCGGCTGCGCGCCCTGCTGGAGGCGGACGTGGCGTTCCATTCGCGGCGGCTGGCCGAGGTGGGGCTCGGCGGACTGCTCCCGGAGATCAGCCGGCGGTTCGGCTGGGACGCGGGCACGCTGACCGTCGAGTCCCGGGGCCTGCACGAGCGGCGTCTCGACGGGCGGGGCCTGGTGCTGATGCCGAGCGTCTTCGTCTGGCCGGACGTCGTCAGCTCCTTCGACCCGCCCTGGCAGTCCATGGTGGTGTACCCGGCGCGCGGGATCGGCGGCCTGTGGGCCGAGCCGGCCGGCCGCGCCCCCGATTCCCTGGTCCGGCTGCTGGGACGCGGGCGGGCGGCCGTGCTCACCGCGCTCGACGAGCCCGCCGGCACCGGCGCGCTCGCCCACCGGCTCGGGCTCGCGCCCTCGTCGGTCTCGGCACATCTGACGGTCCTGCGGGACGCGGGCCTGCTGACGTCACGGCGCTACGGCCATCAGGTGCTGTACGAGCGGACGCCGCTCGGGATGGCGCTGGCCCCCGGTGTCGCACCCGGCACCGGCAACTGACCCATGTCACGATGAGTGACAGATTGTGACGAATGGTCACATGATGTCCCTCTCGCGCAAGGGAGCAGCATGTCCCGGCTGACCCACACCCTCGCGGTACTCGCGGCGCTCGGGCTCGCGGCGGGCTGTTCGTCCGCGACCGACGTCGACGAGGCCTCCGTCGCCGGCGCGGCCAGCAGGAAGGCGAGCCCGGGCGCGGCGTCGCCGTTCTGGGTCGACCCGGCCAGCCCCGCCGCCGAGCAGATCGAACTGTGGCGGCGGGAGGGCCGCACCCAGGACGCCGACCTGCTGCGGAAGATCGCCGACCAGCCCGCCGCGCTCTGGCCCGCCGGGGAGATCGACCCCACCCCGACGGTCCGGGCGGCGACGTCCTCGGCGACGGCGGAGAACCGTACGGCGCTGTTCGTCGCGTACAACATCCCGCACCGGGACTGCGGTCAGCACTCCGCGGGCGGGGCCGCCGACGCGGACACCTACCGGAGCTGGATCGGGAAGTTCGCCGACGCCCTCGGCGACGCCGAGGCGCTCGTCGTGCTGGAACCCGACGCCGTCGCGCACATCGTGGACGGCTGCACGCCCGGCGAATACCACGGTGAGCGCGAGCAGTTGCTCGGCGAGGCCATCGACCGGCTCAAGCGGCAGCCGCACACCAAGGTCTACCTCGACGCGGGCAACCCGTCCTGGATCAGGGAGCCGGACAAACTCGTCGAGCCGCTGCGGCGGGCCGGCGTCGAGCGGGCCGACGGGTTCTCCCTCAACGTCTCCAACTTCCAGACCGACGCCGCCACCAGGACCTACGGACTGGGGCTCTCCAAGGAGCTGGGCGGCAAGCACTTCGTCGTCGACAGCAGCCGCAACGGCAAAGGGCCCCTGCCGGGCGCGTGGTGCAATCCGCCCGGCCGGGCCCTCGGCACCCCGCCCACCACCGACACCGGCGAAGCCGCCCTCGACGCCTATCTGTGGGTCAAGCGGCCCGGCGAGTCGGACGGCACCTGCGAGGGCGGGCCCGACGCCGGGCAGTGGTGGCCGGAGTACGCCCTGGGGCTGGCTCGCAACTCCCAGGGCTGACGGCTCCGTTCGTTCGGCGGCTACTTCACCTGGATCCACTTCGCCTCGGACGTCGTGCCGTCCGCGTCCGACACGAACAGCATGTACCAGCCGGGCGGCACCAGCGCGGGGTCGTCCGGCACCTCGACGGTGACCGAGTGCGCGTCCTTCGTCAGGCCCAGCGCGATGGAACGCTGCTCGACGTCCGTGGTGTGCGTGACCGCGCTCGGCCTCATCAGCCGTGCCTTGACGATCCGTTCGGGGTGATCGGTGCGGTACGTCGCCCTGCGGTCCGCGGCCAGCAGCTCCGAACCCGCCTTGAGGACGGGCCTGTCGGTACCCGCCCTGTGCAGCCCGGGCGGGGTGAAGACCTCCATGCGCTGCTCGAAGTGGCCCAGCTTGGTGTTCTGCTGGTCGTCGAAGAGCGGGTCCGAGCCGAAGGTGGCGACCCGGCCGTCGGGCAGCAGCAGCGCCTCGGAGTGGTAGTTGCGGCCCACCGTCGGGGACGCGGCCTCGGTGAAGGAGTTGCCCTTGGGGTCGTAGAACTGCGCCTTGAGGATGTTGCTGGCGCTGCGGCCCCGGTAGTCCTCGGCCCCGTTCGACGTGAACACCGTGTCGTCCGGCATGATCACGCTGTTCAGATAGCGCGTGCCCTGCGGGAGGTTGGGGCCGTCCTCGAAGACCGGGTTCTCCTTGGTGAGGTCGACGACGGCCGTGCGCGGCGTCGACTTCTTCGACTCGCCCACCCCGCCACCGCCCAGGATCATCACCTTCTGGTCCTGCGCGGGCGGCAGCAGCAGCGAGGACGACGTCTCCGTCTCGTCCGCGTCCCGCAGCCCCGGCACCTTCTGGAAGGTGTTCTTCTCCAGGTCCCACAGACCCGGCTCGCGCCCCTTGTCCGCGGGACCGTAACCGGCGTTGGACGCCGGGTAGAAGAGCTTGCCGCCCTTGGTGAGGAACAGCGCCGGGTAGGTCGGGAAGTACCGCTTGGGGCCCGGCGACCACTTCTTCGTCTTCGGGTCGTAGATCTCGTTGTCGCCCGGGTCGATCATCCCCACGTCGTCCAGGCCCGAGACGGCGAGGACACGGCCGTCGTCGAGGCCGACGAGCGTCGGGTACCAGCGGGCCTTGTCCATCGGGTCGACCGGGATGTACTTCTCGGCGACCGGGTCGAACTCGTAGGCCGCTCTGATGCCTTGGAAGTCCTGCTTGTCCAGGGTGATCTTCTCGCTCAGCCCGTACGTGTTGTCCGCGTCCTTGCCCTTCAGACCCACGATCTCGTACTGGGCCTGCTTCTGCGTCACCGACATCGGCCCCTGCTCGGCCGCCTCCACGAACACCCGCGCCTCGCCCGCGGTGACCCGCGTCTTCCACGGCTGCATCACACCGCGGGCGTTGTAGGAGATCTGGAACTTCTTCCTGGCCTTAGGGATCGTCACGTCGAACCTCGTGACGTACTCGACGCCCGCCGGCGAACGGAACCGGGTGCCCTTCTTCAGGACCATCGCCTTGTCCGGGTTCTCGTTCTTCACCCGCATCCCGCCGCCCGCCCGGTCCACCTCGCCGTCGAGCAGCTCGTAGCGGGCCGTGCCGCCCGCCACCAGCAGGCGGCCGTCGGGGAGTTGGGCGTGTCCCGAGCAGAAGAAATCGTCCGGCGTGGCGATCTTCTTGAACGTGTCCGTCCTCGGGTCCCACAGGATCGTGTCGAAGGACCCCTCGTCGAACTTCTTCTGCTCGTTGCCCGAACCCGCGACGATCAGCACCTTGCCGGTGTGCAGCAGCGCCGCGTGGATCGCGTTGGTGCGGTACTCCTCCGGGATGTCGACCGTGCTCCAACTCCCGTACTTCGCCCGGTACTCCGGCTGCGCGATCTCGTACGCGTGGTACTTCTCGGCGGCGAAGTCCAGCGCGGCCGGGGCGTTGAGACTCGCGAGGATGGCGATGCCGCCGATGCCGAGCACGGTCTTCTTCGTCTTCTGGGACGGCTGGTAGGCCATGGCCTAGTTGCCTCCTGTCGAGGATCCTGAGACGGGGGCGGACGCGCCGCTCGTGGCGAGCGCGGGCTCGGCGCCGTCGACGGAACGGGCGGTGGAGAGGATCGAGCGGCGCTCGCGGCGTTCCTTCAGCAGCGTGTGGACCCACACGCCCACCGGCGCCAGGGCGATCGCCATCGCCAGAACCGCCCAGGTACGCATGGCCACATGCGTGTGGTCGAGGATCACCGACGCCGCGAGGGACGTGGCCAGGAGCGTCGCCCAGAACAGGTGGATGCGGAAGGTGAGCAGGCGGTCCGGGCTGGCGTCGCCGCCCTTCGGGGTGACGACGAACCTGCTCGGGCGGCGGATCAGCGCCTCACCGAACGACTTCAGGTAGATCGGCGCCGACAGCGCCGACATCGCCATGCCCGCCAGACCGCCCGATCCCTCCGGCTCGTGCGGCGAGACGTTGTGCCGTCTGTTCCAGAGGTACAGGCCGATCTGGAGCGCCGCCGCGTCGCTGTACAGCATCAGCCAGACCGATGCCGCGACCTGCGTGCCGGAGGCTCCGAACCAGAGGAACAGCGTGCAGCTGAGGATGCCCAGGAACCAGTTGACCGCCGTCATCGGGTAGTAGACGAGCATGAGGCTGTACGAGAACAGCCTGCCCGGCGGCATCGAGAACGGCGCCTTCCAGTACTGCTTGAACAACGTCTCGTACGTCCCTCGCGACCAGCGCATCTGCTGGGTGAAGAAGTCCGTCCACGACGCCGGGCCCTCCCCCACCGCCAGCACGTCCGGCGTGTACACCGACCTCCAGTGCCGGCGCGTGAGCGGGTTGCGGCGGCGGTGCAGCTCGAAGCCCGTCGCCATGTCCTCCGTGATGGAGTCGTACAGGCCGCCGATCTGCTTGACCGCCGCGATGCGGACGACGTTGTTCGTGCCGACGAACATCGGCGCGCGGTAGCGGTTGCCCGCGCGCTGGATCAGCGCGTGGAAGAGGAACTGCTGCGACTCCGCCGCCTTGGTCACGGGGTTGTGGTAGTTCCCGTACACCTGCGGGCCGACCACGAACGCCACGTCCGGGTCCCGGAAGTAACCCATCATCCGCTCAAGGAAGTTGGGCTGCGGGACGTGATCGGTGTCGACGGACGCGAAGAACTCGTACGCGTCGCCGTGCATCGCGATCCACGCGTTGTAGTTGCCGTGCTTGGTCCGCGTCTTGTGGACGCCCTTGGGGCGGTTCCACTCCGGGACGCCGTGGCGGGTGAAGTGCCTCACGCCCAGCTCCGCGCAGAGCGCCTTCGCCTGCTCGTCGTCACCCTCGTCCAGCAGCCATACGTCCAGCGGGCCGGTGTGGGTGATCCTCATCGCTCCCTCGAGGGTCTCCCGGACCATCGAGAGGGGCTCCTTGCCCGGCACGTACGTCGTCAGGAACGCGACGCGGGTACCGGACTGCGGGGTCACCGGGACCGGGTCCCGGGCCACCAGGGTCGCGTGGGCCACCGACGCCACGTTGACCACCATGAACAGCTCGATCAGGCCGATGGCTATGAGCATCGTGACGTCCAGCCAGACCATCCACCGCTCGCCGCCCTCGCGCTCCACCCAGTGGGTCGGCCACACGAGGTACACCAGGAGGACCCCGGTCAGCAGCGGCGCGAGCGTCATCAGCAGGACGGCGCGTATGCGGTGCGGCTCACGCGAGAGGAGCGAGGTGTACTGCACCCGGTACGGCTCGGCGGGCGGCTCGGTGAGCGGTCCGGCCAGCCGGCTGTGGGTGTCGTAGTGGTAGCCCTCCGGCCGCACAGCGCCCTCCAGTGATCGAACGACTCGATACCCACACACAAGTGGAGAATTCCGGGCGTGTCGAACTGGGGGCGTCCAGGTGGGGGGTACCGGGGTGCGGCTCGATGCCTCTGCCCGCGGCGGCCCGCCGACCCTCGTGGGACGTTCTGTCGCGCTCCGCCCTTCGCCGGGGAGCGGGGGCGTGCCGGGGAGGTGTCCGTCCCCGGTCGGGCGACGACCTCAGAGGGACAGGCACCCGGTGTGCGACACCCGACACCGCGGGCGGACACCCCCGGCACGTCCTCTCGTCGCCGTTGCGCCACCGGTCCTGCCCGGGGGCCAGGGGGTGTGGCGAAAGTCCCGCGCCGCGGGTGCTGTGCGGGGCTTTCGCCTCACCCCCTAGCGGCCCGATCTGCGGAGGTGGTGGCGGATCGCCCTCTGCGCCACCGGGCCCAGGTCTTCCAAGGCCGAGATCAGCCGGCCCAGTTGGGCCAGGGCGTCCAGGGCCGCTCCCGCGCCCTGGGCGTCCACTCCCTCGTAGAGCTCCATCCCCACGAAGGACGCCGCCACCGCCCGTGACAGGCCCGTGGGGTCGACGAACTCGCCGAACGGGGTGCGGGGCAGTACCCGGGTGAGGACCTTCTCGATCTCCTCGATCCAGAGGTCCAGGCCTGCCGCCGTGGCGGGGGCCAGGGGCGGGTGGGTCTGGGCTCCTGCCAGGAGTTGGCCCAGTACCGCCACATGACCCTGCTGTTTCTCCTCTTCGTGCATCTCCCTGCCGAAGGAGAGGAGTTCGGCCAGGGAGTCGACCGCGTCCAGGCGTTCCCGGTAGCGGGCCACACGTTGTTCGGTGCCGTACCGGCAGGCCGCGGCAAGGAGTTCGTCGACCGAGCCGAAGTGGTAGAAGACCAGGGCCTGGTTGACCCCGGCGGTCGCCGCCACCGAGCGGGCCGAGGTCTTGGCGATGCCCTGTTCGGTGAGGGTGCGCAGAGCGCCTTCCAGGAGTTTGGTCTTGGTCTCCAGGGACTTCGCCGTCTCGGGGCTCACGCGCGCGACTCCTCGCGGACGGGGCGCAGTCCGGGACGGACGCCATGGGTGCGGATGTCCGAGTAAGTGGCCCTGAAGCTGCCCTCGTAGCCGAAGAGGGGGCCGAAGTACTTGTTGACGACCTTTACCCGGATGCGGAAGCGGTCTTCCTTCTCGTCGTAGGACTCCCTCACCTCCGCTGTGGCGCCGAGCAGTTCCGGGACCCGGACGTCCACCATCGCCTCGCGGAAGCGGTGTTCGCCCGAGCGGATCAGGAGGGAGCCATCGGGTTCGGCGCTGAGGTGGAGGTCGCTCGCCAGGTGCTGGTGGGTGCCCAGGTAGTCGAGGACCCGGTCGCCCTTCGGGCTCAGGACCATCTGGGCGTCGAAGCGGCGCGGGCCGCCGGGGAGGTGGAAGGTGCGCACGAAGCTCACCGTCTCACGTCCGTAGGTGTCCAGGTACGGGACGTTCTCGATCACGAACGGGACATGGCGGCCGGTGGCGGGGACGAGGATGTTGCGGGTCGCTCCCAGGGCGAGGAAGGGCCTGACGAATGCCCCGCCGTGCCAGATGCGGTCCATCACACCGTGGCCCGTGCAGGCCCGGCCCGACGTGAGGCCGACCGAGAAGCGGCGCCGGAGCTGGGGGTGGAGGTGGTCGAAGGACGGGCCCATCGCGTTGCGGAAGATCGACGTCATCTCGGGTTCTCCAGGGTGCGCAGCAGACGCGGGGCGCGGACCCGTACGGCCGGTACGCGCAGGCAGCGGCGGGCCGCCGGGGTGTGGGGCAGGGGTGCCTTGAAGAGCGCCACGGAGATCGCCACCGCGAGGAGGAGGGGGCAGAGGTACGCCACCGCCGGGGCCAGCGGGCCGAAGAGGCGGACGAAGGAGCCCAGACCCAGGCCGGTGCAGGACAGGAAGATCACCAGGGCTCGGGCCGTCAGTTCCGTCAGCCAGTTCAGGCGGGCCCGCTCCGGCGTGATCCCGTGCTCCAGCCACAGGCGCAGGCGGTCGAAGGACCAGGCCGTCGCCCAGCCCATCAGGGGGCGGAACAGCCATCGGTCGGCGTGCGCCCCGAAGGCGCCCCAGCGGGGGCGGTAGTCGTAGCCCGTGAGGAAGCGGACGCCGTCGCCGTCCGGGACGTACCGCCAGTACCCGCTCCCCTCGGCCAGCGGCGACAGCGGGTGGGGGGAGCCGAAGCGGAGCGCGGATGTCCGTGTTCCGTCCGGGCGCTCCCTCTCGCCCGCCGAGACGCCGGTGCCGGCGACCGTGAGGCCGGGCAGTACGCGGGTCGCGTAGCGGAAGGACTGGGGTGCCCCCTCCTCGCGCGGGAGGTACTCGATCTCACCGAAACGGAGGTCCCAGCGCTGGTGCTGGGCCGGGTCCTGGGTGCGGGCCCAGAGGTCGTCGAGGTCGGCACGGATGCGCGCCTCTATGTAGAGCCCTCCTGCGTGCTTGCTCATGTGTCCCCCTGCGAGCTGCCATTTTGAGCGGACGCTCAAACTTGACGGATGTGACTGTACATGGAATTGAGCAGTCGCTCAAAGGGCGATGACGAGAAAACCCCGGTCCGTGCTGCCGGACCGGGGTTCTCGGGTTCGTGCTACTGGGCGAGGTGCCGTTCCACCGTCTCGACCTTGGAGGTCAGACCGTCGGTGACGCCGGGGCGGATGTCCGCCTTCAGGACGAGGGACACCCGCGGCGCGCGCTCCTCGACGGCGGCGACGGCCCGCTTGACGACGTCCATGACCTCGTCCCAGCTGTCGCCCTCGATCGAGGTGAACATGGCGTCCGTACGGTGGGGCAGCCCCGACTCGCGGACCACGCGGACGGCGTCGGCGACGTACTCCCCCACCTCCTCGCCCACACCCAGCGGCGTCACGGAGAAGGCGACGATCATGACGTCTTCACCGCCGCCTCGTGCCGGGCGCGCGAGGCGATGACCGCGTCCTCGGCCTCGCGCTTGAGCTTGCGCTCGGCGAAGAAGCCGCCCGTGGGCAGGACCGAGAGGACGAAGTACAGAGCCGCCGTGCCGAGGGGCCACTTCGCGCGGTTCCAGGCGTCCGCCCAGAAGATCACGTAGAGGACGAAGAGAGCGCCGTGGACCGCGCCCATCACGGGCACCGCGTTGAAGTCCGTGGTCCGCTTCAGCACCGAGCAGACGAGCAGGAGCAGGAAGGACACCGCCTCGGGCGCGGAGACGAGACGGAGGCGGCGGAGGGCGGTGGCGGTCTTGATGTCCACAGGTCACCTTCGGTGGGAGGAACGGCGGCGAGGGGCCAGTCGGTTTGTGAACGCATGCACAAACGTTCGTCCATTGTGGCAAACCCTCCGGCGGGGGCAGGCTCGGGGGTCCGCCCCCACATGCCTGGCCGTCCGAGTCCTCGGGAGTGTCCGTGCCGTTCGTGTTCTTCATGACCCTGCCGGGCCTCGTGGTGCTGCTCACCCTGCTGGCGTTCCTCGATCAGCTGCTGCTGCGGGCCGGGCGGGCCGGGATCCTGCCCTGGCGGAACGCGGCACGGCGGGGGCAGGTCTCCGCGACCGGCTTCGAGCAGCTGCACGCCGCGCTGTCGCCGGGCAAGCAGAACGAGCTGAAGGAGCGCCGGAGCGCCCTGGTCATGCGGGACGACGAGGAGGACGGCGCGCCGCCCCGGTCGACGGTGGACCTGAACGCGGGGTCGGCCGTGATCCGGCTGCCCGGGAACGGAAGCCGACCGGGCCGGCCGGGCCCCTAAGGGTGCGGTCAGGGTAGGTCTCCACCCACGGGCCCTGTCCGGTCGGCCCTGTCGCGGGCTACCTTCGCAGCGTGGCGATGTTTCGGCTTCAAGGAAGCAAGGTGCTCGCCGTCGAGATGGCCGGGGACGCCGTGAAGGCGAAGAACGGCTCGATGGTCGCGTACGACGGTCAGATGGCGTTCAAGAAGCTCAGCGGGGGCGGCGAGGGCATCCGGGGGATGGTGACCCGGCGCATCACGGGTGAGCAGATGACGGTGATGGAGGTGAAGGGGCACGGGACCTGCTGGTTCGCGGACCGCGCGTCCGAGATCAACCTCGTCGGCCTCCAGGGGGACAAGCTCTACGTGGAGTCGAGCAACCTGCTCGCGACCGACGCCGGTCTGCGCACGGGGACCAGCTTCACCGGACTGCGCGGGGCCACGCAGGGCAACGGGCTGTTCACGACGACCGTCGAGGGACACGGGCAGGCGGCGATCATGTCCGACGGCCCGGCCGTGGTGCTGCGCGTCAGCCCGCAGTACCCGCTGAGCGTCGACCCGGGGGCGTACATCGCGCACCAGGGGAACCTGCGGCAGTCCTTCCAGTCCGGTGTGACGTTCCGCACGTTCCTGGGCGAGGGCGGCGGCGAGGCCTTCCAGATCCGCTTCGAGGGCGACGGCCTGGTGTACGTCCAGCCCAGCGAGCGGAACACGATCGCGGGGGATGTGTGACATGGCCTTCCGTGAGATCAACTCGAAGATGGTCGAGGCGGCGGTCCTGCCGGGGCAGCGGCTGTTCAGCCAGCGCGGGGCGATGCTCGCCTACCGGGGCGAGGTCTCGTTCACGCCCAGCCTGACCGGCGGCCGGGGCGGGGTCATGTCGATGATCGGGCGCCGGGTGGCCAACGAGGACACCCCGCTGATGACGGTCGAGGGCAGCGGGACCGTGCTGTTCGGGCACGGCGGGCACCACGTCCAGGTGATCGACCTCACCGGAGACACCCTGTACGTCGAGGCGGACCGGCTCCTCGCCTTCGAGGGCACCCTCCAGCAGGGGACGATGTTCATGGGCTCGCAGGGCGGCGTCATGGGCATGGTGCGCGGCCAGATCAGCGGGCAGGGGCTGTTCACCACCACGCTCAAGGGCCACGGCTCGGTGGCCGTGATGGCGCACGGCGGAGTCATCGAGCTGCCCATCACACCGCAGCGGCCGGTCCATGTGGACCCGCAGGCGTACGTGGCGCACCACGGCGACGTGCGCAACAAGCTGTCGACCGCGCTCGGCTGGCGCGACATGGTGGGCCGCGGTTCAGGCGAGGCCTTCCAGCTGGAGCTGAGCGGCAGCGGCGCGGTGTTCGTCCAGGCCTCGGAGGAGAAGCTGTGAGCCACTACCCGGGCGGCGCGGGCCCCACGGTGTACGACCCGATGACGCTGCCCAGCGACGACAACGTGAACAACTACACCTTCTGCGTGGAGCTCAAGGGGAGCCAGTGGTTCCTGCAGAAGGGGAAGATGATCGCCTACTACGGCTCGATCGACTTCAACGGCGTGGGACACGGCCGGCTCGACCGGCTCGTCCGTACGTCGTTCCATTCGCCACTGCACGCGAGCGACTGGGTCGTGGCCGAGGGCCAGGGCAAGATGCTCCTCGCCGACCGGGCCTTCGACGTGAATTCGTACGACCTGACCGACGGCAACCTGACCATTCGCTCCGGCAATCTGCTCGCTTTTCAGCCAACTCTGGCGCTCAAGCAGTCGATCGTGCCCGGGTTCCTGACCCTGATCGGAACCGGAAAGTTCGTGGCGGCCTCCAACGGGCCGGTGGTGTTCATGGAACCCCCGATCCGGGTGGACCCGCAGGCGCTGGTCGGCTGGGCCGACTGCCCCTCGCCGTGCCATCACTACGACCACGGCTACATGACCGGTCTGATGGGCGGCCTGCGGGCCATGACGGGCCTCGGCGGGGCGTCCGGGGAGGAGCACCAGTTCGAGTTCGTGGGGGCGGGCAGCGTGCTGCTCCAGTCCTCGGAGACGCTGATGGCGGAGCAGGCCACGGGCACGGTGCCACAGCAGGCCGGAGTCCCGGGGCCCGGGGTGCCGTCCACAGGCCACTCACAGCAACAGGGCACACCGCGCCTTCCCGGCCAGCTCGGAGACCTCCAGCGTCGCTTCGGGCTGTGAGCGGTAGTCTGCGGAGTGTGACATCGAACGTGTGCACACCGTCACGGCTCAACCCTCACTAGTTCGCCTTTCAACTTCTTAGGTAGACTTCATTCATGGAGACCGAGACGGCCACGCGCTGGCTGACCGATGCGGAGCAGTGCGCCTGGCGCACCCACCTGGAGGTCAACAGGCTGTTGACGTACCAACTGGAGAAGGACCTCCAGCCTTTCGGCCTGACGATGAACGACTACGAGATCCTGGTGAACCTCTCGGAGTCGGAGGATGTGCGGATGCGAATGAGCGACCTCGCCTCCGCCACCCTCCAGTCCAAGAGCCGCCTCTCGCACCAGATCACCCGCATGGAGAACGCGAACCTGGTGCGCCGCGAGAACTGCGAGTCCGACCGCCGCGGCCTGTACGCGGTACTGACCGAGCACGGCGCGGAGACGATGAAGAAGGTCGCGCCACACCATGTGGCGTCCGTGCGGCGGCACTTCATCGATCTGCTCTCCCCCGAGGCCATGGCGGAGCTCGACACCTCGTTGAAGCCGATCGCCGAGCACCTGCGAGGGCAGCGCGGGCGCCCGTGACACCCCTCTGATCAGGCGAGCGGCAGGCGGAGCGCGAACAGGGCTCCGCCTGCCGGCGCCTCACGGACCGTGAGCGTGCCGCCGTGGCGGGCGGCGACGTCCCGGGCGATCGCGAGACCGAGCCCGGCACCGCCGTCGTCCCGGCTGCGGGCCTCGTCCAGACGCACGAACCGCTCGAAGATCCGCTCCCGGTCGGCCGGAGCCACCCCGTGGCCGTCGTCGGCGACCTCGACGACCGCCCGGTCCCCGTCCCGGCGCACGGTCACCGTGACCGCCGAGCGGGCATGCCGACGGGCGTTGTCCAGCAGGTTGGAGAGCACCCGGCCCAGTTGCGCCCGCGAACCGGTGACCTCCACCGGGCCCTCGGCCGTCACCGTCACCCCGGTGCGGCCCTCGACCGCCTCCCCGGCGAGCGCGGCCAGGTCCACCCGGCCGTCCCCGGGCCGCTCCCCCGCGTCCAGCCGGGCCAGCAGCAGCAGATCGGCGGCGAGCTGCTGGAGCCGCACGGTGTCCTCGACGGCGCCGCCCAGATCGAGCAGCTCCGGATGGGCCGCGGCCACTTCGAGCTGGGTGCGCAGGGAGGCGATCGGGCTGCGCAGCTCGTGCGAGGCGTCGGCGACGAACCGGCGCTGGCGCTCCACGGAGGACTCCAGCGCGGCCAGCGTCTCGTTGGTGGTGCGGGCGAGCCGGGCCACCTCGTCGTGGGTGTCGGGCTGCGGCACCCGGCGCGCCAGGTCCTCCGAGGCGGTGATCGTGGCCATCTCGCGCCGGATGCCCTCCACCGGCCGCAGCGCCCGCCGGGTGACCAGCCACGTCACCCCGGCGACCACGCCCAGCAGCAGCGGGAAGCCGATGAGCATGACGGTGGTCGCCGTGTTCACGGCGCTCTGCTCGGCGTCCAGGGAGGCGCCGGCGTGGACGGTGAGCGTGCCCCGGTCCTCGGTCTCCACCTCGACGGCCGCGAAACGGTAGTCGTGGCTCTCGCCGTCGACCGTCGCGGAGCCGTCGGTGAAGTCGGCGTGCTCCTGGATCTCGCCGGGTTCCAGCGACCCGTCGTCGTCCCCGCGGCGGTCGTCGCCACCGCCGTCGTCGTCACCGCTGTCGTCGTCATCGTCGTCGGTACCGGGCGCTGTGGTCCCGGCCGCCGGACCCGGGGTCACCGCCGCGGTGCCCGTGCCGCTGATCCGCTCCAGCTCCGAACTGGCCGCGACCAGCGTGCCGTTGTCGTCGACGACCTGGATCGGGGTGTCGTCGTCCAGGTCCAGCTCGCCGTACGAGCGGCCCGAGGCGAGCTGGGCGGCGACATTGCGGGCCGTGCGCTCGGCCTGGGTGCCCGCCTGGTCCATCAGATTGGACCGCAGCGACAGCAGCACGGCCGTACCGGCCGCCACCAGGGCCACCGCCACGACGAGCGTCGCCCCGAGGGTGGCCCGCGCCCGCACCGATCCGAACAGGCGTCTCATCGCTCCGCCTCCAGCCGGTAACCGGCGCCGCGCACGGTCCTGATCAGCCCGGCCCGCAGCTTCCGGCGCAGCACGCTGATGTACACCTCGACGATGTTGGGGTCGCCGTCGTAGGCGAAGTCCCAGACGTGCTCCAGGATCTGCGCCTTCGACACCACCTCGCCGGCCCGCGTGGCGAGCTGCTCCAGCACCGCGAACTCCTTCGCGGTGAGGGCCACTTCGTCCTCGCCGAGGAAGACCCGGCGGGCGGCGGTGTCGATCCTGAGGTCGCCGTGCGTGATCACCGGCGAGGCGCCCGGGCGGCGGCGCCGGAGCAGCGCCTTCACCCGGGCGACCAGCACGACGTACGAGAACGGCTTGGTCAGGTAGTCGTCGGCGCCCGTGTCGAGCCCCTCGGCCTCGTCGTACTCCCCGTCCTTCGCCGTCAGCATCAGGATCGGTACGTCGTGTCCGGCGGCGCGCAGGGCCGCGCAGACGCGGTAGCCGTTCAGGCCGGGCAGCATGATGTCGAGGATCACCAGGTCGTACGAGCTCTCCGTGGCCCGGTGCAGGCCCTCGCGGCCGTCGTGGACGACGTCCACGGCATATCCCTCGGCGGCCAGACCCTTCGCGAGCGACACGGCCAGCCGCTTCTCGTCCTCGACGATCAACAGGCGCATGGTCCCCAGGTTCGCAAACCGGAGCTGAAGATCCCTTCAGGTCCCTTCAGGTTCCGCTCAGCGTCGGTCGGTGACAGTGGCTCATGTCGCCAACGATTCGGGAGGAAACCCCATGAAGCGCAACATCGCCATCGCCGCCGTGACCGTCCTGGCCCTGGCAGCGGGCGGTACGGCCACGGCCCTCGCCGTCGGGTCGGACGACCGGGGCACGTCCACGCCGGCCACCGGGTCGGGCTCCGTCTCCAGGGCCGACGTCGTCGCCGACTCCGGGTCCGGTTCGACCACCGTCTCCGCCGCCGCCCCGGTGAGCGTTACCGACGCCGTCGACGCCGCGCTGAAGCACACCCCGGGCACGGTCCTCTCCGTCGACCGGGAGGACGACGGGGCTGGCGCCTGGGAGGTGGACGTGGTGAAGGCCGACGGGACCGAGTACGAGGTCCGGGTCTCGCTCGACACGGGCGCGGTGACCGGCGCCCACCGGGACCGCGAGGACCGCGACGACCGGGACGACCGGGACGACGACGGCCGGGACGACGACGGGCTCTCCGCGCTCAAGGGGGCCGACGTCAGCGCCCGCGACGCGGCGGTCGCCGTCGCCGGGAAGGGAACCGTCACCGAGGTGAGCCTGGACGACGACGACCGGACCGTCGCCTGGAACGTGGAGACGACGAAGGGCGAGTGGACGGTCGACCTCCGCACGGGCAAGGTCACGGCCGACCACGACGACGACTGACCTTCCGCGCCCCCTGGGACGGGAACGGGAACGGGAAGGGGCGGCGGGGGCTGGAGAACAGGCACCCCGCCGCCAGCGCGGCGGCCAGTGCCACGCACCCCGCCAGCGCGAAGCACGCCCCCGGGGGCAGTCGGTCCACGAGCAGGCCCGCGGTCGCCGCCCCCGTCGAACTCCCGGCGTTGACGGCCGTGTTGACCCACGCCCCGGCCCGCGTCCGCGCCTCGGCGGGCACGCAGTCGTGTGCGATGAGATACGCCGTGGTGAGGGCGGGCGCGACGAACAGCCCGGCGCAGGCGGCGGCCACCGCGAGCACGGCCGTGTCCGGCGCCGCCCCGGCCCCGATCAGCGTCACCCCGAGCGCCGCGGCGAGCAGCGGCAGCCGTCGCCGCTCGGACAGCCGCCAGGAGACGGAGCCGTTGACGAGCCCGCCGACCGCGCTGCCCGCGGACAGCGCCGCGAGGACCCAGGTGACGGCGGCGTCCCCGGCGTGCCGCTGTGCGGCGAAGGCGACCACCATGAGGTCCACCGCGCCGAGCGCGAGCCCCGTCCCGGCCGCGACGACGACCGGGGGGACCAGGCTCCGGGGCAGGGACCGGCCGACCCGGTCCGGCCCCTCGCCGGACGCGCCCCGCGCCCCCGCCTCCGTTCCCGTGACCGCCACTGCCGGTGACGTCACGAACGCGAGTGTTCCTCCGGCCATGAGCGCCGCGCCCAGCAGCACCCCGACCGCCGGTGACGTGACGCCGATCACGGCGCCCACGAGCAACGGCCCGGTGACGAAGAGGAGTTCCTCGGCGACCCCGTCGAGGCTGTACGCGCGGTGCAGCAGCGGCCCGTCCCCGACGAGCCGTGCCCACACCACGCGCATCGTGGGGCCGAGCGGCGGCGCGCACGCGCCCGCGGCGGCGGCCAGGGCGCCGAGGACGGCGGCGGGGGCGCCGGGACGCCAGGAGGCCGCGGCCAGCGTGCAGAGCAGTCCCGCGTGGAGCAGGGCCATGGGCGTGAGGGTCCGCCGGGGCCCGTGGCGGTCGACGAGGGCCGCGCGGTAGGGGGACAGAAGGACGACGGTGGCGCCGAACAGGGCCATGACGACCCCGGCCGCGGTGTACGACCCGGTCGCACGGGTCACCGCCAGCATCACGGCGAGGGGGGCGACGCCGTACGAGAGCCGGGCCAGGAGGGCCGCGGCGAAGGTGCGACGGGCATGAGGGACGGAGAGCGCGGCGGCGTACGAGGGCCGCCGCGAGGCTGTCGCGGACATGGGTGGGGTTCCTCTGCGGAAGGCATGAGCGAGGGGTCGCCGGGGTGCCGTGCCGGTCGCGGTGGTTCACCGTCGGCCGGTCACACGCACGGGCGCGCTCTATGCCATGAGGAACGTCATGCCGATCAAGGTATCAACGGCGTGGACCCGTCGGCCAGGGTCAGTTCTCGCTCTCCACGATCCCCGCCACGAGTTCGTCCGCCGCCCGGTACGGGTCCAGTTCGCCCGCCACGATCCGTTCCGCGAGCGCGCCGAGGCGGCGGTCGCCGTGCAGGTCGCCAATGCGCTGCCGCAGGGCCGTGACCGCGATCGTCTCGACCTCGCGGGCGGCGCGGGAGCGGCGGCGCTCGGCCAGCACGTCCCGCTCCTCCATCCAGGCGCGGTGCTTCTCCAGGGCCTCGACGACCTCGTCGACGCCCTCGCCGCGGGCGGCGACCGTCTTGACGATCGGGGGCCGCCAGTCGCCGGGGCCCCGGGATCCGCCGAGGCTCAGCATGTGGTTCAGTTCGCGGGCGGTGGCGTCGGCGCCGTCCCGGTCGGCCTTGTTGACGACGTAGACGTCGCCGATCTCCAGGATTCCGGCCTTCGCGGCCTGGATGCCGTCGCCCATGCCGGGGGCGAGCAGGACGACCGAGGTGTCGGCCTGGGAGGCGATCTCCACCTCGGACTGGCCGACGCCGACGGTCTCGACGAGGATCACGTCGCAGCCCGCCGCGTCCAGGACGCGGATGGCCTGCGGGGCGGCCCAGGCGAGGCCGCCGAGATGGCCGCGGGTGGCCATCGAGCGGATGTAGACACCCGGGTCGGAGGCGTGGTCCGACATCCGGACCCGGTCGCCGAGCAGGGCGCCGCCGGAGAACGGCGAGGACGGGTCGACGGCCAGGACGCCGACCCGCCTGCCCTGCTTGCGGTACGCGGTGACCAGCGCGGACGTCGACGTGGACTTGCCGACGCCGGGTGAGCCGGTGAGGCCGACGACGTACGCCCCGCCGGTGAGCGGGGCGAGCGCCGCCATGACCTCACGGAGCTGCGGGGACGCCCCCTCCACGAGGGAGATCAGCCGGGCCACGGCCCGCGGCCGGCCTTCCCTGGCCTGGGCGACCAGCGAGGAGACGTCCTGCATCACAGCTCCGTTCACAGGGGAGAACTTCTTGCTCAGGCCTTCGGTACCCGCACGATCAGGGCGTCACCCTGACCGCCGCCGCCGCACAGGGCCGCCGCGCCGACACCGCCGCCGCGCCGCTTGAGCTCCAGGGCCAGATGGAGCACGAGACGGGCGCCCGACATGCCGATGGGGTGGCCCAGGGCGATGGCGCCGCCGTTGACGTTCACCTTTTCCGTGGACACGCCGAGGTCCTTCATTGACTGGACCGCGACGGCGGCGAAGGCCTCGTTGATCTCGACGAGGTCGAGGTCGGAGACGTCCAGGCCCTCCTTCTTCAGGGCGTGCAGGATCGCGTTGGACGGCTGCGACTGCAAAGAGTTGTCGGGGCCGGCCACGTTGCCGTGGGCGCCGATCTCGGCGATCCACTCCAGGCCGAGCTCCTGCGCCTTGGCCTTGCTCATCACGACCACGGCCGCGGCGCCGTCCGAGATCTGCGAGGAGGTGCCCGCGGTGATCGTGCCGTCGCGGGTGAAGGCGGGGCGGAGCTTGCCGAGGGACTCGGCGGTGGTGTCGCCGCGGATGCCCTCGTCCTTGCTGAAGACGACCGGCTCGCCCTTGCGCTGCGGGATCTCGACCGGGGTGATCTCGGCCTCGAAGACGCCGTTCTTCTGGGCGGCGGCGGCGCGCTGGTGGGACAGGGCGGCGATCTCGTCCTGCTCGGGGCGCAGGATGCCGAGGCGCGCGTTGTGCTTCTCGGTGGACTCGCCCATCGCGATGTTCTCGAAGGCGTCGGTGAGCCCGTCGTACGCCATCGCGTCGAGGACCTCGACGGCGCCGTACTTGTAGCCCTCGCGGGACTTGGGGAGCAGGTGCGGGGCGTTGGTCATGGACTCCTGGCCGCCCGCGACGATCACGTCGAACTCGCCGGCCCGGATGAGCTGGTCGGCGAGGGCGATGGCGTCGAGGCCGGAGAGGCAGACCTTGTTGACGGTGAGCGCCGGGACGTTCATGGGGATGCCGCCCTTGACGGCGGCCTGGCGGGCCGGGATCTGGCCCGCGCCGGCCTGGAGGACCTGGCCCATGATCACGTACTGCACCTGGTCGCCACCGATCCCCGCACGGTCGAGGGCGGCCTTGATCGCGAAGCCGCCGAGGTCGGCTCCGGAGAAGGACTTCAGTGAACCGAGCAACCGTCCCATGGGCGTCCTTGCGCCCGCGACGATCACCGAGGTAGTTCCAGACATGAGGTGCGATCCCCTTCCAGCTTCGGCAGCCGAGGAGTGAACGAGGGTTTACTTCGAATGTATTGCGTGGCACTCCGTGCCGTCATCGGGCCGTCGGTGTGATCGCGCGCACGTTGCGTAACCGTTTCAGGAGCGCTCCACTGGCACCATGCTGACGCGAATCGACCACATCGGGATCGCCTGCCACGACCTCGACGCGACCGTCGAGTTCTACCGGGCCACGTACGGCTTCGAGGTCTTCCACTCCGAGGTCAACGAGGAGCAGGGCGTGCGCGAGGCCATGCTCAAGATCAACGGGACCTCCGACGGAGGCGCCTCCTACCTCCAGCTCCTGGAACCGACCCGCGAGGACTCCGCCGTCGGGAAGTGGCTGGCCAAGAACGGTGAGGGGGTCCACCACATCGCCTTCGGTACGGCGGATGTGGACGGGGACGCCGCGGACATCCGTGACAAGGGCGTACGCGTTCTGTACGACGAGCCGCGCATCGGCTCCATGGGGTCGCGCATCACCTTCCTGCACCCAAAGGATTGCCACGGCGTACTGACAGAACTGGTCACTTCGGCGCCCGTTGAGTCACCTGAGCACTGACCGCCGTACATAAGGGCCGGTAGGGTTGGGGGCGGTCGCTCCCGTGAACCGGGGTGGCCGTTTGCCGGGGCCTGGTTTTCGGGGGGCGGGCGTCTGGGCGGCTGCCCAGGCTCTGCCGTTGATCTGACACCATTCCCCGGGGGCACCGTCCGTCGAACGGACGGGGCTCGTAAGGCCAGACTTGCGACCAGGGGACGGATGGGACCGCGCAGTGCGGGGCTACGAGAGCCAGGAGCGAGAGCCGGCGGCTGACGTCGACCACCTCTCTCGGTTCGAGGCCGAGATGAAGCGGCTGAAGACCGAGCGGGAAAAGGCGATCCAGCACGCCGAGGACCTCGGCTACCAGGTCGAGGTGCTGCGCGCCAAGCTGCACGAGGCGCGCCGCACCATCATGTCCCGGCCCGAGTTCACGGGCGGTGACATCGGCTATCAGGCCGAGCAGTTGCTGCGGAACGCCCAGATGCAGGCCGACCAGCTGCGTCAGGACGCCGAGCGTGAGCTGAGCCAGGTCAGGGCGCAGACCCAGCGGATCCTCCAGGAGCACGCGGAGAACGCGGCCCGGCTCCAGGCGGAGCTGCACCAGGAGGCCGTCACCCGGCGCCAGCAGCTCGACCAGGAGCTGGCGGAGCGCCGCCAGACCGTCGAGTCGCACGTCAACGAGAACGTGGCGTGGGCCGAGCAGCTGCGGGCGCGCAGCGAGCAGCAGGCGCGGCGGCTCCTGGAGGAGTCGCGCACGGAGGCCGACCAGTCGATGGCCGCCGCCCGCGCGGAGGCCGAGCGGCTGGTGGGCGAGGCCCGGCAGCGGGTGACCGGCGAGGCCGAGTCGGCGCGTACGGAGGCCGAGCAGATCCTGCGCCGGGCCCGTACGGACGCCGAGCGGCTGCTGAACGCCGCGTCCACGCAGGCCCAGGAGGCCTCCGACCACGCCGAGCAGCTGCGCTCGTCCACCGTGTCCGAGTCGGACTCGGCGCGCCGCCAGGCCTCCGAGCTGAGCCGGGCCGCCGAGGAGCGGATCGCGGAGGCCGAGGAGTCGCTGCGCAAGGCGCAGGCCGAGGCCGAGAAGCTGGTCACCGAGGCCAAGTCGGCCGCCGAGAAGGCGCTGTCGGGCGCCGAGGCGGCCAACGAGCAGCGGATGCGCACGGCCAAGGAGCAGGTCGCCCGGCTGGTCACGGAGGCCACCAAGGAGGCCGAGGCCACCAAGTCGGACGCCGAGCAGATCGTCGCCGACGCCCGTGCGGAGGCCGAGAAGATCGTCAGCGAGGCCTCCGAGAAGGCCCGGACGATCACCGCGGAGGAGACCGCCTCCCAGCTCGGCAAGGCCGCCAAGACCGCCGAGGACGTCCTGATAAAGGCGTCCGAGGACGCCCGCAACACCACGAAGGCCGCCTCCGAGGAGGCCGAGCGGATCCGGACCGAGGCCGAGGCCGAGGCGGACCGGCTGCGCTCCGAGGCGCACGACATCTCCGAGCAGCTCAAGGGCGCGGCGAAGGACGACACCAAGGAGTACCGCGCCAAGACCGTCGAGCTCCAGGAGGAGGCCCGCCGGCTGCGCGGCGAGGCGGAGACGCTGCGCTCCGAGGCGGTCGCCGAGGGCGAGAAGATCCGCGCGGAGGCCCGCAAGGAGGCCGTCCAGCAGATCGAGGAGGCGGCCAAGACCGCCGAGGAACTGCTCGCCAAGGCCCGCCAGGACGCGGACGAGCTGCGCCAGAAGGCCACGGGGGACAGCGAGAAGGTCCGCACCGAGGCCATCGAGCGGGCCACGACCCTGCGCCGGCAGGCCGAGGAGACCCTGGAGCGCACCCGCGCCGAGGCCGAGCGGCACCGCGCCGAGATCATCGAGCAGTCCGACGGCATCCGCGAGGAGGCCGAGCGGGCCGCCCGTGAGCTGCACGAGGAGACCGAGCGGGCCATAGAGGCGCGCAAGGCCGACGCCGCCGACGAACTGACCCGGCTGCGCACCGAGGCCGAGGAGCGGCTCGCCGCCGCCGAGCAGGCGCTGACCGAGGCCCATGAGGAGGCCGGGCGGATCCGCCGGGAGGCCGCCGAGGAGACCGAGCGGCTGCGCTCGGAGGCCGCCGACCGCATCCGCGCCCTCCAGCAGCAGGCCGAGGCCGAGGCCCAGCGGCTGCGCGACGAGGCCGCGTCCGACGCGTCCGCGTCCCGCGCCGAGGGCGAGGCCGTCGCCGTACGGCTGCGGTCGGAGGCCGCGACCGAGGCGGAGCGGCTGCGGGCCGAGGCGCAGGACACCGCCGACCGGGTCCGCGCGGAGGCGCAGGCCGCCGCCGAGCGGCTGGCCACGGAGGCGTCCGAGACGCTGGCCGCCGCCCAGGAGGAGGCCGTACGGCGCCGGCGCGAGGCCGAGGAGACCCTCGGCACGGCGCGGACCGAGGCCGACCAGGAGCGCGAGCGGGCCCGCGAGCAGAGCGAGGAGCTGCTGGCCGCCGCCCGCAACCGGGTGGAGGAGGCCCAGGCCGAGGCGGTACGCCTGGTCGAGGAGGCCGACGCGCGCGCGAGCGAGATGGTCTCGGCGGCGGAGCAGCACGCCCAGCAGGTGCGCGACTCCGTCGCGGGGCTGCACGAGCAGGCGCAGGACGAGATCAACGGGCTGCGGTCGGCCGCGGAGCACGCGGCGGACCGGACCCGGCGCGAGGCCGAGGCCGAGTCGGACCGGGTCCGTGCCGACGCCTACGCGGAGCGGGAGCGGGCCGCCGAGGACGCGGGCCGGGTCCGGCGGGAGGCGAGCGAGGAGTCCGAGGCGGCGAAGTCGCTGGCGGAGCGGACCATGGCCGAGGCGATGGCGGACTCCGAGCGGCTGCGTTCCGAGGCGTCCGAGCACGCCCAGCGGCTGCGCACGGAGGCCTCCGACGCGATGGCCGAGGCCGACCAGGCCGCGGCCCGGACCCGGGCGGACGCCCGGGAGGACGCCAACCGGATCCGTTCGGACGCGGCCTCGCAGGTCGACACCCTGATCACCGAGGCGCGCAACGAGGCCGAGCGGCTCACCACGGAGACGATCCGGGACACCGACCGGCTGCGTCAGGACACGGTCGCCGAGGCCGAGCGGGTCCGCGTCGAGGCGATCGCCAACGCGGAGCACCTCATCGCCGACGCCACCGGTGACGCCGAGCGGCTGCGTGCCGAGGCCGCCGAGACGGTCGGCGCCGCGCAGCAGCACGCCGAGCGGATCCGCAACGAGTCGGAGCGGGTCAGGTCCGAGGCGCGGGCCGAGGCCGAGCGGACCCTGGACGAGGTCCGGCGGGACGCGGCCAGGCGGCGCCAGGACGTGGCCGAGCAGGTCGACACGCTCATCAACGAGACCACCGCGGAAGCGGACAAGCTGCTCACCGAGGCCCAGCAGCAGGCCCACCAGACGACCGCGGACGCGGAGACGCAGGCCGACAGCATGGTCGGCGCGGCCCGCAAGGAGGCCGACCGGCTGGTCTCGGAGGGCACGGTCGAGGGCAACTCCCTGGTGGAGAAGGCCCGTACGGACGCCGACGAGCTGCTCGTCGGTGCCCGCCGGGACGCCACCGCCATAAGGGAGCGGGCCGAGGAGCTGCGCGACCGGATCACGACCGAGATCGAGGATCTGCACGAGCGGGCCCGCCGGGAGTCGGCCGAGACGATGAGGTCGACGGGCGACCGCTGCGACGCGCTCATCAAGGCGTCCGAGGAGCAGCTAGCCAAGGCGCAGGCGAAGGCCAAGGAGCTGGTCTCGGAGGCCAATTCGGAGGCAGGCAAGGTCCGGATCGCCGCCGTGAAGAAGGCCGAGCTGCTCCTGAAGGAGGCCGAGCAGAAGAAGTCGACGCTCGTGCGGGAGGCCGAGGAACTGCGGGCCGAGGCGATCCGCGAGGCCAAGCGCACGGTCGAGGAGGGCAAGCGCGAGCTGGAGATCCTGGTGCGCCGGCGCGAGGACATCAACGCCGAGATCTCCCGTGTCCAGGACGTCCTGGAGGCGTTGGAATCCTTCGAGGCCCCGGCGGCGGGCAAGGACGGCGGCGTCAAGGCGGGCGTCTCGGTCGGTGCCCCTCGTTCGGGTGGCAAGGCTTCGGACAGCTGACCAACAGGTCTGTTTCAGATGCCATCTGGGGCATTTGACCGACTTTTTGGCAAGCCGTCCCAAGGTTAGCCACTCAAAAGGGGTGTCATTCTCCAGATCAAACACGTATCCGCTCGATGACACACCGCTTAGGCCCCTAGGATTCCCCCTATCACCTCACCGGTCTCATTTGACAGGAACCCCATGAGCGACACTTCCCCCTACGGCTTCGAGCTTGTGCGGCGTGGGTACGACCGCGCTCAGGTGGACGAACGCATCAACAAGCTCGTCTCCGACCGTGACAGCGCTCTCACCCGCATCACCGCTCTGGAAAAGCGCATCGAGGAGCTCCACCTCGAAACGCAGAACGCCCAGGCTCAGGTCTCCGACGCCGAGCCGTCGTACGCCGGTCTCGGCGCGCGTGTCGAGAAGATCCTCCGCCTCGCCGAGGAGGAGGCCAAGGACCTGCGCGAGGAGGCCCGTCGGGCCGCCGAGCAGCACCGTGAGCTCGCCGAGTCGGCGGCCCAGCAGGTGCGCAACGACGCCGAGTCGTTCGCCGCGGAGCGCAAGTCCAAGGCCGAGGACGAAGGCGTCCGGATCGTCGAGAAGGCCAAGAGCGACGCGTCGCAGCTGCGCTCCGAGGCCCAGAAGGACGCGCAGTCCAAGCGCGAGGAGGCGGACGCCCTCTTCGAGGAGACCCGTGCGAAGGCCGCGCAGGCCGCCGCCGACTTCGAGACGAACCTCGCCAAGCGCCGCGAGCAGTCCGAGCGCGACCTGGCCTCGCGTCAGCAGAAGGCCGAGAAGCGCCTCGCGGAGATCGAGCACCGCGCGGAGCAGCTCCGCCTGGAGGCCGAGAAGCTGCGCACGGACGCCGAGCGCCGCGCCCGCCAGACGGTGGAGACGGCCCAGCGCCAGGCCGAGGACATCGTGGCCGACGCGAACGCCAAGGCCGACCGGATCCGTTCGGAGTCGGAGCGCGAGCTGGCGGCGCTGACGAACCGTCGCGACTCGATCAACGCCCAGCTGACGAACGTCCGCGAGATGCTCGCCACGCTCACGGGCGCCGCGGTCGCCGCCGCCGGCACCCCGGCCGAGGACGAGCCGATCTCCCGCGGGGTTCCGGCCCAGCAGTCCCGGTAACCAGCCCGGCAACGCACAGCGCGACGAAGGCCCGCACCGATTCCCCCGAAGGGTGCGGGCCTTCGGCGTGCCCGGACGGGAACCGGGGGGCGGGGACGGGGGCGGGGGCGCTCAAGTGGCAGTGGCCAGGCGCCCGTCTTAGCGTGGCCGCATGATCGAGCTCGAGGGGCTGACCAAGCGGTACGGCGAGAAGGTCGCGGTCGACGATCTGACCTTCACGGTCAGACCGGGCATCGTCACGGGCTTCCTCGGTCCCAACGGCGCGGGCAAGTCGACGACGATGCGCATGATGCTCGGGCTGGACCGCCCCACGTCCGGGGACGTCCGGATCGACGGCCGGCACTACGACCGGCTGCGGGACCCGCTGACGTACATCGGCGCGCTGCTGGACGCGAAGGCCATGCACGGCGGGCGCAGCGCCTTCAACCACCTTCTCTGTCTCGCGCAGAGCAACGGCATCCCGCGCGCCCGGGTCGCCGAGGTGCTGGACACGGTCGGGCTGACCGCCGTCGCGAAGAAGAAGGCCAAGGGGTTCTCGCTCGGCATGGGGCAGCGGCTCGGGATCGCGGGCGCGCTGCTGGGTGATCCGCGGATCCTGATGTTCGACGAGCCGGTGAACGGACTCGACCCCGAGGGCATCCACTGGATCCGCAATCTGATGAAATCGCTGGCCGCCCAGGGGCGGACCGTGTTCGTCTCCTCGCATCTGATGAGCGAGATGGCGCTGACCGCCGACCATCTCGTCGTCATCGGCCAGGGCCGGCTGCTCGCCGACACCTCCATGGCCGACTTCATCCAGCAGAACTCGCGCTCCTACGTCCGGGTCCGCTCCCCCCAGCGCGAGCGGCTGCTCGATCTGCTGCACGGGGCCGGGATCACGGTCGTGGAGACCGGGGGCGGGGCGCTGGAGATCGACGGGGGCAAGGCCGAGCACATCGGGGAACTGGCGGCCCAGCACCAGGTCGTGCTGCACGAGCTGAGCCCCCAGCAGGCCTCCCTGGAGGAGGCGTTCATGCAGCTGACCGCGGAGTCGGTCGAGTACCACGCGCACACCGACGCCCCCGGCGCTCCCGGCACCGCGCAGCCCGCGGCCTGGGGCGACGGCTGGAAGGGGAACTGACGATGGCGGCGATGCAGGTCGTGCGGTCCGAGTGGACCAAGATCCGGTCCGTGGCGTCGACGGTGTGGACGCTGTCCCTCGCCGTGTTCGTCACGCTCGCGCTCGGTGTCCTGATCTCGGCGCTGTCGAAGAACGAGTTCGACAAGATGAGCCGCGACGACCGGCTCTCCTTCGACCCGACGTACATCAGCTTCGCCGGGATGAGCCTCGGGCAGCTCGCGATGATCGTGTTCGGGGTGCTGGTGGTGTCGAACGAGTACAGCACCGGCATGATCCGCACCTCGCTGGCCGCGGTGCCGCAGCGCGGGACGTTCCTGTTCAGCAAGATCGGCGTGGCCGCCGGGCTCTGTCTCGCGGTCGGCATGGCGACCAGCTTCGTCGCCTTCTTCCTCGGCCAGGCCGTGCTGGGCGACCACCGGGCGCACCTCGACGACCCGGGGGTGCTGCGGGCGGTCATCGGCGGCGGGATCTACATGACCCTCATCGCGGTGTTCTCGATGGGCGTCGCCGTGATGCTGCGCTCGCCGATGCTGTCGCTGGGCATCCTGATGCCGTTCTTCTTCCTGATCTCCAACATCCTCGGCAACGTCCCGGCCACCAAGAAGATCGGCCAGTTCCTGCCCGACCAGGCCGGCAGCAAGATCATGCAGGTGGTCACACCGGTCGACGACGACACCCCCTACGGCCCGTGGGGCGGGCTCGCGATCATGGTGCTGTGGGTGGCGGCGGCCGTCCTGGGCGGGTACGCGCTGCTGAAGAAGCGGGACGCCTGAGGGGCCGCGCGACGGCAGAAAGGCTTTGCCCTCCCTTGAGTGGAACCGTCAGCGCCCGGATAAGCTCCTAACCCTTACGGGGGCGTGCGCCCTGCTGTCCTGAACCTTTCGATGGGTGCGGAGCATGATCGAGGCAGTCGGCCTGACCAAGCGCTACGGCGACAAGACCGCTGTGTACAACCTGTCCTTCCAGGTGCGGCCCGGTGCCGTCACCGGCTTCCTGGGGCCCAACGGCTCCGGGAAGTCGACGACGATGCGGATGATCCTGGGCCTGGACAACCCCACGGCGGGCCAGGTCACGATCGGCGGCTTCCCGTACCGCAAGCTCCCCAACGCGCCCCGCCAGGTCGGCGCGCTGCTCGACGCCAAGGCGGTGCACGGCGGCCGGCACGCCCGCAACCACCTGCTCTGCCTCGCCCAGCTCTCCGGCATCCCGGCCCGCCGGGTGGACGAGGTGCTCGGCGTGGTCGGGCTCCAGGACGTGGCGCGCAAGCGGTCCAAGGGCTTCTCCCTCGGCATGGGCCAGCGGCTCGGCATCGCCGCCGCGCTCCTGGGCGACCCGCAGGTCCTCCTCTTCGACGAGCCGGTCAACGGTCTCGACCCCGAGGGCATCCTGTGGGTGCGCAACCTGATGAAGGCGCTCGCCGCGGAGGGCCGTACGGTCTTCGTCTCCTCTCATCTGATGAGCGAGATGGCGCTGACCGCCGACCATCTGATCGTGATCGGGCGCGGCCAGCTGCTCGCGGACATGGGCGTGAAGGACTTCATCGCCGCCAACTCCGCCGGGTTCGCGCGGGTCCGCACCCCCGACACCGAGCCGCAGCTGCGCGAGAAGCTGACGACCGCGCTGACCGAGGCGGGCGGCCATGTCCTGCCCGAGCAGGACGGCGGGCTGCGGGTGACCGGTCTGCCGCTCCCCCGCATCAGCGACATCGCCCATGACGCGGACGTGCGGCTGTGGGAGCTGTCGCCGCACTCGGCCTCCCTGGAGGAGGCGTACATGCGGATGACGCAGGCGGCCGTGGACTACCGCTCGACGACCGACCCGAAGGCGGGGCTCATGCAGCCGCTGCCGCCGGGCGCCCAGCCGCAGATGCCGGTCCCGGGGCAGGGCCAGCCGGGCTGGTACGCCCCGCCGCCGCCCCAGCAGGGCGCACCGCAGGCCCCCCAGGGCGCGTTCGGCGCCGTGCAGCCCCCTGCGGGCCCCTACGGCGCTCCGGTGAACCCGTACGCCTCCCCGGCCGCTCCGGGCGCCCCGCAGGCCGCACAGGCGCCCCAGGCCCCGCAGGCGCCTCCTGTCGCCGCTCCGGTGCCCCCGGTCCCGGCCGCCGCACCCGTGGAACCGGCGCCCGCGCCCACGGCCACGCCCGCGCCCGCCGCCGACCAGCCCGCAGCCGACCTGACGAAGCCCGAGGACGCCCGATGAGCACGCCCCAGCCTCCGATGCCGCAGGCCGCCGCACCCGACTGGCAGGCGGCGCCCGGCCACCCGTACCCGACGTACACCTCGCCGATCCCGGTCGTGCGGACGCATCTGGGGCACGCGATCAGCTCGGAGTGGACGAAGATCCGCTCCGTGCGCTCGACGATGTGGACGCTCGGGGTGTTCGTGCTGCTCGTCATCGGCATCGGCCTGCTGGCCGCCGTGGTGGTGAGCAACAGCGCCGGCGAGACCGATCTGGCCGGGGAGAACCCGCTGTCCTTCGGCTTCTTCGGGCTGCTCCTCGGCTGCATGTGCCTGATCACCCTCGGCGTGCTGACCACCGCCTCCGAGTACGGCACCGGCATGATCCGCACCACGACGACCGCGTGCCCGAGCCGGATCCGGGTGCTGACGGCGAAGGCGATCGTGTTCTTCGTCGTGGCCTTCGTGGTCACGCTCGCCTCGTCCGTGCTCGTCGCCCTCGCGGACGTCGGTCTGCTGGAGAGCACCGGCGCACGGGAGCCCACCGGCTCGGAGTGGCTCAAGGGCACGCTCGGCATCTCGCTCTACCTGGCGCTGCTCGGACTGTTCTCGCTGCTGATCGGCTCGATCATCCGGCACTCGGCGGGCGCGATCACGATCATGATCGGGGTGGTGCTGGCCCCGCTGGTCATCGCGCTGTTCATGTTCGCCTCGTCGCTGGAGGGCCTGCGCGACTTCCTGCTGGAGTACTCCATCCCGAACCAGCTGAGCGTCTTCTACTCCAACTCGCTCAGCGCCAGCGGCCCCTCGGGCTGGGACCCCCTGTGGATCATGGTGGGCCTGACGGCCGCCGCGTTCGCCGGCGCGTGCCTCCTGCTGGACAGCCGGGACGTGTGAGCCACGGGGCCGTCCGCGCCCAAGTGGGCCGGAACGCCTAGAACTTCGGTGCGTTACGGGACCGCTGCACCCGGGAGGTGCGGCGGTCCTTCGCGTTCCAGCACGCCTTGTGCCAGTGCCGGCGCTCGTCGACGCCAGAGTGCTCGGGCCAGGCCACCACGTGCGGGACACCGTCGGGGATGAGCTGGTCGCAGCCGGGGCAGCGGTACGACTTGCCCTGCGCGCTCGCCCCCGCGACATGGCGGATGTTCCACTCCTCGCCCTGCCAGCTCTCCGTGGACTGCCAGCCCCCGTAGCGGCCCGCGCGGTCGTCCTCGGCACCGGAGCCGGAATCGGCACCCTTGGGTCGGTTGCGACGCGGGGACACGGGACACCTCACGGGGCTATACAGGAAGCAGGGGTCATGTCCAGCCTACGCGGCGCGGACAGGGGTACGCGTACGGAACCAAACCGTACAAGTCCCCCTCCACGGCGACCCATTCTGCAGACAATCCGCAAATCTCCTCACCGACCCGTGTCCTCGGCACGTGTCAGACGGTTATGCCCGGTGGGGGAGCTCCGCGTCGGGGCCAAGGAAGCAGGAAAAGCACTATGCGCGTTGGAAGTTTCGTGTTGGCGGCCCAGTTCCCGGGACAGGGCCAGGGGGAGGCGCTGCACCGCGCGGTCCGCTCGGCCGAGGTCGCCGAGGAGGCCGGTCTGGACTCGGTGTGGCTCGCCGAACACCACTTCGTGCCGTACGGCACCTGCCCGTCGGCGATCACCCTGGCCGCGTTACTGCTCGGCCGCACCCGCAGGCTCCGCGTCGGCACCGCGGTGAGCGTGCTGCCCACGGTCCACCCGGTGGCCCTCGGCGAGCAGGCGGCGCTGCTCCATCTCACCTCCGGCGGACGGTTCTCGCTGGGCGTGGGACGCGGTGGCCCCTGGGTCGACCTGGAGGTCTTCGGGGCGGGGCTCGCGGCGTACGAGGAGGGGTTCCCGGAATCACTCGATCTGCTGGTGCGCTGGCTGCGGGAGCCGTCCGTGGCCGCCGACAGCGAGCGGTACAGCTTCCGCGAGGTGCCCGTCGTACCGCGCCCCTCGGAGAATCTGGCGGAGGCCCCCGGCCCCGAGGTGGTCGTCGCGTGCACGTCCCCGGCGAGCGTGCGGCTCGCGGCCGAGCGCGGGCTGCCGATGCTCCTCGGGATGCATGTCGGGGACGAGGAGAAGGCCGAGATGGTCGCGCTGTGGCAGGGGCACGCGCGCGCGGCGGGCCGTCCGTCCGACGAGGTGTTCGGCGCGGGCCATGTCTCGGCGGGCGTCTGCCAGATCGCGGACCGGCGCACGGACGCGGTCGAGACGCTGGTGAAGGCGATGCCGGGCTGGCTGCGGCAGGGGCTGGGCGCCCATGTCACGGTGGACGGCCGACAACGTGCGATGCGCGATCCCGTCGCCTACACCGAACTCCTCTGCGGGCTGCACCCGGTGGGCACGCCCAGGCTGTGCGCCGACCGGCTCGCGGCGACGAGCGAGCGGACCGGCATCTCCCGCTTCGCCCTGCTGGTGGAGGGCTCGGGGGACCTCGCGGCCACGGAGGAGAACGTACGGCGGCTGGGCGCCGAGGTGCTCCCCCACCTCGGCTGACCAGCCGGTCGTCGGACTTGCCGCCCCGGTACTGAATGCACCTCCCGCGTACGGAGCGGCAAGCCGGCGACTCACCGCGTCAGCAGTCCCTCAACTCCGGTGACTGGTTCAGCAGTTGACCTCGTACCGAGGTGAAGCGGGCCAGCCTCTCGTCGACCGAGGGGTCCAGCGGGAACACCGCCACCCGGTGGCAGTTCTGGAAGGCCAGCCGCACCCCGAAGTGCCGCTGCAGGGCGCCGCGTATCGCGTCACTCGCGAGCGCACGCAGCAACTGACCGCGCGCCTGCTCGTCCGGCGGAGGCGTCTGGTTGTCGGCGAACTGGCCGCCGTCCACCTTCAGCTGAGCCACCAGGGAGCTGATCATCTCCCACGCGTAGGGCAGGGAGGTCCGGACGCAGTCGACGAATTCCGCTTCGTCGACCTCGCCTCGCTCGGCCTTCTCGAGTAGGGCCGGTGAGACGTCGAGCGACATGGGTTCTCCTCTCGCACCCCTGTGGGCCACAGGGGTTGCCGGACAGATAAGGGAGTCCGCGATGTCGAGCACTCTGTGTACACGCCTCGCGACCTCCCGGTTACTACCGTAAGCAACCGACGGTGACGACACCAGGTGAATGCGTACATAGGACGTCCGGGTTGAGCACACAATCGGCCATAAACGAACAGGGGATGTTCCGGGTGATTCAACGCAACCAGGGTTGTGCGGTGGGCGAATCGCGTCGACAGGCAGCCGTCGAGTAGCGTTGCCCACCATGCGTCTCGTCATCGCCCGGTGTTCCGTCGACTACGCGGGCCGGCTCACCGCCCACCTCCCGTCCGCCCCCCGCCTGATCCTCGTGAAGGCGGACGGCAGCGTCTCGATCCACGCCGACGACCGGGCCTACAAGCCCCTGAACTGGATGTCGCCGCCCTGCACGTTGAAGGAGGGGTCAGGCGACGAGGAAGGCGTCTGGACGGTCGTCAACAAGGCCGGCGAGAAGCTGATCATCACGATGGAGGAGGTCCTCCACGACTCGTCGCACGAACTCGGCGTCGATCCCGGCCTGATCAAGGACGGCGTGGAAGCGCACCTCCAGGAGCTCCTCGCCGACCGTATCGAGACCCTCGGCGAGGGCTACACGCTCATCCGCCGCGAGTACATGACCGCCATCGGCCCCGTCGACATCCTGTGCCGGGACGCCGAGGGGCAGACCGTCGCCGTGGAGATCAAGCGGCGCGGCGAGATCGACGGTGTCGAGCAACTCACCCGCTATCTCGACCTGTTGAACCGGGACCCGCATCTCGCCCCGGTCCGCGGCATCTTCGCCGCCCAGGAGATCAAGCCCCAGGCCCGTGTCCTGGCCACCGACCGCGGCATCGGCTGCTCGGTCCTGGACTACGACGCCCTGCGCGGCATCGAGGACGACAAACTGCGTCTGTTCTGACGCCTGTTCCGACGCCTTTCCGACGACGGCGTGAGGGCCGGGTCCGCAACCGGACCCGGCCCTCACGTGCGTGTGCTTCCCGTCGGCGTCAGATCACCGTGTCCGACGCCGAGCCCGAGGTGCTCGGGGTGCCCGCCCCGCCGCTGTCCGGCGCGCTCGCCGAGCTGCTGGAGGTGGCGGGGCCGCTGGCGGAGTCCGTGGTGGTCGGCTCCTCCGTGGTGGGCTCCGAGGGGGTCGTCGTGGGCGACTCCGAGTCGCTGGGCTCGGTGCTCGGTGTCGGCGAGGTCGAGGTGGTCGGCGGCTTGGTCGAGCTCGTGGACGGCTTGGGCGTCGACGACTTCGACGGCGACTTGGACGGCGAGCTCGACGAGCCCTTGGTGCCGCTCGGGTCGTCGGACGGCTCCGCGGCCTCGGTGGGCGTCGGGTCGTCGGAGGTGCCGAACGTGCCGTCCGGGCCGGGGTCGGTGGGACGGCTGGTCGCCGTACCGGTGTCGCCCTCGTCGCCGTCGTCGTTCTTCGGGACGTCCGCGCCGAGGCTGCCGTCCTCCAGGCCCGTGCTGGCCGAGGGGTTGACCCCGACCCGGGTGGACGGCTCGTCGCCGTTGTCGGAGGTGGCGCCCAGCGTCACGACCGTGCCGAGCACGGCGGCGAGCAGCGCGCCGGCCCCGGCGGCGACGAGGTTGCGCCGGGCGAGGCCCTTCAGACCCCCGCGGGCCTTGTTGTGCGTGGCGACCGGGACGGGTGCTCCGGCGGACCGGTGGGTGACCAGCGTCGTGGCGTCCACGGGCGGCTGCTGGAGCGTCGGGAACGCGGCGGGTATCCCGCGCGGCGGCGACTGCGACTCCTCGTACCGGGCGTCGGACACCTCCTCCCCCGCGGTGGCCGCGATGCCGGCCCCCGGGGTGTCCCCGGCACGGTCCGCGACCAGCGCCAGCGCCCGCCGGCCGGCGACGGCACCGCGCTTGTCGGCGAGGGCGCCGCGCAGCGCGATGGACGCCTCCAGCTCGGCGCGGGCCACGTCGAGGTGGTCGGCGCAGAGCGCGAGGATGCCCAACTCGTGCTGGAAGTAGGCCTGTTCCCCCACCTCACCGGCGAGCCGGGAGGCCTCGGCGCCGAGCCTGAGGCTGCGCTCCCAGGCGCTCCAGTGCAGTCCGGCGGCGAAGGCGGGTGCCGCGGTCCGGGCGAGCCGGACGGTGACGCTCTCCTCGTCCTCGGCGGGCGGCGCGGTGACGGGCACCAGCCGGGCCAGGGCGGCGAGCACGGCGTCGGCCTCGGCGCACACCCGCTCCGGGGTGACCGAGGGGTGGCCGGACCACCAGGCGTAGTGCTGGGCGGCGGCGAGGGCCTGCTCCTCGATGTCCTCGTCGTACCCGGCGGCCTCCAGCTGGGTCTGCACCCCGGCGGCGAGCCGGTAGCGGGTGCCGACCGGGGAGACCAGCGCGCAGCCCAGCAGCTCGCCGAGGGCGGCGTCCGCGTGGGTGTCGCCGACCAGGGCGGGCAGATGGGCCTGGTGGGGCACCTCGCCGTCGAGCGCCACGGCGAACCGCAGGGCGGCGCGCGCCGACTCGCTGAGCCGGGCGGCGAGCAGGGCGGCGGGGGCCGCGCCCTCGGCGAGCGAGGGCAGCGGGACGTCGTGGCCGTCGCCGGCCGCGTAGGGGGCGTCGACCTGGGCTTCCTGGAAGACGCCGAACTCGTCGAAGGCGTCGGAGCTGGCCCGCAGTTCGTCGCGCTGGCGCAGCAGGGCGCCGGCCTGGACGAAGCGCAGCGGCAGTCCCTCGGACTCGAACCAGAGGTCACCGGCCCACTGGGACTCCTCCTCGGTGAGGACCCGGCCGACGCCGCGTTCCAGCAGCTCCACGCCGCCCGCGCGGTCGAGACCGCTGAGGAAGACCTCCTCGATGGCCGAGTCGGCGGACGGCGCGGGGACGTCCGGGGTCGCGGCGATCAGGAAGGCGCACTCAGGCGTGGAGTCGATCAGCTCGTCGAGGGCGGCGCCGCCGAACTCGACGTCGTCGAGGACGACGACCGCGCCGATCTCCCGGACGTGGCGCCGCAGCTCGTCCGGTGCCGGGCGGTGCAGGGGCGCCTCGAAGACGGCGTAGAAGAGGTCGTGGGGCAGGTCGTCGAGGGTGCGGTCGAAGCCGGTGAGGCGGATGACGCCGTCGGGGGCGAGGTCCGCGCAGTCCTCGGCGACCAGGTCGAGCAGGGCGGTGCGGCCGGAGCCGCCGGGGCCGGTGAGCCGCACGGAACGGCCGCGGGCGAGCAGCCGTACGAGCCGCTCCCGCTCGTCCTGGCGGGCCAGCAGGGGCGGTGCCGGGCGGTCCTGGCCGGGCGGGGTGGGCGGCTTGGCCGCGCGGTCCACCTCGGCGCGTTCGGCGGCGCCGAGTTTGCGGGGCGGCGCGGGCCGCTCGCCCGGCGGGCAGATCTCCATCTCGCTGCCGTCGACCGGGTTGACGGTGAGCAGGTAGTCGCCGGAGACGAGCTGCACCGTGCGGGCCAGGGCGGGCGTGCTCTGGCCGAAGTCGGGTGTGAGGGGGTCCCTGGGCGGGCGCTGGCGCGGCGCGCTGCCGTCGCCGTCATGGCCGTACTCCTCGGGTCCCCGGTTGTTCGGGTCCATAGGTTTCAAGCCCCCCAAAAGCGTCTCGTGTGCCGTGGGTCCTCCGGGACCCAAGCCCCTCCCGGCCTCTTGCACACCGCGCTGTCGCTTCTGGTCCGGACCCGCCGGTTCAGGGATGCAATGTGGCGGGCGACCGAACCCTAAACCTTCGCACAGTATCTACGACAGTCCGGGGTACCGCGCCGTCCGAGACGTCACAGTCTCGTGAGGATTGTGCGCGAGGTGCGATTAGCAGGTGGAACGCACGGACATCCGGCCCCAGGGGTACGGGGTGTCACACGCGGGGCAGTGACTCCACCCCGATACCGCCCTCGATCGCCAGGATCCGGTGCAGCCGGGTGGCCACCAGGAGGCGCTGCATCTGCGGCGGCACGTCGCGCAGCACCAGACGCCGGCCGC
Source organism: Streptomyces sp. NPDC090106 (assembly GCF_044747265.1). Taxonomy (NCBI): domain Bacteria; kingdom Bacillati; phylum Actinomycetota; class Actinomycetes; order Kitasatosporales; family Streptomycetaceae; genus Streptomyces; species Streptomyces sp. NPDC090106. The sequence goes on along the minus strand of NZ_JBIVDS010000002.1, from coordinate 594,380 downwards.
AGCGGCCGGCCCTTCGGTGGGCTCCCATGATCACGCCGAGTCCGGTGGCGTCCCAGGAGTCGAGCTCGGACAGGTCCAGCACGAGATCGCCGACTCCGTCGTCGACGGCCGAGTGCAGGACCGTACGGGCGTCCGCCGCGCTGCGTACGTCGAGGCGGCCCCCGACGACCAGCTCGACGTGGTCGCCCCTGATGAACATATGCGCTCCCCGTGGTGCGTCTCGATGGCTCCGCGAATGTGATGTCCGGTGATGCAACCTCTGACTGCGTTCGGCGGTCAGAGGTTGCCGTCTGTAAGCGAACCGATACCGAATTCACCCTCGGGTGTGACACCTGAGAGGCATTTGCGGTTTCGGTCGACTCTCGGTACGAGTCGACGATCGGTATGAGTCGGTGATCGGTGCGAGGGGACCGCGACCGCCGCGGGACGGCGGCCTCGGTCAGTACGAGTAGAAGCCCTGCCCGCTCTTGCGGCCGATGTCACCGGCGTCCACCATCCGGCGCATCAGCTCGGGCGGAGCGAACTTCTCGTCCTGGGACTCGGTGTAGATGTTGCTGGTGGCGTGGAGCAGGATGTCGACGCCGGTCAGGTCCGCCGTGGCGAGCGGACCCATGGCGTGTCCGAAGCCGAGCTTGCAGGCGAGGTCGATGTCCTCGGCGCTGGCGACCCCGGACTCGTAGAGCTTGGCGGCCTCGACGACGAGCGCCGAGATCAGCCGGGTGGTCACGAACCCGGCGACGTCCCGGTTGACGACGATGCAGGTCTTGCCGGTGGACTCGGCGAACTCCCGTGCGGTGGCGAGGGTTTCGTCGCTGGTCTTGTAGCCGCGGACCAGCTCGACGAGCTGCATCATCGGCACCGGCGAGAAGAAGTGCACGCCGACGACCCGCTCGGGGCGCTCGGTGGCCGCCGCGATCTTGGTGATCGGGATGGCCGAGGTGTTGGAGGCGAGCACGGCGTCCGGGCGCACGATCTTGTCGAGCGCGCGGAAGATCTCGTGCTTGACCTCCAGCTTCTCGAAGACGGCCTCGACGACGATGTCCGCGTCGGCGACGGCGTCCAGGTCGGTGGTGGTACGGATGCGCCCCAGGGCCGCCTCGGCGTCGTGCGCCTCCAGCCTGCCCTTGCTCACGAACTTGTCGTACGACGCCTGGATCCCGCCGACGGCACGGTCCAGTGCCTCGTCGGTGACGTCCCGCAGAACGACGTCCCAGCCCGCCTGGGCGGAGACCTGGGCGATGCCGGAACCCATCAAGCCGGCGCCGATGACGGCAAGCTTCCGTGCCACTGTTACGACTCCCCTTGTGAAGGCCTTGCGCCCTGTTCAGTTGCCTCTTCGGCGGACCTTAGCGTCCGTGAGGTGCTGTGTGACCGGTTAGTAACGCGCGTCACGTCTCATCTGACGGACATCACACCGGAGGGGGTCAGGGACGCTCCCGTACGGCGTAGTTGAGGACCTTCTCGCTCAACAGGTCCTCGATGTCGTCGAGAAGGACCAGCACCTCTCGTGACACTTCGTCCGGATTGCGCCCGGCGACCATCTCACGGCCCACGGCCGCGAACAGGGTCTGGTGGATCCAGGCGATCTGACCGGAGATCAGACCCGGCAGCGGGTCGGCCGGACCGGCGCCGGTCTCCTCACGGAGGGTCTGGGTGAGATGGTCGGCGATCCGCTGCTGGAGGCTCCACAGCCAGGACCGCAGCGGCGGCGCCTCGTGGATGCAGCGCATGAACCGGTCGTAGCCCTCCATGAGCCCGATGCGGGGCGAGACCGCCTCGACCTCGGCACGCAGTTCGCGCAGCACGGCCCGGGCGGCGGACTCGCCGGCGTCACGGGCGCGGACATAGCGGGAGAGCTGCTCGACGACACCGGAGGAGCGGTCGAAGAACAGGTCCTCCTTGGCGGGGAAGTAGTTGTAGACGGTGTTCACGGAGACGTCGGCGGCCTCGGCCACCTCCGCGACGGTCACCGTCACGAATCCGTGCTCCAGGAACAGCCCGGTGGCGATGTCCGAGATCCGCTGCCGTGTCTCGCGCTTCTTCCGCTCCCTGAGCCCTTCCGCCATGACCTCATCCTAACTTCGCTGCACTCCCTGAATCTTTGCACCGGCCAAACACTTGCACTGGCTCAATCTTTGCGTCGGCTGAAAGTTTGGAGTCATTGCAAAATTTGGGGGACTCTGTTTTTCTGGGCGCATGCCCCTCATCAGTACGGCCGGACTGGCCCGTACCTTCCAGACCAGGCTCGGCCCCGTGGAGGCCGTCCGAGGCATCGACCTGACCGTCCGCGAGGGCGAGATCCTCGGTTTCCTCGGGCCCAACGGCGCCGGCAAGACGACGACCCTGCGGATGCTCACGACCCTGCTCGCGCCCACCGGCGGCGCGGCCACGGTCGCCGGACACGACCTCGCGACCGACGCCGCGGGGGTGCGGCGGGTGTGTGGGTACGTGGCCCAGTCGGGCGGGGTCGACACCCAGATCTCGGTGCGGGAGGAACTGGTCACCCAGGGCCGCCTCTACCGTCTGACCAAGGCCCGGGCCGTCGCCCGCGCCGAGGAGCTGGCCCGGGAGCTGGGCCTGGCCGACCTCCTGGACCGCAGGTGCGGCGCCCTCTCCGGCGGCCAGCGCCGCCGCCTCGACATCGCGATGGCGCTCACGCACCGCCCGAAGGTCCTCTTCCTCGACGAACCGACGACAGGGCTCGACCCGGCCAGTCGCGCCGGCCTGTGGGACCTGGTCCGGCGGCTGCGCGACGAGCACGGCACGACCGTCTTCCTGACCACGCACTACCTGGACGAGGCCGACGCCCTCGCGGACCGGCTGGTGATCGTCGACGAGGGCGTGGTGGTGGCCGAGGGGACGCCGTCCGCCCTCAAGCTCCGGTACGGCGGGTCGATCGACGCCACGCTCCAGGACACCTTCCTCGCCATCACCGGCCGCGGCGCGACCGCGACCGACGCCGCCCCCGTAGCCGTATAGGACTCCCGTGACTAGCCGTATAGGACTCCCGTGACACTCCTCCACGACACCGGCCTCGTCTACGGCCGCTATCTGCGCCAGTCGCTGCGCTCCCGGTTCGCGCTGCTGTTCGGGGTGCTGATGCCACTGCTCTACCTGGTGTTCTTCGGCCCGCTGCTGACCGGCCTCCCGCTCGGCGGCCCGGGCAGCTCCTGGCAGGTGCTGGTCCCGGGCCTTCTGCTGCAACTCGGCCTGTTCGGCGCCCTGTTCGCCGGATTCATGATCATCATCGAGAAGGGGCAGGGGGTGGTCGAGCGGATGCGGGTCACTCCCGTCAGCCGGCTCGCGCTGCTCCTGGGCCGGGTGCTGCGGGACGCCACGGTGTTCGTCCTCCAGGCGGTGCTGCTGGTGCTGGCCGCGGTCGCGATGGGGCTGCGGGCGCCCGTGGCGGGCGTGCTGATCGGGTTCGGGTTCGTCGCACTGCTGACCGTGTCGCTGGCCTCGCTGTCGTACGCGCTGGCGATGAAGGTCCGCACCCCGCAGGAGTTCGGGCCGGCGGTCAACGCCGTGTCGATGCCGTCGATGCTGCTCTCCGGCCTGATGCTGCCGATGACGCTCGGACCGGGCTGGCTGGACGCCCTCTCGCACGCCATGCCGTTCCGCTATCTGGTGGACGCGATGCGGGACGCCTACGTCGGCCGGTACGCCACCGCGCACATGCTGTACGGCGTCCTGGTGGCCGTCGCCCTCGCCGCGCTGTCCGTGACGGTCGGCACACGCGTCTTCCGGACGGCCGGGGCCTAACTACGCTGGGCCCATGGTCAATCTGACGCGTATCTACACCAGGACCGGCGACCGGGGCACCACCGCCCTCGGGGACATGAGCCGGGTCGCCAAGACCGATCCCCGGATCACCGCGTACGCCGACGCCAACGAGGCGAACGCGGTGATCGGGACGGCGATCGCCCTGGGCGGGCTGGCGGAGGACGTCGTCGCGGTCCTCACCCGGGTCCAGAACGACCTGTTCGACGTCGGCGCCGACCTGTCGACGCCGGTCGTCGAGAACCCGGAGTTCCCTCCGCTGCGCGTCGAGCAGTTCTACGTCGACAAGCTGGAGGCGGACTGCGACCGCTTCAACGAGCGCCTGGACAAGCTCCGCTCCTTCATCCTGCCCGGCGGCACCGCGGGCGCGGCCCTGCTGCACCAGGCCTGCACGGTGGTCCGCCGCGCCGAGCGCTCGACCTGGTCGGCGATGGAGGTCCACGGCGAGAGCATGAACCCCCTCACCGCGACCTACCTCAACCGGCTGTCGGACCTGCTCTTCATCCTCGCGCGGACGGCCAACAAGGACGTCGGGGACGTGCTGTGGGTCCCGGGCGGGGAGCGCTGAGCCTCCGGAGCCCCGTCGAAGCCCTCCCCGGGTCCCGGAGACCCTGAACCGGCGTGAACGCGAGGTGTTGCCGCGCCTCGGAGAGGGAAGGTCCGACACAGACGTCGCGAGGCGGCCGGGTGCGGCGGAGGCGACGGTGAAGACGCACGTCAGCCGCCTCCCGGCCGGGCCGGAGCCGCGCGGCCGGGCGCAAGCGGCGGCCCCGGTCGGGGAGTTGGGCGCCTGAGGGTTGCATACGAGAGTGGTCCAGACCTATTGACCCGTGGTCCAGACCTTTCTATTCTCGCGGCACCCGGGGTACGAAGGCTCAGTCGTGCCCCACCATCCCCTAAGGAGGCGCGGCATGCGCTTCAGACACAGAGCCGCGGCAGGCATCGCGACGCTGTTGCTCCCCTTCGCGGGACTGGTCGGGCTCGCCAGCCCCGCCCAGGCGGCGACATCCGCGACCGCGACCTACGCCAAGACCCAGGACTGGGGCACCGGCTTCGAGGGCAAGTGGACCGTCAAGAACACCGGTGACACCTCCCTCAGTTCCTGGACCGTGGAGTGGGACTTCCCCTCCGGCACCGCCGTCAGCTCCGCCTGGGACGCCGACGTCACCTCCTCCGGCACCCACTGGACCGCCAAGAACAAGTCCTGGAACGGCACGCTGGCCCCCGGCGCCTCCGTCTCCTTCGGCTTCAACGGCTCCGGCTCCGGCGCCCCCTCCAACTGCAAGCTGAACGGCGGCAGTTGCGACGGCGGCACCACCACCCCCGGGGACAGCGCGCCGAGCGCCCCGGGCACCCCCACCGCGTCCGCGGTCACCAACACCTCGGCCACGCTCTCCTGGAGCGCGGCGACGGACGACAAGGGCATCAAGAACTACGACGTGCTGCGCAACGGCACCAAGGTCGCGACGGTGACGACGACGTCGTACACCGACTCGGGGCTGACCGCCGGCACCAGCTACTCGTACACCGTCCAGGCCCGTGACACCGCCGACCAGACCGGTCCGGCGAGCGGCGCGGTCTCGGTGACCACCACGGGCGGCACCACCGACCCGGACCCGGGCACCGGCGGCAAGACCAAGCTGGGCTACTTCACCGAGTGGGGCGTCTACGGCCGCAACTACCACGTGAAGAACCTGGTGACCTCCGGCTCCGCGTCGAAGATCACGCACATCAACTACGCGTTCGGCAACGTCAAGAACGGTCAGTGCACCGTCGACGACACCTACGCCGCCTACGACAAGGCGTACACCGCCGACCAGTCCGTCAGCGGCGTCGCCGACACCTGGGACCAGCCGCTGCGCGGCAACTTCAACCAGCTGCGCCAGCTGAAGGCCAAGTACCCGAACATCAAGGTGCTGTACTCCTTCGGCGGCTGGACCTACTCGGGCGGCTTCGCCCAGGCGGCGGCCAACCCGGCCGCGTTCGCCGCCTCCTGCAAGGCCGTGGTCGAGGACTCCCGCTGGGCCGATGTCTTCGACGGCATCGACATCGACTGGGAGTACCCGAACGCCTGCGGTCTGACCTGTGACACCTCCGGTGCCGCCGCCTTCAAGAACCTGATGTCGGCGCTGCGCACCGAGTTCGGCAGCGACTACCTCGTCACCGCCGCCATCACCGCCGACGGCTCCTCCGGCGGCAAGATCGACGCGGCCGACTACGGCGGCGCCTCCCAGTACGTCAACTGGTACAACGTGATGACGTACGACTACTTCGGCGCCTTCAACGCACAGGGCCCGACCGCCCCGCACTCCCCGCTGACCTCGTACTCCGGCATCCCGACCGCGGGCTTCAACTCCGCGGACGCGATCGCCAAGCTCAAGGCCAAGGGCGTGGCCTCCGCCAAGCTCCTGCTCGGCATCGGCTTCTACGGCCGCGGCTGGACCGGGGTGACCCAGGCGGCCCCGGGCGGCACGGCGACGGGCGCGGCCCCGGGCACCTACGAGGCGGGCATCGAGGACTACAAGGTCCTCAAGACGTCCTGCCCCGCCACCGGCACGATCGCGGGCACGGCGTACGCCTACTGCGGCACCAACTGGTGGTCGTACGACACTCCCTCGACCATCGCCGGGAAGATGACCTGGGCCAAGAACCAGGGTCTGGGCGGCGCGTTCTTCTGGGAGTTCAGCGGTGACACCAGCAACGGTGAGCTGGTGACCGCGATCAACAGCGGCCTGGGCTAGACACCGGGACCGGGTGAGGCAAGAACCAAGGGGCGTGCGGTGCGAACCGCACGCCCCTTGGCGTGCGCCCCAGAGGGCCGACCGGCCCCTGCCGAGGGCTGGTCGGCCGGTGGGAGAGGCCCTGTGACCGGGCACATCCTGTATCTCGACCAGCAAAGCGGAATGAAGTGTTCGGGGATTTCGGGGGGACCGCATGAAGCGCAGGACCAAGAGGACCAACAGGCCCGGCAGGACCGACCGGGGGCGTCGCGGCAACCGGACGGCCCGCGGCCAGGTGATCACCTACGCCGGGATGTTCACCGGCACGACCCTCGCGGCGCTGCTCGCCGTCTGGCCGCTCAATGTGACCTTCGTGTTCGGCTCAGGCCACGTTGACCCGCTGCCCGGGCGGAGCTGCCTCCAGCCAGGCGAGGAATCCGGTCAGGGCGTCCTCGCTCATGGCGAGCTCCAGCCGGGTGCCCCGGTGCACACAGGTGAGGACGACGGCGTCGGACAGTAGCGCCAGCTCCTCCTCGCCCTCGGGCAGGCGACGGCCGGCCACCTCGATCTGGGCCCGCTCCAGAACCCGGCGTGGCCGGTAGGCGTAGGAGAAGACGCGGTACCACTCGACGCTGTCACCGTTGTAGCGGGCGACGCCGTAGCTCCAGCCCTTGCCGTTGGCGTCGGGTTTCTCCGTCACGTCCCAGCGCAGCGAACAGTCGAAGGTGCCGCCGGAGCGCTGGATCAGTCTGCGCCGGAGGCCGAAGACGAACAGCCCCAGCACCACGAGCGCCACGACGATTCCGCACACAGTCAGAGCGAGGATCATCGACACCGACCTCCTCGTCTCCTAGGTACCTTCGAATCAGGTAACGGAACGGAAAAAACATCCACATTTGCCTCAGCCGCGGCCAGGGCCGGATTGCTCCGGTCCCAGCCGCGGCTGAGTGACGTCATACGGTCTCGCGCAGGCTAGCGCGTCGCCGCCGCACGGATGCGTACGTCCGCGCGACGCTCGGCGGCGGCGTCGCCCTCCGCCTTCGCGCGTTCCAGCTCGCGCTCGGCGCGCTGGACGTCGATCTCGTCCGACAGCTCGGCGATCTCGGCCAGCAGCGACAGCTTGTCGTCGGCGAACGAGATGAAACCGCCGTGCACCGCGACGACGACCGTTCCACCGTCACTCGTACGAATGGTCACCGGGCCCGACTCCAGCACACCGAGCAGCGGCTGGTGACCGGGCATGACGCCGATGTCGCCGGACGTGGTGCGCGCGACGACCAGGGTGGCCTGACCGGACCAGACCTCTCGGTCGGCCGCGACCAGCGCGACGTGCAGCTCAGCAGCCAAGGTGGCTCCTCGGGTCACCACCCGGCGGTTCTGCCGGGTGTTGGTTACAAGTCTAATGGGCGTGAAAGAGGGGGCGGGACGTACCCCGCCCCCTCAGGTGTGAGTCACGGAACTCACAGTGAACTCACGGTGAACTCAAGCGAGTTCAGGAGACACCCAGGTCCTTCGCGTTGGCCTTCAGGTCCTCGATGCCACCGCAGAGGAAGAACGCCTGCTCCGGGAAGTGGTCGTACTCGCCGTCGATGATCGCGTTGAAGGCCGCGATCGACTCCTCCAGCGGGACGTCCGACCCGTCGACGCCGGTGAACTGCTTGGCGACGTGGGTGTTCTGGGACAGGAAGCGCTCCACGCGACGGGCACGGTGGACGGTGAGCTTGTCCTCCTCGCCCAGCTCGTCGATACCGAGGATCGCGATGATGTCCTGGAGGTCCTTGTACTTCTGGAGGACACCCTTGACACGCATGGCCGTGTTGTAGTGGTCCGCCGCGATGTAGCGGGGGTCCAGGATGCGGGACGTCGAGTCCAGCGGGTCCACGGCCGGGTAGATGCCCTTCTCGGAGATCGGACGGGAGAGAACCGTCGTCGCGTCGAGGTGGGCGAAGGTGGTGGCCGGGGCCGGGTCGGTCAGGTCGTCCGCGGGGACGTAGATCGCCTGCATCGAGGTGATCGAGTGACCACGGGTCGAGGTGATGCGCTCCTGGAGGAGACCCATCTCGTCGGCCAGGTTCGGCTGGTAACCCACCGCGGAGGGCATACGGCCGAGCAGGGTCGAGACCTCGGAACCGGCCTGCGTGAAGCGGAAGATGTTGTCGATGAAGAACAGCACGTCCTGCTTCTGCACATCGCGGAAGTACTCCGCCATGGTCAGACCCGCGAGGGCCACGCGCAGACGGGTGCCCGGGGGCTCGTCCATCTGACCGAAGACCAGCGCGGTCTTGTCGATGACGCCCGAGTCGGCCATCTCCTCGATGAGGTCGTTGCCCTCACGGGTGCGCTCACCGACACCGGCGAACACGGAGACACCGTCGTGGTTGTTGGCGACGCGGTAGATCATCTCCTGGATGAGCACCGTCTTGCCGACGCCGGCACCACCGAACAGACCGATCTTTCCACCCTTGACGTACGGGGTGAGAAGGTCGATGACCTTGACGCCGGTCTCGAACATCTCGGTCTTCGACTCGAGCTCGTCGAAGTTCGGGGCCTTGCGGTGGATGCCCCAGCGCTCGCCCGTGTACTGCTCGTCGACGTTCAGCACCTCGCCGAGGGTGTTGAACACCTTGCCCTTGGTGAAGTCGCCGACCGGCACGGTGATGGAGGCACCCGTGTCGGTGACGGCGGCCTGGCGGACCAGACCGTCGGTGGGCTGCATCGAGATGGTGCGGACCAGGCCGTCACCCAGGTGCTGGGCGACCTCCAGGGTCAGCGTCTTCTTCGCGCCGTCCTGCGCCGGGTCGGCGACCTCGACGTGAAGGGCGTTGTAGATGTCGGGCATGGCGTCGACGGGGAATTCCACGTCGACGACCGGGCCGATGACCCGGGCGACGCGGCCCGTGGCAGCGGCCGTCTCAACTGTCGTCGTCATTACCTGTCACTCCCCGCGGTCGCGTCGGCCAGGGCTGCGGAGCCACCGACGATCTCGCTGATTTCCTGGGTGATTTCGGCCTGGCGGGCCGCGTTGGCAAGACGGGAGAGCGTGGTGATCAGCTCGCCCGCGTTGTCGGTCGCCGACTTCATCGCGCGCCGCGTGGCGGCGTGCTTCGAAGCGGCCGACTGGAGAAGCGCGTTGTAGATGCGGCTCTCCACGTAGCGCGGCAGCAGGGCGTCGAGGACGTCCTCCGCCGAGGGCTCGAAGTCGAACAGCGGGAGGATCTCGCCCTTGGGCGCGGCCTCCGCTGCGACCTCTTCGAGGCTGAGCGGAAGCAGTCGGCTGTCGGTCGCCGTCTGCGTCATCATCGAGACGAACTCGGTGTAGACGATGTGGAGTTCGTCCACGCCGCCGTCCGCCGTCTCCTTCTCGATGGCCTCGATCAGCGGACCCGCGACCTTCTTCGCGTCCGCGTAAGTGGGCTCGTCGGTGAAGCCCGACCACGACTCCACGACCTTGCGCTCGCGGAAGTTGTAGTGGGCCAGACCGCGCCGGCCGACGATGTACGTGTCGACCTGCTTGCCCTCGGCCTCAAGACGCTCGGTGAGCTTCTCGGCGGCCTTGATGGAGTTGGCGTTGAAGGCACCGGCGAGACCGCGGTCGCTCGTCAGGAGCAGCACCGCGGACCGCACGACCGTCTCGGCCTGCGTGGTCAGCGGGTGCTTCGTGTTCGAGCCGGTACCGACCGCCGTGACCGCGCGGGTGAGCTCGGTCGCGTACGGCGTGGAGGCCGCCACCTTGCGCTGCGCCTTGACGACACGCGAGGCGGCGATCATCTCCATCGCCTTGGTGATCTTCTTGGTCGCGGTGACGGATCGGATGCGACGCTTGTAGACCCGGAGCTGGGCTCCCATGAGTCAGGTCCCTTCCTTACGTCACTTGGCCGCGGCCGGGGCGTCCTCGCCGAGAAGCTTGCCGTCCGAGGTCTCGAACTGCTTCTTGAAGTCGGCGATCGCGTCGGCAACAGCGGTGAGGGTGTCGTCCGACATCTTGCCGCCCTCCTTGATGGAGGTCATGAGGCCCTGCTCCTTGCGGTGCAGGAACTCCAGGAGCTCCTTCTCGAAGCGGCGGATGTCGTTGACCGGGACATCGTCCATCTTGCCGGTGGTGCCGGCCCACACGGAGACGACCTGGTCCTCGGTCGGCATCGGCTGGTACTGAGCCTGCTTGAGCAGCTCGACCAGACGCTGACCGCGCTCCAGCTGGGCCTTCGACGCGGCGTCCAGGTCGGAACCGAAGGCGGCGAACGCCTCCAGCTCGCGGTACTGGGCCAGGTCCAGGCGCAGACGGCCGGAGACCTGCTTCATCGCCTTGTGCTGCGCGGAACCACCGACTCGGGAGACGGAGATACCGACGTTCAGCGCGGGGCGCTGACCGGCGTTGAAGAGGTCCGACTCCAGGAAGCACTGGCCGTCGGTGATGGAGATGACGTTGGTCGGGATGAACGCCGAGACGTCGTTGGCCTTCGTCTCGACGATCGGCAGACCGGTCATCGAGCCCGCGCCCAGCTCGTCGGAGAGCTTCGCGCAGCGCTCCAGCAGACGGGAGTGCAGGTAGAAGACGTCACCCGGGTAGGCCTCACGGCCCGGCGGGCGGCGCAGCAGCAGCGACACGGCGCGGTAGGCGTCGGCCTGCTTCGACAGGTCGTCGAAGATGATGAGGACGTGCTTGCCCTCGTACATCCACTGCTGACCGATGGCCGAACCGGTGTACGGCGCCAGGTACTTGAAGCCGGCCGGGTCGGACGCCGGGGCGGCGACGATGGTCGTGTACTCCAGCGCGCCGGCCTCTTCCAGGGCGCCACGCACGGAGGCGATGGTCGAGCCCTTCTGGCCGATGGCGACGTAGACGCAGCGGACCTGCTTCTTCGGGTCGCCGGAGCGCCAGTTGTCGCGCTGGTTGATGATCGTGTCGACGGCCAGGGCGGTCTTGCCGGTCTGACGGTCACCGATGATCAGCTGACGCTGGCCACGGCCGATCGGGGTCATCGCGTCGACGGCCTTGTAGCCGGTCTCCATCGGCTCGTGCACCGACTTACGGGCCATGACGCCCGGAGCCTGAAGCTCCAGGGCGCGGCGGCCGGACGTCTCGATCTCGCCGAGGCCGTCGATCGCGTTGCCGAGCGGGTCGACGACGCGGCCGAGGTAGCCCTCGCCGACGGCCACGGAGAGGACCTCACCGGTACGGGAGACCGGCTGCCCCTCCTCGATGCCGCTGAACTCGCCGAGGACGATGGCGCCGATCTCGCGCTCTTCCAGGTTGAGCGCGAGGCCGAGGGTGCCGTCCTCGAACTTCAGCAGTTCGTTGGCCATGGCCGAGGGAAGACCCTCGACCTTCGCGATGCCGTCGCCGGCAAGGGTGACCGTACCGACCTCCTCGCGCGAGGCCGCGTCCGGCTTGTACGACTGGACAAAGTTCTCCAGCGCATCCCGGATCTCCTCCGGCCGGATCGTGAGCTCCGCCATCTGGGTTCCCTGCTCTCCTTGTTGGGCCCGAAGTTTCAACTTGGGGGTCTGGGGGCGACCCCCAGGAATCCTCTGCACGGCCCAACCGGGCCGTAAGTACGTACTGCTTATGAAGTTGCTGCTCAGCCCGCCGTGCGGCGGTCAGCCCGCCAGGCGGCGGCCGGCGTCCTCGATACGGTCCGCGATGGAGCCGTTGATGACCTCGTCACCGACCTGCACCCGGATCCCGCCGAGGACCTCGGGGTCCACGTCGATGTTCAGGTGCATCTGGTGGCCGTAGAGCTTCGCGAGGGCGGCGCCCAGGCGCTGCTTCTGCGGGTCGCTCAGCGGCACCGCCGTGGTGACGACGGCGACCAGACGGCTCCGGCGCTCCGCGGCGAGCTTGGACAGGGCCTCCAGGCCCGACTCCAGGCTACGTCCACGCGGCGCGGTCACCAGACGGGTCACCAGACGCTCCGTCGTCGCGTTGGCACGGCCGCCGAGCAGGCTGCGCAGCAGCTCGCTCTTGGCGGAACCGGCCGCGGCGCGGTCGGTGAGCGCGGCACGCAGCTCGGTGTTCGAGGAGACGATCCGGCCGAAGCGGAACAGTTCGTCCTCGACGTCGTCGAGCGCGCCCGTCTGCTGGGCGGCGGTGAGGTCGGCGACGTTCGCCAGCTCCTCCAGGGCGTCCGCCAGGTCGCGCGACTGCGACCAGCGGGTACGCACCATGCCGGAGACCAGATCGGCGGTCGTCCCGCTCACCTGGCCGCCGAAGAGTCGCTGGGCGAGCTCGGCCTTGGCCTCACCGGACTGCGCCGGGTCGGTCAGGACCCGACGCAGCGACACCTCGCGGTCGAGCAGCGCGGTGACGGCGGCCAGCTCGTCGGCGAGCGTGCCGGCGTTCACGGACGTGGAGTCCGTCAGCGCGTCGAGACGCTCACGTGCGGCTGCCAGGGCCTCGCGGCTCGCTCCGTTCATCGAGCAGCCTCGGCCTTCTCCTCGAGCTCGTCGAGGAAGCGGTCGATCACACGGGACTGGCGGGCGTGGTCCTCGAGGGACTCACCGACGAGCTTGCCGGCCAGGTCGGTGGCGAGCTTGCCGACGTCCTGGCGGAGCGCGGACGAGGCGGCCTTGCGGTCGGCCTCGATCTGGGTGTGGCCGGCGGCGACGATCTCCTCGCGCTGGCGCTGACCCTCGGCACGCATCTCGGCGATGAGCGCGGCACCCTGCTCCTGCGCCTCCTGGCGCAGACGCGCGGCTTCGTGCCGGGCCTCGGCGAGCTGGGCCTTGTACTGCTCAAGGACGCTCTGGGCCTCGACCTGAGCGGCCTCGGCCTTCTCGATGCCACCTTCGATCGCCTCGCGACGCTCCTCCAGAACCTTGTTGATGTTCGGGAGCAGCTTCTTCCAGAAGAAGAAGAACACGATGGCGAAGGCGATGGCGCCGACGAGCAGCTCGGGGCCCGGAGGAACGAGCGGGTTCTGCTCCTCCTCGGCCGCCAGCTGTACCAGGTTGGCGATCACATCAGTGCCTTTCGTGGATGTGTGTCAGTAAGGAAGGTGATTACTTACCGAACACGAACGGCATGACGATGCCGATGAGGGCGAGCGCCTCACAGAAGGCGAAGCCGAGGATCTGGTTGGCGCGGATCAGGCCGGCAGCCTCGGGCTGACGGGCGAGGGCCTGGGTGCCGTTACCGAAGATGATGCCGACGCCGACGCCGGGGCCGATCGCGGCCAGACCGTAGCCGATGGAGCCGAGCGAACCGGAGACGGCGGCGAGGGTCTCAGTGGCAGCCATGCTGATTCTTCCTTCTCTTTGCGGACCGGTGGGAGTTGGCCACCGGACGTTCAGGGGGTGGGGTGGGGCGGTACTCAGTGGTGCTCGGCGAGAGCGCCCTGAATGTACGAGCAGGCGAGGAGCACGAACACGTACGCCTGGACAGCCTGCACGAAGAGCTCGAAGAGGATCATGACCATCGTCATGACGAAGGAGACGCCGGCCGCCGGGATCATCGCGCCGTTCAGCAGGTACCAGGAGGCCACGGTGAACATGACCAGCATCAGGTGACCGGCGAACATGTTGGCGAAGAGCCGGACCGCGTGGGTGAAGGGGCGCACGATCAGGTTCGAGAAGAACTCGATGACCATGACCAGCGGCAGCACCGGGCCGAGCGACTTGTCGTAGCCGGTGACGTTCTTGAAGAAGCCGACGAAGCCGTGCTTCTTGAAGGTCAGCGCGACCCAGGTGACGTAGACGACGCCCGCGAGGACGATCGGGTACGCGATGATCGACGACACCGGGAACTGGGCCACCGGGATCACGGACCAGACGTTCATGATCCAGACGAAGAAGAACAGCGAGACCATGAGCGGGACGTACTTCTCGCCCTCGCGCTTGCCGAGGGTCTCGTAGACGATGCCGCGGCGGACGAAGTCGTAGCCGGCCTCGCCGATCATCTGGAGCTTGCCCGGAACGACCTTCGCCTTGCCGAACGCCGTCCAGAAGAACGTGACGACGATCAGGGTGGTGAGCAGCGCGAGCAGCATCACCTTGTTGAACTCGAACCCGCCGACCGTGGCGATCGGCTGGAAGAGGAACGAGTGCAGGCCAGGAGCCGGGAAGCCGCAGCCGTTGTCGGACAGGATGCGGCAATCCCACTCAAAGGCGAGCTGGGTCGGGTCAGCACTCACCGCGGGCTCCTTCGGCGTGACGCATGGGTACGGCAACCTCGTTGTGTCGGCGCGGCGCGCAGCCGCGAGTCGGCACCGGACTGGTGTTACGGATGTGGGGGCGGCTGGGGGGCTTCGAGCCTCGCGATCGAACAGGCGTCAGCTCGGATGCCCGCGCCCGCGATGCCGCAGTTGGCACCGGACGATAGCAGGAGTTCTTGCGTGCCTTTATCCCGCCCCTACCCCTCACGTCGAAGGTCCCGTCTTCTCGGGCTTCTCACTCTTCGCGGGCTCGGGGTCGACGTAGAAGATCTTGGCCTTCATGTGGGCGCGGGCCTGTGCCGCCATCCACACGACCGTCGAGACGACGAGCGAGACCGCGAAGGCCTTCGCGTTGAAGAGTGAGGTGTCCTTGAAGAGGGCCACGAAGATCAGGAGCAGCAGGAGCTGGGCGACATAGAGCATCAGCCCCATGGCCTGGAACAGCTGCGGGAGCGTTTTTGCCGTCCACTGGAGGACGTAGAGACCGATCCCCATGAAGAGGATCGCCAGCACCGTTCCGATGCCGGCTCCGAGGGCACCCTCGCCTCCCGCGACGATGCCGCTGACGACGACCGTGACCACGCCGACCGCGGCCGTGGGCACGGCGGTCTGCAACAGGTTCCGGGCGTCATTGGACGGCATGGCGGCAACTCCGCATTTCAAAGGAGGCAGGGGGTGTCGTCATGGACGAGCGTAGTCCCGGGCTGAGAGAGAACCTCACACCAATGGACCCTCGCACTGGGGTCCTTCGGCTCTATCCCGGGGTTCTCGTGAACCGTATCACAAACTATTTGATGAGGTCTTTACCTGGATGGTGTGCTCGGTGTCACACATGAGGGTGACGGTGCGCGTCTGTGCGGGCGACCGATCGCTATGTCTGGTATTGGGCACTTCGCACCCCCATCCCCGCCCCATATCAGTCCCACGACTTGGCAATGCTCTAGTCAGATTCTTACCTTGCCGCGTCAGCGCGACGATCCCGCTTTACGCCGGTCCAGGAAGCGCGAACGGGCACCGATGGCGGTCGCCCCGTTGACGCGGCCCGCCCCCGCCCCCACCGGAGTGCGCTCCTCCACGTCCGCCGCGGGCTCCTGGGCCGAGGCGTCCGGGACCGATGCCGCGGCCTCCAGGGCCGCCGCCCGGCGCCTGCGGTACCGGGGCGGCACGACCGCCTGGGCCCACATCGGCACCCGCGGGGTGAAGCGCGGCAGCAGCAGGAGGATCAGCCCGATCGCGCTCAGGAACACCACGCCCAGGACGATCCACATGGAGGCCGAGTTCACGGAGTAGGCGAGCGCCCCGAAGGCGATCAGCGCCGACCAGAAGTACATGATCAGCACCGCCCTGCTGTGGCTGTGGCCGATCTCCAGCAGCCGGTGGTGCAGATGCCCCCGGTCGGCCGCGAACGGCGACTGGCCGCGCCAGGTGCGCCGCACGATCGCCAGGATCAGGTCGGCGGCCGGGATCGCGATGATCGTGAGCGGCAGCAGCAGCGGGATGTACACCGGCACCGTCTGGTGCACGGCCGCCTTCTCCGAACCCGCGAACAGCTTCAGGGCGTCCGGGTCGACCTGCCCCGTGATGGAGATCGCACCCGCCGCGAGCACCAGGCCGATCAGCATCGACCCGGAGTCGCCCATGAAGATGCGCGCCGGGTGGATGTTGTGCGGCAGGAAGCCCAGGCACATGCCCATCAGGATCGCCGAGAACAGCGTCGCCGGGGCGGCGGCCTCGATGCCGTACGACACCCAGACGCGGTAGGCGTAGAGGAAGAACGCCGCCGAGGCGATGCAGACCATGCCGGCCGCGAGGCCGTCGAGACCGTCGACGAAGTTCACCGCGTTGATGGTGATGACGACCAGCGCCACCGTCAGCAGGGTGCCCTGCCACTGGGTCAGCGCGACGTTGCCGACCGTCGGGATGGGCAGCCACAGGATCGTCAGACCCTGCATGACCATCACGCCGGCCGCGATCATCTGGCCGCCCAGCTTGATCAGGGCGTCGATCTCGAACTTGTCGTCCAGGACGCCGATCAGCCAGATCAGCGCGGCCCCCGAGAGCAGCGCCCGCGGTTCGTTGGACTTCTCGAAGACCTCGTTGAGGTTGGTCAGGTGGTCCGCGACCAGCAGCCCCGCGCACAGGCCGAAGAACATGGCGATACCGCCGAGCCGCGGAGTCGGTTCCCGGTGCACGTCACGGGCCCTGATCTCCGGCATCGCCCCGGCCACGATCGCGAACTTCCGTACCGGCCCTGTCAGCAGATACGTCACCGCGGCCGTGATGCAGAGCGTCAGCAGGTATTCACGCACAGGCTTCCCCACAGGTCTCGCTGGCCATCTCAGCCCCACACCCTAGCGAGGGACGCATATGGATGGGGACTTCCGGGTAGCGACGATGGTTGCATGTGTGGCTGTGCGACCGGTCGGCGACCGGCTGTACGGCGGGGTCCACGCCCTGCGGTTACCCCCGCTCAGCCCGGATACGGGGGAAATCTCCCGGCGAGCTCCCGTACCTCTTCACGCGCCTTCTGGGGGTCGGTCTCGCCGCGCAGCACCCCCGCGAGAAGGGCGCCGACGTACGCCATCTCCTCCTCGCCCATGCCCTGGCTGGTCAGCGCGGCCGTGCCCAGGCGCAGGCCGCGGCCGTCCCCGTGCGGCAGCGCGCAGCAGTCCAGGACCGCCCCGGCGGCGGCGAGCCGGCCCCGCGCGGTGCGTCCGTCCACGCCGAGCGGGGCGGGATCGGCCACGATCAGGTGGGTGTCGGTACCGCCGGTGACGACCGTCAGCCCTTCGGCGGCCAGCCCCGCGGCGAGCACCTTCGCATTGGCGACCACCTGATGGGCGTACGCCGTGAACGCCGGTGTCGCCGCCTCGCCGAACGCGACCGCCTTCGCGGCGATGGTGTGCATCTGCGCGCCGCCCTGGGTGAAGGGGAACACGGCCCGGTCGACCCGCTCCGCCAGCTCCGCGCCGCACAGGATCATGCCGCCCCGTGGCCCGCGCAACACCTTGTGCGTGGTCGCGCAGACGACGTCGGCGTACGGCACCGGGTTGGGCGCCGCTCCCCCGGCCACCAGGCCGATCGGGTGGGCGGCGTCGGCGATGAGATAGGCGCCGACCTCGTCGGCGACCTCGCGGAAGAGGGCGTGGTCGAGGTGGCGCGGATAGGCGATGGAGCCGCACACGATGGCCTTGGGGCGGTGCGTGCGGGCCAGGTCGCGCAGCTGGTCGTAGTCGACGAGCCCGGTCTCCGCGTCGACCCCGTAGGCGACGAAGTCGAACCAGCGGCCCGAGAAGTTCGAGGGCGACCCGTGGGTGAGGTGGCCGCCGTGCGGCAGCCCGAGGGCCAGGACGGTGTCCCCGGGGCGCAGGAGGGCGGCGTACGCGGCCAGGACGGCCGACGAGCCGGAGTGGGACTGCACGTTGGCGTGCTCGGCGCCGAAGAGGGCTTTGGCGCGGTCCACGGCGATGCGTTCCGCGACGTCGACGATCTCGCAGCCGCCGTGGTGGCGGGCGCCGGGGTACCCCTCGGCGTACTTGTTCGCCAGCGGCGACCCGAGGGCGGCCAGCACCGCGGGCGAGGTGAAGTTCTCGGCGGCGACGAGCTGCAGGGACGTCGACTGCCGGGCCAGCTCACCGAGCAGGATCTCGGCCAGCTCGGGGTCCTGCCGCCGCAGCACGTCGGCGGCGGTCTCGGGGGCATGCGTGACCGACATGATGAGCTCCGGGCCTCGACGGTGACGTACGACCAATGTAGGCCCGCACCCCCCGACCTGCGCGCCCGTTACGCCCTCGCGGGCACCCCCGTGAGAGCCGTCACCACCGGATCGATCGCCTGCTGTATCTCGTCGCCGATGGAGCGGAAGAAGGGCAGCGGGGCGCCATAGGGGTCGTAGACCTCGTCGGCGTCCGGGGTGGGGGCCAGGAGCCAGCCTCTGAGGGCCGCTGCCGCGCGGACGAGGGCGCGGGCGCGGATGACCAGGCCCTCTTCCAGGGGCGGGAGCGTGGTCGGGTCGATCGCGCGGACCAGGCGGGTGAACTCCTTCAGGGTGAAGGTGCGCAGGCCCGCCGAGTGGCCCATGGAGATGACCTGGGCGCGGTGGTCACGGGTGGCCGTCAGGACCAGGTCGGCCATGATGACGTGCTCGTCGAGGAGCTCACGGCCCGTGAAGCCGGTCGGGTCCGCGCCGAAGTCGGCGAGGACGGCCTCCGCGTTGGCCTCCATGGGCGCGCCCTCGTGGCCCCAGGTGCCCGCGCTCTCCACGACGAGACCGCCCCACAGCGGGTCGCCCAGCCGGTCCGCCAGGGCATGCCGGGTCAGCCGCTCGGTGATCGGCGAGCGGCACACGTTGCCGGTGCTGACGTGGAGGATGCGGAAGGTGTCACGCGGGAGACCCGTGAAGGTCCGCGTCTCTTCCCCGTCCCATATGCCACGCCCCGCGTCAGGGGCCGTCAATTCGCCACCTCGAGGTCGGGTACGACCTTCCTCAGTTCCTCCGCCGAGATCGCGCCGGCGCGCAGCAGCAGCGGCACCTCACGGGTCACGTCGACGATCGAGGACGGGACGATGCCGGGGGTCGGGCCGCCGTCGAGGTACACGGAGACGGAGTCGCCGAGCATGCCCTGGGCCGCGTCGCAGTCCTCCGGCGCGGGGTGGCCCGTCAGGTTGGCCGACGACACCGCCATGGGGCCGACCTCGGTGAGGAGCTCGATGGCGACGGGGTGCAGCGGCATCCGGATGGCGACCGTGCCCCGGGTGTCGCCCAGGTCCCACTGGAGGGACGGCTGGTGCTTGGCGACGAGCGTGAGGGCGCCCGGCCAGAACGCGTCGACCAGCTCCCAGGCCAGCTCGGAGAAGTCCGTGACGAGACCGTGGAGGGTGTTCGGGGAGCCGATGAGGACGGGGGTGGGCATGTTGCGGCCCCGGCCCTTGGCCTCCAGCAGGTCGTGGACGGCCTCCGAGGAGAACGCGTCGGCGCCGATCCCGTACACGGTGTCGGTCGGGAGGACGACCAGCTCGCCCCGGCGGACGGCGGACGCGGCTTCGCGCAGACCCGTCGTACGGTCCGTCGCGTCGTTGGTGTCGTATCGCCGTGCCATGTCTAGCGGGCCTCCTCGTACACGTACTGCTGATTCGAAGTCTGGGTGGTGGTCACGGCAGTGCCTTGCGGGCCGTCGCGAACCGGGGGCGGTTGTTGAGGTCGGGGTGGTCGGCCGCGTCGGCCCAGCCCCGTTCCTCGGTGAAGATCCACGGCACCTGGCCGCCCTGGGTGTCGGCGTGCTCGATGACGACGACCCCGCCGGGGCGGAGCAGGCGGTGGGCGGTGCGTTCGATGCCCCGGATGAGGTCGAGGCCGTCCTCGCCGGAGAACAGGGCGAGTTCGGGGTCGTAGTCCCGCGCCTCGGGGGCGACGTACTCCCACTCGGTCAGCGGGATGTACGGCGGGTTGGAGATGACCAGGTCGACATGGCCGTCGAGCTCGGGGAACGCGTCGAGGGCGTTGCCCTGGCGCAGGTCGACGCGGGAGCCCTCGACGTTCTTGCGGGTCCAGACCAGGGCGTCCTCGGACAGCTCCACGGCGTGCACGGTGGAGCGCGGGACCTCCTGGGCGAGGGCGAGCGCGATGGCGCCGGAGCCGGTGCACAGGTCGACGATGCAGGGCTCGACGACGTCCATCGCGCGCACGGCGTCTATCGCCCAGCCGACCACGGACTCGGTCTCCGGCCGGGGCACGAAGACACCGGGGCCGACCTGGAGTTCCAGGTAGCGGAAGAAGGCCCGCCCGGTGATGTGCTGGAGCGGCTCGCGCTGCTCACGGCGGGCGATGACCTCCCAGTA
Organism: Streptomyces sp. NPDC090106; assembly: GCF_044747265.1. Classification (NCBI taxonomy): domain Bacteria; kingdom Bacillati; phylum Actinomycetota; class Actinomycetes; order Kitasatosporales; family Streptomycetaceae; genus Streptomyces; species Streptomyces sp. NPDC090106. The sequence goes on along the minus strand of NZ_JBIVDS010000002.1, from coordinate 573,892 downwards.
CCGGGCGTCGAAGTCGGCGTCCTTCACGGAGTGCAGCGCGCCCCGCTTCACACCGTGCACGAACGCGGCGAGTTCCTCCGCGTCGTTGCGCGGCGAGGGCACGCCGGCGTCGGCCAGCCGCTGGGTGGCCTGGGCCACCTCTGCGAGCAGCAGGTTCACGCAAGTCCTCCGGAGTTGAGTAACGCGTCCGTGCCGGGTGTTACGCGGCGGCCAGCTTCGCCGCCGAGTCCGCGTCGACACAGGCCTGGATCACCGCGTCCAGGTCGCCGTCGAGGACCTGGTCGAGGTTGTACGACTTGAAGCCGACGCGGTGGTCCGAGATGCGGTTCTCCGGGAAGTTGTACGTACGGATCTTCTCGGAGCGGTCGACGGTGCGGACCTGGCTGCGGCGGGCGTCCGCGGCCTCCTTCTCCGCCTCCTCCTGCGCCGCCGCGAGCAGCCTGGAGCGCAGGATACGCATCGCCTGCTCCTTGTTCTGCAGCTGGCTCTTCTCGTTCTGGCAGGAGGCGACGACTCCGGTGGGAATGTGCGTGATGCGCACCGCGGAGTCGGTGGTGTTGACGGACTGCCCGCCGGGGCCCGAGGACCGGTAGACGTCGATGCGGAGGTCGTTGGGGTTGATCTCCACGTCGATCTCCTCGGCCTCCGGGGTGACCAGCACACCGGCCGCGGAGGTGTGGATGCGGCCCTGCGACTCGGTCGCCGGGACGCGCTGCACGCGGTGCACGCCGCCCTCGTACTTCAGCCGCGCCCACACGCCCTGGCCGGGCTCGGTGGCGCCCTGGCCGCCCTTGGTCTTCACGGCGACCTGGACGTCCTTGTAGCCGCCCAGCTCGGACTCGGTGGAGTCGATGATCTCGGTCTTCCAGCCGACCCGCTCGGCGTAGCGGAGGTACATGCGCAGGAGGTCGCCGGCGAACAGGGCCGACTCGTCGCCGCCCGCACCCGCCTTGATCTCCAGGATGACGTCCTTGTCGTCGCTGGGGTCGCGCGGGACCAGCAGCAGACGCAGCTTCTCGGTCGCCTGCTCGCGCTGCTCGCCGAGCACCTTGACCTCGGCGGCGAAGTCCGGGTCGTCGGCGGCGAACTCGCGCGCGGTCTCGATGTCGTCCCCGAGCTGCTTCCAGGAGCGGTACGTGGCGACGATCGGGGTGAGCTCGGCGTAGCGCTTGTTCAGCTTGCGCGCGTTGGCCTGGTCGGCGAAGACCGAGGGATCGGCGAGCTTCGTCTCCAGGTCGGCGTGCTCAGTGACCAGTTCCTCGACGGCCTCGAACATCTTGGGTGCTCCTGTATGCGGGCGGGGTACGGCTGTGAAGTGGGCGGCGACCAAAAACGCCGGTCCCGGCACGCCCGGGCGGGGCGCTGCCGTGGACCGGCGAAATGGGGCTCGCTACTTCTTGGAGCCGGCGGCCTTGCCGAAGCGGGCCTCGAAGCGGGCCACACGGCCACCGGTGTCGAGGATCTTCTGCTTGCCCGTGTAGAACGGGTGGCACTCGGAGCAGACCTCGGCACGGATGGTGCCGGACTGGATGGTGCTACGAGTCGTGAACGACGCGCCACAGGTGCAGCTGACCTGCGTCTCGACGTACTCGGGGTGGATGTCGCGCTTCAAGGTGTCTCCTAGTTTCGGGAGGGCACCGGGTCGCCAACCGCGGGATGCGGGAGCGTGAACCGGGGCCGACGTACCAGTCTGCCAGCACTGGCCGCATCCCCCAAAACGGGGGTGAGGTCCCCGGTATTCCCGGGGCCCCGCGCGAGGCCTCCCCGAGGGCCTCCCCGAGGGCCTACGACGAGGTGACGACGCCCTTGGCCTGGCCGGTGGCGGTGCCCTCGGTGGCGGCCTTCGGGATCGCCCGGTCGTTCTCCAGGGCCTTCCAGACCAGGTCGGCCTTGGTCTTGTCGACGAGGACACGGTTGGCGTCCGCGCTGTCGTACTGGACGGGCATGGTGACCATGGTCATGTTCTTGGAGCTGATGCCCTTGAGGCCGTTGACGAAGGACAGGAGCTTCTTGGCCGTGCCGAGGCCGGTGTCGGTGGTGACGGCGTTGGTGGCGGTGTCGGCGAGGTCGTAGAGCTTGGCCGGGCTGGTGAACAGGCCGATGTCCTTGACCTGGTTGACCAGGGCCTTGATGAACGCCTGCTGGAGCTGGATGCGGCCGAGGTCGGAGCCGTCGCCCACGCCGTGCCGGGTGCGGACCAGGCCGAGGGCCTGCTTGCCGGTGAGGGTGTGGGTGCCGGCCTTGAGGTCCAGATGGCTGTCGGAGTCGCTGATGTCCTCGGTCGTGGTGACCTCGACGCCGCCGAGCTCGTCGATGAGCTTCTCGAAGCCGGAGAAGTCGACTTCGAGGTAGTGGTCCATGCGGATGCCGGTGAGCGACTCGACGGTCTTCACGGCGCAGGCGGCGCCGCCCGTGGAGTAGGCGGAGTTGAACATCACGCTGCTCGCGGCGTCGTGGACGGTGCCGTCGGCGTCGGTGCACTCGGGGCGCTCGACGAGGGTGTCGCGGGGTATGGAGACCACGCTGGCCTTCTTGTGGCCCTCGTAGACGTGCACGATCATCGCGGTGTCCGAGCGGGCGCTGCCGTCGTCGGTGCCGCCGCCGGCCTTCTTGTTGCTGCCGGAGCGGGAGTCCGAGCCGAGGACGAGGATGTTCTCGGAGCCGTTGTCGACCTTGGTGGGCCGGTCGGTGCCCAGGGCCTGGTCGATGTCGACGCTCTTGATGTTGCCGTTGAGCTTGAAGTACAGGTAGCCGGCCCCGGTGCCGCCCAGCACGACGATGCCCGCGGCGGTCCAGGCCATGATCTTCATGCCCCTGCGGTCGCCCCGGTTCCTGCGGCGTCGGCCCTTGGCGCGGTGGCGCGGGCCCTCGGTGCCGGTCTCCCCCGGTATGCCGGGTTCCGGCGTGCTCTCGGCGGACATGTGCTCCTCGTTCTCGTGACGGTCGGCTACCCCCTGCTTTCAGGGTCAGACATGGTCGCGGGAGGCCGGCTCCCACGACTCGGACCACACCATGGTCGCTCCGTCGGGTCAGACGGGGAAACCGGGGAAAGGGTTGCACAACGCACTGTGCCCACCCCGTGGAGGAGTGGGCACAGTGCGTCACCGCTTCACCGGGCCGTACCCGGTTCACCTGCGATGTCAGCCGAGAATGTCGTACTGCTTGAAATCGGTGGCAACCTTGATTCTTGTGGCGAAGATCTCGCTCGTGGCCTTTCCGGTGCCCTTGTACAGATACAGCGTGCCGCCGGGCGTCCGGGCCAGGAAGTCGGCCTTGCCGTCACCGGTGATGTCACCGACGGCGTCGAAGGCGTTGTACGACGAGTTGCTCCAGGTGCGCACCTTCACGCGGGCGGAGAACGGGCTGGAGGCCGAGCCGGTGCCCTTGTAGAGATAGACGGCGCCGGTGCTCTTGTTGCGGGCGATCAGGTCGGCCTTGCCGTCACCGTTGAAGTCGCCCTTGCCGCGCACCAGGTTGTAGGAGTTCCAGCCGGTGCCCGTACCGATCTGCTTGCGCGCCGAGAAGGTGCCGTCGCCCTTGCCCGGGTAGAGCCAGGCCTTGCCGGCGGAGTCCACGGACACGATGTCGGGGATGTAGTCGCCGGTGAGGTCACCGGGGGTGACGATCCGGGTGCGGGTCTTCCAGTTGTCGAAGATCTTCTTCCTGGACCAGGAGTCCGTGGACCACACGTAGCGGTCCCAGTAGACGGCCCCGGTGGAGCTGTTGCGGTACACGAGGTCCTGGACGCTGTCCCGGTTGAGGTCGGTCTGGAGGACCAGGTTGTAGGAACCCCAGTAGCCGAGGCTGCGCCGGGCACCGAAGGAGGTCCCCTTGGAGTCCTTCTCGAAGGCCTCCTTCGTGCTCGACTTGCGCACGAAGATGTCGGCCTTGGCGTCGGTGTAGCTCAGGCTCGCGTCGTCGACCTGCGCGTAGGCGGCACCGAGGTAGGTGCTGACCTTCGAGAAGACGCTGTAGGAGCCCTCCGCGACACAGTCGACGACACCCCAGGACACGACGCCGACGATCCGGCCGCCGACGACGAGGGGGCCGCCCGAGTCGCCGTTGCAGGACGCGGTCGTGCCGTCGTCGCTGCCGCTCGCGGCGGTGCCCGCGCACACCATGTGGCCCTTGACGAAGTCCGCGCCGTAGTAGTTCGCGCAGGTGGTGTCCGACTGGATCGGCAGCGTCGCCGTCTTCAGCACGTCGGAGACGTCGTCGGTGGTGGAGCTGGTACGGCCCCAGCCGTAGAGCTTCGCGCTGGTGCCGGCCTTGTACGACGTGGTGTCCGTCGACGTCGTCATCCGGATCGGGGTGGCCGTGACCGGCGCCGACAGGGTGATGACCGCGATGTCGTTGTCGATGGTCCGCGAGCTGTACGAGGGGTGGCTCCACTGCCGCAGCGCGCCGGTGACCGTGCCGTCGGTGTTGCCCGAGGCGTCGGGCATGTTCGTGGTGCCGGTGACGATCGCGCCGTAGTTGGCCCAGTCGTAGCCCTTCACGCAGTGCGCGGCGGTGAGGATCTTCGTCCGGGAGACGACGGTGCCACCGCAGAAGAAGCCGGTGTCGGTGGTGTCGTCGTAGTACCAGAGCTGCGCCATCCACGGGGCCGAGGTGATGGTCGTGGTGGAGCCGCCGATGATCTTCGCGTCGACCGTGCCGCTGCTGGTGCTGGAGCTCTGGGCCGACTTGGACACCGTCTCCCCGGCGGTGTCGTCACTGGCCAGGGCGCCCGCGACGCGCTCGGTGAGCTCGGCGGTCGAGACCGTCGACACGGCGGGCTTCGCCGGCTCGGGAGCGGCGGTGGCGGCGCCCGCGGACGTGGTCAGCAGGGCGGCGGTGACGGCGGCGGCCACACCGGCCGCGGCGACGGGCAGGGCGATCCGTATCCGGCGTCTGTGCCGACCCGCTCCTGACATGGCTGTACCCACTCAAGTCCCCCCTCGGGATCGGAAGTTCCACGGTCGAAGAAGTGACCGAAGAGCGCGATCGTACAACGTGGCACGGACAACGAAGAGGGCCACCCTTGTCACAAGGGTGGCCCTCTGTTGAGCGGTGGGAGACCGGGATCAGTCGCCGTTGCCGGGGGTCGGCGTCGTCTTCTGGATCTGCATCAGGAACTCGATGTTCGACTTCGTCTGCTTCATCTTGTCGAGGAGCAGTTCGATCGCCTGCTGCTGGTCGAGCGCGTGCAGCACCCGGCGGAGCTTCCAGGTGACCGCGAGCTCCTCGTTGCCGAGCAGGATCTCTTCCTTACGGGTACCGGACGCGTCCACGTCCACCGCCGGGAAGATGCGCTTGTCGGCGAGCTTGCGGTCGAGCTTGAGCTCCATGTTGCCGGTGCCCTTGAACTCCTCGAAGATCACCTCGTCCATGCGGGACCCGGTGTCCACCAGCGCGGTGGCGAGGATGGTCAGCGAACCGCCGTCCTCGATGTTGCGGGCCGCGCCGAAGAAGCGCTTCGGGGGGTACAGGGCGGTCGAGTCGACACCACCGGACAGGATGCGGCCGGAGGCCGGCGCCGCCAGGTTGTAGGCACGGCCCAGACGCGTGATCGAGTCGAGCAGCACGACCACGTCGTGGCCCAGCTCCACCAGACGCTTGGCGCGCTCGATGGCGAGCTCGGCGACCGTGGTGTGGTCCTCGGCGGGGCGGTCGAAGGTCGAGGAGATGACCTCGCCCTTCACCGACCGCTGCATGTCGGTGACCTCTTCCGGACGCTCGTCGACCAGGACGACCATCAGGTGGCACTCGGGGTTGTTGTGCGTGATCGCGTTGGCGATCGCCTGCATGATCATGGTCTTGCCGGTCTTCGGCGGGGCCACGATCAGACCGCGCTGGCCCTTACCGATCGGCGACACGAGGTCGATGATGCGGGTGGTGAGCACGCCCGGGTCCGTCTCCAGACGGAGGCGGTCCTGCGGGTACAGCGGCGTCAGCTTGTTGAACTCCGGGCGGCCACGGCCGTGTTCGGGCGCCATGCCGTTGACGGAGTCGAGGCGGACCAACGCGTTGAACTTCTCGCGGCGCTCGCCCTCCTTGGGCTGACGGACCGCGCCGGTGACGTGGTCGCCCTTGCGCAGACCGTTCTTGCGGACCTGGGCCAGCGACACGTACACGTCGTTCGGGCCCGGCAGGTAGCCGGAGGTCCGGATGAACGCGTAGTTGTCGAGGATGTCGAGGATGCCCGCGACGGGGATCAGCACGTCGTCGTCGGAGACCTGCGGCTCGCTGGTGCCGCCGATCTCGTCACGGCCACGACGGCCCCGGCGGTCCCGGTAGCGGCCGCGGCGGCCACGGCGGCCGTCGAACTCGTCGTCGTCCTGGGGACCGGTGTTGCGGTCCTGACGGCCGCCGCCCTGCTGCTGGTTCTGCTGCTGGCGCTGGCCGCCCTGGCCCTGCTGGTCGTCGCCCTTGCCACGGCGGTCGCGGTCACGGCCACCGCGGTCACGGTCCTGGCGGTCGCCGCGGTCACGGCGGTCGCGACGGCCCTGACGGCCCTCGGCGTCACCGGCGTCGCCCTGCGACGGGGACTGCTGGGCGGGCGTCTCGGCCTTCGGCTCGCTCTTCGCCTCGGCGGTCACCGTCTCGGGGCTGCCCGCCTCGGCGGTGGCGCGACGACGACGGCGCTCGGTGGGCGCCTCGTCGGAGGCCGGCTGGCCGGGGATCTCGATCTGCTGCTGCGCCGTGGCCTTCTCGGCCGGGGCCTTGGCCTCGGCGGCCTCCGCCTTCTTCTCGGCGGCGTCGCCGGTGCGGGCCTTGGAGGTCGCGCGGCGCTTCGGCTTGGTCTCGGTGGCCGCCTCCGCCTTGGGAGCCGCGGAACCACCCCCGCCCTGCGCCTCCTTGATGACCTCGATCAGTTGGCTCTTGCGCATCCGCGCGGTGCCCCTGATACCGAGGCCCGAGGCGACCTGCTGCAGCTCGGCCAGCACCATGCCCTCAAGGCCGGTGCCGCGGCGCCGCCGGGAGCCGGCACCGCTGGGCGCGGAGGCGTCCGTGGCGGGCGCGGCAGCGGTCTCCTCGACACGTGCGCCCATCAGATCGGTGGTGTCGCTCACGAAGGGTCCTTCCCTGGAGCGGACGTCGGCCTGTCTGGCTCGGCGACCGGTTGTGCTGTCCGGCTTTGGCCCTGTCCTTGTGGACCATGCCGGGGCGGTGGTCCGCCACAGCGGCGGAGGAATATCTGGTGATGGCGCTTCCCAGAGCTGCGACACCGACGGTCTGTGTCACTGGGCTCGGTCGCACCGGCTCCGGAGCGTGCCCGGCAAGTCGCTCAGCGCCCGCGTACGAGGTACAGCCCGCGTACGTCGTACGAAACACAGTGCGGCTTGGGAGGCTCCCGGAAGAATGTCTGTCCCGGACGGGGACACGAAGCACCTCGCCATGGTGGGGTCGGGTGCAGACTTGAGGTTAACACTACCGGATCCAACAAACATTCCCCCTCTCGAAATCCGGCAACCGTGTCTCAGGGCGCAAGCGGCAGCACGCTCGCTCCCTGCGCGTCGAGGTCCAGGCGGTTGGCCGCCCAGCCCTGACCTGCGAGATGAGCCACCTTGTCGGCGCTGCCCTCGTCGGCGAGCGCGAGAACGGTGGGTCCCGCTCCGGAAATCACGGCCGGAATTCCGTCCGCCCTCAAGCGTTCGACGAGCGCGGCGCTCTCCGGCATCGCCGGAGCCCGGTATTCCTGGTGCAGCCGGTCCTCGGTCGCGGGCAGCAGCAGCTCGGGGCTCCGGGTGAGGGCCTCGACGAGCAGTGCGGCGCGGCCCGCGTTGGCGGCGGCGTCGACGTGCGGCACGGTGCGCGGGAGCAGTCCGCGCGCGGTCTCGGTGAGGACCGGCTTCCCGGGCACGAAGACCACCGGAACGATGGAATCGTCGGGGTCCAGCCTGATCGCGCGCGCCGCTCCCGCCTCCATCCACGCGATGGTGAACCCGCCGAGCAGACACGGCGCGACGTTGTCGGGGTGGCCCTCGATCTCGGTCGCGAGCTCCAGCAGCGCGGCGTCGTCGAGCTTGGACTCGCCGCCTATGGTCACCGCGCGCGCGGCGACGATGCCGGCGCAGATCGCGGCGGAGGAGGAGCCGAGGCCGCGGCCGTGCGGGATGCGGTTGGCGCACACGATCTCCAGACCGCGCGGCTGACCGCCGAGCAGGTCGAAGGCGGTGCGCAGGGAACGGACGAGAAGGTGCTGCTCGTCGCGCGGGAGGGTCTCGCTGCCCTCGCCGGCGATGTCGATGTGCAGCCCTGAGTCGGCCACCCGGACGACGACGTCGTCGTAGAGCCCCAGCGACAGGCCGAGGCTGTCGAAGCCCGGGCCGAGGTTGGCGCTGGTGGCGGGGACGCGCACCCGGACGGCGGCGGCGCGGAACGCTGGACCGGCCATCGCTCGATGACTCTCCTTGAGCTGCGGAATGACGTATGGAGCTGCGTGACTGGGGTGTGGAGCTGTGTGAGGGTCGAAGACGTTCGATACGTACCTGGGGACCCCGTGGGGCCGCGCGAGGACGAGGCTCCCGGACATGCGCTCGGGCATATGCGGGGGGCGTGTTCGGTACAGCCTATCGAAGGAAGGTTCTGTGGCGACATAGGGCGCACAGGAGGCGCACGATGCGTGTCGTAAGCCCCCTGTGCACCCCCTGGTGGAAGGCGCCGGGTGAACCGCCGTTACGCGAGGCCGAGGCGCTCGGCCGCCGTCGCCGCGTCGACCGGGACCGTGACCGGCTGGGGGGCGCCCGCGACGGCCCAGTCGGGGTCCTTGAGGCCGTTGCCGGTGACCGTGCAGACGATGCGCTGGCCCGGGTCGACCTTGCCCTGCTCGGCGGCCTTCAGCAGACCGGCCACCGACGCGGCGGACGCGGGCTCCACGAAGACACCCTCCTGCGCGGCCAACAGCCGGTAGGCGCGCAGGATCTCACGGTCCGTCACCTCGTCGATGAAGCCGCCGGACTCCTCCTTCGCGGCCAGCGCGTACTGCCAGGAGGCCGGGTTGCCGATACGGATCGCGGTGGCGATCGTCGAGGGGTCCTTGACGACCTCGCCGCGCACGATCGGGGCGCTGCCGGAGGCCTGGAAGCCCCACATCCGGGGGGTCTTCGCGGCGATGCCGTCCGCGGCGTACTCCGTGTACCCCTTCCAGTACGCGGTGATGTTGCCCGCGTTGCCGACCGGGAGGACGTGGATGTCGGGGGCGTCACCGAGCATGTCCACGATCTCGAACGCGGCCGTCTTCTGGCCCTCGATCCGGACCGGGTTGACCGAATTGACCAGCGCCACCGGGTAGTTCTCGCTCAGCGAGCGGGCGAGGGTGAGGCAGTCGTCGAAGTTGCCGTCGACCTGGAGGATCTTCGCGCCGTGCACGAGGGCCTGGCCCATCTTGCCGAGCGCGATCTTGCCCTGCGGGACGAGCACCGCGGAGACCATGCCGGCGCGCACGGCGTACGCGGCGGCGCTCGCCGAGGTGTTGCCGGTGGAGGCGCAGATGACGGCCTGCGCGCCCTCCTCCTTGGCCCGCGTGATCGCCATGGTCATGCCCCGGTCCTTGAAGGAACCGGTCGGGTTGGCCCCCTCGACCTTCAGGTGGACCTCACAGCCCGTGCGCTCGGAGAGCACCTGCGCGGGCACGAGGGGCGTGCCGCCCTCGCGGAGCGTCACGACCGGGGTGGTGTCGGATACCGGCAGCCTGTCCCGGTACTCCTCGATGATTCCGCGCCACTGGTGGGTCATTGCTGGTTACTCTCCTTCAACCCGCATGATGCTGGCGACACCACGCACGGTGTCGAGCTTGCGCAGCGCCTCGACGGTCCCGGACAGGGAGGCGTCGGAGGCCCGGTGGGTGACGACGACGAGGGACGCCTCGCCGTCCTTGCCCGTCTGGCGCACCGTATCGATGGAAACCCCGTGCTCGGCGAACACGGTCGCGACCTGGGCGAGAACGCCCGGTTTGTCGGCGACATCGAGACTGATGTGGTACCGCGTGACGACCTCGCCCATGCCCGAGACGGGCAGGGCGGCGTACGCGGACTCGCCGGGACCGGTCGCACCGTTGAGCCGGTTCCGGCAGACGGCGACGAGGTCGCCGAGCACGGCCGAGGCGGTGGGGGCACCACCGGCGCCGGGGCCGTAGAACATGAGCTGGCCGGCGGCGTCCGACTCCACGAACACCGCGTTGTACGCGCCGCGCACCGAGGCCAGCGGATGGGTCAGCGGGATCATCGCGGGATGCACGCGCGCGGTGACGGAGCCGCCGTCCCCGGCCCGCTCGCAGATGGCGAGCAGCTTGATGGTGCAGCCCATGTTCTTGGCGGAGGCGAAGTCGGAGGCGGTGACCTCGGTCATGCCCTCGCGGTAGACGTCGTCCAGGCGCACGCGCGAGTGGAAGGCGATGCCGGCGAGGATCGCGGCCTTGGCGGCGGCGTCGAAGCCCTCGACGTCGGCGGTCGGGTCGGCCTCCGCGTATCCGAGGGCGGTGGCCTCGTCGAGGGCCTCCTGGTAGCCGGCGCCGGTCGAGTCCATCTTGTCGAGGATGAAGTTCGTGGTGCCGTTGACGATGCCGAGCACCCGGTTGACCTTGTCGCCGGCGAGGGACTCGCGCAGCGGGCGGATCAGCGGGATGGCGCCCGCGACGGCGGCCTCGTAGTAGAGGTCCCTGCCGTGTTCGTCGGCCGCCGCGTGCAGGGCGGCGCCGTCCTGGGCGAGGAGGGCCTTGTTGGCGGAGACGACCGAGGCGCCGTGCTCGAAGGCGGCGGTGATGAGCGTGCGGGCCGGCTCGATGCCGCCGATGACCTCGACGACGACGTCGATGTCGCCGCGCTTGACGAGGGCGGTGGCGTCGGTGGTGACCAGGCTCGGGTCGATGCCCTCGCGCACCTTGGAGGGCCGTCGCACGGCGACGCCGGCCAGCTCGACCGGGGCACCGATCCGCTGTGCGAGGTCGTCGGCGTGCGTCGTCATGATGCGCGCCACCTCTGAGCCGACGACCCCACAGCCCAGCAGCGCCACCTTCAGCGGACGCGTACGCATCATCCGACCTCGTTTCCTCATACCGTCTACGGTGGGACCAGTCTCACTCACCGGACGGGGGTTTCTGCCCCTCGTCCGGATCGTGAGACATGTATTTCATTTTCTCAGGGCCGGATGACAGGAGATCTTCCGGCCCTTCTCGCTGCGGTGGATCTCAGCCGACGTCGAGACGCAGGAGGTCCTCCTCCGTCTCCCGCCGGACGACGACCCGCGACGCGCCGTCCTTGACGGCGACGACCGGCGGGCGCGGCACATGGTTGTAGTTGCTGGCCATGGACCGGCAGTAGGCGCCCGTCGCCGGTACGGCGATCAGGTCGCCCGGCGCGATGTCCGCAGGCAGGAACGCGTCCTTGACGACGATGTCCCCGCTCTCGCAGTGCTTGCCGACCACGCGGGCGAGCATGGGGGCCGCCTCCGAGGCCCGTGACACGAGCGCGACGCTGTACTCGGCGTCGTACAGCGCGGTGCGGATGTTGTCCGACATGCCGCCGTCGACGGAGACGTAGGTGCGGAGGTTGTCGAGGGGCTTGATGGTGCCGACCTCGTAGAGCGTGAAGGCGGTGGGGCCGACGATGGCGCGGCCCGGCTCGACGGAGATCCGCGGGGTGCGCAGCTTCGCCGCCTCGCACTCCCTGGTGACGATCTCGGTGAGCGCCTTGGCGATCTCGTGCGGCTCGCGGGGGTCGTCGTCGGAGGTGTAGGCGATGCCGAGGCCGCCGCCGAGGTCGATCTCGGGCAGCTCGACGCCGTGCTCGTCGCGGATGTCCTTCAGCAGTCCGACGACCCGGTGGGCGGCGACCTCGAAGCCGGACATGTCGAAGATCTGCGACCCGATGTGGGAGTGGATGCCGATGACGTCGAGGGAGTCGAGCTGGAGGGCCCGCCGTACGGCCTCCGCGGCCTGTCCCCCGGCCAGCGGGATGCCGAACTTCTGGTCCTCGTGGGCGGTGGCGATGAACTCGTGCGTGTGCGCCTCGACGCCGACGGTGATCCGGATCTGGACGCGCTGGCGCCTGCCGAGCTCGGCCGCGATGTGCGCGACGCGGACGATCTCCTGGAAGGAGTCGAGAACGATGCGTCCGACGCCCGCCTCGATGGCACGGCGGATCTCGTGCGTGGACTTGTTGTTGCCGTGGAAGGCGATGCGCTCGGCGGGCATGCCGGCGGACAGCGCGGTGGCGAGCTCGCCCCCGGAGCAGACGTCGAGGTTGAGCCCTTCCTCGTGCAGCCAGCGCACGACGGCGCGGGAGAGGAACGCCTTGCCCGCGTAGAACACGTCGGCGTCCTGGCCGAACGCGGTGCGCCAGCCGCGCGCGCGGGAGCGGAAGTCGGCCTCGTCGAGGATGTACGCGGGCGTGCCGTGCTCCTCGGCGAGTGTCTTGACGTCGACACCGCCGACGGTGACCACACCGTCGCTGTTCCGCTCGACCGTGTGGGCCCAGACCTTGGGGTCGAGGGTGTTGAGGTCGGCGGGCGGGGCTGTGTTCGCTGCGGAGCGCCCCTCGGGGAGGACGTCGGCGTGGCGGGGCCCGGCGGGGTGCGCGGAACGGCTCATCTTCTTGGCAGGCTCTCTAGAGGTGTCGGGGTGCGTCGATGCCGAGCAGGGACAGGCCGCCGGCCAGCACCGCCCCGGCGGCTTCGGCGAGCGCGAGCCGGGCACGGTGGGCGGCCGAGGGTTTCTCCGTACCGAGCGGCAGGACGGCGGGCAGCGTCGGCAGGACGGCGTCGGCGACGGCGACGAGATGCCGGGCAAGGCTGTCCGGGGTGCGGTGCGCCGCCGCGCGGGCGAGGACGCGGGGGTGGTCGGCGAGCAGGGCGCACAGCGGATCGCGTACGTCCCCCGGCTCGGCGGTGAAGCCCAGATCGGCGGCGTTACGGCTGACGGCCCGGGTGCGGGCGTGGGCGTAACGGACCCGGAAGAGGGGGTTGCCCTCACGCTGGACGAGATGCGTGTCGTCGATGCGGGGCCGGTCGTGGGCGGCGGGGTGCAGCAGGGCCCAGCGGGCGGCGTCCCGGCCGAGCGGGACGGGGTCGGCGGGCGCGGGGACGGGGCGGACGACGGCGTCGAGGGGCGCGGGGTCCTCCGGCGTGCCGTGGACGTCGACGCATGCGCCGAGGACGCCGGTCCAGGCGGGCTCGGGCGCGGCGGCGCACGACGTACGGACCAGGGCGCCCTGGGACCGCAGGATGCGGGCGGCGGCGTCCATCACGGCGACGGCGCGGACCTCGTGCGCGGCGTGCAGCCGCACGGCCTCCCCGGCGAGGGCGTCGGCGTGGCCGTACCGCTCCCCGCGGCGCAGGATCTCGGCGACGAGCGCGGTGGGCGCGGTGTCCGTGAGGGTGAGGTTGAGGAAGCCGGGCCCGGTGACGACGACGTCGGCGACACCGTCCATGTCCCGCAGGTACGGCTGGAGGATCGCGGCGACGCGCAGGGGCGGCTGTCCGGCGGGGCGGGCGAGGCGCAGGGCGACGTTGGTGGCGTAGTCCCCCCGCCCGCCGGGCCCCGGAGGCGCGACGACGACGTCCCGGTCCCCGGGCACGGGAACGCTGAGCTCCCCGTCGTCGACAGCACGACGCACCGCGCGCAGCACGGTACGGGAGAGCTCGACGGGGGTCACGGGACAAGCGTAGGGGAGGAGGGGGGTGGGTAGGCGAGCCGGTTTGGCCGAGGTCCCGGGATGTGGACGCACTGCCGTACCCGGCATGATCACCGCGCCTCAGTTCGCGGCGCCCCGCCCGACCTTCTCCGCCTCACCGGCGCCGATCACCCGGTCGAGCACGTCCCCGTCGCTCCCGGGGGTGCCGCTCCCCCGCCGCTGCTCCACCAACTGGCGGACGATTCGCACCAGTTCGGCGGGCTCGAAGGGCTTGGCGAGGAAGGCGTCGACCCCGACGTCGAGCCCGGTGTCGACCTCGTACTGGGTGCAGGCGCTGACGATCGCGACGGGCAGATCACGGGTACGGGGGTCGGAGCGCAGCCGGGCCGCGGTCCGCAGACCGTCCAGCCGGGGCATGACCACGTCGAGGGTGACCACATCGGGGCGCACCTGATGGACGACTTCCAGACACTCGGCACCGTCGGCCGCGGTCACGACCTCGAGACCCTCCAGCTCGAGATTGACCCTGATCAACTGCCGGATGACCTTGTTGTCGTCCACAACAAGCACTCGGCCCGACGCGCCTGGCACAACTCGAGAGTAGGTCCGGACCGGCCACCGCGTCCGGCTTTTCCCCACTTCCACCCGCGACGACGCCCCAGCCCTCCGCGAAATACCTGTTCATGACGACCCCACCGATGCTGGTAGGGTTCTACCCGTCGCCGCACACGTTGCGGCACACACCCCGCCCGCGTAGCTCAGGGGATAGAGCAACGGTCTCCGGAACCGTGTGCGCAGGTTCGAATCCTGCCGTGGGCACCTTGGACGGAAAAGAGAGCGGGACCCGGTTCTGATCGGGTCCCGCTCTCTTTTGCGTGGGGTCAGTGGGGTCAGAGGAGTCTGGCCGGGGCCGTGGTGCGGAGGGTCAGGGGGGTGCCGGTGCGGTCGGTGGTGAGCAGGGTCAGTTCGGCGGAGTCGTGCGGGGCGCCGAGCAGGATCGTCTCGTGCAGGCGGGTGTCGGCGGGGAGTTCCGTCGTGGCGGGCGGTTCCAGGTGGGTCGGGGTGCAGAAGCAGGTGAACAGCGGGGTGCGGGCCTCGGTGTCGTCGGCCGCGTAGATCCAGGTGCGTCCGTGGTGGTCCGTGCGGTCCAGGACCCGGAGGGCCGGGACCGGGGTGTCGCGAAGGTGGCGGGCGCGGCGGCGGGCGAGGGCGGCCGTCGTGAGGAGGGAGACGCCGGGGAGCGCGGTCACCAGGATCAGGAGCTGCCGGTCGAAGGCGTCGTACGGTTCGGCGGTGAGGCGTCGCCAGGGGCCGTCTTCCAGGACGGTCACCGTGGAGCCGATGTCGTAGTCCTCGGGGAAGAACGCGTCGACGGTGAGGGTGCGTTCGTCGTCGGTGCCGACCCGTATCGACTCCTCGGCGCGGCTCAGCACCTTCGCCGTCACGGGTACCGCGCGGGCCGCGTGGCGCTCGTCCGCGTCGATGCCCCGCAGGCCCGTCGCGAGGGCGGTGGCGGCCACGGCGCACAGGAGCAGCCCGGTGACGAGCGGGACCAGGCCGCGGGTGAAGGGGCCGAGGGGGCCGGGGTTCTTGTGCCGGACGCCGGACGCGCGCTCGGCGAGTTCCCGCTGACGTGCGCGGGCCGCCAGCCGCTCGCGGGCCTGGAGGAAGCCGAGGGCCAGGGCCGCGAGGACGGTGACGTTCGCGGCCCACGACATCCCCTCGGCGTACGGGAGTTCACCCCACACCACGATCGCCGCCAGCGCGGGCGCCGCGAGCAGTGCGAGTTCCGGGAGCCGGGCGAGCCAGTACAACAGGCCGACGGCCAGGGCCATCTGGATGAGGCCGACCCAGTCGGCGGTACAGGGGGCGGCGTCGCTGCACCGGGGTTCCGAGGACAACGCGACGGCCCAGACGACGGTGGACAGCAGCGCGAGCACGGACCACGCGGGGCGGGCCCAGGGCGCCGGTCCGGCCTGCGTCCAGCGGGCGGCGTCGGCGGAGGACCAGGCGGGGGTGCCCGCCGGAACGGATGCGGGCGGTATCGGGACGGGAGTCGGTGACACTCCGGGATTGTCCCCCGGGCCGTCACCCCCTCCGCAGCCCGTCACACCCTTCGCGGCCGTCACCCGTCCCGCGTCGACCACCTCACCTCTCCGGCCGCAGGAACAGCGCGCTCATGGCCGTACCCAGCAGTGCCAGGGCCGCGTTGGCGGTGATCGCCGTTCTGATGCCGTCGAGGACGAGCGGGGCGCCGGTCGCGAGGGCGGCCATGACCGGGGTGCCCATCGTGATGCCGATCTGCTGGGTCATGGTGGCGAGGCCGGTGGCGAGGCCCTGTTCGTGGTCGGGGAGACCGGACGTGGCGGTGATCATGAAGGCGACGATGGCGAGCATGTTGCCGACACCGCCGACGAACGTGGCGGGGAGCAGCAGCCACAGCCAGGCGCGGTCGTCGCCCAGGCCCAGCAGCGCCACCGTCGCGGCGGTCTGGACGAGGCCGCCGGTGAGGAGGGTCGCCCTGGTGCCGACACGGCCGGCGATCCGCGGGGCCGCCGCGCCGCCGAGGACCGTGCCGAGGCCCAGCACCCCGAAGGTCAGACCGGCGGCCAGCGGGGAGAAGCCGAGGACGTCCTGGAGGTAGAGCGTCAGCAGGAAGACCAGGGACGTCTCCGTCAGGAACGCGGTCAGGCCCGCCACGTTGCCCCACGCCACCGTGCGCCGGGCGAGGACGGCCGGCGGCACCAGCGGGGTCGCCACCCGCCGCTCGACCGCGTGGAAGAGGAGCAGCAGCGCCCCTCCCGCGAGGAGCGGTACGAGAGCGGTGGCCGATCCCCAGCCGTGGTCGCCGGCCCGGGTGAGGCCGAACGTCAGGGAGAGGAGGGCCAGGGTGACCGTCACCGCGCCGGGGACGTCGAGGGCGGAGGGCCGGCCGGTCTCGCGGGACTCCCGGAGGATCGCGGGGGCGACGAGCAGGACCGCCAGGGCCACCGGGACGTTGACGAGGAACGCCCAGCGCCAGGAGAGGAGTTCGGTCAGGACGCCGCCGAGGATCGCGCCGGTCGTGAAGCCCGCCGACATCAGGGCGCCGTTGAGGCCCAGCGCCCTGCGCCGCAGCGGGCCCTCCGGGAAGGACGTCGTCAGCAGGGACAGGCCGGCCGGGGTCACCGCGGCGGTGGCCAGTCCCTGGAACACGCGGGCCGCGATCAGGACCTCCGGGGTCGAGGCCAGGCCGCCCGCCAGTGAGGCCGCCGCCAGGACGGCCAGTCCGCCGAGGAACAGCCGCCTGCGGCCGAAGAGGTCCGCGATCCGGCCGAACAGGAGGGTGAAGCCGGCCGCGCAGAGCGCGAACGCGGTCGCGATCCACTGGAGGCCGGACAGGGTGAGGCCGAGGCCCTCGCCGATGACCGGCAGGGCCACGTTCAGGATGGAGAAGTCCACGGCCAGCATGAACTGGGCCGCGAGCAGCACGACCAGGGTCAGCCGTGGCCGAGGGGGCGCCCCGGCGGTGGTGCGGGGCGTCGTTCCGGTGACGGGCATGCCGTCGCCTCCTTGTGTCCGGGTCGCACGGCCTGCCGGTCGCCCGGCCGTGATCGGGAACCACAGGCTCGTCCCGTCCCGCTCCCCCAGCCAGAACCTCCCTGAGGGTGGTCCTTCCACGACCACCCTCAGGGCTCCCCCACGCGATCGGCGGCGGACATCATGGAGGGGACAGCGGAGCCCTGACCCCGGAGGCAGTCGATGGTGGAACGTCCGTCCGAACTCGGCGGCTTCCTCAAGTCCCGTCGTGCCTCCGTGCGTCCGCAGGACGTCGGCATCACCCCGCATCCGTCGCGGCGGCGGGTGGCCGGGCTGCGCCGTGAGGAGCTGGCCATGCTCGCGGGGGTGAGCATCACGCACTACACCCGCCTCGAACAGGGACGGGCCACCGGCGTCTCGGACTCCGTGCTGGAGGCCCTCGCGCGCACGCTGCGCCTCACCGAGGACGAGACGGCCCACCTCAAGGACCTCGCCCGCCCCCGCACCCGGTCCGCGCCCCGGACGGCACCCGCCCCCGACTCGGTACGACAGCTCCTGGACGCCATGACCGACGTGCCCGCCCTCCTCCTGGACCGGTGCGGCGAGGTGCTCGCCTGGAACCCGCTGGGGCACGCGCTGCTCGGATCGCATCTGCCGTACGAGGTACCCGGCGGCCCGGGCGGCACCGGAAGCTCCGGCGGCACCGGCGGCATCGGGGGCACCGGGGGTGTCAATCTGCTCCGGATGCTGTTCCTCGACGAGCGGTACCGGGCGCTGTACGTGGACCGGGCCGAGGAGGCGCGGCTCGCCGTCGCCTCGCTGCGGATCGAGGCGGGTCGCCACCCCGAGGACCGCGGGCCGGCCGAGCTCGTCGGGCAGCTCGCGTTGCGCAGTGACGAGTTCGCGGCGCTCTGGGCGCGGCATCCCGTGCGGACCTGCACGTCGGGGGTGAAGGAACTGCTCCACCCCGCCGTCGGGCGGCTGACGCTCAGCTTCGAGAACCTGGTGCTCCCCGGCCCGCCCGGCGCTCCCGGGCGGCGGATGATCACCTACACCGCCGCGCCCGGTTCGCCCTCCGACGCGGCGCTGCGGCTGCTCGCCGGTGTGGCGCGGTCGTCGTGCGCGCCCGTGACGTTGCCCACAGATCATTCACAGGTGCGCAGGTAACCGATGTGCAGGTAAGGCCAGTTGACGGCCGTCACACCTTCCGTCCCGTTTGCGGACCTTAAGAATCCGGGCATGTTTTCCCTTCAACAGTCGCCTTCGCGGCTTTCGCCCGGTTCACTCAGGACGGTTCACCGCAAGGCAGTTCGGGAAACAGGAAGCGTGTACCGGCATGTCCACTTCGTCCGCATCGTCACACATACCGATACGTCCGCACACCGTCAGCGCCGCCGAGGTGATCCCCGGCGATCTGGTCGCCCTGTCGCCGGCCGACGCCGAGGCGCAGTGCTGGTACGTCGTCACCCACACGCTGCCCGAGTCGCCGGAGACGATCCGGATGTCCCTGCGGCCACCGCTGGGCGGGGTGGACCGGGACGAAGTGCTCGGCCGGGAGCGGGAGGTGACCGTCGCGTGCCGCCGGATCGACGCGCGGAACGTGCCCCGGCTGTCCTCGCCCGGGCTGGAGGACGTCCGGTTCCGGGACGGCGACCGGGTGGGCTCGCTGCGGGCCGTCGACCCGGGCGCGGCCGAGGTGACGTACGTGCGCCGGTGGGGCATCTGGCACCGGGACCTCGACGACTGCACCGAACCGCCGGTGCCGGACGCGGAGGTACGCCGGTGGGCGCGGGACGCCGACCGGGACGGGTACGTCGTACGGCATCACCCCGTGGCCGTGCGGGAGGCCGTGGCCGCCGGGCCGCGGCGGGTGGTGGTGACCGGGCTCGGGGCCGTGACGCCGCTCGGGGTCGGCGTGGACGAGCTGTGGCGGGGGCTGCTCGACGGGCGGCACGGGATAAGGGAGTTGGACGGGGAGGAGTTCGGCGGTCTGCCGGTACGGGTGGCCGGGACCGTGCCCGTCGATCCCGCCGGGCTGCTGCCCCGGGCCGCCGCGCGGCGGATGAACCGGGCGGCGCAGTTCGCGGTGCTCGCGGCGCGCGAGGCATGGGGCGACGCCGGGTTCGCGGACGGGGGCACGCGCGAGAGCGGGCTCGACCCGGCGCGGATCGGGGTGAGTCTCGGGGCCATCCTCGGTGACGCGTCCGTGCTGGTCGGCGGGGACCGCAACCTGCGGGACCGGGGCCCGCGGGCCGTGTCGCCGCTCACCACGCCGATGACCGTGCCCTCGCAGGCCGCGTCCCAGGTGTCGCTGGACCTGCACATCACCGGTGAGGCGCGGACGGTCACCAGCGCGTGCGCCTCCGGCACCGAGGCGATCGGCCAGGCCGTCGACCGCATCCGGTACGGCCGGGTCGACGTCGCTCTCGCGGGCGGTGCCGAGGCGGTCGTGACCCCCGCGATCATGGCGTCCTTCGCCTCCATGCGCGCCCTGTCCCGGGCCGGACTCGACGACGGGCGCTCACCGTCGCGGCCGTTCGCCAAGGACCGGGGCGGGTTCGTGAACGGCGAGGGCGCGGGGGTGCTGGTCCTGGAGGCCGAGGAGCACGCGCGGGCCCGGGGCGCGCGCATCTACTGCGAGGCCGCCGGCTGGGGGCTCTCCGCCGACGCCCATCACATGGCCGCGCCCGATCCGTCCGGCAGCGGCGTCGCGCTCGCGCTGCGGCGGGCCGTCCAGGACGCCGGGGGTCATGTGGTCGACGTCGTCCACGTCAACGCGCACGCGACCGCGACCGCGGAGGGCGATCTCGCCGAGGCGGAGGCCCTGCGGGCGGTGCTCGGCCTGCGGTCGGTCCCGGTGACCGCACTGAAGGGGCATCTCGGACACCTCCAGGGCGCCGCCGGCGGTGTCGAGGCCGTGGCCACCGTGCTGACGCTGCATCACGGCACGGTGCCGCCGACCGTGGGGTGCCGGGAGGTGGACGACGCGGTGGCACTGGACGTGGTCACCGGCGCCCCCCGCTCACTGCCGTCGGACGGAGACCTCGCCCTCAGCAATTCCTTCGGTTTCGGCGGCCACAACGCGGTCCTGGCACTGCGCCGGCTCGCCGCGGGGTGACGTGCGTCGCCGGGCCGGACGACGGGGGCCAGGCCTAGCGCTCTCGGGCGGGGGCCTCGCCGGTCAGAGCCTCCTCGGCTGCCGCCACCGACTCCTCCGTGACGGCAGCCGCCCCCACGCCCCGGCCCTCTTTCGGCGGGCGTCGCGGGCCGGACGGAAGCGGGCGTCGCCGGACCGGGCGTAGGCGGGCCCCAGGCCGAGCGTCTACGGGCGGGGCCCCGGCGCCGTCTCGGCTGCCGCCGCCCCTCCTCCGCAGCCACAGCCACAGCCACAGCCACAGCCACAGCCACAGCCACAGCCACCTAACGGTCCCGGTCGCCTTCTCGACCGCCGTGGGCGAGCCGGGCTGCGGCGAGGGGTCGGGCTGAGCGTCTGCGGGCGGGGACCTGCCCGTCAGCGCCATCTCGGCTGCCGCCGCCGACTCCTTCGTGACCGCGGTCGCCCTCACGGCCCCGGCCGCCTTCGAGGTTCCGGCCGTCCTCGCGGTCCCCGTCGCCTTCTTGACCGGCATCGCCGGGCGGCGACCGGGCTCAAGCCGAGCGTTTGCGGATGGGGGTCTTGCCCGTCGAGGGCTTCTTGGCCGCTGTCGCCGACTTCTTCGTGGTGGCCGTCGTCTTCGTGGTCGCCGTCGTCTTCTTGGCCGGGGTGGCCTTTCTGGGGGGCTTCTTCGCTGTCGCCGTCTTCTTGGCGGACGAGGCGGACGCGGTGGACGTCGACTTCTTCCCCGTCGGCTGCTTCGGTGCCGTCCGCGCCGACTTGCGGGCGGGGAGCGGGGTGACCTCCGCCGGTTCCTCGCCGCGGGACTCGCGGGCGGCCCGGACGCTGTTCTCCAGGGCGGCCATGAGGTCGAGGACCTTGCCGCCGCGGGCCGATTCCGGCGCCGAGGGCGGGGCCTCGCCGGACGCCTTGGCGGCGACGACCTCCTCCAGCGCCTCGCGGTACTCGTCGTGCAGGTCCTCGATGTCGATCTCGCCGAGCGTGTCCATCAGGGCGTCCGCGAGGTCGAGTTCCTTGGCGTTGACGGTGACCTCGGTCTCCGGGGCGACACCCTGCGGCGCGCGGACCTCGTCCGGCCACAGCAGCCCGTGCATGGCGATCGCGTCGTCGACGACCCGCAGCATGCCGAGCCGTTCCCGGCCCCGCAGGGCGTACTTGGCGATGGCCACCTTGTTGCTGCGCTTGAGCGCCTCCCGCAGCAGCGTGTACGGCTTGGCCGCCGGGGCGCCGCCCGCCGCGAGGTAGTACGCGGCGTCCATCTGGAGCGGGTCGATCCGGTCGGCCGGCACGAAGGCGACGATCTCGATCGTCTTCGCCGTCGGGAGCGGCAGATGGGACAGGTCCTCGTCGGTGATCGGGATGATCGTGCCGTCGGCGTCCTCGTACCCCTTGCCGATCTCCGCCGTGGCGACCTCGCGCTCCTCCAGCTCGCAGACCTTGCGGTAGCGGATGCGTCCGCCGTCCTCCAGGTGGATCTGGCGGAACGAGATCGAGTGGCTCTCCGTCGCGTTGACCAGCTTGATGGGGATGCTGACCAGGCCGAACGAGATGGCGCCGTTCCATATGGATCGCACGATCGGCATCCTTTCCGGCCGCACGGGCCGCCGTTCACGTGACGCGAGCACGTCGGTGTCATCGTCATTCACCGATATGCGTGGGATTGTCATCGTATGACGCCGATCACCGATGTGGAGGGGCACCGGCTCGCGCTGAGCAATCTGGAGAAGGTGCTGTACCCGGCGACCGGGTTCACCAAGGGCGAGGTGCTGCACTACTACGCGACCACCGCCGGAGCACTGCTCCCCCATCTGCGGGACCGGCCGGTGTCCTTCCTGCGCTATCCGGACGGCCACGACGGTCAGGTGTTCTTCGCCAAGAACGTGCCGCCGGGCACGCCCGACTGGGTCCGCACCGCCGAGGTGCCGCGCTCGGAGGGACCCGCGCGCATGGTCCTCGTGCAGGATCTGGCGAGCCTGATGTGGGCGGCGAACCTCGTCACCGAGTTCCACACGCCCCAGTGGGTGATCGGCGCGCCCGCCGAGGCCGACCGGATCGTCCTCGACCTCGACCCCGGCGCCCCGGCCTCCGTGGTGGAGTGCTGCGAGGTCGCGCGGTGGCTGCGGGAGCGGCTCGCGGCGGACAGGATCGAGGCGTACGCGAAGACGTCCGGGTCGAAGGGGCTGCACCTGCTGGCGGCGGTGGCGCCGACGCCGTCCGACCGGGTGACGGAGTACGCCAAGGAACTGGCCGTGGCCGCGGAGCGGGCCCTGCCCCGGCTGGTCGTGCACCGGATGGCGAGGAACCTGCGGCCGGGCAAGGTGTTCGTCGACTGGAGCCAGAACGCCGCCCGCAAGACGACGGCGACCCCCTACACGCTGCGCGCCCGGCCCGAGCCCACCGTGTCGGCCCCGGTGACCTGGGAGGAGGTCGAGGAGTGCCGGACCTCCGGCGATCCCGGCCGGCTCACCTTCCTCGCCCCGGAGATCGGCCCCCGCCTCCGCTCCCACGGCGACCTGCTCGCCCCGCTGCTCGCCCCGGGCGCCGCGGCCCCTCTGCCGTGAGGCCCGTATGCCGTGAAGCCCGTATGCCGTGAGGCCGGTCCGGCGCCCCGCGGCGCCGGACCGTCACACGCGGGACCAGGTGTTCCGGTCCCGGGCCATCGCGTGCAGGGCCTCGACGTCCGCCGGTTTCAGCACCCCGCCGAGACGGGCCAGGTCGCCCAGTTCCGCGCCCGCGACGACGCGCACCTCGCGCAGCGGCGCGGTGACCCGCACCTCCGAGGGCTCCACGAGGGCGAGGAGCGGGCGGACCTCGGCGGTCAGGGCGTAGGAGGCGCGGTCGGCGTCGGCGCGGACGCGGCGCAGCAGCGGGTGGGGCTCGTGCCGGCCGAGCGCGACCATGGGGTCGGCGACCG
Organism: Streptomyces sp. NPDC090106; assembly: GCF_044747265.1. Lineage (NCBI taxonomy): Bacteria > Bacillati > Actinomycetota > Actinomycetes > Kitasatosporales > Streptomycetaceae > Streptomyces > Streptomyces sp. NPDC090106. Next base: position 550,731 of record NZ_JBIVDS010000002.1, on the reverse strand, counting down.
TGACGCGCTGCTTGCGGGCGTACAGGGTGTGGACCGCGAAGAGCCCGCCGGGGCCGAGCGCGAGGTGGTGGACGCGGTCGCCGCCGGGCAGGGGCACCGAGTGCAGGGCGTGCCAGCCGGCGCCGTCGAGCCGGTCCAGGGCGTCGCCGACCGTCTGCTCGGCCAGCAGGGCCCGGCGGCGCGGGTCGGGGCGGAGCCGGTGGGCGGGGCCCGGGTCGCGGTCGAGGGCGATCTGGAGGGCCTCGCCGGGCCGGTTGGGGGCGAGGTCGTCGTCCGGGTGGAGGGTGAGCCGGGCCAGTTCGGCGGGGGTGGGCACCGGGGGCGGGCCCACGGCGACCGGGCCGGTCAGGAACGGACCGAGCGCCTCCAGCACGTCGTCCCTGCTCTCGTCGCTGAGCAGGTTGACCCGGGCAGCCTCACGGTCGTACCAGGCGATGTTCCGCCCGTCCGTGCGGCACACGTAGAGCCGCTCCTGGCCGTGCCGCCAGGTAGGTACCACGCGCAGTCCGGTCATGCGGCATCACCCCTCGACCATGGGAACAGGCGAGGTACTCCAGGGGCAAGAAGGCGGTTACCTTTGAGAGCGGCCCGCAGGGACCAGGCGCTCAGGGGAGGCGTGATTGCGTACCCGCAGGAGGCAGCCCGACGTACCCGTCCCGGAAAGTCCCTGGAACGAGATCGTGCCCGGCCTGTGGATGGGCGGCCACGAGTTCAGGGGGCGCTCGGGACAACCGGAACCGGCCGTCGTACGGGACGAGTTCGATCTCGTCCAGACCCTGCTGAGGCTGCCGGGGCACGGTCCGGAGCCCGGCGTCGAGCATCATGTGTGGCCGATACCGGACGGCCCGCTGGACGGGACCCAGCTCGCGGGGGTCATCCGGCTGGCGCGGGCCGCGGGCGAGGCCGTCGACGAGGGCCGCAGGGTCCTCGTCCGCTGTCACCACGGCTACAACCGCTCGGGACTGGTCGTCGCCCAGTCCCTGATCCGCGCGGGGTACTCCGCGGAGGAGGCGATACGGCTGATCAGGTCACGGCGCTCGCCCTGGGCCCTGCACAACGACCTGTTCGTCGACTATCTGCGGGCGGGCCTCCAGACGGCCCGGCTGCTGGAGGAGCTGACCGAGTGAGCACCGGCCGGGCAGGCGCACCCGGGTGAGCGCCCTCGCGTGAACGCCCCCGCGTGACCGACTGGGCAAAAAGGACAGCCGTACGAATAAGGTGTACGACGTTCCCCCAGCGCATCCCGCACCCTGTATCCCGCACGCCGCACCCCACCTGGACACCCCGGCCACCCCGGCCACCCAAGTCGCCCGAGCCGTCCCTGCCGTCCCTGGAGCACAGTGCCACGCCCCGTCCGTACCGTCCTCGCCGCTGCCGCCGTCGCCGTGCTGCTGGCGACCGCCGCGGGCTGCGGTGACGCGGGCGGCCTCCAGGGCGCGGGGGCGACCCCGACGGCGACGAGTCCGGCCAGGCTGTGGCCCGGCCTGACCCCGGCGTCCAGCCCCGCGTGGAACTACGACGACGGCGAGTCCGAGGTGATGAAGGGCGTCTCCGTGCCCGGCGGCGACGTGCGGCGGGTGGATCCGGTGGCCGTGGTGCGGGCGGAGATCGCCCGGCATCCGGACGACTACGCGGGCGCGAAGGCGTCGTACCGCGAGACCGCCGAGCGGATGGCGGACTGCGGGCGGACGCCGCCCGACGCCGACTGCCCCGTCCTGAAGGCCTACTACCGCGATCTGACGGGCGACGGCCACGACGAGCTGACGCTCGGCTTCCGGCTGCTGCCGGGCAACCAGACAGCGGTGCGCGTCTACACCGTGCAGGGCGGGCGGCTGGTGCAGGTGATGGCCAACGACGACGCGGTGAGCGGGGTGGAGCTGGCCGGGCACTCGGTGATCATCCACGCGCCGTCCGACCTCGCGGACTACGAGTACCGGTTCCAGTGGACGTGGGACCCGGACCAGCGCGTCATGCTGCTCACGCACGACGAGATGCTGCACATCGGCCGGAGCCCGTCGCCCGCCCCGTCCGCGAGCCCTTCGCCCACCCCCTCCGCGACCCCGTCCCCCAGCCCGTCCCCGAGCGCCTCATGAGGCTCCCCCGGTGGTCCGGCACCCTCGCCGTGAAGGCCGCCGTCTTCATCACGGTCATGTGCTGCGCCCTCGCCGCGCTGCTCGGCGTCCTGGTGCACGTCCAGGTGACGAACCAGACCGTCGGCCAGGCCCGTGAGCTGGCGCTGTCCCGGCTGGCGGACGCGACCGAGGCGTACGCGGCGGGCGACACCCTGCTGCCGGGCGAGGGGGTCGATCCGCCGGGACTGCCGACCGGGCTGCGGAAGCTGGCGGCGGACGGCGAGCGCGGCACGATGGTCGCCGACCGGGACGGACGTCCCACCATGTGGGCGGCCGGTCCCGCCGACGGCGGCCGGGTCCTCGCGGTCGTCGTCGACTACTCCCAGCAGGCCCGCACCATCGCCGCCCTGGACCGGGCGATCCTGTGGTCCTCGGCGCTGGCGATCGGCGCGACGCTGCTGGTCGGCGCGGTCGCGGTGACCCGGGTGACGCGCCGGCTGCACGCGACGGCGCGGGTGGCGCGGCGGATCAGCGGCGGCGACCTGGACGCCCGGGTCGGCGACCCCCGGACGAAGGACCCGACGCGCCCCCAGGACGAGGTGGCCGCGGTGGCCGCCGCGCTGGACTCCATGGCGGCCTCGCTCCAGGGCAAGCTGCTGAGCGAGCAGCGGTTCACCGCGGACGTGGCCCATGAGCTGCGCACCCCGCTGACGGGGCTGCACGCGGCGGCCGAGCTGCTGCCGCCGGGGCGCCCCACCGAGCTGGTGCGGGACCGGGTGGCCGCGTTGCGGACGCTGACCGAGGACCTGCTGGAGATCTCCCGCCTCGACAGCGGCCGGGAGCGGCTGGAGCTGGACGCGGAGCCGCTGGGCGCGCTGGCCGAGCGGGTGGTGCGGGCGTCCGGGACCGACACCGAGGTGGTCGTCGTGCGGGACGTGACGGTCGAGACGGACCGGCGGCGGCTGGAGCGGGTGCTGGGCAACCTGGTCGCCAACGCGCACCGGCACGGACGGGCGCCGGTGGTGCTGAGCGTCGACGGCCGCGTGGTGCGTGTCCGGGACCACGGGGACGGCTATCCGGCGTACCTGGTCGAGCACGGGCCCCAGCGGTTCCGTACGGACGGGGGGTCCAAGGGGCACGGTCTGGGGCTGACGATCGCGCGGGGGCAGGCCGAGGTGCTGGGGGCGCGCCTCGACTTCACGAACGCGCCGGACGGCGGGGCGCTGGCGGAACTGACGGTCCCCTGAACACCCGGCGGTGCCCCGGCCCGCTCCCTTATGGCGCAGCGTGAGGGGCGCGCGCCGACGGCCGCTCCTAATGTGGCGATTAGTCAAGTCCGTCCCCTTCGTGGAGGTTCATCCCCCATGTCCCTGCGCTCCCGCCTCTCCATATCCGTGACCGCCGCCGCTCTCCTCGCAGCCGCCGCAGCCACTCCCGCCGTCGCCAACGACGGCTGGGAAGAGGACTCCCGCGGCGACGGGGGGCACCACCAGCAGCAGCACAACCCGCGCTACTACAAGGGCCGGGTCACCGCGAGCACGCTGAATCTGCGCAGCGCCCCCAACCGCGGCTCGCAGATCATCGGCACCGCCTACCGGGGCGAGATCGTCAAGATCTTCTGCAAGACGCCCGGCCAGCGCATCGAGGGCAACCCGATCTGGTACCTCCTCGCGGACGGCACCTGGGCCTGGGGCACCGCCCGGTACATCGACTCCATCGGGGCCACGCCACGCTGGTGCTAGGACACACAGGACGACATCACGTCCCATTTGGGTAAGTTCCGGACATGACCAAGGCCGGAACCACCGTGGCTCCAGCGGAACTCCCCGCTCCAGCCGTACGCCTCCCCCGGCGCCGTGGCATCGAGCTGTCCCTCATCGTCCTGGCCGTACTGCTCTCCGTGTACGGCTACTGCGCTGTCGGCCTCGCCAGACACGGCACCGTCCCGCCCGGCGCCGCCGGTTACGGCGCCGGGCTCGGTGTGCTCGCGCTCCTCGCGCATCTCGCGGTGCGCTTCCGCGCCCCCTACGCCGACCCCCTGCTGCTGCCGATCGGCGTGCTGCTCAACGGGCTCGGCCTGGTCCTCATCTACCGCCTCGACCTGGAGACCCCCGGCGACCGGGCGGCCCCGGCCCAGCTCGTCTGGTCGACGGTCGGCGTGGCCCTGTTCATCGTGGTCGTGCTGCTGCTGCGCGACCACCGGGTCCTTCAGCGGTACGCGTACGTCAGCGTCGCCGGGGCCATGGTGCTGCTGATCCTGCCGATCTTCTTCCCCGCCGTGAACGGCGCCCGGATCTGGATCAGGATCGCCGGATTCTCCATCCAGCCGGGCGAGTTCGCGAAGGTGCTCCTCGCCGTCTTCTTCGCCGCGTACCTGGCCGCCAACCGCAACGCGCTCGCGTACGCGGGCCGCAGGGTGTGGCGGCTGCAACTGCCCACCGGCCGGGTCCTCGGCCCGATCGTCGCGATCTGGCTGCTGAGCGTGGTGGTGCTGGTCCTGGAACGGGACCTCGGCACCTCGCTGCTCTTCTTCGGCCTGTTCGTGGTCCTGCTGTACGTGGCGACCGGGCGCACCGGCTGGATCGCGGTCGGTCTGCTGCTCGCCGCCCTCGGCGCGGTCGCCGTCGGCTGGCTGGAGCCGCACGTGCACAGCAGGGTCCAGGACTGGCTGCACCCGTTCGCGACCATCGAGGCGGGACAGGGGCCCAACCAGCTCTCCCAGTCGCTGTTCTCGTTCGCCGCCGGCGGCACCCTCGGCACCGGCCTGGGCCTCGGCCACTCGATCCTCATCGGTTTCGCCGTCAAGTCGGACTTCATCCTGGCGACGGCGGGCGAGGAACTGGGCCTGTCGGGTCTGTCCGCGATCGTCCTGCTCTACGCCCTGCTGGTGGAGCGGGGCTACCGGGCCGGCCTCTCGCTGCGCGACCCCTTCGGCAGGCTCCTCGCGGTCGGGCTCGCCTCGATCGTCGCCCTCCAGGTGTTCGTGATCGCGGGCGGGGTGACCGGCCTGATCCCGCTCACCGGCATGGCGATGCCGTTCCTCGCCCAGGGCGGCTCCTCGGTGGTGACCAACTGGGCGATCGTCGCCCTGCTGATCCGGGTCAGCGACTCGGCCCGCAGCCAGTACGACGGGCGGGAGGCCCCATGACCCGGTACATCCGCCACGCGGCCTGCTTCTGCGCCCTGCTGCTGCTCGCCCTGCTCGTCAACGCCACCCGCGTCCAGGTCTTCGAGGCGAAGCCGTACGACGACAACCCGGCCAACCGGCGCTCCGCGATCGCCCGTTACGGCCAGCCGCGCGGCGACATCCTGGTCGGCGGGGACTCCGTCACCGGCTCGGAGGACACCTCGGGCCGGCTGCGCTACGAACGCACCTACCCCAAGGGCCCGTTGTACGCGCCGGTCACCGGCTTCGCCTCGCAGGTGTACGGCACCACGTTCCTGGAGGCCACCGAGGACGACCTGCTGTCCGGCACCGACCCGATGCTCTCCGCGTTCCCCCTCTGGAACGACCTGACCCGGCGCCAGAACCCCGGCGGGAACGTGGTGACGACCATCGACGCAGCGGCGCAGCGGGCCGCGTACGCGGGGCTCGCGGGCCGCAAGGGCGCGGTGGCGGCCGTCGAGCCGTCGACCGGCCGCGTCCTCGCGCTGGTGACCAGCCCGTCGTACGACCCCCAGCTGCTGTCCGGGAACGACGGTTCCGTGGAGCGTTCCTGGGCCCGGCTCAACGCCGACCCGGACAAGCCGATGCTCAACCGGGCGGTGCGGCAGACGTATCCGCCGGGGTCGACCTTCAAGGTGGTGACGCTCGCCGCGGCGCTCGACGCGGGGGTGGTGACGGACGTGGACCGGGCGACGGACTCCCCCGACCCCTATCCCCTGCCGGGGACGACGACCTCCCTCACCAACGAGGCCACGGGGTGCGAGGACGCGCCGGTGCGGGCGGCGTTCATGTGGTCCTGCAACACGGTGTTCGCGCGGCTGGGCGTCCGGGTCGGCGTGGACGACATGGCGACGACGGCGGCCGGGTTCGGCTTCAACGACACCGGGCTGGGCATCCCGTACCCGGTCGCGGAGAGCACCTTCGACGTGTCCGTGGACAAGGCGCAGCTCGCCCTGTCGTCCATCGGCCAGTACAACACCCGGGCCACACCGCTCCAGATGGCGATGGTCTCGGCGGCGGTGGCCAACGGCGGGCAGATCCGCTCCCCCTATCTGGTGGAGCGGACGACCCGGTCGGGCGGCACGACGGTGTCGACGGCGGGCTCGCGCCCGGTTCGGCAGGCGATGCACCCGGCGACGGCCGTCCGGCTGAAGGAGCTGATGGCGGACGTGGTCCGCGAGGGCACCGGCACGAACGCCGCGATCCCCGGGGCGACCGTCGGCGGCAAGACCGGCACCGCGCAGCACGGGGTCGGCAACTCCGGTACGCCGTACGCCTGGTTCATCTCCTGGGCGCAGGGCGAGCGGGACATGGAGCCGAAGGTGGCGGTGGCCGTGGTGGTGGAGGACGCGGCGGCGGACCGCGGGGAGATCAGCGGCGGCGGGGACGCGGCGCCGATCGCGCGGGCGGTGATGGAGGCGGTGCTCGGCCGGTGAGACGGGGGTACCGGCCGGACCACCGGCCGACCTACCGTTCGGTTCATGACGACTGCCGCGTACGAACTCGCCCAGGTCAATCTCGCACGGCTCAAATTCCCGCTGGACTCCCCGGAGCTGAAGGACTTCGTCGACCACCTCGACCCGGTCAACGCGGACGCGGAGGCCGCCGGCGGTTTCGTGTGGCGGCTCCAGTCGGACGGGGGTGACGCGACGGACATCCCGGTCTTCGGGGACGAGTGGCTGATCGTCAACATGTCGGTGTGGCGGGACACCGACGCGCTGGTGGCGTTCATGTACCAGGGGCGGCACCGGGAGATGCTCGCGCGGCGGCGGGAGTGGTTCGAGAAGGTCGCGGAGGCGATGACCGCGCTGTGGTGGGTGCCGGCGGGGCATCGGCCGACGGTGGAGGAGGCGGAGGCGCGCGTGCTGCACCTCCGGACGAACGGCCCCACCCCCCAGGCGTTCACCCTCCGCACGACGTTCCCGCCCTCGCCCTGAGCCAGGCCCTTCCTCGCCCCCGCCGGGAAACAGTCGTGCGGGAAGCATTGACGGGCTTGCTGACGAGCAGTCTCATAAGGCTATGACGACGACGCTGACGGACGCCGACGCGCTCGACGGACTGCGCGATGCCCTCGGCCTGCTGAAGGACCGCGAACAGGTCGCGGAACGCCTCCTCGCCTCCTCCGCGAAGCACAGCTTCGACCCGGACGAGGAACTCGACTGGGACGCCCCCTTCGAGGAGGGCAAGTGGTTCTGGCCACCGGAACTGGTCTCCCTCTACGACACCCCGATGTGGCGGCGGATGAGCGAGGAGCAGCGCATCCTCCTCTCCCAGCACGAGGCCGCCGCCCTCGCCTCCCTGGGCATCTGGTTCGAGATCATCCTCATGCAGCTCCTGGTCCGGCACATCTACGACAAGGCGGCGACGAGCGCGCACGTGCGCTACGCGCTGACCGAGATCGAGGACGAGTGCCGCCACTCGAAGATGTTCGCCCGGCTCATCGACCGCGGCGACGCGCCCTGGTACCCGGTGAGCCGGACGCACCAGAACCTGGGCCGGCTGTTCAAGACGATCTCGACGACACCGGGTTCGTTCACGGCCACCCTCCTGGGCGAGGAGGTCCTGGACTGGATGCAGCGCCTGACGTTCCCGGACGAGCGGGTGCAGCCGCTGGTCCGGGGCGTGACACGGATCCACGTCGTGGAGGAGGCCCGGCACGTCCGGTACGCCCGTGAGGAGCTGCGCCGCCAGATGGTGACGGCACCGCGCTGGTCGCAGGAGTACACCCGGCTCACCTCGGGCGAGTTCGCCCGGGTCTTCTCGGTGGCGTTCGTGAACCCGGAGGTCTACACGAACGTCGGCCTGGACCGGCGGGCGGCCCTGGCGCAGGTGAGGGCGAGCGGGCACCGCCGGGAGGTCATGCGGACCGGCGCGAAGCGGCTCACCGACTTCCTGGACGACATCGGCGTGCTGCGGGGCGCCGGCCGGAGGCTGTGGCGCTCGTCGGGGCTGCTGGCGTAGCCGCCGGCGCTCTCCTCGCGCCCCCGGGCCGGGGTTACGCTGCGCGTATGACCCCCTCGGCCGCAACCCCCGCCTACCGTCGTCTCAGCGTCGAGGAGCGGCGCAGCCAGCTCCTCGAAGCGGCGCTCGGCCTCTTCGCGCACCGCACCCCCGAAGAGGTGTCCCTGGACGACGTGGCGGAGGCGGCCGGGGTCTCCCGCCCTCTCGTGTACCGGTACTTCCCGGGCGGCAAGCAGCAGTTGTACGAGGCCGCGCTGCGGTCCGCGGCCGAGGAGCTGGAGCAGTGCTTCGACGAGCCGCGGGAGGGCCCGCTGCTCACCCGGCTCTCGCGTGCCCTGGACCGCTATCTGACCTTCGTCGACCAGCACGACACCGGGTTCAGCGCGCTGCTCCAGGGCGGCAGCGTGGTGGAGACGTCCCGGACGACCGCGATCGTGGACGGGGTGCGGCGGGCCGCGGCCCGGCGCATCCTCAGCCATCTCGGCGTCGCCGATCCGGGACGCCTGCTGCGGATGACCGTACGGATGTGGATCACCGCGGTGGAGGCCGCGTCGCTGATCTGGCTGGACGACGGCAAGGAGCCCTCCGCGGACGAGCTGCGGGACTGGCTGGTCGAGCAGTTCGTGGCCGTGCTGTCGGTGACCGCGAGCCGTGATCCGCAGACGTCCGCCCTGCTCGGCACCCTCACGGCGGATGACTGAGACTGGTGCCGTGAAGAGCCAAGACACCCCGTTCGAGGGCGGGCCCCTGGACGGCCGCGTCCTCCCCGTCCTGCTGGGCCCGACGGGCCACCCCCCGAAGCAGTACCGCGTACCGGTACCGGCCCCGGACGGCGGCCCGCCGACCCTGCTGATCTACAGGCGCGTCGCCCGCGGCCACAGCAGACGCCTGGGCCTGCAGCAGGGCTGGAAGTACGCGTACGACCCCGACGGCGATCCCCGCCGGATCCGCTGGCCCTGGAGCAGGCCGGGGCCGAAGTCCGGCGACTGAGCCGGGGCCGAGGACCGGGTCCGGCGGACCGGCTTCGGCGGACGGGCCGGTCGCGGCCGGAAGCCGTCCGGCAGCGGCCCGCGCACGACGGGGGCGGAACTCCGACCCGGCTCAGGCAGGCGGCCGATGGCAGCGGCTCCGGCTCCACGCGAAGCGGCCCGGTCCTAGCCGAGGGACGCCAGGTATGCCGTCGTCCTGTCCGGCTCGTAGAAGAAGTTCTCGAAGTCGGACGGGTCGTCGAAGGCGTTGGCGAAGCGGTCGGCGGCCGGCTGGAGCTGGCCCGCGGCACCGATGAGGCCCAGGACGTGCTCCGGCGGCGGGGCGAGCATGGCGTTGGTCCACTTGGTGACGTGCCGGGCGGTGTCCCAGTAGCGGTCGAAGGTGGCGCGCATCCAGGTCTCGTCGAACTCCTTGTCCCCCTGGTCGAGGATGGAGGCGAGGTACGCGGCGGCGCACTTGGACGCGGAGTTGGAGCCCTGGCCGGTGATCGGGTCGTTGGCGACGACGACGTCGGCGACACCGAGGACCAGCCCGCCGCCGGGCAGCCGGCCGATCGGGTTGCGGACGGTGGGCGCGTAGCGTCCGGCCAACGTGGCGCCCGCGTCGGTGAGTTCGGCCTTGGTGGCCCGCGCGTACTCCCAGGGCGTGAACTTCTCCATGAGTTCCAGGGTCAGGGAGAGGTGCGCCGCCGGGTCCTTGATCCCGTTGAACGCGTCGACCGGGCCGCCGGGTATGCCCTCCCAGAACAGGATGTCGGCGCGGCCGGACGTGGTGAGCGTCGGCATGACGAACAGTTCGCCGACGCCGGGCACCAGGTTGCAGCGGACCGCGTCGAACTCCGGGTGCTCCGGGCGCGGGCCGAGACCGTGGACGTACGACACGGCCAGGGCGCGCTGCGGCTCGCCGTAGGGGGAGCGTTCGGCGTCGCGGCCGAACATCGAGACCAGTTCGCCCTTGCCGGCCGAGACCAGCACCAGGTCGTAGGTGCGGGAGAAGTAGTCGAGGTCGGAGACGGCCGCGCCGTGGATGACCAGCTGGCCGCCGCGCTGGGCGAAGGTCTCCATCCAGCCGGCCATCTTCACCCGCTGGTCGACCGACTGCGCGTACCCGTCGAGCCGGCCCACCCAGTCGATCGCGCGGGCCGCCGGGCCCTCGGCCCAGGAGCCGGGGGCGGCGACCGAGACGCCGAGTCCCTCGATCTTCGGGGCCTGGGACTCCCAGAAGTTCAGCTGGAGGTCCCGCTCGTGCTGGAGAGCCGTGTGGAACATGCACTGCGTGGACATGACCCGGCCGGAGCGGATCTCGTCCGCCGTCCGGTTCGACATCAGGGTGACCTCGTAGCCGTGCGACTGGAGGCCGAGCGCGAGCTGGAGACCGGACTGGCCGGCCCCCACGACGAGTATCTTCCGCATGCCTGGCTGTTCTCCTACTCCGGGGTTACGTCGAGCGCGTGGCCGACCAGGGCCAGGAGGGTCTCGATCGCCGAGATCCGGCGACGCGCGTCCATGATCATGACAGGTATGTGGCCCGGGATCGTCAGCGCCTCCCGCACGTCCTCCGCGTCGAACAGCTCGCTGCCGTCGAAGTGGTTGACGGCGACGACGTACGGCAGTCCGCAGCTCTCGAAGTAGTCGAGCGCCGGGAAGCAGTCCTTGAGGCGACGGGTGTCGGCGAGGACGACCGCGCCGATCGCGCCGCGCACGAGGTCGTCCCACATGAACCAGAACCGCTGCTGGCCCGGGGTGCCGAACAGGTAGAGCACCAGGTCGTCGTCGAGGGTGAGACGGCCGAAGTCCATCGCGACGGTGGTGGTGAGCTTGCCGGGCGTGGCGGTGAGGTCGTCGGTCTCCTCGCTCGCCTCGGTCATCAGCGCCTCGGTCTGCAGCGGCGCGATCTCCGAGACCGTGGTGACGAGGGTCGTCTTGCCGACGCCGAACCCGCCCGCGACCACGATCTTGGTGGCTATCGGGGCCCGGGTCCGGTCCGTCTGCCAGGCCTTCAGATCGCTGTCGGTGTCTTCAAAGACGACGGAGTCCACTCAGCACCCTTTCGAGCAGAGCGCGGTCCGGACGGCCGGTGCCGTGACCGGTGCCGGTGCCGTACACACGGATCTTTCCCTGGTCCGCGAGGTCGCTGAGCAACACCCGGACCACACCGAGCGGCATGCGCAGCAGCGCGGCGATCTCCGCCACGGTGCGCATCCGGCGGCAGAGTTCGACGATGGCCTGCATCTCCGGCATGACCCGGGTGCTGAGGGAGCCGTTCGTCAGTTCCTTGCGCTCCTCCGGGGCCTCCAGCGCGGCCACGAAGGTCTCCACGAGGAGCACGTGGCCGAAGCGGGTCCGGCCGCCGGTGAGGGAGTACGGGCGCACGCGGGCGGGTTTGCGATCGCCGCCGCGCACGGGGAGGTGGGGTTTACGGTCGGTCATCGCGCACTCCCCGCGCTCTCGGACTCCAGGGATTTTCGCAGCTCGCTGCGGAGTTCGGGGGTGAGGACGTGTCCGGCCCGGCCCACGAAGAGGGCCATGTGGTACGCCACCACGCTCATGTCGCAGTCCGCGGCGCCGTGGACGCCGAGCAGCGAGCCGTCGCTGATCGACATCACGAAGAGGCTGCCCTCCTCCATGGCGACCATCGTGTGCTTGACCCCGCCGTACGCCATCAGCTTGGCGGCGCCGACGGTGAGGCTGCCGATGCCGGAGACGACGGTGGCGAGGTCGGCGGCGGAGCCGCGCGGTCCCTTGGGCTTGGGCCGGGCGGCCTGGGCGGCGCCGCCCTCGGGGGCCTTGGCGCGGGCGTCTTCGTGGTGTCCGGGGTCGGAGGAGAGCAGGAGCAGGCCGTCCGAGGAGACCACCGCCACCGACTGGATGCCCGGCACCTCCTCGACCAGGTTCGTCAGCAGCCAGTGCAGGTTGCGGGCCTCACTGCTCAGTGCGAAGGTTCCGAAGGTACTGGGCGCGGTCAACTGCTTGCCTCCTCGACGGTGCCCCCCGTGGATTCCTCGGCTTGCGGTACGTCGTGCGGTGCCCTGGTCTCGCCGGTCTTCTCGGCGATCTCCGCCTCCACCTCGCGGTAGCCGGCCTGAGCCCCCTGGCGGAAGCCGCCGAGTCTACGGCGCAGGGCGGCGGCGTCCACGGAGGTGCTGCGCCGGCGGGGCGCTTCCGCGGGTGCGGTGATCCTGGGCGTGCGCTTGGGAAGGCCCTTGGCGGTCAGCTCGTCGCGCTCGACGTCGCCGTCACCGCTGTCGCCGTCCTCGGCGCGCCCGTGTTCGGTCTCGGCCTCGTCGGCGGCGGGCTCGGGGGCGGGGGCGGCCTCCGGCTCCGGCTCCGGCAGGACCGGGGTGAGCACCATGGTCGTCTCGGCCGGGCTCTCCGCGCCGGCCCCGTCGTACGCCTCGTCCGTCTCCCGCGCCTGTGCGGCGTGTTCCTGTGCGGCCTGTTCCTGGACGGCCTGTTCCTGGACGGCGTTGTCCTGGACGGCCTTCTCGGCGAGGGCGACGAGCGGGTCGGTGTTCTTCGCACGCGTGGGCAGGACGTTGGAGTTGGCCTCCGAGTCCGCGCCCGGCAGGGAGTACGTGGTCGCCGTGCCGCTCTGCGGCGAGGTCGCCGAGGGGACGGCGGCGGAGGGTGCCGCCGCGAGCAGGCCGCCGGTCAGGACCGCGACCGCCGCGATGCCGCCCTGCTTCTGCTCGCGGAGCTGGACCCGGACGCCGTGCCGGTGGGCGAGCCGGGCGACGACGTACAGGCCGAGGCCGAGCCCCTGCTCGCCCTCCTGGTCGTACGGCGAGTCCGGGCTGAAGTCGGCGAGGCGGGCGTTGAGGGCGGTGAGCCGCTCCTCGGTCATGCCGATGCCCTCGTCCTGCACGGAGAGCATGACCTCGCCGCTCTCCAGGAGCCAGCCGGAGATCTCGACGGGCAGGTCGGGCGGGGAGAACGAGGTGGCGTTCTCCATGAGTTCGGCGAGGAGGTGGGAGAGGTCGTCGGCGGCGAAGCCCGCGATGTGGGCGTGCGGCGGCAGGGCGCCGATGCGCACCCGCTCGTAGCGCTCGATCTCGCTGACGGCCGCGCGGACGACGTCCACGAGCGGGACGGGTCCGGCGTGCTGCTGGACGTGTTCGGTGCCCGCGAGGACGAGGAGGTTCTCGCTGTGGCGGCGCATGACCGTGGCGAAGTGGTCGAGCTTGAAGAGGGTGGAGAGCCGCTCGGGGTCCTGCTCGCGGTCCTCCAGGCCCTCGATGACGGCGAGTTGCCGCTCGACGAGGCCGAGGGTGCGCAGCGCCAGGTTGACGAAGGTGCCGCCGATGCTCTCGCGGAGGCGGCCGAGGTGGGCCGCGGACTCGGCGAGGTCGGTGCGCAGTTCCTCGCGGGCGTCGGCCATCTTCTGCCGCTGGGCGACGAGGTGCTTGCGGTCGGCCTCCAGCGTGGTGACGCGGTGGTGGAGGGCGACGGCGTGCGCGTGCAGGGCGTTGACGGAGCGGACGACCTGGGCGAACTCGTCGTTGCGGCCGGTGAACTTGACCGGCTCCTGCGCGGTGGGGTCCTCCGCCTGGGCGAGCCGCGCGGAGCCGATGCGCAGGACGGCGAGGGGGCGGGTGAGGGTGCGGGCCATGGCGGTGGCGACACCGACGGCGAGCAGCATCAGGGCGCCGAGGATCGCGATGCGGATCTCCCAGTCGGTGACGTCGTCGTCACGGAGCTGGGCGAGGTCCTTGGTGCGCTCGTTGTAGAGGGCGGACTCGACACCGCGCATCAGGTCGACGCGGGCGGACAGCGCGGCGTCCAGCTTCTTGGCGCTGGTGTCGAGTTCGCGGTCGGAGAGGGTGGACTCGTCGGTGAGGGAGGCCAGGTACTTCTCGGCGGAGTTGACCTCGGGGCCGGTGACCGTGGAGTCGTAGCGCCCGCTCGTCGCCTTGGCGGCGGAGTCGTGGAAGTCGGAGAGCGCGGAGTCGGAGCGCAGCCGGGCCTGCTGGGCGGCGGCGGTGAGGGCGTCCCGCTGTTTCCCGTCGGCCGCGGAGGTGGAGCTGACGGTGGTGGGGAGCCCGGTGAGGGGGTCGATGACCGTCTGGGTGGTGCTGGGCACGGCGAGGGCGGCGAGGAGCAGCCCGCGGGTGGCGGCGGCCTGCTGGACGGCGGAGTCCAGCTCGGCGAGCGCGTAGGCGCCCGCTCCGGCGCGGGGCGGGGTGTCCTCCGCGAGGCGCTCGGCGAGGCGGTGCAGTTCGGTGATGGCGGCGGAGTACGACGCGTGCGTTTCGAGAGCGGTGCTCTTTCCGGTGAGCGCCGCTCTGCGCAGGGCCGCGATGCCGTCCAGGTCGGCCCGCAGGTCCGCCGGGGTGTCACTGTCGGCGCGCAGTTCCTCGACCTGCCGGTCCACCCGGGCGCTGCGCTGCTCGGAGGGCGCCTCGGACTTGGGGCGGCCGGCGGCCACGTACACCGTGACCTCGTCGCGCTCGTCGGCCAGGGAGTGCGCGAGAGCGAGGGCGTCCTGCGTCCGCTCGGCGAGCGTCACCAGGTCCTGGGTGTCGCTGAGCTGCGAGGAGGCGGCCAGCACGGACGGCGTCCCGGCTCCGGCGATCGCCGCGGCCACCACCGCGACGGCGACGATGAGCCGGTTGCGCACGTGCGTGGGGCGGCCCTTGCCGGTGGGGATGTCTGCGGATGGATCGGCGGGGGCCGTCTGCTCGTTCGTACGACGAGGCCGCGTCTTCTGCACCGGTGCTCGCATTCCTGACTCGTGTACCCATGGGCCCGGGTGACCTTCCGTCACTGACGGGTACTCCCGGTACGGCTCCCGACCCAACCAGCGCCAGTGGGCAGTGGCCGTGCATCACCCGGCCCGCCACTCGAAGGAGTGAACCCCGGAGGGGAGTTGAGGAGCAAGTTCCCTTGGCACAGTCAGAACGCCTCCGCGGCCTGCCGGTTGGACGTCCGGGACGACCGATGGCATGATCCGCCAGCACACCTTCCCGGATTGCCCGATTCCCGCCCAAAACAGGCGCCTGACCTGCGCGACCGCCCCGGGTCATGCGGCTGCGGTGCACCATTTGCACAGCCTGTGAACCCTGTGAAGCCCTCGTGCAGACTGGCTGGATGCACACTGAACTCGTTTCGGAGCCCGGTGACCCGGCCCGCCCCAATGAGGACTTCGCGAGCGTCGCCCTTCCCGCGTCGGGACGCGGCGGCGTGCTGGTGGTCCTCGACGGGGTGACTCCCCCGAAGGGCGACACGGGCTGTCTGCATTCCGTCCCCTGGTTCACAGCGAGGCTGGGCGGCGCTCTGACCGAACTGACCGTTTCGCTTCCTGATGTTCCCCTCGCCGACTCCCTGTCCGCCGCCCTTGCGCGTACCGCCGACGCCCATCGCGAAACCTGTGACCTTTCTCACCCACGCACCCCACAGGCGACGGTGGTCGTCGCGCGCTGGTCGCAGCGGTCCCTGGAATACCTGGTGTTGTCGGACTCGGCCCTGCTGGTGGAGTCCCCGGCCGGCGAGGTGACGGCCCTCCTCGACGACCGGCTGTCCCGCCTGCCCCGCTCCGCCCTCGCCACCGACGCCCTCGTCGACTCGACGGTCCGCAACAAGGAGGGCGGCTTCTTCACCGCCGCCGCGGACCCCTCGGTGGCGGCACGCGCGGTGACGGGCTCCCTGCGGCGCGACGACGTACGGGCCCTGGCCGCACTGACGGACGGCGCGACCCGCTGGGTCGACAAGTTCCACGAGGGCGACTGGCCGGACTGCTTCCGGCTCGTGCGTAAAGAGGGTGCGCGGGCGCTGGTGGAACGCGTACGGGCGCTGGAACGCGCCGACACGGAACGGGTGTTCCTGCGGCGCAGCAAGACGCATGACGACGCGTCGGTGGTGTTCGTGGAGCTGTAGCCGCCCGGGGCGTGTCTAGCGACGGAGGAAGCGGGTCCAGGCGGTGGCGGAGACGAGGAGGACGGGGCCGGAGGGGGTCTTGCTGTCGCGGACGGGGACGACGCCGGGGAGGCCGTGGGCGACCTCGACGCATTCACCGTTGTCGCCGTTGCTGTACGACGACTTGCGCCAGCGCACGGACCGCAGGTCGTACGTGCTGTTCATGATGCTTGGCCCTTCGCGAGGAGACCTTCGACGAAGGCGAGCGACGCCTCCGGCGGGAGGGCCGACGCCCTGGCCAGATCGTAGGACTTGGCATACCTGAGAACCACTGCCGGTTCCTCGACCAACTGACCTGAGTAGGCGGACTCGGTGTAGACCACCGGCGGCTCGTCGACAAAGGTCATGAGCGTGGACGTCCCGTACAGGAGCGGAGTCGCTCCGCCTGAGAAGGGCATCACCTGCACGACCGCCAGGTCGTTCCGGGCCACCTCGACAATGTGCTCCAACTGGCCACACATCACGGAACGTCCACCGATCGTCATGCGCAACGACGCCTCGTGGACGATGAACCACAGATCCGGATCGGCCGGATCTTTCAGCAGCGCACGCGCTCGCTCCTGCCGCACGGCAACCCGCCGCTCGACTTCCTCCGAATCGACCCGGGGCCGGGACGCCTGAACGAGAGCACGGGTGAACTCCGGTGTCTGCAAAGCCCCGGGCACGATCGTCGAGGCGAAGTTACAGAGGGTCAGCGCCCGTTCCTCCATCTCGGCGGCAGCGGCGAAGTAGTGGGCGACCTTCGACGCCTTACGGATCGCCTCGCAGAGCCGCACGAACAGCCCGTCCGTCGCCAGCACCGCGTCGAACCGCTGGGACAGGTCCGACGTGGGGGTGCGGACCCCCATCTCCATCATCCCGACGTACGCCCCCGAGCAGTACACCTGCTCCCCGAGACCTTCCTGCGGCAACCCCGCGGCCTCCCGGAGCCGGCGCAGCTCGGCGCCGTAGAACTCCTTCATGGAGGCGGGGTCGAGGTTCTTGGGCTGGCTCATGGATCGAGGGTAGTCACGGAGTGGGATCGTCCGGGTGCGGATCGTGAGAGTCGGCCCGGGGGCGGGTGGCCGACATGACCGCTTCCACGCCCTCGTCGGAGAGGTGGACGCGGAGGATGTCCTGGAAGGCGGTGTCTCCGAGGGCTTCGCGCTGGAAGCTCAGCACGTAGAGGTCCGCGTCGGTCGGGACTCCCATCTGCGCCCGCGCGGAAAGAGCCCGGAGGCTGTGCGGAACGGCTTGAGCGGGTTGCCGCATCTTGGTGAGGAGGCTGCCGAGCTGGCTGGAGTTGGTCGCGACGCTGCGTCGATCGCCGAGTTCCTCGTTGATGGCGAACGAACGGCGGTAAAGCCTTCCCGCCTCGGGGTACAGCCCCTGCCTCTCCGCTGTCATGCCGAGGTTGTGGAGCGTCATGGCGATCCCGGGCCGGTCGCCGAGTTCCTCGCTGATGGCCAGCGAACGGCGGTAGCAGTCCTCCGCTTCGGCGTATTTCTCCTGCAAGTCCGCCACTACACCCAGTTGATTGAGACTGACGGAGACTCCCTGCCGATCGGCGAGCCCTTCGTCGATCTCCAGTGAGCTGCGAAGGTACGTCTCGGCTTCGGCGAATTCCCCCCGCCTCTGCGCCACCAAACCGAGCTGATGGAGCGTGACAGAAATGCGCGCCTTGTCCCCCAGTTCCCTCTTGATGGCGAGAGCCTCGCGGTAGCGCGTCTCCGCTTCGGCCTGGTCGCCCCGTACTCCCGCGAGGACACCCAGGTTGTGGTGACCATCGGCGATGACGAAACGGTCCCCCCTGTCCTCACCGATGGCCAGTGCTTCCCGGAAGCACGCTTCGGCCTCGTCGTAGTCACCTCGTCTCTCGGCAACCTCCCCGAACTTGAAGAGGAAGTAGGGGACAACCGAGGAGTCGCCGGGAAGCCAGGAGAGAGCTTCACCGATCAGTTGCTTCTCCCAGTCCCACGCCCCACGGATGCTCAAGCGGTTGCACAGCAGCTCCGTGACCTTCAGCGCCTCGCCCAGAACCCCCGCCTGCCGGTAGTGGTGGCGGGCTTCGACCATGTCGGCGAGAGTGGCGTCATCGGTCTCAGGCCGCTGGGAGCGACGCCACTGCCAGTACGACGCGGCGCGGCGATGAGCCTCCTCCGCAACCCCGGAGCCGCCCCGGCGCAGTAGGGCGTCGGCGGTCCAGCGGTGCACGTACAAGTCCGGCGGCCGGGTGCCCGGCTCGTCCCGCGGCACCAGGACCGGCGACACCAACCCCAGCTCGAGCAGCAGCCGCAAGGCATGCTCGGCTTCGTCGTCCCACGCGGCAGGAGGCCGCACCGGCTCGGCCGCATCCGGCTCAGGCGCCGACACCTCACTCAGGTCCGCCACCTGCCAAGCCGCCCCCGTCACATCCACCGCCCGCCGGTACACCGCAAGCCCGTCCAACAGCCGCCGCGCCCCCGGCACCCCGTCCAACCCTTCCAACAACGTGTCCAGCAGCACGTCGTCCACCGCCAGCGTCACCGTCTCGGCCAGCGCGCGGTCCAGGTCGCCCGCCACCCCGGCCAGCCAGCGTTCGGGGTCGCGGACGCCACGCCGCTCCAGGGCGTCCTCCATGCGGTCGGCGATGTCGGGGAAGCGGGCCTGTCCGCCGCGCAGCAGCGCGTCGAGGTACTCCAGGGCGCGAGGGTGACCGCCGACGTCCGTGTACGCGCGCTGGAGGTCCTCGGGCGGGAGCGCGTCGAGGCCCGGCAGGCGCCAGATCAACTTGCGGGTCTCGGCGAACGACAGCGGGCCGAGGTGGTGCGCGGTCAGTCGCCGGTGCATCCGCTGCGGCAGGGCGAAGGGGTACCGACTGGTGATCAGCAGGCGGGGGTGGGGGGCCGCGGCGGCCAAGGAGGCGAGGAACGCGGCGAGTTCGGAGTCGGCCAGGGTCCAGCCGTCGTCCGTCCGGGTGAGGAGGTCCTCGGCGTTGTCCAGGACCAGGAGCAGCGGGAGCCGGGGCAGGACCGTCTGGCGGATCAGCTCCCAGCGCTCCCGCCAGGGCGGCGAGGCGTCGAGCAGCGCCGCCGCGAGCCGGCGCAGTGCATCGTCCTCCGGCAGACCGGCGGACAGGCAGTGGGCCAGGAGCCGCTTGCGCAGGATCTCCAGGACCGAGTCGACGGTCGGGACGGTCGCCGCGGGGACGGGAACGACCAGCCCCGCGTCCGGCCCCAGGTCGTGCAGCAGCTCGGCCGTGAGCGTGGACTTGCCGACCCCGCCGATGCCGTGGATCAGCACCCCCGCCTTCCCGGGGTCCCGCAGCACGCCCAGCAGCCGCCTCAACTCCGCGCGGCGGCCCACGAATTCGCCGACGCGCCGCACCACCATCCCTTCCTCGACGGCGCGTTCGGGTGCCGGGGTCACCGGCTCGTGCTCCCGCTCGGCGTCGAACAGGGCCACGGGCGGGGCCGCGAGGAACAGGGACGGGGTGGACCACTCCGGCCAGGCGGCACGCGGATGACCGGCGGTGAGGCGCCGCCGCGCGCGCTCCAGGCGTCGCCTGGCCCGGGACAGCGCGGTGAGCGGGTCGGGGCGCCGGGCCCGCGCGAGCTCCTCGTAGACCTGGGCCGCGAGTTCGGTGGCGTAGGCGTCGCTGACGGCTTCGGTCATGGCCAGGACGCCCGGCACCCCACGGTCCAGGAGCTCCTTCGCGAGCCCCGCCCGTGCCTCGGCGGCGTCGCCCTCCGGTGTCCGTGCCGTGGAGCAGCCCGAGAGCACGACCAGCGGCACCCCGCACCCGGGGAGCAGGACGTCGTCCATGAACTCCTGGGCGCCGACCTCGTGCACGCCGCCGTCGCCCTTCTCCAGGTACAGCACGCCCGGCCCGGCGTGGGAGGACAGGTGCAGGACGTGGAAGGACTCCTCCTCCAGCGCGCGGCGGATCGCCTCGGCGCTGCCCCAGTTCAGCACCCGGACATACGCCCCCTGGCGACTGCGCGCCGACCCCACCGCGTCCAGGATGCGCGCCAACTCGCGCTCGTGGTCGAGGAGTTCGCCGCTCCCGGACTCCGGGCTCGCGACCACCGCCAGGATGCGCAGCGGGCCGGGGATCCTCATCTCGACGGCCGGGGCGGCGCGTCGGACCCTGCGGTAGAGCTCGACCTGCTCGGACAGGACCAGGGGTTCCTGCGCGCCGGGTACCACCAGGCTCTCCCAGGGGAGGTCCCGCCACCGCTCCACGTCCACCTGGAGGCCGATCCGCAGGGGGACGTTGCAGTCGTGCGCCAGGCCCACCTCGCGGCGCAGCGCTTCGGCGACGTCCCCGGTGACGAACCGTTCCCCCAGGGCCTGTCCGACGGCGGCCAGCGCGCCGTTCACCCCGGCGGAGTCCGCCTGCGCGGCCGATGCCGTGCCGGTCCGGGTCACCTGGCCCCGGCGCACCCGCTCGCGGGCCTGTTCGAGGGCGCCGAGCGGGTCGTCCAGATCCACCGGCCCGGCCTCGTGGCCGAAGGCCTCGCTCCGCGCGGAGCCGCCCTCGGTGGAGAACTCGGTGGAGAACTCGGTGGAGAACACGACCGCGTCGGGCCCGATCCGTAACTCCGCGTGGATCGGCGCGTCCGGCCGGTACCGCAGCCCCGTCGGCGGGACCACGACCCCGGTGGCCCTGGGGCGCTCTCCGGACGGCAACCCCTTGACCGCACGCAGGAGTTGCCGCACTTTCGCCTCGTACTCCCCCGGTGCCGTCACCGTACGGAAGTCGAAGTGGACGCGGCCGGCGATGAAGGGCGGGACCGTCGCGATGTCGCCCCACAGCACGGGGATCAGGCGCTGGCGGCCGTCCACCGAGGCGGCGACGGCCGCCGCGAACTCCTCACCGCACCACCTGGAGGCGATCCATCGGGGCGTGACCACGGCGACCACGGTGTCGGCGCGCGCCAGGCCGTCCTGCATCCGAGCGGCCGGCGACTGCCCGCCGACCATCTCCCAGGCGTCGAGCCAGACCCTCAGCTCCAGTCGCTCCAGGTTCTCCGCGAGCGTGACGGGCCAGTCGCCGTCCCCGTTGGCATAGGAGAAGAAGACGTCGAACCGTGCGTCGCCCTCGATGTCCGCCACCGCACCGCACCTCCCCCGAGGTCGAGGACCGCGTGCCGGGACCGACGATCAGCCCCCGCCCTCGTACCGCCCCGATTCCCCCCGCATGACCGGCGCATGCGTCCGGCGGGGCGCGATCCGCGATCTCCCGGGTCCTACTTCTCCATCCCCAGGTTCAACTGGTGCAGCAGCCGGGCCAGTTCGGACACCTCCTGGGGGTCCCAGTCCGCGAGGCGTCCCGCGTACCGCGCCCGGCGGGCGTCGCGGACCCGGCCGACGCGGGCGCGCCCCTCGGGGGTGAGTTCGACGAGCCAGGCGCGGCCGTCGGCGGGGTCGGGGGCGCGGGCGACGAGGCCGAGTTCCTCCAGGGCGCGCAGCTGGCGGGACATGGTGGCCTTGCCGACGCCGATGTAGGCGGCCAGCTCGGTCGCGCGCTGCTGGCCGTGTTCGTCCAGACGGACCAGCAGGCCGTACGCGGAGGACTCCAGGTCCGGGTGGACCTCACGGGCCATCTCGCCCTGGTTGGCCCGGGCGCGCCGCAGCAGGACGGTCAACTCGCGTTCCAGCGCCAGGAATCCGGGCTGGTCGATACCGCCGCTTCGCTCTTCGTGCACGTCAGTCCCTGCCTAGGTTTTCCGGGTCGTGAAAGTTTCCGCCAAAATGCGTCATCGTCGCAGCTGGGACAGTATTTCGCAGGTGCAGACCAACGGCAGCCCCCGGGCCCTCTTCCCACCCGCTCCCCCGCGTACGTAGCTTCTTTACCAGGCAATTACTGGCATGCCCATGCCAGTAGCGCATCGGATTCTCCCCCCACCTCGCCCTCGGAGGCACGCATGCCCGTGCACGGACACCGGCACAGACCCGGATCGGTACGTCTCACCTTCACCCGTGTCGCCCTCACCCTCCTCGCCCTGCTCCCGGGAGCCCTCCTGGCCCCCACCGCCTCCGCCGCCTCGGACACCCCCGCGCGCGGCACCGCCCGCATGGGCGTGGGCGTCCTCGCCCACGACGGCCAGGACGGCGTCCCGCAGGGCACCCGCGCCGCCCAGACGGAGGGCGTGGACGTCTCCAGCCACCAGGGCGACGTCGCCTGGTCCACGCTGTGGGGCAGCGGCGTGAAGTGGGCCTACGCGAAGGCCAGCGAGGGCACGTACTACACGAACCCGTACTTCGCGCAGCAGTACAACGGCTCCTACGGCGTCGGCATGATCCGCGGCGCCTACCACTTCGCCACCCCGGACACCACGACCGGCGCCGCCCAGGCGGACTACTTCGTCGACCACGGCGGCGGCTGGACGAAGGACGGCCGGACCCTGCCCGGGGTGCTGGACATCGAGTGGAACCCGTACGGCGACGCCTGCTACGGCAAGTCGCAGAGCGCGATGGTCGGCTGGATCGCCTCCTTCCTCGACCGGTACAAGGCGCGTACCGGCCGGGACGCCGTCATCTACACGGCGACGAGCTGGTGGACGGACTGCACCGGGAACCACAGCGGTTTCGCCGCCGCCAACCCGCTGTGGATCGCCCGGTACGCCTCGACCGTGGGGACGCTGCCGGCCGGCTGGTCGTACTACACGATGTGGCAGTACACGTCCTCCGGGCCGACCGTCGGCGACCACGACAGGTTCAACGGGGCCCTGGACCGGGTGGTGGCCCTCGCCAACGGCTGAGCGCGCCGGAGCACCACCGGCCACGGCGAAGGCCCGGGCCTCCGTCACAAGGACCCGGGCCTTCACCCGACCGGCACCCGCAGGCGGAGCCTGCTGAACGGGCACAGCCGTCACGCCGCTACCGGAACCTCCGGTGCCGCGCCGTTCGTGGCGGGCGACAGCGCCAGCTCCAGGACCTGGCGGACATCGGTGACGGCGTGGACGTCGAGCTTGTCCAGCACCTCCGCCGGGACGTCGTCCAGGTCGGGTTCGTTGCGCTTGGGGATGATCACGGTCGTGACGCCCGCCCGGTGCGCGGCCAGCAGCTTCTGCTTGACGCCGCCGATCGGAAGGACCCGACCGGTCAGCGACACCTCACCGGTCATCGCCACGTCCGTGCGGACCAACCGCCCGCTGAGCAGCGAGGCCAGGGCCGTCGTCATCGTGATGCCGGCGCTCGGGCCGTCCTTGGGGACCGCGCCCGCCGGGAAGTGGATGTGCGCGCCCCGGTCCTTCAGGTCGGCCACCGGCAGCTCCAGTTCGGCGCCGTGCGAGCGCAGGAAGCTCAGCGCGATCTGCGCGCTCTCCTTCATCACGTCACCGAGCTGTCCGGTCAGCGTCAGCCCCGCGGCGCCCGTCTCCGGGTCCGCCAGGGACGCCTCCACGTAGAGCACGTCACCGCCGGCGCCCGTCACCGCCAGGCCGGTCGCCACGCCGGGCACCGCCGTGCGCCGTTCCGCCGGGTCCTGGGCGGACTCGGGGACGTGGTGCGGGCGGCCGATGAGGGCGCGCAGATCGGCGTCCGTCACCGTGAACGGCAGCTCCCGCTCGCCCAGTTCGTGCTGGGCGGCCACCTTGCGCAGCAGGCGCGCGATCGAGCGCTCCAGGGTACGGACGCCCGCCTCGCGGGTGTACTCGCCGGCGAGCTTGCGCAACGCGCCCTCGTCGATGGCGAGTTCGTCGTCCTTCAGGCCCGCGCGCTCCAACTGGCGCGGGAGCAGGTGGTCACGGGCGATGACGACCTTCTCGTCCTCGGTGTAGCCATCGAGGCGGACCAGCTCCATGCGGTCGAGCAGGGCCTCCGGGATGGCTTCGAGCACGTTCGCCGTCGCGAGGAACACGACGTCGGACAGGTCGAGTTCGACCTCCAGGTAGTGGTCGCGGAACGTGTGGTTCTGCGCCGGGTCCAGGACTTCGAGGAGAGCGGCGGCCGGGTCGCCCCGGAAGTCGGAGCCGACCTTGTCGATCTCGTCGAGCAGGACCACCGGGTTCATCGACCCGGCCTCCTTGATCGCGCGGACGATCCGGCCGGGCAGCGCGCCGACGTAGGTGCGCCGGTGGCCGCGGATCTCGGCCTCGTCGCGGACGCCGCCGAGGGCGACGCGGACGAACTTGCGGCCCATCGCGTGGGCCACGGACTCGCCCAGCGAGGTCTTGCCGACGCCGGGCGGGCCGACGAGGGCCAGCACGGCACCGCCGCGCCGTCCGCCGACCACGCCGAGGCCGCGCTCGCTGCGGCGCTTGCGCACGGCCAGGTACTCGGTGATGCGCTCCTTCACGTCCTCCAGGCCGGCGTGCTCGGCGTCGAGCACCGACTTCGCGCCCTGGATGTCGTAGGCGTCCTCGGTGCGTTCGTTCCACGGGAGTTCGAGGACGGTGTCGAGCCAGGTGCGGATCCAGGAGCCCTCGGGCGACTGGTCGCTGGACCGCTCCAGCTTGTCGACCTCCTTGAGGGCGGCCTCGCGGACCTTCTCGGGCAGGTCGGCGGCCTCCACGCGGGCGCGGTAGTCGTCGGACTCCTCGCCGTCCGTCGCGGCGTCGCCGTTGAGCTCGCGCAGTTCCTTGCGGACGGCTTCGAGCTGGCGGCGCAGCAGGAACTCGCGCTGCTGCTTGTCGACGCCTTCCTGGACGTCCTTGGCGATGGTCTCGGCGACGTCCTGCTCGGCGAGGTGGTCGCGGAGCTGCTGGGTGGCGAGCTTGAGGCGGGTGACCGGGTCGGCGGTCTCCAGGAGTTCGATCTTCTGGTCGGTGGTCAGGAACGGCGAGTAGCCGGAGTTGTCGGCGAGCGCGGACACGTCGTCGATGGCCTGGACGCGGTCGACGACCTGCCAGGCGCCCCGCTTGCGCAGCCAGGCCGTGGCCAGCGCCTTGTACTCCTTGACCAGTTCGGCGACCTGGCCCGGCAGCGGCTCGGGCACGGTCTCGTCGATCCGGGTGCCCTCCACCCACAGGGCGGCACCGGGGCCGTTGGTGCCCGCGCCGATACGGACCCTGGCCCGGCCCCGGATCAGCGCGCCGGGGTCGCCGTCGGCGAGCCGGCCGACCTGTTCGACCGTGCCGAGCACACCCGTGCCCGGGTACGTCCCGTCGACACGCGGCACCAGCAGGACCCTCGGCTTCCCGGGCTCCGACCGCGCGGCGGCCTGGGCGGCCTCCACCGCGGCGCGCACATCGGTGTCGTTCAGGTCCAGCGGAACCACCATGCCAGGGAGCACGACCTCGTCGTCGAGCGGCAGCACAGGCAGGGTGAGCGTGGTGAACGGCGTGGACTCAGCAGCCATGATCTCCCCTTCGGCATTCAAGTTGAGCTATGCCGACTCAATGCACGTGAGCCCTCGAATGTTCCCCCGGTGCCGTTCGCTCTGAGCGATCAACGATCGAGTAATAGACAGATGGACCTTCCGACCATTACATTCCGGCCATTGCATTCGTCCACCGAGACGAGACCGTCGCGGCAGTGCGGGAGGCTGAATGGACAGGGTCGTGCGGGCCTGGGTCGACGGGTGGGTGCTCTCGCGCGGAGCGGCCCCGCCCGACGTCGAGGCGTGGGGGTGCACGATCGACATGGGCGCGGACGGGCACGTCACCCGGCATGTGTTCGGGGCGCTCGGGGACGACGTGGACGGGGCGGCCGTACGGAAGGTCGCCGGGGCCGTGACCGGCGAGGGCGTCTGGCTCAAGGTGTTCCGGCACCCGGCGGTGGTCGGGCCGTGGCTGGGCGATCAGTGGTGGGTCGACCCCGAGCCGGGGTACCTGATGACGCTGCCGCTGGAGCAGGAGCGCGGCCCGCTGCCCGCGGTGCCCGACGGCTACCGGCTGCGCGCGTGGTCGCGCGGCGGACTCCACCGGGTGATGGTCGCCGCCCCCGACGGCTCCTGGGCGGCGCGCGGCCAGCTCGCCCCGACCGGCGCGACCGCGGTCGCCGACCAGATCACCACCTCCCCGGCGCACCGGCGCAAGGGGCTCGGCGGCCTCGTGATGCGCACGCTCCAGCGCACCGCCCTGGAGGAGGGCGCGGAGACCTGCGTCCTCGCGGCCACCCCAGCGGGCCGGGGACTGTACGCGTCGCTGGGCTGGACGGTGTCGGCGGCGCTGACCAGCGCGAAGTCCACGGGCCCGCGAGGCGGCGACTCCCGGACCTGACCGCCGCCGCACAGCCGCCGTACCGGCGCCGCGCAGCCGCCGTATCGCCGCCGTTTCGCCACGACTTCGCGGGCCGGCCGTCACGAACCCGCAACGCGACTCACAGGAAATCCCTGCACACTGCAAGCTCGTTCACAGGCGGCTCGGCCGTTGTACGGGGATTTACGGGGACTTGGGGAAGCGGATGACCGAGGGGCAGCGGCGTGGGCCGGGACGGCGCGCGCTGATCGCGGGGGCCGCGGTCGCGGCGACGGGCGCGGCGGTCCCGCTCGTCCTGCGCGAGAGCGAGGGCTCCCCCGTCGCCACCACGCGCACCACCCCCCGTCCCGCCGCCCCTGTGGCGAGCCGGGCCACGTCCCTCGCGCCGTCGCCCGCGGCCCGGCGGGACGCCCGCCCCAACATCCTCTTCGTCCTCACCGACGACCAGCCCAAGGACACCGACTGGGCGCTGCCGCAGACCCTGGACTGGCTGGCGGGCCACGGCACCACCTTCGGCCGCGCGCACGCCAACACCCCGCTGTGCGCGCCGTCCCGCGCGTCGATCATGTCGGGCCGGTACGCGCACAACCACGGCGTCCTCGACACCCGGCACCCGGAGCACCTCGACCAACGCACGGTGGTGCAGCGGCAGTTGCAGGAGGCCGGGTACCGCACCGGGCTGTTCGGCAAGTACCTCAACTTCTGGCCCACCGGCGACGCGCCGCCCCACTTCGACGAGTGGCTGCTCCAGGAGCCGGTGCGCTACTACGACGGCCACTACAACGACAACGGGACCGTCCGGAACATCCCCGGCTACAACACCACCGTCATCAAGGACCGCGCCCTCGACTTCATCGAGCGCTCCCGCGACGACGGCCGCCCCTGGTTCGCGTACGTCGCCACCCGCGCCGCGCACGAGGTGAACATCGCCGAGCGGAAGTACGCCCACACGCGCGTGCCGGACTGGAAGGGCCGCCCGTCGGTCTTCGAGAGCGGCAAGGCCGACAAGCCGCCGTTCCTGCGGCGGGCCGGGCACACGTTCGCCGAGGGATCGGCCCTGCGCGCCCGCCAGTTGCGCACCCTGCTGTCCGTGGACGACGCGATGCGCGACTTCCGGGACAAGCTGCGGGAGCTGGGCCAGCTGGAGAACACACTCGTCCTGTTCACCAGCGACCACGGCCTGTGCTGGGGCGACCACGGCTGGCTGCGCAAGTCGGTGCCCTACCGGCCCAGCCTCGAAGTGCCCTTCCTCGCCTCCTGGCCGGCGGGCGGTCTGCACACGGCCCGCACGGACGACCGTCTCGTCGGCCACGTCGACATCGCCCCCACCTTCCTCGACGCGGCCGGGATCACCCCCGACACCCCGCACGACGGGCACTCCCTGCTCGATCCCGGCAACGACCGCACCCATCTGCTCGCCGAGTGGTGGTGGAACCGCCAGGACAAGAAGCCGATCCACACGTGGGCGTCGCTGATCGGCAAGACCGCGCAGTACACGGAGTACTACCGCACCCGCCTCGGCCCCGACGGCCGCCCCCACGGCACCGGCCAGACCCTCTTCCGCGAGTACTACGACCTGCGCGCCGACCCCTACCAGTTGCAGAACCGGCTGCACGCGGCGACGAACGTCGACGAACAGCGCCTGGGCGTACCGGCGTTGGAGAAGCAGCTGGCCAAGGCCCGCCTCTCGGACGGGAACTGACCCGCGCGGGACAGCGCGTCAGCGAATCCCTCGCCCGGCCGCCCGCCACCGCCTCACCGCCGGCCAGGCGGCCACCCCGAGCGCGAGGGCGATCAGATGGCCCCAGTCGGACAGCGGGTCCCTGAAGGCGACGAGGTCCTGGAGGAGCATCGCCGTGAACAGCGCGAGCAGGGGCCACCGCAGCCAGGGGCGCAGCAGACCGGTCAGGGCGCCGAGGCTCGTGGCGACGCCGAAGCTGATGCCGTAGTCCATGCGGTGCAGCGAACTGCCGGGGAGATGGCCGACGAGCACGGCGAACCCGACGGGCACCTCCGTGGCGAGCGTGGCCACGACATGGCCGAACAGGAAGACGGCCGCCGCCCGCACCCCGCCGACGCGCCGCTCCAGCGCGCCCAGCACCAGCAGGAACCCGACCGAGAAGGGCGACAGCAGCCCGCCCGCGACCCACAGCGCGCTGGCCGGCAGCACGAACAAGGGCGCCCGCAGCAGGTGGGCGACGTCCGTGCTGGAGCCCTGGAGGAGCCTGTGGACGACGCCGGGGTCGGCGTAGGCGGTGAACAGGGAGGTCGCGGCGAGGACGGCGCCGTATCCGAGGGTGAAGGGGATCGGCGGGCGCCGGGAGGGCGCGGGCGTGGCCGGTGACGTGCCGCGCTGGGCCGGGATGCCGTCCAGCAGCCCGGCGGCGTCCGGGAGGGGGCAGGCCGTCTTCGTCCGTTCCACCACGGGACGCTCCTTCCGTCCCTGCCCACGATTGGCGCCCACCCCTCCCCGTGTCTGTGACGGGCGCCACCCCGCCCCCGATTCACAGGGAGTTCTCGCACGCTCCCGTTCAGCCGAGGGCGGGCAGCCCGGTTCCCGCCACCGTGATCGACCGCAGCAGACGGTCCGCGTACCGGTGGAAGCGGCCGACCATGTCGAAGCCCTGCGGGTCGAGCGCCCACTGGAGCTGGAGGCCGTCCATGACGGCGGCGGTCTCCTCGGCGAGTCCGGTCACGTCGGTGTCCGGCCTCAGCTCGCCGTTGGCGACGGCGTGCCGGAAGCAGGCCGCCATGGAGTCGACGACCTTGGCGTAGCGGCGCCGGAAGTAGGCGTGGGCCGGGTGCGCGACGTCGCCCGCCTCCGCGGCGAGCACGTTGAACATCCGGGTGCGGCCGAGCCGGGCCGCGTTGTACGCGGTGAGCCGCAGGAGCTTGGCGTAGGCCTCGGCGGCCGTGCCGAACTCCTCGCAGAAGAACTTCTGTTCGTCCTGCTCGTCGATGCGTTCCAGGACCTGGACGAGCAGGTCCTCCTTGCTGCGGAAGTGGTGCAGCAGGCCGCCCTGGGTGATGCCGACGTCCTTCGCGATCTGCGCCAGGGACGAGGCGTGGAAGCCACGCTGGGCGAAGTGCTCGACCGCGGCGTCGATGATCCGCAGCCGACGCTCGTCCCCGACCGCGTACGTCCGCCGGCTCCGCCGCGCCCCGCCCGGGCCGGCGGCGGCGGCGATCGGCTTGCTGTCCATCGTGGTCATACCGGCCACAGTAGCCGTCGCCCGATCAGCGGGGCGAGGGCTCGAAGGAGTGCATCTTCCGGCCATCGGCGCCCGCGCGCACAGATCCTTCACGATCGGGCACGCGATACGACGACAAGCCAGTACTCACAAGGATCAGGGCCCTTTCACAGCGTCCCCACACCCATGACTTACACGAGTAAACGACCCTGAATTTCAAGCCACGTGCAGCGTGATTCTGCCCACCCGAACAAAACCTAGTACCTACTCGGTTTTGCTGTTTCCCTAGGCCTGTCGGCGCGGCAAGGAAGCCCGCCCCCGTCCCCACTGGAGTGCCGCATGGCCCTCAGCCACGACGCCTCTCTCGACGCGACGCCCTCCCCCGCCGCGCTCGCCCCCGAGGACGACCGGCCGCTCGCCCCCGCGAAACTGGTCCTCACGCTCGCCCTCGCCCAGTTCGGCGCCTACCTCGCGGTCCTCACCCCGGTCATGGTGACCCTCGCCCTGCGGGTCAGCCAGATCGTCCCGGAGGCCGACCGCGGCACCGCCCTCGGCCAGGTGCTCTCCGTCGGAGCGCTGCTCGCGATGCTGGGCAACCCCGTCTTCGGCGCCCTCTCCGACCGCACCACCAGCCGCTTCGGCCGCCGCCGCCCCTGGCTGATCGGCGGCATGGTGGCCGGGTTCGCCGGTCTGCTCGTCGTGGCCGTCGGCGGCAGCGTGCCGGTCCTGATGGCCGGCTGGGCCCTCGCGCAGCTCGGCATCAACGCCACCCTGGCCGCGCTGACCGCCTGCATCCCCGACCTGATCCCGCCGCGTCAGCAGGGCCGGGTCTCGGGCGTCATCGGCATCACGACCTCGCTCGCGATGATCGGCGGCTCCCTGCTCGCCAACGTCTTCAGCTCCTCGATCGCGCTGGCCTTCCTGGTGCCGGGCCTGATCGGCGTGGCCGCCGTGACCTGCCTCGCCGTGGTCATCAAGGACCGTCCCGCCAAGCCGGGCGCCTTCGCGCCGTACAGCTTCAAGGAGTTCGCGCGCAGCTTCTGGGTCAACCCGGTCAGGCACCCCGACTTCGCCTGGAACTTCGCCGGCCGCTTCCTGGTCTTCACCGGCGCCTCCTGCGTCACCAGCTACCAGGTGTACTTCCTGATGGACCGGCTCGGCTACGACGACGAGACCGTCACCGGCAAGGTCCTGTCCGGCACGCTCGTCATGGTCGTCGCGATCGTCGCGGGCTCCCTGCTCGGCGGCCAGTTCTCCGACCGCTCCGGCCGCCGCAAGCCCTACGTGCTGGGCTCCTCGCTGCTCATGGGCGTCAGCCTGGCGATGATCGCCTCCGCGCAGAACTTCGGGATGTATCTGGCCGCGCTGGTCGTCTTCGGCTTCGGCGAGGGCCTCTACCTCTCCGTCGACATGGCGCTCGCCGCGGCGGTGCTGCCCAACCCGGAGGAGTCCGCGAAGGACATGGGCGTGCTCAACATCGGCAACGCCCTGCCGCAGTCCCTCGTCCCGATCGTCGCCCCGGCGTTCCTCGCGATCGGCGGCGGCGGCAACTACGGCGCACTGTTCCTCTTCGGCGCGATCGCGGCCGTACTCGGCGCCCTCGCCGTCCAGTTCATCCGCTCGGTCAAGTAACCACCGGGCCCGTCCAGCGAGTCCGGCCGGCCGCACAGGTCCGGCCGGACCGGCCAGTCCAGCAAGGGAACACAGTGATGACCACGCCGGCCCCCGCCTACCGCGATCCGAACCTCCCCGTCGACGCACGCGTCGAGGACCTGCTCTCCCGGATGACCCTCGAGGAGAAGGCGGGCCAGCTCTTCCACACGATGCTGAGCATGGCCCCGGGCGGCGACCTGGCCGAGGACGGCCCCTTCCTCCGGTACGGCACCACGGAGCTGGTCGCCGGGCGCCTGCTCAGCCACTTCAACCTCCTCGGCCAGGGCACCGCCCGCGAGATGGCCACCTGGGCCAACCGGATGCAAGAGCTCGCCGCGGGCACCCGGCTCGGCATCCCGGTCACCCTCTCCACCGACCCGCGCCACACCTTCACCGACAACCCGGGCGCCTCCTTCAACTCCGGCGCCTTCTCGGCCTGGCCGGAGCCGCTCGGGCTGGCCGCGATCGGCGACGCGGACCTCGTGGAACGCTTCGCGGACACGGTCCGCCGCGAGTACCTGGCCGTCGGCTTCCGGGTGGCGCTCCACCCCCAGATCGACCTGGCGACCGAACCCCGCTGGTCCCGCCAGTCGGGCACGTTCGGCTCCAGCGCCGAGACCACGAGCGAGCTGGTCCGGGCGTACGTCCGCGGGCTCCAGGGTCCCGCGCTCGGCCCGGAGTCGGTCGCCGCGATGGTCAAGCACTTCCCCGGCGGCGGCCCCCAGAAGGACGGCGAGGACCCGCACTTCCCGCACGGCAAGGAGCAGGTGTACCCGGGCGGGCTGCGCGAGCACCACCTCGCGCCGTTCGCCGCGGCCGTCGAGGCGGGCTGCTCGCAGATGATGCCGTACTACGGCCAGCCCGTCGGCACCGACTGGGAGGAGGTCGGCTTCGGCTTCAACAAGGGTGTCCTGACCGGCCTGTTGCGCGAGCGCCTCGGCTTCGACGGCGTCATCTGCACCGACTGGGGTCTGCTCACGGACGCCGAGATCATGGGCGAGCCCGCCGAGGCCCGCGCCTGGGGCGTCGAGCACCTCTCCGTCGCCGAGCGCGCGGCCAAGGCCCTGGACGCGGGCTCCGACCAGTTCGGCGGCGAGCAGTGTCCGGAGGTGATCGTCGAGCTCGTCCGATCCGGCCGCGTCCCGGAGGAGCGGATCGACGCGTCGGTGCGCCGCCTCCTGCGCGAGAAGTTCGTCCTCGGCCTCTTCGAGAACCCGTACGTCGACGTCGACCGCGCCGAGGAGACCGTCGGGGCGGCCGAGTTCACCGCGCTCGGCGAGGCCGCCCAGCGCCGCTCGCTGACGGTCCTGGGCAACTCCGCGCTGCTCCCGCTGACCGGACGCCCCCGCCTGTACGTCCAGGGCGTCGCCCCCGGGACGGCGGCGGCCTACGGGGAGGTCGTCGCCGATCCCGCCGAGGCCGACGTCGCCGTCCTGCGGCTGCGCACCCCCTACGAGCAACGGCCGGGCCGCTTCGAGTCGTTCTTCCACTCCGGTTCGCTCGCCTTCCCCGAGGACGAGCTCAAGGAGATCCTGCGGCTGCTGGACACCGTGCCGACGCTGGTGTGCGTCAACCTCGAACGGCCCGCCGTACTCCCGGAGATCGCCGAACGGGCCGCCGCGCTGGTGGCCGACTACGGCGCCTCGGACGCGGCCCTGCTCGACGTGGCCTTCGGGCGCGCGCGGGCGGAGGGGCGGCTGCCCTTCGAACTCCCGCGCTCGATGGCCGCGGTGGCCGCCTCCCGCCCGGACGTCCCCAACGACACGGCGGACCCGATATTCCCCTACGGGCACGGCCTGACCGTGTGAGGATGGGCGGATGCCCACGTCGTACGACCTCCCCGAAGTCCTGGACCGTCGCGAGGGACCGTACGGCGAGGTGGTGCTGCGCCGGCACGGGGAGTTGCTCCAGATCATCGCCAACGGCTGTTTCCTGATGGACACCTCGGACGGCCGGTCCGAGCGTCTGCTGATCGACGCGGCGCTCGGGGCGCTGGACGGCCGCGAGGGACCGGGCGTGCTGATCGGCGGTCTCGGCGTGGGTTTCTCGCTCGCACACGCGGCGGGCGACCCGCGCTGGGGCGCGATCACCGTCGTGGAGCGGGAATCGGCCATTGTCGGCTGGCACCGTCACGGTCCGTTGTCCCCGCTCACGGCCCGGGCCCGCACGGATCCGCGCGTGGATGTTCTGGAAACCGATCTTGTCACTTACCTGGATGAGACATCGGACACGTACGACGCCCTGTGCCTCGACATCGACAACGGCCCCGGCTGGACCGTCACCGAGGGCAACGAAGGGCTCTACTCGACGGCCGGACTGGCAAGCTGCGCACGGGTGTTGAGGCCGGGAGGGGTACTGGCCGTGTGGTCGGCCCAGCCCTCGCCTGATTTCGAAGGTTCCCTGCGGAATGCCGGTTTCCAGCAGGTGCGTACCGAAGAGATCCCCGTTGCCCGGGGCGTACCCGACGCCGTCCACCTCGCGGTCAGACCTGGATAGCCCTGGCAGTGTTACTGCCCGTACCCTGCTTCCCTGGCGCAGATCATTCAAGCGTCAATCGCAAGCATGCGCAGGCATAGCCAGTAAGCGGGATCACCCCACTGATTCCGGAAAGCAACTTATGGGGCGGGCGATGGAGCAGACACACACCTCCCACAACGGCACGGCCACGGCGACCCCCGGCGCACAGCGCCGCGTGCTGGTGGTCGAGGACGACCCGACGATCGTGGAGGCCATCGCAACCCGCCTGCGCGCCGAGGGCTTCCTCGTACAGACCGCGGGCGACGGACCGGCGGCCGTCGACACCGCCGAGGCCTGGCAGCCCGATCTGCTGATCCTCGACATCATGCTGCCGGGCTTCGACGGCCTGGAGGTATGCCGCCGGGTGCAGGCGGCCCGTCCGGTGCCGGTGCTGATGCTGACCGCGCGGGACGACGAGACCGACATGCTGGTCGGGCTCGGGGTCGGCGCCGACGACTACATGACCAAGCCGTTCTCGATGCGTGAGCTGGCCGCGCGGGTGCACGTCCTGCTGCGGCGCGTGGAGCGGGCGGCGCTGGCCGCCGCGACGCCCCGCTCGGGCATCCTCAGGCTCGGCGAGCTGGAGATCGACCACGCGCAGCGCCGGGTCCGGGTGCGCTCGGAGGACGTGCATCTGACGCCCACCGAGTTCGACCTGCTGGTGTGCCTGGCGAACACCCCGCGCGCGGTGCTCTCCCGTGAGCAGCTGCTGGCCGAGGTGTGGGACTGGGCGGACGCCTCCGGCACCCGTACGGTCGACAGCCACATCAAGGCCCTGCGCCGGAAGATCGGCGCCGAGCGGATCCGCACCGTGCACGGTGTGGGCTACGCCCTGGAGACGCCGACGCCATGAGCGGCGCTCCGGCGGGACGGAGAAGCGGCCCCGGGGAACCGAAGGGTTCCGCCGAGGAGCCCTGGGGCAGCGTGCGCCCGTTCTCGATCAAGACCAAGCTGGGCGCGCTCGTCGTCGCCTCGGTCCTGATCACCACGGGTCTGTCCATGATCGCGGTGCAGACCAAGACGGAGATCCGCTTCATCACGGTCTTCTCGATGATCGCCACACTGCTGATTACGCAGTTCGTGGCCCATTCGCTCACCGCCCCGCTGGACGAGATGAACGCGGTGGCCCGCGCCATCTCGCACGGCGACTACACCCGCCGGGTGCGCGAGAACCGCCGGGACGAGCTGGGCGACCTCGCCGGGACCATCAACCTGATGGCCGACGACCTGGAGGCCCAGGAACAGCAGCGCAAGGAACTCGTGGCGAACGTCTCCCACGAGCTGCGCACCCCCATCGCGGGACTCAGGGCGGTGCTGGAGAACATCGTGGACGGGGTCTCGCCCGCGGACCCCGAGACCATGCGCACGGCCCTGAAGCAGACGGAACGGCTCGGCCGGCTCGTCGAGACGCTCCTGGACCTGTCCCGCCTGGACAACGGCGTCGTCCCGCTCAAGCGCCGCCGCTTCGAGGTGTGGCCCTATCTGTCGGGCGTGCTGAAGGAGGCCAACATGGTCGCCTCGGCGCGCGGGGGCATCGCCTCCGGCTCCGGCAGCCACTCGCGCACGGACGTGCATCTGCACCTGGACGTGTCCCCGCCGGAGCTGACCACGCACGCGGACCCCGAGCGGATCCACCAGGTCGTGGCGAACCTCATCGACAACGCGGTCAAGCACAGCCCGCCGCACGGACGGGTGACGGTGCGGGCCCGGCGCGGGGAGTCCCCGGAGTCGCTGGAGCTGGAGATCCTCGACGAGGGGCCGGGCATCCCGCGCTCGGAGTGGCACCGCGTCTTCGAGCGGTTCAACCGCGGCGCCGTCCGCCGTCCGCACGGCCCGGGCAGCGACGGCGGCACCGGGCTCGGTCTCGCGATCGCCCGCTGGGCGGTGGATCTGCACGGCGGCCGGATCGGAGTGGCCGAATCCGAGCGGGGCTGCCGGATCCTTGTCACTCTTCCGGGACTCCCTTCTCTGCCAAGTTGACGTAAAGTTCGAAGCGGAGTCCCAAGATCCATGTGCTTCCGTGCTGACGGACACGTGTGATCGGCCACAGACCCGCGCGAAGATCGCGCCGGGCCGCGCTCCACCCTTCCCTCCCGGACCAGAACCACGCTTGTTTCCCGCCATTTCCGGGCCCGAAACACGCTTTCCGGTGTGACTTACGCGACGATGACCATGCTCGGCCTGACCTTCCCGGCCATGGGGGCGTAGCCTTTATTCCCGCTGTCCATCACCTTGTGAAGCGGAAGAGGGCGGTTGCCGCCGTGTCGCCACAGTCCCCCAGTAACTCGAGCATCTCGACCGAGAACGACCAAGCGGGCAAGAACCCCGCGGCCGCGTTCGGCGCCAATGAGTGGCTCGTCGACGAGATCTATCAGCAGTACCTCCAGGACCCGAATTCGGTAGACCGAGCCTGGTGGGACTTCTTCGCCGACTACAAGCCGGGCGCGCCCGCCGCCGCTCCGGCCGCGGCGGGTACCGCGGCCGCGGGGGCCGCGGGGACCACCACACCGGCCGCCGCCCCGGCCCCGGCCACCCCCTCGGTGCCCGCACCGGCTCCGGCCGCCCCGGCCCAGCCCGCGCCCGCCGCTCCGGTCGCCGCGCCCGCGCCGGCCGCCGCCGCTCCGGCCCCCGCGCCGGCTCCGGCCGCCAAGCCCGCCGCTGCCGCCAAGCCGGCCGCCGCGAAGGCCGCGCCCGCCGCCGCGTCCGGGCAGGGCCCCGAGCTGGTGACGCTGCGCGGCCCTGCCGCCGCCGTCGCGAAGAACATGAACGCCTCGCTGGAGGTGCCCACGGCCACGTCCGTGCGCGCCGTCCCGGTGAAGCTGCTCTTCGACAACCGCATCGTCATCAACAACCACCTCAAGCGCGCCCGGGGCGGGAAGATCTCCTTCACGCACCTGATCGGCTACGCGATGGTGCAGGCGATCAAGGCCATGCCGTCGATGAACTACTCCTTCGCGGAGAAGGACGGCAAGCCGACCCTGGTCAAGCCGGAGCACGTCAACTTCGGCCTCGCCATCGACCTGGTCAAGCCCAACGGTGACCGCCAGCTCGTGGTCGCGGGCATCAAGAAGGCCGAGACGCTGAACTTCTTCGAGTTCTGGCAGGCCTACGAGGACATCGTCCGCCGCGCCCGCGACGGCAAGCTCGGCATGGACGACTTCACCGGTGTCACGGTCTCCCTGACCAACCCCGGCGGCCTCGGCACCGTCCACTCCGTGCCGCGTCTGATGCCCGGACAGTCGGTCATCATGGGCGTCGGCTCCATGGACTACCCCGCGGAGTTCCAGGGCACCTCCCAGGACACCCTGAACAAGCTCGGCATCTCGAAGGTCATGACGCTCACGTCGACCTACGACCACCGGGTCATCCAGGGCGCCGCCTCCGGCGAGTTCCTTCGGATCGTCGCGAACCTCCTCCTCGGCGACGGCGGCTTCTACGACGACATCTTCGAGGCCCTGCGCATCCCCTACGAGCCGGTCCGCTGGCTCAAGGACATCGACGCCTCGCACGACGACGACGTCACGAAGGCCGCGCGCGTCTTCGAGCTGATCCACTCCTACCGGGTCCGCGGCCACGTCATGGCCGACACCGACCCCCTGGAGTACCGCCAGCGCAAGCACCCCGACCTCGACATCACCGAGCACGGCCTCACCCTGTGGGACCTGGAGCGGGAGTTCGCGGTCGGCGGCTTCGCCGGCAAGTCCCTGATGAAGCTGCGCGACATCCTCGGCGTGCTGCGCGACTCGTACTGCCGCACCACCGGCGTCGAGTTCATGCACATCCAGGACCCCAAGCAGCGCAAGTGGATCCAGGACCGCATCGAGCGCCCGCACTCCAAGCCGGAGCGCGAGGAGCAGCTGCGCATCCTGCGCCGCCTGAACGCTGCTGAGGCCTTCGAGACCTTCCTCCAGACGAAGTACGTCGGCCAGAAGCGCTTCTCCCTGGAGGGCGGCGAGTCCGTCATCCCGCTGCTCGACGCGGTCATCGACTCCGCGGCCGAGTCGCGCCTGGACGAGGTCGTCATCGGCATGGCCCACCGCGGCCGGCTGAACGTCCTCGCCAA
Organism: Streptomyces sp. NPDC090106; assembly: GCF_044747265.1. NCBI lineage: Bacteria > Bacillati > Actinomycetota > Actinomycetes > Kitasatosporales > Streptomycetaceae > Streptomyces > Streptomyces sp. NPDC090106. Next base: position 513,101 of record NZ_JBIVDS010000002.1, on the reverse strand, counting down.
CATCGTCGGCAAGTCGTACGCCCAGATCTTCCGCGAGTTCGAGGGCAACCTCGACCCGAAGTCGATGCACGGCTCCGGCGACGTGAAGTACCACCTGGGCGCCCAGGGCACCTTCACCGGCCTGGACGGCGAGCAGATCACGGTCTCGCTGGCCGCGAACCCCTCCCACCTGGAGACGGTCGACCCGGTCATCGAGGGCATCGCCCGCGCCAAGCAGGACATCATCAACAAGGGCGGCACGGACTTCACCGTCCTGCCCGTCGCCCTGCACGGTGACGCGGCCTTCGCGGGCCAGGGCGTGGTGGCCGAGACCCTGAACATGTCGCAGCTGCGCGGCTACCGCACCGGCGGCACGGTCCACATCGTCATCAACAACCAGGTCGGCTTCACGGCGGCGCCCGAGTCCTCGCGCTCCTCCATGTACGCCACCGACGTGGCCCGCATGATCGAGGCCCCGATCTTCCACGTGAACGGCGACGACCCCGAGGCCGTCGTCCGCGTGGCCCGCCTCGCCTTCGAGTTCCGCCAGGCGTTCAACAAGGATGTGGTCATCGACCTCATCTGCTACCGCCGCCGCGGTCACAACGAGTCGGACAACCCGGCCTTCACCCAGCCGCTGATGTACGACCTGATCGACAAGAAGCGCTCGGTGCGCAAGCTCTACACCGAGTCCCTCATCGGTCGCGGCGACATCACCCTGGAAGAGGCCGAGCAGGCGCTCCAGGACTACCAGGGCCAGCTGGAGAAGGTCTTCACCGAGGTCCGCGAGGCCGTCACGGCCCAGCCGGCCGCGGGCCCGATCTCGGACCCGCAGGCGGAGTTCCCGGTCGCCGTGAACACCGCGATCTCCTCCGAGGTCGTCAAGCGGATCGCCGAGTCCCAGGTCAACATCCCCGACACCTTCCACGTCCACCCGCGTCTGCTGCCCCAGCTCCAGCGCCGGGCGACGATGGTCGAGGACGGGACGATCGACTGGGGCATGGGCGAGACCCTCGCCGTCGGCTCCCTCCTCCTGGAGGGCACCCCGGTCCGTCTCTCCGGCCAGGACTCCCAGCGCGGCACCTTCGGCCAGCGCCACGCGGTCCTCATCGACCGCGAGACGGGCGAGGAGCACACCCCGCTCCAGTACCTCGCCGAGGAGCAGGCCCGCTACAACGTCTACAACTCCCTGCTGTCCGAGTACGCGGTCATGGGCTTCGAGTACGGCTACTCGCTCGCCCGTCCCGACGCGCTCGTCATGTGGGAGGCGCAGTTCGGCGACTTCGTCAACGGCGCCCAGACGGTCGTCGACGAGTACATCTCGGCGGCGGAGCAGAAGTGGGGCCAGACGAGCGGTGTGACGCTGCTCCTGCCGCACGGCTACGAGGGCCAGGGCCCGGACCACTCCTCGGCCCGTGTCGAGCGGTTCCTCCAGCTCTGCGCCCAGAACAACATGACGGTCGCCATGCCGACGCTCCCGTCGAACTACTTCCACCTCCTGCGGTGGCAGGTGCACAACCCGCACCACAAGCCGCTGGTGGTCTTCACCCCGAAGTCGATGCTGCGCCTGAAGGCCGCCGCGTCGAAGACGGAGGAGTTCACCTCGGGTCAGTTCCGCCCGGTCATCGGCGACTCGACGGTGGACCCGGCCGCGGTCCGCAAGGTCGTGTTCGTCGCGGGCAAGCTGTACTACGACCTGGAGGCCGAGCGGACCAAGCGCGGCGCCACGGACATCGCGTTCATCCGCGTAGAGCGCCTGTACCCGCTGCCGGGTGCCGAGCTCCAGGCGGAGATCGCCAAGTACCCGAACGTCGAGAAGTACCTGTGGGCCCAGGAGGAGCCGGCGAACCAGGGTGCCTGGCCGTTCATCGCGCTCAACCTGATCGACCACCTGGACCTCGCGGTCGGCGCGGACATCCCGCACGGCGAGCGCCTGCGCCGCATCTCGCGCCCGCACGGCTCGTCCCCGGCGGTCGGCTCCGCGAAGCGCCACCAGGCGGAGCAGGAGCAGCTGGTGCGTGAGGTGTTCGAGGCGTAGGCCCCGACCCCGCACACGAGAAGGGCCCGGTCCCCCTGGGGGGCCGGGCCCTTCGGCGTTCACGGGGAGGCAGGTCGCGCGGGCGCCGCGCCGCCTCCCGGCGGAGCGGGCTACTCGTCGTCCTCGTCGTCCAGGCGCGCGAGCCAGGTCGCGAGGCGCTCCACGGGGACCTCGAAGTCCGGGTTGAGGTCGACGAACGTCCGCAGCTGCTCGGCGAGCCACTCGAAGGTGACCTCCTCCTCGCCGCGCCGCTTCTCCAGCTCTTCGATGCCACGGTCGGTGAAGTACAACGCATGCTCCTGACGGGACGGACCTGTTCCCTCAGGGTATGCGGTACGGCGACGGCGCCCGCCCGCGAGGCGTCGCCCCCTCAGTCGCGCGGGCGCGCCAGGTCGTACACCAGCCCCAGCGCCCCGTGGGCCAGCAGCAGCGCGCCCGCCGTGAGCCAGCCCCCGCTGCGCCGCCGGAGGCCGAACGCGGTGAGCGGGAGGCCGGCGGCGACCTGGGTGAGGGCCAGGACGCGGGCCCGGGGGTCGCCGGACCAGGGGAGCCAGGGGGCGAGGCGGCGGCCCGCGACGACCTCCAGTTCGGCGCGGACGGTCTCCTGCCAGCCCTCCCACTCGACGGGGCGGGTGTCCGGCTGGACGCGGGCCACCTCGCGGAGCCGGTCGGCGGGTTCGCCGGGGGTCAGCCCCGCGGGGAGGGCGAGGTCCGCGCGGGTCAGGACGGCGAGCAGGCCGCGCAGCCGGGCGCGGGCGTCGGCGGCCGGGTCGGGTCCGGTGAGCGCGTCGAGGGACTGCACGTCGAGCACCGGGTCGAGGCCGAGCCGGGCGGCGAAGGTGCGCATCGCCTCGTCCTCGCCGGCGGGGGTGCCGTTGGCGAGCCACACGTAGCCGACCGGGCGGCGGAAGCCGGAGGCGAGGGTGTAGCCGGCGCGGTCGGCGTCCCACCACAGGGCGAGGACGGGCCAGGGGGCGCCGACGGCGAGGGCGGTGGCCCAGCCGGTCAGGACGCGGTCGACCGGTTCGCCGCCGTTGCGCCAGGGCTTTCCCTCGGGGACGAGGACGCTCCAGCCCGCTCCCGCGGGGGTGAGCAGCATGCGTTCGCGCAGGAGCTGGGCGGCGGGCGCGACGGCTTCGGGTTCCGCGCGGCACAGGAGGAGGGCGCCCGGGGCGGGGGCGAGGGCTTCCGGCATGATCACACGCTAGGCGGATTGTGGCGGTTTGGTCACTTCGGGGGCGGGCGCCGTCGCCAGAACGGGTGTCTTGACTTTCCATGGCCGCGATATATCGTGAGTAGAAGAAGACGCGATATGGCGTGTTGTCGGTCGCGGTGTCACGGGGAGGTCAGGTCATGTCCGAGTGGTCCGTCTCGGAGCCGGGCAAGCTCACGTTCGACGAGCCGGTGAGCTCGCTGCATGTACGCATCGTCAATGGAACGGTGAACGTCGTGGGCACCGACGAAGGTTCCGCCCGCCTGGAAGTGTCCGAGCTGGAGGGCCCTCCCCTGGTGGTGACACAGGAAGGCGGCACCCTGACCGTCGCCTACGAGGACCTCCCCTGGAAGGGCTTCCTGAAGTGGCTCGACCGCAAGGGCTGGCAGCGCAGCGCCGTCGTCTCCCTGGCCGTCCCGGCGGACACCCGGGTCGAGGTCGGCGTGGTGGGCGCGGCGGCCGTCGTCTCCGGGATGCGCGGTCCCTCGGTGGTCAAGGGCGTCACCGGTGACACGACCCTGGTCGGCCTCTCCGGAGCGGTCCGGGCGGACACGGTCTCCGGGAACCTGGAGGCCCAGGCCGTCACCGGCGACCTCCGCTTCAACTCCGTCTCCGGCGATCTCACGGTCGTCGAGGGGTCGGGCTCCGCCGTGCGGGCCGACTCGGTCAGCGGCTCGATGATCGTCGACCTCGATCCGGGCGGCCCCACCGACATCCGGCTGACGAGCGTCTCGGGCGAGATCGCGATCCGGCTCCCCCAGCCCGCCGACGCCGAGGTCGAGGCCAACACCGCGAGCGGCACCATCTCCAACGCCTTCGACGGGCTGCGCGTCCACGGCCAGTGGGGCGCCCACAAGGTCACCGGCCGGCTCGGCGCGGGCACCGGCAAGCTCAGGGCGACGACCGTCTCCGGCTCCATCGCCCTGCTGCACCGGCCGCCCCGCGAGGACGAGAGCACGGACGGGGACGAGACGCACAGCGCCCCGGGGGACAATTCCCCTGCCGACGGCCCGACCGACAAGAAGGTGCTCTGACATGCCCCCCGTCTTCGCCCATGGCCGCCTGCGTCTCTATCTGCTGAAGCTCCTCGACGAGGCCCCGCGCCACGGCTACGAGGTGATCCGGCTGCTTGAGGAGCGCTTCCAGGGGCTGTACGCGCCCTCTGCGGGCACCGTCTACCCCCGCCTCGCCAAGCTGGAGGCCGAGGGCCTGGTCACCCACACCACCGAGGGCGGCCGCAAGGTGTACGCCATCACGGACGCGGGCCGCGCCGAGCTCTCCGACCGCAGCGGTGAACTGGCCGACCTGGAGCTGGAGATCAGGGAGTCGGTCGCGGAACTCGCCGCCGAGATAAGGGCCGACGTGCGCGGCGCGGCCGGCGATCTGCGCCGCGAGATGCGCGCGGCGGCCTCCGAGGCGCGGCGCGACAGCGGGAGCGGGAGCGGCACGGAGGGCGCCGCGGGCGAGTACACGGACAGCGAGGCGTGGCGCGCCGCCAAGGAGGAGATGCGCCGCGTCAAGCAGGAGTGGAAGGAGCAGGCCCGACGCGCCAAGGACGAGAGCCGCCGGGCCCGCGAGGAGGCCCAGCGGGCCCGGCGCCAGGCCAAGGAGGCGCAGGAGCGGGCCAGGCAGCAGGCGCAGGAGGAGGTGCAGCGTATCGCCCGGCGCGTCCAGGAGCAGGTCCAGGACCACTTCACGCGCGGCGACTGGCCGACGGGGGTGCGCGAGGGTCTGACCGAACTGGCGAAGGAGTTCGGCGAGTTCGGGCGGGACTACGGCAGGGAGTTCGGCAAGGACTTCGGCTTCGGACACGGCGGCGCCCGTGGTCCGCGGCCCGCGCCGGAGTACACCCACACCCCGGACGACTTCCCCGCCGACTACGAACCGGCCTGGGCGCATGAGGAGGGGACCGGCGAACCGGCCCGCGACCTCGACCGGCTCCTGGACCGCTTCCGTGACGACATCCGCGACGCCGCCCGCGACCACGGGGTCACCCCCGACCAGTACCGGGACGCCCGGCAGCACCTGTCGACGGCGGCGGCCAGGATAGGAGCACTGCTGCGGACGCCGAAGGACTGAGCCCTCGGGTCCCCCGGGTCCCCCCGAGTCACCCGGGTTCCCCCGCTCCCCCCGAGTCCTCCTGAGTGCTCCTGAGCGCTCTCGGAGCCGAAGAGGGCCCGCCGCCCGTCAGCCCGCCTTCGCCTCCCCGTCGCCGTAAAGGACGCGGATCAGCGACTCATGGGTGACCCCGTGGTCGGCGAGGATCTCGCCCGGTACGCCGGGGCGGGTCGTGAGGGCGAGGAGCAGATGCTCGTCCCCGACATGACGGTCGCGGCGGGCGACGGCGGTGCGCAGCGCGCGTTGCAGGACGTCTTTGGCGCCCCGGCTGAAGGGGCGGCGTCCGAACAGGCCGCGTCCGGTCCCGCGGTCGCCGGACATCGCGCCGACGCCGTGCACGTCCTCGACGCGGGCGACGATCCGCGCGACGTCGATGCCGAGTCCGGCGAGGGCGTCGGACTCGGCCTGGGAGAGTCCCCCGCGGCGCCGGGACTCGGCCAGGGACGCCCGTACCGACTGCTTGCGTTCGTCCGCGACACCCAGCGCGGCCAGCGCGAAGGACGCGCGGCTCGCCTCGCGGTCGAGGAGCGCGAGCAGGAGATGCTCGGCGTCGACGGTGGCCGCACCCGTCCGTTCGGCCTGTTCCACCGCCGACTGCACGACGGCGCGGGCGTTTTCGGTGAACCGTTCGAACATCAATGCCTCCCGTACTTCTTGTGCACGGCCTGCCTGCTCACGCCGAGTTCGGCGGCGATCTCCTGCCACGACCAGCCCTGGTTGCGCGCGCTGCGCACCTGCACCGACTCCAGTTGTTCGAGGAGCCGGCGCAGCGCGGCGACGGCTCGCAGGCCGACCCGTGGATCGCGGTCGCCCGCGCGCTCGGCGAGGTCCGTTGCTTCGGTCATGTCGTCAACTTACGTTGACACGCACGGCATGTCAACCAAAGTTGACACACGCGGCGCGAGAAAGGCGGGCCCGGAGCCCCGGACCCGCCTCGGCCGTACCTCAGGAGGGGGTGAGCACGATCTTGCCGAAGAGGTCGCCGGACGCCAGCCGCTCGAAGCCCTCGCGGGCGCGGTCCAGCGGGAGGACCTCGTCGATCACCGGGCGCACCCCGGTGGCGGCGCAGAAGGCCAGCAGGTCCTCCAGCTCGTCCTTGGTGCCCATCGTCGAGCCGACGACCTTCAGCTCCAGGAAGAAGATCCGGGTCAGCTCGGCGTGCGAGGGCCGGTCACCGCTGGTGGCTCCGGAGATGACGAGGGTGCCGCCGGGCTTGAGAGACTTGACGGAGTGGGACCAGGTGGCGGCTCCCACGGTCTCGATGACGGCGTCCACACGCTGCGGCAGCCGGGCACCCGGCTCCACGGCGTCCACGGCGCCGAGCTCGATCGCCCGCTTCCGCTTCGCCTCGTCCCGGCTGGTCGCGAAGACGCGCAGCCCGGCGGCCTTGCCGAGGACGATCGCGGCCGTGGCGACACCGCCGCCCGCGCCCTGGACGAGGACGGAGTCACCGGGGCGGACACCGGCGTTGGTGAAGAGCATCCGGTAGGCGGTCAGCCAGGCCGTGGGGAGGCAGGCGGCCTCGGCGAAGGAGAGCTCCTTCGGCTTGGGCAGCACGTTCCAGGTGGGCACGGTGACGCGCTCGGCGAAAGTGCCCTGGTAGCGCTCGGTGAGGATGGAGCGGGGCTCCCTGGGCCCGACGCCGTGGCCGCTCTGCCCGATCACCGAGTGCAGGACGACCTCGTTGCCGTCCTCGTCGACCCCGGCGGCGTCGCAGCCGAGGATCATCGGCAGCAGCTCGTCGGTGATCCCGACCCCCTTGAGGGACCACAGGTCATGGTGATTGAGCGAGGCGGCCCTGACGTCGATCACACTCCACCCCGAACGGGCCTCGGGGGCCGGACGCTCCCCCAGCTCGAGTCCGTTCAGCGGCTGGTCCCGGTCGATACGTGCGGCGTAGGCAGCGAACATGACCTTGACGATAGGTTCCACGACGGCACGGGGGAACCAGGGGACCGTGTGACACACACCCTCTTGCCAGACCGCCCCCGCCGGGGGTCCGGGGGCGCAGCCCCTGGACACGGGAAGGGGCGGCGGGGGCGGGAAGGGGCGGCGGGGGCGAGCGGAACACCCGTACAGCCCACCCCGCCCCGCCAAAAAGGCGGCCCCGCCCGGATCCCGGACGGGGCCACCCTCGGTCGGGTTCGGCTCAGCGCCGGGCCACGCCCTCCGCCCGGGCGGCGGCGGCGACCGCGGCGGTCACCGCGGGGGCCACCCGCTCGTCGAACGGCGACGGGATCACGTAGTCCGCCGCGAGGTCGTCACCGACGACCGCCGCCAGCGCCTCCGCCGCAGCGATCTTCATCCCCTCGGTGATACGGGAGGCCCGCACCTGGAGCGCGCCGGCGAAGATGCCGGGGAACGCGAGGACGTTGTTGATCTGGTTCGGGAAGTCCGAGCGCCCCGTCGCCACGACCGCCGCGTACTGGTGCGCGACGTCCGGGTGCACCTCGGGGTTCGGGTTGGCCATGGCGAAGACGAACGCGCCCTTCGCCATCGACGCCACCGCCTCCTCCGCGACCGTGCCGCCGGAGACGCCGATGAACACGTCGGCGCCCGCGAGCGCGTCCTCCAGCGAACCGCTCAGACCGGCCTTGTTGGTGAAGCCGGCGAGGTCCCGCTTGACCGGGGTGAGGTCGTCCCGGTCGGCCGACACCACGCCCTTGCGGTCGGCGACGGCGACGTCCCCGATCCCGGCGTCGACGAGGATCTTCGCGATGGCCACACCGGCCGCGCCGGCGCCCGAGATGACCGCACGGAGCTCACCGACCGCGCGCCCGGTCAGCCGCGCGGCGTTGCGCAGCGCGGCCAGGGTCACGACGGCGGTGCCGTGCTGGTCGTCGTGGAAGATCGGGATGTCGAGGCGCTCCTGGAGGCGCTTCTCGATCTCGAAGCACCGGGGCGCCGAGATGTCCTCCAGGTTGACCCCGCCGAAGGACGGGGCGAGCCGGACCACGGTCTCGACGATCTCGTCGACGTCCGTGCAGGCCAGCGCGATCGGCACCGCGTCGACGCCGCCGAACTGCTTGAAGAGGATGGCCTTGCCTTCCATGACCGGAAGAGAGGCCTCGGGTCCGATGTCACCGAGCCCCAGCACGGCCGTGCCGTCGGTCACGACGGCGACGACGGACGACTTCCATGTGTAGTCGTGGACGAGCTCGGGCTGCTCGGCGATGGCGCTGCACACCTTCGCCACGCCGGGCGTGTACGCGAGGGACAGGTCGTCCTTGTCGCGGATCGGCACGGTGGCCTGCACTGCCATCTTGCCGCCGCGATGCAGCGCGAACGCCGGGTCGAAGGAATCGAGGGGCTCGGCCCCGCCTTCCTGGCCCGAATCGGCGTCGCTGCGAGGATTGACGATCTCCGCTGCCACTTGTTCTACCCCTTAGGTATTCATGATTTGAGGGTGGCCACTCCTGGTTGAGGAGTGGGCGGGCACCGCTTACAGCCCTGTCAGGTGATGCGTACGGGCCGTACGCGACGGGCGCACCGCACATGCGCCCTGAGCCCCGGATGAGGGGTGTAAAGAACCTTCTTACCGGACGGACGGCACCTGCGACGAGTCCTCTAGGCGCAAGGTCACATGACGAACACCGCAGATCACATATCGGTGACATGAATCATGAACAAATATGCAGACTCGTCCTCGACGCGCCCTTGACATGGGACGGAGTGGCTGATGAGCCGGGCAGACCGTCGGCCACAGCTCCGGATGGGCCGAAGATCCTCCGGCCGGGGTACGGGTTTCCCGCAAGAGGTCCGGCCCCGATGTCCGTCCTGATGCGGTTCGGGGGTCACCCGTTATCCGATTTTGACATGGCTGGCCCCCTGATTGGATCGGTCCGAATGGCAAGATGCCGTAATCACACGAGGTCGCGGCACTCGAAGGCGTGTGCTCTCGTCGACCTAGGAATACAAGGCACCTGACGGCCACGCGCCGACGGGCGCCGGCCCCATCGGCATCTCCACTCATCCGCCGGAGGAACCCAAAATGACCGCAAGCTCCACCCGTCGTACCACCGCCGCCCGTACCCGGCTCGCAGCGGTCGGCTCGATCGCGGTCGCAGGCGCCCTGATTCTCACCGGTTGCGGTGACCAGACCAAGGACAGCGGCTCGGACAGCTCCGAGTCGTCGTCGGCGTCCTCGGCTCCGCTCGCGGACAAGCTGCCCAAGGAGATCCGCGACAAGGGCGTCATCAAGGTCGGTTCGGACATCGCCTACGCGCCGGTCGAGTTCAAGGACAGCTCCGGCAAGACGGTCGGCATCGACCCCGACCTCGCCGCCGCCATGGGCAAGCAGCTCGGCGTGACGTTCGAGTTCGAGAACGGCACCTTCGACACCCTCCTCACCGGTCTGCGCTCCAAGCGCTACGACATCGCCATGTCGGCGATGACGGACACCAAGGACCGCCAGGACGGCGTCGACTCCGACACCGGCAAGAAGGTCGGCGAGGGCGTCGACTTCGTCGACTACTTCACCGCCGGTGTCTCGATCTACACGCAGAAGGGCAAGAACACCGACATCAAGACCTGGTCGGACCTCTGCGGCAAGAAGATCGTGGTGCAGCGCGGCACGGTCTCCGAGGACCTCGCCAAGTCCGAGTCGAAGAAGTGTTCCGGCGGCAAGACGATCTCCATCGAGTCGTTCGACAACGACCAGCAGGCCCAGACCCGCCTGCGCGCGGGCGGCGCGGACGCCGGTTCCTCCGACTTCCCGGTCGCCGCGTACGCGGTGAAGACCTCCGGCGGCGGCAACGACTTCCAGCTCGTCGGCGAGCAGGTCGAGGCCGCCCCGTACGGCATCGCGGTCGCCAAGGGCAACACCGAGCTGCGCGACGCCCTCCAGGCGGCGCTCGACGCCGTCATCAAGAGCGGCGAGTACGACAAGGTCCTCACCAAGTGGGGCGTCACCGCCGGTGCCGTGACGGAAGCCTCCGTCAACGGCGGCAAGTGACGGCGGGTCGACCGGCCTGAAAGGCAACACCCGTGACTGACATCAAGAAGACGGACGGGCCGGCGGACACCCCGCCGGCCGGCCCGGAGGCCATCAAGGCCATCCCGGTCCGTCACTACGGGCGGTACGTCTCCGCCGTGGTGGCCCTCGCCGTGCTGGGCGGCATCGTCTACGCGTTCTCCCAGGGCAGGATCAACTGGGGCGCGATCCCCGACTACTTCTTCAACGACCGCATCCTCAGCGGCGTGGGCAAGACCCTGCTGCTGACCGTGCTGTGCATGGCGATCGGCATCGTCGGCGGCATCCTGCTCGCGGTGATGCGGCTGTCGCGGAACCCGGTGACCTCGTCGATCGCCTGGTTCTACATCTGGTTCTTCCGCGGCACCCCGGTCCTGGTCCAGCTGATCGTCTGGTTCAACCTGGGCCTGGTCTTCGAGTACATCAACCTCGGGCCGATCTACAAGGACGAGTGGTCGCAGTTCATGACCCCGTTCCTGACGGCGCTGCTCGGCCTCGGGCTCAACGAGGCCGCGTACATGGCCGAGATCTGCCGCGCCGGTCTGCTGGCCGTCGACGAGGGGCAGACCGAGGCGTCCCACGCGCTGGGCATGAGCCACGCCAAGACGCTCCGCCGGATCGTGATCCCGCAGGCGATGCGCGTGATCGTGCCGCCGACGGGCAACGAGGTCATCAACATGCTGAAGACGACCTCGCTGGTCTCGGTCGTCCAGTACTCGGAGCTGCTGCGCGTCGCCCAGGACATCGGGCAGACGTCCGGCGCCCCGGCCGAGATGCTCTTCCTCGCCGCGGCCTGGTACCTGGTCCTGACGTCGGTCTTCAGCGTCGGCCAGTACTACCTGGAGCGTTACTACGCGCGCGGTTCCAGCCGCAGCCTGCCGGCGACGCCGCTGCAGAAGATCAGGGCGAACCTGCTGTCCCTGTCGAACCGCAAGCCGGCGGGAGGTGCCGCATGACCGCCATGGTGAAGGCGGAGGGCGTCCACAAGTCCTTCGGCCCGGTCGAGGTGCTCAAGGGCATCGACCTGGAGGTCCAGTCCGGTGAGGTGTTCTGCCTGATCGGCCCCTCCGGCTCCGGCAAGTCGACCTTCCTCAGGTGCATCAACCACCTGGAGAAGATCAACGCCGGACGGCTGTACGTCGACGGCGAGCTGGTCGGCTACCGCCAGAAGGGCGACAAGCTGTACGAGCTCAAGGACAGCGAGGTCGCGCTGAAGCGCCGGGACATCGGCATGGTGTTCCAGCGGTTCAACCTGTTCCCGCACATGACGGCCCTCGAGAACGTCATGGAGGCCCCGGTCCAGGTCAAGGGCCAGAACAAGGCCCAGGCCCGGGAGCGGGCGCAGGCCCTGCTGGAGCGGGTGGGGCTGGCCGACAAGGCCGGCAACTACCCCTCGCAGCTCTCCGGCGGCCAGCAGCAGCGGGTCGCCATCGCCCGGGCCCTGGCCATGGACCCGAAGCTGATGCTGTTCGACGAGCCGACCTCGGCGCTCGACCCGGAGCTGGTCGGTGACGTCCTCGACGTCATGCGCGACCTCGCCGAGTCCGGTATGACGATGGTCGTCGTCACCCATGAGATGGGCTTCGCCCGCGAGGTCGGCGACAGCCTGGTCTTCATGGACGGCGGTGTGGTCGTCGAGTCCGGCAACCCGCGGGACGTCCTGACGAACCCACAGCACGAGCGCACCCAGGCCTTCCTGTCGAAGGTGCTGTAGCGCGACGCGCACACGCGGAGGGGCGGTACGGGATTCCCGTACCGCCCCTCCGCGTTCCGGGTGTCCGCGGCTACTTCACGGCCAGCAGCAGCGTGTCCGACGGCGAGGCCCACACCGGCCGGGCCTCCGAGAACCCCTTCTCGCGCAGCACGCGCGCGTGCCAGGCGGCGGAGGGCACGTCGCCGTCGGCGTGCTCGCCGTAGATCTCGAAGCGGCGGGCGGTGGGGGCGGCGAGGACGGGGTCCTGGGCGGCGACCTGCCACCACTCGGCCCAGTCGAGGGCGCCCTCGCGCTTGGCCTGGTCCATCCGGGCGTGGCGCTGGGCGCGCTCGGCCGCGTTGATCCGGGGCGTGGTCTCGTCGATCATGTGGTCCGCGTTCATGAGGACACCGCCGTCGCGGACGAGTTCCGCGACTTGACCGTAGAGGGCCGCCAGGGGTTCGCTGTGCAACCAGTGCAGGGCCGTGGCGGTCAGGACGGCGTCGTAGGAGTCGTACGGCAGCGCCGTGGCCCAGTCGGGGTCCTTGAGGTCGGCGGTGACGAAGGTGACGCGGTCGTCGGCGGCGAAGGTGCCCTCGGCGATGGTGAGGAGGGCCGGGTCGAGGTCGACACCGGTGCTGGTCGCCTCGGGGAGGCGGGCGAGGAGCCGGGCGGTGATGGTTCCCGTGCCGCACGCGAGGTCGAGCACGCGCGGGCGGGGGCCGACGACGGCCTCGACCATGTCGAGCATGATCCGGAAGCGGTCCTCCCGGTCGGGCATGTACCACTCCTGCTGGCGGTCCCAGCTCTCCTGCCAGGCCTGCCAGTCGGTCTCGGTACGGGTCGTCATGGGAGCCCCCATCTCAGAAGCTTGCGTAATACCCTGGAAGCACGATCAGCTCTTACCGACCGTCCGCACGACGACCATAGAACGCCTCTGTAAGGACTACAAGTGGAACTGGCCTATTACTCGGATTACGCCGTGCGTCTCGTCAACACCGAGGACCCGGCCCGGGGCAAGGACTCGCTGACCTCGGTCGAGGCCGTCCGCGATCTGTTCGGCGCCAGCCAGGACGCGGCCCGCCGCACCACCGAGGCCGACGTCAGCCGTTTCCGCTCGGTCCGCGCCCGGCTCCGCGCGGTCTTCGAGGCCGCCGACGGGGGCGACGAGACCCTGGCGGTCAACCTGCTGAACTCGCTCCTGCTGGAGTTCCCGGTCAGCCCTCAGATCTCCGGGCACGACTTCCGGGACGACGACGGACGCCCGCTGTGGCACATGCACCTCGCGGACCACCCCTCGAACGCGACCGCGGGCTACGCGGCGATCGCGGCGATGGGGCTGGCGTTCCATCTGACGGAGTACGGCGTGGACCGGCTCGGTCTGTGCGAGGCGGCGCCGTGCCGCAACGCCTATCTGGACACCTCCACCAACCGCTCGCGGCGCTACTGCTCCGACCGCTGCGCCACCCGCGCGAACGTGGCCGCCTACCGGGCCCGCAAACGCCTGGAGGCCGACCGGTCGGAGAAGACGGGCCTGGCCGCCGACACCAGCCAGCGCGCCAGCGCCAGCGGCGAGCGCTGACCGGGCTGCGGCGGCCGGTACCGGAACCGCACCTTGCCGAGGATCAGCTCGTCCGGCACGACCCCGAAGTCGTTGCTGTCGGTGGTCACACCGAAGGCGTTGTCGGCCAGCACCCACCAGCCGCCCTGACGGCGTTCGGCGGCCCGCTTGACCACGAGCAGGTTCTGCTGGAGCGGGTGGCGCAGCACGATGATGTCGCCGGCCCTGACCCGGCCCGTGTAGCGCACCAGGAGCTGGTCCCCGTGGTAGAGCGTGGGCACCATGGAGGGCCCGGTCACCTCGACCCATCCGAGCGGCGGGGCCGCCCCTCCACGCTCGGTCTCCTGCGACAGTTCCGGCATCCCCGGCACCTCCCCGGTCCGTTCCTCCACCAGTCTCAGTCTGACCCCGGACTTTTGTCCTAAGCCCATGGGGGCACCCGCGAAAACCCGTCTCGCAGGGAGTAATGTCCCACCTGAGAAGACGATCACGAGGAAGGAATGCTCCATGCTTTCCCGCCTGTTTGCCCCCAAGGTCAAGGTCAGCGCCCACTGCGACCTGCCCTGCGGCGTGTACGACCCGGCCCAGGCCCGCATCGAGGCGGAGTCGGTGAAGGCCGTGCAGGAGAAGATGGCCGCCAACGACGACCCGCACTTCCAGGCGCGCGCCACCGTCATCAAGGAGCAGCGCGCCGAGCTGGCCAAGCACCACGTCTCGGTGCTCTGGAGCGACTACTTCAAGCCCCCGCACTTCGAGAAGTACCCGGAGCTGCACGTCCTGGTCAACGACACCCTGAAGGCCCTGTCGGCCGCCAAGGCGTCCACGGACCCGGCCACCGGCCAGAAGGCGCTCGACCACATCGCCCAGATCGACAAGATCTTCTGGGAGACCAAGAAGGCCTGACTCGGCGAGTCGAGGTTCACGCAAAGGGTCCGACCGGTGCTGCCGGTCGGACCCTTTTCGCGTCTTCACGGGGCACTCGTGACGCAGATCACTTGAATCATGAAAGACACGACGACCCGCTTGTGCGGATTGACGGCCTTTCAGGTAGTTACCTTGCGCATACCTTTCCCTGGGCGTCACATCTGTGGGGCCTGTGAGGTCCGTTGTGAATGCCCGTGCGGAGCGTGCGGGAAGAGAAGGGTGTGCGCGTCGAGATGAGACGTCGTTGGTGGGGGACGGCCGCGGTCGCGGTCGCGGCGGTGACCGGGACGCTGGTCGTCCAGGGTGTGGGCACAAGCCCGGCGGAGAACGGCGCCTCGGCGAGCGACGGCAAGTCCGGGCCGGTCGAGAGCAGTACGCGGACGGCGAAGCTGACCGTCGCGTCGGACGGCACGTCGGCCGCGCTCGGCAAGCGCGACACCACGGACTTCAGCATGCTGGGCCTCACCTGGTCCGACCCCTCCGCGAAGATGGGCGCCACGATCGAGGCGCGGACCCGGGACGCCGCGAGCGGCGCCTGGTCGAAGTGGCTGACCCTGGAGGCCGGCAACGAACCCGGTGACCGCGGCGCCACACGCGGCGGCACCGAGCCCGCGTGGGTCGGCCCGTCCGACGGCGTCGAGGTCAAGGTCGACGGCAAGTCCTCCGCCCGGCTCCCCGCGGGGCTGCGCCTCGACATGATCGACCCGGGCGCGGGAACGGTGAACAACCTGGAGCCGGCCGCGTTCGCCGTGGAGGACGGCGAGTCGCCCTCGGCGTCCGCCCCCGCCGCCGAGGAGAGCACCGCCGAGCCGTCGGTCAGCGCGAGCGAGAGCGCCTCGCCCTCCCCCTCCGACACGGCCACCACGACGCCCTCGCCGTCGACGAGCAGCGCCTCGGACACGCCGTCCGCGCCCGCCTCCCCCTCGACGACCCCCGGCCCGACCTCGTCCGTCCCGCAGCCCCCGATCGTGAACCGGGCCGGCTGGGGCGCCGACGAATCGATCAGCCCCGAGGCTCCGGAGTACCTGCCGAGCCGCACGATCAAGGCGGTGACGGTCCACCACACCGTCAACTCCAACGACTACACGTGCGCCGACGCCCCGGCCCTCATCCGCGGCGTGTACACGTACCACGTGAAGTCGCAGGGCTGGAAGGACATCGGCTACAACTTCCTCGTCGACAAGTGCGGCACGATCTACGAGGGCCGCAAGGGCGGCATCGACCAGCCGGTGCTGGGCGCGCACACGTACGGCTTCAACACCCAGACCACGGGCGTCGCCGTGCTCGGTGACTACGGCACCACGGCCCCGTCCTCCGAGGCCACGGCCGCGGTCGCCCGGCTCGCCGCGTGGAAGCTCGGCCAGTACGGCGTCGACCCGAACGGCACGACCACGCTCACCGCGGGCGCGGCGGGCGGCAACTACGCCGGCAAGACCTGGGCCCTGGGCGCCCAGATGACCTTCCCGACGATCATCGGCCACCGCGACGGCTACAACACCGAGTGCCCCGGCACCTCCCTCTACGACCAGCTGCCCACCATCCGCGGCTGGGCCGCGGGCCCCGTCACCGGCCTCACCCTGAAGTCGGTGACCGGCACGAACACCGTCGGCTCGACCCGGTACACCAAGGCGTCGGTCACCCTCGGCTGGTCGATCACCAGCCCGGCGGCGTTCGTCTCGAAGTACGAGGTGCTGGTCGACGGCAGGGTGGCCGCCACCGCCACCGGCACCGCCGCCTCCGCGAAGGCCACGCTGGCCGTGGGCACGCACAAGGTCGCCGTCCGGGCCGTGCACCAGTCCGGGAAGACGGTCACCTCGGCGACGGCCACGGTGATCGCGGAGACCACCGCGCCCACCTTCTCCACCAAGCCGAGCCTCGCGCTGCGCACCGGCACGGTGAACACCACGGCCGTCCCGCTCACGCTGAAGTGGAAGGCGACGGACGCGACCGCGCTCAAGGAGGTCAGGCTGACCGCGCCGGTCGCCAGGACCTACGGCCCCACCACCACCAGCGCGAGCCACACGGCCGCCTCGGGCACCGCCACGACCTGGAAGATGACGGCGTACGACCAGGCAGGCAACACCGCCTCGACGTCGGTGGCCGGCACCCCGGTGATCCTCCAGGAGACCTCGGCCACCAGGTCCGGGACCTGGACGAGCAAGTCGTCCACCAGCTACCTGGGCGGCAAGTCCTACACCAGCAAGACGAAGAACGCCTCGCTGAGCTGGACGTTCACCGGGCGCTCCGCGTCCTGGGTGGTCTCGCGGGCCTCGACCTCGGGGCAGGCGTACGTCTATGTCGACGGCGCGAAGGTCGCCACGGTCGACCTGAAGTCGTCCACGACGCAGTACCGCAACGCGATCTGGACGAAGTCCTGGTCGAGCAGTGCCAAGCACACGGTGAAGATCGTGGTCGTCGCGACCAGTGGCCGCCCCACCATCACGACCGACGGTCTCGTCTACCTGAAGTGACCGGCTGAAGTGACCGGCCGGGAGTGACCGGCCGGGGGTGAGCGTGCGACGGGGGACCCCGCGAGGGTCCCCCGTCGTCGTACGGCCGTGCGATCCTGGGGGCGTGAACCGTGAGGATCTGGTGCGTCTGCGCAAGGCCCGCGACCGGATGGACCGTGAGTACACCGAGCCCCTCGACGTCGCCGCCCTCGCCCGCACCGCCCTGATGTCCCCGGGCCACTTCCAGCGCAGCTTCCGCGAGGCGTACGGCGAGACCCCCTACGGCTATCTCATGACCCGGCGCGTCGAACGCGCGAAGGCCCTGCTGCGCCGCGGCGACCTCAGCGTCACCGAGGTCTGCATGGCGGTGGGCTGCACGTCCCTCGGCTCCTTCAGCTCGCGCTTCACCGAGCTGGTCGGTGAGACGCCCAGCTCCTACCGGGCCCGCTCGCACGAGGAGACCGCCGGCATCCCGCCCTGCGTGGTGCGGACGTACACCCGGCCGAGACGGGCGTGAGGCGCCGGAGCCGGGCGCACGGGCCGCCGCGACCTTAGGTTGGGCCCATGGACCTGAGACTCCACACCTGTTTCATCGCCGTCGACGACCACGACAAGGCGATCGCCTTCTACTGCGACGTCCTGGGCCTGGAGGTCCGCAACGACGTCAAGTACGAGGGGATGCGCTGGACGACCGTCGGCTCGCCGCTCCAGCCGGACGTGTCGATCGTCCTGGAGCCGCCCGCCGCCAACCCCGACCTCTCCCCCGCCGACCGCGAGGCGATGGAGCGGCTCCTCGCCAAGGGCGTGCTGCGCGGCGTCAACTTCACCACCGACGACTGCGACGCCCTCTTCGCCCGCGTCCTGGCGTCCGGAGCGGACGTCCTCCAGGAGCCGACGGACATGCCCTACGGGGTGCGCGACTGCGCGTTCCGGGACCCGGCGGGGAACATGCTCCGGTTCATGCAGGCGCCCTGACGGCCGCCCCCTGGGCCCATGGCCGCTGATCTACGATCCCGGGCATGAGCATCCGCTGGACGTACGCCTTCGTCGACCGCCCCGCCGAACTCCTCGACCGGGCCCACGCGTTCTGGACCGCGGTCACGGACACGCGGCTGTCGGCGCCCCGAGGCGAGTTCGTGACGCTGGTCCCCGCGGGGGCCGACGCGTGCGTGAAGGTGCAGGGCGTCGAGGAGGGCGCGGGGGGCGCGCATCTCGACCTCTGCGTGGACGACGTACCGGAGTTCGTGCGGTCGGCGCTGCGGCTCGGCGCGTCGACGGCCGCCGCGCACGAGGGATGGACCGTGCTGCGCTCCCCCGCCGGGCAGTCGTTCTGCGTGGTGCCCTGGCAGGGTGAGGCGGACCGGCCGCCGGTGGTCGACGGGAGCCGTCTGGACCAGGTGTGCCTGGACCTGCCCCCGTCGCTCTTCACGGCCGAAGTGGCGTTCTGGAGCGCTCTGTTGACCAACTGGGACTCCCTGCCAGGTTCCCTTCCCGAGTTCCACGTCCTGCGGCCCCCGGCCGGTCTCCCGGTGCGCGTGCTCCTCCAGCGCCTCGGCGAGGAACGCCCCGCCTCGGCCCATCTCGACCTGGCCTGCGCCGACATCGCGGCGACCCGCGCCCGGCACGAGCGGCTGGGCGCCGGGTTCCTGAGCGCCGGCCCGCACTGGACGGTGCTGCGGGACCCGGCGGGCGGCGTGTACTGCCTGACCGGCCGGGACCCGGAGACAGGCGGCCTGTCCCGGCCCTAGGGCGTGTCCGCGCCCCAGGGTTCGACGTCCACGACGGCGGTCACCGGGAGCGGCCCGTACACGTGCGGGAACTCCTCCCCACCGGGCCGGGCCGCCTCGTACCTCAGGGGTACGTCGAGCAGGGCCGGGTCGATGACGAGGACCACGAGGTCGGTGAGACCGGCGAAGAACGCCGAGGCCGTGCCCGGGAGTTGGGCGCGGGTCGAGCAGTGGATGAAGCCCTCCTCCTGGAGGGTGCGGCCCCGGGTGGAGATCTCGTAGCGGCCCTTCGCGCGGGCCGCGTCCCAGTGGGCGCGCTCGGTGAGATGCAGGATGTGGTCGGTCATGCGTCCACGCTACGGGCCCAGCCGCCCGGCCCGCCCGCGCAGATACCGCTGCTCGGGCAGGCTCAGGGTCCGCGAGGCCGCCGACTCGTAGGCGGCACGGGCCTCGTCGTACGCCCCGGCCCGCTCCAGCAGATGTGCCCGGACGGCGTCCCGGCGGTGGCCCAACTCGCCTTCCAGCACGTCCAGTTCGGCGAGGCCCGCCTCCGGTCCGTGGACCATGGCGAGGGCGACCGTGCGGTTGAGGCGTTCGACGGGGCCGGGGACGAGGCGGACCAGGAAGTCGTAGAGGCCGAGGATCTCCCGCCAGTCGGTGGCCTCGGCGGAGGGTGCCTCGTCGTGGACGGCGGCGATGGCGGCGCGGAGCTGGAAGGGGCCGGCCGGGCCGTGCCGCAGCGCCTGGGTGATCAGGGCGACGCCCTCCTCGATCGCGGCCTTGTCCCAGCGGTCGCGGTCCTGTGCGTCGAGGGGCACGAGGTCGCCGTGCGGGCCGCTGGTGCGGGCCTCGCGGCGCGCGTCGGTGAGGAGCATCAGGGCGAGCAGTCCGGTGACCTCGCCGGTGCCGGGGAGGAGGCGGTGGACGGTGCGGGTGAGGCGGATGGCCTCGGTGGCCGGCTCACGGCGCTGCAGGGCGGGGCCCGAGGTGGCCGTGTAGCCCTCGTTGAAGATCAGGTAGAGGGTCTGGAGGACGGCCGGCAGCCGTTCGCCCCAGTCGTCCGGGCGGCCGAAGCGCACCCCGCGCACCTTCGCCTTGGCTCGGCTGATGCGCTGCGCCATCGTCGCCTCGGGGACCAGATGGGCGCGGGCGATCTCGGCCGTGGTCAGACCGCCGACCGCGCGCAGGGTCAGGGCGATCTGCGCGGACGGGGTCAGGTCGGGGTGGCAGCACAGGAGGAGCAGGGTGAGGGTGTCGTCGTCGCGGGGCGCCCGGTCGGCTCCGGAGGCGAGTGGCAGGTCCAGCGCCGTGGCCCGCTCCTCCCGGGCCCGCCGGGCCTCGTCCGCCCGCAGCGCGTCCACGAGCCGCCGGGAGGCGACCCGGATCAGCCAGCCGCGCGGGTTGTCCGGGACCCCGGCCGACGGCCACTGCCCGGCCGCGGCGAGCAGCGCCTCCTGGACGGCGTCCTCGGCGGTGTCGAAGTGTCCGTAGCGGCGCACCAGCGCGCCGAGGACCTGCGGCGCGTGCAGGCGCAGCAGGTCCTCGATGACGGTCGCCGGGGTCGTACGGGTCATGCGCAGGTGTCGGCCGCGCCGTCCGGGATGGGCCGGATGACCACCGGGTGCAGGGGCGCGCCCGCGGGCTGCGGGCAGCGCTGGACGCGCTCGGCGATCTCGGTGACCCGCTCCAGGCTCGCGCAGTCCAGCACCCAGTACCCGGCGAGCAGCTCCTTGGTCTCGCTGTACGGCCCGTCGGTGATCACCGCCTTGCCGTCGTCACCCAGGGTGACATGGCGGGTCGTGGCGGGTTCGGCGAGGCCCTGGGCGTCGATCAGCTCGCCGGACTCGGCCAGATCGTTGTTGAGGGCGCCCATGAAGGTGAACATCGCCTGGACGTCCTGCTCGGTCCAGGCCACCGGGGAGCTCTCGGAGGGCTTGCCCTGCATGGCCTCGTAGTCGGCCTGGCTGCCCTGCACCATCACCAGGTACTTCATGGATCCGCTCCTTCGGCTCCGGCCGCCCCTCACGGGCGGCTCTCACGGGGAACGTCGGAGCCGGATCCGGGTTCTCGACGGATTCCCGACACGGGTTCAGGATTTTCTCGGCTGCTCGCTCACGGACGTGCCCGCGGGCGCTCCCGCGCCGTGGCCGGCGCCGGGTCCGGCGCCCTCCTCGGTGTACGTCGCGCACTCGGGGTTCGTGCAGGGTCCCGCGACCCAGCGCGGCACCCATGCGCCCAGCGTCTTGTGGCGCCGGACGACCGTTTCGACGGGCTGTCCGCAGACGGGACAGGCGTGTGCTTCGCTGTCCATGCCTTCAGGGTAGGGCGGCGGCGGTCTCAGCGCTTCCTGCTGTACGTGCGCACGGGGACGCCGTTGCCGAAGGCGCAACACTCCCTAGGGGGTGTGCGGGGACTCTCGCGGGTCAGTCGCGCGGGTCGCGCCACATCGGCCACATCCGGGGGCCGTCCGGGAGGTCGAGGGGGCGGTCCAGGAGACGGAAGCCGAGGCGTTCGTACAGGCTCCGGCTGCGGGCGCTGCTGGCCTCCAGATACGCGGGCCGGCCCTCGCGGTCGCAGCGTTCGAGGACGGAGCCGATGAGCGCGCCGCCCACCCCCTCGCCCTGGCGGTCGGGGCGCACGCCGATCATCCACAGGTAGGCGTGGGGCCGGCCCACGGGGTGGACGTCCCCGGTGAGCAGGCCGATCTGCTCGATACGCGCGTTGGCCGGGTCGACCGCCGCACGGACCTGCGCGAACCCCTCGCCGCCGTCGTCGTGCGGCTCGGCCGGGACGGACATCCACAGCGCACAGGCGGTGTCGTCCTCGGTGACGTCGATCCAGCCCTCTTCGAGCACGATGTCGGCGAACGCGCCCATGAGCAGGTGGTGCGTCTCGCGGCGGTACTCCGTGCCGGGAAAGACCCAGGAGCTGACGGGGTCGTCCTGGAACGCCGCGTCCAGCAGCCGCACGACCAGCTCGCGGTCGCCCTCGCCCGCCGCCCGGATCGCCACGCCCATGGTCCCCGCCCTTCCCTACCAACTGACCTCGACCGTACGACCGTTGACCTTATACGGGACGGCAGCGAGGAGTGGGGCGCAGGGTGCGGGACCAAGGGCGAGTGAGCCGAAGGGGCGCGCCGGTGCCGGGACACCGAACGCGCGGAGGCCCGAAGGGTCGAGCACGATCGGTGTCCCGGCACCGGCAACAGGCGCCCCGGAGGCGAACCGAGCCTCAAAAAAGGGGGGGCGGGGCCCGCACACCGTGGGGATGTGCGGGACCCGCCCCCGGCCCGGCGCCTTCGGGGGCCGTACGGGGTCAGGAGCCGTACGGACCCGGGGGCTCCGGGGTCCATGAGGACAGCGGGGTGCTGTCAGTCGCTGCGCCGGGTCACGTACTCCGCCAGGGCGAGCAGTCCCTCCGCGGTCTCCGGTTCGGGGATCACCCGGGACAGTTCCCCGAGGGCGTGGGCCATGCGGTCGGCGGCCTGGAGCTGCGCCCAGTCGCGTCCGCCGGCCTCTTCGACGGCGCGGGCCGTGCGGGCGAGGATCTCCCGGGCCGCCTCGTCCCGGTCGTCGAAGGGGGCCGTGTACAGCTCGGCCAGGTCGGCCGCCGCCGGGGTGCCGGAGGCCAGCGCGGCGACCACGGGCAGGGACTTCTTGCGGGCGGCGAGGTCGGCGCCGGCGGGCTTGCCGGTGCGGTCGGGGTCGCCCCATATGCCGATGACGTCGTCGATGAGCTGGAAGGCGAGCCCGGCCTCGCGGCCGAACGCGTCCAGTGCCTCGACGTCCTCGCGGGACGCGCCCGCGTAGAGCGCGCCGATCGCGCAGGCGCAGCCGAGGAGCGCGCCGGTCTTGGCCTCGGCCATGGCGAGCGCCTCGTCGAGGGTGACCTCGCCGGGGTGCCGTCGTTCCATGGCCACGTCGGCGTGCTGTCCGGCGCACAGGTCGACGACGCAGGCCGCGAGCCGGGCGCCGGCCGCCGCGGACGCCGGGTGCGGGTCCTCGGCGAGCAGTTTGAGGGCGAGTGCCTGGAGGGTGTCGCCGGCGAGGATGGCGTCGGTCTCGCCGAACACCGTCCAGGCGGTGGGCCGGTGGCGGCGGGTGGTGTCGTGGTCCATCACGTCGTCGTGCAACAGGCTGAAGTTGTGGACCAGTTCCACCGCGGCGGCGGCCCGTACGGCGGCGGCGCGCGCCTCGGGTCCGCCGAGCGCGGCGGCGGCGGTGAGGACGAGGGCGGGCCGGATCGCCTTGCCGGAGCCGCCCGCAGCCGGGGTGCCGTCGGCGTGCTCCCAGCCGAAGTGGTAGAGGGCGATCCGGCGCATGGACCCGGGCAGCGAGTCGATCGCGGCGCGCAGCGCGGGGCCGACGGCCTCGCGGGTGTGCTCCAGGATCGCGGTCGCCTGGTGCGCTTCGGGGCGGTCCGTCGCGGCGCGGTGCCGTTCCACCTCCGTCGTGAGCTCTGCCATGGGTTCCCCCTCGGTCAGTCCGCGGACGGTGGCGCTTCCGCTGTGAATGGGCGCGTCCGACCGGGATGTACCCATCCGTGCGGGCCGGGACACGGCCCCGAGATGCAGAAACGTCACCCCCGCGGACATGGCCGAAGAGGTCACTACCAGCGGCCGATCTCGACGTTCTCCAGGACACCGAGGGCGTCCGGGACGAGCACCGCGGCCGAGTAGTAGGCGGTCACGAGGTACTTGATGACGGCCTGTTCGTTGATGCCCATGAACCGCACGGACAGGCCCGGCTCGATCTCGTCGGGGATGCCGCTCTGCTGGAGCCCGATGACGCCCTGGTCGCTCTCGCCGGTACGCATGGCGATGATCGAGGTCGTCCGGGTCTCGGTGACCGGGATCTTGTTGCACGGGAAGATCGGCACCCCGCGCCAGGTGGGGATGCGGTGACCGCCCATGTCGATGGTCTCGGGCACGAGTCCGCGCTTGTTGAGTTCCCGTCCGATGGCCGCGATGGCGCGCGGGTGGGCGAGCAGCAGCTTGGTGCCGCGCCGGCGGCTGAGCAGTTCGTCCAGGTCGTCGGGGCTGGGCACGCCGTCGTGCGGCTGGAGGCGCTGGTCGTACTCGCAGTTGTGCAGCAGTCCGAACTCGCGGTTGTTGACCAGTTCGTGTTCCTGGCGCTCCTTCAGCGCCTCGACGGTGAGCCGGAGCTGGTGTTCGGTCTGGTTCATCGGCTGGTTGTAGAGGTCGGCGACGCGCGAGTGGATGCGCAGCACCGTCTGGGCGACGCTGAGTTCGTACTCGCGCGGGCTGGCCTCGTAGTCGACGAAGGTGTGCGGGATGTCGGGTTCGCCGCTGTGGCCGGCGGAGAGGTCGATGGCCTTCTCGCCGTAGGTGTTGGTGCGCTGCTCCGGGATCGCGCGCAGGCCCTCCAGGTGTCCGCGCAGCGACTCGGCGCGTTCGGCGACCTGCTCGAAGTCGGTGCGGGGCAGCACCAGGACCGTGCAGGCGGTGGCGGCGCGGGCGGTGAACTCCCACATGGCGTCGGCGTCGAGGAGCGACTGGTCGCCGAAGTAGGAGCCGTCGGCGAGCACGCCGAGCACGGCGTCGTCGCCGTAGGGGCCGGTGCCGATCTTCTCGACGCGGCCGTGCGCGAGGAGGTACACCTCGTCGGAGCGGCTGCCGAAGGAGGCGATGACGTCGCCCGCCGCGAACTCCCGCTGCTGGCACCGCCGGGCGAGTTCGGCGAGGACCTCGTCGTCCTCGTACGCCCTGAGCGCGGGGAGTTCGCCGAGTTCGGCGGGGATGACCTCGACGCGGTCGCCGGTCTTCACGAACGTGACCCTGCCGTCCCCCACGGCGTAGGTCAGACGGCGGTTGACGCGGTACGCGCCGCCTTGCACGTTCACCCAGGGGAGCGTGCGCAGCAGCCAGCGGGAGCTGATCTCCTGCATCTGCGGCGCGGACTTGGTGGTGGTGGCCAGGTTCCGCGCGGCGGCCGTGCCGAGGGACTGCTGCGGCCGGTCCTGTTGCTCCGTGCGGACCTCTTCGCCTACCGACATATGTGAATCGCCCTCCCGGTCATGCCCGGGCACCGTGCTGCGCCGAGCATCTGCACCGGCAAGCCTTCCTCACTCAGCGTGTTGGTGCTATTACCCGAAAGAGTTGGAATGGATCTCCGGGCGGCTGGGCATGCTGCGCGATCGGCTCTTTTCCCCCCGCCCCGCCGGCCCTTCCCCTCCGCGTCCGGTCACCCTGCGTCCCGGTACCCACGGCTTCGTCGCGCCCCGGTGTCCGAAACGGCTCGCACATCGTGCGAACGAGTAGTCCGGGCCGCCCGTTTTGGATACAAGATCCCTCACGAGCCGGCCGCGAGAGGCGGCCGTCGCGCACGTGAAGGAGGCGACATGGCCCCACCCATGTCGGCGGCCCGGTTCCTCGACATCCTGCGGGACGAGGGCGTCACCGTCGTCGAGGTCGGCGACTGGAGGCATCACAACCGCAACCACAAGGGCCCCTGGGGGCCGGTGCACGGCGTGATGATCCACCACACGGTGACCAAGGGCAGCGAACGCACGGTCGCCCTCTGCCGCGACGGCCACGAGGACCTCCCCGGCCCGCTGTGCCACGGCGTCATCACCAAGGACGGCCGGGTCCATCTGGTCGGCCACGGTCGCGCCAACCACGCGGGGCTCGGCGACGACGACGTGCTCCGCGCGGTGATCGCCGAGAAGGCGCTGCCCCTCGACAACGAGGCCAACACCGACGGCAACCGGCACTTCTACGGCTTCGAGTGCGAGAACCTCGGCGACGGCGAGGACCCCTGGCCGGCGGCCCAGCTGGAGGCGATCGAGAGGGTCTCCGCGGCGATCTGCCGCCACCACGGCTGGACGGAACGCTCGGTCGTCGGGCACCGGGAGTGGCAGCCCGGAAAGGTCGATCCGCGCGGCTTCACCATGACCTGGCTGCGTGAACGCATTCGCGAACGCCTCAAGTGATCACGGACGCCCGTGTGACGGCGGGGGCGTGACAATGAGGGGGTGACCAGCGACGCCCTCACCTCCCTGCGCCCCCGGCTGCCCTCCCCTCTGCAGCCGGTCGAGGACGAGCGCTTCACCCGCCGCGGTGTCCGGCTCCTCCTGAAGCGCGACGACCTCATCCACCCCGACCTGGTCGGCAACAAGTGGCGCAAACTCGCCCCGAACCTGTCGGCCGCGTCCGGCCGCACCCTCCTCACCTTCGGCGGCGCCTACTCCAACCACCTCCGCGCGACCGCCGCGGCGGGCCGGCTGCTGGGCGTCACGACGGTGGGGGTGGTGCGCGGCGAGGAGCTGGCGTCCCGCCCCCTCAACCCCTCCCTGGCCCGCTGCGCCGCCGACGGGATGCGCCTGCACTTCGTCGACCGGGCGGCCTATCGCCGCAAGCACGAGCCGCCCGTCCTCGCCGCCCTGCTGCGCGCCGCCGGCGCCGAGGACGCGTACGTCGTCCCCGAGGGCGGCAGCAACGCCCTGGCGGTACGAGGGTGCCGGGCCCTCGGCGAGGAGCTGCGCGGGCGGGCCGACGTCGTCGCCCTGGCCTGCGGGACCGGCGGCACCTTCGCCGGGACGGCCGCCGGACTGGGGCCGGGCCAGCGGGGGTTGGGGATACCCGTCCTCAAGGGCGGCTTCCTGGGCGGTGAGATCGAGGCGTTGCAGGTCGAGGCGTTCGGCGGGCGGCGCGGCGACTGGTCCCTGGACGACCGCTTCCACTTCGGCGGCTACGCGCGCACCCCACCGGCACTGGACGCCTTCGCCACCGACTTCGAGCGCCGCCACGGGGTTCCGCTGGAGCGGCTCTATGTCGCCAAGTTGCTGTACGGGCTGGTGACCCTGGCGCAGGAGGGCGCGTTCCCGGCGGGGTGCCGGGTGGTGGGGGTGGTGAGCGGGGCGCCGTTCCCGGAGGGCTAGCGGACGCTCCCCCGGGGTTGGGGGCCGTGTCCCTCACGTCGCCTCCCGGTACGCCGCCGCCTCCTCCAGGTCGAGTCTGCGCAGCAGGGTGCGGAGCATCTCGTCGTCGATGTAGCGGCCGTCGCGGAGCCGGACGAACACCGCGCGTTCGGCGCCGATCATCTCGCGGGACAGGCGCCGGTAGGTGTCGTCGACGGTCTCGCCGGTCACCGGGTTCACCGCGCCGAGGCGTTCCCACACGGCGTTGCGGCGGCGTTCGAGGACGGTGCGCAGACGGTCGGCCAGCGGTGGCGGCAGGGCGTTGCGCTCGTCGTCCAGGAGTTCGTCCAGGTGGCGTTCGGCGGCGATGGACGCCTGCGCCTGGGCGTTGGCCTCGGCGAGGGTCTCGGCCTGGGCGTCGCGTCCGGGCAGGCGCAGCAGGCGGATCAGCGGCGGCAGGGTGACGCCCTGGACGACGAGGGTGCCGATGACGGTGGTGAAGGTCAGGAAGAGGATCAGGTTGCGGCCGGGGAAGGGCTCGCCGTCGTGCAGCGTCTCCGGCACGGAGAAGGCGATCGCCAGGGACACCACCCCGCGCATGCCGGCCCAGGCGATGACGAACGGGCCCTTCCAGGTGGGGTTCTCCTCCCGTTCCCTGATGCGCGCGGACAGCACGCGCGGGAGGAACGTCGCCGGGTAGACCCACACGAACCTCGACACGACGACGACCAGGAACACCGCCACCGCGTACCAGGCGGCGTCCAGCCCCGCGTACTCGCCGACGCCCTTGACCACGACCCGCAGCTGGAGCCCGATCAGCGCGAAGACCGACGACTCCAGCACGAAGGCGACCATCTTCCAGACGGCGTCCTCCTGGAGGCGTGTGGCGAAGTCCACCTCCCACGCGCGGTGGCCGAGGAAGAGCGCCACGACGACCACGGCGAGGACACCGGAGGCGTGGAACTGCTCCGCCGCCGCGTAGGCGACGAAGGGGATCAGCAGGGACAGGGTGTTCTGGAGCAGGGGCTCCTTGAGGTGGGTGCGCAGCCAGTGGATCGGGACCATCAGGACGAGGCCGACGGCCACACCGCCGATCGCCGCGAGCAGGAACTCACCGATGCCGCCCGCCCAGGAGGCGCCCTCGCCGACCGCCGCCGCGAGCGCCACCCGGTAGGCGGTGATCGCGGTGGCGTCGTTCACCAGGGACTCGCCCTGGAGGATCGTGGTGATGCGGGAGGGCAGGCCCACGCGGCGCGCGACCGCGGTGGCCGCGACGGCGTCCGGCGGCGCCACCACCGCGCCGAGCACCAGCGCGCCCGTCAGGGACAGCCCCGGGACGATCTGGTAGGCCGCCCAGCCGACGACGAAGGTCGCGAAGAGCACGTAGCCGACGGAGAGCAGGGCGACCGGCCGCAGTTGCGCGCGCAGGTCCAGGTACGAGCTGTCGGTGGCCGCCGAGTGCAGCAGGGGCGGCAGGACCAGCGGGAGCACGATGTCCGGGTCGAGGGTGTACTCCGGGACCCCGGGGACGTAGGAGAACACCAGTCCGGCCGCGACCAGCAGCAGCGGCGCCGGCACCGGGGTGCGCCGGGCGGCAGCGGCGATCGCGGCGCTGCCCGCCACCAGCAACAGCAGTGGCATCACGTCCATGACCTCAACCGTCCTCGTTTTTCCGCGCGGACTTCCGCGCGGCCGTCGTAACCTGGCAATCATGAAACAGTGCACGCACGCCGACGCGCTGCCGCACCCGGAACCCGAACCGCTCCACCGGACCTGTCCCGAGTGCGAGCGCGACGGTACGCACCCGGTGCAGCTGCGGTTGTGCCTCACCTGTGGTCACGTCGGCTGCTGCGACTCCTCGCCGGGCCGGCACGCCACCGAGCACCACAAGGAGACCGGGCACCCCATCATGCGGACCTTCGAGCCCGGTGAGGACTGGCGCTGGTGCTTCGAGGACCACGTCCTGGTGTGATCGCGCGGCCCGTCGCCGCGGGGCCGGACGAGGACGGTTCGACCGTCTGACGTCTGGGTACGTCAACCCGGCGCGCGTTCTTCCCAATTGGAGCCGCAGACCCCTAGACACGGAGCGTGTCCACAGTTTTACTGTGAGTGACGGCAGGGGTTGGGGTACCGGGGACAGGAAAGTTCAGAGCGCGATAGCGTCACCGCTGAACCACACTTCGCGTTACTCCGGGGGGCGACCCTCGGCCCTGAAAAGCTTGTACCACCTTGGAGGTGAGGGTGTCCCAGATCGCAGGCGAGCCCGCGACCCAGGACTTCGTGGAAGTCCGGCTGCCGGCCGCGGGTGCCTACCTGTCGGTGCTGCGTACGGCGACGGCCGGACTCGCGGCCCGTTTGGACTTCACCCTCGACGAGATCGAGGACCTGCGCATCGCCGTGGACGAGGCGTGCGCGATCCTGCTCCAGCAGGCCGTGCCCGGCTCGGTGCTGAGCTGCGTCTTCCGCCTCGTCGACGACTCGCTCGAAGTCACCGTCTCGGCCCCGACCACGGACGGTCACGCCCCCGCGCGTGACACCTTCGCCTGGACCGTCCTGTCCGCCCTGGCGGGCAAGGTCTCCTCCGCCGTCGACGACGACAAAACCGTTTCGATCAGCCTCTACAAACAGCGCGGCGCGGGCCCCGGGCCGGCGTGAGGACAGGGGACGGGCCGGTGCGTGACGAAGAGATCGGCACACGGGAGCTGCCGACCGGCGGCACAGGCGGGTCCCGGCACAACGGTGACTCCACGGGCGGTGCCGCCGCTGTCGCCGGCATCCCCGAGCAGGCCCGCCCGCATCCGGAGGACGACGCCGACGACACGGCGGCGAGCGGCTTCCCGGACGACGGGCGGCGGGATCAGGAAGCTGCCGTGCGGAGCGCGCCTCCGGACGGACGGATCGGGGCCTCCCCTGTCCGAGCGGAGACGAGAGCTCGGGGAAGGGCGACGGGCGGGACGATGAGCGAGCACGAACGAGACGAGAAACAGGGCGAGCCCAGCGGGCCCGCCACGCGGCACGACCCTCAGGACCGCAGCGGGGCACGCGCGCTCTTCGTGGAGCTGCGCCTGCTGAAGGACGGCAGCCCCGAGTACGCGGAGCTGCGCAACCGGCTGGTCCGGATGCATCTGCCGCTCGTCGAGCACCTCGCGCGCCGCTTCCGCAACCGCGGCGAGCCGCTGGACGACCTGACCCAGGTCGCCACCATCGGCCTGATCAAGTCCGTGGACCGCTTCGACCCGGAGCGCGGCGTCGAGTTCTCGACGTACGCCACCCCGACGGTCGTCGGCGAGATCAAGCGCCACTTCCGGGACAAGGGCTGGGCGGTCCGCGTACCGCGCAGGCTCCAGGAGCTGCGCCTCGCGCTCACGACGGCCACGGCGGAGCTGTCCCAGCAGCACGGCCGCTCCCCCACCGTGCACGAACTCGCCGAGAAGCTCGCCATCTCGGAGGAGGAGGTCCTGGAGGGCCTGGAGTCCGCCAACGCGTACTCCACGCTGTCCCTGGACGTCCCCGACACCGACGACGAGTCCCCGGCGGTGGCCGACACCCTCGGCGCGGAGGACGAGGCGCTGGAGGGCGTCGAGTACCGGGAGTCCCTCAAGCCGCTCCTGGAGGACCTCCCGCCGCGCGAGAAGCGCATCCTGCTGCTGCGGTTCTTCGGCAACATGACCCAGTCGCAGATCGCGCAGGAGGTCGGCATCTCCCAGATGCACGTCTCCCGTCTGCTGGCCCGCACCCTGGCCCAGCTCCGGGAGAAGCTCCTCGTCGAGGAGTAGGACCCGGAATCCGGCGGCTTCGGCCGCCGCGGCCTACCGGTCGCCGTTCTCCTGCGCACGGCCCGGCCCCTTGATCCCGAGGGCCCGGGTCGTCTCGGCGTTCACGAGCAGGACCAGCGCGGTGACCGCGACGGCCGCGAGGGCGATGCCCGCCGGGATGGCGACGCTGTCCGCCTGGAGCAGGTTGTAGGCGACGGGCAGCGCCATGATCTGCGTGATGACGGCGGGGCCCCGGCTCCAGCCGCGCAGCGCCAGCAGACCGCGCGTCGCCAGCAGCGGCAGCAGGGCGAGCACGACGAGGGTGACACCGCCGGTGACGGCGGACCGCCGGTCGTCCGGGTGCCCCGCGAGACCCTCGACGAGCATCCAGACGCCGCCCACGAGGAGCGCCAGCCCTTCGAGGGCGGTCAGGACGGCGGCGTACGTCAGGCGCCGCGGACGGGGACCGGCGACGGCCTCAGGAGTCTGCTCACTGCTCACCCCTGAAGGGTAGCCGGGCGGGATCTCCCCGGACACGACCGGGCGCGGGCCCGCCTGCGAGGCCGGACGCCGGTGCGGGCGGGCGGTGACGCACATCCCGGCGCACGGGTTGCCCGGCGCACTCGTGGCGAGGTTCACGCACCCATCTCTTACGTGATCCCTACCTCGGCCTGTCCCGGGTACCACCCAGTAGGTACCCTGCAACTCATGCGTGCACTTCTCGTGGTCAATCCGGCGGCAACCACCACAAGCGCACGTACGCGCGACGTCCTGATCCACGCCCTCGCGAGCGAGATGAAGCTGGAAGCGGTCACCACCGAGTACCGCGGCCACGCACGGGACCTCGCCCGGCAGGCGGCGGACGGCGAGGACATCGACCTGGTGGTCGCCCTCGGCGGCGACGGCACGGTCAACGAGGTCGTCAACGGACTGCTGCACGCCGGCCCCGACCCGGAGCGGCTGCCGCGCCTCGCGGTGGTCCCCGGCGGCTCCACCAACGTCTTCGCCCGCGCCCTGGGTCTGCCCAACGACGCCGTCGAGGCGACCGGGGCGATCCTGGGCGCGCTGCGCGAGGGCAGTGAGCGCACGGTCGGCATGGGCATCGCCTCGGGCACGCCGGGCACCGAGGACGAAGGGGTGCCGTCCCGCTGGTTCACCTTCTGCGCGGGGCTCGGATTCGACGCGGGCGTGGTCGGCCGGGTCGAACAGCAGCGGGAGCGCGGAAAGAAATCCACGCACGCCCTTTATCTGCGCCAGGTGGTACGCCAGTTCCTTCAGGAACCCCATCGCCGGAACGGCACGATCACGCTCCAGGTTCCGGGCGGGGAACCGGTGAGCGACCTGGTGCTGTCCATAGTCTGCAATACGTCCCCGTGGACGTATCTCGGCAATCGTCCGGTGTACGCGTCACCTAAGGCCTCGTTCGATACCGGGCTCGACGTACTCGGTCTCAGCCGGATGTCGGCCGTCGCGGTTGCCCGGTATGGCACCCAGTTGCTCGCTTCGTCCCCCGAGCGGGGACCCCATGGCAAGCACGTCACGTCCCTGCACGACCTGACCGAGTTCACCTTGCATTCGAAGGTGCCCCTGCCCCTTCAGATGGACGGCGACCACCTCGGACTGCGTACGAGCGTGACGTTCACAGGCGTACGCCGGGCACTGCGTGTGATTGTGTGAGCAGAAGGGGCTAAAGTCCTTTCACTCGAACGTTTAGGCCAGCATCCACCCCATGGAAGTACGGCTGTGACCTAGTCGACACCGAGGAATCAAAAAAAACTTTCCAGAAGGGGTTGTATCCGCCGCTGAGGTTTGCGAGTCTCTACGTGGCGATCGGGACAGCCCGCAACACCGGCATCCACAGATCACCGGAACCCCTCTTCGAATCACAGGACCTCGCCAGGGAACCTGGCTGGTGGCCCTTCACTTGTTGAGGGATTCGTGAAAGCGTTCACATTCACAAGCAACTTGCACGTAAAACCAAGGAGAGGTAGCAGCCATGGACTGGCGTCACAACGCCGTTTGCCGCGAGGAAGACCCCGAGCTCTTCTTCCCCATCGGCAACACCGGTCCTGCGCTGCTGCAGATCGAGGAAGCCAAGGCCGTCTGCCGGCGCTGCCCCGTTATGGATCAGTGTCTGCAGTGGGCGCTCGAGTCCGGTCAGGACTCCGGCGTCTGGGGTGGTCTCAGCGAGGACGAGCGTCGCGCTATGAAGCGCCGCGCCGCCCGCAACCGGGCCCGTCAGGCTTCTGCCTGACATACCCGCCCCAACCAGCCTGAGCTTGGCGGCGCGTACAGCGAGTACGCATCTCCCGCCCCCGAGCCGCAGCGCGCAGTACCCCGATGCGCAGCACAAGCTGACAGCAACGAGCATCCGAGCCCCGGACCTCATCTGGTCCGGGGCTTCGTGCTGTCCTCGCCCTCGCCTCCGCGGGCCGTCTCCCCGCCAGGTCCTACTTGTTGGGGCGGACCGGGACGTCGAGGATCACGCGGGTGCCGCCCTCGGGGGCCGGGACCATGTCGAAGGTCCCGCCCAACTCGCCCTCCACCAGCGTCCGTACGATCTGCAGGCCGAGGTTGCCCGCGGTGTGCGGGTCGAAGCCCTCGGGCAGACCGACCCCGTCGTCCTGGACGGTGACCAGGAGGCGCGCCTCCTTCGAGGTGCCGCCGCGGACGGCCGAGACCTCGACGGTTCCGGTCTCGCCCTCGCGGAACCCGTGCTCCAGGGCGTTCTGCAGGATCTCCGTGAGGACCATGGAGAGCGGGGTGGCGACCTCGGCGTCGAGGATGCCGAAGCGTCCGGTGCGGCGGCCGGTGACCTTGCCCGGGGAGATCTCGGCGACCATCGCGAGCACGCGGTCGGCGATCTCGTCGAACTCCACGCGTTCGTCCAGGTTCTGGGACAGCGTCTCGTGCACGATCGCGATCGACCCGACCCGGCGGACCGCCTCCTCCAGGGCTTCCCTCCCCCGCTCGGACTCGATGCGGCGGGCCTGGAGGCGGAGCAGGGCGGCGACCGTCTGGAGGTTGTTCTTCACCCGGTGGTGGATCTCCCGGATGGTCGCGTCCTTGGTGATCAACTCACGCTCGCGGCGCCGCAGTTCGGTGACGTCACGGAGCAGGACCAGGGAACCGATGCGGGTGCCCTTGGGCTTGAGCGGAATGGCCCTGAACTGGATGACCCCGTCGCCGGACTCGATCTCGAACTCGCGCGGGGCCCAGCCGCTGGCGACCTTGGCGAGCGCCTCGTCCACCGGGCCCCGGGTGGGGGCGAGTTCGGCGGTGGTCTGGCCGAGGTGCTGGCCCACCAGGTCGGAGGCGAGACCGAGCCGGTGGTAGGCGGACAGGGCGTTCGGCGAGGCGTACTGGACGATGCCGTCGGCGTCGAGGCGGATCAGGCCGTCGCCGACGCGGGGGGCCGCGTCCATGTCCATCTGCTGGTTCGCGAACGGGAAGGCGCCGGCCGCGATCATCTGCGCGAGGTCCGACGCACTCTGCAGATAGGTCAGTTCGAGGCGGCTCGGGGTGCGCACGGTGAGCAGGTTGGTGTTGCGCGCGATGACACCGAGGACGCGGCCCTCCCGGCGTACGGGGATGGACTCGATCCGGACGGGGACCTCCTCCCGCCACTCGGGGTCGCCCTCGCGCACGATCCGGCCCTCGTCGAGCGCGACGTCCAGCAGCGGGCGACGGCCGCGTGGGACGAGGTGGCCGACCATGTCGTCCTGGTAGGAGGTGGGCCCGGTGTTGGGCCGCATCTGGGCCACCGAGACATAGCGCGCGCCGTCCCGGGTGGGGACCCACAGGACGAGGTCGGCGAAGGAGAGGTCGGAGAGCAGCTGCCACTCCGAGACCAGCAGATGCAGCCACTCCAGGTCGGAGTCGTCTAGGGCGGTGTGCTGGCGGACCAGTTCGTTCATGGAGGGCACGGGTGCGAGCGTACCTGGCGGTACGGACACCGTCGGGAATCGGCCGTCCCGGCCGGGTTCGACGCCTTGTCCCGCTTCGCCTTCCGGGCCCTGGAACACCCGCGGGCCGCGGCGCCTGAGAGGGACCCTCAACCCTCTCGGCACCGCAGCCCGGAGCAATATCGGCCGCGGGGTGTGCGGTCCCGGTTCGGCCGAAGGATGAGGATCCGGGGCAGTCAGGGCAGAGAGCTCCGGTTCCTCGGTCCGCCTTCCTGTGCGGGGAAGACGGAAGCACGTGTGTTCAGTTCTCGGTGCGGTTCTCGGCTCTTACATGGCATTGTGGACTAGACCACTCTGTGTGTCCATGCGTTCGAGCCTGTTTGTTGTTGTCAGCTCTCCGAGTCTGACGCGGTCGGCTCGACCCCGGCTGGAGAACTGTTCGGAAGCCCTAGCATCCAGCACGCAGCCTAACCCGTGTGGGTTCATGTGCGGAGCCAGATCGTCAGGGCAATTTCCGCGAGGGCGTCCAGCCCTTGGTTCACCCGGGCCGGGAAACCCCTTCTCTGTTAGATTGTCCACAGGATTGGTCTAAACCACATACACCTTCCAGCCCTCTTCAGAACGGCAGGCCCAGCGTGGAAGTTGTCATCGTCCCGGACGCGGAGTCGGGCGGCGAGCTCGTCGCCGAGGCCATGGCGCGGCTGCTGCGCCGCAAGCCGGACGCCGTGCTCGGTGTGGCCACCGGCTCGACGCCGCTGCCCGTCTACCAGGCGCTGACGGCCCAGGTGCGGTCCGGCGCCGCGGACGTCTCGCGGGCGCGGATCGCACAGCTCGACGAGTACGTGGGGCTGCCGGCCGAGCACCCCGAGTCGTACCGCTCGGTGCTGCGCCGGGAGGTGCTGGAGCCGCTCGGGATCGGCATGGACGCGTTCATGGGCCCGGACGGCACCGCACCGGACGTGCAGGCGGCCTGCGCGGCGTACGACGCGGCGCTGGCGGCGGCCGGCGGCGTGGATCTGCAACTGCTCGGCATCGGGACCGACGGGCACATCGGGTTCAACGAACCGTGCTCGTCGCTGGCCTCGCGGACGCGGATCAAGACGCTGACGGAGCAGACCCGCGTCGACAACGCGCGGTTCTTCGACGGGGACATCGAGCAGGTCCCGCACCACGTGATCACCCAGGGCATCGGGACGATCCTGGAGGCGCGGCATCTGGTGCTGCTGGCCACCGGCGAGGGCAAGGCGGACGCGGTCGCCGCGACCGTCGAGGGGCCCGTCGCGGCGGTGTGCCCGGCGTCCGCGCTCCAGCTCCACCCGCACGCCACGGTCGTGGTCGACGAGGCCGCCGCGTCCAAGCTGAAGCTGGCCGACTACTTCCGGCACACGTTCGTCAACAAGCCCGACTGGCAGGGCATCTAGGCACCCGCGCCGGGCAACGCGGCGCGTGAGGAAGGGCCCGGTCACGGGGTCGTGGTACCCCGTGACCGGGCCCTTTCGCGGCCGGGCGTCGGTCACACCCCCGCGATGACCTCCGCCGCGGCGCGTCCGCAGACGCGGGCCGCGCCGTGGGTCGCGAGATGGAGGGCACCGCGGGGGGTGGCCTGGGGGACGCCCATCTCGACGACGATCGTGTCGGGGCGGGTGCGCAGGACGGTGTCGAGGGCCTTGGCCATCCAGGCGTGGCGGTGCTCGTCGCGGACCACGACGACGATGCGCCGGGGGCCGGCCGCGGCGAGCGCGGCGAGGCCCGCGCCGTCCTCGACGAAGCTGCCGGTCTCCGTGCCGGGCAGCAGCCGGGAGAGTTCGGCGGCCACGCCCCAGGGGGTCTCCTCGCCCACCGCGATGTTGGCGACGGGGGTGAAGGCGGCGACGTAGGGCGCCTCGGTGAGCGGGGTGAAGGCGCGCCCGTCGGCGACCGTCGCCCGCAGCGCCCGGCGGGCGGCGCGCAGGCCGACCTCGGGGTCGCCGCCCCGGGTCCCGGGGGTCTGCGCGGAGGCCGTCCAGCGGGCGAGCTCCCGGACCCGTTCCGCGGCGTCCGCGAGCCGCTCCTCGGGAAGTTCACCCGCGCGCACGGCGGCGACGAGGGCGTCGCGCAGCCGTCGTACCGTCTCGTCGTCGGCGAGGCCGCCGCCCACGCAGATGGCGTCCGCGCCGGCCGCGACGGCGAGGACGCTGCCGCGCTCGATGCCGTAGGCGT
Organism: Streptomyces sp. NPDC090106; assembly: GCF_044747265.1. Classification (NCBI taxonomy): domain Bacteria; kingdom Bacillati; phylum Actinomycetota; class Actinomycetes; order Kitasatosporales; family Streptomycetaceae; genus Streptomyces; species Streptomyces sp. NPDC090106. The sequence goes on along the minus strand of NZ_JBIVDS010000002.1, from coordinate 476,689 downwards.
CGGCGATGGCGCGCATCTCCATGCCGTCGGTGACGATGAGGCCGGTGTAGCCGAGTCCGCCGCGCAGCAGGTCGGTCAGGACGTGCCGGGACAGCGTTGCCGGGTGGTCGGGGTCCAGGGCCGGGACCAGGATGTGGGCGCTCATCACCGCGCGGGAGCCGGCGGCGATCGCGGCGCGGAACGGGGCGAGTTCGCGGTCGGCCAGAGTCGGGGCGTCCGCCTCGATGCGGGGCATCGCGTGGTGGGAGTCGATCGCGGTGTCGCCGTGCCCGGGGAAGTGCTTGGTGCAGGCGGCGACCCCGGCCGACTGGAGGCCGCTGACGTAGGCCGCGGTGTGGCGGGCGACCAGGTCGGCGCCGGCGCCGAAGGACCGTACACCGATCACCGGGTTGCCGGGGTTGGAGTTGACGTCCGCGGAGGGGGCCCAGTTGAAGTTGACCCCGCAGGCGGCGAGGCGGCGGCCCAGTTCATGGGCGACCTCGCGCGTGAGCTCCACGTCGTCGACCGCGCCCAGCGCGTGGTTGCCGGGGAAGGAGGAGCCGGTGCGGACCTCCAGGCGGGTGACGTCGCCGCCCTCCTCGTCGATGGCGACCAGGACGTCGTCGCGCTCGGCACGCAACTGGGCCGTGAGCGCGGACAGTTGCTCGGGCGTGGCGATGTTGCGGCCGAACAGGCCGACCGAGGCGAGGCCCTCGCCGAGACGGCGCAGCAGCCAGTCGGGGGCGGTGGTGCCGGCGAAGCCGGGCTGGAGGACGGTCAGCGCGTCCCGGGTCAGGGTGTCGCTGGCGAATGTCGTCATCGGGTGCGGTTATCCCTTCACGGCGCCGGCGGTCAGGCCGCTGACGGCCCGGCGCTGGAGGAAGACGAAGAGGATGAGGATCGGGACGGCGAAGAGCGTGGAGGCCGCCATCGTCGCGCCCCAGTCGTCGCCGAAGGCGGTGCGGAAGCTGGACAGCCACAGGGGCAGGGTCTGTGCCTCGGCCTCCTTGTTCACGACCAGGACGAGGGCGAACTCGTTCCAGGCGGTGATGAAGCCGAACAGCGAGGTGGCCATCAGGCCGGGGGCCAGGAGGGGCAGGATGACGCGGCGGAAGGCCTGCATCCGGGTGCAGCCGTCGACCATGGCCGCCTCCTCCAGTTCCATCGGCACCGCGGCGACGAAGCCGCGCAGGGTGAGGATGGTGAAGGGGAGGATCATCATCGTGTAGAAGGCCGTGAGCGGGACCAGGCTGTTCAGCATGCCGGAGTCCCGGACGATCATGTACATCGCGATGATCATGACTTCCCAGGGCGCCATCTGGGCCAGCATGAACCCGATGATGAAGCCGCGCCGCCCCTTGAACCGCATCCGGGCCAGGGCGAAGGAGCCGGCGAGCGCGATCACCAGCGAGAAGACGACCGCGAGGACCGTCACCGTCAGGGAGTTGGTGACGTAGGTCCAGAAGTGGTCGACGCCGGTCGCGGTCCTGAAGTGCTCGAAGGTGATGTCGGTCGGGAACCAGACCGGGTCCTCGGAGAGGATGTCGCCGGCCGGCTTGAAGGCCGTGGCGATCATCCAATAGACGGGGAAGACGAAGACCACGAACAGCGCGAGGGCCGTGGCGTTGGGCCAGATGCGGCTGAAGAGCGTGCGCTTCACAGGCCGGCCTCCTCTTCCTTCTTCTCTTGCTTGAGCACGATCCGCAGGTAGTAGGCGGTGAGGCCGAGCAGGATCAGGATGGTCAGCAGGGCGATGGCGGCGCCCATGCCGTAGTGCTGGTTGCCGACGCCCTCGATGTAGGCGTAGACGGGCAGGATCTCGGTGAGCCGGTCGGGTCCGCCCTGGTTGAACGTGTAGACCTGCACGAACGCCTTGAAGATCCAGATGATCTCCAGGAACGTCGTGGCGTAGAGGAAGGGCCGCAGCACGGGCAGGGTCACGGTGGTGAAGCTGCGCCAGGCGCCCGCGCCGTCCAGGGAGGCGGCCTCGTAGAGCTCGCCCGGGATGGTCGTGGTGGCGGCGTAGAGGTTGATCGCGACGAACGGGATCGACTGCCAGACGATCAGGAAGGTGACCACGAAGAACGTGGACATCTGGTCGCTGGTCCAGCTGTAGTCGGCCATGGAGTGCCAGCCGAGCTTGTCCAGGACCCAGTTGACGACGCCGAACCGCTGGGCGAACAGCCACTGGTAGACGGTGGTGGAGGCGACCACGGGCATCGCCCAGGCCAGCACCATGCCGATCATCAGGGTCACCCGCATCCGCCGGCCGAGCCGGGCGAGCAGCAGGCCGGACAGGGCGCCGAGGACCATGGTCAGGGCGACGTTGACCGCCGTGAACAGGATCGAGCGCAGGGTGACGCGCCAGAAGTCCTCGCCGCCGAGGACCTCGGTGTAGTTGTCGACGCCGTTCCACTCGGTGACGTGCTGGATCAGCTGCGCCATGTTGAGGTTCTGGAACGACAGCAGCGCGTCCTTGAGCAGCGGCCAGCCCAGCAGCAGCACGGTGGCCGCGCAGGCGGGGAGCAGCAGGAGGTAGGGGGCGAGCGCGCCGGCCCGGGCCGCCGCTCTCCTGCCGGGTCCGCCGGATGCGTTCGCCTGCGCCTTGGTCACGTCAACCGGACCCGAGGGCGGCCGTTCGGTCTGCACGGTCATGCTCGCGATCTCTCTTCTCGACCTACGTGAACGCGGGTGCGGGGGCCGCGACTCGAGCGGCCCCCACATCCGGTGCGCTTACTGCTGCTGCGCCAACCGCTTGTTGAACTCGTCCTCGACCTGGGCTGCCGCCTCGGCCGGGGTCTTGCCGTTCAGAACGGCGGTCATGTAGGTCTTGACCGGGTTGGGCGCGTTCTCGACGGAGGCCCACTCGGGGATCAGCGGCGTGGTGCCACCGCCCGCGGCGGCCGGGGCGGCTGCCTCGGCGACGGCGTTGCCCGCGAGGTTGCTCTGCAGCGCCTCCTTGTTGGGGATGACGCCGTTCTCCTTGGCGAGCTGGCCCTCGTACTGGTCGGACAGCGCGATCTTCAGGAACTCCTTGGCCAGGTCCTGCTTCTTGCTGCCCGCGGCGACGGCGAGGTTGGAGCCGCCGAGGAAGACGCCCTCGGGCTTGTCGGCCGTGGCACCGGGGATGGTGAAGTAGCCGATGTCCGACTCGATCTTCTTGTTGGCGGCGATAGCCGTGCCGGCCTCCCAGCCCATGCCGATGAAGGCGCCGACGTCGCCCTTGGCGAAGACCTCGGCCTGCTGCGGGGTGGCCTCGTCCTTGTCCTTGGGGGCCTTGGACAGGGACTGGAACTTCTTGTAGGTCTCCATGGCCGCGGCGACCTTCGGGTCGGCGAGGTTGGAGACGTACTTGTCGCCGTCCTTCTTCACCAGCTCGGCGCCCTCACCGATGGTGAGACCGACGAAGTGGTACCAGTTCTGGCCGGGCAGGTAGATCGGCTCGGCCTTGGTCTTGTCACCGATCTGCTTGAGGTCGGCGTAGAACTCGTCCCGGGTCTTCGGGGTGTCCTTGATGCCGGCGTCGGCCCAGACCTTCTTGTTGTAGATGACGACACGGTTGGCGAAGTACCAGGGCGCCGCGTACTGCTTGCCCTCGAAGACCGAGGAATTGTTGAGGGCCGCGGTCCAGTCGGCGCCGATCGACGACTTGAGGTCGGCGAGGTCGGCGAGGCCGCCGGTCTTGGCATAGGCCGGGGTCTGGGTGTTGCCGATCTCGAAGACGTCCGGAGGGTTCTCCTCGGACAGGGCGGTGGTCAGCTTCTGCTGGATGCCGTTCCACTGCTGGATCTCGAACTTGACCTTGGCCTTGGTCTTCTTCTCGAAGGCCGCCTGGACGTCCTTCTGCCACTGGTCCGGGGAAGAGCCGTCCATCACCCAGACGGTGAGGGTCTGGCCGGCGTACCCGTCCGCCCCCGCCTTGTCACCACTGTCACCGCCGTCGTCGCCGCCGCACGCAGCGACGGAGACCAACATGGCCGCGACACCGATCGCGGATATCAGCTTGCGCTTCACGCCACCCTCCTCAGGATGCCCACACCCCCCGCCCATGAAGCTGGGCCCTGGACCAATGGTGTAGACCAGTACCGGGAGCTTGGACCAGACCACGGGACCTGTCAAGGGTGCCCGAACAGGCCCTGACCAGCCGTTATCCGACCTACATATGCAGGAACCTTTAAGTAAGAAGCCAGCGAAAACAGCGCCACCGGAGTACTCTCTTCCACTAGACCACTTGGGGCTATGGACTAGACCAAAAGAGGCGGCGACGGTATACAGAGGGGATCACGATGTGACCCTCATCCGGAGCCGGGAAGGCAGAGCATGAGCACCGACGTCAGCAGTGCGGAGAACGAGGGTGGGCCCAGTGTCCGTACCGCGCGCGTGCCCAAGTACTACCGGCTGAAGAAGCATCTGCTCGACATGACGGAGACCCAGGCGCCCGGCACCCCCGTCCCGCCCGAGCGCACGCTCGCCGCCGAGTTCGACACCTCCCGCACGACCGTGCGCCAGGCGCTGCAGGAGCTGGTCGTCGAGGGCCGCCTCGAACGCATCCAGGGCAAGGGCACGTTCGTCGCCAAGCCGAAGGTCTCCCAGGCGCTGCAACTCACCTCCTACACCGAGGACATGCGCGCCCAGGGCCTCGAACCCACCTCGCAGCTCCTCGACATCGGCTACATCACCGCCGACGACCGGCTCGCGGGCCTCCTCGACATCACCGCGGGCGGCCGGGTGCTGCGCATCGAGCGGCTGCGCATGGCCAACGGCGAACCGATGGCCATCGAGACGACCCACCTCAGCGCCAAGCGCTTCCCCGCCCTGCGCCGCTCGCTCGTCAAGTACACGTCCCTGTACACGGCGTTGGCCGAGGTCTACGACGTCCATCTCGCCGAGGCCGAGGAGACCATCGAGACCTCCCTGGCCACCCCGCGCGAGGCGGGCCTGCTCAGCACGGACGTCGGCCTGCCGATGCTGATGCTCTCCCGCCATTCCCTGGACCGCGAGGGCCAGCCGGTGGAATGGGTGCGCTCGGTGTACCGGGGCGACCGCTACAAGTTCGTGGCCCGCCTCAAGAGGCCGGTCGACTAGGAACAGGCCGACCAGGAACAGGCCCCGAGTGGCCGAGTAGTGGCCTGGTGGTGGCCGAGTGGTGCGAGCGGTGTGGCGCAACCGGCTCTCCTGCTCTACGGTCCTCCCGTCTCCGTCTGGACGGGAGGACCGCCCTGTGCGTACCGCGAACGTCCGAACCATCGTCATCTGGTCCCTGGTCGCCCTCGTCGGCGCCGCCGGCTGGACGGTGCTGGCCCTCTCCCGCGGCGAGGACGTCTCCGCCGCCTGGATGGTCGCGGCGGCCCTCGGCTCGTATGCGATCGCCTACCGCTTCTACGCGAAGTGGATCGCCCACAAGGTCCTGAAGGCCGACCCGACCCGGGCCACCCCGGCCGAACGCCTCGACAACGGCATCGACTACCACCCCACCGACCGCCGCGTCCTGCTCGGTCACCACTTCGCGGCGATCGCCGGGGCCGGGCCCCTGGTCGGGCCGGTGCTGGCGGCGCAGATGGGGTATCTGCCCGGCACCGTCTGGATCATCGCGGGGGTGATCTTCGCCGGGGCCGTGCAGGACATGGTGGTGCTGTTCTTCTCCACGCGCCGCGACGGACGCTCGCTGGGGCAGATGGCCCGCGAGGAGATCGGCCCCTTCGGCGGCGCCGCCGCGCTGCTCGCCACCTTCGCCATCATGATCATCCTGCTGGGCGTGCTGGCCCTGGTCGTCGTCAACGCCCTCGCCCAGTCGCCCTGGGGCACCTTCTCCATCGCGATGACCGTGCCGATCGCCCTGCTCATGGGGTTCTATCTGCGCGTCGTGCGCCCCGGCCGGATCGCCGAGGTCTCCCTGATCGGCGTCGGACTGCTGCTGCTCGCGCTGGTCGCGGGCCGCTGGGTGGCGGAGTCCTCCTGGGCCGGCACCTTCACCCTCGCCCCCTCGACCCTGGTCGTGTGGATGGTGGCGTACGGCTTCATCGCCTCGATCCTGCCGGTGTGGATGCTGCTCGCGCCCCGGGACTACCTCTCCACCTTCATGAAGATCGGCACGATCTTCCTGCTCGCGCTCGGCGTCGTCGTCGCCCTGCCGACGCTGAGGATGGACGCGGTCACCGACTTCGCCGCGCGGGGCGACGGCCCGGTCTTCGCGGGCTCGCTGTTCCCGTTCGTGTTCATCACCATCGCCTGCGGCGCCCTGTCCGGCTTCCACTCCCTGATCTCCTCGGGCACCACCCCGAAGATGATCCAGAAGGAGACCCAGATCCGGATGATCGGCTACGGCTCCATGCTGATGGAGTCGTCCGTCGCCGTGATGGCCCTGATCGCGGCGAGCATCATCGACCCCGGCCTGTACTTCGCGATGAACGCGCCCTCCGGCGCCATCGGCACCACCGTGCAGGAGGCCTCCCGGGCGGTCACCGGCTGGGGCTACGCCATCTCCCCCGACGACCTCGCCCGCGCGGCCGAACGCGTCGAGGAATCCAGCCTGTTGTCCCGCACCGGCGGCGCACCGACCCTCGCCGTCGGCGTCTCGGAGATCTTCTCCAAGGTCACCGGGGGCGGCCTGCGCGCCTTCTGGTACCACTTCGCGATCATGTTCGAGGCGCTGTTCATCCTCACCGCGCTCGACGCCGGCACACGGGTGGGCCGGTTCATGCTCCAGGACATGCTGGGCAACGTCGTCAAGCCGTTCAGGAACGTCAGCTGGAAGCCCGGCCTGGTCATCACCAGCGCGATCGTGTGCGGACTGTGGGGCTACTTCCTCTGGGTCGGCGTGCACGAACCGCTCGGCGGGATCAACCAGCTCTTCCCGGTCTTCGGCATCTCCAACCAGCTGCTGGCCGCCGTCGCGCTCGCCGTGTGCACCACGCTGCTGGTGAAGTCCGGGCGCCTCAAGTGGGCCTGGATCACCGGGATCCCGCTCGCCTGGGACGCGACGGTCACCCTGACCGCGAGCTGGCAGAAGGTGTTCTCCAGCGACCCCAAGGTCGGCTTCTTCAAGCAGCGCCGGGTGTTCCAGGACGCGATCGACCGCGGCGAGATCCTGCCGCCCGCCAGGTCCATGGACGACATGCACACCGTGGTCACCAACTCCACGGTGGACGGCGTCCTCGCGGCCGTCCTCGCCCTGCTCGTCGTCGTCGTGATCGCCGACGCGGCCCGCGTCTGCGTCCGTCACGTCCGCCGCCCCGCCCTGTCCACCCTGAGCGAGACCCCGTACACCGAGTCGAGGATCGTCGCCCCGGCCGGTCTGTTCGCGACCCCGCGGGAGAAGGAGGAGGCACGTGACGCGGTCACTGCTGCGCGTCCTTAGGAGCGTGCGCTGGTACGTGCGCGAGCTCACCGACGAGTCGGCCTACGAGCGTTACGTCGCGCATGTGCGCGGGGCGCACCCCGGGGCGTCGGTGCCGACACGGCGCGCGTTCGAACGGATGAGGACGGAACGCCAGGAAAGCGACCCCCGGCAGGGATTCCGCTGCTGCTGAACAGGAGCTTCACAGAATCGACATACCGATATGCGGACGAGGCCTTCCGCTGCCGTGACACCAGCGCCTAGATTGCCTGCGCGTTACAGGTGATCAACGCCGGACGGTGAGGGGTAGGAGTCGCGACATGTCGGATGCGCCTGAAGTGAGACCACCGGTGGTGACACCGGTGCGGGTGGTCATCGCCCTCTGCCTGATCGCCCCGTTCGTGGCGATGCTGTGGGTCGGTTCGTACGCCAAGGTGGACCCCACCTTCATCGGGATCCCCTTCTTCTACTGGTACCAGATGCTGTGGGTGCTCATCTCCACCGCGCTGACGATGACCGCGTACCAGCTGTGGCAGCGTGACCAGCGTGCCCGTCGTGGAGGTTCCCGGTGAACGACGGAGTCAACGGCGTCGCGCTCGGCGTCTTCATCTTCTTCTTCCTGGCCGTCACCGTCATGGGCTTCCTCGCCGCGCGCTGGCGCCGCGCCGAGAACGACAGCCTCGACGAATGGGGCCTGGGCGGACGGTCGTTCGGCACCTGGGTCACCTGGTTCCTGCTCGGCGGCGACCTGTACACGGCGTACACCTTCGTCGCCGTGCCGGCGGCGATCTACGCGGCGGGCGCGGCCGGCTTCTTCGCGGTGCCGTACACGATCCTCATCTACCCGCTGATCTTCACGTTCCTGCCCCGCCTCTGGTCGGTCTCGCACAGGCACGGGTACGTGACGACCTCGGACTTCGTGCGCGGACGCTTCGGCTCCAAGGGCCTGTCCCTGGCGGTCGCCGTCACCGGCATCCTCGCGACGATGCCGTACATCGCGCTCCAACTCGTCGGTATCCAGGCGGTCCTGGACGTGATGGGCGTCGGCGGCGGCGAGGACACCAACTGGTTCGTCAAGGACCTGCCGCTGCTGATCGCGTTCGGTGTGCTCGCCGCGTACACGTACTCGTCGGGTCTGCGCGCGCCGGCCCTGATCGCGTTCGTCAAGGACACGCTGATCTACATCGTCATCGTGGTGGCGATCATCTACATCCCCATCAAGCTGGGCGGGTTCGACGACATCTTCGCCAAGGCGGGCGAGGCGTTCGCGCAGACCAACCCGGCCACCGGCGCCCCGCGCGGCGCGCTGGCACCCGGCGAGGCGGGCCAATGGACTTACGCCACCCTCGCGTTGGGCTCGGCGCTCGCGCTGTTCATGTACCCGCACTCGATCACCGCGACGCTCTCCTCCAAGAGCCGTGACGTGATCCGCCGCAACACCACGATCCTGCCCCTGTACTCACTGATGCTGGGTCTGCTGGCGCTGCTCGGCTTCATGGCGATCGCGGCCGGGATCAAGGTGGCCAACGGCCAGTTGGCGATCCCGCAGCTCTTCGAGGACATGTTCCCGGACTGGTTCGCGGGCGTGGCCTTCGCGGCCATCGGCATCGGCGCACTGGTCCCCGCGGCCATCATGTCCATCGCCGCCGCGAACCTGTTCACCCGCAACATCTACAAGGACTTCATCCGCCCCGACGCCACGCCCGAGCAGGAGACCAAGGTCTCCAAGCTGGTGTCGCTGCTGGTGAAGGTGGGCGCGCTGGTCTTCGTGCTGACCATGGACAAGACGGTCGCCATCAACTTCCAGCTGCTGGGCGGCATCTGGATCCTGCAGACCTTCCCGGCGCTGGTCGGCGGCCTGTTCACCCGCTGGTTCCACCGCTGGGCGCTGCTCGCGGGCTGGGCGGTCGGCATGGTCTACGGCACGCTCGCCGCCTACGGGGTGGCCTCGCCGACGCAGGAGCACTTCGGCGGCTCCTCCAAGGAGATCCCCGGCATCGGCGAGATCGGCTACATCGGTCTCACCGCGTTCGTCCTCAACGCGGTGGTCACGATCGTCCTGACCTTCGTCCTCAAGGCCGTGAAGGCGCCCGAGGGCATCGACGAGACCAGCCCGGAGGACTACACGGCGGACGCGGGCGACCCCGGCGTCCAGCGCGACCTCCCGGTGGCCGCCGGCCACTGAGCGGTACGCCGGTCAGCGGGCCGCCGGAACCTCCCGGCGGCCCGCTGCCGTACCCGGGGCCCGTCGCCGTACCCGGGGCCCGTCGCCGCACCCGGGGCCCGTTGTCGTACCCGTCGGGCAGACTCGCCCTCATGGACGTCACGATCCGGGCCGCGCACCCCACCGAATACGGCACCCTCGGCGAGATCACCGCCCAGGCCTATCTCCAGGACGGACTGCTGGCCTTCGGCGGCGAGGACGACTGGTACCTCCACGAGCTGAGGGACGTGGCCAAGCGGGCGGCCGGCGCCGAGGTGCTGGTGGCCGTGGACCGGGACCGCGTCCTCGGCGGCGTCACCTACGTCCCGGCCCCCGGCCCCCTGTCCGACCTCGCCGCCCCGGACGAGGCCGAGATCCGGATGCTCGCCGTGGCCCGCGAGGCGCGCGGCAGAGGCGCCGGCGAGGCCCTCGTACGCGCCTGCGTGGAGCGGGCCAGGGCCGCCGGACGCACCGGCCTGGTGCTGTCGACGCAACCCTCCATGCGGGCGGCGCACCGCGTCTACGGGCGCCTCGGATTCGTCCGCGCGCCGGCCCGCGACTGGCGGCCGATCGAGGGCGACGACTTCACGCTCCTCGCCTATCAGTTGACGCTCTGAAGTCGGCGCGACACAACATCTAGGGGTGCCTCGACAGCCCGGCACAAGATGTATGCTCGTGCTCGCTGTCGCCGCAGGGGAATCCGGTGCGAATCCGGAACTGTCCCGCAACGGTGTACTTGTGCATGTCCCAGACATGCACGGGAGTCAGTCCGAGGACCTGTCGACAGTGCGCCCGGCCGCCCCGGCCCGGGTGCCATGACGTCCGGGCCTCGTGGAATGGGCCGGTGGACGCGACGCCCCGTGCGCTCGTGTGCTGCCCCCTGCCCTCGGCGAGGCCTCCTGCCGAGCGAGGGAGACCCCACGTGACCATCGCGCCAGCCGACCCGGCTTCAGCGATCACCCCTGTGGAAGAGGACGGTCCCGGAACCGCGTTGCTGCGGACCCTGACCGAGCTGACCGCCGACCTCCCCGACGCCGACCCCGGCCGGGTCGCCGCCGCCGCGCTGCGCGGCCGGTCCGCCCGGGCCGACGAGGCCGAGCTGCGCGAGCTGGCGACGGAGGCCGCCGCCGGACTCATCTCCGAGGACCCCGCGTACAGCAGGCTGGCCGCCCGGCTCCTCACCGTCTCCATCGCCGCCGAGGCCGCCTCGCAGGGCGTCACCTCCTTCACCGGGTCGGTCGCGGTGGGGCACCGCGAGGGTCTGATCGCCGACCGCACCGCGGAGTTCGTCCGGATCCACGCCGCGCGCCTGGACGCCCTGATCGACCCGGCCGGCGACGACCGCTTCGGCTACTTCGGTCTGCGCACCCTGCACAGCCGCTATCTGCTCCGGCACCCGATCACCCGCAAGGTCGTCGAGACCCCGCAGCACTTCATGCTCCGCGTCGCCGCCGGACTCGCCGAGGACGACGGCGTCCGCGCGCTCGACGAGGTCGCCGCGCTGTACGGGCTGATGAGCCGCCTGGACTACCTGCCGTCCTCCCCCACCCTGTTCAACTCCGGCACGCGGCACCCCCAGATGTCGTCCTGCTACCTCCTCGACTCCCCGCTGGACGAGCTGGACTCCCTCTACGACCGCTACCACCAGGTCGCCCGCCTCTCCAAGCACGCCGGCGGCATCGGGCTGTCGTACTCCCGCATCCGCAGCCGCGGTTCGCTGATCCGGGGCACCAACGGGCACTCCAACGGCATCGTCCCGTTCCTGAAGACGCTGGACGCCTCGGTGGCCGCGGTGAACCAGGGCGGCCGGCGCAAGGGGGCCGCGGCGGTCTACCTGGAGACCTGGCACTCCGACATCGAGGAGTTCCTGGAGCTGCGCGACAACACCGGTGAGGACGCCCGGCGCACCCACAACCTGAACCTCGCGCACTGGATCCCCGACGAGTTCATGCGCCGGGTCAACGCCGACGCCCCGTGGTCGCTGTTCTCCCCGGCGGACGTGCCCGAGCTGGTCGACCTGTGGGGCGAGGAGTTCGACGCCGCGTACCGCGCGGCGGAGGCGAAGGGCCTCGCCCGGAAGACCATCCCGGCGCGCGACCTGTACGGCCGCATGATGCGCACCCTCGCGCAGACCGGCAACGGCTGGATGACCTTCAAGGACGCCGCCAACCGCACCGCCAACCAGACGGCCGAGCCGGGGCACGTCGTCCACTCCTCCAACCTCTGCACGGAGATCCTGGAGGTCACGAACGACGGGGAGACGGCGGTCTGCAACCTGGGTTCGGTGAACCTGGGCGCGTTCGTCGCGGACGGGGAGCTGGACTGGGAGCGGCTGGACGAGACGGTCCGCACCGCCGTGACCTTCCTCGACCGGGTCGTCGACATCAACTTCTACCCGACCGAGCAGGCGGGCCGTTCCAACGCGAAATGGCGCCCGGTGGGCCTCGGCGCGATGGGCCTCCAGGACGTCTTCTTCAAGCTGCGGATGCCCTTCGACTCCCCCGAGGCGCAGCGGCTGTCCACCCGGATCGCCGAGCGGATCATGCTCGCCGCGTACGAGGCCTCCGCGGACCTCGCCGAGCGCAACGGGCCGCTGCCGGCGTGGGAGAAGACCCGTACCGCGCGCGGTGTGCTGCACCCCGACCACTACGGCGTCGAGCCGGTCTGGCCGGAGCGCTGGGCGGCGCTGCGCGAGCGGATCGCGACGACCGGCATGCGCAACAGCCTGCTGCTGGCCATCGCGCCCACCGCCACGATCGCCTCCATCGCGGGCGTGTACGAGTGCATCGAGCCGCAGGTCTCCAACCTGTTCAAGCGCGAGACGCTGTCCGGCGAGTTCCTCCAGGTCAACTCCTACCTGGTGCGGGACCTGAAGGACCTCGGCGTCTGGGACGCCCGGACCCGTGAGGCGCTGCGCGACTCCAACGGCTCGGTGCAGGACTTCGCGTGGATCCCCGAGGACGTGCGGGCGCTGTACCGCACGGCGTGGGAGATCCCGCAGCGCGGCCTCATCGACATGGCCGCCGCCCGTACCCCGTACCTGGACCAGGCGCAGTCCCTGAACCTCTTCCTGGAGACGCCGACGATCGGCAAGCTCTCCTCGATGTACGCCTACGCCTGGAAGTCCGGGCTGAAGACGACGTACTACCTGCGTTCGCGCCCGGCGACGAGGATCGCCCGCGCCGCGCAGGCAACTGTCCCCGTGCAGCAGGCCGCCGACCCCGAGGCGGTCGCCTGCTCCCTTGAGAACCCCGAGTCCTGCGAGGCCTGCCAGTAATGAGCTCCACCCAGAAGAACCTGCTCGACCCGGGCTTCGAACTGACCCTGCGTCCGATGCGCTACCCGGACTTCTACGAGCGCTACCGGGACGCCATCAAGAACACCTGGACCGTCGAGGAGGTCGACCTCCACTCGGACGTCGCGGACCTCGCGAAGCTGTCCCCGATGGAGCAGCACCTGATCGGCCGGCTGGTCGCGTTCTTCGCGACGGGCGACTCGATCGTGGCGAACAACCTGGTCCTGACGCTGTACAAGCACATCAACTCCCCCGAGGCGCGCCTGTACCTGTCGCGCCAGCTGTTCGAGGAGGCCGTGCACGTCCAGTTCTATCTGACGCTGCTCGACACCTATCTCCCCGACCCGGAGGACCGGACGGCGGCCTTCGCGGCGGTGGAGAACATCCCCTCGATCCGTGAGAAGGCCGAGTTCTGCTTCAAGTGGATGGACTCGGTCGAGAAGCTGGACCGGTTGGAGTCGCGGGCGGACCGCCGCCGCTTCCTGCTCAACCTCATCTGCTTCGCCGCGTGCATCGAGGGCCTGTTCTTCTACGGCGCCTTCGCCTACGTGTACTGGTTCCGCAGCCGGGGTCTGCTGCACGGTCTGGCGACCGGCACCAACTGGGTGTTCCGGGACGAGACGATGCACATGTCGTTCGCGTTCGAGGTGGTCGACACCGTCCGCAAGGAGGAGCCGGACCTCTTCGACGACGAGCTCCAGCAGCAGGTGACGGACATGCTGAGGGAGGCCGTGGAGGCCGAACTCCAGTTCGCCCGTGACCTGTGCGGCGACGGTCTGCCGGGGATGAACACCGAGTCGATGCGCCAGTACCTGGAGTGCGTCGCCGACCAGCGCCTGGGCCGTCTCGGCTTCGCCCCGGTGTACGGCTCGGAGAACCCGTTCTCCTTCATGGAGCTCCAGGGTGTCCAGGAACTGACCAACTTCTTCGAGCGCCGCCCGTCCGCGTACCAGGTCGCGGTGGAGGGCACGGTCGACCTCGACGAGGACTTCTAGCCTGATCCGCTCATGAGGGATCCCTCCTCGCCTCCGATACGTCAGATCGGCGAGGAGGGATCCATCATGCGTCGTACGACCATGCTCGCCGCCGTGTCCCTGATGCTGTTCGCCGCCGGGTGCGGGACCCAGGCGGGTGACGACGGCGCCGCCGTCTCCCCGTCGCCGTCCGGCTCGTCCGCCTGTGCCCCGCCGTCCGGGGAACTGGGCGCGAAGGACAGCGGCCGTACGGTCTGTCTGGCCGCGGGCGACACCGTGCGTGTCTCGCTGAACGGGACCAACGACCGCGCCTGGACGGCGGTGACCGCCGAGGGCGACGGCCTGGAGCCGGTCAACAGCGGGATCGCGCTGCCGCCGGGCGACTCGAACGCCGCGTACCGGGCGACCGGGCCGGGCACGGCCCGTCTGACCTCGTCCCGTCCGCTGTGCGCCACGGAGCCGGGCAAGGTGTCCTGCAAGGGCATTCAGGAGTGGTGGGTCAAGGTGGTGGTGAAGTAGCGGCGGTCCGCCGCCGCCCGGCGGATCTGGCGCTCCAGGCGGCGGTCGCGCACGATGCCGACCAGGGCCGGGGTGACGAGCAGGACGAGGATTCCGAGCACGGTCAGCATGCCGATCAGTCCTTGTGTCTGTGCGGTAGTCATGTCACCACTGTCGCGCTCCACACTCCTGACAAACAGTGGCAGGACTGCCGCCGACCCTCGATTTACTGCCACCGCCGAGGCACACTGGGACCATGCTGAAGAACGTGGCGGCGGTCCTGCTCGACGGTGTGCACCCCTTCGAACTCGGTGTGGTCTGCGAGGTCTTCGGCCTCGACCGCAGCGACGACGGGCTGCCCGTGTACGACTTCGCCGTGGTGTCCGCGGAGGGGCCGACCCTGAGCACGCACGTCGGCGGGCTCAGCGTGTCGACGCCGTACGGCCTGGAGCGGCTGGAGGAGGCCGACCTGATCGCCGTGCCGGCGGGCAGTCACTACGTCGTGCGGGAGTACCCGCCGGAGCTGCTCGACGCGCTCGTACGGGCCACGGAGCGGGGCGCGCGGGTGCTGAGCGTCTGCTCGGGGGTGTTCGTGCTGGGCGCCGCCGGGCTGCTCGACGGGCGGCGCTGCACCGTGCACTGGAAGCATGCCCGCGAGCTGGCGCTGCGCAACCCCCGGGCGGTGATCGAGCCGGACGTCCTCTACGTCGACGCGGACCCGGTGATCACCTCCGCGGGCACCGCCTCCGGCATCGACGCCTGTCTGCACATCGTGCGCAAGGAGCAGGGGCCCGAGATCGCCAACAAGATCGCCCGCCGGATGGTCGTCCCGCCGCACCGCGACGGCGGCCAGGCGCAGTACGTCGAACGGCCGCTGCCCCGGGACACCTGCGACACCGTCGGGGAGGTGCTGGCCTGGATGGAGCGGCACCTGGACGAGGACGTCACCGTCGAGCAGCTCGCCGCCCGCGCGCACATGTCCCCGCGGACCTTCGCCCGCCGCTTCCAGCAGGAGACCGGGACCACGCCCTACCGCTGGATCCTGCGCCAACGGGTGCTGCTGGCCCAGCGGTTGCTGGAGGCGACGGACGAGACGGTGGACGCGGTCGCGGGCCGGACGGGGTTCGGCACCGCGGCCGCGCTGCGCCACCAGTTCACCCGCGCGCTCGGCACCACCCCGAACGCCTACCGGCGGGCGTTCCGGGGCCCGGAGGCCGCCTGATCACCGGGCGACCGGCCGCAGCCGCAGGTCGTGGGGGCGGAGCGTGATGCCCACCCGGGTCGCGTCGTTCGACCCGGACACCTGCTCGAAGCGGTACCTCGTCGCGACCGCCGCCGTGATCAGCGAGAGCTGCGCCATGGAGAAGTGGTCGCTGGGGCACTTGCGATTGCCCACGCTGAAGGGGCTCATGGCGTATTTGGGCACGTCCTTGACGCGTTCCGGAAGCCATCGGTCGGGATCGAAGTCGAGGTTGCCGGTGTACGACTTCGGATCGCGCTGGACCGCGTACGGGCTGTACACGATGTCGGCCCCGGCCGGAATGCGATAGCCACCGAGTTCCGTGTCCTTGACCGCCCGCCGCGTCAATATCCATACGGCGGGGCGCAAACGCATGGCCTCGGTGACGACATTGTTGGTGTGCGTGAGCGCCCGCACGTCGTCGAATGCGACGGGGCGCCCGCCGGTAATGGTCCGGACCTCGTCGTGCACCCTGTCCGCGTGTTCCGGGTGTTCCGCGAGGACTTGGAGCAGCCACATGATCGTGGAGGCCACCGTTTCGCTGCCCGGGGTGAGTATGGCGACGACCTGGTCGTGGATCTCCTGTTCCCCGATGGGGTCGCCATTGTCGTCCTTCGCCTCCAGCAATGCCGTCAGCAAATCGTCCGGCTTTTGACCAGAGGCGCGCCGTTCGGCGACGATCTCGTCGACGAGGAGATGCAAATCGGCCAGGGCCGCGTTGAATTTGCGGTTGGGCGGCAGGGGCAGGTCGTACAGCGGCCCCAGGGGGACGACCATCCGCCGGTACATCCCGCGGAAGACGGTGGCGAGGGCGACGCACAGCCGCTCGGCGCGCTCGTCCATGAAGTCGCCGCGCAGCAGACAGCGGGCCGCGATGCGCACGGCCACCCGGAAGGACTCCGAGGTGCAGTCGATCGTCTCGCCGGGCCGCCAGCGCTCGGTCAGCGCGTGCGCCTCCTCCTCCATGACGGCGGCGTAGCCGGGGATCGCGTCGAGCCGGAACGCGGGCTGGATGACCCGGCGCTGGCGCCGGTGGCGGGGGCCGTTGGCGGTGGCCACGCCCTCCTTGCCGAGCAGGCCCTCCAGGGACTCCCACAGGGGTCCGGCGATGATGAAGTCGGGGTTGAGCGCGAGGGCGCCGGTGAGGGCCGGCGTGGTGGGGGCGTACACGGTCTTGGGGCCCAGCCGGAGCCGGACGACGTCACCGTGCTCGCGGAGCTGCGACATGAAGGCCAGCGGGTCGCGCAGCAGCTTCAGGCCGTGGCCGAGGACGGGAACGGCTCCTCCCGCCAGGGGCGGCTCACCGAGGTCCGGCACCGGGGTCACCGGCGTCCCGGGCTTCACAGACTCGACGGTCATTTCTCACCTGCCGCTTCGTTGTTGACGTACGGGGGCGTGGACCGGTCGTCCCAGCTGTCGACCATGTAACGGCCGGACTCGTGGTGGAACCAGTAGACGGTGCTGAACCAGTTGCGCATATTGCCGACACAGGCCCGGACGGCGACGCCCAGTTCCTTTCCGCGCATCGTTCCGTCGATGAGCGAGTCCGCGAGCCGCAGTGTGTCCCGTTCGACGACGAGGAATTCGGATATGCAGTCCTCGACGCGTCCTCGGAGTTCCGTCACGGCCTGTTCGAGTGTCAGCCCCTCGTGTTTGATGAGACTGATCCCGAGATTGTGGACCTCGTCGCCCGCTATCTCCTTCGGCAGTGAGCAGAGGTCGTTGTACCAGGCGGCGAATTCCTGACTGAGCAGGGCCGCCCTGCGGTAGGCCGGATGTTTCCGCACGGAGTCCGGGAGTTCACGTCCCGCGCACGGCTCCAGCAGATCCGTCCAGATCCAGTGCGCGAAGGTGAGACGGCGCAGCGCGAGGTATTCCTCGACGCCCGGCACGATTCCCTCGGTGCGATTGCGGAATTCGCGGTCGTACGCCTCGATCACGTCGTGGAAGTGCCGGGCGAAGCGCGCGTTCCACGTCCGGGGCAGGAACGCGTACAGCCGGAGCACGCTGTCCGCGAACCCGGCGACCAGGGGATCCTCGTGGTGCAGGTGGTCCTGGGGTGAGTCGGTGGCCGCGTGCAGCCGGTACCTCAGCCGGCGCCAGGCGGCGGACCGCCCGTGGATGATGTCGCGGTCGTGCCGGTCGTCCCAGACGAAGAACCAGGAGCTGTAGTCCGCTATCGCCTGGAGCACCTCGTCGGGGGCGCCCAGGTAGTAGCCGGCCATGAGGTCGGTGTAGCAAAGTCCGTCGGCATATTCCTCCACCTTGTCCGCGGGCATGAGCCGCTTTTCCAGCAGCCAGGCACGGGTCTTCTCCTGGAGCTGGGGCCAATACGGATGGAGTTGCCGGGGAAACGCCGCCTCGATCACCGGGAGAGAGAGCGAGGGCGGTACCGCGACCGCTGTCGGTGTCGATGTGGTGCCGTGTGGATATGCATGCACGAACTAACCCCTCTCAGCCGCCAGTTGCGCACGCCCCTCCCGCAGTGCCGGGCGTGCGCCGTTGCGTATCCCCGCACTTCCCATTCAGCACCACAACTGACCGTTCTGGGAACGTATTTGCACCATTCACTACCCCACAGCGCTGAGATTCTCCCTTGCGCGACTGGTTTTCGATCACTAAGAGAGCGCAAGCGGTCGGGCGTGCGACGGACAGACGAACGGCGCCCGTTCGGGAAGGGGTTCCTGAACGGACGCCGTGCGTGCGGGACCTGAGAGGCGCCGGTGACTCAGTCGTTGGCGACCACGGGGTAGCGTGGCTCGTTCTCGGCCATCTGGCGCAGCGCGTCCTTGCGCTCACGCTTGGAGAGCCGGTCGATGTACAGGTATCCGTACAGGTGGTCGGTCTCGTGCTGCAAACACCGAGCGAAGTAGCCGGTGCCGCGCACCTTGATCGGGTTGCCCTTCTCGTCCTGCCCGGTGACCTCGGCGTAGTCGGGGCGCGCGAGCGGCGCGTAGGCCGTCGGCACCGACAGGCAGCCCTCGTTGCTGTCGTCCAGCCGGCGCCGGTCGGCGGGCAGGTCGACGACCTTCGGGTTGCAGACGACCCCCACGTGCCGGGCGCCCTCGTCGTCCAGGCAGTCGTAGACGAAGACCTTCAGATCGACGCCGATCTGGTTGGCGGCCAGGCCCACGCCCTCGGCGGTCCGCTGCGAGGCGAACATGTCGGCGACGAGCCGGTCCAGCTCCGCGCCGAACTCGGTGACGTCCTGGCACTCCTTGTGCAGCACCGGGTTGCCGACGACCGTGATGGGACGCGAGGTGCCGCGCTCGCGCCAGGCGTTCTCGCGCTCCTCGGCCTCCTGGGTGTCGACGACGAAGCCCTCGTCGTCCACGGGGAGCACGCCCGCGTGCTGCTGATCGGTGTCCTGCTGCGCCATGAGCGACGTATGCCTTCCTGCAACCATGGAAATTTCTGCGGGTACAGCCTAAAGGCCGGGTACGGCGGGACCGGTCCGTGGAGCTCAGCAGACCTCTTCCAGGTCCCGCCAGTCCCGTGAGTCCGGGCTGTCGGCGACCCAGCCGTCCAGGAGGCCCCGGACCAGCGAGGCGGGCGCGGCCACCCCGCACTCCCGTTCCGGCACCCACAGCTGGCCGTCGGTCCGGTGGCCCAGCGGGCCGGGGTGTCCGGGCTCGCTGTGGTCGTGGGGGTCCAGATGCTCCCCGTCGCCCTCGTCCGACGGCATCCGCGACTCGGAGCACATCCGGCACAGCAGCCGCACCGACGACGACCAGTCCTCGGCGGCGAACCCGGCGTCGGCCGCGAGCTGCTCCAGCGCGTCCCGGTCGGACTCGGTGGCCGCCTCCAGGAGCACCACCCAGGTCGGCACCGGCGAGGGCGCCCACAGCTCGATCTCGTCGAACACCGGGTAGGAGTGCCCGGCGGCGGTGGTCCGCTCGCCGTGCGGCACCCCGTCGTGCAGGACGACCTCGCCCCAGCGCCGCCCGGAGGACGGCAGCGGGATGGACAGCACCTCGATCCGGGCCGGGTCCAGGCGCCGCCCCCACACCACCTCGGCCTCCCCCTCCGGGGACAGGCGCACGGCGGCGCTGCCGAGGTCCATGCCGAGCGGCTCCCCGGAGGCCGCGGCGCCGCCCGGGACGCGCAGCCCGTAGGCCTGCCAGGCGCGGCGGGCCAGCGGCCAGTCCTGGAGGGCGGTGGCCGCGATGCCGACGTTCCACCAGTCGGGTGCGCCCGTCTCCCGGTCCAGGAGCGCGACGGCGCGCAGTCCGGCGGCACGGGCCTGCTCCCAGTCGTGCCGGAACTTGTGCAGCAGGGCGAGGTTGAACCAGGACTCGGACAGCCAGGGCTCCAGATCGGCGGCGCGCGTCAGCAGCGCGCCCGCGTCCTCGTACCGGCCGTCGCCGATGAGGGTGAACGCACGGTCGGTGGCCTGCCGCCAGGAGGCGGAGGGCCGGTGCCGTCCCTTGCCGAAGATCCTCACGATTCCCGCCTGCCAGTTACCTTCTGTGACCTCTGCCCTGCCCCCGGACACCCTGCTCGCCGGGGCCTCTTTCGCATCCAACCACGTGCGGCTGGAGGGGCGCTCATTACCCATGGGTTACCCAGCCTGGGGCAGGGTAAGACGCTCGCGCGACAGCACCCGTCCGAGCGCCTCCACGACCTCCGGCGCGTAGTCCCCGGCGGTCGCGAGGCGCAGTTCCTCCAAGGCGGTGAGCGGCCCTCCGGGACCGGCGTCCCGCGCCTTCTCCTCGTAGGCGTTGACGGCCCGCACGATCCGCGCGGCGACGGGCTGCCGGAGGTAGGGATCGGCCTGCCGCTCCACCACGACGGCCACCTCCCCGTCCACGCCCGTCTGCCGGACGACGGCACCGCCGAGCAGGGCGATGCGCCGCTGCTCGGCGGCGGGCAGGGCGGCGGTGGCCCCGGCGGGGACCGGGTCGACGAGGCTGAGCTGTCCGATGTCGTGCATGAGGGCGGCGTACTCCAGGACGGTGAGGTCCCGGCCGGTCAGCCCCAGGTCCCGGCCGACGGCCCGGCTGAGCGCGGCGACCCGGTGGGCGTGCCCGGCCGGGGTGTACCCGGCGATCTCGGTGGCGCGGGCGAGGGAGGCGATGGTCTGCCGGTAGGTGGTCCGTACGGCGGCGTACCGGCGGAAGGAGAGCTGGGTGAGCAGCAGGGGCACACAGAACACCGGCAGCGCCCACAGCCCGACGACGGCGACCGCGAGCGCCATCACCGCGCCCGTGGCGCACACCGCCGAGCCGATGCCGAGCAGCGCCCGCAGTTCGTCGCGCAGGATCGGCCCGAAGGGCCAGCCCGTGCGGAAGTGCTTCAGCGCGGCGGCGAGCACGGCGTCGCACAGCGCGGTGAGCGCGAGCAGCGCGAGGAGCAGCAGCGCGTACGCGGGCCCGTCCCAGGCGCCGAACACGCCCTGGTTGTAGAGCGGTTGGAAGCAGACGGCGGCGAACCCGGTGCACAGCATCCGCCGCGCGAGGTGGTCGAGGACCGGCAGCCCCCGCACGGTGTGCGGCACGCACCCGAGCAGCGCGGCGGCGAACACGATGGCCACGACCTGCGCCGCCCCGTGCCGCGTCGCCGCCCCCGCGTCCGCCCCGAGCAGCGCGTACGACAGCGCCCCGGCCGCCCCGAGCGGGGCCGCCTCCCGCACCCGGGCGCCGGTCCAGCGCGTCACCTCGCCGACGACGATCAGCGCGGCGAAGGCGAGCGCGATTCCCCGGTCCGCGAGCCCTTCGCGCAGGACCTCGGTCAGGGACACGCACACCACGAGCCCGGCGCAGACGTGCACCAGCCGCTCGGGGCGCCTCACCGCCGGGCACCCGGGCGCGGGGACACCGGCCTGCGCGGTCGCGGCGGCTCGGGCTCGTCCGCGGTGACCGCCGGATGCCAGCCGTGCCGGCCGAGCGCGCGGACCAGGGCGGTGACCATCGACGGGTCGAACTGGGCGCCGGCGCAGCGCTCCAGTTCCGCGAGGGCGACGTCGACGGGGCGGGCGCGGCTGTAGGAACGGGTGGACGTCATGGCGTCGAAGGCGTCGGCGACGGCCACCACCCGGGCGGACTCGGGGATCTGCGTCCCTTTGAGCCCGTACGGGTAGCCGCTGCCGTCCAGCCGCTCGTGGTGGTGCAGCACGGCGGCCCGGGCCTCGCCGAGGAAGGAGATCCCGCGCACCATCTCGTGCCCGTACTCGGGGTGCAGCTCGATGACCCGGCGTTCCTCGGGGGTCAGCGGGCCGTCCTTGCGCAGCAGCCGGGTGGGGACGCCGAGTTTGCCGACGTCGTGCAGGATCCCGGCGAAGCGCAGGACCTCGACACGGCTCTCGTCCATGCCGAGTTCGCGGGCGATCATCAAGGAGGCCTGGCCGACGCGTTCGCTGTGCCCGCGGGTGTAGCCGTCCTTGATGTCGACGGCCTGGACGAGCGCGCGGATGGTGGCCTGATGCGCGGCCCGCTCGCGGTGGTACTGGGCGAACGCCCACCAGGACACGCACATCGGCAGCAGCACGAGCAGCGCGGCGACGGGCCCGTACGGGCTGCGCCACAGGACGGCCATCATCAGTCCGGCGAGGCCGTGGACGCCGACGGGCGCGAGGGAGCGGGCGAGCAGCCCCCGCCAGGCGAGCCGCGGCGGGACGCGTTCGGCGAGGGCGAGGATGCCGCCGTCGAGGGCGGTGAGGACCAGGCAGAAGGCGAGGACGGCGGCGCCCCCGGGCACCAGGGCGTAGGGGAAGTCGGAGGCGACGACCGCGTCCCGGCCGCCGAGCGCCCAGTGCGCGCGGGCCGCCGCCCAGACGGCCAGGGCCAGCTGGGCGGCGCGCCACACGCGCCGCACGGTCCGGGGCCGCCGCTCCACCGGGGCGAGCAGGGCGCCGGGGAGGGCGACCAGCGCGGCGGCGGGCGGGGGCAGCAGAAAGGCTCCGGCGAGGAGCACGGGGTAGAAGGCGCCCGACAGTCGCTCGCCCCCGGCGTACAGCGCCGCGAGCAGCGCCACCGCCCACCAGGGGGTGTGCACGTCGGGCAGCGGTGTCAGGCACAGGAGTGCGAGAAGAGCCACACAGACCACGTATGCGCGCGCCTGTGCCGGTAGCCCCTCCATGCTCCGGAGCGTAGGAGGGCCGGAGGGGTCCTGCGGGCCGATAACCCGGGGATTAGCACGTTCGAGTGACGACTGCCCGTTCCCCGGGGGGAGTTCAGGCCTCCTGGGCCGGGGCCGCGGCCACGTCGTGCTCGGGCACGGCCTGCCCGGAGCGGATCAGGTCGAGCCGGCCCAGCACCTTGGCGCGCAGGTCGGTCGGGACGTCGTCATGACCGCAGCAGCGCTTGACGAGCTTCTTCACGGCCTCTTCGAGCCCGTACTTCTCCAGGCACGGCGAGCACTCCGTGAAGTGCTGCTTGAACTTGTCGCGGTCGACGTCCGGCATCTCGCTGTCGAGGAACTCGTAGAGATGATCGAGTACCTCGCTGCAGTCCGTCTCGTGCGGCTCTCCGCAGCTCATGAGCCCGAGCCTTTCGCTTCGTCCGACTCTCCGGCGCCCGCCGGGACCAGGCCGCGCTCGCGCGCGTAGTCCTCCAGCATGCCGCGCAGTTGGCGGCGGCCCCGGTGCAGCCGGGACATCACCGTACCGATGGGTGTCCCCATGATGTCCGCGATCTCCTTGTACGCAAAGCCCTCTACGTCGGCGAGGTACACGGCGATACGGAACTCCTCCGGGATCGCCTGGAGCGCTTCCTTCACGTCCGAGTCGGGCAGGTGGTCCAGCGCCTGCGACTCGGCCGAGCGCAGACCGGTCGACATGTGCGACTCGGCGCGCGCCAGCTGCCAGTCCTCGATCTCCTCGGCCGCGGAGCGCTGGGGTTCGCGCTGCTTCTTGCGGTAGGAGTTGATGAACGTGTTGGTGAGGATCCGGTACAGCCAGGCCTTCAGATTGGTGCCCTCACGGAACTGGTGGAAGGACGCGTACGCCTTGGCGTAGGTCTCCTGCACCAGGTCCTCGGCATCGGCCGGGTTGCGCGTCATGCGCAGGGCGGCCGAATACATCTGGTCGAGGAATTCGAGCGCGTCCCGCTCGAAGCGCGCGGTGCGCTCCGCCGTGGACTCCGTGCTCGTGCCCCGGCCCTCGGGCTGCTCCGCCTGGCCGTTGTCGGTCCCTGCGTCGGTACCGGGAACCGGACCCACCTCCTCAAGATTCCGGGCAGCACCGAACCCGATGCCACCAGAATCGGAGGATAGACGACTACCCGTCCCCGCCGCCCCTCGAATGGGCGCGGGCTTGGCCGCGTGCAGCACCGTCCAGTCCAGGTCGGAACGGCTGCTGCGGCTCGGGCAGTAGGTCGAACCCATGCGGCGGACTCCCTCTCCTCAGGCGTGTGAGCGCTTCTGTCCCGCACAACAGAGGTCCGTCGCGCAACATTCCCGAGCCTTTACCCGAGTGACCCGGTCCACGTCACCACCGCGTCGGTGATGAGCGTCACGGCCTCTTCCTGAGTGATCCCCGCGCGCTTGGGCACCGCGAATCCATGGTCGCCGGAGGGAATCTCCACCAGCTCGAAGGAACCGCCGTCCGGGAACTCCTCCGGCCTGCCGAAGGGGTCGTTCCCGCCCTGCACGACGAGGGTCGGCACCCCCGCGCCGAGCAGCTCCGCGGCGCGCGACTTCTCCGGCCGCCCCGGCGGGTGCAGCGGGAAGCCGAGCGCGAGGACGGCGGCGGCCCCCAGCTCGGCGGCCGTACGGCAGGCCACGCGCGCGCCCGCGCTGCGCCCGCCGGAGATCACCGGGAGCCCGGGGGCCGCGACGGCCGGCCAGATGCCCCGCCATCCCGTGTCGAGCGTCTTCGGCGCGGGCGCGACCTTCCTGCCCGCCACCCGCCAGGGCTGCTCCACCAGGGCGACGGTGACGCCGTGCGCGGGCAGGACCCCGGCGAGCGCCCGGAGGTCCCGGGCCTCGATGCCGCCGCCGGCGCCGTGGCCGACGGCGAGCACGAGCCGGGCCTTCCGCTTCGCCCGGTGCCAGGTGACACGGGCGTCCCCCGCGTCGGTGGTCACGGTCTCCGTCGTCACATCGGTCTCTGTCGTCACATCAGAAGAGTGTGCCCTCCTCGGGCCCCTCCAGTTCGGTCAGCAGCTCCGGCCCGTTGTTGCGGACGTTGCTGACGGCGGTGGACACGGGGTAGGCGCGCATCAGGCCGTGCGGCGGCGGGGCCAGCAGCGACCGCAGGTCCTCGACGTCGGTGCGGGCCGGGTCCAGCCAGGAGTCCCAGCGGTCGGGGGTGAGCATGAGAGGCATACGGGGATGGATGTCGGCGAGCGCGCGGGGACCCTCGGCGGGGGCCACGGCCAGCGGGGCGGTCTCCGCCTCGGTCGTGATGACCGAGCAGGTCACCCACCAGGCCTGCGGATGGTCGTCGGGCAGGGTGCGGTCACGCCAGAACTCGTACAGCCCGGCCATCGCGAAGACCGACCCGTCGGCGGGCAGCACGAAGTAGGGCTGCTTGCGGGGCCGCTTCTTCTTCCCCTCGACCTCCAGGTCCCGCTCGGCACCGGAGGTGACCCACTCGTAGTAGCCGTCGGCGGGGACGATGCACCGCCGCGTCATGAACGCCCGCTTGTAGGAGGGCTTCTCGTGCACGGTCTCCGCGCGCGCGTTGATCATCCGGGCCGCGCCCTCGGGCGTCTTGGACCAGCTCGGGACGAGCCCCCACCGCAGCTTGCGCAGCTGGCGAACCGGCCTCGGGTCGTCCGCGTCCTTCACAGGACGGTCGAGGACGACATGGACCTCCTTGGTCGGGGCCACGTTGTAGTCGGGCGCCAGGGTCTCCTCCGGCTCCCACTTCTCGATCTCAAAGATTCCTGCGAGATCCTCGGGCCCACGACTGGCTGCATACCGTCCGCACATACGTGCCACACTGCCAGACCCGGTACGACCAGAGGGAGCGACCAGGAGATATGGACAGCAGTACGGCGACCTCCCTGTGGGACGAGCTCATCGGCACCCAGCCCGACCCCGATGTGTGGGTGGTGATCGCCACCCTGGTCGCGGCACTCGCCGTGGTCGCGCCCCCGGGCCTGTGGCGCGTCTCCCGCAACGCCATCACCATCGCCCACGAGGGCGGCCACGGTCTGGTCGCGCTCCTCACCGGCCGCCAGCTCACCGGCATCCGCCTGCACTCCGACACCAGCGGCCTGACCGTCAGCCGGGGCAAGCCGCACGGCATCGGCATGATCCTCACCGCCGCGGCGGGCTACACGGCCCCGCCCCTGCTGGGCCTGGGAGGCGCGGCCCTGCTCGCCGCCGGGCGCATCACCCTGCTGCTCTGGCTGGCCACGGCCCTGCTGATCGCGATGCTGGTGATGATCCGCAACGCCTACGGCGCCCTGACCGTGATCCTGACCGGCGGCACCTTCGTGGTGGTGTCCTGGCTCGCGGGACCCCAGGTGCAGGCGGCGTTCGCGTACGCGGTGGTGTGGTTCCTGCTGCTCGGCGGGGTGCGTCCGGCGTTCGAGCTCCAGGCGAAGCGGCGGCGCGGCGGCGCGGGCGACTCGGACGCGGACCAGCTGTCCCGGCTCACCCATGTACCGGCGGGGATGTGGCTGTTCCTGTTCCACGCGGTGTCCCTGTGCTCGCTGATAGGCGGGGGCAGGTGGCTGCTGGAGGTGTGACGGGGGCCAGGGCGGCGTCCGCCGCGGGGCGCGACCAGCGACAACGGGGCCGCACCCCGTGCGCGGCCCCGCACTAAAGTGGCCCCATGGCTTTGAACCCCGCAGACACCGCCCTCTGGCCCGCCCCTCACGCAACCGGGGCCGTCGACGCGACGGTCCACGTCCCGGGGTCGAAGTCCGTCACCAACCGCGCCCTGGTCCTCGCGGCCCTCGCCAGCGAGCCCGGCTGGCTGCGCCGCCCCCTGCGCTCCCGCGACACCCTGCTCATGGCGGCGGCCCTGCGCACGATGGGCGTCGGCATCGAGGAGACGGTGTCCTCCAGCTCCTCCGCCACGGGCGGTGCCGACGGCTCGGGCGAGGCCTGGCGGGTGCTCCCCGCGGGCCTGTCGGGCCCGGCCACCGTCGACGTCGGCAACGCGGGCACCGTGATGCGGTTCCTGCCCCCGGTCGCCGCGCTCGCCGCGGGCCCGATCCGCTTCGACGGCGACCCGCGGTCGTACGAGCGTCCGCTGCACGGTGTGATCGACGCGCTGCGGGTCCTCGGTGCGCGGATCGACGACGACGGGCGGGGCGCACTGCCGCTGACGGTGCACGGCGGGGGCGCCCTGGAGGGCGGCCCGGTGGAGATCGACGCGTCCAGTTCCTCGCAGTTCGTGAGCGCCCTGCTGCTGTCCGGGCCGCGCTTCAACCAGGGCGTCGAGGTCCGGCACACCGGTGGCACGCTGCCGTCGCTGCCGCACATCCGGATGACGGTCGACATGCTGCGCGCGGTCGGCGCCCAGGTCGACACCCCGGAGTCGGGGGGCGAGGCGAACGTGTGGCGGGTGACGCCGGGTGCCCTGCTGGGCCGGGACCTGACGATCGAGCCGGACCTGTCCAACGCCCAGCCGTTCCTCGCGGCGGCGCTGGTGACCGGCGGCAAGGTCGTCGTCCCGGACTGGCCGGCCCGCACCACCCAGCCGGGTGACCGGCTCCGGGAGATCTTCACCGAGATGGGCGGCTCCTGCGAACTCACCGAGTACGGACTGGAGTTCACCGGGTCGGGCGCGATCCACGGCATCGACGTCGACCTGAGCGAGGTCGGCGAGCTGACCCCGGGCATCGCGGCCGTCGCGGCTCTCGCCGACTCCCCCTCGACCCTGCGCGGGGTGGCCCACCTGCGGCTGCACGAGACGGACCGGCTGGCCGCGCTCACCAAGGAGATCAACGAACTCGGCGGTGACGTCACCGAGACCGCCGACGGACTGAGCATCCGCCCGCGCCCCCTGCACGGCGGCGTCTTCCACACCTACGAGGACCACCGCATGGCGACGGCCGGAGCGATCATCGGCCTCGCGGTCGAGGGCGTGGAGATCGAGAACGTGGCGACGACGGCGAAGACCCTGCCGGACTTCCCCGATCTGTGGACCGGGATGCTCGGGGCATAGGGGCTCAGGAACCATGCGCCGCTACGGCAAGCACACCGACGAGGACGACATCCGGCAGCGCCCCAACCGCAAGGGCAACCGGCCGCGGTCCAACATCCGCCCCAAGCACGAGGACGCGGCCGAGGGCATGGTCCTCACCGTCGACCGGGGCCGGCTGACCGTCCTGGTCGACGACCGGATCGTGATGGCGATGAAGGCCCGTGAGCTGGGCCGCAAGGCGGCGATCGTGGGCGACCGGGTCGCTCTCGTGGGCGATCTGTCCGGCGCGAAGGACACCCTCGCGCGGATCGTCCGCATCGAGGAGCGCACCTCGGTGCTGCGCCGCACCGCGGACGACGACGACCCCTACGAGCGGGTGGTCGTCGCCAACGCCGACCAGCTCGCCGTCGTCACCGCCCTCGCCGACCCCGAACCCCGCCCACGGCTGATCGACCGCTGCCTGGTCGCGGCCTACGACGGCGGCCTGGAACCGGTCCTGGTCCTGACGAAGTCGGACCTGGCCCCGCCGGACAAGCTCCTGGAGCTGTACGGCGACCTCGACATCCCCTACGTCGTCACCAGCCGTGAGGAGCTGGAGAACGGCGACGCGGCGGACCGGGTGCGCGCCGTCCTGAACGGCAAGATCACGGCGTTCGTCGGCCACTCCGGTGTCGGCAAGACGACCCTGGTCAACGCGCTGGTCCCGGAGGAGCGGCGCCGGCTGACGGGTCATGTGAACGCGGTGACCGGCCGCGGCCGGCACACCACGACCTCGGCGCTGGCGCTCCCCCTGGACGACTCGGACGGCTGGGTCATCGACACCCCGGGCGTGCGGTCCTTCGGACTCGCGCACATCGACCCGTCCCGGGTGATCCACGCGTTCCCCGACCTGGAACCGGGAACCGAGGGCTGTCCGCGCGCGTGCAGTCATGATGAGCCGGACTGCGCGCTGGACCAGTGGGTGGCCGACGGGCACGCGGACCCCGCGCGTCTGTACTCGCTGCGCCGACTGCTCGCCACGCGCGAGCGGAAGGAAGGCGACTGACCTCCGCGTTGTTTGTGAGGGCGCGAGGCCGGTAAGTGCATAATCGCACCGAGCCGGACCGAGCCGGACAAACGGGAGGACAGCACATGGCGTGGCTGCTGGTGGTGGTGGCCGGACTGCTGGAGACCGGGTTCGCCGTGTGCCTCAAGCTGTCGCACGGCTTCACGAGGCTGTGGCCGACGGTCGCGTTCTGCGTCTTCGCGCTCGGCAGCTTCGGCCTGCTGACCCTGTCCCTGCGCAAGCTCGACGTCGGCCCCGCCTACGCCGTGTGGACCGGCATCGGGGCCGCGGGTACCGCGATCTACGGGATGATCTTCCTAGGCGACCTGGTGTCGACCCTCAAGCTGATCTCGATCAGCCTGGTCATCGTCGGCGTGATCGGCCTCCAGCTCTCCGGATCGGCGCACTGAGCGGGGCGTTCACACCGGCTGACGGTGGAGGGCGAAGCGGACGAGATCGGTGACGCCGCCCTCCCCCGGCGGGGCCGCGACGCAGGAGATGGCGAGGCGGACGACGAGCTCGCAGGCGCGGGCCAGTTCGGCGGTGTCCGTCTTGGAGGTGCCGGGGCCGCCGAGGACGGTGACCGCGCGGTCGCGCACCATGGCGACGAAGTCACCGGGCGAGGGCAGCGGGCCGTCGGCGCGGCGCTGCGCGGGCACGGCCGAGGAGGACGGCACCGCCGACAGGGTCGGGGAGGGCAGCCGCTCGCTCCAGCAGCCGGTGAGCATGGCCCGCACGAGCGCGTTCTCGCGGGCGGAGCCGGTGGTCCACTGGGCGGCGGCGGTCAGCCGGTCCCGGGCGTCGGACGGGGTGGCCAGCGCGCGTTCGACGCCGGCGAGATAGCCGTCGGCCTCTCGCCTGACGAGGGCGCGGGCCAGCCCCTCCTTGCTCCCGAACTCGTTGTACAGCGTCTGCCGGGACACTCCGGCCGCCGCGGCGACGTCCACCATCCGCACGGCGGACCACGGCCGGCGGGCCAGCGCCGTGTACGCGGCGTCGAGCAGGGATTCCCGCGCTGCAGGCATCATCGCCTCCCAGGGCCGAGCGGCTCCGCACCCAGATTTGACGCGCGCGGGGGCACTGTCAAGGGTTCGCGAGGGCACTGGGGGGGCGCCCTTGATCGGCTATACGCCGTCTGCCGTGGGGCATGTCCACAGTTCGGCCCCTGTAGCCCCGTACCGCCACCGGCGGATACGGTTCGTCACATGCCGGACTACCTCGACGACCTCCGCCTCGCCCACGTCCTCGCCGACGCCGCCGACGCGCTGACCATGGAGCGCTTCAAGGCCCTCGACCTGAAGGTCGAGACCAAGCCGGACATGACCCCGGTGAGCGAGGCCGACAAGGCGGCGGAGGAACTGATCCGCGGCCAGCTCCAGCGGGCCCGCCCGCGGGACGCGATCCTCGGCGAGGAGTTCGGTGTCGAGGGCACCGGTCCGCGTCGCTGGGTGATCGACCCGATCGACGGCACCAAGAACTACGTGCGCGGCGTGCCCGTCTGGGCCACGCTGATCTCCCTGACGGAGGCGGCGGAGGGCGGCTACCAGCCCGTCGTCGGGGTCGTCTCCGCGCCCGCGCTGGGCCGCCGCTGGTGGGCCGCGAAGGGGCACGGCGCGTTCACCGGGCGCAGTCTGTCCTCGGCGTCCCGGCTGCGCGTCTCCCAGGTCGGCAAGATCGCGGACGCCTCGTTCGCGTACTCCTCGCTGACCGGCTGGGAGGAGCAGGGGCGCCTCGGCGGCTTCCTGGACCTGACCCGTGACGTGTGGCGCACGCGCGCGTACGGCGACTTCTGGCCGTACATGCTGGTCGCCGAGGGCGCGGTGGACATCTGCGCCGAACCGGAGCTCTCCCTGTGGGACATGGCGGCCACGGCGGTCGTCGTCCAGGAGGCCGGCGGCAGCTTCACCGGTCTCGACGGCCGGCCCGGCCCGCACAGCGGCAACGCGGCGGCGTCCAACGGCCTGCTCCACGACGAGCTGCTGGACTATCTCAACCAGCGTTACTGATGGCCGGGCGGCGTCCCCGATCGCCACAGATGAGCGCGTGCGCCCTCAATGGGCGGCACGCGCCCCCTTGTTGACCCCTGCTTTACCTGCCACTCTGAGAGAACCCTCATTTGTGAACTTGTGAATCGCTGAACTATCGCAGCGGTTCCTCAGGAGGTGACTCCGCACCCATGCTCGTCCGCGACGCCATGAGCACAGTCGTCCTCACCATCGGCCCCGCCCACACCCTGCGCCAGGCAGCCGCCCTGATGGCCGCCCGCCGGGTCGGCGCGGCCGTCGTCCTCGATCCCGACGGCACCGGCACCGGCATCCTCACCGAACGCGACATCCTCAACTCCGTCGGCCTGGGCCAGAATCCGGACCTGGAGCCCGCGGGAGCCCACACCACGACCGACGTCGTCTTCGCCGCCCCCACCTGGACCCTCGACGAGGCCGCGCACGCGATGGCGCACGGCGGCTTCCGCCACCTCATCGTGCTGGAGCGCGGCGAGCCCGCGGGCATCGTCTCGGTCCGCGACATCATCCGCTGCTGGGTACCGGTGCGGCAGCGCATGACGCTCTCGCACTAGAGCCCGCTCCGGAGCCCGCGCCCGGGCCCGCACCAGGGCCCGCGCCCGGGCCCCGCACCACGGCCACCTTAGACACCGTCCAATATCACACTCATTCGCATCCTGGTCCCCTTCTGTTAGGCTGACGCCTATGAGTGACCTTCTGGAACGGCTCCGTGGACGCGGATGGCGAATGACCGCGCAGCGACGCGTCGTCGCCGAGGTCCTCGACGGCGAACACGTCCACCTGACGGCCGACGAGGTCCACTCCAGGGCCGTCGCCAAACTGCCCGAGATCTCCCGGGCGACCGTCTACAACACGCTGGGCGAGCTGGTCTCGCTCGGCGAGGTCCTCGAAGTCGCCACCGACAAGCGCGCCAAGCGGTACGACCCCAACGCGCACCGCCCCCATCACCACCTGGTCTGCGCCCGGTGCGGCGCGATCAAGGACGTCCACCCGAGCGGCAACCCGCTGGCCGACCTCCCCGACTCGGAGCGGTTCGGCTTCACGGTCTCGGACGTCGAGGTCACCTACCGAGGCGTCTGCCCGAACTGCGCGGTCGCCTAGCACCCGCTCGTCCCGCTCGTCCGAAGCCCCGGCATCCCCGCGATGCCGGGGCTTCGTGCCGTCTGCACACTTCCCGAAACTGACGGTCCGTCATATCGTCGTGCGGCACCCCCACGCGCACCCCGATCACACCCCGCCGACACCTCACTCCGTACCGAACTCCGCGAGGAGCAACCGTGGGAGACCCGCACCCCAAACTCCACGCCACCTCCGTGACCCGCGTCTTCGGCCGCCCGCCGCGCGCCGTCGACGCCCTCGGCCCGCTCGATCTGACCGTCGCCCCGGGCGAGTTCGTCTGTCTGGTCGGCCCCTCGGGCTGCGGCAAGTCGACGCTGCTGCGCATCGCGGCGGGCCTGCTGCGCCCGAGCACGGGCCGCCTGGAGATCCGCGCGTCCTCGCCCCGCCCGGCGGCCATGATCTTCCAGGACTACGGCATCTACGACTGGAAGACGGTCCGCGCCAACGTCCGCTTCGGCCTGGACGTCCAGCGCGTCCCGCGCGCCGAGGCCGACTCCCGCACCGACGCGTGGCTGGCCCGCATGGGCCTCGCCGACTTCGCGGACGCCTACCCGGCCACGCTCTCCGGCGGGATGCGCCAACGCGTCGCGATCGCCCGGGCGCTGGCCGTGGAACCCGAACTCCTGCTGATGGACGAGCCGTTCGCCGCCCTGGACGCCCAGCTCCGCACGATCCTCCAGGACGAACTCCTCGACCTCACCCAGGCGCTGCGCACGACCACCCTCTTCATCACGCACAGCCTGGAGGAGGCGATCGTCCTCGGCGACCGCGTCCTGGTGATGTCCGCCCGCCCGGGCCGGATCATCGCCGAGCACCGCCCGCCCTTCCCCCGCCCGCGCACCGGCGGCATCCGCGACACCCCCGACTTCACGTCCCTGAAGAGCGAGTTGTGGGACCTGCTGCGCAAGGAGGCGGTACCGGCATGACGACCACCGCTCCCACCCCCGGGACCGTCCTGGTCCGCGCCCCGGGACCGCACGAACTGCACCCCGTCCGCACCCACCGTCGCCGCAGGGCCCTCGAACTGTCCCTGGCGGTCGCCGTCCCGGCCGCGCTGGTCCTGCTGTGGCAACTGGCCGCCGACCGGGCCTGGATCGACCCCCGCGTCTACCCGGCCCCGTCCACGATCTTCGCCGACGGCTGGGACCGGGCCGCGGCCGGCGAGCTGTGGCCGGACGTGTGGGCGACCCTGAAGCGCGTCCTGGCGGGCTACGCGGTCGGCACCGCCGCCGGCTACCTGCTCGGCCTGCTGATGGGCTCCCTCTCCCTGGTGCGGGCCGCCCTGGAGCCCCTCCTGGACGCCCTGTACGTGGTCCCCAAGCTGGCGCTCCTGCCGGTCTTCCTGAACATGTTCGGCCTGGGCGAGGGCCCGCAGGTCGCCCTGGTGGCGGCCACGGTCTTCTTCTTCGTCTGGATCTCCACGATGTCCGCGGTGATGTCGATCCCCGAGGGCCACCGGGACGCGGGCCGCGTCTTCGGCGCCACGCCCTGGCAGATGTTCCGCCATGTCCTGCTGCCCGCCTCCCTGCCGTCCGTCCTGGTGGGCGCGCGGATCGCGGCGGGCGTGGCGGTCCTGGTGATCGTCGCCTCGGAGCAGATCGCCGCGACGAACGGCCTCGGCCATCTCATCTTCGACTCGCGCGCGCTGTTCCGGAACGACGTGATGTTCGTCGGCATCGTCTGCGTCGCCGTCCTCGGCGTCGTCTTCTCCGAACTGGTGCGACGGGCGGGACGGCTGCTCACCCCGTGGGCGCCGAGGGACCGCGGACGGGGGCAGTCATGAGGGCGGGACGTGCGCGCGGATACGCGGTGGCCGCCGTGACGGCCGCGCTGCTCGCGTCGGCGGCGTGCTCGTCGCCGTACGACGCGGACACGGAGCCGGGGACGGGGGCGGGTGAGCGGACGGTCGGGCCGGTGGAGGGGTGCGGCGACACCGCGTGGACGGACCCCGCGGACCTGTCCGCGAACCGGCCGCCCGCCCGCTGCCGGCAGGGCGCCCCGGCACCCCGCCCGCTGAAGCGGACCCGCACGCTGACGATCGCGACGGGCACGCTCAGCGCCGAGTACGTGGCGCCGCTTCAAGTGGCTCTGGACAAGGGCGAGTTCAGGAAGGAGGGCCTGGACGTCACCCTCAAGGTCCTGCCGACCCCGGACGCGCTCCCGCTGCTCGCCAAGGGCGACCTCGACGCGATCTGGGCGGCCCCCGAGGCGGCCGTCATGAACGGCGTCCGGGGCGGCTTCGACATCAGGTGGGTGGCCGGCAACTTCTCCCCCGACCCGGCGTCCAGGAGCGGCCTGTGGGTGCGCCTGAAGGACGGCGAGAGCGCGGCCCGCGTCGACATGGCGGGCCGCCGCCTCGGCACGATGATCGGCAAGGGCTCGGTCATCGCGTACCCCATGGAGAAGGCGCTGGAGCGGCACGGCGGCGGTCTCGACCGGATCCAGTACCAGCAGCTCGGCTCCGCCGACGTCCTGACCGCCCTCCAGAACGGCGGCGTCGACTCCGCCTGGCTCCTCGACCCGGTCTGGCGCACGGTCGACGGCAAGGCCGGATACGCCTTCCTGGGCGGCCAGCCCGCGGGCGAACCGCTCGGCGGCCTGCTCTACGGACCCGCGCTGCTCCAGGACGACGTGGACGCCGGGGTCGCGCTGCTGCGGGCGTACATCCGCACCGTGAACACGTACTTCGCGAGCGACTACAAGTCCGACGCGGCCTTCGTCGGCTATCTCGCGAAGCTCCTGAAGGCCGACGAGGAGACCCTCCGGTCGACCCCGTCCCTGCGCATGGACTGGGAGATCCGCTCCGGCACCACGGACCGCCTCCAGAAGGCGTACGCCGCCCAGGGCGCGGGCGAGGGCGATCCGCTGCCGGAGTCGAGGACGGTGGACCGGTCCCTGTACGAGGAGGCCGTCGGGCACCGGGAGTGACGGCCGGCGGTCCGGAAGACACCAAGGACCGCGCACGCACCGAGGGCCGGAACCCTTTCGGATTCCGGCCCTCGGCCTTCAGTAGCGGGGACAGGATTTGAACCTGCGACCTCTGGGTTATGAGCCCAGCGAGCTACCGAGCTGCTCCACCCCGCGTCGATGAACGCAACACTACGTCAGGGACGCGAGCGGAGGCAAATCGCTTCCCCAGGGGCCGCCCGCGGGGACGGGAGGCGACCGCCGTCACGCCGACAGCTCCTCCCGCAGGGCGTCCCGCAGCCGGGCCGCGCGCTCGGTGACCTCGTCCGGCCCCAGGGTCACCGCACGGTCCGCCCAGCGCTGCCCCTCGGCCAGCTCGCCACGACGCGCGTAGACCAGGGCGAGCCGCAACGCCGCCCGCCCGTGCCCGGCGTCGGCGGCCCTGGTCCACCACACGGCGGCCTCGGGCTCACTCCCCTCGCGGGCCAGCAGCAGCCCGAGGTTGAAGGCGCCGTTGCGGGACCCGGCCTCGGCGGCGGTGCGGTACCAGCGCGCCGCCTCCACGACGTCGCCCCGGCCCGCCGCGAGCATGCCGACCCGCACCTGCGCGCGCCGGTGCCCCTGCGTGGCGGCGCGCTCGTACCACTCCTCGCACTCGGTCTTCAGCGTGTGCACCGGCTCGCCCAGCTCATGGGCGGGTGCCGGCGGGCGCCGGGCGTCCAGCACCGTCGCCAGGCGGTACGCCGCCTCCGGGCTGCCGCCGCCCGCGGCGCAGCGCAGATGCCGCTCGGCGGCGGGTTCGTCGCCGTCCCGGAGCCGGGCGATGCCGACCTGGAGGGCCGCCTCGGTGTGCCCGGCGGCGGCGGCGCGCTCGTACCAGCGCAGGGCGACGGTCTCCTCGCCCCGGCCGGCGAACAGGATGCCGAGGTTGAACGCGGCGTCCACGCTGCCCGCCTCGGCCGCCTTGGAGAACCAGGGCTCGGCGCCGGTCGCGTCCCCGACCTGGAGCAGCAGGATCGCGAGCGCGTTCGCGGCCTCGCGGTGCCCGGCGTACGCGGCGCGCCGGTACCACTGCTCGGCCTGGGCGGTGCGGCCCTGTTCGGCGCAGAGCAGGCCGAGGTTGTAGGCGCCGTTGACGTCCCCGGCGTCCATCGCGGCCCGGTACCAGCGCTCGGCGGTCTGGGTCTCGCCCCGCTCGGCGTGCAGCGCGCCCAGCGCGTTGGCGGCGTTGCCGTCGCCGTCCTGGGCGGCGCGCAGCCACCACACGGCGGCGCTCTCGGTGTCGCCGGCGTCGCGCAGCAGGAAGCCGAGCGCGCAGGCGGCCCGGGCGTCGCCGTCCTTGGCGGAGGTCAGGTACCAGCGGCCG
The DNA here is from genome assembly GCF_044747265.1 of Streptomyces sp. NPDC090106. NCBI lineage: Bacteria > Bacillati > Actinomycetota > Actinomycetes > Kitasatosporales > Streptomycetaceae > Streptomyces > Streptomyces sp. NPDC090106. The sequence goes on along the minus strand of NZ_JBIVDS010000002.1, from coordinate 440,663 downwards.
GCCTCCTTGAGGTCGCCGCGGCGCTCCAGGATCGCACCGAGGTACAGCGCGGCCCGCCGGTGCCCGCGCGCGGCGGCCTGGCGGTACCACTGCTCGGCCTCGGCCGTCGCGGCGGCGTCCGGCCCGGTCTCGTCCTCGCCCGGCGCCTGCCGGTCGAGGGCGCGCGCGAGCCGGTAGGCCGCCTCGCGGTGGCCGCGCTCGGCGGCGGCGCGCATCCAGTCGCCGGCCCCGGCGTCGCCGCGGTGCTCCAGCAGGTCGGCGAGGGCGTACGTGCCGAGGGCGTGTCCCTGTTCGGCGGACTGGCGCAGCCAGTACTCGGCGGCGGGTTCGTCGCCGCGCTCGCGGTGGTGGCGGCCCAGGGCGTGCGCGGCGGCGGCGGACCCGGCGACGGCGGCGATCCGCCACCAGCCGGCGGCGTCGTCGGCGTAGCCGCGCTGGTGCAGGAGGACACCGAGGTTGTTGGCGGCGGCCCGGTCACCGGCCGCGGTGGCGGCACGGAGCTGGGGTTCGGCTCCGTCGAGGTCACCGCGGCGCAGCAGCATCGCGCCGAGGACACTCATCGCCTCGACGTCACCGGCCTCGGCGGCGAGCCGTCGGCGGAGCTCCTCCACGGCTTCCTCAGCCGCCTCCTCGGCGCCCTCGCTCGCTCCGTCGCGAGCGGAGGGCTGCGCAAATCGCCCTGTCTCGTACAGAGTTGCCTTGTCCCCCATAACATCCATCGTCGCACCACCTGCAACCTGGGTACACCCGGTATACCGCAGCCCGTAAGGTCACTTCAGCGTTTTGTCGACATGCCCACAGAACGACAAGTCAAACACAGTTCCCCCAACTCCCCACGGCGGCGCGGCCATCACTCCCTCGGCACATGCGTTCGTCGATCGTTCACACACCACGAAGGCCCGGATCCTGTATCAGGATCCGGGCCTTCGTTTTCAGTAGCGGGGACAGGATTTGAACCTGCGACCTCTGGGTTATGAGCCCAGCGAGCTACCGAGCTGCTCCACCCCGCGCCGTTGTGAGACAACCGTATCACGGCGCGGGAGGAGCTTGATCACGCGGTGGGACTACTGCTGGGACTGCTGCTGGGACTGCCGCTCGGGCTCGCGCCGGGGCTCGGGCCGCTCCCGGTCTTGTCCTCCTGCGCCTGAGCGTCCTCGGCGCGCTGGAGCGCTTCCTCCAGGTCCTTCTGCGCCACTCCGTACGCCTCCCAGTCCCCCTTCTTCAGGGCTTCCTGGCCGGCGTCGAAGGCCTTCTGGGCGTCGTCCAGGGCCTGTTGGACCGTCGGGTTGTCGGAGCTCGGCGGAGTGGTCGTCCCGCCGCCGTCGTCCTCCGGCGGCTCGGTGGTCGTGCCCTCGGCGCCGAAGACCTTGTTGAGGGCCTCGTCGAGGGTGTCCTCGAAGGCGGTGTTGCCTCCGTAGGTCACCAGCACCTTCCGCAGCAGCGGGTACTTCAGGCCGCCACCGCGCACGTACACGGGCTCGACGTACAGCAGACCGCCGTCCAGGGGCACCGTCAGGAGGTTGCCGTACTCGACCTTGGAGTCGCCTCTGTTGAGGAGGCTGATGGTCTCGGCGATCTCCTGTTCGGAGTTGAACTGGCTCTGCACCTGTTTGGGACCCTGGACGGTGGTGTTCGTCGGCAGCTTCAGGATTCTGATCTTGCCGTAACTGTCCGTCCCCGCCTCGGCGTCCACCGACATGAACGCGCTGAGGTTGTCCCGGCCGTTGGGCGTGAACGTCGTCGTGAGCGAGAACGCCTGTTCCTTCTGGTCGGGCATCTTCATGCTCAGGTAGTACGGCGGCACCGCGTCGCCCGACGTGTTGGTCGGGTCGTCCGGCACCTGCCACACCTCGCTGCCGCTGAGGAACGTCGTGGCGTCCTTCACGTGGTAGCGGCTGAGCAGCTCACGCTGGACCTTGAACAGGTCCTGCGGGTACCGCAGGTGGTCCATCAGGTCGCCCGAGATCGCGGTCTTCGGCTCGACCGTGCCCGGGAACGCCTTCATCCAGGTCTTGAGGACCGGGTCCTTGGTGTCCCACTGGTAGAGCTTGACCTCGCCGGTGTACGCGTCGACGGTCGCCTTCACCGAGTTGCGGATGTAGTTGACCTGGTTCTGCTGGGCCACCACCGCGCGCGAGTCGTTCGTCGCGGTCAGCGAGTCCGCCGTCGTGTCACCGAGGGTCGTACGGGACGAGTACGGGTAGCCGTTCGTCGTCGTGTACGCGTCGACGATCCACTGGATGCGCCCGCTGACGACCGCCGGGTAGGCGTCGCCGTCGATGGTCAGCCAGGGGGCGACCGCCTCGACGCGCTCCTTGGGCGTGCGGTTGTACAGGATGCGCGAGCCCTCGCCGATCGCTCCGGAGTAGAGGATCTGCGGCTCGCTGAACGCCACCGCGTACGCCGCCCGGTTGACCGGGTTGGAGAGGTTGACCCCGCTGTCGCCGGTGTAGCTGAAGGTCTTCTCGCCGTTGTCGTCGGAGTAGTCGATCTCCTTCTGGGGACCGCCGACGATGGAGTACTCGGTCGTCTTCTCGCCGTAGTAGATCCGCTGCTGGTACGTGCCGAGGTCGCCCTGCGAGGGCAGGTCGGACTCGGTGAAGACCGGGCGGCCCTCGGAGTCGGCGGCGGTGCCCTTGGCGGCGACCACGCCGTACCCGTGGGTGTAGCGGAAGTGGTCGTTGATCCAGTTGTTCTTCGGGATGCCCGCGAGGTTCAGCTCACGCAGACCGATGACCGTGTCCTGGTCCTTGCCGTCCTTGCTGTACCGGTCGACGTCCAGGTTGGTCGGGAACGCGTAGTAGTTCCGCATCTGCTGGAGCTGCTGGAACGTCGGCGAGACGATGTTCGGGTCCATCACGCGGATGCTGGCCGTGGTGTCGACGTCGTCGCGCAGCTTGGTCTTGTCCGTGGTGCTGCCCGTGCCCTCGTACTCGCTGACCTGGGCGTCGTCGATGCCGTAGGCGTCGCGCGTCGCCTTCAGGTTCTTCTCGACGTACGGCGCTTCCTTGGCCTGCTCGTTCGGCTGGACCTGGAACTTCTGGACGATCGCCGGGTACAGGCCGCCGATGAGGATCGCGGAGAGCACCATCAGGCCGAAGCCGATGACGGGCAGCTGCCAGGTGCGCCGCCACAGGGTGGCGAAGAACAGCAGGGCGCAGATGACGGCGATGCAGAACAGGATCGTCTTGGCCGGCAGATATGCGTTGGCGTCGACGTACCGCAGGCCCGTCCAGTTGTCGGTCGCCTTGAAGTCGCTGGACTTCACCGCGAGCCCGTACCGGTCGAGCCAGTACGCGACCGCCTTGAGCGTGACGAACAGACCGAGCAGCACCGAGAGGTGTCCGGTCGCGGCGGCGGTGGCGCGCGCGCCCGGGGAGGTCACCCGGAGCCCGCCGTAGAGGTAGTGGACGAGCGCCGCGGCGATCAGGGAGAGGATCGCGGCCGCGAATCCGAAACCGAGCAGGAAGCGGTACCAGGGCAGGTCGAAGGTGTAGAAGGAGATGTCGAGCTTGAACTGCGGGTCCTTCTCACCGAAGGACACGCCGTTGACCCACATCAGCCAGGTCCGCCACTGGCTGGACGCGGAGGCGCCCGCGATGAGGCCGACCAGCGAGGTGATCCCGAGCAGCAGCCACTTCTTGTACGGGGCGATGCCCATGCGGTAGCGGTCGAGGTTCTGCTGCTCCATGGACATGGCGCTCAGCGGCGGACGCAGCCGGTGGGCCAGCCAGATGTTGAAGCCGACCGCCACCGCCATCAGCAGGCCGAAGACGAAGAACAGCCCGATCTTCGTCCACAGGGTGGTCGTGAACACGGACGAGTAGTTCACCGACCGGTACCAGAGCCAGTCCGTCCAGAACCCGGCGAACATGGTGAACGCCATGCCGAGTACGGCAAGGACGCCCAGCGTCATGAGCAGGGTCCGGACACGCCGGGACGGGCGGCCCACTCTGATCCGTGGCCCCGTCGGGCCTCCGCCGCGGTCCGGCATCTGGAAAGCCAAGGTGCGCACCTCGAAGTTCGCTGTTGGTCCGTCAGGCCCGCCTTGTCACGAGCCGTCCGTGGGCCACGTGATCGTAGGCCCTCACCTATGCAACTTACTCACGCTTTACTCGGTTCCCGATTCCGGCCATGAACGAGGCAGGATTGTGACCATGTCCAACACTCCTATGGCAGCGAGCCCCCTGACCCGGGCCGTGCTCGAGATCGACGAGTACGTCTCCGGCCTCGGCTGGGACCAGCCCGCCCGCCTGTTCGCCCTCGTAGACACCGCCCGGCTGCGCACCCAGGAACCGGCCCTCGCGGCCCAGCTCGGCCTGGCCGACGCGCAGGAGACCTCCGGTCTCACCCCCATCGAGCAGGAGGAGATCCCGGCGGGCAAGCCGCTGGACGACTTCCTCGGCACGATCGCCTGGCCCGACGCGGTCGTCGGCTGCGCCCTGACCGTCGAGCGGCTGATGCTGCCGCCGTCCGCCGAGGCGCAGGTCCCCGAGGGGCTGAGCGAGAAGAAGCTCGCGGCCTGGGTCGCCCGGCACCCCGACCGTCAGGAGGTCCGGATGACGGTCGCCGTCCTGCGCGACGGCACGCGCGACGCCGCGATCCGGCTGCGTGAGAAGGACTCCCCGACGGAGGTCCTCACCGGCGGCAAGCTGGTGCCGGGGCTGGCGGAGGCGCTGGCGGCGACGTTCGAGGACTGACGGAGAGCGCCCGCGTGTTCCTCGCGCGGGCTACTTCGTGGTGCACTTCGGCAGGTCGGAGGTCTTGCCGGAGCGGATGTCCTTCAGTGCGCCGAGGGCGTCCTCGATGGTCTTCACCTTGACCAGGGTGAGGCCGTCGGGGGTGTCCTCGGCGGCCGACGCGCAGTTGTCGGCGGGCGTCAGGAAGTACTGCGCGCCCTTGTCCCTGGCGCCGACCGTCTTCATCTCGATGCCGCCGATCGGGCCGACCGTGCCGTCGTCGTCGATGGTCCCGGTGCCGGCCACGAACTTGCCGCCGGTGAGGCTGCCCGGGGTGAGCTTGTCGTAGATGCCGAGCGCGAACATCAGTCCGGCGCTCGGGCCGCCGACGTCGGCGAGCTTGATGTCGATGGTGAACGGGAAGGTGTGGTCGGTCCCGGCGGAGATCCCGACGATGGCGCGCTTCTCGGCGGAGTCGGTGGAGGTCGCGGTCGTGATCGTCACGTCCTCGGTCTCCGTGGCCGTCTTGTTCTCCTTCTCCGCGGCGGCCTGTTCCTTGGCCGGCACGATCGTGAAGACGACCTTCTCCCCCGGCTTGTGCTGGGTGACGAGTTCGGCGACGTCGGTGGGCTCCTTGACGACGGTCCCGTCGACGGCCTTGATCACGTCACCGGCGTGCAGCTTGCCCTCCGAGGGCGAGTCCTTGACGACCGTGGAGACGATCACGAAGGACTTCACCGGGACGTCCAGCTGCTTGAGCGCCGCCACCTTGGCGCTCTCCTGGGACTGGCTGAACTCCTCGGCGTTCTCCTGGGTGGACTGCTCCTCGGTCTTGCCGTCCGGGTAGAGCGTGTCGTGCGGCACGACCTTGTTGTCGTGCGCGAGCCATCCGTAGACGGCCTCGACGAGGTTCATCCGGTAGTCGGCGCTCGTGACCCGGACCGTGGTCATGTTCAGGTGCCCGGAGGTCGCGTAGGTCTTGTGACCGGAGATCTGCAGCACCGGCTCGCCGTCGTGCTCGCCGAGGGTGTTGACCGTCGGCCCCGGGGACATCTCCGCGTACGGCACGGGGATGAAGACTCCCGCGCACAGGAGCGCGATCAGCATCAGGGTGGAGGCGAGCATCGTCGCGGTGCGGCGTGGCATGGAACGACAGTACGGGACGCGTCTGTCGGCGACCCGTCAGGGCGGGTGTTCAGGTGCCCTCGCGGGTACCGGTGCCCGCTCAGGTACCGGAGTGCTGCTTCTCCATGGCCTCACGGAAGCGGGCGTATCCGTCGAGTTCGGGACCGTCGCTGCGGCTCCTGCGCGTCCGGTTGGCCCAGGTCCCCCACAGACCGGCACCGATCGCAGCCGCCAGCGGAATCAGCAACCAGGCGAGCGCCGCCATCCCGACCTCCCAACCCCAGACGTACCACCACAACTGACTGATCAGCAGATTAACCATCCGCACTGACAACGCTCACGCGCGGGGGGCGGTTACGCAACCGGAGGAAGCCGCTGGCAGGGGGACGGGGCCGGGCCGGATCAGCAGGCGCCGACCCATTCCTCGGTGCCGTCCGAGAAGCGCTGGTGCTTCCAGATGGGCACCTCGTGCTTGAGGTCGTCGATCAGCTTGCGGCAGGCCTCGAAGGCCTCCCCGCGGTGCGGACAGGAGACGGCGACGACGACGGCGAGGTCCCCGACCTCCAGATCGCCCACGCGGTGCACCGCGGCGAGCGCCCGTACCGGGTACTCGGCGACGACCTTCTCCGCGATCCGCCGCATCTCGGCCTCGGCACTCGGGTGGCAGGAGTACCCGAGCGCGTCCACGTCGGCGCCGCCGTCGTGGTTGCGCACGGTTCCCACGAACAGGGCGGTCCCGCCGGCGGCGTCGTCCCCGACGGCCGCGAAGACCTCGTCGAGCGAGAGCGCGCTCTCCCGGATCGCGATGAGCTTGACCGGCTCGTCGGCGGCGAGCTCACCCGGGTGGTCGATTCTGCTTCCCATGGCCCCATCGTGCCGCATGCCTTCGACGTCACGGAATACGCCGATCACCCGGCACGCGCGCGTGCCGCTTTGGAGCCTCCTACAGCGCGCCGCGCGGCAGCGGCTCCCGCGCGCGGGCCGTCAGATCCGGCGCCGGGCCTTGCGGGCCCGCCGCACCACGGCCGCCGCGCCCAGCAGCGCGACCGTCGCACCGGCCGCTCCCGCGGCGGTGGCGTCCTTGCGTCCGAGGCGCCGCCCGGCGACGGTGTGCCGTCCGGCGACCTCCTCCAGCAGCTCGGCGAGGACCTCCTCGTTGGTCCACCGGGGCCGCCATCCGGCGTCGTGCAGCCGGCTCCCGCTGACCACCCACGGGTACATCGTGTAGGCGAGGTCCCCCGCGGGGGACGGCGTCAGGCCGATCCGGTGCAGCCGGGCCGCCGCGCCGAGCGCGACGGCGGAGGGCAGCTCCATGCGCCGGATGCCGCTGAGCTCCTCGACCTCCTCCTGCTCCAGCCACCCCTCGCACCCGACGGCGAGCTCCCCCTCGACCTTCTCCAGGACGGCGTACTCCAGGGCGCTGCACAGGTCCTCGACGTGGCAGAACTGCCAGGCGGGCCGGGACCCGGCGACCACGAGCAGCCGGGGAGACTCGAAGTACCTGGTCAGAGCGGTGTCGGTGCCACCGACGAGGACGGCGGGCCGTACGACGGTGACATTGAGCCCGGGGTGGGCGCGCGGGGCGCGGCGGGCGAGCCGCTCGATCTCCAGCAGGTCGCCGACGCCGGTCGCCTCGGCCGTCGCCCGCAGTTCGCCGTCCTCGGACAGCGGCAGCTCGTTGTCGGGGAGGGCGCCGTAGACCATGGCGGACGTGCACAGCACCACGCGGTGCACGCCGGCCGCCGCGGCGGCCGTCAGCACGGTCTGCGTCCCCCGGACGTTGTACGCCGTGCGCGCCGCCGCGTCGGTCTCCAGGTCCAGGTCGAGCGCCAGGTGGACCACCACGTCGGCGCCGCGCAGCTTGTCCGCGATGGCCGGGTCCCGCACGTCGAGGATGTGCCACTGCGCGGCGGCGCACTCGCCGCGGCGCTCGTCGATGGCGATGACCTGCTTGATCTCCTCGGACGCGGCGAGCCGCTCGGTGAGCAGCGCGCCGATGCCCGCCGCGGCACCGGTGACCGCGACGACGGGCCCGCGCACGCCGGACGGGGTTGACGGGTTTCGCGCTGCGCGAACCTGTGGATCAGGGGAACTCACCGGGCGTCTCCAGCGGTTGTCTTCAGTACGGGCGCGAGTGACGCGTACGTACCAGGTGGCATCCATCCTGCCGCAGGCCGGGAGTCGGCGAAGCATCGAGGCCCGAACCGTCCGCGGTGTCTACGCTGGGTGGTGTTATCGGGCAGTCGTGCCGCCGGCGAGAACCGGTGGCCTTACCAGCCGAGGAATCCCGTGAGTGACACCCCATTCGGATTCGGCCTTCCGCCGGAGGAGCCGGAAGACGGCGACGAGGGCAAGAAGAAGGACCAGCAGAGCGGTGGTGGTCAGGGCCCGGCCAACCCGTTCGGTTTCGGCGGGCTGCCCGGAGCCGGAGGCTTTGGCGCCCCCGGTGCCGACAACCCGTTCGCTGCCATGTTCGGTTCCCTGAACCCCAACGACCTGGGCGCCGCGTTCCAGCAGCTGGGCCAGATGCTCTCGTACGAGGGCGGCCCGGTGAACTGGGACATGGCCAAGCAGATCGCCCGCCAGACGGTCTCCCAGGGCACGTCGGACGGCGTGAAGGACGCGAGTATCGGCCCGTCCGAGCGCACCGCCGTCCAGGAGGCCGTGCGCCTGGCCGACCTGTGGCTCGACGACGCGACGTCGCTGCCGTCCGGCGCCGGCACCGCCGTGGCGTGGTCCCGCGCGGAGTGGGTCGAGGCGACCCTGCCCGCGTGGAAGGAGCTCGTCGACCCGGTCGCCGAGCGCGTGGGCACCGCGATGGGCGATGTCCTGCCCGAGGAGATGCAGGCCATGGCGGGCCCGCTCATCGGCATGATGCGCTCGATGGGCGGCGCCATGTTCGGCACGCAGATCGGGCAGGCCGTCGGCGTGCTCGCGGGCGAGGTCGTCGGCTCGACCGACATCGGCCTGCCGCTCGGCCCGGCCGGGAAGGCCGCGCTGCTGCCGCTGAACATCGAGTCGTTCGGCAAGGACCTGGGCGTGGCGCAGGAGGAGGTGCGGCTGTATCTCGCCCTGCGCGAGGCCGCCCACCAGCGGCTGTTCGCGCACGTGCCGTGGCTGCGCTCGCATCTGTTCGGCGCGGTCGAGGGCTACGCGCGCGGGATCAAGGTCGACACGGCGAAGCTGGAGGACGTGGTCGGCCAGTTCGACCCGCAGAACCCCGAGCAGCTTCAGGACGCGCTCCAGCAGGGCATGTTCCAGCCGGAGGACACCCCGGAGCAGAAGGCCGCCCTGGCCCGTCTGGAGACGGCTCTGGCGCTCGTCGAGGGCTGGGTCGACGCGGTGGTCCACGCCGCCGCCAAGCCCCGTCTGTCGTCCGCCGACGCGCTGCGCGAGACCCTGCGCCGCCGTCGCGCCTCGGGCGGTCCGGCCGAGCAGACGTTCGCCACGCTGATCGGTCTGGAGCTGCGCCCGCGCCGGCTGCGTGACGCCTCCCGTCTGTGGGCCTCGCTCACGGACGCGCGCGGTGTCGACGGCCGGGACGGTCTGTGGGCCCACCCGGACATGCTGCCGACCGCCTCCGACCTGGACGACCCGGACGGCTTCGTGCACCGCGAGCAGCTCGACTTCTCCGAGCTGGACAAGATGCTCGGCGAGGCGGCGTCCGGCTCCGGCTCCGGCTCTGACTCCGCCGAGAAGCCGAAGCTGACGAAGGACGAGGAAGAAAAGGGCGACGACTCCGAGTGAGCCTGCACGACGACGCGGTCCTCGTCCTGAAGGGATACGAGGACCAGGCCGAGCTGCGCCAGGAGTACCTGGACCATCTGGCGGCCCACCCGGACGGTATGTGGAAGGCCTGCTCCGACGGGCATGTCACGGCGAGCGCGCTGGTGATCGACCCGTCGCGCGGGCGGGTGCTGCTGACCCTGCACAAGAAGCTGTGGATGTGGCTCCAGACGGGCGGCCACTGCGAGCCCGGGGACGTCTCGCTGGCGGCCTCCGCCCTGCGCGAGGGCACCGAGGAGTCCGGCATCGAAGGTCTGGCGCTGCTGTCCGGCGGCCCGGTCCGGCTGGACCGCCACCTCACCCCGTGCGCCTGGCACCTGGACGTGCAGTACGCCGCGCTGGCCCCGGCCGACGCCGTGGAGGCGATCAGCGACGAGTCCCTGGACCTGCGCTGGTTCCCCTACGACGAGGTGGCGGACGTGGCCGACGACTCGGTCGTACGGCTGCTGGAGGCGACCCGCGCCAGGCTGTGACCGTGCCGCGGGCGCGGACACGCGGAAGGGGCGGCCACCCGGGTGGCCGCCCCTCGCGCGTCGTGCCGGGCTCGCCGGGCCCGGTCCTCGGACTTCGCGTCAGCTCCAGACGTTGCCCTGGTTCTGGCCGCGCACGCCCTGCTGGCCCATCCCGTACTGGGCGGCGAGCCCCGATCCGATCTGGGCGTTCTGCGGCGGGAGCAGCTCGCTGGGCTGGACGATGGCGTAGCCGCTGCCCATGAAGCTGAGCTCCCAGCCCTCACCGGTGCTGCCGCGGCGCCGCCACACCCCGGAGGAATGCGTCTGGGCCTGCATCTGGACGCGCAGCGACGTCGACCAGGCGACGATGGCGTCGGCGTCGCAGTTGACGTACTTGTCCGGGGTGACCTGCATCATCAGCGGGGCGCCGGAGGTCATGAGGGCGACCTTGCCGCGGCCGGTGATGTTGAGCTGGTACTTCCCGGAGCCGGAGATGCCGTACTGGCTGTCGACGGCGATGACCTCGTGGTGCAGCGAGGAGTCCATGGCGAGGACGTAGGAGCTGTCGACGGTGAGACCGTCCCCCTCCACGTCGACGAGATGGACGTGCTGCTTGAGGTTGGCGAGGTAGACGGTGCCCTGCCCGTGGCAGCGCATGAGGTCCAGTCCCTCGCCGGTGTACGCGCGCGAGCGTCCCTGCTGGTTGTTCTGGTACTCGGCGTCGAACTCCATCAGCCCCTGGTAGGCGACCATCGTGCCCTTGCGGGCGAGGATGTCGTCGTGGCCCTCCAGGGTGACGCGGAGCATCTGCTTGTTCTGCAGGCTCCAGCGCTCCTGGGTCTGCTGGTCGTTGTACGCGAAAATCGGGCTCTGCATGGCTTTTCTGGCTCCCCCTCAGCCCCGGACCCGGAGACGGTCGGTGCTGTCCTCGCTGGGCTGGACGACGACGATGCCCTGGCCGGAGAAGGCCATCTGGTAGGCCTCACCGCTGCCCCGGCCGATGAGCGACTGCGCCTTGAAGCTGCGCTTGCCCTTGACCTTGAGGTTCGGCGACCAGGCCACGAGCGCGTCCGGGTCGACGTACGTCTCGTCCTCGCCGCCACCGCAGTCGACGACGATCGGCTTGCCCCGGGAGGTCAGAGCGACCCAGCCCTGCCCGGAGATCTTGGTGTTCCACAGGCCCTGACCGGCGAACTTGGCGAGCCCCTTGACCCGCTCCACGCCCCACGTCAGATGTGCGTCGAAGGCGAGCAGATTGGTGGCGTTGACGGAGATGCCGTCGCCGTTGAGGTTGATCACGACGACGTTGGCGCCGTAGTCGGCGAGGTAGAGCAGACCGTCGCCGGTGCACTTCATCAGGGGCGCGCCCTCGCCGGTCATCCAGTCCTTGGCGATCTGCCGGACGGCGGGCGGGTTGGGCTCGTACTGCACGAAGCCCTCGTAGGCGACCATCGAGCCCACGCGCGCGAAGAGGTCGTTGCCGGTCTGCATGGCGACCTTCAGCATGTGGTTGCCGTGGTTCTCCATGCGGGCCGAGACGGGTGCGGGAGCGAAGCCCGCGAGCGGCTGGTTCATGACGGACTCCCTCAGATCTCGTACGGCTGGACGACGATGAAGTTGCCGGGAGCGGCCCGGAACTGCAGGTTGACGCTCTCCCCGGTGTCGCCGGGGTAGGCGTTGCGGCGCATGCGCACCTGGCTGGAGACGACCACCTGGGCGGCGGACGACCAGGCGACGACCGCGTTGGCGTCGGCGAACGTCGTGGGCGTGACCGGGAGGACGACGGGCGTGCCGTGCGTCTTGACGACGATCGTGCCGGTGCCGGTGAACTGCATCGTGAACAGCGCGCCACCGGGGATGCCGTGCCCCTCGATCCGGCGGACCTCGTACTGGAGGCTCTCGTCGAAGGCGAGGACGTTCTCCGCGGAGACGCAGATGCCGTCGCCCTGGAGTTCGATCGGGTGGAGCATCGTGGAGTTCTCGGCGAGGAACACCTGACCCTGGCCGGTACAGCGCATGAGCTGCATCTCCTGGCCGGTCGCGTTGCCCACGATCCGGCCGGCGAAGCCCGCGCCCTTGTAGCTGAAGTCGACCTTGCCCTGGTAGAGCACCATGCTGCCCTGCCGGGCGAGCACGGGCTGGCCGCCGATGCCGAGGTCGACACGGACCATCTTCTTGTTCTGCTGGGTCCAGCGCTGCCCGGTGGGCGTCTCCTTGAACTGCTGGAGGGCTGCGGCCACACCCGGGGCCTGTCCGGCGCCCTGGGGCGCGCCGTAGGGGGCGGGCTGGCCGGGGACCTGACCGTAGCCGGGAGGCTGCTGGCCGTAGCCCGGCGGCGGGGTGTGCTGGCCGTACCCCGGGGGCGGCGTCTGCTGGCCGTAGCCGGGCGGCGGGCCGGGAGGCTGCGGGGCGTGCGGCGCGGTGCCGTAGCCGGGCGGCGGCGGGGCCGTCTGACCGGGGGCGCCCTGGCCGTACGGCTGCTGCTGCGGCGGCTGGCCGAAGGCGGGAGCCGGCGCCGGGGGCGGTACGGGGGCGCCGCCGGGCGGGGTCAGGGGCGCGACGATGGTCGGCTGGGCGTGCATGTCCGGCACGTGCGCCGGGGGTGCGTAGCCCTGCGGCGCGGGCGCGGGGGCCGGAGCGGGCGCCGGGACGGGGGCGCTCGGGGCTCCGAAGGCCGGCGGGGCGAACCCGGGAGCGGCGCCGGACGGGGGCGCCTGCTGCTGGGGAGCCTCGGGGGCCTCCTCCTCCATCACCTCGCCGCCGAAGTTCTTCAGCAGCGCCTCCAGACCGCCGTCGAAGCCCTGTCCGACCGCGGCGAACCGCCAGACGTCCTTCAGGTAGAAGTCGCCGAGCATCACGGCACGCTCGGTGGAGAACTCCGAGCCGTTGAAGGAGTAGCGGGCCACTTCCTCGCCGCCCGCCACGATCCGGACGTACCCGGGGGCGATCTGCGACATCTGGCCTGCGCCGTCGATCGTCGCCGTGAAGGACAGCTTCTGGATCTGCTGCGGGATCCGGTCGAGGGTGATCCGGAACGACTCCGTGTCGCCCGCCTGGGCGCCCAGGAGCTGGATGGACTCCTCCGGGGACTTCGGCTGGTTGAAGAAGACGAAGTACCGGTCGTCCGTGAGCCGCTCGTCGGCGTCGAGGCCGAAGCAGCTGATGTCGAAGGTCAGTCCGGGGCCGGTGATCTGCACGCCTACGTACAGATCGGTGCCCGCGGTGAGGTCACTGATCCTGGCCTTGTGGCCGCGCTGGAATTCCCTGGCCATGCGTAACGACCGTCCCCCATCCGGATTGTGAGTGCGTCGCGTCAGGCTAACCGCAAACACTGACACCGGAGGATGTCGGTACAGACCCGGTACACAATCACCGCGCAAGGGGATGTCGGGTCATTCCCCGCCGCAGGCGCGCTGCTCACTCCCCGCGCGCGCCGGGCAGATGGGGCAGCCGCTCGGCCGCGACCACGCCCTCCAGATAGCCGCGGGCCCGCTCGGTGCGCGGATACGCCTCCAGGAGCCGCCAGAAACGCGGCCCGTGTCCGGGGACGAGCAGATGCGCGAGCTCGTGCAGCAGGACGTAGTCGACGACGTACTCGGGCATGCCCTGGAGCCGGTGCGACAGCCGGATGCTGCCCTCGGCGGGGGTGCACGAGCCCCAGCGCGTGTTCTGGTTCGTGACCCAGCGCACCGACCTGGGCCGGGCCCGGCCGCCGAAGTACTGGCCCGACAGCCGCTCCGCGCGCTCGGCCAGCTCGTCGTCGCCGAGCACCCGCTTGCTCTCCTGCGCGGCGAGTTTGTCGAGCATGACGCTCACCCAGCGTTGCTCCTCCGCCTCGGACATCCGGGCAGGGATCAGCACGATCGTGCGGTCGCCCTCGCGGTAGGCGGAGACCGTCCGGCGTCGACGAGCGCTTCTGCGCACCTCGATCGCGGTCGCCCCCGAGCCGTTCGGCGGCTGGCTCTTCGTGCTGCGCTGTGGTGTTCCGGCGCGGTGCAGTGGGTCGGCGGACACGCCCCGACGTTACCCGCTGTGCACGGTGGAAGTCCCGACTCCGGGACGGTTCGGTTCCGATCCCCAGCCAACCGCTGGATTCGTACGACGAATACCCCCAGCCTGTGGATAACTTTCGGCACGGTCCGCCGCTTCCGGGCAAGCTGGCGTTCGCCGACGGGTCGACGAGCGCTCACCGAGCGTTCTCCGGCGGCGCACGGGGATGTTCCACGAGGCTACGGGGGCCTGTCATGCGGTCGAAGACTCCATCCGTTCCGGCGGGCGCGGCGCCCGCGGCCGTGCGGATTCCGCAGGTCCCGGTCGTGAAACCGGCGCTGCGGCGCGGCTGGCGCGATCTGAACACCGTCCAGTTCGGGATGGCCCCGGCGCACGCGATGACGCTCGGCCCGGTCGACACGGCGACGGGCAGCTTCCTCGACCTGCTCAACGGCACGCGCGGCAACGCGCTGCTGCGCGAGGAGGCCGCCCGCACGGGCCTGCCCGACGGTCATGCCGACGCGCTGGTGCGGCGGCTGTCCGCCTCCGGGCTCCTGGACGACACGCGGGGCGGCGGCCCGGCGGTCGCGGCGCTGCGCCGGAAGCGGAAGACCCTCGACCGGCTGCGCCCGGATCTGGCCTCGCTGTCCGTGACCACGTCCGTACCGGGCGAGGCGATGGAACTGCTGGCCGCCCGCCGCTCACTGCGGGTCCGGATCAGGGGCGCGGGCCGGGTCGGCGTCCTGCTGGCCTCCCTGCTGTCGGCCGCCGGCGTCGGCGAGGTCGAGGTCCGCGACACGGGCAAGGTCGAGCCGTGGGACGTCGCCCCGGGCGGGCTGCCCGCCGAGTCGGTCGGCGTGCGCCGGGAGGAGGCCGCCCGCCGGGCGGTACGCCGCTGCGCCCCCGACACCTCGCCGCGCCGCGGCCCCGGGTCGTCCTCAGGAGCCGCCGATCCGGGGTACTCCCTGGTCGTCCTCGCCCCGAGGGACGACGTCGACGTGCACGCGCCGCCCTTCGAAGAGGACCTCATCGCCTCCGGCACACCCCATCTGTACGCCGGTGTGGTGGAGGCGACGGGTGTCGTGGGCCCGCTCGTCCTGCCGGGCGAGACGAGCTGCGCGGGCTGTCTGCACGAGGGCCGCACGGACCGGGACCCGGTCTGGCCGCGGCTGGTCGCGCAGTGGCGGTCGGGGGCGGGGCGCCCGCGGCCGGTGCCGTCCTGCGACGTGGCGCTGGCCACGACGGTCGCCGGTCTGGCCGCCGCGCACGCGCTGGCCTTCCTCGACGGGCGGCTGCCCTCCAGCGCGGGCGCCCGCTGGGAGGTGTCGCTGCCCGCGATGAACTGGCACGCCCGGCCGGTCTGGGCGCACCCGGGGTGTCCGTGCGGAGCGGTGCGCGAAGGTAAGGGAGAACACACCTCCATTGCAGGGGAGTCGCACGAGACAATGGCGGAGCATGGGCCGTCGAAGACGTCGCCCGGTCGGGCGGAGCCTCTCCGCCGGACGGGCACCGCACGGCCTGCTGGGACTTGGAGGGCGCATGTCTGATCTTCCCCGGAAGGCGGTCACCCGGACCGCCAAGCTCGCCGCGCTCCCGCTCGGCTTCGCCGGTCGGGCGACCTGGGGGCTCGGCAAGAGAATCGTCGGGGAGTCCGCGGAGATCGTCGGCCGTGAGCTGCAGCAGCGCACCGCGGAGCAGCTGTTCAAGGTGCTCGGCGAGCTCAAGGGCGGCGCGATGAAGTTCGGGCAGGCGCTGTCCGTGTTCGAGTCGGCGCTGCCCGAGGAGGTCGCCGGGCCCTACCGGGCGGCACTCACCAGGCTCCAGGAGGCCGCGCCCCCGATGCCCACCCGCACCGTGCACGGTGTGCTGGAGGAGCGGCTCGGCCAGGACTGGCAGGAACTGTTCCTGGAGTTCGAGGACAAGCCCTCGGCCGCGGCGTCGATCGGCCAGGTGCACCACGCGGTGTGGCACGACGGCCGCGAGGTGGCGGTCAAGGTGCAGTATCCGGGCGCCGGCGAGGCCCTGCTCTCGGACCTCACCCAGCTGAGCCGCTTCGCCCGTCTGCTGGGCCCGCTGATCCCCGGCATGGACATCAAGCCGCTGATCGCCGAGCTCAGGGACCGGGTCTCGGAGGAACTGGACTACGGCCTGGAGGCGCAGGCCCAGGAAGTGCATGCCGAGGAGTTCGCGGGCGACCCGGACGTGGTGGTGCCCGCGGTGGTCCACCAGTGCGAACAGGTCCTGGTCACGGAGTGGATCGACGGGGTGCCGCTGTCCGAGGTCATCGCGGACGGCAGCCAGGAGCAGCGCGACCGCGCCGGTCAGCTCCTGGCCCGTTTCCTGTTCTCCGGCCCGGCCCGCACCGGTCTGCTGCACGCCGACCCGCATCCCGGGAACTTCCGGCTGCTGCCCGGCGGCCCGGACGGGGAGGACGACTGGCGGCTCGGCGTCCTGGACTTCGGTACGGTCGACCGCCTTCCGGGCGGTCTGCCGACCACCATCGGCGAGTCCCTGCGCATGACCCTCGACGACGAGGCCGAGGCCGTCTACGAACTCCTGCGCCTGGAGGGGTTCGTCAAGGAGTCGATAGACCTCGACCCGGACGCCGTCCTCGACTACCTGCGCCCGATCATCGAACCGGCGCTGGTCGAGGAGTTCACCTTCACCCGGGGCTGGATGCGCAGCCAGGCGGCCCGGATCGCCGACATCCGCTCCCCCGCCTACCAGCTCGGCAAGCAGCTCAACCTCCCGCCCGCCTATCTCCTGATCCACCGGGTGACCCTCAGCACCATCGGTGTGCTGTGCCAGCTCGGCGCGACGGTCCGGCTGCGCGAGGAGCTGGAGGCCTGGCTGCCCGGGTTCGTCCATGAGGAGCCGGAGGACGAGGCGACCGCCGCGGAGGCGTGAGACCGCGCCGGTCCGGCCCTACCACCAGGCCGAGTCCAAGCGGCTCTCGATCGCTCTGAGGTTCGCTCTGGAGCAGGTGTCGCAGAAGTAGGCGCGGATCCCGTTCTCCACGGAACAGGTCCAGGTGGGGCGGGGGCCGTCGGCTGTGGTGCCGCAGCGGGCGCAGACCAGTGGACGCGGCTCCGGGGCCGAGCCGTCGTCACCGTTCCCGGGAAGACTCGTCACCCGGCGACGATAACGCCGTGACCGGTCGGCGGCCCGGCACCACGCACCGCGGGGGCCGGTCCGCTCGGACGGACCGGCCCCCGCGAGGAGCCTTCTCCCCCGGCGCGCGGGGGCCACCGCTTCAGGTGGGTTCGGTCACTGCATGACCGCGAGGGCGAGCGCACGGCGGGCGCGCAGCGAGGCACGCTCGGCCCGGCGCTGCATGCGGCGCGCGGCGGCCAGGCTCACGGCCCGGCGCTCCCGCTGCGCCTCCCGCAGTCGCTCGTGCATATGCGCACGAGCCAGGGCTTCTGGTTGGAGTTGCATCTCACGGGTCCTGTTCTGACGCGAGTCGTTCGCGTCGGTGGTGGTGAAGTCTGAAGTCGCGGAGCCCGCGGGCTCGCTGGTCGACGGTGTCATCGGGGCCTGCTTCTTGGGGTCGTGCGTGTGGGGACGGTCGATCGTTCCTGCGGTGCTCATGGTGTTCATGCCGTGACCGGGTTCTTGCGCGGACGGCCACGGGGCCGCTTCCGGGCGACGACGACGCCCTGGACGAACAGCTCGCCACCCCAGACGCCCCAAGGCTCACGCCGCTCCTTGGCGCCGGCGAGGCAGGCCTCCATCAGCGGGCAGGTGCGGCAGAGGGACTTGGCGTACTCGACGTCGGCCGGCGACTCCGCGAAGAAGACCTCCGGGTCGTACGAGCGGCAGGGGACGGGTACGCCGAGGTTCTCGATGGCGTCGTCGAGCGCGGTGAGCGCGGTGAGCGGGGTCAAGGTGGAGTCCTCCGTGAGGCCGGGCTTGGGGATCGTGTCTGAAGGCGGTACGGACGGGGCGTGCGCTTCGAGTTGCACGGTTGGTCTTCCTCGTCTGGTCGGTCCGGCCCTGTAGGACCGGTGGTCGGCTTGGTACCGGGTTCTTTTCTTGTCCCGAGGCCCCTTCGGCTCCGTCGTCCCCGGTGAGGGGAAAAACAGAAGGGCCGCGGATCCCGGATGGGGTTCCGCGGCCCTGAAGGCGCCGGCCTGATCGGCTGTCAGGCTGGATCACTCCAGGGTTCTGGCCCACGGAAGGCCCACATCTGGTGGTGCTGCGTCGTCGTCAGCTTCCGGAATCCGGCACCGGCCGCCGCAAAGGCATAGGCCTGCGCCTGTGCCGCTACTGCTTCCAGTGCCTTGGTCGGTCGCTCATCGCGCTCACGGACGGGAAGGCCCGAGAGCGACAGGGAGGACGCCGGCTTGGCGGCATTGATGCCGGACAGACCGGTGCCCTGAATCGGGGCGCCGAGCATGCACAGGGAGGCGACGACCGAGGGATCGGTCATTTTCACGGAGCTGACAGAGCTGGTGTTGATGCTGATCACTGGACTCGCCTCCTCTCGGCGTCTCGATGGACCGGGGTGAACCGGCCCTGCGGATATGTAAGTACAGCACGGAATCGGGGGCTCAGAGAAGCCCTCCGTTCCCGTGGCTAAGAACCTATGGGGATTGCTGGGGCATGCGCAAACTATTTTTTCGACGAGTTCGCCTCAGTCGTCATCGTCTTCGGTCCCGACCTCCTGGCCTGCGCAGATGGCCAGGACATCGGCTCCGTAGCGGTTGAACTTGCGTTGTCCGACGCCCGCGATGCGCGCCAGTTCGTGCTCGTCGTCGGGGGCCGACTCGGCGATCGCGATGAGGGTCTTGTCGGTGAAGACACAGAACGCGGGCTGTCCGCTGCGTCGCGCCTGGACCGCGCGCCACTCCCGCAACCGTTCGTAGAGGCCCTCGTCCATGTCGGAGGGGCAGTCCTCGCACCGCATCAGCTTCATCTCGCCGGCGTCGGTGAGCGTGCGTCCGCAGACCCGGCAGCGGGCCGGGACGCGTCGGCTCCGGCGCGGCACGACTCCCGCCGCGGCGCTCGTGTAGCCGCGCTCGACGCCGCCGGGGCCCGCGGCGGCGGTGCGGCCGGTGGTGGCGGTGGAGCCGGGGCGCAGCCCGTCGAGGAAGCGGCTGGGGCGGCGGCTGGGGCGCCCGCCGGGCGAGCGGGACAGGGCCCAGGAGACATGGAGGCGCTCGCGGGCGCGGGTGACCCCCACGTAGAGGAGGCGGCGCTCCTCCTCGATCTGCTCGTCGGTCTTTGCGTAGGTGATCGGCATCATGCCCTCGGCGACGCCGACGAGGAACACGACGTCCCACTCCAGTCCCTTGGCGGAGTGCAGGGAGGCGAGGGTGACGCCCTGGACGGTCGGGGCGTGCTGGGCACCCGCCCGTTCGTCGAGTTCGGCGACGAGGTCGGCGAGGGTCGCGCCGGGCCGACCGGCCGCGAAGTCCTGCGCGAGGTTCACCAACGCGGCCAGCGACTCCCAGCGCTCCCTGACGGCGCCGGAACCGGCGGGCGGCTCGGAGGTCCAGCCGTCGCCGGAGAGGACGGCACGCACCTGCGAGGGCAGGTCGACGGCGTCCTCCAGGCGGGTGTCGTTGCCTCCGAAGCGGGCCGCGGCGCGCAGCGCGATCCCGGCCTTGCGCACCTCGGGGCGGTCGAAGAACCGCTCGGCGCCGCGCAGCTGGTAGGGGACGCCGGCGTCGGCGAGGGCCTGTTCGTAGGTCTCGGACTGGGCGTTGGTGCGGAACAGGACGGCGATCTCGGCGGCCGGGACCCCGGCGGCCATCAGGTCGCGGATGCGCCGGGCGGCGCCCTCGGCCTCGGCGGGTTCGTCGGTGTACTCGCCGTAGCCGGGCTCGGGTCCGGCGGCGCGCTGGGAGACGAGTTCGAGGCGGTGGTCGGCGGCGCGTCCGCTGGCCTGGGCGAGCAGGCCGTTGGCGAGGTGGACGACCTGGGGGGTGGAGCGGTAGTCGCGCACCAGCTTGACGACGGTGGCGCCGGGGTGGCGGGTGCGGAAGTCGAGGAGATGGTCGGGAGTTGCGCCTGTGAACGAGTAGATCGTCTGGCTGGCGTCCCCGACGACGCACAGGTTGTCGCGGTCGCCGAGCCACAGTTCCAGCAGCCGCTGCTGGAGGGGGCTGACGTCCTGGTACTCGTCGACGACGAAGTGCTGGTACTGGGCGCGGACCTGGTCGGCGATGTCGTGCCGGTCCTGGAGGACGGCCACCGTGAGCAGCAGGACGTCCTCGAAGTCGATGACGCCCCGGTCGCGCTTGAGGTCCTCGTAGGCGGCGTAGAGCTGGGCGATCTCGGCGGGGTTGCGGGGGGCGTCACGGCCCGCCTTGGCGACGGCGGGGGCGTAGTCGGCGGGGACGGTCTGGGTGACCTTGGACCACTCGATCTCGGCGGTGACGTCCCGCAGCTCGCCCCGGTCCAGGCGGATGCGGCAGGCCGCCGCGGCGTCGGCGACGAGTTGGATCTTGCGGTCGACGAGCCGGGGCATGGAGCCGCCGACGGCCTTGGGCCAGAAGTACTGGAGCTGGCGCAGGGCGGCCGAGTGGAAGGTGCGGGCCTGGACGCCGGAGGCGCCGAGCTGGCGGAGCCGGCCGCGCATCTCACCGGCGGCGCGGTTGGTGAAGGTGACGGCGAGCACGCTGGAGGGGTGGAGGATGCCCGCGCGCACCCCGTAGGCGATGCGGTGGGTGATGGCCCGGGTCTTGCCGGTGCCCGCGCCCGCCAGCACACACACCGGTCCCTGCAGGGCGGTGGCCACCTCGCGCTGCTCGGGGTCGAGCCCGTCGAGCACCGCGTCGGCCGAGTCCGGGACCTGCGGGAAGAGTGAGGAGTGCGTTGCTGGTGTCACCCCGCCATGCTGCCAGGTCGGCGGAGACGGCTGTGCCGGTTGTCCACAGGCGGGCACCCGTGGTCGTACTAATGCGGCAGGCGTCACCTCGCGGGCATACCCCGGGTGGGAATGGCGGCCGGTTCGCGTACGTTCCCTCTCTGGACGACTTCTTCCCCCGAGCCATCAGAGGAGCGCGCGAGACATGCAGGGCACCGTGACGATGTACAGCACCACATGGTGCGGTTACTGCCAGCGGCTGAAGAAGCAGCTCGACCGCGAAGGCATCGCGTACACCGAGATCAACATCGAGCAGGACCCCGAGTCCGCGGCGTTCGTCGAGAAGGC
Source organism: Streptomyces sp. NPDC090106 (assembly GCF_044747265.1). Classification (NCBI taxonomy): domain Bacteria; kingdom Bacillati; phylum Actinomycetota; class Actinomycetes; order Kitasatosporales; family Streptomycetaceae; genus Streptomyces; species Streptomyces sp. NPDC090106. The sequence continues at coordinate 419,469 of NZ_JBIVDS010000002.1, read as the reverse complement.
GAACGGCGGCAACCAGACGGTCCCGACCGTGCTCTTCGGCGACGGCTCCACGCTGACGAACCCGTCGCTGGCGCAGGTGAAGCAGAAGATCGCCGCGTAGACGCAGGCGTGTACGACGTGAGGGGCCGCCCCGGACGGGGCGGCCCCTCACGTCGTCATACGTCCGGCGCCGCGGTCAGACGAAGCTCCGGGTCGGGAGCGGCTTGCCGTACCAGAGCTCGATCAGGCGGGCCGCGATGGAGATGCCGTAGGGCGGCATGACCTCGCCGGACTCGAAGGCGGCGCCCAGTTCGTCGCGGGAGAACCAGCGGGCCTCGTGGATCTCGTCGCCGTCGACGTCGATCTCGGTGGTGGTGGCGCGGGCCATGAAGCCGAGCATGAGGCTGGACGGGAACGGCCAGGGCTGGCTGGCGACGTACTCGACGGGGCCGACGGTGACCCCGGCCTCCTCGAAGACCTCGCGGCGCACCGCCTGCTCGATGGACTCACCGGGCTCGACGAAACCGGCGAGCGTGGAGAAGCGTCCCTCGGGCCAGTGCACCTGGCGGCCGAGCAGGATGCGGTCCTCCTCGTCCGTGACGGCCATGATCACGGCGGGGTCGGTGCGCGGATAGTGCTCGGCGCCGCACGCCTGGCAGCGCCGGATGTGCCCGGCGGCGGCGATGACGGTGCGCTCGCCGCAGCGGGAGCAGAAGCGGTGGGTGCGCTGCCAGTTCTCCAGGCCGACCGCGTGCACCATCAGTCCGGCCTCGCGCGCGGACAGCAGCAGTCCGGCCTCGCGCAGGCCGGCGGGGCGGGCGGACTGGTCGATCCGGCCGGGCAGGGCGTCCTTCTGGAGGGCGAAGTAGCGCACGCCGTCCTCGTCGATGCCGAGGAAGTAGCGGTGGGCCTCGGTGAGGGGCGCCTCGAAGGCCGGCGTCATGACGAGTTCGGTACGCCCCTCGGGCGTCTCGTCGATGAGGACCTGACCGCCGGAGACCACGAAGCAGCGCGTGGTGGGGTGGCTCCAGGCCGCCGCGAGCCAGGCCTCGTCGAGCCGGTGGTGGGCGGCCCGGTCGATGCCGCTGGGGGCGGTGAGCGAGATGGGTCGGTCGGCGGTGTGGTCGGTCCAGGTGGTCACGGGTGCTTCCAACTCCCCCGGTGGAACGGATTGTTTCGGCGGGTGGTTCGACAGGACATGGGGTGCGGGAGGGTCACGGCGCGTGCCGCCACTGCTCGGCGAGATCGCCCCACAGGTAGGCGGTGGTCTCGACGCCCTTGAGGAGGAGGTCCAGTTCGACCTTCTCGTTCGGCGCGTGCCAGCCGTCGGAGGGGACGGAGATGCCGAGGAAGAGCACGGGCGCGCCCAGTACTTCCTGGAGGTCGGCGGCGGGACCCGAGCCGCCCTCGCGGGTGAAGCGGACGGGTTTCCCGAAGGCCCGTCCCATCGCGTGCGCGACGGAGCGGAGCGCCGGGTGGTCCAGCGGGGTCAGACAGGGGCGGGTGGCGGCGCCGAAGGTGATCTCGGCCCGGATCCCGGCGGGCACCTGGTCGGCGACCCACGCGCGGACGGCCTTCTCGACGTGGTCGGGGTCCTGGCCGGCGACGAGCCGGAAGGACAGCTTCACCATCGCGGAGGACGGGATGATCGTCTTGCTGCCGGGGCCCTGGTAGCCGCCGCCGATGCCGTTGACCTCGGCGGTCGGGCGGGCCCAGATCCGCTCCAGCGTGGTGTGTCCGGCCTCGCCGTGGGCGGCGTGGGACTTGGCGGTGCGCAGCCAGCGCGACTCGTCGAACGGCAGCTCGGCGAAGAGCGCGCGCTCGCGGTCGGTGAGCTCGACGATCCCGTCGTAGAAGCCGGGGACGGCCACGCGCGCGTGCTCGTCGTGCAGGGCCGCGACGAGGCGGGCGACGGCGGTCGCCGGGTTGGGCACGGCGCCGCCGAAGGAGCCGGAGTGGATGTCCTGGTCGGGTCCGTGCAACTGGATCTCGCACTCGGCGAGGCCGCGCATGCCGGTGCAGACGGTGGGGGTGTCCTCGGCCCACATGCCGGTGTCGGAGACGATCACGGCGTCGGCGGCGAGCCGCTGCGCGCGCTCCTCCACCAGGGCCCGGAAGTGCGGGGAGCCCGACTCCTCCTCGCCCTCGATCAGCAGCTTGAGGTGGACGGCGGGCGCGGTGCGGCCGGTGGCGGCGAGGTGGGCGCGGACGCCGAGTGTGTGGAAGAACACCTGTCCCTTGTCGTCGGCGGCGCCGCGCGCGTAGAGGCGGCCGTCGCGGACGACGGGCTCGAAGGGCTCGCTGTCCCAGCCGTCCTCCAGGGCGGCGGGCTGCACGTCGTGGTGGCCGTAGACGAGGACGGTGGGCGCCTCGGGGTCGTCCGAGGGCCACTCGGCGAAGACGGCGGGGGCGCCGGGCGTCTCCCAGACCTCGCTGGTGGGGAAGCCGGTCTCCTTGAGTTTGGCGGCGAGCCAGTCGGCGCTGCGGCGTACGTCGGGCGCGTGGTCGGGCTGGGCCGACACGGACGGGATGCGCAGCCATTCGGCGAGGTCGCCGAGGAAGGCGGCGCGGTGCTGCTCGACGTACGGACGGACAGCGCTGACGACGCTGTCAACGGGATGGCTCATGGTCACGAGCCTATCGGCCCGCACCGACATCCTCGGTGGGCGGTTCCTCACAGTTTGCTGGCGCGGAGGGCTCCTCCAGCAACAGTCGCTCTAGCGTTCTGCGCCCGGGCAGGTCCCGCGGCCGTTCGACCTCGCCGCTGCGCACGTACACGAACGCGGCCGTGACCGACTCGACGGGCACCCCCTGCTGCTCGGCCCAGGCCAGCCGGTACAGGGCGAGCTGGAGCGGATCGGCGCTGCGGTCGCGGCCGGTCTTCCAGTCGACGATCTCGTACGACGGGTGCTCGCCGCCCTCCAGCTCGTAGACGGCGTCGATGCGGCCCCGTACGACGCGTCCGGCGATGGTGAGCTGGATCGGGGCCTCGACGCTGTGGGGGGTGCGGTGGGCGTACTCGGTGCGTTCGAACGCCTCCTTGAGGGCTTCCAGGTCGCGTTCGTCGGCGATCTCGGCGTCGGCGCCGGGGAGGTCGTCGGGCTCCAGCATGGGCAGCGTCAGCTCTTCGAAGCGGGCCTCCACCCATGCGTGGAAGCGCGTGCCCCGGCGCGCGGCAGGCTGCGGGGGGCGCGGCATGGGGCGCGCGAGTTCCTGGGCGAACCCGTCCGGGTCGGCGGCCAGGCGCATCACCTGCGAGGCGCTGAGGGTCATGGGCAGGGGGACATCGGTGACGGCCTCCCGCGCGCGGAGCAGTTCGCCGGTGAGGGCGTCGAGGTCGCGGTCCCAGGAGGCGAGGGTGCGGGCCTCCTCCGGGGTGAGGGGCTCCCGGGGCCTGGGCTCCTCGGGGTGCGGAGTCGCGGAGTGCGGAGCCGCGGGGGCCGTCGCCTGGTGGGGGACGGTCGGGCGGTCCGCGGTCCAGGCGTCCCAGTCGCCGGCGTCCTCCTGCGGGATCTCAGCGGGGAAGCCGTCGTCGAAGTCGCCGTCGAAGTCGTCCTCCGGGGGCGGCGGCCAGTCCGGGTCGTCGTAGGCGTCCGGGTCGTGCGAGGCGGCGGGGCGGCTGTCGTCGGCGGCGTCGGAGGCGAGGGCCTCCAGGTGGGCGAGGACGGTCTCGGCGGCGGCCCGGCGGCGCTTGAGCGCCGTGCCGTCCAGGGGCAGGGGCCAGGCGTGGTCGGCGTCGGCCGGGTGGAGCGCCGGGTTCTCCTCGCCCTCGGCGGGCTCGTCGGCCCAAGCCTCGATCTCGCCGTGTCCGGCCGCGCAGTGCTCGTACAGCGCCTGGAGGAAGCCGGAGGGGCCGCGCGGTTTCTTCTGGGCCGGGCCCCACCAGTGGCCGGAGCCGAGGAGGAGGGAGCGGGGGCGGGTGAAGGTGACGTAGCCGAGGCGGAGCTCCTCGGTGTGCTGATGGTCCTTCATGGCCTCGTGGAAGGCCTTCAGGCCCCGGGAGTCCCACGCCTCGACGTCCGGCAGGGTGACGGCGTCGCCGCGCAGTTCGTGCGGCAGGACCTTGCCCTGGGCGGTCCACTTCTCCCGGCCCTGGGTGCTGGGGAAGGTGCCGGTGACCAGGCCGGGAACGGCGACGACGTCCCACTCCAGGCCTTTGGACCGGTGCGCGGTGAGCACCTTGACGGTGTTCTCGCCGCCCGGGAGCGCGTTGTCGAGGCCCTTCTCGTACTGGGCGGCGGTGCGCAGGAAGCCGAGGAAGGCCAGCAGGGTCGCCTCGTTGTCACCGGCCGCGAAGGAGGCGGCGACGTCGAGGAAGTTGGACAGGGTCTCGCGGCGGCGGGCGGCCAGGGCGTGCGGGGACGCCGACAGCTCGACCTCGAGGCCGGTGACGGCGAGCACGCGGTGCAGGACGTCCATGAGCGGGTCGGCGAGCGAGCGCCGCAGTTCGCGCAGCTCGGTGGCGAGCCGGGCGAACCGCACGCGCGCGTCCGGCGAGAACGGCAGCCCGTCGTCGTCGCCGTCCGCCGCCCCGGTGAACGTGTCGAGGACGAAGGTGTCGAGGGCGTCCGCGAGCGATATCACCTCGGCCGGGTCGACCCCCTCGACGGCGACCGCGAGCCGCCGGTCGCGGTCGTCACCGGCGTCCACGCGCGCGTGCGCCACGAGCCGCCGGGCGCGGCGGCCCAGCAGCGCGAGGTCGCGCGGGCCGATGCGCCAGCGGGGGCCGGTGAGGAGACGGACCAGGGCGGCGTTGGCGCCGGGGTCCTGGAGGACCTCGCAGACGGCGACGAGGTCGGCGACCTCGGGCAGGTGCAGCAGCCCGGACAGGCCGACGACCTCGACGGGGACGTCCCGGGCGACCAGCGCGCCCTGGATCTCGGCGAAGTCGGTGGCCGTACGGCACAGGACGGCGATCTCGCCCGGTGCCTTGCCGGTGTGCACGAGATGGGCGATGGAGTCGGCGATCCAGCCGATCTCCTCGGCGTGGGTGGACAGCAGGGCGCAGCGGACCATGCCGTCGCGTTCGGCTCCCGGGGCCGGGCGGAGCGCCTCCACGCCCGCGTGCATGGCGCGCAGGGGCTCGGCGAGGCCGTTGGCGAGGTCGAGGAGCAGGCCGCCGCTGCGCCGGTTCTCGCTGAGTGCCTGGCGGGTGGCGGGGCGGCCGTCGGCGTGGGCGAAGTGCTCGGGGAAGTCGTCGAGGTTGGCGACGGAGGCGCCGCGCCAGCCGTAGATGGCCTGGCAGGGGTCGCCGACGGCGGTCACGGGGTGTCCGGTGCCGTCGCCGAACAGGCCCGCGAGCAGGATGCGCTGGGCGACGGAGGTGTCCTGGTACTCGTCGAGCAGGACGACCCGGAACTCGTCCCGCAGGACGCGCCCCACCTCGGGGATCTGGGCGAGTTCGGCGGACAGGGCGATCTGGTCACCGAAGTCGAGCAGGTCGCGCGCGCGTTTGGCGGCCCGGTAGCGGCCGACCAGTTCGGCCAGTTCCCGCCGGGAGGCCGCCGCCTCGGGCACCTTGCGCAGGTCGGCGTTGGTGAGCTTGGCGCTCTGGAGGGAGAGCAGCAGCCCGGCGTCGTACGCGCGCAGCCGTTCCGGCCGGACGAGGTGTTCGGACAGCTCGGCGTCGAGGGTGAGCAGGTCCCCGACCAGGTCGGGGAAGGAGCGGGTCAGCGACGGGTAGGGGCCGGGGGCCTCGCGCAGCACGCGCGCGGCGAGCTGGTAGCGGGTGGCGTCGGCGAGGAGCCGCGAGGTGGGCTCCAGGCCGAGGCGCAGCCCGTGGTCGGTCAGCAGGCGGCCCGCGAAGGAGTGGTACGTCGAGATCACGGGTTCGCCCGGCGGGTTGTCCGGGTCGATGACGTCGGGGTCGGTGACGCCCGCCCTGACCAGCGCCTTGCGGACGCGTTCGGCGAGTTCGCCGGCGGCCTTGTTGGTGAAGGTCAGGCCGAGGACCTGTTCGGGGGCGACCTGGCCGGTGCCGACGAGCCAGACCACGCGGGCCGCCATCACCGTCGTCTTGCCCGACCCGGCTCCGGCCACGATCACCTGCGGGGCGGGCGGCGCGGTGATGCAGGCCGTCTGCTCCGGGGTGAACGGGATGCCGAGGAGCTCCTTGAGCTGGTCGGGATCGGTGATACGGGCGGGCATGAGGCAGAGGCTAGCGGCGGGCACCGACAGTCGAGGACGAATCGCCCTCCGGTCGCCCCCCGATCCGGAAGAAGCGCAGGTCAGCTCATGTGGTGCGACGCGTCACAGCGGTGCGCTCACTCCACCACCTGGCGCCCCTCGGGCCGGGCGCTGCACGAGGCCCGGAACGAGCAGTGCGTGCAGTGCTGCCCGGTCCTGGGCGCGAACCGCTCGTCGAGGACCTTCCCGGCGGCCGTCGCGAGCAGGTCGCCGACCCACTCGCCGTCCAGCGGCTCCTGGGCCTGCACCTTGGGCAGCGTCTCGCCGCCGTCGCGCTGGGCGGCGCCCTGCCGCAGCTGGACGAGTTCGGCGCCGCCCGGTTCGGGCCGCGCCCCGCCGAAGGCGTCGTCGACGGCGCCCTCACGGACGGCGAGCTGGTAGACGGCGAGCTGCGGGTGGTGTTCCACCTCACGGGCGCTGGGGGCCTGCTTGCCGGTCTTGAAGTCGACGACGTACGCGCGGCCGTCGCCGTCGGCCTCGACGCGGTCCATCTGGCCGCGGATGCGCACCTCGTAGTCGCCCGCCGCGAGGGTGACGTCGAAGTCGTGCTCGCTGGCGACCGGGGTGCGTCCGGTGCGGGCACCACTGGTGTCGACATGCCACTTCAGAAAGCGTTCGAGCGCCACGCGCGCGTTCTCCTTCTCCTGCGCCGACTTCCAGGGCGCGTCGAAGGCGAGCGCGTTCCACACGGAGTCCAGGCGCTCCATGAGGACGGCGAGGTCGGCCGGGGTGTGCCCGGAGGCGACCTCGTCGGCGAGGACGTGCACGACGTTGCCGAAGCCCTGGGCGGCCGTGGCGGGCGCGTCGGCCTTCACCTCGCGGCCCAGGAACCATTGCAGGGCGCAGGTGTTGGCGAGCTGGTCGAGGGCGCTCCCGGAGAGCACTACGGGCTCGTCGCGGTCGCGCAGCGGCACCTTGGACTCGGTCGGCTCGAACATGCCCCACCAGCGGTAGGGGTGGGCGGACGGCACGAGCGGGCGGCCCTCCTCGTCGGCGAGCGCGGCCAGCCGGGCGAGCCGGCGGGCGGCGGCCTCCCTGAGCCGCTCCGACACGCGCGGGTCGACCGTCGTGGCCCGCAGTTCGGCGACGAGCGCGGCCACCGACAGGGGGCGGCGGGGACGGCCGGTGACGTCCTTCGGTTCGACGCCCAGCTCGGTCAGGAACCGGGAGGGCTGGTCGCCGTCGTCGGCCGGCGCCTTCACCGCGGTGACGACGAGCCGCTCACGCGCGCGTGTGGCGGCGACGTAGAACAGGCGGCGCTCCTCGGCGAGCAGGGCGCCCGGGGTGAGCGGTTCGGCGAGACCGTCGCGGCCGATGCGGTCGGCCTCCAGGAGGGAACCGCGGCGGCGCAGGTCCGGCCACAGGCCCTCCTGGACGCCCGCGACGACGACCAGGCGCCACTGGAGCCCCTTGGCGCGGTGCGCGGTCATCAGGCGGACGGCGTCGGGGCGGACGGCCCGGCGGGCGAGGGTGTCGGCGGCGATGTCCTCGGCGTCGACCTCTTCCAGGAAGTTCAGCGCGCCCCGGCCGCCGCCGCGCTCCTCGGCGCGCGCGGCGGTCGCGAACAGCGCGCACACGGCGTCCAGGTCACGGTCGGCGTTGCGGCCGGCGGCGCCGCCGCGCCGGGCGGAGCGTTCCAGGCGCGAGGGCCAGGGCGTGCCCTGCCACAGGTCCCAGAGGGCCTCCTCGGCGCTGCCGCCGCCCGCGAGCCGCTCCCTCGCCCGGCGCAGCAGCGCGCCGAGCCGCTGGGCGCCGCGCGCGTACCCGGGGTCGTGCACGGCGAGCCGCTCGGGTTCGGCGAGCGCCCGCGCGAGCAGTTCGTCGGAGGGCGGCGGGAACGCGTTGCCCGCGGCGCGCTCCTCCTCCCGCAGGGCCCGGCCCAGGCGGCGCAGGTCGGCGGCGTCCATCCCGGCGAGGGGCGAGGTGAGGAGGGTGAGGGCGGTCTCGGTGCCGAGCCAGCAGGAACCGGCCTCAGCGGCCCCGGTGACATCCTCGGCCTCGGTGACCTCCTCGGCTTCCGTGGCGTCCGCGGTCTGCGTGGCGCCCGCGGCTTCCGCGGCCTCCCCCGTTGCCGCGGCTTCCCCAGCTTCCGCCGTCTCCGCCTCGGCCACCGCCCGCAGCGCCGTCAGCAGCGGTGCCACCGCCGGCTCGTGCCGCAGGGCCAGGTCGTCGCCGTCGATGTCCAGGGGGACGCCCGCCGAGGTCAGCGCCCGCCGCACCGTCGGGATCATGCGTGACCCGGCGCGCACCAGGACGGCCATCTCGCCCCAGGGCACCCCGTCCTCCAGATGCGCCCGGCGCAGGATGTCCGCGATGTTGTCCAGTTCGGTGCCCGGCGTCGGGTACGTGAAGACCTCGACGCCGCCGCCGTCGCGCACGGGCGTGAGCTCGCGGTGCGCGCGGACCTTCTCCGTGGGAAGCCGGGTCAGCGGCATGCGCTGGGTCAGCAGCCGGGTCGCGGCGAGCAGGCCGGCGCCGGAGCGGCGGGAGGTGCGCAGGACCTCGACGGGGGCGGGACGGCCGTCCACGCGCGGGAAGGCGTCGGGGAAGTCGAGGATGCCGTTGACGTCGGCGCCCCGGAACGCGTAGATCGACTGGTCGGGGTCGCCGAACGCGACCAGGGTGCGTCCGCCGCCCGCGAGGGCCTGAAGGAGCCGTACCTGGGCCGGGTCGGTGTCCTGGTACTCGTCGACGTACACGGCGTCGTACTGCGCGGCGAGCCGCAGGGCCGTCTCGGGACCACTCGCGAGGAGCACCGCGCGGTGGACGAGTTCGGCGTAGTCGAGGACGCCCTGGAGGTCGAGGACGTCGAGGTACTCGGCGAGGAACGCGGCGGCGGCCCGCCAGTCGGGGCGGCCGATACGGCGGGCGAAGGCGTCCAGGGCGCCGGGACCGAGGCCCAGTTCGCGGCTGCGGGCGAGGACCGCGCGGACCTCGTCGGCGAACCCGCGCGTGGTCAGGCAGGCGCGCAGCTCGTCGGGCCAGCTCACGTGCGCCAGGCCGAGGCGTTCCAGGTCGGGCTGGCCGGCCAGCAGTTCACGCACGGCGACGTCCTGCTCGGGGCCGGACAGCAGGCGCAGCGGCTCGACGAAGAGGTCGCTGTCCTGGTGGGCGCGGACCAAGGCGTAGCAGAACGAGTGGAAGGTGGTCGCCCGAGGCGCTCGGGCGGCGCCGATGCGCAGTGCCATGCGGTCGCGCAGTTCGACGGCGGCCTTGCGGCTGAACGTCAGCACGAGCACGCGCGCGGGGTCGCCGCCGCGGGCGACGCGCTCCGCCACCGACTCGACGAGCGTGGTGGTCTTGCCGGTGCCCGGACCTGCGAGGACGAGCAGCGGCCCGGACCCGTGGTCAACCACGGAGCGCTGAGCGGCGTCCAGAAGAGGGGGGCCGGCGGTGGCCGGCGGGGTGCGGACCAGTCGGTAAGCGCCACGGTTCCCCTGACGCACCGGGGGGTGCGTCAGGCTTCTGGTGGAGAAAGAGGAACTCACGTGGTTCGCCGGTCCTGGTGGGTGTGCTGGTGGAACGTCCGCCGTGGGTGCGGGGCGGGGATCGCGGGGTGAGAGGGACGCGTACAGGCGACGCTACGCCGCCGACGGGTGGCGGTGCCCCGGTTCCCCCGTACGGATCACCGGCTCCCCCTGGGCCCGTGCGATGGCGGAAGCTGTCAGGTGTGACCTTCCGCGCGTTCGCCGCCGTCCCATCGCGCCTGTCTCATGTCGAGGCGCGGCAGGTGGCCCTCGGCGGCTCTGCTCGCGGTCCGCAGCGGCGTGCCCTCCTCGCGGTAGTGGTCCAGGGCCCGCAGCTCGTGGCCCGGGAGCAGCGCCCCGTCCGAGCGGACGACACGCCACCAGGGGACGGCACCGCCGTAGAGGGCCATCACGCGTCCGACCTGCCGCGGGCCGCCCTGCTCCAGCCACTCCGCGACATCGCCGTACGTCATGACGCGCCCGGGCGGAATCAGTTCGGCGACCTCCAGGACCCGCTCCGCGTACTCGGGCAGCGCGTCCGGCGGCAGGCTCTCGTCACTCATCCGTCCCATCCTGCCCCACCCCACCGACAATGTGACGCGCTGGCGACCGTGCGTATCCCTCGCTCCGGGGCGGCGCTTCGGGCAGACTGTGCGCCCCCGCGTTTGCACCCTGATGCCCCCGTGTGTCGGTGCGGCATGCCACCATCGTGCGGGCGGTGACCGGTGATACGAGATCAAGAAGAGACGATGAAGCAACAGGGCGTGCACCCTGAGGACGCGGAAAGCACCTCTGCCGCTTCGTCGCGCCCGGACTCCGAGGACACCGACGAGAAGGCCGTGACCAGCGCGGATTTCCACGACGACACCCACAGCGACGAGGTCGAGGGCGACGAGCCGCTGCTCCCCGCGCGCGTGCACCGCCCCTCGGACCTCATGCGGCTGCTGGTCGGCGTACTGGCCGTCGCCGTGCTGCTGGCGATCGCCGCGTTCGCGCACGGCACCACCTCCGGTCTCGAACAGGACATCAACAAGGGCACCGGGCAGGCACCCGACCTGCTCATCAAGATCGCGGGGCTGGCGTCCAGCATCGCGATCCTGCTGGTGCCCGTCGCCTTCGCGATCGAGCGGCTGATCAAGCGGGACGGGCTGCGCATCGCCGACGGCGTGCTCGCGGCGGTCCTCGCGCACGGTGTGACGCTGGCCACCGACCTGTGGGTCGCCAAGGCCGCCCCCGGCTCGATCCAGGAGGCGCTGACCCAGCCCTCCCCCGGCGACATCCACGCCCTCACCGACCCGGTGCACGGCTATCTCGCGCCGGTCATCGCGTACATGACGGCCGTCGGCATGTCCCGCCGGCCGCGCTGGCGCGCGGTGCTGTGGACGGTGCTGCTCCTGGACGCGTTCTCGATGCTGGTGTCCGGCTACACGACACCGTTCTCGATCATCCTGACGGTGCTGATCGGCTGGACGGTCGCCTACGGCACGCTGTACGCGGTCGGCTCGCCCAATGTCCGGCCCACCGGGCGCACGCTCATGGCGGGCCTGCGGCACGTCGGCTTCCACCCGGTCAGCGCGGCCCGCGAGGAGCAGCAGGACACGGTGGAGACGGGCGACCGGGGGCGGCGCTACTTCGTGACGCTGGAGGACGGTCCGCCGCTGGACGTGACGGTCGTGGACCGCGAACAGCAGGCGCAGGGGTTCTTCTACCGTGCGTGGCGCAACCTGACGCTGCGCGGCTTCGCGACCCGCAGCAGTCTGCAGTCGCTGCGCCAGGCCCTGGAGCAGGAGGCGCTGCTCGCCTACGCGGCGATCGCCGCCGGTGCCAACGCGCCCAAGCTGATCGCGACCTCCGAGCTCGGTCCCGACGCCGTGATGCTCGTCTACGAGCACACCGGTGGCCGCACCCTGGACTCGCTGCCGGACGAGGACATCACCGACGAACTGCTGCGCGACACCTGGCACCAGGTGCGGGCGCTCCAGTCCCGGCGGATCGCGCACCGCAGGCTGGTGGGTGACGCGATTCTGGTGGATCGTTCCGGCAAGGTGATCCTCACCGATCTGCGGGTCGGCGAGATCGCGGCCGGTGATCTGCTGCTGCGCATGGACATCTCCCAGCTGCTGGCCACCCAGGGTCTGCGGGTGGGCGCCGAGCGCGCGGTGCGGGCGGCGGTGGACGTCCTCGGGCCCGACGCGGTGGCCGACTGTCTGCCGATGCTCCAGCCGATCGCGCTCAGCCGCTCCACGCGCGCGACGCTGCGCCGGCTCGCCCGGGAACGCGCCCAGCGCGAGCGCGACGCGGTCCTCGAAGCGTCCAAGCAGGCCAAACAGGCCCGCCTGGAGGAGAGCGCGGACGCCGCGACGCCCCCCGTGCTCGAGAAGCCCGACAAGAAGGCCGTACGGGCGGAGGCGCGGGCCGAGAAGCGGGCCATCGACGAGGCCATCGAGGAAGCGCGCGAGGAGGATCTGCTCACGCTGATCCGCCACGAGGTGCTGCTGATCCGGCCGCAGGCGCCCGTCGAACCGGCCCGCCTGGAGCGGGTGCGCCCGCGCACGCTGATCAGTCTCATCGCCGGGGCCATCGGCGCGTACTTCCTGCTGACCCAGCTCACCCACATCGAGTTCGGGCCGCTCATCAAGAACGCCGAGTGGGGCTGGGTCGCGGCGGCCGTGCTGTTCTCGGCGCTGAGCTATGTGGCGGCGGCCATGGCGCTGCTGGGCTTCGTGCCCGAGCGGGTGCCGTTCGTGCGGACGGTGGCGGCGCAGGTAGCCGGGTCCTTCGTGAAGATCGTCGCCCCGGCGGCGGTCGGCGGCGTCGCCCTCAACACGCGCTTCCTCCAGCGCTCGGGGGTGCGCCCCGGGCTCGCGGTGGCCAGCGTGGGCGCCTCGCAGCTGTTCGGCCTGGGCTGCCACATCCTGATGCTGCTGTCCTTCGGCTATCTCACCGGCACCGAGAAGACCCCGTCGCTGTCGCCGTCCCGGACGGTCATCGCGGGTCTGCTGACGGTCGCGGTGCTGGTGCTCGTGGTGACGTCGGTGCCGTTCCTGCGCAAGTTCGTCGTCACGCGCGTGCGCTCGCTGTTCGCGGGCGTCGTGCCGCGCATGCTGGACGTGCTCCAGCGGCCCCAGAAGCTCCTGACCGGCATCGGCGGCATGCTGCTGCTGACCGCCTGCTTCGTGATGTGCCTGGACGCCTCGATCCGCGCCTTCGGCACCGAGGGCACCTCGATCAGCATCGCCAGCGTGGCCGTCGTCTTCCTCGCGGGCAACGCGCTCGGTTCGGCGGCGCCGACGCCGGGCGGTGTCGGCGCCGTGGAGGCGACTTTGACGGTCGGTCTGATCGCGGTGGGCCTGCCCAGCGAGGTCGCCGCGCCGTCCGTGCTGCTGTACCGGCTGCTGACCCTGTGGCTGCCGGTGCTGCCGGGCTGGCTGTTCTTCAACCACCTGTCCCGCAAGGGCGCCCTGTAGCCGCACGGATCACACGCGAGGCCCGCGGCGGTGGCCCTCCCTCGCGAGGGCGTCCCGGTGGCGACGGGCACGCGCGCGTACCTCGTACGGCCCGTGCCCCGAGCGGGCGGGCGTGCCCCACCGCAGGATGGGATCATGCCGAACCCTCCCCGCCTGCGCGCCGCTGCCCTGACCACCTCCGCCGTGCTGCTCTCCGCCCTGCTCTCCGGGTGCGGAGACGGCTCCGAGGACCAGGACGTGACGGCCCAGAAGCTGAGCTGGAAGGACTGCCCGGCCCCGTCCGCGGCGGAGGGCGGCGGTGACGCCCCGTCACCCCTGCCGAACGGCGACGCATGGCAGTGCGCGACCCTGAAGGCCCCTCTGGACTGGGCGGAGCCCAAGGGCGACACGATCGACCTGGCGCTGATCCGGGCGCGGACGAGCGGCGACGAGGACCAGCGCATCGGCTCGCTGATCTTCAACTTCGGCGGCCCCGGCGGCTCGGGCGTCACCACCCTGCCCGCCTTCGGCTCGGACTACGCGAAGCTGCGCACCCGCTACGACCTGGTGAGCTTCGACCCGCGCGGCGTCGGCCGCAGCGCCCCCGTGCAGTGCCTGACCGACCTTCAGCTCGACGCCTACTTCCAGCAGGACGCGACGCCGGACGACGCGGGCGAGCGGGCCGCGCTGCTGAGCAACACCAAGGAGTTCAACGCGGCCTGCGAGGACAACTCCAAGAAGGTGCTGCCGCACGTCCGCACCACCGACGCGGCCCGCGACATGGACCTGATGCGCCAGGTCCTGGGCGACGACCGGCTGCACTACTTCGGCATCTCGTACGGCACCGAACTCGGCGGGGTCTACGCCCACTTGTTCCCGAAGAAGGTGGGCCGGGCGGTGTTCGACGCCGTCGTCGACCCGACCGAGACCTCCGAGCAGGGCTCCCTGGGACAGACCAAGGGCTTCCAGCTCGCCCTCGACAACTTCGCGAAGGACTGCACCTCCCAGGTCGAGGACTGCTCCATCGGCGACACCGCGGACGACGTGAAGGACCGCATCGCCGCACTCCTGAAGAGCCTGGACAGCCGACCGCTCCCCGGCCTCGGCACCCGCCGGCTGACCCAGACCGCGGCGACCAGCGGCATCGCCCAGTCCCTGTACTCCAAGGACTTCTGGCCGTATCTGACCCAGGGCCTGGAGGAGGCGTACGACGGGAACGGCCAGACCCTGATGCTGCTCGCCGACTCCATGAACGGCCGCAACGACGACGGCCAGTACAGCAACCTCGCCGCGGCGAACATCGCCATCAACTGCGCCGACGACAAGCCCCGGTACACCGAGGCCTACGTCGAGGAGAAGCTGCCCGAGTTCCGGGAGGCCTCCGAGATCTTCGGGGACTATCTCGCCTGGGGCATGCTCAGTTGCACGGACTGGGCGGTGGCGGGCGCGGGCGCGCATCCCGACGTGAGCGCGAAGGGCTCGGCCCCCATCGTCGTCATCGGCAACACGGGCGACCCGGCGACGCCGTACGAGGGCGCCGGGAAGATGGTCGAGGCGCTGGGCGCGGGGGTCGGGGTCGAGCTGACGTACAAGGGGCAGGGGCACGGCGCGTACGACAGCAAGAACAAGTGCGTGCAGAGCGCGGTGAACGGCTATCTGCTGAACGGCAAGGTGCCGGCGGCGGGAACCGTGTGTTCCTGAAGTCCCCTCGCCCACAGGCGGATCAGGCCCGCCGCCCATCAAAGAAATTGCAGGTCAGAAGGTTATCCACAGGTCTCGGCCGTCGTCGCCCGGTCCGCCTACCATGGCATGACCGCCATCCGCCGCACGATGCGGACGGCCCGCGAGGGGGGAAGTGCGATGACGCGTTTCGTACGGTGGACGGCCCTGGCCGCCGCCGCGGCACTGCTGGTGGGGGCGTGCAGCGGTTCGTCTGACGAGGGGAGCGACGACGACAGGGCGAGCGGGGCGGCTCCCTCGTCGGCCTCCCCCTCCGGCTCCGGGACCGTCGCGGCGCTGCCGTCCTCGCTGACCGCGCAGAAGCTCGACTGGAAGGCCTGCAAGGGCACGTCCGACTCGCCCGCGCCGAGCAGCGACTGGCGGTGCGCGACGCTCAAGGTGCCGCTGGACTGGGCGAAGCCCGAGGGCCGGACGATCGGCCTCGCGCTGATCCGCGCCGAGGCACGCGGGGGTTCGGACACCCGGCTCGGCTCGCTGCTGTTCAACTTCGGCGGCCCGGGCGGCTCGGGCGTCTCCATGATGCCGCTGTACGGGGCGACGGTGGCCCCGCTGCGCGAGCGGTACGACCTGGTGAGCTGGGACCCGCGCGGGGTGGCCGCCAGTGAGGGCGTGCGCTGCCGCGACGACCGGCGGATCCAGGCCGCCGAGTCGATCGACGCCACCCCGGACACCCCCGCCGAGGAGCAGGCGTACTTCGAGGACGCCAAGGACTTCGGCGAGGGCTGCGAGCGGGCGGCCGGGACGCTGTTGGCCCATGTGTCGACCACGGACACGGCCCGCGACATGGACCTGATGCGCCAGGTGCTGGGTGACGCGAAGATGCACTACTTCGGCATCTCGTACGGCACCGAACTCGGCGGGGTCTACGCCCACCTGTTCCCCGAGAAGGTGGGGCGGCTGATCCTCGACGCGGTCGTCGACCCGACCGCCGACACCGTCGGGCACGCGGAGAACCAGACCCGGGGCTTCCAGCGCGCGCTCGACGACTATCTGAAGTCGACCGGCCAGGACCCCGAGACGGGCACCCGGAAGATCGCCGACCTCCTCGCGGACCTCGACGCGGACCCGCTGCCCACCGGGTCCTCCCGGAAGCTGACCCAGACGCTCGCGGTCACCGGCATCGTGCTCCCCCTGTACAGCAAGGCCAGTTGGCCGACCCTGACCAGCGCGCTGGAGGCGGCCGAGCAGGGTGACGGCTCGGAGCTGCTGAGCCTGGCCGACGGCTACAACGAGCGGGACACCTCGGGCCACTACGGCACGACGACCCACTCCCAGCGGGTCATATCGTGCCTGGACGACAAGTCCCGGCCGACCGCGGAGGAGACGAAGAAGCTGCTGCCCGAGTTCGAGAAGCTCTCGCCGGTCTTCGGACCGTTCCTGGGCTGGGACACGGCCGGCTGGTGCCACGACTGGCCGGTGGCCGGGCAGTGGGACACCCCCGAGGTCAGCGCGGCCGGCGCGGCGCCGATCCTCGTCGTCGGCAACACGGGCGACCCGGCGACGCCGTACGAGGGCGCGCGGAAGATGGCCGACGAACTGGGCCAGGGCGTCGGAGTGGTGCTGACCTGGAAGGGCGAGGGGCACGGCGCGTACGGCAGCGGGAGCGACTGCGTCGACTCGACGGTGAACGCGTATCTGCTCAAGGGCACGGTGCCGAGGGACGGCAAGGTCTGCTCATGACGGCGGCGGGGGGGGGGGGGCCCCCCCCCCGGGGGGGGCCCCCCCCCCCCGCCGGCCGGAGCGGGTGCGGTCAGTAGACCGGCTTGTCGGGCTCGATCTGGTTGACCCAGCCGATCACGCCGCCGCCGACGTGCACGGCGTCGGAGAAGCCCGCGGACTTCAGGACCGCGAGGACCTCCGCACTGCGGACACCGGTCTTGCAGTGCAGGACGATCTTCTTGTCCTGGGGCAGGCCCTCCAGGGCGGTGCCCATGAGGAACTCGTTCTTCGGGATCAGCTTGGCGCCCGGGATGGAGACGATCTCGTACTCGTTGATCTCGCGGACGTCGATGATCTCGATGTTCTCGCCGTCGTCGATCCACTCCTTGAGCTGCTTGGGAGTGATCGTCGAGCCGGCGGCGGCCTCCTGGGCCTCCTCGGAGACGACGCCGCAGAAGGCCTCGTAGTCGATGAGCTCGGTGACGGTGGGGTTCTCGCCGCAGACCGCGCAGTTCGGGTCCTTGCGGACCTTGACCTGGCGGTACTGCATCTCCAGGGCGTCGTAGATCATCAGGCGGCCGACGAGGGGGTCGCCGATGCCCGCGAGGAGCTTGATGGCCTCGTTGACCTGGATGGAGCCGATGGACGCGCACAGCACGCCCAGGACGCCGCCCTCGGCGCAGGAGGGGACCATGCCCGGCGGCGGGGGCTCGGGGTAGAGGCAGCGGTAGCAGGGGCCGTGCTCGGACCAGAAGACCGAGGCCTGGCCGTCGAAGCGGTAGATGGAGCCCCACACGTACGGCTTGTTCAGCAGCACGGCCGCGTCGTTGACGAGGTAGCGGGTCGCGAAGTTGTCCGTGCCGTCGACGATCAGGTCGTACTGGCTGAAGATGTCCATCACGTTCTCGGCTTCGAGCCGCTCTTCGTGCAGGACCACGTTCACGTACGGGTTGATGCCGAGGACGGAGTCACGGGCGGACTCGGCCTTGGAGCGGCCGATGTCGGCCTGGCTGTGGATGATCTGACGCTGCAGATTCGACTCGTCGACCTCGTCGAACTCCACGATGCCGAGCGTGCCCACGCCCGCGGCGGCCAGGTACATCAGCGCCGGCGAGCCCAGGCCGCCGGCGCCCACACAGAGCACCTTGGCGTTCTTCAGCCGCTTCTGCCCGTCCATCCCGACGTCGGGGATGATCAGGTGGCGGGAGTACCTGCGGACCTCGTCTACGGTGAGCTCGGCGGCGGGCTCGACCAGGGGTGGCAGCGACACGGGGACTCCGTTGGTCGGTCAGTCATTACGGTTGTTCTCTCCGTAACAGTGCCACGCCCTTTTTCATTCCGAGACACCCGTCCCGATCCGCGAGACAAGGGTGTCCCAGTAGCCGGGCATGGTCTCCCAGGGGTCGCCGAGTCCGCCGCGGTCGGTGCGGTCGGTGCGGTCGGTGAACCAGATGGTGGCGGCGCCCTGCCAGCGGGCGATGCGCAGCGCCTCGTCGAGATGCGGTCCGGGAACGCCGTGCACGAAGTGGCAGAAGCGGTCCGGCGGGTAGTCGGCGGTCCACTCGGCCACCTGCGACCAGCGGTAGTCGCTCCACGGTCCGTCGAAGGTGACGAGCTGGTCCGCGTTCTCGGCGTAGCCCGGGTAGGGGTGGGTGCCGTGGCCGAGGACGACATGGGCGCCGTCGCGCATCGCGCGGAGCGTGGTGACCGTGCGGCGGATCTCGGGGAGCGCGGAGCGTTCGGCGGGGCAGCGGTCGAGGAGGAAGCCGTCGACCCGGTACCAGTCGAGATAGCGCTGCGCGTCGGAGACCAGGTCGCCGAAGGCGCGGGCACCGTGGAGGGTGTCGAGGTGGCCGAGGACGCGGACGCCCGCGTTGCGCAGCCGCCCGGCCGCCTCCAGGCAGTGCGTGTCGGGACGGGCGCCGGGGCCGTCGGCGACGTTCAGGACGACCCAGTCGACGGGCGCGCCCGGCCGGGTCAGTTCGGCCCACTCGGCAGGGGCGACGAGGGGGTGGGCGAAGCCCGGGACACCGAGGCCGGTGCGCAGACCGGTGGCGGCGGCGCCCTGGGCGCTGGTCAGATGCGGCACGCCGCCTCCATCCAGATGTCGGCCAGGGACTCTTCGAGGTTGATGCGGGGCCGCCAGCCGAGCCGGTCGCGCGCGGTGCGGACATCGGCCTGCTGCCAGCTGCCGCAGCCGTCCGGGTACGGGTACGCGACCGGGGCCGCGTGGTCGGACTCGGCGGAGCGGGGGTGTCCGATGGTGGCCCGCAGGGGCGGTCCCGGGGGTCCGTCGAGTTCGTGGAGGGCGCCGCCGTACCCGGCGACCCGGGCGAGGACGGCGGCGGCGTCCCGCAGCCGCACGGCCCGGCCCGAGCCGATGTTGATGACGCCCTGCGCGGCGGACAGCGAGGCGGCGTGCACCGCGCGGGCCACGTCACGGACGTCGATGAAGTCGCGCTGGACGCCGAGCCCGGCGAGCTTCAGCTCACCGTCGCCGGACTGCATGGCACGGCGCATGGCCTCGGCGAGGCGGCCGAGCGGCGAACCGGCGGGCGTGCCGGGTCCGGCGGGCGAGAAGACCCGCAGCACGACCGCGTCGAGGCCGGATCCGAGGACGAGTTCGGTGGCGGCGAGCTTGCTGACCCCGTACGGGCCGCCGGGGCGGGGCACGGCGTCCTCGGCGGTGGAGGAGCCGGGCTGGCTGGGGCCGTACTCGGCGCCGCAGCCGATCTGCACCAGCCGGGCGCCGCAGCCGCTGCGGCGCAGCGCCTCGCAGACCGTGGCGACGGCGACGGTGTTGTGGCGGGTGAGCTCGCGGGCGCCGCCGCGGGTGGCTCCGGCGCAGTTGACGACGACGCCGGGGTGGACCGCGTCGAGGAAGCGGGTGAGCGCGCCGGGGCTGCCGGACGCGAGGTCGAAGCGGACGTCGGCGTCGTCGCCGCGGCCCAGCGCGGTGAGCTGGACGGCCGGGTCGGCGAGCAGACGGTCGGCCACGAAGCGGCCCAGGTAGCCGTTGGCTCCGATCAGCAGGACCCTCATCGTGCTGCTCCCGGGGCCTCGGGGTGGGGTCGGGAGGTGATCATGTGGTGCTCTCCTTAGGAGGGGTTCCGCCGGTGGTGGGGCGGGGAGTGCGGGTGAAGGGAAGTGGGGGGTGGAGCCGCGTCGCGGGGGTGGGGTGCGGCTGCCGCTTCCGCGGCCTCACCACGGGTGGTCCGTGGGGGCGTGGGCCGAGGCGCGGGTGAGCCTGCGGGTCGCGTGGAGCAGGAGGACCGTGGCACCGCCGCCGCAGACCAGGGCGGGCACGCTGCCCGCGCCCCAGGACGTCACGGCCGCCGTGACCGGGGCGCCCAGGACGTCGCAGCCGGGCAGGCGGGACGCGAACACGCTCGCCAGGGCCGTCGCCTGCACCGCGACCGTCACCGTGAGGACGAGGGCGGGCGCGCGGGTGTAGCCGTGGACGGTGAGCAGGCGGGCGAGGAACAGGAGGGCACCGAGGGTCACCGTCTGGGCGTAGGCGGCCGGGGCGTCGAGCACCGCGGCGGTCACCGCGAGGACGGCGGTCAGAGCGGCGGCGAACAGGGCGAAGCCGCCGACGAGCAGGGGCCGTACGGCGTCCGCGAAGTCCTCCAGGCCCCTGCTGCCCGTGAGCCGGCGGCGGGCCCGGGTCGCGAAGAGGTGCGCGGACCAGGCGGCGGGCGCGCAGGCCAGGGTGAGCGCCAGGAGGGGCGCGACCGCCGTGGGCCAGTCACCGCCGGGCGCGCCGGTGGGCAGGCCGTCCGGGCCCCCGCTGACGGCGCCCCGCAGGAGTCCGTCACCGAGCGCGGCCCAGGCGAGGAGCCAGAAGGTGACCGTGCGGGTGTGCGGCGGGGTGGGGTGCATGGCGTGCAGCGGGCCCCGGGCGAGGGCCGCGCGCAGGGCCAGCGCCACGGCGAGGCCGCCGACGACGGCCGCGAACAGCCGCACCCGGCCGTGGGTGAGCCCGAGCCCGGCCAGCGTCGCGCCGCACAGCGCGCCCGGCAGCAGTGTGAGCAGCACCCAGTCGGCGCGGATCCGGGGGGCCGGGAGGTCGTCGGGGGCCGTCGGGGACTCCGCGTCGCGGGACACGCGCGCGTACATCTCCTCGGCGAGGGAGAAGACGTCGCGGTGGCGGAAGCGGGCCGCGGTGCGGTCGGTGACGCCGTGGGCCTCCAGGCCTGCCGCGATCTCCAGGGGGTCCACGGCCCGTTCGCACAGGTCGCGGTGACGGTGCATCAGTGCCTTGACCGGGTCCGCATCGGCGCGGCGCCGGGACGGGGCGCTCCGGCGCCGCCCGACAGGACCGCCGTCGCCGCCCTCACCGCCCACGCCGCCCGCACCGCGTCCGCCGCTCCCGACGCCCCCGCCGGCGGCCACTGCGGCCTCCCCGGCCACGTCGGCCACGTCGGCCACGTCGGTCGCGCCATCCGCCACCTGGCCGTCCGAGGCCTCCTCGCGACGCGCGCCGGACTCACCGCCGACGGCGCCTGCATCACCGCCGACCCCGTCAACACCTACAGCACCGTCAACGACTACAGCCTCGTCAACACCTACAGTCTCGTCACCGCCGAAGGCCCCGTCACCGCCGAAAGCCCCGTCACCGCCGGACGCGTCCGGCCCGACGGCATCCGGCCCGACGGCGTCCTCCCCCTCCCCCTTCAGCCACTCCCGCGACCGCGGGTCCCACGCGCCGGGACTTGACGGTGTACCAGGGCGGTCCAGTTCGCCGAGCTCGCTCATCGTGCTCCCTCCGTCGCCGGATGCGGGGAGTTGGCGCGGACCGGGGCTCCGGCGGCCCAGCCGGGGCCGCCCCTGGCCACGAGCCGCGCCCCGGGGCCGGTCCAGCGGCCGGGCACATGGGCCTCGGCGGGGGCGGCGAAGGGCAGCGGTTCCCCGGTGGCGCCGTCGAGGACGACACGGCGGACCGGGTGGTGCGAGACGATCTCCAGGTAAATGCCGTGAAATGCCGCGATGTTCTGCTCGACGGTGAACAGCTCCAGCGCCCGGGCCCGCGCGGCGGCGCCCAGGCGTTCGCGGCGCTCGGGGTCGCGCAGCAGCGCGAGGCACGCCTCGGCGAGCGCCTTGGGGTTGCGCGGCGGTACCACGAGTCCGGTGCCGCCGATGACCTCGACGACCGCGCCGACGTCGGTGGAGACGGTCGCGCGCCCGCAGAACATGGCCTCGACGAGGCTGATGGGGAAGCCCTCGACGACGCTCGACAGGACGGTCACCGCGCCCGCCGCGTAGGCGTCGGCGACGCTCGGGGCCTCGGGGCCGCCGATCTCCTCGAAGGAGACCGGGTTGGAGCCGACGGCGTGCAGGCCGTCCGCCTCGTCCGGGAAGAGCTGGGCCGCGAGCATCCGGCAGTGGCCGAGGTAGGACGCGCCCTCGGCACCGGCCGAGGCACCGCCTGAGCCACCGGCCGAAACACCGCCCGAGGCACTGCCTGGAGCACCGCCCGAGGCACCTCCTGACGCACCGGCCGCCGCACCGACCGGCGCACCGATGATCCGCAGACGGGTCTTCGGCTCCTCCTTGCGGACCTCCGCGAAGGCGTGCAGCAGGGAGACCAGGTCCTTGGCGGGTTCCACCCGGCCGACCCAGACCAGCGTGTCCGGGTCGACGCACTCCGCCGACTCGCCGACCTCGGCGAACTGGGCGGCGTCCATGCCCGGATAGACCGTGCGGATCCGGTCGCGGTCGGCGCCGCAGCGTTCCTGCCAGCGGCGGGCGTGCGCGTTGCCGGGCGTGACGAGGGCGGCCCGGCGGTAGATCTCCGCGGCGAGACGGCCCTGGAAGGCACCGGCCAGGGAGCGCACGGGGGGCGCGGTGTCCGGGGCCGACAGGAAGTGGGTGCGCAGCTGGACGCCGTACTCGGTCACCAGCAGCGGGACGCCGGCGAAGTGCCGGACGAGCAGTCCGGTGAGGGCCGCGGGGCCACCGGACGCGGCGTGGCACAGGTCGACGGAGCCGAGTCCGTCGTCCTCGTACCAGTCCAGGGACAGGGGGCGCAGGGCGCGTTCGAGGTGCGCGGCCACGGCGAGCAGATCGGGGACGCGGGCCTCGCGGGCGGCACGGAGGGCGCCCGGCGCACGACAGGCGCGCTCCAGGGCGCGCACGGCGGTCTCGGAGCGGAGCGCCGCGACCAGCCCGCCCTCGTCGCGGGCGAGTTCGGCGAGCCCGTACAGCGCGCTGCCGAAACGGTCCGCCTCGGCGGTCGACGGGTCCTCGGAGGGGCCCGCGCAGAGCACGGCGGCCAACTCGCCGTAGTGCTCGGCGAATCGCCTGCGCGCCGCACGGCCGTACGTCGCGCCGTCCTCCTCCGCCATCCACAGCGGGGCCGTGCGGACGCGGCTGACCTGCGGCGGCAGCGGGATCCAGCCCTCGTCCTCCTGCCGCTCGCTGCGACTGAGCGCGTAGATGTCGAACTCGTGCTGCCCGAGCCCGCGCACGAGCCGGTCGCACCAGAGCCTGGCGTCACCGCTCACATACGGATAGCCACCCTCCGTAAGCAGTCCGATGCGCACGCGCGCACCCCCGATCTCCCGTTTGGGGAGCCGCCGTTGACCCGGCGGCTCGCAGCGGGACGAACGTATGCGGACAAGGCGGTGGTGGGGGGGGGGGGGGGTCGGGCCCCCCCCCCCAACGGGGGTAGGGGGTGGAAATAAAAGTCGGGGTGGGG
>NZ_JBIVDS010000002.1:0-396282 GCF_044747265.1 Streptomyces sp. NPDC090106 | reverse complement strand
CCCCGCCCCCCCCCCCCCTGCCCGGTGGGGGGCCCCCCGGGGCCCCGGGGGGGCGCGCGGCGTCAGCACCTTCGCGGGGGGGGGGGGGGGGCCCGGGGGGCCCCCCCCCCCCCCCCACCAAAAGGGGTGAACGGTCGTAACTTTCCCGTGCGGTTCGCGTTCGATCGCGCTAAGAGATCAAGGAGTTACTTTGCGTCAGGCGCGACGGGTGGTGTGGGCGCGGGCCCGTGTCCCACCGGCGGCGTCCGTCAACTCCCGGGATAGGCCCAGGGGTTGGCCTTGCACGTGATGCCGTCGTACTCCAGGAACTTGGTCTGCTGCTGCATGACCGGCGCGAGGTCGCCGCTCTTGTCGCAGGTCACGTGGTGATAGCCGAGCCGGTGGCCGACCTCGTGGTTGATCAGCATCTGCCGGTAGGCGTGGATCTTGTCGCCGTACGTCTTGGAGCCCTGGGCCCACCGGTACGCGTTGATCATCACGCGGTCGGTGGCGGCCGAGTCGCAGGAGACGTTGTCCACGGTCGTGTCGAGGCCGGACTTCGCGCACCAGTCGGCGGTGGTGCCGGGACTGGCCAGCGTGATCACGAAGTCGGGCTTGCCCGAGTGGATCCGCTCGAAGGTGCGGGCCCCGTTGTGCGCCCAGCTCCGGTCGTCGTTCAGCGTCTTCTGCACGGCGTCGGCGAACAACTGCGCGTCGAGCCCGAGGCCCTGCTCGACGTCCACCCGGTAGGTGTACTTCCGGCCGGTCCCGGGCGCCTTGTCGACCCCCTTGACCGCGTCGAACTTCCCGGACCCGGCGAGATCCGCCGCCAGCGGGTACTTCCGGTCCATCTGCTGCGCGTACGTCAGGGTGACCGCGCTCGCCGACGGGGACGGCGTCGTGCGCCCGTCCGACCGCGAGGCCTGGTCCCCGGCGTCCCGCGCCTGTCCGGCCGACTGCGACAGGGTCGTGGTGTCGTCCCGCCCGGCCGCGACCTGCCCGGCCACGACGACGGCCAGCACGGTCGTGACGGCCGCCGCCGCGACGCCCGTGAACGCCCGCCCCTTGCCGCCCTTGGCCGCGGCGGGCGCCCCCGCAGGCGGCACTCCGCCGCCGTCACCGTCACCGTCCGGGTCGGCGTCGAGGGGGAAGCCGTACGGGTCGACGGCGCGCGCCTGGTAGCGCCCCCGCGCGCGGGGCGTGCGCGGCGCGAAGACGTCCCCCTCGTCGAGCGCGCCGGATTCGAACGCGTCGAGGTAGTCCTGTCGGGGCCCGCCCGGCGGGCGCCCCCGCCGCTGCCGCGGGAGGGCGGGTCCGGGCGCGCCCGTGCCGCCCTGCGCGCCCAAATCGCCCCAGCCGCCGCCCGGTTCACGCTGCTCGGGATGGCCGCCGCGCGCCTGGGGGCCACCGCCGCCGGAGTAGCGGGCGGTGCCCTGGGCGGGCGTGCCGTCGGGCAGCCGCGGGAACCCGTGCGCCGGGGTGCCGTCGGGAAGTCTCGGGAATCCGTGCGCCGGCGTCCCGTCGGGGGTCCTGGGGAACCCCGGAGCGGGCCGGGAAGCCCCCTCGGCCCCCGCGCCGCCCCGTTTGGCGGTCTTGTCGGCGGAGCCGCCCTTGGGGGCGGGTCCGCGACGGCTATGGCGTCCCACCGCGCCCCTCAGCTCCCCACGTTCGCGGAACCGGCGTCCAACGGGCCCTGGTCGGCGAGGAGTTCGCGGACGGCGCGGCCGACCGTCTCCGGGTACTCCATCATCGCCACGTGCCCCGCCTCCGGCAGGCTCAGCAGCCGGGAGTCACGGAAGGAGCGGGCGGCGCGGGCGGCCATGCGGTAGCCGACGAGCTGGTCGCGACCGCCGTAGACGAGGAGGGTCGGCGCGAGGACGCGCTCGGCCTGGCGCCACAGCGCCTGCTGCCCGCCGAGCGTGTACGCGTTGACCAGCCCGCGCGCGGAGCGTGTCATCGCGTCCCAGAAGTACGGCAGTTGGAGCCGGCGTTCCATCTCCTCGACGGCGTTGCGGAAGCCGTCGTCCGACACCCGGCCGGGATCTCCGTAGCAGAGCCCGAGGACCCCGCGGACGCGCTGCTCGGCCGTCCACTCGCGGCTCATGCGGGCGAACAGGCCGGTCACGCCGGGCAGGGCGAGCAGCGCCGTGGGGACGGCGGTGCGCTGGACGCGGAGTTCCGGGAGGGCGGGCGAGACGAGGGTGAGCGTGCGGACGAGGTCCGGGCGCACCGCGGCGACCCGGGTCGAGACCGCGCCGCCGAGCGAGTTGCCCAGCAGATGCACGGGGCCGCGTCCGGAGGCGTCGAGGAAGCGGATCACCGCGCGCGCGTGGGCCGTGATCGAGTAGTCGCCGTCGTCCGGTGGCGGGGAGTCGCCGAAGCCGGGCAGATCCACGGCCTCGCCGTCGACGTCCCCCTCCAGTTCCTGCATCAGCGCGGACCAGTTCTGCGAGGAACCGCCGAGGCCGTGCACGTACAGCGCGGGCGGCAGGCCCTCACCGGCGGGGGGTCTCGACCGGACCGTCAAGGTGATGCCCGGGAGCCCGACCGACCGGAGCCGTTCCCCCTCCGCGACCCTGACGGGCGCCACCTTCGGGAGCACGTTGGTGGCCGGCACAGACGGCAGCTCGGTCGAAGACATGCGGCAATGTTACGAGACGATCACGCAGTGGTTCATGTGTTCGCCGTCACAAGAGTCACACGTGACGGACCGGGATCCCGTGGCACTCGCGGAGGACAGGATTCCACACCGCATGGCGTCCGCAACGCGGGTCTCCTAGGCTCGTACGCAGGGGACGCGCGTGCGGCCCCCGCCTCCCAGGGACCTTCCAAGGAACGGAGCCCGCGATGGCCTACGATCCGAGCGATCCCGACACCTTCGACGAGCGCGGCGCCGCGGAGCTCGGCGTCGAGGCCCCCGAGGACGACGCCGCCGAGCAGCTGACCGAGGTCTCCCCCGGCGACGACGATCCGCTGACCGACGTCGATCCCGGCCGGGCGAACGAGGCCGACGTCATCGAGCAGGCCCGCGCCGTCCCGGACGGCGAGGACGACTACCGCTGACACCGGACGACCGTCGCTCGCATGAGCGACTTCCGCCGGCATCGGGAGCGGGCGGGGAGCGTAGCGCCTGCCCACCGGATTCCGCTTTGAAACCTTTGCATGGCTTTCGTCACCGTCCGGTCCGTGAAATTCTGCGCTCGCACCGCGCACACCACGGTTACCGAAAAGTACGATGGCCGCGCGGCGCACACCGCAAGTGGACGACTTATGGGAGGCGGCGTGACAGCCATCGAGCAGACAGAGGCGGCGCGCCCGCGAGGCACGCGCCTGCCGCGCCGTGCCCGACGGAACCAGCTGCTGGGCGCCGCCCAGGAAGTCTTCGTGGCGCAGGGCTACCACTCGGCCGCGATGGACGACATCGCCGAGCGTGCCGGAGTGAGCAAGCCCGTGCTCTACCAGCACTTCCCGGGCAAGCTCGACCTCTATCTGGCCCTGCTGGACCAGCACTGCGAGGCGCTGATCCAGTCCGTACGCACCGCGCTGGCGTCGACGACCGACAACAAGCAGCGCGTGCGGGCGACGATGGACGCCTACTTCGCGTACGTCGAGGACGACGGCGGCGCGTTCCGTCTGGTCTTCGAGTCGGACCTGACGAACGAGCCGGCGGTGCGCGAGCGCGTCGACAAGGTCACCAACGAGTGCGCCGAGGCGATCTGCGAGGTCATCGCGGAGGACACCGGTCTGTCGCAGGCCGAGTCGATGCTGCTGGCGTCCGGTCTCGGCGGCCTCGCCCAGGTCGTCGCCAGGTCCTGGCTGCACAGCGACCGCAGCGTGCCGCGCGACCAGGCGGTCCAGCTGCTGACGTCCCTGGCCTGGCGGGGCATCGCCGGTTTCCCGCTGCACGGCGTGGACGGCCACTGACGCGCTCCCCCCGGAGGTCGGCTCCGCGCGCGTTTGTTCCCGTCGGCTGTTCGCTGATGGCGTTCTCAGGCGGAGCGTGTACGTCCCCTCACCGGGCTAATGTGTGCTGGGTACGGCGCGGTAGATCGCGCACTTCACCGACCGTCGGAGGGACATAGCCGTGGAGGTCAAGATCGGCGTGCAGCACGCGCCGCGCGAGATCGTTCTGGAGAGCGGTCAGAGCGCCGAGGAGGTCGAGCGAGTGGTGGCCGACGCGCTCGCCGGAAAGTCTCAGCTCCTGAGCCTCACGGACGAGCACGGCCGCAAGATCCTGGTCCCGGCCGACCGGCTCGCGTACGTCGAGCTCGGCGAGGCGGCACCGCGCAAGGTGGGCTTCGGCGCGCTGTAGGACAGAGCGCACAGAGGGGAAGGGCCCGGCGGCCGATGGTCGCCGGGCCCTTCCTCGTCCGCGTCCGTCCGTGGAATTCGGATCCACATTCGGAGCACATCTCCTCCACAGGGGAGGATTGCATTCCGCAGGTCACGGGTAAGACGGGCAGAGACCGTGACGCGCAGTGTGGCCGTGTGGGAGGGACCTCTCGATGATGGTGCTGGAAGCGCTCGGCTCCGCTCTGCTCGGTCTGGTCCTGGCCGGCGTGGCCGCCCACCGGCTCGCCCACCGCATGCCCGCCCGCTCGCTGGTCCTCGCGACCGGCGTCGCCGGATCCCTCTTCGGCGCCTTCGTCACCCACAGCGCCCTGGGCCCCGGCAACCTCCTCGTGATCCTCGCCGGAGCGACGGTCGTCTCGGTGGCGTCCCTCTCGCTCCTGCTGCGCCCGGCGGGAAGACTCCGCCGACGCTCCCTCGTGGCCTAGCCGAGGACCGGGACGTCGGCGGCTCCCCCTCCGGGACCGGGTCCTAGGCGGCGAGTCCCAGCGCGGCCATGCGCTTGGTGTGCGCCTCGGTGATCCGCGAGAACATCCGCCCCACCTCCGCGAGGTCGAACCCGTCCGCGACACCGCCCACGAGCATCGTCGACAGCGCGTCGCGGTCGGCGACCACCCGCTGGGACTGGGACAGCGCCTCACCCATCAGGCGCCGCGCCCACAGCGCGAGCCGCCCGCCGACGCGTGGGTCGGCGTCGATCGCGGCACGCACCTTCTCCACGGCGAACCCGGCGTGCCCGGTGTCGTCGAGAACGGCGAGGACGAGCTCACGGGTGTCCGCGTCGAGACGGGCGGCGACCTCGCGGTAGAAGTCACTGGCGATCGAGTCGCCGACGTACGCCTTGACGAGGCCCTCCAGCCAGTCCGAGGGCGCCGTCTGCCGGTGGAAGCCGTCCAGGGCGGCGACGAAGGGCTCCATGGCCGCGGTGGGCTCCGCGCCGATCTCGGTGAGCCGGTCGCGCAGCTTCTCGTAGTGGTGGAACTCGGCCGACGCCATCTTGGCCAGCTCCGCCTTGTCGGCCAGCGTCGGCGCCAGCTTGGCGTCCTCCGCGAGCCGCTCGAACGCCGCGAGCTCGCCGTACGCGAGCGCCCCGAGAAGGTCGACGACCGCGGCCCGGTACTGCGGGTCGGTGGCGGCCCGGTCCCAGTTCTGGGCGGCCACTCCGGTGGGTTCGGCGGGTGCGTCGGAGGTGTTGTCAGGCGTCGTCATGAAGCGCACAATAGTCCGCTCGCCGAGCGGTGGAAGTCCCTGGTCAATCAGTGTGACGACGACTACGTGACCAATTCGGCCGTCACATGTGCGCGTTTCCGGGGTATGGTGGTAATGCGCCTGCTGAATAGGTACGTCTGTGACGACGCCGTATTCGACGGGCCGCACGTATGAGGATGCCCGGTCGGTGGCCCGATCGGCTCCGACCTGACAGCTCTCCTGGCCCGTACGGCACTGTGCGTACGGCATCCGGAGGGACCCTCAGCGGTTCGAGCGCTAGAGCGTCGGCAGAGGTCCCGCGCCTTCACGGCCAGCCCGTAAGGCAAGTCGACGTCCCCAGCACGGTCTTGATGAGACCCCCGCGCTCGCCTCGCGCCGCGTACACAGAAGAGGCAGCACCCTGACTACGACGTTCAGAGATCTCGGAATCCTTCCCGAGACCGCCGAGGCCCTCGAAGCCGTCGGCATCATCAACCCCTTCCCCATCCAGGAGATGACGCTCCCCGTCGCCCTTTCCGGCACGGACGTCATCGGCCAGGCCAAGACCGGCACCGGCAAGACGCTGGGCTTCGGCCTCCCGCTGCTGGAGCGGGTCACCGTCCCCGCCGACGTGGAGGCCGGGCGCGCCAAGCCCGAGGACCTCACCGACGCCCCGCAGGCCCTCGTCGTCGTCCCCACGCGCGAGCTCTGCACCCAGGTGACCAACGACCTGCTCACCGCCGGCAAGGTCCGCAACGTCCGTGTGACGGCGATCTACGGCGGTCGCGCCTACGAGCCCCAGGTGGAGGCGCTGCGCAAGGGCGTCGACGTGATCGTCGGCACCCCGGGCCGGCTGCTGGACCTCGCGGGCCAGAAGAAGCTCAACCTCAAGCACGTGAAGGCGCTCGTCCTCGACGAGGCCGACGAGATGCTCGACCTGGGCTTCCTGCCCGACGTCGAGAAGATCATCAACATGCTGCCGCCGCGGCGTCAGACCATGCTGTTCTCGGCGACCATGCCGGGCGCGGTCATCGGTCTCGCCCGCCGCTACATGTCGCAGCCCACGCACATCCGCGCCACCGCGCCGGACGACGAGGGCGTGACGGTCGCGAACATCTCGCAGCACGTCTACCGCGCGCACAACATGGACAAGCCCGAGATGGTCGCGCGCATACTGCAGGCCGACGGCCGGGGACTGGCCATGGTCTTCTGCCGCACCAAGCGCACCGCGGCCGACCTCGCCGACCAGCTCAAGCAGCGCGGCTTCGCCTCCGGCGCGGTCCACGGCGACCTCGGCCAGGGCGCCCGCGAGCAGGCGCTGCGCGCCTTCCGCAACGGCAAGGTCGACGTCCTCGTCTGCACCGATGTCGCCGCGCGCGGCATCGACGTCGAGGGCGTGACCCACGTCATCAACTACCAGTCCCCCGAGGACGAGAAGACGTACCTGCACCGCATCGGCCGTACCGGCCGCGCGGGCAACAAGGGCATCGCGATCACGCTCGTCGACTGGGACGACATCCCGCGCTGGCAGCTGATCAACAAGGCGCTGGAGCTCTCCTTCAACGACCCGCCGGAGACGTACTCCACCTCCCCGCACCTCTTCGAGGAGCTGAAGATCCCGGCCGGCACCAAGGGTGTCCTGCCGCGTGGCGAGCGCACCCGCGCGGGCCTGGACGCGGAGGAGCTGGAGGACCTGGGCGAGACCGGCGGTCGCGGTGGTGGCCGTGGCGGTCGCGGTGACCGCCGTGGCGGTGGCCGTGGCGGCCGTGAGGAGTCGCGTCCCGCCGAGCAGCGCGAGCGCACCTCCCGTGCCCCGCGCAGCCGTCGCCGCACCCGTGGCGGCGCCCCGCTGGACGGCACGGCCGCGCCGGTGGCCGAGACGACGACCGGTTCCGCGGTGACCGAGGACGCGCCCGCGACCCGGACCCCGCGCCGCCGTCGCCGTACGCGTGCCGGTGCCGGGTCCGAGGCGGCGCCGGTGACGGCCGTCGCCGCGGCGCCCGAGGTCGCGGAGAGCGCCGTGGCGGCCGTCGACACGGCCGAGGCCGTCGAGGCCAAGCCGCGCCGTCGCCGGACCCGCAGGACCGCGGAGGCCGTGGAGGCCGCGCCCGTGGTGGAGACGGTGGAGCCGACGCCGGCCGCGGAGCCCGAGGCTCCCGTCGTCGCGCCGCGCCGCCGTACCCGCAAGGCCGCCGCTGCCGCCGAGGCCGTCGTCGAGACGGTGGAGGCCACCGAGGTCGCGGAGACCGTCGCCGAGGCCGTCGTGACCAAGCCGCGCCGGACCCGCAAGAAGGCGGCGGCGCCGGTGGAGACCACCGCTGCCGAGACCGTCGTCGAGACGGTGGAGGCCGTGGAGGCCAAGCCGCGCCGTACGCGCAAGAAGGCCGCCCCCGCGGAGACCGCGGCCGAGGCCCCGGTCCAGGTCGCGGAGGAGACGGTGGTGAAGCCGCGCCGGACCCGCAAGACCGCCGCCGCTGCCGCCGAGGCGGCCGTGGACACGGCCGAGGGCGTCGAGGCCAAGCCTCGCCGCACGCGGAAGACGGCCGCCGCCAAGGCGACCGCCGCCGCGGAGACCGTGGAGACCGCCGAGGTCGTCGAGCAGCCCAAGCGCCGGACGCGGAAGACCGCTGCCGCCGCCCCGGAGGCCGTCGCCGAGTCCGCGGAGGCCGCGGAGGCCGTGGAGGCCGTGGAGGCCGTGGAGGCCAAGCCGCGCCGGACCCGCAAGAAGGCCGTCGCCGCCGACATCCCGGCCCAGACCGCCGAGGAGCCGGAGGCCAAGCCCCGGGTGCGCCGCACCCGCAAGGCCGCTGCCGCCGTGGAGTCCACGGAGGGCTGAGCACCCGTTCGACGCCGATGGCCCGGTCCACCTCGTGTGGGCCGGGCCATCGGCGTTCACACGCCCGGCCCGGCCCGCCCCGCTCCCCGTCACCTCCGCCGGATAGCCTCGCCCCATGAGCAGGCCCCCGACCTTCGCCCCGCCCCCCGGCGCCCGTGCCCACCGTCTGCCGACCGCGCGCGGTGACTTCGCCGTCGTCGAGGCGCCCGCGGCGGACGGTGTCCCGGCGCGGGGCACCGCGCTCCTGCTGCCCGGGTTCACCGGCAGCAAGGAGGACTTCAACCCCCTGCACGAGCCGCTCGCGGCCCGCGGGTACCGTACGGTCGCCGTGGACGGGCGGGGTCAGTTCGAGTCGGACGGTCCGGCGGCCGAGGAGTCCGCGTACGCGCAGGACGAGCTGGCCAAGGACGTGCTCGCGCAGGCCGCGGCCGTCGGTGGGCCCGTGCATCTGGTCGGGCACTCGCTCGGCGGGCAGATCGCCCGGGCCGCGGTGCTCCTGGACGCGTCCCCGTTCGTGTCGCTGACGCTCATGGCCTCCGGGCCCGCCCGGATCTCCGCCTCGCAGCAGCAGCGCGTGAAGCTGCTCAGGGACGCGCTCACCGTGATGGACATGGCAGCGGTGTGGGAGGCGATCCAGGCGATGGAGCCGCCCGAGGAGACGGACACCGCGGCGGCACCGGACACGGACCCGGAGCAGGGCGCGGAGCTGGACCCGGGGCTCGACGACCGGGACGACCTGCGCCGCCGCTGGCTGGCCACCAAGCCCGCCCAACTGATCGCCACCGGAAGCCAGTTGTGCGTCGAGCCGGACCGGGTCGCCGAACTGGCCGCCCTGCCGCTGCCCTTCCACGTCCTGTCGGGTTCCCGTGACGACACCTGGCCGGTGCCGCTGCTCGACGAGATGGCGGTGCGGCTCGGTGCCCACCGCACCGTCGTACCGCACGCGGAGCACTCCCCCAACACCGACCGCCCCCTGGAGACGGCCCGCGCCTTCGCCGACTTCTGGGACACGGTCGTCGTGGCCCGGTAGGGCTCAGTACTGCGCCTGGAGGTGCTCCCAGAAGCCGTCGCGCAGCGCCCGCCGCAGGTCCGCCTGGCCGCGCAGGGAGTACTGGAGAAGGCCCTCCGCCTCCACCAGCAGGTCCTGGTCGACGGACCCGGGCAGGTAGGGGTGGCCCGGCAGCAGTTCCACCAGCGCCTCCCGGCCCCGCGCCGCGAGCCACTTCGCGGCGATCTGGGCGCCGACGAAACGGACGTCCTCGCGGGTGGGCCGGGCGACCGTGGCCTCGTAGGCGGCGGCCGTGCGGCGGGCGACGTACGGCTTGAAGAAGTCGAGGTCGAGGACGCGCTGGCTGTCGACCTCCCAGAGCAGCGGTTCGGCCTGATTGCGGCCCTCGGGCGCCTCGATGCCCCACAGGTGGACCCGCGCCCCGTACCCCTGCGCCGCCTCGACGGCCGACACCAGGTCCTCGTCGCCGCCGAGCAGCGCCGCGTCGCTGATCGCGCGGTGGCGGGCCAGGGACTCCAGGTCGGTCCTGATCAGCGAGTCGACGCCCTTCTGCTGGTTGTTGGCGTTGAGGTTGCCCAACCGGACCTTGACGTCGGGGAGTTCGGCGATCGACTGCTGCTCGGCGGTGTGGATGCGGCGCCGCGCGCCGTCGTACCAGTAGACCCGGAGGAGCCTGCTGTCGGCGAAGATCGAGCGGGCCCGGTCGATGAGGGCCTCGATGAGCCCCTCGGCGTCGAGCTCGAAGGCGCGGCGGTCCTCCGTGCCGGCGACCAGCCGGCCCGCGGCGGCGTACAGATAGCCCGCGTCGACGAAGATCGCATGGGTCGAGGGGGTCTTCGCCACCTCGGCGAGCACGCGCTGGAGCAGTTGGTTGGTGTGGTCGATGCGGGCGGCGAGCGCCGCGAGGTCGTCGTTCATCACCTCTATTGTCCCGGCGGTCACGCTGCGAACACAACCGGTCCCGTTCAGTCCCGGACAGCGCCCGAGAGGTCGCTTACCGGTCAGTAGTTAGCTGTTCGAAAAATTTCTTTAGCGTAGGGAATGTTCGTAACACGCAGGCCGTTGGATAGGTACGTACGCAGATGTTCTCCTCAGGAGGATGACCAGACGAAGGGAGAAGCCTGTGCGCTTCGAAATCATGCGACTCGACGACGTCGACGGTACGCCCGTGGACAGCACCGTCGTGGACGCCGCCTCCGTCAACCGGATCGTTCAGCAGGCCGCCGCCATAGGGCAGCGGCTGTGGATCCGTCCGGCCGACACCACGGCCTCGTAACCCACATGCTTCAGGGCCCCGGTCTCGGACCGGGGCCCTTTTGGCATCCAGAGCGGCCGTCCCCGGCCCGCCCAGGGGCGCGTCAGGCGCCCTTCACCACCTGGGTGACGCCGTTGATGATCTGCTGCACGGCGATCGCGGAGAGCATCATGCCCGCGAGCCGCGTCACGAGGACGACCCCGCCGTCCTTGATGACCCGGATGATCAGCAGCGAGTACCGCATCACCAGCCACAGCACGACATGGATGGCGAGGATCGCCGTCCACACCGACACCTGCGTGGCGACGCCGTCCGCCTTCTGCACGGCGAGGATCACCGAGACGATCGCGCCGGGGCCCGCCAGCAGCGGCATGCCGAGCGGCACGAGGGCCACGTTGACGTCCTTGGTCTGCTGGGGCTCGTCGGTCTTGCCGGTCAGCAGGTCGAGGGCGATCAGCAGGAGCAGCAGCCCGCCCGCGATCATCAGCGCGGGGACGGAGACATGCAGGTAGTCCAGGATCTGGTGGCCCAGCAGCCCGAAGACGGTGATGACACCGCCCGCCACGCACACGGCCTGGAAGGCCATCCGCTTCTGCACCTTGGCGGGCCGCCCCGAGGTCAGGGCGAGGAAGATCGGGGTGATCCCGGGGGGATCCATGATGACGAACAGGGTCAGGAAGAGAGAGCCGAAGACGGCGACGTCGAACACGGTGAGCCTTGCGAGGTGAAAAGGGAGGAACGGACGGGCGCGAGGTGGGACCTCAGGCCCCGCCGGTCCCCGGGACCGGGAACGCGCCGGTCGCCCGCCGGATGATCTCGCCGTACACCTCGGGGTCGGTGCGGTACTCGCCGAGCTTCACGGTCTTGCGGCTGCCGTGGTAGTCGGAGGAGCCCGTGACCAGCAGTCCCAGCTCGGCGGCGAGGCCGCGCAGCCGGGCCCGGGTCTCCTCGTCGTGGTCCATGTGGTCGATCTCGACGCCGTCGAGGCCGGCCGCGGCCATGTCCGCGATCGCGGACTCCGGCACGGTCTGCCCGCGCTTGCTGGCCCCGGGGTGCGCGAAGACGGTGACGCCGCCCGCGGCCTTGACCAGCCGGATCGCCTCGAAGGGGTCGGTCTCGTGCTTCTCGACATGGGCCCGGCCGCCGTCGGCGAGCCAGTCCTGCGTGAACGCGTCGCTCACGGTCGGGACGACGCCCAGTTCCACGAGGGCGGTGGCGACGTGGGGCCGTCCCACCGAGCCGCCCCCGGCGATCCGCTCGACCTGCTCCCAGGTCACCGGCACCCCCAGCTCCCGCAGCTTGGCGACCATGCCCTTGGCCCGCGGCACCCGGTCGTCGCGCACGAGCTCCCGCTCGGCGAACAGGGCGGGCTCCTCGGGGTCGAAGAGGTAGGCCAGCATGTGCAGGGAGACACCGTCGAGGCGGCAGGACAGCTCGGCGCCGGTGACCAGCGTGAGCCCCTCGGGCAGCGCGGCGATCGCCTCGGCGTGTCCGCGGGTGGTGTCGTGGTCGGTCAGCGCGACGACGTCCAGACCGGCGGCGCCCGCGTTGCGGACCAGCTCGGCCGGGGTGTCCGTGCCGTCGGAGGCGGTGGAGTGGGTGTGCAGGTCGATGCGCACGACGCGGACTCCAAGGCGGTGACGGGACGGGAGGGACGGTCAAGGATAACCGGGTTTTCCGCCCCTCATGTCACACCCGAAACCGCACAGCGACCCCTACAGGAACACCTAGGGTTTCAACAGTCTCGGCGACAGCGCCCCGCAGGGCACCAGCTCCACCTCGGCGCCCGCGTCCCGCAGATCGGTCAGCACCAGCTCGTCGTACATCAGCAGCCCCGTCTGCTCGGGCCACACGATGGCCCACAGCCACAGTCCGAGCGCCTCCCCGGCGAACACGGCCCGGTCGTCCGGCGCCCCGGCGACATGCCACAGCGGGGTGGGCCGGCCGGCCGCCAGCACCTTGGCCTGGGGCGGCTTCTCGACGCTCATGCGGGAGCCGGGGTCGGGTCCGTCGATGCCGGCGTAGCGGGCGCCGAGGCCGACGCCGAGTTCCTCGGCGACGAGGATCAGCTCACCGAAGCCGCCCAGCGGACCGGGTCCCGAGCACGCCACGGCCGTCGCGCGCCCGCCGCTGCGGTCGTCGCCCGCGCAGCCCACACCGGTGAACAGCCAGCCGACCGGCAGCGGCCACGGCATCCACACCGGGACCTGCGTGCGATGCACGACGACACCGAGGGCCTCGACGCTGGGCGGGATCACGGGCTGCAGCGGATGCACGGTCCCGTGCACATCGCACTGCCAGGAGTCGGCAAAGAGGCCGGGAGCCCTGACCCGGCCACCACACTTCGGGCAACTGGGTTCGCCCCTCATAGGGCCCCACGGTCCTACCCCTGCCGCGCCACGTCAAGGACGATCACCCGTCCGGACGGAACCGGTCGCAGCGCGTCGCCGGAGGCCGGGTCGAGGGGCGCCTCAGGGGTCCATGAGGGCCGCTGCGCCAACTGACCTGTCCCGGCGACCACTTGGTGACCTTGCTCACTCCGGCGCTCAGTCGAGCGCTACGGACCTCCGGGCGGGGTCGCGCAGGTCGGTCCCGCCGGTGAGCCAGCGCTCCTGGAGGGCCTGAGCACCGTGGACGCGCTTCCAGGCGGCCTCGTTCGGCGTCATGGGCAGCAGCGGCAGGAAGCGGACGGGGTCCCTGGGCGCGTCGAGCTCCAGATCCTCGACCAGGCCGCCCGGCTCGGCCACCAGGACGGAGGTGAACGGGGCCCCGGGCCACAGCGGCTCCCCCACGTCCAGCGAGGCACCCGGGGCCACGATCACGCCCTCGACCTGCGGGGACGCGGCGA
Organism: Streptomyces sp. NPDC090106; assembly: GCF_044747265.1. Lineage (NCBI taxonomy): Bacteria > Bacillati > Actinomycetota > Actinomycetes > Kitasatosporales > Streptomycetaceae > Streptomyces > Streptomyces sp. NPDC090106. The sequence continues at coordinate 382,817 of NZ_JBIVDS010000002.1, read as the reverse complement.
GCACGGCCAGCGGGCGCAGCACCTTGTCGGTGTCGGCGAGGCCCGCGCGGACCGAGAGGACCAGTTCGGCGCGGGGCCCCTCGACCGGGTCGGCGAGCGTCGCGGTGGGATCGCTCATGGGGCCGGCGGACATGCCGAGCGTGGCGTAGCGGACGATGTCGCCCTCCTGGAAGCGGAGCACCTCGATGCGGTCCGTGCCGAGGAAGGTGACGGCGGCGCGGGCGTCCGGCTCGCCCAGCGCGGAGCGCAACCGGGCCTCGACCAGAGGAAGAACATCAGCCATGTCGCGAGCATAGAACTCGTCAGTACCGGGCAAAGCAGCGCCTTGACACTTCAGTCGGCTGATACTCTTGCCCGGTCGTCGGGGCAGCACGCAGAAGCGTCGCGCATCAAGTCCCGACGCGGTGGAACTCCCCTACGGGGATTGGACCGTCCCTTACGAGGGACCGGCCGGAGGAGGTGGGGCTGTCATGGATCGAAGTCGACCGTGCAGTACCACTCGCTCTTCCGCCCACTGATGTAGCTGATCCGGTTCCGGCTGACCGCCGTCCTCTCACGCTCGCGTCTTCATCGGAAGAGCACTCGTCTCGCCTTGCCTGATCTGTTCGATCCGTATCAGCAGCGAAGCAGTCCGCCACCGCAATGGTGCGGTGCTCCCCGCTTTGTGGACGTGCCAAACATCCCGCAGCCAGGACGTCCTCATTCCGGGCAGTTCCACCCGTTGAAGCGGTCTTTCGTTGCCTGTCGCGAAGGAGCCCGCCATGTCGATGATCCGCGACCTGCGTGCCGCCGTCCGCCCGTCCCGCCCCTCCCTGCGCAAGGGCCTGCGCGGGGACACCGGCGCCTACGACACCACGCGTGACCCCGGTACGCCCTCGGCCGTCGTCGACTGCGCCGTCTACCGCGACGGGGCCCGCGTCGAGACGCCCAAGCCGCTGACGCCGCACGAGGCGATGCGCCAGGTGCGCCGTGACGGAGGCTTCGTCTGGATCGGGCTGCACGAGCCGACCGAGGCCGAATTCTCCGGTATCGCGGGCGAGTTCGGGCTGCACCCGCTCGCCGTGGAGGACGCCGTCCAGGCCCACCAGCGCCCCAAGCTGGAGCGCTACGACGACTCCCTGTTCACCGTCTTCAAGACCATCCACTACGTCGAGCACGACGAACTGACCGCGAACAGCGAGATCGTCGAGACCGGCGAGGTCATGTGCTTCACCGGCCGGGACTTCTTCATCACCGTCCGGCACGGCGGCCAGGGCTCCCTGCGCGCCCTGCGCCACCGCCTCCAGGACGACCCCGAGCTGCTGGCCAAGGGCCCCTCGGCGGTGCTGCACGCTATCGCCGACCATGTCGTGGACGGCTACATCGCGGTCGCGGACGCCGTGCAGGACGACATCGACGAGGTGGAGACCGAGGTCTTCTCGCCGGGCCGCAAGGGCAGCCCGCGCGGCACGGACGCGGGCCGGATCTACCAGCTCAAGCGTGAGGTGCTGGAGTTCAAGCGGGCGGTGTCGCCGCTGCTGCGGCCCATGCAGCTGCTGAGCGAGCGGCCGATGCGGCTGATCGACCCGGACATCCAGAAGTACTTCCGGGACGTCGCCGACCACCTCGCCCGCGTCCAGGAGCAGGTCCTCGGCTTCGACGAACTGCTCAACTCGATCCTCCAGGCCAACCTCGCCCAGGCGTCCGTGGCGCAGAACGAGGACATGCGCAAGATCACCTCGTGGGCCGCGATCATCGCCGTCCCGACGATGGTGTGCGGGGTGTACGGCATGAACTTCGACTACATGCCCGAGACGCACTGGAAGTTCGGCTACCCGGTGATCATGATGATCACCGGTGTCATCTGCCTGGGCATCCACCGCTCCCTCAAGCGCAACGGATGGCTCTGAACCGCCCTGGATAGTCTGGGCCCATGACAACCGAGCTGCTCGACCAGGCCCTCGTCGAGGAGGCCACGAAGAAGTCCGGGCTGATCTGGGTCGCGGGGCCCGGACACCCGGCGCGGGCCCTGTGGCACGTCTGGCACGAGGGCGGGGTCTGCCTGATCGGTGACGGGCCGGGCGAGCAGCCGCTGCCGGGGCTGACGGACGGCGGCACGGCCGAGGTGACGGTCCGCAGCAAGGACAAGGGCGGTCGGCTGGTGTCCTGGTCCGCGAAGGTCGTCGAGCCGCCGGCCCGGTCCGAGGCGTGGGAGGCGGCCGTCGCCGAGCTGAAGGGCAAGCGGCTCAACGCGCCCGACGGTGAGGCGATGACGGAGCGCTGGGCGCGGGAGTGCCGGGTGCTGCGGCTGGAGCCGACCGGCGCCACGGCCCCGCTGCCCGAGGGTTCGCTCGCCGAGGCCCCCGTGCCGACACCCGCGACGACCCGCCGCCCGATCCCGGCGGCTCTGCCGAAGCTGCTGCGGGGGAAGCGCCGGCGCGGCTAGCCGGCCGTCACGACGTGGGCAGCTGCTTGCCGTAGTCGACCGTCTCGTCCTTCGAGGGCTCCTTCAGCTCGAAGGAGGTGCCCCAGCCGGAGAAGGTCAACGTGCCCGCGCCGCCCGCGCGTTCCAGGCGCAGCGGATACGGCGTGCCCTCCAGGGAGACGTCGAGGGTGCCGCCGGAGCCGTCGTCGCCGGTGATGCGGAAGGTGCGGGTGCCGGACTGCTCGTGGTAGCCGTCGGTGCCCAGTTCACCGTGCAGGCCGAGCAGCCCGTCGAGCAGGACGTCCTTCTCGGTGAAGCCGCTGAACTTGGTGTACGAGGGGTCCCGCCGGGGGACCTTGACGAACTTGCCCTCCAGCTTGTCGGCGGCGGCCACGTCCGTGTCGCCGTCGTCGCCCTTGCCGTCCTCGTGGGTCCAGAACTCGGCGTCCGCCTTCAGGTAGAGCTGGTCGCCGACCCGCAGGAGCCGGAAGGTGGCGCCTTCGGAGGTCACCGAGCCGGTGCCGCCGTCGTCGCTGAGCCGCATGTCGAGCTTGTAGGTGCGTCCGCTGGTCACCACGGACCCGGACAGCCGTACCGTGTCCGCCGCCTTGGCCGCCGTCTTGGTCTTCGCCTGGATCTGGTCCGCCGACAGCTTGCCGATGCCGTTGGTGCCCTCGTCGGGGTCGCTGCTGCACCCCGTCAGCGCCGTTCCCGTCAGGACCAGGACGCAGACCGCGCCCCTCAGTCCGGTGCGACGGGTGGTGCGGCCCTGGTGAATCGCGGTCACAGGTGGGGCGCCTTTCGACGGGGGTCCTTGAGCGGCGTACCGCAGAGTACCGGGGTGCCGGACGGCAGGCGGAGCCAGACCGTCCGGACCCTTCACCAGGGCGTACCGCATCGGGACGGGCTAGCCTGAACCCGGCAATTCACCCACGAAGGAGGCGCGAGGATGGCAGCGGGCGCCCCCAGGATCTTCGTCTCGCACCTCGCCGGTGTCGCCGTCTTCGACCCGAACGGCGACCAGGTGGGCCGGGTCCGCGACCTCGTCGTCATGCTGCGCGTCGGGCGCAAGCCGCCCCGGGTGCTCGGGCTGGTCGTCGAACTGTCCACACGGCGCCGCATCTTCCTGCCGATGACCCGGGTGACCAGCATCGAGTCGGGCCAGGTCATCACGACCGGGGTGCTCAACGTCCGCCGCTTCGAGCAGCGGCCCACCGAGCGGCTGGTCTTCGGTGAGCTGCTGGACCGGCGCCTCACCCTCGCCGAGACCGGCGAGGAGGTCACCGTCCTGGACGTGTCCGTGCAGCAGCTGCCCGCCCGCCGCGACTGGGAGGTCGACCGGGTCTTCGTCCGCAAGGGCAGGAAGGGCGGCGCGTTCCGGCGGGCCAGGGGCGAGACGCTGACCGTCGACTGGTCCGCCGTCACCGGGTTCTCGCTGGAGGAGCACGGGCAGGGCGCCGAGAGCCTCCTCGCCACCTTCGAGCAGCTGCGCCCCGCCGACCTCGCCAACGTGCTGCACCACCTCTCCCCCAAGCGGCGCGCCGAGGTCGCCGCCGCCCTCGACGACGACCGGCTCGCCGACGTCCTCGAAGAGCTCCCCGAGGACGACCAGATCGAGATCCTCGGCAAGCTCAAGGAGGAGCGGGCCGCCGACGTCCTGGAGGCCATGGACCCGGACGACGCGGCCGACCTGCTGTCCGAGCTGCCGGAGGACGACCAGGAGCGCCTGCTGAGCCTGATGGAGCCCGACGACGCGGCCGACATGCGGCGCCTGATGCAGTACGAGGAGCACACCGCGGGCGGTCTGATGACGACCGAGCCGATCATCCTGCGCCCCGACGCGACCGTCGCCGACGCGCTCGCCCGCGTCCGCAACGCCGACCTGTCCCCCGCGCTCGCCGCCCAGGTCTACGTCTGCCGCCCGCCGGACGAGACGCCGACCGGCAAATACCTGGGCACGGTCCACTTCCAGCGGCTGCTGCGCGACCCGCCGTACACGCTGGTCAGCGCGATCATCGACGACGATCTGCAGCCCCTGGACCCGGACGACGCGCTGCCGGTCGTCGCCGGGTTCTTCGCGACGTACGACATGGTCGCGGCGCCGGTCGTCGACGACGTGGGGGCGCTGCTGGGCGCGGTCACCGTGGACGACGTGCTCGACCACATGCTCCCGGAGGACTGGCGGGAGACGGAGTTCCATCTGGACGAGGGGACGCCCGCCCATGGCTCCTGAACGCGAGCGCACCCCCGCCGGGGCCAGCGCCGCCACGCGTCCCCGCACCCGCCTGGACCAGCCGCGTCCGCCCCGGCGGCGGCTGCTGCCGGAGTGGGACCCGGAGGCCTTCGGGCGGCTGTCGGAACGCATCGCGCGCTTCCTGGGCACGGGCCGGTTCATCGTCTGGATGACGGTCGTCATCATCGTGTGGGTGCTGTGGAACATCGCGGTGCCCGGCGCCCTGAAGTTCGACGAGTACCCCTTCATCTTCCTGACCCTCGCCCTGTCCCTCCAGGCCTCCTACGCGGCCCCGCTGATCCTGCTCGCGCAGAACAGACAGGACGACCGGGACCGGGTCAACCTGGAGCAGGACCGCAAGCAGAACGAGCGGTCCATCGCCGACACCGAGTACCTGACCCGGGAGATCGCCGCACTGCGGATCGGCCTCGGCGAGGTCGCCACCCGGGACTGGATCCGCTCCGAGCTCCAGGATCTGCTGAAGGACCTGGACGGGCAGGTCGTATTCCCGGCGGATCGGTCGCCGGGACGTGACGTAGAAGACCGGTGAGGACTGGTCACGCCTTCCGAAGGGCCCCGTACCATCGTTGCCATGGCTAGCGAAGACGCGGTGCGCGAGGCACTGGCGACGGTGAACGACCCCGAGATCAACCGCCCCATCACGGAACTCGGGATGGTCAAGTCGGTGGAGATCGGCGCGGACGGTGCGGTCGCGGTCACCGTCTATCTGACGGTCTCCGGCTGCCCGATGCGCGAGACGATCACGCAGCGCGTGACCGACGCGGTCGCCGCGGTCGAGGGCGTCACGCGCGTCGACGTCACCCTCGACGTCATGAGCGACGAGCAGCGCAAGGAGCTGGCGAACGCCCTGCGCGGCGGCCAGACCGAGCGCGAGGTGCCCTTCGCCAAGCCGGGCTCGCTGACCCGGGTGTACGCGGTCGCCTCCGGCAAGGGCGGCGTCGGCAAGTCCTCCGTCACCGTGAACCTCGCGGCGGCGATGGCCGCCGACGGCCTCAAGGTGGGCGTGGTCGACGCCGACATCTACGGCCACTCCGTGCCCCGCATGCTGGGCGCCGAGGGCCGTCCCACCCAGGTCGAGAACATGATCATGCCGCCGTCCGCGAACGGCGTGAAGGTCATCTCCATCGGCATGTTCACGCCGGGCAACGCGCCCGTGGTGTGGCGCGGCCCGATGCTGCACCGCGCGCTCCAGCAGTTCCTGGCCGACGTGTACTGGGGCGACCTGGACGTCCTGCTGCTCGACCTGCCGCCGGGCACCGGTGACATCGCGATCTCCGTGGCCCAGCTGGTCCCGAACGCCGAGATCCTCGTCGTGACGACCCCGCAGCAGGCCGCCGCCGAGGTCGCCGAGCGCGCCGGTTCCATCGCCGTGCAGACCCACCAGAAGATCGTCGGCGTCGTCGAGAACATGGCCGGGCTGCCCTGTCCGCACTGCGACGAGATGGTCGACGTCTTCGGCACCGGCGGCGGGCAGACGGTCGCCGACGGCCTGACCCGCACGACCGGCGCCACCGTCCCGGTCCTCGGCTCCATCCCGATCGACGTCCGGCTGCGCGAGGGCGGCGACGACGGCCGTCCGGTCGTCCTCACCGACCCCGACTCCCCGGCGGGCGCGGCCCTGCGCGGCATCGCGGGCAAGCTGGGAGGCCGCCAGCGCGGACTGTCGGGCATGTCCCTGGGCATCACCCCGCGCAACAAGTTCTAGCGGCGGACACGACGAAGGGGGGCGCCGTCCGGTCCGGACGGCGCCCCCCTTCGTCGTGTCCGCCGTGCTCAGGCGTAGGTGGAGATGTCCTTGACCATCGCGAACCCGAGGCCGTACGCGCTCATGCCGCGGCCGTAGGCGCCCACGTGCACGCCCGCCGCGGTGGAGCCGGCGAGGACCCAGCCGAACTCGGACTCACGGTAGTGGAAGGAGGTGGGGACGCCGTCCACGGGCAGCGAGAGGCGTGACCAGTCCTCGCCGTCGAGATCGTCGGCGAGCGCCCAGGCGGTCTCCGTCTGCTGGTCCAGCCAGTCGTCGCGCAGCGAGTGGTCCATCTGGCCCGGCCAGGTGAAGGACAACAGCCCCACGCCCGCGAGCCAGGCGGCCGAGGAGACCGAGGTGGCCTCCAGCAGACCGGTGCCGTCGGCGCTGCGCCGCACCGGGTTGGCCGCGACGGTCACGACGACCGCGAACTTCTCCTTGTCCTCCGAGGACTCGTTGCGCACGGAGGGCTCGTCACCGTGTCCGATCGAACCGTGCTCGACGGCGCCGTCGGCCGCCGTACCGACCTGCATCAGCCACCGCGGCCCCGTGAACGCCTCGTCGAGGCCGTACCACGGGAAGGGCGCCTCCAGGTAACCGTCGACCGTGCGCCGGGCGGAGGGCAGCTGCTGTCCGCCCTCCGCGGCCGGCGCCTGCGCGACCGCCTGACTCGTCGTCTCCATGTGCCCGGACGCCTCCTCGTTCTCGTCGGACCGCAGCGGCCCGCCCCCCTTCGGGCGACTCGTCCGGTCCGCACAACAACTCGGCAGCATAGCCACCCTGTCGGGAGCAGCCGGGAAACCGCCCGTCGCATGGGGCGTCCCGGAGGCGGGATCAGGCCGCCGAAAGGCCCCGAGCGGTATGAAACGCGTCACGCACGACGGAGCCGCACGTCGCTGACGTGCGGCTCCGGGAGGTGCGGGGGCGGTGCGCTCAGGTGGCGTCCGCGTCGAAGACCGGACGGTCGTCACGACCGTCGTCGGGCTTCTTGGTCATGTCGATCCGGCCGCCCGAGGTCGACGACGAGGACGACGAGGACGACGAGGAACCCGACTCGGAGTCGCGGCCGTGGACCGCGTCCGTGACCTCGGCCATCTCCTTCTTGATGTCGAAGCCGTTGCGGATCTCCTTGAGCCCCAGCTCGTCGTTGTCCAGCTGCTTGCGGATGAACGTCTTGGGGTTGAGGTCCTCGAACTCGAAGTCCTTGAACTCCGGTCCCAGCTCCTGCCGTATGTCGTGCTTGGCGCTCTCCGAGAACTCCCGGATCTTGCGCACCGTCCGCATGACGTCCTGGATGACCTTCGGGAGCTTGTCCGGACCGAAGACGAGCACGGCGAGGACAACGAGCGTCACCAGCTCGAGCGGTCCTATGTCATTGAACACCTGAAGCTCCTTGCGATTCCGGGCCGGCTCCACGGTACCCGGCGATCCCGCACGACCGGTACTGTCCCGGGGCCCCCGAGTGGGTGCCCGGGGGCGGTTTTCCAGGTTGTTTGCCTTGTGGGACGGGGTGCGGCGGGAGAACTATGAGGTTTCTGTCAATCACGGACACCCCGCCCGCCCCCGGCCCGCCCCCGCGCTCAGCTCCCGTCGGAGGAGCCGAGCACCAGCGACACGGTCAGTTCCTTGCCCGCGCGTTCGACGGTGAGTTCGAGCCGGTCACCGGGGCGGTGGGCGCGGGTCTTGACGATGAGTTCCTCACCGGAGTGGACGCGCTGGCCGTCGACCTCGGTGATGACGTCGCCCGCCTCGATCCCCGCCTTGTCGCCGGGGCCGCCCGGGGTGACCGCGGATCCGCCGTCGTTGCCCTTGGTGCCGACCCTGGCCCCGTCGCCGCTGTACTGCATGTCGAGGGTGATCCCGATGACCGGGTGGGTCGCCTTGCCGGTGTTGATCAGTTCCTCGGCGACCCGCTTGGCCTGGTTGACCGGTATGGCGAAGCCCAGCCCGATGGAGCCGGCCTGGCCCCCGTCCTCGGAGCCGCTGTCCGCCGAGCGGATCGCGGAGTTGATGCCGATGACCCGGGCCTTGGCGTCGAGCAGCGGGCCGCCCGAGTTGCCGGGGTTGATGGGCGCGTCGGTCTGGAGCGCGTCGACGTAGGACACGTCGCTGCCGTCACCGCTCTCGCCGCCGGCGGTGATGGGCCGCTCCTTGGCGCTGATGATGCCGGAGGTGACCGTGCCTTCGAGGTCGTAGGGCGCGCCGATGGCGACGACCGGGTCACCGACCTGGACGCTGTCGGAGTTGCCGAGGGTCATGGGCTTGAGGCCGGTGACCCCGCTGACCTTCACCACGGCGAGGTCGTAGCCGCTGTCCCGGCCGACGACGGTGGCCTTGGCGGTGTCCCCGCTGTGGAAGGTCACCGATATCTCGCCGTCCGCGCCCGCGGGTTCCACGACGTGGTTGTTGGTGAGGATGTGCCCCCGGTCGTCGAGCACGAACCCGGTGCCGGTGCCGGACTCCTCGGTGCCGGTGACATGGAGGGTGACGACGCTGGGCAGCGCCCGCGCGGCGATCCCGGCCACGCTGTCCGGTGCCCGTCCGGCGGGCTCCGCCGCCGCCTGGGGCAGCTCCACCTCGCCGATCCCGCCGTTGCGCTCCAGATACGCCCCGACGACCCCGCCGACGCCGCCCGAGACGAGCGCGAGCAGCACGGCGGCGCCCACCAGCGCCTTCCTGGCCCGGCCGCGCCGCTGCTCCCGGCCGGGGACGGCGGCGCCGTTCTGCTGGAGCGGCACAGGAATGGGGACGGGGGCCCAGGGGTCGTAGTTCTGCCAGGGGTTGTGGCCGTGGGTGCCGGTGGCCGCCGGGGACGGGGTCGGGGCGGGCGCGGGGTGCGCGGCGGGCTCGGGGGCCGGGTGCGCGGCAGACGCGGGGGCCGGGTGCGGGACCGGGGCCGGGTGCGCGGCCGGAGCCTGGTGCGCGGTCGGGGCCGGGTGCGGGGTGCCGTGGGCCGGGGTCGTCACCGGGTGCTGGACGGGCGGGGCCGGGGCCCAGGGGCCGGGTTCGCCGTAGGGCGGGGTGCTGTAGGGGTCGGGGTCGTGCAGGGGCCGGGGACGGTCGTCCTCGACGCCCGCGTCCACGTCCGCCGGAGCCGTCGCCCGGGCCGTCGGCCCGGCCTGGGGCGTCCCATGGATGTCGTCCGCCGCCCCGTCCGGCGCGGCAGGCACCGCCGGTGGCTGCTCCGCGCCCTGCGGCGCCCGGAGCCGGAAGTCGCCGTCGGGTCCTGCCGGGTCCTGAGGGTGCCTCAGTTCGTAGTCCCCCTCCGACGGGCCCTCGGAGCCCCGGTGCCACCACTTCGCCTTCGTGGGCTTCCCCTCGTTCATGTTCTCCCCACCGTCAGGGCCCGTCGCAGCGGGCGGGCCCCGTTCAGCTACACCTGTCGCGCACGTCGCGTCGGCGCCGCGGCATGGCTCTTCCCAGGATTCAACCAGGTTCGGGGGCCGGCGCGCAGTGGCTGGTCAGCGGGTGGTGCCGGAGGAGGCGGAGGGGGACGAGGCAGGGTCGGGGACGGGTGCGGCGAGAAGGCCGGGGGAGGTGAGGGACGAGCCGGTGGACCACGAGGTCAGGCTCAGGACCGGGGTGGCGCTGAGCGGACGTATCAGAGGGGACATCACCGCCGCGCCGGCGACCACCGGGGTGGTCAGCGTGGGCTGCGCGTCCTGCGCGGGTACGCCGGGCAGCAGCGGGGCGGACGCCTCGGTCGGGGCGACCGCGGCGTCGTCGAGCCGGGACTGACCGGCCGCGAGGAGCGGGCCCACGGCACGGCGCCGCTGGCTCTCGGGCGTCGAGGCACCCGAGCCCTGGCTGCGCGCCGGGGTCACGTTGCTGCCACCGGTGCCGCCGCGGGCGTCCGTGTCGACGGGGGTGCCGGTGGTGACGCCGCCCAGGGCGATCGCGGCCAGTGACACCGCGCCGGCGGCGACCAGGCCGAAGCGCATGCCGCGGGAGGCGGAGCGGTCGGTCTCGGGACGGCTGACGTCGTGTATGCGGAAGCCGTCCCGGGCGGCGGCCGGCAGGACGGAACCGCGCGGACGGGCCGGGACGTAGTCGAACGCGAAGGGGTCCTCGCGCGTCACGCCGAAGACACCGGGGCGTCCGGCGAATCCGTCGAACCCTCCCCCGAACGGCGAGCCGCCGTCGTCCGTGCCATCTCCTCCGGGCAGCCCCTGGAGGCGGGCCAGGAAACTCTCCGAGGGCGGCGGGGGTGCCGCCTCCGCGAAGACGTTCTTCAGTCGGCGCTGGGCATCGGCCTCGGACCGGCACCGGGCACAGGTGGCCAGGTGGGCGAGGACGCGCTCGCGCGAGTCATGACCGAGCTCACCGTCGACCAGCGCGGCGAGTCGGTCTCCCAGATGCTGTTCCGCAAGATGCCCTTCGGCGGGTTCGGGCCGTGATCCACTCACGCGGTCGCGCCCCCTCCCCCCAGCGCGGGGACACGGGCCACGAAGGAGCGGCGCTCGGCCCTGGCCTCCGGGGAACGGTGCGCGAGGGCCTTGCGCAGCTGGGAACGGCCGCGGTGGATACGGGAACGCACGGTGCCGAGCTTGACCCCGAGGGTCGCGGCGATCTCCTCGTACGACAGTCCTTCGATGTCGCACAGGACGACCGCGGCACGGAACTCGGGCGCGAGGGTGTCGAGGGCCTGCTGGACGTCCGCGTCGAAGTGGGCGTCGTTGAAGACCTGCTGCGGGTTGGGCTCGCGGCTGGGCAGTCGCTCGGCCGCGTCCTCGCCGAGGGCGTCGAAGCGGATGCGCTGCTTGCGCCGGACCATGTCCAGGAACAGGTTGGTGGTGATGCGGTGCAGCCAGCCCTCGAAGGTGCCCGGCGTGTAGGTCGACAGGGAGCGGAAGACGCGGACGAAGACCTCCTGCGTGAGGTCCTCGGCGTCATGCTGGTTGCCGGTGAGGCGGTAGGCGAGCCGGTAGACCCGACCGCTGTGCATGCTGACGATCTCCTCCCAGGTCGGAGGCGTCCACGCCTGCCCGTCCGCGTCGGTGGAGAAGGTCGCGGTCTGGGTGTGCTCGTCGTGGCTGTGGTCAGCAGCGGTGTCGTTCACGGATTTCGGCCTGCCCGCCGATCCGAGGAAGCGCCTCAGCACTCCGCCCCGATCCACAGGCGCAGCCGCACCTCCCCTGTCGGCTCTGGTGGTGTCCAGTGGAGCCCCTACCATAGCCACCTCGCCCGTTAGCTCCGGATAAGCGGTTTTACGAGAACTTGATCTGCGGAGCTCCTGGTCGGGCCCCTGCTTCTCGTCGTGATCCAACTGTGTCCCCCCGGGTGCGTCTCCACCCCTCTAAACGCCCGGTCCCATCAGCAGGTTCCCACCCCCAACGGATACAGTCACGCCCAGGCAACCATGGGGACAGGAGAGGGTCATCACCGGCAACCGGCAGACGAGCTGGGCGTTCGCCGACGCCTATGTCGCCGAGGACGAAGCGCTGCACTGGGCCCGTGACCGGGCCCGTGACGCAGGGCTGCGCTCGGTGTCGCCCGGCGCGGGTGCGGCGCTGCGGTTGCTGGCGGCCTCGGTGGACGCGAAGGCGGTCGCCGAGATCGGCACCGGCACCGGCGTCTCCGGTATCCATCTGCTGCACGGCATGCGCCCGGACGGGGTGCTGACGACCGTCGACCCGGAGCCCGAGCACCAGCAGTTCGCCCGCCAGGCCTTCCGTGCCTCCGGCTTCGCCAGCAACCGGGCCCGGTTCATCCCCGGCCGCGCCCTGGACGTGCTGCCCCGCCTCGCCGACGCGGGCTACGACCTCGTCTTCTGCGACGGCGACCGGCAGGAGGTCATGGACTACCTCGCTGAATCGTTGCGTCTGCTCCGCCCGGGTGGGCTGGTGGTTTTCGAGGGGGTCTTCGCGCACGGGCGGACGGTGGACTCCGGTCCGCAGCCCACCGAAGTACTGCGGCTGCGCGAGCTGCTGCGGGCGGTGCGCGAGAGCCAGGACCTGGTGCCGTCCCTGCTTCCGGTGGGCGACGGCCTGCTGTGCGCGGTCAAGCGCTGACCCGCCGGACGGCACGCACCCTCTGAGCAAGAGCACCCTCTGAGCACACGCACAGCCTGAGCACGAGCGACCCCCGAGTGCGAGCGGACAGACGACGACCCCGGCACCGCCTGCGGTGCCGGGGTCGTCGAAGGGGTATGGTCGCTTCCGCGTCAGCCGACGACCTTCTTGAGGGCGTCACCGAGCGCGTCGGCCTCGTCAGGGGTCAGCTCGACGACGAGCCGACCGCCGCCTTCGAGCGGAACGCGCATGACAATGCCCCGCCCCTCCTTGGTCACCTCGAGCGGGCCATCGCCCGTCCGCGGCTTCATGGCCGCCATGCTCGTTCCCCTTCCTGAAACCAGCTCATCGTCAAAGCCGACGGCCCCTGGGAGGGCACGCGGGACCCACTAAAGGAGTGCGGGACACGCGACACCGGCATCGAACACATTGCTTCCAAGCCATTATCCCGCATCTCAGGACCCGATGACCAACATCAGTCGGCATCGCTTGGGCAACGCGCGCGAGCAAAACCACCCAATTCGGCGATGTGACTGCGATACTGCGCCGTCGCGCGCCCGTTCGCGCGCCGCTTTCGGCCGCGGATTCTTTGACGCAGGTCACACGCCCGTTCCGGTTGATCTCCGTCATGCTGTCCTACGGACCCGCAACGACGCATGAGGGGATGCTCCATGGCCGACACCGTGCTCTACGAAGTGACCGACGGACTCGCGACGATCACGCTCAACCGCCCCGAGGCGATGAACGCGCTGAACGTCGCGGCGAAGGTCGCCCTGCGCGAGGCGGTCGAGAGCGCGGCGGCCGACGAGACGGTACGGGCGGTGCTGCTGACCGCCGCCGGGGAGCGGGCCTTCTGCGTGGGCCAGGACCTCAAGGAGCACATCGGGCTGCTGGTCGAGGGCTCGGGCCAGGTCATGAGCACGGTCAAGGAGCACTACAACCCGATCGTCCGGGCGCTGACCTCCATGCCGAAGCCCGTGGTGGCCGGGGTGAACGGGGTCGCCGCCGGTGCCGGGTTCGGCTTCGCGCTGGCCGCGGACTACCGCGTGGTGGCGGAGACGGCCGCGTTCAACACGTCGTTCGCGGGCGTGGGACTGACCGCCGACTCCGGCATCTCCTTCACCCTGCCCCGGGTCGTCGGGCCCGGCCGCGCCGCCGACCTGCTGCTCTTCCCGCGCAACATCTCCGCGCAGGACGCCTACGAGCTGGGCATCGCGAACCGTCTGGTGCCGGCGGGCGAGCTGCGCGCGGAGGCCGAGAAGGTGGCGCGCGCGCTGGCCGAGGGGCCGACCGTGGCGTACGCGGCGCTCAAGGAGGCCGTCGCCTACGGGTTCTCGCACTCCCTGGCCGAGACCCTGGAGAAGGAGGACGAGCTCCAGACCCGGGCCGGGGCCTCCGAGGACCACACGATCGCCGTGCGGGCCTTCGTGAACAAGGAGAAGCCCACGTACCTGGGCCGCTGAACGGCCCCGGGCGCGCCGCCCGCTAGCCCTGGCGGGCCGTGCAGGCGGCGAGGTGGTCGTCGACCAGGCCGCACGCCTGCATCAGGGCGTACGCCGTCGTGGGGCCGACGAACCGCAGGCCCCGCTTCTTCAGCGCCTTGGACAGGGCCGTCGACTCGGGGGTGATGGCCGGGACGTCGCCCAGGGTCCTGGGCGCCGGGGCCGGCTTCGGGGCGTGGGACCAGATGAGCTCGTCGAGCGCACCCGGCGCCCAGTCGGCCAGCACGCGCGCGTTGGCCATCGTCGCGTCGACCTTGGCGCGGTTGCGGATGATGCCCTCGTCGGCGAGGAGCCGGTCGCGGTCCTCCTCCGTGAAGGCGGCCACCGCGGCGATCCCGAAGCCCGCGAAGGCGGCGCGGAAGCCCTCGCGGCGGCGCAGGATCGTGATCCAGGAGAGGCCGGACTGGAAGGCCTCCAGGCTGAGCCGTTCGAACAGGGCGTCGTCGCCGTGGACCGGGCGGCCCCACTCGTCGTCGTGGTAGGCGACGTAGTCCTCGGTGGACAGCGCCCACGGGCAGCGCAGCAGGCCGTCGGGGCCGGCGAGGGCCGCGCCGTCGCTCACTGCTCGTCCTGGGCGGGCTTGTCCATGGAGACGTGGGAAACGTGGGAGCCGTGGGAGACGGGGCCGGCGCCCTGGCCCGCGCTCTGCGCCCCGGCGCCCGCGAGCGCCGACTCCAGGTCGGTGATCCGCGCGTCGCGCTCCGCGAGCTCGGCGGCCAGACGGCTCAGCGCGTCGTCCACCTCGGCCATGCGGTAGCCGCGGGCGGCGAGCGGGAAGCGCAGCGCGTCGACGTCGGCGCGGCTGACCGGACGGTCGTACGGCAGCGGGTCCTGGAGGCGTTCCGGCGCGGCCTCGGGCAGCGGGCCGGTGTCACCGCCGCCGACCACGGCGAGCGTCACCGCGGCGACCACCACGGCGAGGGCGACGACCAGGAACAAGAACATAACCATCGCTGAGGTTCCCCATGTGTCGGAGTCGGATGTGCCGGAGTCGAAAGTGCCGGAGTCCGATCGTGCCATGCGAGTCTGGCAGTTAGGGTCTCAGGCGGCCGACGAACCGGCCGTACCCAGGTCGGACTACGGGAGGGCACAGCGGATGCTCAGGCTGGGCAGGCGGGAATTCGGGGCGCACGAGCCGGTGGTCATGGCGATCGTGAACCGGACACCGGACTCCTTCTACGACCAGGGCGCGACCTTCCGCGACGAGCCCGCCCTCGCCCGGGTGGAGCAGGCGGTGGCCGAGGGTGCCGAGATCATCGACATCGGCGGGGTGAAGGCCGGTCCCGGCGAGGAGGTGTCCGCCGAGGAGGAGGCGCGGCGCACCGTCGGCTTCGTGGCGGAGGTCAGGCGGCGGTTCCCGGACGTGATCATCAGCGTGGACACCTGGCGGGCCTCGGTGGGCGAGGCCGTCTGCGAGGCGGGGGCCGATGTGCTCAACGACGCGTGGGGCGGGGTCGATCCCGGGCTCGCGGAGGTCGCCGGGCGGTACGGCGTGGGGCTGGTGTGCACGCACGCGGGCGGGGCGGAGCCGCGTACCCGGCCGCACCGGGTGGGCTACGACGACGTCATGGCCGACATCCTGCGGGTGACGGTGGGGCTGGCCGAGCGGGCCGTGGCCCTCGGGGTGCCGCGCGAGTCCGTGCTGATCGATCCGGGGCACGACTTCGGGAAGAACACGCGGCACAGTCTTGAGGCGACGCGGCGGCTCGGGGAGATGGTGGAGACGGGGTGGCCGGTGCTGGTGTCCCTGTCCAACAAGGACTTCGTCGGGGAGACGCTGGACCGGCCGGTCAAGGAGCGGGTGGTGGGGACGCTGGCGACGACGGCGGTGTCCGCGTGGCTGGGGGCGCAGGTGTACCGGGTCCATGAGGTCGCCGAGACGCGGCAGGTCCTCGACATGGTCGCGTCCATCGCGGGGCACCGGGCCCCGGCGGTCGCCCGCCGAGGGCTGGCGTAGCGGTTCCCCTCGGGGTGAGACGCCGGAAGGGCTGGAGGAACCCGGCCCCTCCGGCGCTCGAAGTGCCCCGGGTCAGCGGCCCGCCTCCTTCGAGACCAGGGCCACCGCCTCGTCGATGTCGTCGGTGAGGTGGAAGAGGAGCAGGTCCTTCTCGGAGGCCTTGCCCTGGGCGATGAGGGTGTTCTTGAGCCAGTCGACGAGGCCGCCCCAGTACTCCGTGCCGAACAGGACGATGGGGAAGCGGGTGACCTTCTGCGTCTGGACGAGGGTCAGGGCCTCGAAGAGTTCGTCGAGGGTGCCGAGCCCGCCGGGCAGGACCACGAAGCCCTGCGCGTACTTCACGAACATCATCTTGCGGACGAAGAAGTACCGGAAGTTGAGCCCGATGTCGACGTACTGGTTGAGCCCCTGCTCGAAGGGCAGTTCGATGCCGAGGCCGACGGAGATGCCCTTGGCCTCGCAGGCGCCCTTGTTGGCGGCCTCCATCGCGCCGGGGCCGCCGCCCGTGATCACCGCGAAGCCCGCTTCGACCAGACCCCGCCCGAGCGCCACTCCGGCCGCGTACTCCGGGGAGTCAGCCGGGGTGCGGGCCGAGCCGAAGACGCTGATCGCGGGCGGGAGTTCGGCGAGCGTGCCGAAGCCCTCGATGAACTCGGACTGGATGCGCAGCACCCTCCAGGGGTCGGTGTGGACCCAGTCGGAGGGGCCGCCCGCGTCGAGGAGCCGCTGGTCGGTGGTACTGGCGGTGACCTGGTCCCGCCGTCGGAGGACCGGTCCCAGGCGCTGCTCTTCCGGCGGCACCTTCTTGCCCTCGGGGTTCCCGGTAGCCATGTGCGCTCCCTCCACTAGCGATCGTTCCGCTTCAGCGTAGATCCACGTCGGTTACAGAGGGGGGACGTAGGCATGTCCGCTACGCGGTGAGCCACGCGCGCAGGCGTTCCTCCGCCACCGGGATGAGGTCGGCCCTGACCCGTTCGTCGACCTTGTGGGCGAGCAGCGGGTTGCCGGGGCTGTAGTTCACCGCGGGCACGCCGAGCCGGGTGAAGCGGGCGACGTCGGTCCAGCCGTACTTGGGGTGGACCTCGCCGCCGACGGCGGCCACGAAGGCGGCGGCCGAGGGGTGGTTGAGGCCGGGGCGGGCACCGCCGGTGTGGTCGTCGACGACGAACTCGTCGACGCCGCAGTCGGCGAAGTACGCGCGGACGAACGCCTCCGCCTCCTCCTCGCTGCGGTCGGGCGCGTAGCGGAAGTTGACGGTGACCGTGCAGGCGTCGGGGATGACGTTGGTGGCGACGCCGCCCTCGATCCGGACGGCGTTGAGGCCCTCGTGGTACTGGAGGCCGTCGACGAACGGCTTGCGCGGCTCGTAGGCGGCGAGCTTGGCGAGCACGCGCGCGGAGGCGTGGATCGCGTTGGAGCCCATCCAGGCGCGCGCGGAGTGCGCCCGCTCCCCCGTGAACCGCAGGAGCATCCGCAGGGTGCCCTGGCAGCCGCCCTCGACCTGGCCGTCGGTCGGTTCGAGCAGGACCGCGAAGTCGCCCTCCAGCCAGTCCGGGTGGGCCTCGACGACATGGCCGAGGCCGTTGAGGTGGGCGGCGACCTCCTCGTTGTCGTAGAAGACGAAGGTGAGGTCGCGGTTGGGCTCGGGGACGGTGGCCGCGATGCGGAGCTGGACCGCGACCCCGGACTTCATGTCGCAGGTGCCGCAGCCCCACAGGTAGCCGTCGTCGTCGAGGCGCGAGGGCACGTTGCCGGCGATGGGGACGGTGTCGATGTGCCCGGCGAGGACGACGCGTTCCCTGCGGCCGAGGTTCGTGCGGGCCACGACGTTGTTGCCGTGCCGGTCGACCGTGAGGTGCGGCAGGGCGCGCAGGGCGGTCTCGATGGCGTCCGCGAGGGTCTTCTCGGTGCCGCTCTCCGAGGGGATGTCGACGAGCCTCGCGGTCAGCAGCGCGGCGTCCAGCGTCAGGTCAAGCGGGGTATCGGCCATGGCGACGACCCTAGTACGCGCCGGGTCGCCGGCCTGCCGTACCCGTGTTCGGTGTCACAGGGCCCTCCAGTACCTTGTACGGATGCCAGAGCCGTCTGCCGCTCCCCGACGCCGTCGTCACGGCCGCCTCCTGCGTTCCTTGGCGGCGCTCGTGGTCCTGTCCGCCGTGGCGGGCTACCTCGTGGTCCAGTACGTGACCGCGGGGACCGGGAACCCCGGCTGCAAGGTGGTCTCGGGCCGGAAGGGCGGCGCGTCCTACGAGTTCACGCCGGAGCAGGCGGTGAACGCGGCGGCGATCACGGCGGTCGGCACCGGGCGGGGGCTGCCCGAGCGGGCGGTGACGATCGCGCTGGCGACGGCGATCCAGGAGTCGGGGCTGCGCAACATCACCCACGGCGACCGGGACTCGCTCGGCCTGTTCCAGCAGCGGCCCTCGCAGGGCTGGGGTTCGCGCGAGGACATCATGGACCCGGCGTACGCGGCCGGGAAGTTCTACGACCATCTGGTCAAGGTCGACGACTACGCCGAACTGCCGCTCACCGAGGCCGCGCAGCGCGTCCAGCGCAGCGGCTACCCCGAGGCGTACGCCAAGCACGAGACGGACGCGACGCTGCTGGCCGCCGCCCTGACCGGCTCCGCCGCGGCCACGCTGACCTGCGACGGCCGGCTGGCCGCCACGGCCGCGGCCGGTCCCGACGGGGTGCGGGAGGCGCTGGTGCGGGACTTCGGGCGGGACGCGATGGACACGGCCGCCGAGGACGTGGGCGGGGACGAGAAGCCGTCCTCGGCCTCTCCGGCGCCGGCACCGACCGTCTCGGGGCGGACCGTGACGGTGCCGGTGACGGCCCTCGGGAAGGCCCAGGGCGAGCGCGGCTGGCAGTTCGCGCACTGGGCGGTGGCCAACGCCTCGGCGCTGCACATCCAGTGCGTGCGCTACGCCGGGCGGGAGTGGACCGCCGGGAACAGCCAGAGCCAGTGGCGCACCGCGGAGAACGCGGGCTCGGACTCGGTGCGGATCATCACCGCGCAGTAGTACGGGCCGTCACCCGCGAGGGTTACGTGTACGGGGCACCGGGGGCAGGGCGCGCAGGTTTTCGCCGGCTCACCCCCGCACCCGCGAAATCCCTTGGCGGGACAGGGCCGCGAGGAATCGGCAGACAGTCGGACCGGGGAACCTTTGCCCCTTTTTATCCGCAGCCGATTATGCGACGCATTACCAACTCTTTACGTCGGCCCTCCGCAACCTTCGCGGGGTTCGAGCGGTAGTCACTGCGTCCGAGGCCGGTGATCAACTGCCGGGTTCGGTCGGACACTTCATCGTTCTCTCCCGTCGAAGGAGCATCATGTCCCTCCCCCTGACCCGCAGGATCGCCCGTGCCGCGCTGCTCGTCGCCGCGGGTGCGGCAGCCGGGGTCGGTGCGGCCGGCTCCGCGAGTGCGGCCCCCTCTCTGCCCGCCGCCCCGAACCTGGGCGGGCTGACCAGCCTGGACGGCGCGAACGTCGGCAACACCGTCGACGGTGCCGCGCAGAACCTGACCGGCACCGCGGGCAAGACCGGTGGCCAGACGGTCGAGCAGGCCGTTCCCGCGGCGGGCAGGACCGGCGGCAAGGCCGTCAGGAAGGCGACGCCCGCCGCGCAGAAGACGGCCGGCGAGGCGGCCGGTTCCGCCGGTGACATCCTCGGCGACACGGCGTCCACCGCGACCAAGGGCGGTCTTCCGACGGACTCCCTGACCAAGGGCGGTCTGCCCGCCACCGGCACCCTCCCGGTCCAGGGCCTGCCGCTGGGCTGACCCGGCCGCGCCGCACGCCGCAGAAGGGGCCCGGGAGAGATCCCGGGCCCCTTCTCGCACGCGTGCGCCCGGCCTGCGGACGCGCGTGGCTACGTCAGGCGCTCGACCGCCGCGCGGACCCGTTCGTCCGTCGCCGTGAACGCCACGCGCACGTGCAGCTCGCCCGCCTCGCCGTAGAAGTCGCCGGGCGCCACGAGGATGCCCAGCTCGGCGAGGTGGGCGACGGTGTCCCAGCAGGACTCGCCGCGGGTGGCCCACAGGTAGAGGCTGGCCTCGCTGTGCTCGATGGAGAAGCCGTGGGCCTCCAGGGCGGTGCGCAGGGCGGCGCGGCGGGCGGCGTAGCGCTCGCGCTGTTCGGCCACGTGCGCGTCGTCGCCCAGGGCCGCGACGACGGCCGCCTGGGTCGGGGCCGCCGTCATCATGCCGCCGTGCTTGCGGATCTCCAGGAGCGGGCCGAGGACGGCCGGGTCACCGGCGAGGAACGCCGCCCGGTAGCCGGCCAGGTTGGAGCGCTTGGACAGCGAGTGGACGGCCACGATCCCGTCGTAGGAGCCGCCGTTGACGTCCGGGTGCAGCACCGAGACCGGGTCGGCGTCCCAGCCCAGTTCCAGGTAGCACTCGTCGGAGAAGACCAGGACGCCGTGCTCGCGGGCCCAGGCGACGATCCGGGTCAGCTCGTCCTTGCCGAGCACCTTGCCCGTCGGGTTGGAGGGGGAGTTGAGCCACAGCAGCTTCAGGCCGTCCGGGTCCAGCTCGGTCGGGTCGTCGTAGACCTCGTGGTCGGCGCGGGCGAGGCGGGCGCCGACCTCGTAGGTCGGGTAGGCCAGGCGCGGGTAGGCCACACGGTCGCCGGGGCCGAGGCCGAGCTGGGTGGGCAGCCAGGCGACGAGTTCCTTGGAGCCGACGATCGGCAGCACGTGCCGGTGGGTGACCTCACGGGCGCCGAGGCGGCGCTCGACCCAGCCGGTGAGCGCGTCGCGCAGGGCCGGGGTGCCCCAGACCGTCGGATAGCCCGGCGAGTCGGCCGCGTCGATCAGCGCTTTCTGGATCAGGTCGGGAACCGGGTCGACCGGGGTGCCGACCGACAGGTCGACGATCCCGCCCGGGTGCGCGGCTGCCGTCCTCTTGTACGGCTCCAGCTTGTCCCAGGGGAACGCGGGCAGACGGTCGGAGACTGCGGACACGGTTGAGTCGCTCACTTTCTTCGGTACGGCAAACGCCTCGGCCCCCTACACCTGATCGGACGGGATCAGGCCGTACGGGGCCGAGGCGGCACGAGGTGCGGGCCGCTTGGTGCGGTTACTCGGCCTCGGCCTGCGGCGGCAGCGCGGCGATGAAGGGGTGGTCCCGCTCGATCAGGCCCAGCTTGCTGGCGCCGCCCGGGGAGCCGAGCTCGTCGAAGAACTCGACGTTCGCCTTGTAGTAGTCCTTCCACTCCTCCGGAGTGTCGTCCTCGTAGAAGATCGCCTCGACCGGGCAGACCGGCTCACAGGCTCCACAGTCGACGCATTCGTCCGGGTGGATGTACAAGGACCGGGAGCCCTCGTAGATGCAGTCGACCGGGCACTCCTCGATGCACGCCTTGTCCTTGACGTCGACACAAGGCTGCGCGATGACGTAGGTCACGCTGTCGTTCCTCCTCGATAGGGCGCTGGCGGGCCTCCGCAGGCTCCGCCGCCTGGCGCGCGGGAGCGCGGCGTCGTCGATGCCCGCCCCTAGTATCTCCGTTCTTGGCCATGATCCGAACAGGAGGGGTGAACTGACCTGTGGAAATCTCTGCGACAGGACGCCTTGAGGTCCGTATCACCGCTGCTGACGTCGGCAAACGAGTCTCCGTACGGCGCTTGGGCGACGATCCGGGCGTGGTGGAAAAGTTCACCGACACGGTGGGTGTTCTCACATCATGGGACAACGGCGTGCTGCTGATCACACGCCGGGACGGCCAGACCATCCGCATCGCGGAATCCTCCCTGGTCGCGGGCAAGGTCGTGCCCGCCGCACCGGCCCGCCGCCGGGGGCCCGCGGCGACCTACGAGGAGCTCTCGCGCGTCTCCGCGCGCGCGTGGCGGCCCGTGGAGAGCGAGCGGCTCGGCGGCTGGGAGCTGCGCGCCGCGTCCGGCTTCACCCGGCGCGCCAACTCCGTGCTGCCGCTGGGCGACCCGGGCCTGCCGCTCGACGACGCGCTGGACGCCGTACGGAAGTGGTACGGCGGGCGGGGGCTGCCCGCGTACGTGCAGACGGCGACCGGGGCCGCGGGCACGCAGGAGGTGCTGTGCGCGGAGCTGGAGCGGCGCGGGTGGGTGCGCGAGGTGAGCGCGGAGCTGTGGACCGGGGCGCTGGCGCCGCTCGCCGACCGGGCCGAGGGCGCCGGGGTGGTGCTGTCGCGGGAGGCGGACGAGGCTTGGCTCGGGCGGTATCAGCGCAAGGGGGTGGGCGAGGTGGCCCTGAAGGTTCTGGCGAGCGGCCCTTCGGTGTGGTTCGCGACCGTCCCGGGCGAGGACTCCCCCGCGGCGATCGGGCGCTGTGTCGTCGACGGGCGGTGGGCCGGTTTCGCCGCCGTCGAGGTCGACCCGGGGCAGCGGCGGCGCGGGCTCGCGACGACCGTGATGGCCGCGCTGGCCCGGCGGGCGCTGGACGAGGGCGCCTCGGCGGCGTGGCTCCAGGTCGAGACGGACAACGCGGGGGCGCGGGCGATGTACGACCGGCTCGGGTTCGCCGCGCACCACGCCTACCACCACTACCGGCAGCCGGCGGTTTCCGGGGGCGACCGGTACGGATCGTCGTGAGAGGGCACGGACCGGCCATGCGTTCCCCCACCCCGCCCTCCCCCGAGCGTTCCGCCGAGGTGCGCCGGCGGTTCGCCGAGGAGGCCCGCTGCGAGCGGCCCGACCTGTCCGCGCTGTGCCTGCTGCTGGGCGCGGAGGCCGACGGGACGCTGGACGAGGCGGGCATCGACGCGGCCCAGATCGCCCTGGACGACCTCGCCGGGCAGGTGCCGTTCCGGCCGGGCGGGCCGCGCTCGTGGGCGGTGGCGATGCGGGAACTGCTCGGCGAGCGCGGCGGGTTCCGCGGGTCGGCCGCGGACTACCAGCGGCTGGAGTCCTCGCTGCTGCACCAGGTGCTGCGGCGGCGGCGCGGGCTGCCGATCCTGCTGTCGGTGGTGTGGATGGAGGTTGCCCGGCGGGCGGGGGCGCCGGTGTACGGGGTCGCCCTGCCGGGGCACTTCGTGGTCGGGTTCGGGCCCGAGGGCGATCAGGTGCTGGCGGACCCGTTCGACGGGGGGCGGGTGCTGACCGGCGCGGACGCCGAGCTGCTGGTCGCGGGGGCGACGGGGGCGCCGCTCCAGCCGTCGATGCTGACGCCCGCGGATCCGCTGGAGGTCGTGTCGCGGATCCTGAACAACATCCGCGCGTGGGCCGCCGCCCGGCCGGAGCGCTCCGATGTCGCCCTGTGGGCCGTGGAGTTGTCCCTGCTGCTGCCCTCGCACCCGGCCCGGCTGCGCCACGAGCGGGCGCAGTTGCTGGTCCAGCGCGGGGACTTCCTGCGCGGCGCACGGGAGTTGGAGGAGTACGCGCAGGTGGTGGAACCGGTGGACGAGGGCGCCGCGGAGAGACTGCGGGGCCAGGCACGGTCGGCCCGGGCGATGTTGAACTAGGGCGCGCCCGCCCGGTCCTGCCGCCGGCACGGAGAGCGGGCCCCACGGTGTCCGGTGCGTGCTCCCTGCCGCCCGCCCGGTCCTGCCCTCCGCACGGAGAGCGAGCCCCACGGTGTCCAGTGCATGCTCCCTGCCCCCCGGGGCATCCCCCGTCAGGCAGAACCCGGCACACCACAGCCGCCCGCGTGGAGCGGCGCCGCCACCCGCACGACCCTGCCGCCCACCCGGCCGTGCCCTCCGCACGAAGAGCGAGCCCCACGGTGTCCGGTGCATGCTCCCTGCCCCCCGGGGCATCCCCCGTCAGGCAGAACCCGGCACACCACAGCCGCACGCGTGGAGCGGCGCCGCCACCCGCACGACCCTGCCACCCGCCCGGCCGTGCCCTCCGCACGAAGAGCGAGCCCCACGGTGTCCGGTGCATGCTCCCTGCCCCCGGGGCCTCCCCCGTCGGGCAGAACCCGGCACGCCACGGCCGCACGGGTGGAGCGGCGCGGCCACCCGCACAACCCTGCCACCCGCCCGGTCCTGCCCTCCGCACGGAGAGCGAGCCCCGCAGTGTCCGGTGCATGCTCCCTCCCCCCGGGGCATCCCCGTCGGGCAGGACCCGGCGCGCCACGGCCGCACGGGTGGAGCGGCGCGGCCGGTCGTCGCCGCGGGGGCCTGCGCCTCGGCCCGGCCCTGGGCCGGCCTCTCCCGGCGCGTCAGAGCCAGCCCTTCTCCCGGGCGAGTCTCGCCGCTTCCGCCCGGTTGCGGACCGCCAGCTTCTGGATCGCCGTCGACAGGTAGTTGCGGACCGTCCCCTGGGACAGGTGCAGGCGTCCGGCGAGTTCGGCGTTGGTCGAGCCGTCCTCCGCCGCGCGCAGCACCTCGCGTTCGCGGTCGGTGAGCGGGTTCGCGCCCTCGGCGAGGGCCGCCGCGGCGAGCGTCGGGTCGATGACCCGTTCACCGGCGAGGACCGTGCGCACGGCGGCGGCGAGCTGGGCGGCCGGGGCGTCCTTGACGAGGAAGGCGTCGGCGCCGGACTCCATGGCGCTGCGGAGGTAGCCGGGGCGGCCGAAGGTGGTCAGGACGACGAGCTTCACCGCCGGGAGCGCCGCGTGGACCTGGGCCGCGGCCTCGATGCCCGTCATGCCCGGCATCTCGATGTCCAGGAGGGCCACGTCGACTCCGTGGGCGCGGGCGGCGTCCAGCACCTCGTCGCCGCGGGCGACCTGGGCGACGACCTCGATGTCGTCCTCCAGGCCGAGGAGGGCGGCGAGGGCTTCGCGGACCATCGACTGGTCCTCGGCGAGGAGGACCTTGATCGTGCGGCTCATGCACCGGATCCTAGGCGAGGGTCCTGGCCCGCCGGTGCCCGGGCGACGAGTCGGAAACCTCGTCCGGAGCGGCCCGCCTCCAGGGTGCCGCCCGCCTTCTCCAGGCGTTCGGCCAGACCCGTGAGCCCGTTGCCGTGGGCGCCGGGCGGGCCGCCCGAGCCGTCGTCCTGCACCGAGAGTTCGAGCGTCTCCCCGTCGAGGGTCTGACGGCGCAGCAGCTCGACGGTGCAGCGCCGGGCGCCGCTGTGCCGGACGACGTTGGTGACCGCCTCGCGCAGGGCCCAGGCCAGAGCGGTCTCGCTGTCCTCGGGGACGCCGGTGAGGTCGGGTTCGGCGGGCGGGAGGTCGGCGGCGACCCCGGCGGCGGTCAGGGCGACCTGGGCGCCCGCGAGTTCGTCGGAGAGCCGGGCACGCCGGTAGCCGGAGACCGCTTCCCGCACGTCGACCAGGGCCTGGCGGCTGACCTGTTCGATGTCGGCGACCTGCTGGGCCGCCTTGTCGGGCCGGTCGGGCAGCATCCGGCCGGCCAGCTCGCTCTTCAGGGTGATCAGGGACAGCGAGTGGCCGAGGAGGTCGTGCAGGTCGCGGGCGAGGCGCAGGCGCTCCTCGTTGGCGGCGAGCTGGGCGACGGTGGCGCGGGCCTCGCGCAGCTCTATGGTCGTGCGGATCAGTTCGCGGACGCCGGTCATGGAGAACCCGCCGAGCAGCGCCGGGAAGAGCAGGCCCCACAGGAAGGACGTGCCGCCGGGCACCACGAAGGCGACGGCGGTCAGCAGGGCGGAGACCGCCGGAATGGTCAGGCGGGCGATCCGGAAGGGGAGGGCCGCGCCGGAGGAGATCGCCACGTACACGAACAGGACGAGCCATTCGCGGCCCAGGGTGAGGGACAGGACGGTCGACTGGACCGCCAGGGCCGCCACCGATCCCAGCACCGCGGCGTTGGTCTCGCCGCGTCCGGTGCGGAAGACCAGGGCGAAGTACCAGGTCACGAAGACGACCAGGCCGGTCCAGCCGAGGACGACGACCGTGGTGCCGTGCCCGCCGTGCAGCAGGTCGCCCACGGGCGCGCTGAGGTAGGCCAGCCAGATGCCGATCCAGAACAGTTTGACGAGCCGTTGTCTGCCGGTCTGCGGGCGCTGCCCGATCGGGATGCTGCTCACGCCTTCAGCGTGTCCTTCCGGTACAGCCAGGCCGCGCCGCCGGTGAACAGGGCGAAGAAGACGGCCAGGATGGCGATGTCCTTGGCGTGCGGGGCCCGGCTCTGCTCGATCGCCTGTCCCAGGGCAGCGTACGCGTGCGTGGGCACCCACTGGGCGATGTCCTGGAGCCAGCCGGGGAAGGTCGTCGTCGGCATCCACAGGCCGCCGAGGATGGACAGCCCGAAGTAGGTGATCATCGTGATCGGGCGGACCGCGTCCCCGCTCGCGAGGTAGCCGATGGCCACGCCGAGCGCGGCGAAGACGAGGCTGCCGGCCCAGATGGCGGCGGTGAGCGCGAGCCACTGCCAGGCGTCCAGGCGGACGTCCTTCACGGCCGCCGCGACGACGAACACGACCACGATCGAGGGCAGGCTCACCACGGCCGCGCCGGCGGTCTTGGCGAGCACGTAGCCGTGTCCGGGCAGCGCGGTGAGCCGCAACTGCCGTACCCAGCCGCCCTCGCGCTCCTTGGCTATGCGCTCGCTGTTGCCCATGAGGACGGCCGTGAGGGCGCCGAAGGAGGCCATGGAGACCATCATGTAGGTCGGCAGGGTCAGGCCCGTCCCGTCGACCTCGCTGGTGCTGTCGGCGCTGCCCGCGATCAGCAGGAACAGCAGCGAGGGGTAGAGGACCGAGAAGAACAGGAACTTGCGGTTGCGCAGGGCGCGGACGAGTTCGAGCCGGATGAGGCTGCGCGAGGCGAAGGTGTTCGTCATGCGGTGCGGGCCTCCTCGGCCTCGGTGATGGCGACGAAGGCCTGCTCCAGACCGAGCCCGGCGACTTCGAGGTTGCGGGGGTAGAGGCCGAGGCCGTACAGGGCGTGGACGGTGCCGTCGGCGTCGGTGGACTGGATGCGGACGGTGTGTCCGCTGACGTCGATCGAGGTGAGGAAGGGCAGGCCGCTCAGGCCGGTCTCGTCGAGCTCGGCGGACTCCAGGTCGAAGGAGATCCGGCGCAGACCCGCCTTGGCCTTGATCTCGGCGGCGGTGCCGTCGGCCAGCAGCCGCCCGCGGTGCAGTACGAGCACCCGGTCGGCCATGGCGTCGGCCTCTTCGAGGTAGTGCGTGGCGAACAGCACGGTCCGCCCCTGGTCGGCCTGTTCGCGCATGGTGGCCCAGAAGCCCTGGCGGGTGGTGACGTCCATGCCGGTGGTCGGCTCGTCCAGGACGATCAGGTCGCTGTCCCCGGCGGTCGCGAGCGCGAACCGGACGCGCTGGGCCTGTCCTCCGGAGAGCTTGTCGACCTTGCGGTCGGCGAGCTGGGTGATGCCGGCCCGGGCGAGCACGTCGGAGGGGCGGTAGGGCCTGGGGTGCAGGTCGCAGGCGAGCCGGACCAGCTCGGCGACGGTCACCTCGTCCATCAGCCCGCCGCTCTGGAGCATCGCGCCCACCCGTCCGGCGACGATCGCCTCGCGCGGGGTCGTGCCGAACAGGCGGACCGTGCCGGTGTCGGGCTGCTTGAGGCCGAGGAGCAGGTCGAGGCTGGTCGACTTGCCCGCGCCGTTGGGTCCCAGCAGGGCGACCGCCTGCCCCGCGTACAGGTCGAGGGTCACCCCGTCGACGGCCCTGACCTCGCCGTACGCCTTGCTCACCTGGTCGAGTGCGACCACTGTCGTCGTCATGGACCCAGGGTGGCTCCGGGGGCCGCTCGTGGGGCAGTGCCGTCGGTCCTGACTGCCGGATGACAGATGTCATGTGCCCGGGCCGTACGACGACGAGGGGGCACCCGGCGTCTGCCGGATGCCCCCTCGGTGTGCCGGGGCCGGCCTAGGTCGGCTCGGTGTCGATGGTCACCGTGCGGGCCGTGGTGGAGGTGCCGCGCAGGGCCTTGCCGAGGGCACTGGCCACGTCCTGCGGGAGGACGTCGCGCTTGCCGGTGGCGGCCGTGACCTGGACGCCGTCGAAGGTGGCGCCGTACGCCTCCTTGAGGGCCTTGAGGTCGTAGGTCTCGACGAGCTTGCCGTCGACGGCCTTGGCGCCGAGGATCTTCGGCAGGGAGAGGGCGCCGAACGCGATGCTGGAGCCGTTCGGTGCCTTGATGAGGACGTTCGCGGACATCGCCGGCTTGGCGAACTCCTTCATGAACCGGTCGACCTCGGCGTCGGTGACCTTCGGCTGCTGGGTCGTCGTCGCCACCTGCACCGCGTCGGACGTGCCCGTCTCGACCTGGGTGCGGTACGCCTCCTCGACCGCGGCCGTCGACTTGTCGACGTCGACGCCCTTGCCGGGCTTGCCGTACACGGCGACCGCCTTGCCGGACTTGAAGCTGACGGTGCCCTCGGTGACCGAGCCGGCGCCGCCCGCCACGTCCGCCAGTTCGGCGTGCAGCTTCTCCTCGTCGACCGGCATCTCCGGCTCCACGACCCGGTGCTGGCCGAAGAGCGAGCCGATGACCGAGACCGGGTTGTAGTCGCTGGTCGCGGCCTTGCTGACGGTGGCCTGCATGTCGAAGGCGAGGCCCGCCTGGTCGGGCTTGAGCTCGACGGTCTTGCCGTCGACCGTGAGCTTCAGGGGTTTGTTGACGCTCTTGTCGAAGGCGTCGTCGAGCTTCCTGACGGCGTCGTCGCGGGTGCCGCCGCCGATGTCGACGCCGAGGACGGTGGTGCCCTTGGGCACGTCGGAGTGGTTCATCAGCAGACCGGCGCCGTAGGCACCGGCGGCCAGGACGAACACGCCGCCGGTGAGCAGGACCAGCTTGTTGCGGCCCTTTTTCTTCTTCGGCGCGGCCTTCGGCACGTTCTGCGCGACGGGCTCGGGCAGCTTGGGCGGACGGTGCGAGCCCGTGGTCTCGGGGCTCTGTCCGAAGGCCGCCGCGTTCTGGGCGCCCGGCGGCACGACCGGGATGCCGCTCGTGACGGTGTGCCCGGAGACGTTGTCGGGCGGGGTGCCGTAGGGGCCCGCGCCGGGGGCGGGCTTCTGCGGGGTGAGGATCGCGGTGTCGTCGCTCAGCCCGCCACCGGGGCCGAGACCGGCTCCGGGGACCGCGCCGGGGACGCCTCCGGGGCCACCCGGACCACCGGGCAGCGCGGGAAGGCCGGGGCCGCCGGGACCGCCGGGACCGCCGGGGGTGAACCCGGGGCCGCCAGGACCGCGCCGGGCGCCGGGGGCACCCGGGCCGCCGTTGACGGGCGGGAGCACCGGGCCGTCGCCGGTGACCGGGCCGGTCGTCGGGCCCGTGGGGCCCTGGGGGCCGCCCCGGCCGTTCGGACCGCCGACGCCGCCGGGGCCGTTGAAGTCGTTGGACGCGGTGAAGTCGTGGGAGGGGCTGAAGCCGTTCGGGCCGCCGCCGGGGGCGCCCTGCGGGTCGTAGCCGCCCGGTCCGCCGGGGGTGCCGGGTGCGCCCGGTCCGTGTCCGTTCTGGGCGCCGCCGTTCCCGGCGAAGTACGGCAGGTCGTCGCGGCTGGGTTCGCCGCCGCCCTGGCCGGGGCGGGTGCCCGCGTTCAGCGCCTCGGTGACGTCGAAGGAGCCGGTGCCGCCGCCGTGCCCGGGGGCGACGGGGCCGCCGGTCGCGCCGGGCAGGCCGGTGCCGCCCTTCGCGCCGCCGCCGGGACGGGAGCCGCCCGGCACGCTCATGGAGCCGACCACACCGCCGGGACGGCCCGCGCCGGGCCGCGTGGGCAGAGCGCCGGGCGCTGCACCCGGGGCGGGGGCCGCCGGAGCGGGGGCCGAACCGGTGGGCGTGCCCGCGCCGTTGGTGGCGCCACCGCCCTGACCGCCCTTGGCGGGGCCGGACTTGCGCGGGGCGAACCAGTCGCTGGTCTTCTCGTCGGCGGGCGCCGCGGGCTCGGCGGGAGGTTCGGCGGGAGCGCTCGGCCGGCCGCCCGCGGGGGCGGCCGGGAGCGGCGTCTCGGCCGTGGTCTCGGCGGGGCCGCTGTCGGCGTCGGTGACGGGGGTGCGCACGACGACCGGCGGAATGGGCCGCGATCCGGGGATGTTGATCCGGATCCGGGTCGTCAGCGTGGTCTCGGTCTTGCGCTCCTCGGGCTGCGCGGGCGTACGCCCGGCATCCGTGCCGTCCTGGGAAGCCATGGGGGTCCCGTAGGGCGGCGTGCCCGAAGGGTATGCGGCTCCCCCGCGCCCGTTGGGCCCGGAGGACGAACTGTCAGTTTCACGACTCAAGGCAGGTTCTCCCGGTTGGCTCCACCGCCCGAGACGACCTCAGCTCTCCGGACGGCTCGGCGGCGCGCACCACCATACTGGCCACTTCTGGCGCGTATCCCACGACCGCTGGGGAAACCCACACCGGACTCGCACGTCCCGGCCGTGGCGAAGTGGTACGTCACTTGGCAAGTCGGACGGGGGCGCCGTCCGGTTGCCGTCCTCCGCTCAACGTGGCACAGATCACAGCCACAGCCATCCCGCCGAGCAGGAAAAGATACGAACCGGCGCCCGCGGCGAAGAGGAAGTCCCCTTCGGGGCGGCTCGTGGTGAGCAGGACGACGGCGAGCATCCAGCCGCCCGCGCCGGCGACGGCCCCGGCCCGGCCGCGGGTCAGCCGCGCCCCGCCGAGCAGGAGCCCGGCCTCCCCGGCGAGCGCGAGCAGCAGCCCGCCCGGGAACCAGCCGGACTGCACGAGCGCCCCGGCGGCCCCGGTGAGCGCGCCGAGCAGGAACAGCGCGAGGCAGAGCAACGCCCGTCCGGCGGACGGGGGCCTGAGCGGCTGGGCCAGCAGGGAGTCGCTCATGTCAGGTCCCCGATCCCGGCGAAGAGGTCGCTCTCGCGGGCGCCCGGCGCCCGTTCCCCGTTCACCAACTCGTAGTACTCGGTGGTGAAGAGGGGCTGCGCGAGGTCGTTGGAGAGCACGAAGTACGGCCCCTCGACGGTGACCTGGGTGGCGTGCGCGGCCATCGCGGCGCTCTTGGCGGCGGCGTACGCGGTGCCGTCGATCTCGGTGGTGACGCGGTCGTCGGCGACGACCCCGGGGACGTCGTCGAGGACGCCGGCCTCGGTGAAGGGGAGGCCGGGCAGGTCCTCGCGGAGCCGGGCGAAGGCCTGCTCGCCGACGGTGCGCGGGACACGGTTCCAGTAGATCTTGGGGACCGGCCGGCCGGCGGCGGCGGCGAGTTCCGCGGCACGCATGGCGACGCGGTGGGCCTGGATGTGGTCGGGGTGGCCGTAGCCGCCGTGTTCGTCGTAGGTGACGAGCACGTGCGGGCGCACCTCCAGGATCACCTGGAGGAGGTGGGCGGCGGCCTCGTCGACGTCCGCCTGCCAGAAGCAGGCCGGGTCGTCGTTGTCGGCGGTGCCCATCATCCCGGAGTCCTCGTAGCGGCCGGGGCCGCCGAGGAGACGGAAGTCCTCGACGCCGAGCGCGCCCATGGCGGCGGTGAGCTCGCCGAGGCGGTGCTCGCCGAGCGCCGCCCCCGTGAGGTGGCGCAGCTCCGGCGGGATCACCTCGCCGTGCTCACCGAGCGTGCAGGTGACGAGGGTCACCTGGGCACCCTCGGCCGCGCAGCGGGCCATCGTCGCGCCGTTGTTGATCGACTCGTCGTCGGGGTGCGCGTGCACCAGCAGCAGACGACGGGAGGGTGGTTCCGTCATGGGACCACCCTAAAGGCGTCAGAACTTGAGGCTGCCGATCATCCCCGCGATGTTCGTCGTCAGGTCGCTGATCGTGGGTGCGACCGTGGACGAGGCCAGGTAGAAGCCCAGGAGCATACAGACGACCGCGTGGCCGGCCTTCAGTCCTGACTTCTTGACCAGCAGGAAGACGACGATCGCCAGCAGCACCACCGCCGAAATCGAGAGTGCCACGGCGGCTCACCTCCAAAGATCCACAGGGGCGCGGGGGTCGGACTCAGGGGGCAGATAAATCCATCAAATGCATACGTCAGCCAGCAGGTTCATACCCACTGTGCGCTAGTGATCATAACTATCCGTACGCGCGCATCGATCGGCGCACGGCCGCACAAGGGGGCGCATGGCCAATATGGTCGTCACATGACGACGACGTCCGACTCCTTCCCCCGCCGGCACGCGCGCACGCAGCGGTTCACCCTGGGCGCGCCGCGCGCGTTCTCGGTTGCTCCCGACGGTTCCCGTGTCGTGTTCCTGCGCTCGTCCTCCGGTACGGACCGGGCGAGTTCGCTGTGGGTGCTCGATCCTGCGGGCGGCGGGGAGCGCGTGGCGGCCGACCCGCGCGCCCTGCTCGGGGGTGCCTCGGAGAACCTGTCGGCGCAGGAGCGGGCGCGGCGCGAGCGGACCCGTGAGGGCGGTGCGGGGATCGTCGGCTATGCCACCGACGCGGGCGTCGAGTTGGCGTCTTTCGCCTTGTCAGGGCGGCTTTTCACGGCGGAGCTGCGGGCCGGGACGGCACGTGAACTGCCCGTCCCCGGGCCGGTGATCGACCCCCGCCCCTCCCCCGACGGACGGTTCGTCGCGTACGTCGCGCGGGGCGCTCTGCGGGTCGTCGGCGCCGAGGGCGAGTGGGACCGGCCGCTGGCCGAGCCGGAGTCGGATCAAGTCACCTACGGGCTCGCGGAGTTCGTCGCGGCCGAGGAGATGGGGCGGACGCGGGGCCACTGGTGGGCGCCGGAGTCGGACCGGCTGCTGGTCGCACGGGTGGACGAGTCGCCGGTGCGGCGCTGGTGGATCTCCGATCCGGCGCACCCGGAACGTGATCCACAGCACGTTCCGTACCCGGCGGCGGGCACGCCCGACGCGGAGGTGCGGCTGTTCGTGATCGGCCTCGACGGGGCGCGCACGGAGGTCGTGTGGGACCGGGCCCGCTACCCGTATCTGGCGCATGTGCACTGGTCAGCGGCGGGGGCGCCGCTGCTGCTCGTACAGGCGCGCGACCAGCGCAGTCAGCTCTTCCTGGCGGTGGATCCGGGGTCGGGGACGACCCGGATGGTGCATGCCGACGAAGATCCGGTTTGGCTTGATCTTTTCCCTGGGGTGCCGTGCTGGAGTCCGTCCGGGCAGCTCGTGCGGATCGCGGACGAGGGCGGCGCGCGCGTGCTGGCGGTGGGCGAACGCCCGCTGACCGGGCCTCAGTTGCACGTCAGGGCGGTGCTGGACGTGTCCGCGGACGACGTGCTGGTCTCGGCGTCGGCGGGCGAGGCGGCGGCCGACCCGGAGATCGGCGAGATGCACGTCTACCGGGTCAACGAACTGGGCGTGGAGCGTGTGTCGCAGGAGCCCGGCGTGCACTCGGCGGTGCGCGCCGGGGGCGTGACCGTGCTGGTGTCGGCGACACCGGAGCGGGCGGGGTCGGTGGCGCGCGTGCTGCGGAACGGCAAGGCGGCGGCTCCCGCGGCGGGGGCGTCCACGGCCGGGCTGTCTGTCACGTCGCACGCCGAAGATCCTGGAATGTCCCCGCGCGTGACGCTCACCACGGGGGGCGCACGTCGAATCCCGTGCGCCGTGCTTATGCCACAGGACTACGCAGGAGATGATCCCCTTCCGGTTTTGCTCGATCCCTACGGGGGACCGCACGGTCCGCGCGTCCTCGCCGCCCACAACGCGCACCTCACCTCGCAGTGGTTCGCCGACCAGGGTTTCGCGGTGGTCGTGGCGGACGGCCGGGGCACCCCGGGCCGCTCGCCCGCGTGGGAGAAGGCCGTCCGCGACGACTTCACGCTCGCCCTGGAGGACCAGGTCGACGCGCTCCAGGACCTCGCCGGGCGCCACCCCCTGGACCTGAGCCGGGTCGCGATCCGCGGCTGGTCCTTCGGCGGCTGGCTGGCGGGCCTCGCGGTGCTGCGCCGCCCCGACGTCTTCCACGCGGGGATCGCGGGCGCGCCGGTGACGGACTGGACCCTGTACGACACCCACTACACGGAGCGGTACCTGGGCGACCCGGCGAAGGCGCCCGAGGTGTACGCGAGGAACTCCCTGGTGACCGACGAGGGCCTGTCGGCGCCCGCCGGACCGCACCGCCCGCTGATGATCGTCCACGGTCTCGCCGACGACAACGTGGTCGTCGCGCACGCCCTGCGCCTCTCCTCGGCGCTGCTGGCCGCGGGCCGCCCGCACGAGGTGCTCCCGCTGTCCGGCGTGACCCACATGACCCCTCAGGAGCAGGTCGCCGAGAACCTGCTGCTGCTCCAGGTCGACTTCCTGAAGCGCTCGTTGGGGCTGTGAACAGCAACGGACCGGGGTGACATGGCGCACCCCGGTCCGTTTACGGCACCCGCACGGCCGTACGTCGTTCAGCCTGACGCGTCCGTATATCGGAACCGGGTCGGCGAAGTTGCCTCCGTGTTACTCCGGCTCGGGCTCCGGCGGGACCACCTGCTTCTCCTCCGCGAAGTGGCAGGCCGAGTCGTGCGCCGCCGGGCCCGGCACCAGGCGGAACTCGCTGGGCACCGCCAGTTCCGGCACCTCCAGGGCGCACCGCTCCTGGGCCTTCCAGCAGCGGGTGCGGAAGCGGCAGCCGGAGGGGACGTTGGTGGGCGAGGGGACGTCCCCGGCGAGGATGATGCGCTCCCGGTGCTCACGGGCCTCGGGGTCCGGGACGGGCACCGCCGAGAGCAGCGCCTGGGTGTAGGGGTGCGTGGGATGGTCGTAGATCTCGGCGTCCTTGCCGATCTCCACGATGCGGCCCAGGTACATCACCCCGACGCGGTCGGAGATGTGCCGGACGATCGACAGGTCGTGCGCGATGAAGACGTACGACAGCTCGAACTCGTTCTGGAGGCGTTCCATCAGGTTGATGACCTGGGCCTGGACCGAGACGTCGAGCGCGGAGACCGGTTCGTCGGCGACGATCACCTCGGGGCGCAGGGCCAGGCCCCGGGCGATGCCGATGCGCTGGCGCTGGCCGCCGGAGAACTGGTGCGGATAGCGGTTGATGTACTCGGGGTTGAGGCCGACGACGTCCAGGAGGTCCTGGACCTTCCGGCGCCGGTCCCCCTTCGGGGCGACCTCGGGGTGGATCTCGTACGGCTCCCCGATGATGTCACCGACCGTCATCCGGGGGTTGAGGGAGGTGTACGGGTCCTGGAACACCATCTGGATGTTGCGCCGCACGGACTTCAGGGCCCTGCCGGACATCTTGCCGATGTCCTCGCCCTTGTACCGGATCTCGCCCGCGGTCGGCTGCTCCAGGTTGACGAGCATCTTGGCGACGGTCGACTTGCCGCAGCCCGACTCCCCGACGATGCCGAGGGTCTCGCCCTTGCCGAGGGTGAAGTCGACGCCGTCGACGGCCTTGACGGCACCGATCTGCTTCTTGATCAGGATGCCCTGGGTCAGCGGGTAGTGCTTGACCAGTCCGCTCACTTCGATGATCGGCTCAGCCATGCAGGCACTCCCTCCAGAAGTGACAGGCGCTCGTGCGCTGCTCGTCTACGTCGTACAGCGGTGGTACGTCCGTGCGGCACACGTCCTGTGCCCGCGGGCAGCGGGGGTTGAAGGCGCAGCCGGGCGGGATGTTCATCAGGTTGGGCGGCAGCCCTTTGATCGCGTACAGCTCCTGCCCCTTCTGGTCGAGCCGGGGGATGGAGTCGAGGAGCCCGCGGGTGTAGGGGTGGGCCGGCGCCTTGTAGATGTCGTGGACGGGCGCCGACTCGACGATCCGGCCCGCGTACATCACCGCGATGCGGTCGGCGACGTCGGCGACCACCCCGAGGTCGTGGGTGATGAGGATGAGCCCCATGTTGTACTCGCGCTGCAACTCCGCGAGCAGGTCCATGACCTGGGCCTGGACGGTGACGTCGAGGGCGGTGGTCGGTTCGTCGGCGATGATCAGGGCGGGTTCCAGGGCCAGCGCCATCGCGATCATGATGCGCTGGCGCATACCGCCGGAGAACTGGTGCGGGTACTGCTTGACCCGCTCCTTGGCGGCCGGGATGCGCACCCGGTCCATCAGCTCGACGGCCTTGGCCCGCGCGTCCTTCCTCGACATGCCCCGGTGCACGACGAACATCTCGCCGAGCTGGTCGCCCACGCTCAGTACCGGGTTGAGCGAGGACAGCGCGTCCTGGAAGATCATCGCCATCTCGGCGCCCCGGACCTTGCGCCGTTCCTCCTCCTTGAGCTTCAGCAGGTCCTTGCCCTGGAAGAGGATCTCGCCGCCCGCGATCCGCCCCGGCGGCATGTCGAGGATGCCCATGATCGCCTGCGCGGTCACCGACTTCCCCGACCCCGACTCGCCGAGGACCGCCAGGGTCTCCCCCGCGTCCACCCCGTAGGTGACCCCGTTGACCGCCTTCGCGACCCCGTCCCGGGTCTTGAACTCCACGTGCAGATCCCGCACTTCCAGGAGCACGACTCACCTCAGCTTCGGGTCGAGGGCGTCGCGGACCGCGTCGCCGAGCATGATGAACGCCAGCACGGTGACCGCGAGGGCGCCGGCGGGCCACAGGAGCATGTGCGGGGCCTGGCGGATGTAGGCGGAGGCCGAGGAGATGTCGATGCCCCAGCTCACCGTGGGCGGCTTGAGCCCCACGCCGAGGTAGGAGAGCGTCGCCTCCAGGGAGATGTACGTGCCGAGCGCGATGGTCGCGACGACGATCACCGGGGCGACCGCGTTCGGGGTGATGTGGCGCAGCAGCATCCGGGAGTTGGAGGCGCCGAGCGCCCGCGCCGCCTGGACGTAGTCGTTCTGCTTGACGGTGATGACCGAGCCGCGCGCGATCCGGGAGATCTGCGGCCAGCCCAGCAGCACCATGAAGCCGATGACCGGCCAGACCGTGTTGCTGGTGACCACCGACAGCAGGACCAGGCCGCCGAGCACCACCGGGATCGCGAAGAAGACGTCGGTGATGCGGGACAGGATCGAGTCCCAGAACCCGCCGAAGAAGCCGGCGAGGCCGCCCAGCACCGAGCCGAGGATCGAGACGCCGAGCGTGGCGCAGACACCGACCGTCACGGACGTACGGGCGCCGTAGACGGTCCGGGTGTAGACGTCGCAGCCCTGGCCGTCGAAGCCGAAGGGATGGCCGGGCTGGGAGCCTTCCTGGGCCTTGGCGAGGTCGCACTTGAGGGGGTTGCCGGAGGCGATCAGGGACGGCCACAGGGAGATGACGACGAGGAAGAGGATCACCAGGCCCGAGATGATGAAGACGGGGTTGCGGCGCAGGTCGCGCCACGCGTCCGACCACAGCGACCGGGGCTTGGCCGAGGGGCCCGTGCCGAGCGGGCCACCCGGCGTCTTCTCGAGCGTCTCGCCCTCGCTCGTCGCGAGGTCCATCGCGCTGCCCATGCCGGTCGCCGCGATCGATCCGTCGGGCTCGTGAGGCTGCTCAGGCATAGCGGATCCTCGGGTCGAGTACGGCGTACAGCAGGTCGACGAGCAGGTTGGCGACCAGGAAGACCAGGACGAGGACGGTGACGAAGCCGACGACCGTCTGGGTGTTCTGGCGCAGGATGCCCTGGTAGAGCTGGTAGCCGACGCCGTGGATGTTGAAGATGCGCTCGGTGACGATGGCGCCGCCCATCAGGGCGCCGACGTCGGTGCCGATGAACGTGACCACGGGGATCAGGGAGTTGCGCAGCAGGTGCCGGGTGATGACCCTGCGGCGCGGCAGCCCCTTGGCCACCGCCGTGCGGACGTAGTCCGAGCGCCGGTTCTCCGCGATCGTCGTCCGGGTCAGCCGGGTGACGTACGCCAGGGAGACCGAGGCGAGGACCAGGCCGGGGACGATCAGTTCGGAGAAGGTGGCGTCGGAGGAGACCGAGGGTTTGATCCAGCCCCATTCGACGCCGAGGAGCAGCTGGAGCAGCAGACCGGTGACGAAGGTCGGGATGGAGATCACGACCAGCGTCAGCATCAGCACCGCGGTGTCGACGGGCTTGCCGCG
Organism: Streptomyces sp. NPDC090106; assembly: GCF_044747265.1. Lineage (NCBI taxonomy): Bacteria > Bacillati > Actinomycetota > Actinomycetes > Kitasatosporales > Streptomycetaceae > Streptomyces > Streptomyces sp. NPDC090106. The sequence continues at coordinate 345,243 of NZ_JBIVDS010000002.1, read as the reverse complement.
GCGCAGACCCGTGACGACACCGAGGGTGATGCCGATGACGATCTCGAAGAAGATCGCGACGATCGTCAGCCGGATGGTGACCGGGAACGCCGTGGCCATCAGCTCGGTGACCTTCTGCCCGTTGAACGCGGTGCCGAAGTCGCCGGTGAAGACGTTGCCCATGTAGGTCAGGTATTGCTGCCAGACCGGCTTGTCGAGGCCGAACTCCTTCTTGAGCTGGGCCGCGGTGGCGGGGTCGCACTGCCGGTCACCGCAGAGTCCCGCGATGGGGTCGCCCATCACGTTGACCATGAGGAAGATCAGCAGCGTCGCCCCGAAGAACACCGGGATCATCTGGAGCAGGCGCCGGACGACGTACCGTCCCATGGCGGTCAGCCAACCTTGATCTCGTTGTAGACGGGGACGGAGAACGGGTTGAGCTTGACGTTGGAGAGCCGCTCCGAGTAGCCCGCGCTGCCGTTCTGGTACCAGAGCGGGATGGCGCCCATCTCGTCCCGCAGGACCTCCTCCGCGTCCTGGAACTTGCCGACGGCCTTGGCGGTGTCGGTCTCGGCGTTGGCCTCGTCGACGAGCTTGTCGAAGTCGGCGTTGGACCACTTGCCGTCGTTGGAGGAGGCGTTGGTGTAGTAGAGCGGCTGGAGGAAGTTCTGGATGAGCGGGTAGTCCATCTGCCAGCCGGCGCGGAAGGGGCCGCTCATCTTCTTCTCGGTGATCTGCGTGCGGTAGTCGGCGAAGGTGCCGACGGGGTTGCCGACGCAGGCCTTGTCGTTGTCGAGGGCGTTGTTGATCGAGTTGCACACGGCGTCGACCCAGAGCTTGTGGGAGCCGGTGTCGGCGTTGTACGTGATCTTGATCTGGCCGCCGGGGAGGCCGCCGCCCTCCTGGACGAGCTTCTTCGCCGCCGCGGGGTCGTAGTCGCACGCGTCGCCGCACAGCCCCTTCTTGAAGCCGCCGTCCTCGCCGAGGACCGGGGAGGTCCAGTCGGTGGCCGGGGTGCGGGTGTCGTTGAAGATCGTCTTGGTGATCTGGTCCCGGTCGATCGCCCGGGACAGGCCGGTGCGGACCTTCTCCATCCCGGCCTTGCTCCAGTTCTTGTCGTAGAACGGGAAGGCGAGGGTCTGGATGATGCCGGCCGGGGTGTTGATGTACCGGTCGCCGAGGTCGGACTCGACGTTCTTGAGCTGGGCGGCGGGCACGTCGTCGACGAGGTCGAGGTTGCCGGCCATCAGGTCGGTGTAGGCGGTGTTGTTGTCGGTGTAGACCTTGAGGGTCACGCCGCCGTTCTGCGCCTTGTCGTCCCCGGGGTAGTCGTCCCACTTCTTCAGGCTCATCTGGGAGCCCTTGGTGTAGGAGTCGATGGTGTACGGGCCGTTGCCGACCGGCTTGGCGAGCCAGGCGTCGTGGTCGTCGAAGAAGGCCTGCGGCAGCGGGGCGTAGGCCGGGTAGCCGAGGGTGTCGGGGAACGTCGAGAACTTCTGGTTGAGCTTGACGGTGAAGGTGTTGTCGCCGGTCACCGCGAGGCCCGAGAGGGTCTGGGCGGTCTGCTTGCTGCCGTCCTCGGGGTGGACCTTGTCGTAGCCGTCGATGTAGCCGAAGAAGTAGGCGTTCTTCTGGTTGTTCTTCAGGCTGGCGCCGTAGTTCCAGGCGTCGACGAAGGACTTGGCGGTCACCTTCTCGCCGTTGGAGAAGGTCCAGCCGTCCTTGACGGTGACGGTGAAGTTCTGCGAGTCGCTCGTCTCGATCTTGTCGGCGAGCATGTCCTCGGCCTTGCCCGTCTCCGGGTTGTACCGCTTCAGGCTGCGGAAGATCATGTCGAGGACCTTGCCGCCCTGCACCTCGTTGGTGTTGGCCGGCTCCAGCGGGTTCTGCGGGTCGCCCCAGGACGAGCTGAGCGTGCCGCTGCCGTCGCCACTGCCGCCGCCGCTGTCGTCTCCCCCGCCTCCGCAGGCCGTCGCCGCGAGCGCTACCGCCGCCGCGCATGCGGCCCATTTGGCGTGCGTGGCTCCACGCATGGAGTGCCTCCTGTCGACATCACTTTTCCGTTAACCGTAAATATCGACGCAAACTACGCGTATCGCACACGCACTGACCCTTTAGTGGCAGCCCTTCACCCGGGTCGCCGGAAGGTCCGACCTCTGCCGTCGTGAACCTTCCGTGAAGGACGCAATGGATCTTCGTGATCCGATGCGGAACCGTTGGATTGTGAACCGCCCATGTACGGATTCCGATATCTCAGCGTCCGCATATCGAACTCATTGCCTGATTAGGGCAGTTGGTCCGAAATAAGACACGAGCTGGTCACGGCACGCTACGCGTGTAGCTACCGAATGCCCAAGGAGAGGTAAAGAAGGTAAAGAGAAACCCAAGTCGACCGAGAATTTATTGACCTTGAGCGAATTGCGTTGAAAAAGTCCGGCGTAGCCCGTAGGGGAGTAGTGCCCTGCGGAGTCATCAGACCCTCCCCTGGGCCAGGAGCACCATGACCCCCCCAACTCCATCTGCGGCCGCACCGCTCGAGGTGACGGAAGAGAGCACCGAGAAGTCGATCACTTCTCCCTCTCCGAAGGCCAATGAGAGCCGGTCGCCCGGGCAACTCGCCTGGCGCCGGTTCAAGCGTGACCGCACGGGCGTCATATCGGCGTTCATCGTGATCTTCTTCTTCGCGATCGCGATCACCGCCCCTCTCATAGCCAAGCTGTACGGCAAGGACCCGTACACGCAGTACGGCCAGGACGCGCCCGTGGGCACGCTCCTGAACGACGCGGGCTTCCCGGTGAAGGCCAACGGCGGGATCGACGCCGACTTCTGGTTCGGCATCGAGCCGTCCATGGGCCGGGACGTCTTCACCTTCCTGCTCTACGGCATCCGGACCTCGCTGATGATCGCCATGATCACCACGGTCCTGGTCACCGTGGTCGGGGTGATCGTGGGCGTCTCCGCCGGCTACCTGGGCGGCAAGACGGACTACTTCGTGAGCCGGGTCATCGACATCATGCTGTCGTTCCCCTCCACCCTCTTCTTCATCGCCTTCACGCCCGTCGTCTACGGCCTCTTCTACGCCGCCGACGAGGAGATCCCCTCCTGGGCCCGCGGCGTCTGCCTGATCGTGCTTCTGACGGCCTTCGGCTGGGCCTCCATCGCCCGCCTCCTGCGCGGCCAGGTACTGGCCCTGCGCGAGCGGGAGTTCGTCGAGGCCGCGAAGGTGACCGGAGCCTCCCCGGCGCGGATCATCTTCAAGGAACTGCTGCCCAACCTGTGGACCCCGATCCTGATCCAGTCCACCCTCGCCCTCCCGGCGTTCGTGACCGCGGAGGCGGGCCTGGCCTTCCTCGGCGTAGGCATCCAGGACCCCACCCCCGACTGGGGCGTGATGATCCAGCGCGGCGCGCAGTTCTACACGGACGACATCACCTTCATGATCTTCCCGGGCGTCTCGATGATCATCTTCGTCCTGGCGTTCAACCTCCTCGGCGACTCGGTGCGTGACGCACTCGACCCGAAGTCCAAGCGCTGAGTTCCCCGGCCCGGACATCGCCGTCCCCCGGCCGTCAGCAGGCAGCACGTCTCTCTCATCCATCACGTCTAGGCAGGTAGCCATGTCCTTCTCCCGCAGAAACTTCCTGATCGCCACCGGTGTGGCGGCGGGTGCGAGCACCGTCCTGAGCGCCTGCAGCAGCGGCAACGCCGGCGGTGGCTCCGGCAGCAGCTCGGCGCCGTCGGTCGACAAGGCCAAGGCCGCCGAGATCGCTGTGGGCTCCAAGACCGACTCCCAGGGCCCCGCCCCGGAGATGCCGGGCGCGGTCAAGGGCGGCACGATCTACACGCTCGACCAGATCGACTTCGACCACCTGGACCCGGCGCAGATCTACTCGTCGTACACGGGTGCCGGTTCGGTCCTGTTCCTGCGCGGTCTGACCGGCTACCGGGTCGACTCCAAGGGCAACACCACCCTGGTCGGCGACCTCGCCACGGACGCGGGCACCGTCAAGGACGGCGGCAAGACCTGGTCCTTCACCCTGAAGGACGGCGTGAAGTGGGAGGACGGCGCGGCCGTCTCCATCGACGACGTGCGCCACAGCTTCGAGCGCCTCTTCGCCTCCTTCGTCACCGAGGGTCCCCGCTACCCGCAGAACTGGCTCGAGGGCGGCGACAAGTACAAGGGCCCCTACGACGGCAAGCACCTCTCCTCCATCGAGACGGACGGCACCACCGTCACCTTCCGTCTGAAGGAGGCGCACGCCGACTTCCCGTTCATGCTCGCCATGCGCGGCTTCGCGATCGTGCCCAAGAAGCACGACACCCAGAAGAAGTACGACCAGCGTCCGTACTCCTGCGGCCCGTACAAGATCGAGTCCCGCTCGATCGACAAGTCCCTCACCCTGGTGCGCAACGAGCACTGGGACGCCGACCTGGACCCGTGCCGCAACGGCTACCCGGACAAGGTCGTCATGCAGTTCGGCTTCCAGTCGCTGGCCTCGACCGACCGCTACATCGCGGACACCGGCAACGACCAGTTCGCCCTGTCGCTGCTCAACGAGGTCGCCTCGGAGCGCATCCAGTCGGTCATGGGCAACGCCGCGCAGAAGAAGCGCGTGCTGACCCAGGTCGACACGACGTCCTACTACTTCCCGATCAACATGGCGCGGATCAAGGACGTCAAGGTCCGCCAGGCGATCAACTGGGCGTGGCCGGCGCAGCAGCTCAAGCAGCAGCGCGGTGGTTCGCTCGTCACGGCGACCTCCACCACGATCATCTCCCCGCTCACCCCGGGCCACGAGGACTTCGACCTCTACGGCAAGAAGACCAAGCCCACCGGTGACCCGGAGAAGGCCAAGGCGCTGCTGAAGGAGGCCGGCAAGGAGGGCCAGAAGCTGGTCATCGCCTTCCAGCAGTCCGACAAGGCCGTCAAGGAGGCCGTCACCATCAAGAACGCCCTCACCAAGGCGGGCTTCGACGTGGTGACCAAGCAGGTCGACAAGACCAGCTTCTACTCCGAGATCGGTCAGCTGGACAACGGCTTCGACCTGTTCGCCGCGGGCTGGGGCCCGGACTGGCCGGCCGGTTACTCCGTCATCCAGCCCTGCTGGGACGGCAGCCAGATCGCCGACGGCGGCGTGAACTGGTCGCAGCTGAACGACACGAGCGTCAACAAGGCGATCGCCGCGGCGACCTCCGAGACCGACCCGGAGAAGGCCAACAAGGCCTGGGGCGCGATCGACAAGCAGATCATGGAGCTCGCGGCCTGCGTGCCCGACTACAACCCGATCCGCAACTGGTTCCACGGTTCCAAGGTCGGCGGCGTGATCTACAACGCCGGTGACACCTGCGTCGCGCTCGGCAAGGTCTACGCCAAGGCCTGACGTCTTCCCGGGGCGGCGGTCCGACCGGCCGCCGCCCCGGCCCCGTCCACGCCCGATCCCCACACCCCGGCGACGGCGCCCCGTCCGGAAAGCCATCACCCATGTTCCGTTTCCTGATCCGTCGAGTGCTCGGCGCGCTCGTCATTCTGCTGGTCATCAGCGCCGTCACCTTCTTCCTCTTCTACGCCATCCCCCGCGACCCGGCGCGGATGGCCTGCGGCAAGGTCTGTGACGCCCAGCTGCTCGCACAGGTCCGCGAGAACCTCGGGATCGCCGACCCGATGCCGTTGCAGTACTGGCACTGGATCCAGGGCATCTTCATGGGCCGCGACTACGTGGGGGTCGGGCACTGCGACGCGCCGTGCTTCGGCTACTCGTTCAGCAACAACGTGCCCGTCTGGGACACGATCATGGACCGGCTGCCGACGACCATCTCGCTGGCCATCGGCGGTGCCTTCTTCTTCCTGATCATCGGCGTGGGCACGGGCATGCTGGCCGCGCTCAAGCAGGGCAAGTTCCTCGACAAGGCCGCGAGCTCCTTCTCGCTCATCGGCTCGTCGATGCAGATCTACTTCGTCGGCTACATCGCGATGTTCTTCCTGGTCACCCAGCTGCATCTGCTGGACCAGCCGTCGTACACGCCGTTCACCGAGAACCCGGGCGCCTGGGTCTCCGGTCTGCTGCTGCCCTGGCTGGTGCTGTCGATCATCTTCACCGCCAACTACACGCGTATGACCCGCTCCCAGCTGGTGGAACAGCTCAGCGAGGACTACGTGCGCACCGCCCGCGCCAAGGGCCTGTCCCGCAGCTCGGTCTTCTTCCGCTTCGCCTGGCGCGGCGCGATGGGTCCGATCGTGACGATCTTCGGCATCGACATGGGCACCCTGATCGGCGGCGCGATCATCACCGAGTCGACGTTCAGCATCCAGGGTCTCGGCGCGCTCGCCGTCCGCTCGGTGGACGACAGCGACCTGCCGATGCTGCTCGGCGTCACCATGATCGCGGCGGCCGGAATCGTCTTCGCCAACATCATCGTGGACGCCGTGTACGCCCTCATCGACCCGCGCATCCGGCTCGCCTGACCCGGGCCCCCTCCAGCTACCCCCCGGCATGACCCCCAGGAGCGTCCCCGTGACGAGCACCGATCAGCAGGCCTTCCTCTCCGTCAGGGACCTGAAAGTCCACTTCTCCACCGAGGACGGCACCGTCAAGGCCGTCGACGGTCTCTCGTTCGACCTCGAAAAGGGCAAGACCCTCGGCATCGTGGGCGAGTCGGGCTCCGGCAAGTCGGTCACCAACCTGACGATCCTGGGCCTGCACGACCGTCACCGGACCGCCGTCGACGGCGAGATCCTGCTCGACGGCAAGGAGCTGACGACAGCCCGGGAGTCCGAGCTGGAGAAGCTGCGCGGCAACAAGATGGCGATGATCTTCCAGGACGCCCTGGCCTCGCTGTCGCCGTACCACACCGTCGGCAAGCAGATCGGTGAGACGTACCGCAAGCACACCGGTGCCTCCAAGAAGGAGGCCCGGGCGCGGGCGATCGAGATGCTGAAGCGGGTGGGCATCCCGCAGCCGGACGTACGCGTGGACGACTACCCGCACCAGTTCTCCGGCGGTATGCGCCAGCGCGCGATGATCGCCATGGCCCTGGTCTGCGACCCCGAGCTGCTGATCGCCGACGAGCCGACCACCGCGCTCGACGTGACCGTGCAGGCCCAGATCATGGACCTGCTCAAGGACCTCCAGCAGGAGTTCGGCACCGCGATCGTCTTCATCACCCACGACCTCGGTGTCATCGCCGACATCGCGGACGACGTGCTGGTGATGTACGGCGGCCGGTGCGTGGAGCGCGGCACCAAGGAGGAGGTGCTGCGCACCCCGCAGCACCCCTACACGGTGGGTCTGCTCAGCTCCATGCCGAGCCTGGAAGGACCGGTCGACGTACCGCTGTCGCCGATCCCCGGTTCGCCGCCCTCGCTGCTCAACCCGCCCTCCGGCTGCCGGTTCCACCCGCGCTGCGCCTTCGCCGAGAAGGTGTCCGGCGGGCGGTGCTCCACCGAGCGCCCGCTGCTGGAGATCACGGACGGGCGGGGTTCCGCGTGCCACCTCACGCTGGACCAGCGCCAGGAATTCTTCGCCGACCTCGCCGGAACCCGGCACTGACGTCACCGAGACGGGACCTCACGATCATGAGCAACACGAAACCCCTCCTGGACGTCACCGGCCTGACGAAGCACTTCCCGGTCAAGGGCGGCTTCCCGATCCGCCGTACGGTCGGCGCCGTGCAGGCCGTGGACGGGCTGGACTTCCAGGTGCACGAGGGCGAGAGCCTCGGCCTGGTGGGCGAGTCCGGCTGCGGCAAGTCCACCACCGGACGGCTGATCACCCGGCTCCTGGAACCCACGAGCGGCACGATCTCCTACCGGGGTCAGGACATCACCCACGCGGGCCGGCGCGACCTGGCCCCGGTCCGCTCCGAGATCCAGATGATCTTCCAGGACCCGTACGCGTCGCTGAACCCGCGGCACACGGTCGGCAGGATCATCTCGGGTCCGATGGAGATCAACGACATCAACCCCGCGGGCGGACGCGAGAAGCGCGTGCGCGAGCTGCTGGAGATCGTCGGTCTCAACCCCGAGCACTACAACCGCTTCCCGCACGAGTTCTCCGGCGGCCAGCGCCAGCGCATCGGGGTCGCCCGCGCGCTGTCCCTGGAACCGAAGCTGATCGTCGCGGACGAGCCGGTCTCGGCGCTGGACGTCTCCATCCAGGCGCAGGTCGTCAACCTGCTCCAGAAGGTCCAGCGGGAACTCGGCATCGCATTCGTCTTCATCGCCCACGACCTCGCGGTGGTACGGCACTTCTCGCAGCGCGTGGCGGTCATGTACCTCGGCAAGATCGTGGAGATCGCCGACCGCGACGACCTGTACGAGAACCCGCGGCACCCCTACACCAAGGCGCTGCTGTCGGCCGTGCCCGAGGCCACGGTGGACGGCACCGCCCGTGAGCGCATCCGGCTCCAGGGCGACGTGCCCTCTCCGATCGCCCCGCCGTCGGGCTGCCGATTCCGCACCCGCTGCTGGAAGGCGACGGACAAGTGCGCCACCGAGGCGCCCCCGCTGGTCCAGGTCGAGGGCAACAAGCCCGGCCACCTGACCGCCTGCCACTACCCCGAGACGGCGGGAACCATCCCGGCCCCGCGTCTCTCCAAGGACCCCCAGGCGGCGGCCTGACACACCCCTTTCGTCAGCCGCCCCCTTCAGGGACCGGACTTTCCAGGCCCATTGACCCGAGCCCGTGAACGTCCGCTTCCAGGGGACGAAGGCCCACGCCCCCGGGCGTGGGCCTTCTTCGTCCCCGTGCGGACTCCCCCTGGGCTCACACCCCGGTGCGGCCGTCCACCAGTTCGCGGATCACGTCCAGATGCCCGTTGTGCCGGGACGTCTCCTCGACGAGGTGGAGGAGGATCCAGCGGAGGTCGACGTGGCGGCCGTCGCGGATGGGGCGGTGGGCCCGGGTGTCGAGGTCGGTGGAGTCGACCAGGGCGCGGTAGCGGGCGGCCTGGTCCTCATACTCCTGGAGGAGGTCTCCGATCGGGACGTCGACCGCGACGCGCATCTCGCGGTCGGGGTCCTCCTCCGTCCACGGGCCCCGGTCCTCCTCCCCCAGGAAAACGACGTCGAACCACCAGTGTTCGACCCAGCGCAGATGGCTGATCAGGCCGGACAGGGTCATCAGGGGCGAGCCCGGCAGCGGGGCCCGCACGGCGTCCGCCGCGGAGACGTCCTCGCACTTGGCGCGGGCGGTGGCCCGGGCGTAGTCGAGGAAGGTGGTGAGCTGGGTGCGTTCGTCCCAGGCGGCGGGGGTGTCGGTTCTTGTCATCGGGAGGGATGCTGCCCGGCCGGTACCCGTCCTGTCGAACGCTTTGTCGAGGCCCCGGGGCGCCTCACCCCTCCCCGGCCACCAGCTCCACCTCGAAGCCGTCCTCGTTCTCCAGATACGCCGCGCGGTGCCCGGGCCCGCCCGCGAAGGGATGGCGGTCCGGGAAGAGCAGCGTCCAGCCGTGCGCGGGCGCCTCGGCGACCAGCGCGTCGAGCGCGGCAGCGTCGCGGACGTGGAAGGCGAGATGGTTCAGCCCCGGCCGCATCCGGTCGTGTTCGGCGCCGCGCAGCGCCGGTGACCGCTCGACCACGACGTACGTCCGTCCCGCCCGCCAGCTGCGCCCGTGCGCCCACTCCTGGTACGGCTCGCAGCCCAGCTCCACGAGGAGCCAGCCCCAGGAGGTCACCGCCCGGTCCAGATCGGGCACCCACAGCTCGACGTGGTGCAGCACCCCGGCCCCTCCCCGCTTCTCCTGAAGGCCTGATCCTGTCATGCCGTCCCGGCCGGTATGACAGACTGCCGCGGTGGTCGACCGTTCGTTCGCGGATCTCGCGCTCGCCGAGTTCTACGACACCCTCAACCCCTGGGGCCCGGGGGACGATTTCCACCTCGGGCTGATCCAGCACGCCGAGGCCGTCCTCGACGTCGGCTGCGGCACGGGCCGTCTGCTGGGGCGGGCGCGTCAACTGGGCCACGGCGGACGGTTGGTGGGGCTCGACCCGGCCGCGGCGATGCTGGTCCAGGCACGGCGGCACGAACCCCGGGTGGAGTGGGTGCTCGGGGATCTGCGCTCGCACCGCTGGAACGGCGCGTTCGACCTCGTCGTCATGACCGGCCACGCCTTCCAGGAACTCGTCACGGACGACGACGTCCGCCAGGCCCTGCGTGCCGTGCACACCGCTCTCGCGGGCGGCGGCCACTTCGTCTTCGACACCCGCAATCCGGGCGCCCGCGCCTGGGAGCACTGGACGCCCGAGCAGGTCCACGAGATCGCCGACCCGTCGGGCAGCGTCGTCCATGTGTGGCACGACGTCCAACCGCCCGTCACGGGAGACCGGGTGACGTTCACGGAGACCTACCAGGGCATGCACTGGGAGCGCCCCGTGGTCTGCCGCTCCACGATCCGCTTCCTCGGCCCCGACCGCCTCGTCCACTTCCTGGCCGAGGCCGGCCTGACCGTCGTGGAGCAGTACGGCGACTGGGGACGCGGGCCGCTCACCCCCACGTCCCCGGAGATCATCACCCTGGCCACGAAGGCGGGTTAGTCCTCCTCGTCCCGCTGTTCCTGGTGGTCGTCCTCCAGTGCGGCCAGTGCCGGGTCGAGGACGATGTCCTCGTCGCGGGCCTCGGTGGTCGGGTCCTCCGGGAAGTGGCAGGCCGTCAGATGGCCGTCGCCGTTGCCGGAGAGCTGGACCAGGGGCGGTTCCTCGGTCGCGCACTTGTCCTGCGCCTTCCAGCACCGGGTGCGGAAACGGCAGCCGGAGGGCGGCGAGATGGGGGACGGCACGTCACCGGCGAGCCGGATGCGCTCCTTGTTGTCCTCCAGCCCTTCGACCGGGACCTCGGGGACCGCGGAGAGCAGGGCGTGGGTGTACGGGTGGCGGGGCCGGTTGTAGATCGAGTCGCGGTCGCCGACCTCGACCACCTTGCCGAGATACATCACCGCGACGCGATGCGAGAAGTGCCGGACGACGGCGAGGTCGTGGGCGATGAAGAGGAACGCGATCCCCATCTCCTGCTGGACCTTCTGCAGCAGGTTCACCACCTGGGCCTGGATCGACACGTCGAGCGCCGAGACCGGCTCGTCGGCCACGATCAGCTTGGGGTTCAGCGCCAGGGCCCGGGCCACACCGATGCGCTGGCGCTGGCCGCCGGAGAACTCGTGCGGGAACCGGTTGAAGTGCTCGGGGTTGAGGCCGACCAGTTCGAGCAGCTCGCGGACCTTCTTCTCCCGGCCGCCCTGCGGTTCGATCCCGTTGACCTCCATCGGCGACTTGATGATGGTGCCGACCGTCTGCCGCGGGTTCAGCGAGGAGTACGGGTCCTGGAAGATCATCTGGATCTCGGACCGCACCGGCGCCAGCTGACGGCGCGAGGCGTGGGTGATGTCCCGGTCCTGATACGTGATCTTCCCGCTGGTGGGCTCCAGCAGACGGGTGATGAGCCGCCCGGTGGTCGACTTGCCGCATCCGGACTCCCCGACCAGGCCGACGCTCTCGCCCACGCCGACGCTGAGGTCGATGCCGTCCACGGCCTGGACCGCGCCGACCCGGCGTTTGATGGGGAACCCGCCGTAGATCGGGAAGTGTTTGGTCAGGCCCTCGACCCTGAGGAGAGTCTCCGCCGATGCGCCCGGGGCACTCTTCTGTGCGGGGAGCGTGAGATTGTCACTCATGTGTCGGTTCCTAGCGCAGCCGGGGCTGGATCTTGTCGATGAAGATGGTCTGCTTCTGATCCGCCGTCAGATGGCATGCGGCGGACCGCCCGTCGCCGAGTTCGGGGCGCACGGTCGCGCACTGTCCCTCGGAGACCTCGCCGGTGAAGGCGCAGCGCGGGTGGAACGGGCAGCCGGTGGGCGGGTTGAGCAGGCTGGGCGGCGAGCCGGGGATCGGGGTGAGCGCCTGCGCGGTGTCACCGCCGAGCCGGGGCATCGAGCTGAGCAGACCCCAGGTGTAGGGGTGGCGGGGGCGGTGCAGCACCTCGTTGACGCTGCCGCGCTCCACGGCCCGGCCCGAGTACATCACCAGCAGGTCGTCGGCCATGTCGGCGATGACACCGAGGTCGTGGGTGATGAAGATGATCGCGGAGCCGAACTCCTGCTGGAGGTCCTTGAGCAGGTCGAGGATCTGGGCCTGCACGGTGACGTCGAGCGCGGTGGTCGGCTCGTCGGCGATGAGGAGGTCGGGGTCGCAGATCAGCGCCATGGCGATCATCGCGCGCTGGCGCATACCGCCGGAGAACTGGTGCGGGTAGTCGTCCACCCGGGTCTGCGGCTGCGGGATGCCGACCTTGGCCAGCATCTCGATCGCGCGCCGCCTCGCCTCCTTCTTGGAGGCGCCGGTGTGCTTCATGAAGGGCTCGGCGATCTGCCGGCCCACCGTGTAGTACGGGGAGAGCGCCGTCAGGGGGTCCTGGAAGATCATCGCGACCTTGTTGCCGCGGAGCTTCTCCATCTCCTTCTCGGTCGCGGTGACCAGTTCCTGCCCATCGAGGACGATCTCGCCGTCGACGGTGGTGGACCTGGGGTTGTGCAGGCCGAGAACGGTCAGGTTGGTCACGGACTTGCCGGACCCGGACTCGCCCACGATGCCCAGCGTCTTGCCCCGCTCGACGTCGAAGGAGAGCCCGTCGACCGCCTTCACGATGCCGTCCTCGGTGGAGAACCGCACCCGCAGATCGCGGACCGAGAGGAAGGCCTGCGGCCCGGTCGGGACCGGCTCGCCTTCGGTCTTGGTCAGTGTGCTCACGGTTGTTCTCCTAGCTGAGGCGTACGCGAGGGTCGATATAGGCGTAGGCGAGGTCCACGACGATGTTCAGGAGCAGGATGAAGAACGCCCCGAACAACATCACGCCCATGGTCAGCGGCAGGTCCTTGGACAGCGAGGAGTTGACCGCGAGACGGCCGAGTCCGGCGAGGTCGAAGGTGAACTCGGTGACCACCGCGCCCGACAGGAGCGCGCTGAGGTCCATGCCGATGATGGTGACGATCGGGATGAGCGAACCGCGCCAGGCGTAGCGGAAGAACACGTACCGCTGGGCCATGCCCTTGGCGCGGGCGGTGCGGACGTGCTCCTCCTGGAGCTGCTCGATCATCGTGGAGCGGGCCATACGCGTGTACTGCGCGGTGAAGATCGTGGCCATCACGGCCCAGGGCAGCAGCATCCCGACGAACCAGCCGGCGGGATCCTCGGTGATGGGCACATAGGACGGGTTCTCCATCCAGCCGGTGCTGTAGACGAAGATGCCGAGGACGATCGGACCGAGCAGGTAGATCTGGAAGGAGCTGATCACCACGGAGGCGCCGGTGACGGCCTTGTCGACCGAACTGCCGCGCTTCCAGGCGGCGATCATGCCGGTGCCGAGTCCGAACAGCAGGAAGATGACGAGACCGCCGACGGTCAGCGACAGCGTCAGCGGGAAGCGGTCGATGATGGAGTCCCAGACGAAGTCGCCGGACTCGAAGGAGACTCCGAGGCAGGGCGCCGAGCAGTGTCCGACGGCGAAGTCGCGACCGGCGACGATCCCGCGCATGAACTCCCAGAACTGCGTGCTGATGGGCTTGTCCAGGCCCAGGTTCTCCCGGATGACAGCGAGGTTTTCCGGCGAGCAGTTCTTGCCGCACGACAGCGCGGCGAAGTCCTGCGGGACCGTATAGAACAGGAAGAACGTGAAGGCACCGATCAGAAACATGATCACTGCGGCGCCTGTCAGCCTGCGAATGAGGAACTGAAACATGGCGGGTCGGTTGCTCTCTTCGAAAAGCGGCGGCCGGAGGGGGGTGCGGCTGGACGGGGGTGCGCCCCGTGCGGCACGCACCCCCGGGAATCAGCCGGAACGGAGGGTTACGGCTGCTTCACGAACAGCTGGTTGATGTCGATGTAGCTGGAGTTGGTGCTGAAGCGAGCGCCACCGATGTTCGATCCGTAGAGCTGGATCTGCTTGGAGTAGTAGACCGGGGCGGCCACGTTGATGTCCTCGACGAGACGGTGGTGCGCCTCTTCCCACTTCGCCGCGGCCTCTTCCGGCTGAAGCTTCAGGGCTTCCTGGATGAGGGCGTCGACCTTGGCGTCCTTGACGTGCGAGTAGTTCGAGGCACCGTCGGCGACCAGGCTGCCGTCGTAGACCGGGGTGACGACCGTGGACGGGGAGGACCAGTCCTGGCCCCAGCCGGTCATGTACAGGTCGTACGGGTTGTCGAGCTTGCCGATCTGCTCGTAGAACGTGGCGCGGTCGATTTCCTTCGACTGGACGTCGAAGCCGATCTTCTCCAGGGCGTCCTTGATGATGACGGCCTGGGCCTGGCCACGCGGGCTGTTGGAGTAGGCGTAGGTGATCTTGGTGCCCTCCTTGAAGCCCGCCTCCTTCAGCAGTTCCTTGGCCTTGGTCGGGTTGCCGTTCGGGGTCTTCTTCTTGCCGAACGGGTCGTAGCTGTCGTCGTAGCCCGGCAGGGTCGGGGCGAAGAGACCGCCGGCCAGCTCGCCGCCGTACTTGCCGCCGTCGGCCTGGATCATCGACTGGTTCGGGATGGCGTACGTGATGGCGTCACGGATCTTCTTGTCCTTCAACCGGTCGAGGTTGAAGGTCATCTGCCAGACGTAGACCTGGTAGCCCTTGATGGTGCGCTTGTTGGTCGCCGCGTCGCTGACGACGTCCTGGATCTGCGCGGGGTCCACGCTGTCCGTGAACTGGATCGAGTTCTTGGCCTCGCCCTGGTCGGCGATCAGACGCTTGGTCTGGCTGGCCTGGTCGATCGTCAGGCTGAAGTTGAAGCCGTCGGCGTACTGGTGACGCACCGAGTCGGTCTTCGGGTCCCACTGGTCGTTCTTGACCAGCGTGAGGGACTTGCCGGCCTTGTACTCGGAGATCTTGTACGGACCCAGCGCCTTGGGCGCCTTGTCGTACTTCTCCTTGGTGTCGTCCTTCTCCGGGACGATCGCGTAACCGGCCATGGCGAGGGCCTGCGGCAGGTCGGGGCGCGGGGTGTCGAACTTGAAGATGACCGTCTTGGCGTCGGGCGTCTCCAGGACCGAGTCCGGGAGGTGCTTGCCCTTGTAGGGGCCGTCCGGCAGCGCCTTGCGGTAGTCGGAGCCGGAGAGCCAGCTCTGGACGAAGGTCGGGCCGTCGAAGATGACCTTCGAGTACAGACGCTCGATGGAGTGGCGGACGTCGGCCGAGGTGATGGCGTTGCCGTCCTCGTCCTTGATGCCGTCCTTGAGCGTGTACTTCCAGGTCTTGCCACCGTCGGTGGTCGTACCCGAGTCGGTCGCGACGTCACCGACGACCGTGAGGTTGCCCTTGGCGTCCTCCTGGTAGTCCGTCAGTCCGCGGTGGATCAGGTTGGCGAACTGGCCGGCGTCGCTGACGTAGATCTGACCCGGGTCCATGTGGGTCATGTCCGACTGCATGTAGACATTGATGGTGCCGCCGCTCTTCGCTCCGGCGACCTCCTTGGCCGGTCCGGTCGAGGTGGCGGCGTCGGCGTAGGCCACGGGCTTCGACTGCTCGGCGGCGTCCGCCTTGTTCTTGGACTGGTCCTTGGCGTTCCCCCCGCCGTTGTCGGAGCAGCCTGTCAGGACCAGGGCGCCGGCCGCTGCCGCGACCACCATGGCACGCACTCTGCGCGATCGGATGGGCTTCATGATGCTCTCTGCACCTACCTGTCGGTTGATATCCACATGAACTGACTGACGCGCGCGGTGTACCGGCGCGGGGGTCAGCGCCCCCCATCGATGGACGATCAGCGTCCGGTCTTTGGGTCGAAGGCATCCCGGACGGAGTCGCCGAGAAGATTGAAGGCGAGCACGAAGATCACCAACGCGCCGCCCGGGAACAGCAGATAGGACGGGTCCTGCTCGTAGATCCGGGCACCGGTCGCGAACATCCGCCCCCAGTCGGGAGTCGGCTCGACGAAGCCGACGCCGACGAAGGAGAGGAAGGCGATCGTCAGGATGGTGCTGGGCAGGATGTAGGTCGTCTGGACCAGGATCGGGGTGACGATGTTCGGCAGGATCTCCTTGCGGACGATCCGCCAGGAGGAGGCTCCGGACACCTTGGCCGCCTCCACGAACTCCCGCTCCCGCAGGGAGAGTGCGGAGCTCCGGACGAGCCGGGCCATGCCCATCCAGCCGAGGACCCACATCACCAGGATGATGGCGACGGCCCGCAGATAGGTCGGGGTCTCGTCCCGCGGGTCCACGAACAGCGCGGTGACGACCGGCATGAAGGCGATGAAGAAGAGCTGGCTCGGGAAGGCGAGGAAGAAGTCGGTGATCCGGCCGAGCCAGTAGTCGACCCGTCCGCCGAAGTAGCCGCTGACCACGCCGATCAGCACGCCCGTGACCACGCTCAGCAGCGTCACCAGGACGGCCATGTAGAGCGAGGTGCGCATGCCGTACAGCAGTTGGGTGAACACGTCGCGACCGAGCTGCGGTTCGACACCGAACCAGAAGTCGCCGGAGACACCGCCGAATCCGCCCGAGGGCATCGCGAAGTCGTCCAGCAGGAAGGGGAATTCGGGCTCCTGGGCGTAGAGCGTGTACGGGTTCTTGCCGTACAGCTTCGCGATCACCGGGGCGAGCGCGGCCACCGCGAAGAAGAAGATGACGACGCAGGCGGAGACGACGCCGGTGCGGTCGCGCCGGAAGCGCAGCCACATGAGCTGGCCCGGGGAACGGCCCTCCAGCACCTCGGGCTTCCGCCCCGGCTCCGCATCGCCCTTTCCGTCGACGTCGGCCCGGGCGTCGCCGCCCTCAATGTCGATAGAACTTGTCACAGTTCGCCCATTTCACAGATATGGATGTACCGGACCCGGACCTCGCGGACACGCGAGGTCGCAGACCGGATCACGCAGAAGCGTCAGGACACCCCGGGAGGGGAAACCTCGCAGTCGGACGCGCGTAGGCGCGCGGTGACGCTAGGCGGCCGACGGGCTTCTCAGCGCCAATCGCCGCACGCGCAAGGACAGTTGCCCGACCTGGGCGTCGTGACCCACCGAGTGGTCGTGACACCACGCATGGGACTCCTCCTCATGACTCCACGTGCTCACCAACAGGAGGGGCGCCTGTTCCCCGACACCCCTGACGGAGAGTCAGACCACCCCTTGGTGCTCGCGAGTCGGCGCCGCATCAGCGGCGCGAGACCCATTGACCCGAGCGCTACGCCGCTAACTATCTGCCAAGAGCCATGTGCCGACCACAGTCTTTTAATCTCAATTCAGTCACAGCTAACGCGTACATCTTCCAAAATCTGGACAAACAGTCCGCCCGGAGAAGGCCACGAAACGGACTTGTTACATGACTATCGACACGCGGATTCCAAATATCGGACAACCTGACGAAAAATCAGTTGCTCCCGGTGACGGAGTCATGCCCTCGACGTCACCCGCGGTCGGCCGCCGACCGGAACGGGTCGGCGCACCACGCGTTCGGGCCACCCTAGCGTCGCGCGTCCACGAACACGATCGGGCGGCGCCGACCGGTCATGGCGTAGGGAAAACCCTGTATGCCCCGGTCCTTCACCGGGTGCGGACACAGCACGGCCGGGCACCGCTGGTCAGCGGTGCCCGGCCGGTTGCTCGGAGGTGTGCGGGCGTCAGCCGTGCTTGGCGCGGCTCGCGGCGCGGGCGCGCTCACGGGCGTCCAGGTTCACCTTGCGGATGCGAACCGCCTCCGGGGTGACCTCCACGCACTCGTCGTCGCGGCAGAACTCCAGCGACTGCTCCAGGGAGAGCTTGCGCGGCGGGACGATCGCCTCGAACGAGTCGGCCGACGAGGACCGCATGTTCGTGAGCTTCTTCTCCTTGGTGATGTTCACGTCCATGTCGTCGGAGCGCGAGTTCTCGCCGACGATCATGCCCTCGTACACCTCGGTGCCGGGGTCGGTGAACAGCACACCGCGCTCCTGGAGGTTCGTCATCGCGAAGGCGGTGACGGCGCCCGAGCGGTCGGCGACCAGCGAACCGTTGTTACGGGTCGTCAGGGTGCCGAACCAGGGCTCGAAGCCCTCGTGGATGGAGTGGCCGATGCCGGTGCCGCGGGTCTGGGTCAGGAACTCGGTCCGGAAACCGATCAGACCGCGCGAGGGGACCACGAACTCCATGCGGACCCAGCCCGAGCCGTGGTTGGACATGTTGTCCATCCGGCCCTTGCGGACACCCATGAGCTGCGTGACCGCGCCCATGTGCTCCTCGGGCACGTCGATCGTCATGCGCTCGACCGGCTCGTACGTCTTGCCGTCGACGTCCTTGGTGACGACCTGGGGCTTGCCGATGGTCAGCTCGAAGCCCTCGCGGCGCATCTGCTCGACCAGGATGGCGAGCGCCAGCTCACCGCGGCCCTGGACCTCCCAGGCGTCGGGACGGTCGGTGTCGAGGACCCGCAGCGAGACGTTGCCGATCAGCTCGCGGTCCAGACGGTCCTTGACCTGGCGGGCGGTGACCTTGCGGTCCTTGACGGCCGCCTTGTTGTCGGCGCCCTTGCCGGTGCCGCCCCGGCCGACCAGCGGCGAGGTGTTGGTGCCGATGGTCATGGAGATCGCCGGCTCGTCGACCGTGATCAGCGGCAGCGGGATCGGGTTCTCGGTGTCGGCGAGGGTCTCACCGATCATGATGTCCGAGATACCGGCCACGGCGCAGATGTCACCGGGGCCCGCGACCTCGGCGGGCTTGCGGGTGAGCGCCTCGGTCATCAGCAGCTCGGTGATCCGCACGTTGGTCATGCTGCCGTCGCGCTTGATCCACGTGACGGTCTGGCCCTTGCGCAGCTCGCCCTGCTCGACGCGGAGCAGCGCGATACGGCCGAGGAAGTTGTCGGCGTCCAGGTTGGTGACGTGCGCCTGGAGGGGGGCCTCCTCGTCGTACGTGGGGGCCGGGATGTGCTGGAGGATCGTCGAGAAGAACGGCTCCAGGCTGTTGGAGTCGGCGGGGACGGTCCCGTTCTCCGGCTTGGTCAGCGAGGCGATGCCGTCACGGCCGCAGGCGTAGACGATCGGGAACTCGATCTGCTCCTCGTCCGCGTCCAGGTCCAGGAACAGGTCGTAGGTCTCGTTGACGACCTCGTCGATCCGGGAGTCGGGGCGGTCCGTCTTGTTGATGCACAGGATGACGGGCAGCCGCTGCTGGAGCGCCTTGCGCAGCACGAAGCGGGTCTGCGGGAGCGGGCCCTCGGAGGCGTCGACGAGGAGCACGACACCGTCGACCATCGACAGACCGCGCTCGACCTCGCCACCGAAGTCGGCGTGGCCGGGGGTGTCGATGATGTTGATCGTGATCGGGTCCCCGCCGTCCTTGGGGTGATACTTCACCGCCGTGTTCTTGGCGAGGATCGTGATGCCCTTCTCACGCTCCAGGTCGTTCGAGTCCATCATGCGGTCGTCGACGCCTTCGAGCTGGTGCGCGGCGAAGGCGCCGGCCTGCTTGAGCATGCCGTCGACGATGGTGGTCTTGCCGTGGTCGACGTGGGCGACGATGGCGACATTGCGGATGTCGTGGCGCGTGGCCATAGTGCGGCGTACTCCCGGAGTGGTGTGGAAGGGGCCTGCGCGTACGTCTGTGTTACGCGGACCCTGCCGGGCTGTACATGCCACGGCCTCACCCCATGGTACGTGCCCCTGGGGGAGGCGGCCTCCGGGGGCCGCCTCCCGGGCTCCCGGAGGGCCTATCGGCCGGTCGGGCTCGCCGAGGCCGGGGCGCTCTTCTTCAGGAAACCCATGTCCTCGTAGACCGGGCTGCGGAAGCCGAACGCGCCGGCGTTGGCCACGGCCTTGCGGGCGGCGGTGAGCTGGGGGCGCTGGTAGAGCGGGATGGATCCGGCGGCGGCCCAGATACGGGAGTCCGCCTTGCGGATCAGGCCCTTGCTCTCGCCCTCGTCGAGGGTGCCGACCGCCTGGTCGAAGAGCTGGTCGACCTGGTCGGTGCCGACCCGGGTGTAGTTCTGCTCGACGTTCAGGGAACCGTCGGCGGCGGGCACCGGCTTGGCGTAGACGGGGCGGAAGTCGGTGGCCGGGAAGGCGGAGGCGGGCCAGGAGTACAGGGCGAGGTCGTACTGGCCGGACGCGATGTGGTCCTTGAAGTAGCTCTCGTCCTCGACCTTGTCGATCTCGGTGCGGATGCCGACCTTCGCCAGCATCGCCGAGATCCGGTCGGCGACCGTGCGCAGCGTCTCCGAGCCGGGGCCCGAGGGCACCACGAACCGCAGGGTCAGCGCCTTGCCGTCCTTGGCGAGCGCCTCGGGCACGGCTCCGGCGGGGGCGGCGGTGCCGCGCGGGGCGTAGGCGCCGGGGGCGCCGCCCTTGAGCTTGCCGGTGGTGTACTGCTTGCCGTCCTGGGCGAGGTGCTGGGAGCCGTCCCCGCGCTCGGGGTGCCCCTTCTTCTTCTCCCGGTCGGCCTCGGCGGGCGCCTTGTCGTCCTCGCCGACGATGTACGTGCCGTCGTCGCCGTCGGAGTCGTCCTCGGCCTTCTTGCCCTTGGCGCCGGCGGCCTCCTCGCCCTTCTTCTCCTCCTTCACCGGACCGCCCCGCACCCAGCCGGCGTCCGAGAGCAGGGCCTGCGCCTCCTCGGTGTCCTGGCCGCCGAGCGCGCCGCTGCTGTCGGCGTAGGCGGCCTGTCCGGCGAGCGCCAGATGGCTGCCGACGGGTTCGGTGGGCAGTCCGAGGGGGCCGAGGACGGTCTTGGCGAGGGCCTCGCGGTCCAGGGCGCGGGCGACCGCGCGGCGCACCCGCTCGTCGGCGAGGGGGCCGTCGACGCCGTTGAGGGCGAGCTGGGTGGAGGCGGGCTCCAGGGAGCGGCGGACCTCGAAGCCGCGCAGCGCGACCTGCTCGTCCGCGTACGCGCTGATCTTCTTGCGCTGCTTCGCGCGGGCCTCGGTCTCCTCCTCGGCGGCGTCCTCGTCGGAGCCGTTGGCGACGGCCCAGGAGTGCAGGGAGTCGGCGGCGGTGAGGTCGCTGCCGGGGCCCATGAGCGGGGTGCTGCTCTGCCGGGGCCGCGCGGCGAGGGTGATCCGCTTGACCGACTCGGGGTCGATGTCGGCCAGGTCCAGGTCGCCGGCGGCGAGGGCCGCGGCCCGCTTGTCGCGCGGGACGGCGCGCAGCACGATCTCGTCGAGCTTGGCGGGGTGGCCCCACCAGCGGGAGCTGCGGGTGAGGACGACCTCGTCGCCCTTGCGGTCGACCTTCTTCAGGGCGAAGGGCCCCGCGGTGACCTTGAGCTTCCTGCGCGCGCCGTCGTTGAAGGAGTCCGGGGAGCCCATGACGTCCTTCGGGTACAGCGGCGAGAACAGGGACCGCCAGTCGGCGTAGGGCCGCGCGAAGGTGACGCGGACCTCCAGGTCGTTCCTGCCGCGCTCGATCTTCTCGATGCGCTCGTACCCGGCGTTGCGGGCGGTCCAGTAGGCGCTGTCCTTGCCGGACAGGGCGCGCCACTGGGCGGCGAAGTCGGCGGCGCCGATCTCCCGGCCGTCGCTCCACACGGCCTGCTGGTTCAGCTTGTACAGCACGACCTGCTTGGGCTCGGTCTCGACGACCTCGGCCTTCTCCAGGTAGTCGGTGTCGACGCGCGGCCGTCCCTGGTCGTCCAGCCGGTACATGGACGGCAGGACGGCCTGCGCGACACGGGTGGTCGTGGCGTCCGCGTCGGCCTGGAAGGTGTTCAGCGTGTCCGGCACCGAGTCCACGGCCCACCGCAGACTCCCCCCGTCGGCGACGCTCGCCCGCGCGGCCGGCGCGATGTCCGAGCCGGCCAGCGGCTTGCCCGCCGGGTCGGGGGAACCGCACCCGGAGAGCACGGTCACCGCGAGCGCGCCCGCGGTGAGAAAGGCGGCCGAGCGCATCACCGCGCGTGGTCCGACGCCGTCGTGGGACATGCCGTCTACCTCCGGGGGTGCGCCGCCTGTGGTGATCACGTTTGGCGGTATATGGAGCTGATCAGATGTATGCCGCCACTGAAGAGGACGGGGCGGGGACGACCGCGGCGACACGGCGGCGGGCCGCCCGAACCCCACCCGTGCGGCGCAACGCGGGCCGTCCGGACCTCACCGTGCGGCGCAACGCGGGGCGCACCCGGGGCGCGCACGGAGGCTCGCGATCCGCCAATCCGTGCACGTCCCTTCCCACCGGCAGGTGTGACGCGCAACACTCGCAGGCGCACATGAACGTTGCCACCCCGAGTGAGGTGAGGTCACGTCATGGCCCTGCACGACGACCTGACGGCGGCTCAGCGCTGCCTCGACGAAGTGCTCCGCCACGTAAAACGCCTGGAACGGCAGCTGGGCAGCGGCGGCCTGGAGATGCGCCGCGTCCGGGTCGACGCCGACCGGCTGCGCGAGAGCCTCGCGCTGCTGGCGCAGGCCGACCCCGCGCTGGCCCAGACGCACCGCCCCGATCTCGTCACCATCCCCGACACCCCGTACGACACCAGCCTGTGGACGGACTCGGACGACGAGGGACTCGGCGCCCGCGACCGCCACGCCCCCTGAACCCGACCGGAGTCATGCGTTGGCCACTGGTACGGAACCCCATCCCAAGAGCGGCGGCGTACGGTCCGGTACGCGCGCCGCGATCGACGCCCCGCATCTGCGCACGGACCGCTGGTGGCTGGCGCCCGCGGCCACCGCCACC
The DNA here is from genome assembly GCF_044747265.1 of Streptomyces sp. NPDC090106. NCBI lineage: Bacteria > Bacillati > Actinomycetota > Actinomycetes > Kitasatosporales > Streptomycetaceae > Streptomyces > Streptomyces sp. NPDC090106. Next base: position 322,669 of record NZ_JBIVDS010000002.1, on the reverse strand, counting down.
GGACTGTTCCTCTTCGTCGTGTACTCGACCTGGCGGGCCTTCGCCAACGCCGACTACTACGCGGCCCCCTATGTCTCGCCGTTCTACTCCCCCTGCGTGGCGGAGAACTGCGAGCCCATGCGGTCGGGGCCCAACTGGGAGATCTTCGGGGGCTGGTGGGGCCTGTCCCCCGCGATCCTCATCCTGGTCTTCCCGCTCGGCTTCCGGCTGACCTGCTACTACTACCGCAAGGCCTACTACCGGGGCTTCTGGGCGTCCCCGCCGGCCTGCGCGGTGGCCGAGCCGCACAAGAAGTACACCGGCGAGACCCGCTTCCCGCTGGTCCTGCAGAACCTGCACCGGTACTTCTTCTACGCCGCGCTCCTCGTCGCCGGCATCCTCACCTACGACACCGTGCTCGCCTTCCGCGACGAGCACTACGCGTGGGGCCACATGGGGCTCGGCACCCTGGTGTTCCTCCTCAACATCGTGCTGATCTGGGCGTACACGCTGTCCTGCCACTCGTGCCGGCACATCGTCGGGGGCCAGCTCAAGCACTTCTCCAAGCACCCCGTGCGCTACCGGATGTGGCGCTGGATCGGGAAGCTGAACGACCGTCACATGCTGCTGGCGTGGGCGTCGCTGGTGAGCGTGGCGCTCGCCGACTTCTATGTCTTCCTCGTCGCGTCCGGAGCCTTCGATGATCCGCGCTTCTTCTGAGTTCGAGATGGATGGGACCCTCTGATGTCCGTGGTCGACCGCCAGGAGTGGGACGTCGTCGTGGTCGGTGCCGGGGGCGCCGGCCTCCGGGCGGCCATCGAGGCCCGGGAGCGGGGCGCGCGCACCGCCGTGATCTGCAAGTCGCTGTTCGGCAAGGCCCATACGGTGATGGCCGAGGGCGGCATCGCGGCGGCGATGGGCAACGCCAACGAGCACGACGACTGGCAGGTCCACTTCCGCGACACCCTGCGCGGCGGCAAGTTCCTCAACCAGTGGCGGATGGCCGAGCTGCACGCGCGGGAGGCCCCCGACCGGGTGTGGGAGCTGGAGACCTGGGGCGCCCTGTTCGACCGGACCGCCGACGGCCGGATATCGCAGCGCAACTTCGGCGGCCACGAGTACCCGCGTCTCGCCCATGTCGGCGACCGCACGGGCCTGGAACTGATCCGCACGCTCCAGCAGAAGATCGTCTCCCTCCAGCAGCAGGACATGAAGGAGACCGGCGACTACGAGTCCCGGCTGAAGGTCTTCCAGGAGTGCACGGTCACCCGGGTCCTCAAGGACGGCGACCGGGTCTCCGGTGTCTTCGCCTACGAACGCGAGTCCGGCCGCTTCTTCGTCCTCGAAGCCCCCTCGGTGGTCGTCTCGACCGGCGGCATCGGCAAGTCCTTCAAGGTGACGTCGAACTCCTGGGAGTACACGGGCGACGGGCACGCGCTGGCGCTGCTGGCCGGGGCGCCGCTGCTGAACATGGAGTTCGTGCAGTTCCATCCGACGGGCATGGTCTGGCCGCCCTCGGTGAAGGGCATCCTCGTCACCGAGTCCGTCCGCGGCGACGGCGGCGTGCTGCGCAACTCCGAGGGCAAGCGGTTCATGTTCGACTACGTCCCGGACGTCTTCAAGGAGAAGTACGCCCAGTCCGAGGACGAGGCCGACCGCTGGTACGACGACCCCGACCACAACCGGCGTCCCCCCGAGCTGCTGCCGCGCGACGAGGTGGCGCGGGCCATCAACTCCGAGGTGAAGGAGGGCCGCGGCTCCCCGCACGGCGGGGTGTTCCTGGACGTGTCGACCCGGATGCCCGCCGAGACGATCAAGCGCCGGTTGCCGTCCATGTACCACCAGTTCAAGGAACTGGCGGACGTCGACATCACGGCGGAGGCCATGGAGGTCGGCCCGACCTGCCACTACGTCATGGGCGGCATCGCCGTCGACTCGGACACGGCGGCGGCGCGCGGGGTGCCGGGCCTGTTCGCGGCCGGGGAGGTCGCGGGCGGCATGCACGGCTCCAACCGGCTCGGCGGCAACTCCCTGTCCGACCTGCTGGTGTTCGGGCGGCGGGCGGGCTGGCACGCGGCCGAGTACGCGGCGGGCCTCGCCTTCGAGCGGCCCGAGGTGGACGACGTCGAGGTCGACACGGCGGCGGCGGAGGCGCTGCGCCCGTTCTCCGCCGAGGGCCCCGCGCCGGGCGAGGCGGACGGACGTCCGCCGGAGAACCCGTACACCCTGCACCAGGAGCTCCAGCAGGCGATGAACGACCTCGTCGGCATCATCCGCCGCGAGGGAGAGATGGCCCAGGCCCTGGAGAAACTGGCCGAGTTGCGGGTACGGGCGCGGCGCGCCGGTGTCGAGGGGCACCGCCAGTTCAACCCGGGCTGGCATCTCGCCCTCGACCTGCGCAACATGCTGCTGGTCAGCGAGTGCGTGGCGCGGGCCGCGCTGGAGCGCACCGAGTCGCGCGGCGGCCACACCCGTGAGGACCATCCGGGGATGGACCGCGCCTGGCGCAACGTCAACCTGCTGTGCCGGCTGGCCGACATCACCGGCGGGCTGGCGGCCACGGACGCGGTCCGCGGCCAGATCGCGCTCGTCCGCGAGACCACCGAACCCATCCGCCCGGACCTGCTCGCCCTCTTCGACAAGGAGGAGCTGGTCAAGTACCTCGCCGAAGAGGAGCTGTACGAGTGAGCAGCTACAAGGCCAGCTTCAAGGTGTGGCGGGGCGACGTCGGGGGCGGTGGCCTCAAGGACTTCACGGTGGAGGTGAACGAGGGCGAGGTGGTCCTCGACATCATCCACCGGCTCCAGGCCACCCAGGCCCCCGACCTGGCGGTCCGCTGGAACTGCAAGGCGGGCAAGTGCGGTTCGTGCTCGGCGGAGGTCAACGGGCGGCCTCGGCTGATGTGCATGACGCGGATGTCGGTGTTCACCCGTGAGGAGACGATCACGGTCACCCCGCTGCGGGCGTTCCCCGTGGTCCGTGATCTCGTCACGGACGTCGGCTTCAACTACCAGAAGGCGCGGGAGATACCGGCGTTCGTGCCGCCGGCGGATCTCGGGCCGGGCGAGTACCGGATGATGCAGGAGGACGTGGACCGCTCGCAGGAGTTCCGCAAGTGCATCGAGTGCTTCCTGTGCCAGGACACCTGCCACGCCGTCCGCGACCACGAGGAGAACAAGCAGGCCTTCGCGGGCCCCCGCTTCCTGATGCGCGTCGCCGAACTCGACATGCACCCCCTGGACGCGGCCGACGAGAGCGGCCTGGACCGCAAGCGCACCGCCCAGGACGAGCACGGCCTCGGCTACTGCAACATCACCAAGTGCTGCACGGAGGTCTGCCCCGAGGGCATCAAGATCACGGACAACGCCCTGATTCCCTTGAAGGAACGCGCCGTCGACCGCAAGTACGACCCGCTGGTGTGGCTGGGCTCGAAGATCAGGAGGCGGACCCCCTAGACGGGGCGGTCTTCGCGGGTCTCCCGGGTCTCCCCGGGCTGCCGAGTCTCCCCGGTCTGCCGGGTCCGCCGGTCCTTCGCGGGCCGCGTCGCGAGCCGCTGGACCCAGAGCCCCGCGAAGAACACGCCCATCCCGGCCGTCGCGACGGGGAAGCGCCCCGCGTCCGGCCCCTGGAGCGGCCCCACGAACAGGAACACCCCCATCCCGGCCATGCCGAGCAGCGTGCCGTACCCCCACAGGCGCGGCCGGCGCACCTTCTCCCGTCCGCGCCCGGGCGGCAGCCGGTCCCGGGTGACGGCGGCGAGGCCGGTCACCGTCCCGAACGCCAGTACCAGCACGGCCACCACGACCCACCCGTCGCCCATGGCGCCGATGCTCGCACGAGCCCCCGTGCCCGTGCCCCGTTTCCCCCGGTCACCCCCGGTTCCGCCCCCGCTCGCGCCCCCACATTCCTGCCCATACGCTCCGAAACATGACGTCCTCCATGATCCGGGGCCGGCCGCGCCGGGCGACCTCGCACATATCCGTGCGGGTGGCGCACACGCTGGTGGGTGCGGTGGCCGGGGTGCTGTGGCTGCTGCTGCCGGGGACGACGGTGGCGCACGCCGAGCGGGCCCCGCGGCCCGAGGCGCGTCAGGAGGCCGCGGCGACGGCCGCGGACCTGGTGCTGCCGCTGGCCGCCGTCGCAGCCGCGGTGGCGGTCGCGGGGTACGTGTACCTGCGGCGCGCCCGGCGGGCCCGGACCCGCACCGCCCCGGTGGGCGCCTCGGTCCGGCCGTCCGCTCCCCCGCCCCTCGGGGAGCTCGACGAACGGGCCCGCGCGCGGCTGGTCACCGCCGACGACTGCGTCCGCACCAGCCGTGAGGAACTCGCCTTCGTGACCGGACGGTTCGGCGAGGACGCCGTCGCCCCGCACGCCGCGGTCCTCGCCGACGCGGCCTTCGAACTGGACAGCGCGTTCCGCCTGCGGCAGCGGTACGACGACGGCGTCCCCGCCGAGGAGGAGTCCCGGCGGCACGCCCTCGCCGGGATCGTCGGGCGGTGCGAGGAGGCGGGGCGGCGGCTGGACGCGGGGGCGGCCGGGGTGGACCAGCTCAGGGCGCTGGAGACGGACCCGACCGGGGCCCTGGAGATCGCCGAGACCCGGTTCCGGGCCCTCGCGGGGCGCACCCAGACCGTGGACGCCCTCCTCACCGCCCTCGGCGAGCGGTACGCCTCCGGCGCCCTCGCCTCCGTCGTCGGCCACCCGGAGCAGGCCAGGGACCGGCTGGTCTTCGCCGGCCTGCGGCTCAACCAGGCCCGGCAGGCCGTCGACCTCGCCGACAACGAGCGGTCCGCCCCGCATCTGCGCGCCGCCGAGGGCGCCGTCGCCCAGGCCGCGGTGTTCCTCGACGGCGTCGAACGGCTCGGCCGGGACCTCGGCTCCGCCGCCGCGCTGCTCCCGGCGGCCCTCACGGGCGCGGAGGCACTGCTCGCGCAGGTCCCGCGGGAGGTGGTGGGCGAGCCCCGCGCCCGCGTCCTGCACGCCGACGGGGTCCTGGCCGTCGTCCGCGACGAGACGACCCGGGGGCCCCACGACCCGCTGGACGCCCTGCGCCGGGTCGTGACCGCCCTGACGCCGCTCGCCGCGGAGCCCTCGGCCGGGGTGCTGGGGGCCGCCGCACTGCTCGTGGGCCGCGACGCCGTGGCCGGCGCGGACGGCTTCATCGGCGTCCACCGGGGCGCGGTGGGCGCCGCCGCCCGGACCCGGCTGGCCGAGGCGGTACGGCTCCTGGACACCGACCCGGTCGGCGCCGGCACGCTCGCGCGAGCGGCCCGGGACCTCGCCGAGCGGGACGTCCGCGCACACGGCAACCCGCTCGCCGGGGCGGCCGGCCACGAGAGCGGCACCGCCGGGGCCCTCCTCGGCGGCATCCTGCTGCCGGACGGCGCGGCGGCGAGCTTCGGCGGACCCCACGCCAGAAGCCGCCGCAAGACCCCCCAGAACCCGTCCTAGAACACTCCCGGCGGGACTTCCCCCGCGCCGGCAGCAAGCCTCCGCCCGGCCATGCGGCCAGAAGGACACCGCAGGGCAGGCACCCCCGCGCCCTTCCCAGAGCAGGCCCAGCAAGACGCCGCCCGGTCCACAACGCTCGTCCCGCCGTCGCGCAGCGGGACTTGCCCCGCGCCGCTCACAAGCCTCCGCCCGACCGCAGGACGCCACAGGGCCCGCCCAGAACCCGGCCTAGAACAGGCTCAGCAGGGCCTCTGCCGGGTCCACGATGGTGTGTCCGCCGTCGGGGAGCGGGAGTTCGAACCAGACCGTCTTGCCGCGTGGCGTGCGCCGTGAGCCCCAGGCGGCGCTGAGCAGGCCGACCAGTTGCAGACCGCGACCGCCCTCGTCGGTGTCGCGGGCTCGGCGGCGGCGGGGCTGGACGAGGCCGGAGTCCCAGACCTCGCAGACCAGGGTGCGGTCCAGCAGCAGCCGGAGTCTGATCTCGCCCTCGCCGTACCGCAGCGCGTTGGTGACCAGCTCGCTGACCAGCAGCTCGGTGGTGTCGACGAGGGGTTCCAGGTCCCAGCCGAGCAGCCGGCCGCGCGCGTACTCGCGGGCCCGGCCCACGCTGCGGGGCTCCCGGGGCAGCGTCCAGTCGCCGACCGAATCGGCGGGCAGGCCCTGGACACGTGCCATCAGCAGCGCGATGTCGTCCTCGCCGTGATGGGTGTCGAGGGTGTTGAGGACGTGGTCGCAGACGTCCTCCAGCGGCCGGGCGGGGTCGGTGAGGGCGCCGACGAACGCCTGGAGGCCCTCGTCGAGGGGGTGATCGCGGCTTTCGACCAGTCCATCCGTGTAGAGCGCGAGCAGGGCGCCCTCGGGCAGTTCGACCTCCACCTCCTCGAAGGGCTCCCCGCCCACCCCGAGCGGCATGCCCGGCGGCACGTCCAGCATCAGGGCGGCCTCACCGGGCTCGACCAGGACGGGCGGCAGATGGCCCGCGTTCGCGAAGGTGCAGCGCCGGGTCACCGAGTCGTAGACGGCGTACACGCAGGTCGCCAGGTACACCTCGGAGAGGTCGGCCTCGCGGGGGCGGCGGGCGGCGCGGGTGGCCTGCTGGACGCCGCCGGGGGCGCCGAGGCCGCGCGCGATCTCGTCCAGCGCGCTGAGCACCTCGGCCGGTTCGAGGTCGAGCAGGGCCAGCGTGCGGACCGCGGAGCGCAGTTCGCCCATGGCGACGGCCGCGCGCAGGCCGCGGCCCATGACGTCGCCGACCACCAGCGCGGTGCGGTGACCGGGCAGTTCGATGACGTCGAACCAGTCGCCGCCGACCTCGCTGGGCCGGTCCGAGGAGGAGTTGCCGGGGAGATAGCGGCAGGCGATGTCGAGGCCGGAGGCGACCGGGTCGCCCGGGGGCAGCAGGGACCGTTGCAGTATCAGCGCCCGCTCGTGCTCGCGGCGGTACAGGCGGGCGTTGTCGATACAGACCGCCGCGCGCGCGGCCAGTTCCACGGCCAGGTCCCGGTCCCGGTCGCCGAACGGTTCGCTGCCCTTGGTGCGGGCGAACTGGGCGAGGCCGACGACGGTGTCGTGGGCGACCATCGGCACCGCGAGCGTCGACTGGACCAGGCCGCCCTCCTCGGGCGGGATGTACAGCGGGCGGGCGGTGCGCAGGGCGTCCGCGCAGGGCGAGTTGAAGGGGAAGTGGTGCACGGCGCCGACCGGTACGGGCGGCCCGGAGCCGGTGAAGGGGGCGTCCGAGACGGCGCTGGCGAACGCGACGCGGCGCAGCTCCGCGCTGCCGTCGGCGAGGCCGGGCGGGGTCTCGTCGCCGGCCAGCAGGCCCTGGTAGAGGTCGACGGTCGCGAGGTCGCAGAAGCCGGGGACGACGACGTCGAGGAGTTCGCGGGCGGTGGTCTCCAGGTCGAGGGAGTTGCCTATGCGGGCGCCGGCCTCGTTCAGAAGGGCGAGATTGCGCCGTGCGGCGGCGGCCTCGCGGGCGGCCTGGCGGCGGGCGGTGATGTCGGTGGCGAGCCAGGCGACGCCGATGGGGCGGCCGGAACCGCTGTGCACCCGGTAGAGGTTGACGGACCAGTGGCGGCGCTCGTCGGAGCCGGGCAGGAAGCCGGTGACGTGCATGTCCGTGATCGGGTCGCCGGTCTCCAGGACCCGGCGCAGGGTGGCCATCACCCGCTCGGCCTCGGGGCGCAGGAGGTAGTCGTGGACACCCCGGCCCCGGTGGTCCTCCGGTGTCCCGCCGAACAGCGAGGCGAACCGCAGGTTGGCGCGGCGGATCCGCAGGTCGGGGTCGATCAGCAGGAAACCGAAAGGAGATTGACCGAAAATGGACTGCGCGGCGGCGAGGTCCGTCTCGATGCTGCGCAGGGTGCGGACGTCGACGACGATGCAGACCGCGGCCTTCTCGCCCTCCTCGGTCCGGGTCGGCATCACATAGACCTCGGCGAGGCCCTCCCGGCCGCCCTTCCCGTCGGCGCTCTCCGGCACCCGGAAGGGGACGACCCCGGTCCACTCGCGGCCGTCGAGGATCTCGGCCATCTTGCGCTGGCCGCGCTCCCGCTGGTCGGGGTCGATGAACGCCTCGATGGGGTCCATGCCGACGGCCCGCTCCGCGGAGATGCCGAAGAGCTGCTCGGCCCGCAGGCTCCACTGGTCCACGAGCCCGTCGGGGCCTATGGAGAAGGAGGCGACCTTGATGTAGTCGTACATCGAGCCGGGCGGGCTGCTCTGCCAGGTGACGTCACTGTTCGAGACCGTATCGTCACCCTGCGCGGTCGGGAGTTCGACCGCCGCACGTGACCTCGCGCCGCCCGACGGGTCCTCGGACTCCGTGGCCTTCGCTGGTATCTCGCTCACGCGAACCGTCCCCTCCAGCTCACCGCACCCGGCACCGGTCACCGGGAGCGGCTGCCCGCAGTATCCAGCACTACGGCGCCGCACAACACGGTGTTCACGATCACAGCACGGTCCCAGCGGTTTTTGGACCGTACCGCGACAACACTTCCAGTCTTCTAACCAGCCGACACACTGTCGAATCACGCACTCCCGCACCGACCGGCGACCGGACGGGTTCAGTCCGGCACGGCGAGCTCGAACCACACCGTTTTGCCCGTCCCACCTGGGCGGGTGCCCCAGCGCAGGGAGACGTGGGCGACCAGCGCGAGCCCCCGGCCGTTCTCGTCGTCCGGCCGGGCGACCCGCTCGCGCGGCGGATCGGGAAGCGGGTCGGACACCTCCACGCGGAGTACGTCACCGGGGCGCGCGGGACGTACGAGGCGTACGCCGATGGGGCCGGTGGCATGCCGCAGGGCGTTGGTCACCAGTTCGCTGACGAGCAGGGCCGTCACATCGCACACGCCGTCCAGGCCCCAGTCGCGCAGCCGGCCGCGGACGGCGGCACGGGCGGCGCGTACGGCGCCGGGGTCCGCGGGGAAGGACCACTCGGCGCACTCGCCTTCGGTGTCGATCACGCCGATCACTTCCCAGGCCACACCCATGTCCGGTTTCGTGGGGTTAGTGGCCACATACCCGATATCCGGGGCGCAGTACCGCGCGGACGGGCGCACTGTGGCACGAACGGCGTAGGGAGTCCCCCGGAGGTGGTGCCGCGCGCCTATGCGCGCGCGGCGCCGCCGGCGCCGGGGGTGCGCGCCTCGTCCCATCCGGCCAGCAGCTCCCGGACCGCGGGGACGTCCTGGTCGAGCCAGTCGACGTCCCAGACCTCGTCCGGGCTCAGCCAGCGCAGCGCGTCGTGGTCCTGGAGGGGCTCGGGGGCGGGGGAACCGGCCCGGAGGCGGGCCGTCCAGACCTGGAGGGCGTACGGGGGCCGCAGGGGCCATTCTCCGGGGACGCGGGCGCCCGGCTCGGTCTCGATGCCGAGTTCCTCGCGCAGTTCGCGCACGAGGGCCGCCTCGGGCTCCTCCCCCGGTTCCACCTTGCCGCCGGGCAGTTCCCAGCGGCCGGCGAGTTCGGGGGGTGCGCTGCGGCGCGCGGCGAGGAGGCGGCCGGCGTCGAGAAGGGCGGCTCCGACCACGAGGGTCCGTTCGGTCATGGCCCGGAGCCTACAAAAGGGCGGCGCCCGTCAGTTGCGGGTGCCGTCGCCGTTCTGGGCGATGCGCTCGACCCAGTAGAGCTGCTTGTGGCCCCGGTCGTCGAGGCTGTCGGCGATCTTCTGTGCCTCGGCACGGGTGGCGTACCGGCCCACGCGGTAGCGGTTGCCGTTGTCGTCCTGCCGTATGACCAGCCAGGGAAGAGTGATCGTGCCGTCGTTCATCGCCGCCCACCACCCCTTCCCGGCCCGGCTCGCCCGGGCCTCCGCGGCTGTCGCCTCGCCCCGCCCGCTAAGGAAACCGCAATCCGCATATGCCCGAGCCTACGCCTAACCTTTACGCAGCGAAGCCGCCTTTTCACAAAGAGGTACGCAACCAGCCAGAACGCAGGGGGCGCGCGACCGAGAGTGCGCCGCGCGGACGCCGGAACACATCCGGTCAGCGCGGTCTCCACGCGCGCGGGGCGACCTGCGAGAACGGCCAGATTCCAACGGCGCGCGCAGGGGCGGACGGCGCCCTTCCCGCGGGCCGGGCGCCGGACAGGCGTGCGCTACTTCACCGGCAGGTGGTAGGCGACGCGGTAGCGGTCGGCCGGGATGACGACGTCGGCGGTCTCGACGGCTCGGCCGGAGGCGTAGAACGTGCGGTGGACGACGATCACCACATGGCCGGGGACACCGCCGAGGGCGAGGAGTTCCTCGGCGAGACCGGGGCGGGCCCCGACCTCCTCGGTGACGTTGTCCACGACGACGTCGATGGCGGCCATGCGCTCGACGACGCCCATGCCGCCGAGGGGGCCCTCCTCGGGCAGCATCACGGGGGTGCGGCCGGTGAGGGCGAGGGGCTCCCAGGAGGTGGCGAGCATCATCGGCTCACCGCTCTCCCGGTAGAGGTACCTGGTGCACATCACGCGGTCGCCGGGGCGGATGCCGAGCCGCTCGGCGACGGCCCCGGAGGCCTCGGCCTGACGGCTGCTGGACTCCCAGGTGCCGCGCGCGGCGGCGTCGGCCTGCTCCTGGCGGAACGGGGTGGCCCCGCCGTCCGGGCGGTAGCCGGAGCGGGCGACCCGGCGCGGCACCGGACGCTCGCGCACATACGTCCCGGAGCCGGAGCGGCCCTCGACGAGCCCCTCGGCCATCAGCACCTTGCGCGCCTCCAGGGCGACGGTGTCCGAGACGCCGTACTCCTCGCGGATCCTGGCCTGCGAGGGCAAACGGGTATGGGGCGGCAGCGAACCGTCGACGATCTTCTTGCGGAGATCACCTGCCACACGCAGGTACGCCGGCTGCTCACCGAATGTCACGGGCCGCTCCCATCAGGTTGTACAGACAGCAACAGCCTGGCAACCGTGGGTTCAGCGCCGCAAGCAAAGGCCAGAGAATCACTCGATGTGATGACATGTTCCCGGGTCAGGCTTTACGCAGGCACTTTCTCCCCGCTATGGACACGATCACACCGCGATCAGACATCGAGTTCACCGGCGTCCGTCCCGCCGCCGCCGTCGTCGTAGTCCTCGTCGTACTTCGGCACGGTCGTCGCCAGGCCCAGAGCCTCGCGGGCGGTGACGGTGGTGTCGCCGTCCACATAGGCCCACGCGTCGTCGTAGTGCTCGTAGTAGGCGTCGGTGTCCTCGGCCGCGCCCGCGGCCTCCCACTTCTTCGCCGCGGCCCGCAGATCGGCGACCAGGCCGCGCACCGCCTCGCCGTGGCCGTCGCTCCACTCGCGCTCCTCCAGCGCTCCGGCCTGCGTCCCGAAGGCGCGGGCGACGTCACCGGCCCACTCCTGGTTCACCGCGAGGTCGTCCTCGGCGTAGTCCTCGGGCTCCTCGTACAGGGCGCGGTCCAGCGCGTTGGAGGCGTCGAGGAAGGCCAGCTGGTCGGGGTCGAGGGTGGTCTCGTCGTTGCGCAGCGAGCCGGTGAGGGACTTGTCCTCGTCGACGTTGCCGAACAGGCAGGTGATCTCCCGGTCACCGAAGCCCCAGCTGTCCTCGGAGGGGACGAGGTAGTAGACGTCCACGTCCGAGGGGACGGCCCAGGCGTCCATGGCGTACCGCTCCTGGAGGGCGTAGCACTTCTCGTCGGCGGTGTCGCCGATCTCGTCGTCGCCCGGGAAGGAGTCGCCGGGCATCGTCACGACGGCGAACACCTCGCCGTGGTGCGCGCGGTCGCAGGGCACCTCGTCGATGTCGTAGGCGTCGCCCGTCAGGGAGCCGGTACCGGAGTCGAAGCAGTCGCCCTTGTCCAGCGAGTAGGCGGTGCCGCCGCCGGACGCGGCGTCCCGGAAGCCGTCCCAGAACTCGGAGACGGCACCGGTGGCCAGCGAGAGGCTCCACAGGGCGAGGCCGACCGTGGACAGCACGGCCCCCGCGACCGCCATGCCCTTGCCGCGTTCGCCCTTGCGCCGGATCTGCGCGAGCGCGATCAGCCCCAGCACCAGCCCCACGGCGGGCAGGAAGCAGAGGATGCCCAGCACCAGGGCGGCGATGGCGACCCCGTTGACGGGCACGGGCTGCGCGTAGCCGCCGTAGCCGTAGCCCCACGGACCGGGCGGGGTGTAGGGGCCCGGCGGGTACGGCCCCTGGGGCTGGTGGGGGCCGGGGGGCGGGGGTATGGACACGGGTACCGTGCTCCTGGTTCGGGCTGGAGTGGCGAACTGTCATACGACTGGGCGCATGGTAAGCGCAGGGTGAGCGGCGGCGGAACGGCGGACGCGCAGGCCGGCGTCCTGGCGGAGGCCGCGCCGACCGCCAGGTGGGCGGGGGTCCGGGCGCCCGCGGTGACGACCTTCCCGGCCCCGGTGACGGAGCCGACGTGCCGGGCACCGGAGGTGACGAACCGTCACGGTTACGCTGCGGCCATGACCCTACTGCCGGAGCGTTACTGCCCCGTGGACGGCGCCCGCGTCCCCGCCGACTCCCTCGCCTGGTGCTGCCCCGTCTGCCAGGGCCCCCTCGACCTGGACTTCGCCCCCACCCCCGCGCCCCTCAAAGCCCTCACGGGCCGCGCGAACTCCCTGTGGCGGTACGCCGAGACCCTGCCGCTCGGCGCGCCCACGGTCTCCCTCGGCGAGGGCCGCACCCCGCTCGTGCCCCTGCGGGACAGCGTCTCGGCGAAGCTGGACTTCCTGATGCCGACGCTGTCGTTCAAGGACCGGGGCGCGGTCCTGCTCGCCGAACTCGCGCTGCGGCTGGCCCCGCACCGGGTGATCGCCGACAGCAGCGGCAACGCGGGCACGGCGGTCGCCGCGTACTGCGCCCGCGCCCGGCTGCCCTGCACGGTGTACGTCCCGGAGGGCACGTCCGCGAAGAAGCTGGAGCAGATCGGGGCGCACGGGGCCCGCCTCGAGGTGGTCCCCGGCGACCGGGAGGCGGCGGCGCGCGCGGCCCGGGAGGCGGCGGACACCCCGGGCACCTTCTACGCCTCCCACGTGCACAACCCCTACTTCCTGCACGGCACGAAGACGTACGTCCACGAGCTGTGGGAGGACCTCGGGGGCCGGCTGCCCGACGTGCTGGTCGTCCCCGTCGGCAACGGCACGCTGCTGCTGGGGGCCGCCCTCGCGGTGGCCGAGCTGCACGGCGCCGGGCTGATCGAGCGGCGGCCCGCGCTGTACGCGGTGCAGGCGGCGGCGGTCGCCCCGCTGGCCCGGGCCTGGGAGGAGGGGCTGGAGGACCTGAAAAGCGTGACCCCGGTGGCCCCGACCCTCGCCGAGGGCATCGCGATCCCCCGCCCGCCCCGGGCCCGGCAGATCCTGCGCGCGGTGCGGGAGTCCGGCGGCACGTTCCTGACGGTGACCGAGGACCGCATCCGGCACGCCCAGCGGGACCTGGCGTCGATGGGCCTGTTCGTCGAGGCGACCGGGGTGGCCTGCTGGGCGGCGGTCCGGGACGGGGCCCTCGGCACCCGCAGCGCGGTCGTACCGCTGTGCGGGGCGGGCCTGAAGTCGGGCCTCGCGACGGGCTGACGGTCCGGTCCCGGGCGGGCGGGGGGACGGACCGCCGACAAGGTCGTGGCAGGGACCAATCCGCCGCCGCAGCGGGATCGGATTACGTCCGGAGATGTCCCAACAGCGGAGGCCCCCCGTGAGAGAAGCCGTACACATCGGCAGAAATCCAGCGTCGGAACCGGATCTTGAGGAGCTGGTGGGCCGCGTGGCCCTCGGGGACGAGGACGCGTTCGCCTCCGTCTACGACGCCGTGGCCGGTTCCGTGCTCGGGGTCGTGCGGGCCGTGCTGCGGGACCAGGCGCAGTCGGAGGAGGTGGCGCAGGAGGTGCTGGTGGAGGTCTGGCGGACCGCTCCCCGCTACCGGTCCGACCGCGGGACGGTGGTCAACTGGATCCTCACCCTGGCGCACCGCCGCGCGGTGGACCGGGTCCGGTCCGTGGAGGCCGCCGCCGCGCGCGACCACAAGGCCGCGCTGCTGGAGCGGACACCCGAGTTCGACGAGGTGACCGAGCAGGTCGAGGCCCGGCTGGAGCGCGAACAGGTGCGGCGCTGTCTGCGCACGCTGACCGAGATCCAGCGCCAGGCCGTCACGCTCGCCTACTACCGCGGGCTCACCTACCGGCAGGTGGCCGAGGCGCTGTCGCTGCCGCTGGGCACGGTCAAGACCCGGCTGCGGGACGGTCTCATCCGCCTGCGCGACTGCCTGGGGGTGACCGCGTGACCACTCCGGACGATCTGCACCGCATGACGGGCGCCTACGCCCTGCACGCCCTGCCCGACGACGAGTCCGCCGTCTTCGAGCGCCATCTCGCGGGCTGCGAGCCGTGCGCGCAGGAGGCCGCCGAACTGTCGGCCACCGCGGCCCGGCTGGGCCTGGCCGTCACCGTGAGCCCCTCCTCCGACCTGCGCGAGCAGGTGCTGCGCCGCGTCTCGTCCGTGCGGCAGGAACCGCCCGGCGGGCTGACGGCGGCCCGCGCCGGACGTCCCTCGCAAAGCGCCCGGCTGCTGTCCCGGTGGGCCCTGGCGGCCTGCCTCGCGGCGGCGGCCGTGCTCGGCGGGACGACGGTCTGGCAGCACCAGCGGGCCGAGGACGCCCAGCGCCAGGCGCAGCGCGCGCGGAACGCGACGGAGGAGATCGCGTCCGTGCTGGCCGCGCCGGACGCCCGGACGCGCACCGCCGCGCTGGGTGACGGCGCCACCGGCACGGTCGTGGTCTCCGAGGAGCAGGACCGTGCCGTGTTCCTGACCTCCGGGATGGCCCGCCCCGCCGACGGCACGGTCTACCAGCTGTGGTTCGACGACCACGGGGCGATGCGCTCCGCCGGTCTGATGGACCCCGGCCGCACCGACCAGGCGGTCCTGCTCCAGGGCGCCGTCGACGGGGCCTCGGGCGTGGGCGTCACCGTGGAACCGGCCGGCGGGTCCGCGGAACCCACCTCCGACCCGGTCGCCCTGCTGGGGCTTCCCGCCTGACCGTGGAGGAGCGTATGCGCCCATACGGGTGCAAAAGCTGACGGAGAGTAACAGGCCGCCGTGCGGGTTGTCATACGGTCATGACACTCAGCACCCGGCCTCCGCGGCCCATGCCCTCCCACCCCCGCCGCCGCGACGGCAAGACGCCCCTGCCCCTGCCCGAGGAGTGCGCCCGGCTGCGCCGGGCCTGGGGCATGAGCGTGGCGGACGTGGCCACGGCGTTCGGGGTGACGGCCGCGACCGTACGGTCCTGGGAGGCGGGCCGCACCGCCCCGACGGGCCTGCGCCGCGCCGCCTACGCGGCCTTCCTGGGCGGCCTGTCCCAGGGCCTGGTCCCGGCCCCGGGCCGGGCCGCCCCGGCGAGACCGCGCGGGACCGTAGGCGGCGGCCCCGCACCGGTGCCGCCCCCGCGCCCCGTCACCGTCCGGCCCGGTCTGCCGGTGGGTCCCGGCCCGGACCCCGTCACCCCGGGGCGCCGTCGGCGCCTGCGCGTCCTGGCACTCGCGGCGGGCGCGTGGACCGTCTTCGTCCACCTGATGACGACGATGCCGGTCCCGCACCCGTAGGGCACAGGGGCGCCGCTCAGACCTGGCCCGTGATCGTCACCGTCACCCGGGCCGCCGGGGCGGTGGGGAAACGGTCCGCCAGGTGGTGTTCGACGGCGGTGCGCACGGCGCGGGCCACGTCCAGCGCCCTGGCCCGGCGCACGGCGACCACCTGGACGTCGACGTGCCAGCCAGCGTCGCCGTCCCGGCCGGGCGTCAGCCGCACTCCCGCGGTGGGCGTCCGGCCGCCGGAGCGGTCGGGGCGGGACAGCGCCGAGCGGAGCCGGGAGGCCAGCCCGGGTCTGAGGAAGGCGACGCCCGGCACGAGCTCCACGACCCGGGCGACGTCCTCGACCGGATCGGCCTGTGCGGCGGGCGGCGGATGCGCGGTCATACGGTGTCTCCTTCGCGGCCCTCGGCCCGGGTGTCGACGAGGTCGGTGACGCGGATGTCCACGGACGCTATGGCCATGCCCAGCTCCCGTCCGGCTGCCTCCCGCACCCGCTCCCGTACCCGCTCGGCGAGCTGCCGCAGCGCGACGTGCGCGGGCGCGTGGATGTCGAGACGGACCTCGACCGCCCCGGCCTCGGAGCCGTCGGCGTCCGTGATGCGGCAGGAGCCCGCGCGGACGCCCTCGACGGTCTCGGCCGCCGCGCGCAGGGCACGGGCGACGACCGTCTCCATGATCCACAGGTCCTCGGCCGGCTCGCCCAGGGGCAGCGGACGGCCGGGCCGCAGTTCGAGGCGGACCAGGTCCATGACCCGCCGGGTGAGCGGCTCGGCGTCGTACGCGGTGGTCTCCGGGGTCTCCTCACGCAGACCGCGCACCGCGCTCTCCAGCTGTTCGAGGTCGCGCACGGCCCGGCGGCAGTGCGGACAGCCGGCCGCGTGGGGGTCGTGGACCCGCCGCTCCCAGTCGTCCCAGACCTGGGACAGCGGCCGTCCGCACGGCAGCCGCTCGTCGTCGTCGCCCGCGCGGACGCCCTCGGGCGGGTCGGTGTGGGTGGTCATCGCCAGGCCCCCAGTGCTTGTGTCAGACAGCGGCGTGCACGGAAGACGCGGGCCCGGACGGCTTCCTGGCTGATGCCGACCGCGTCCGCGATGAACTCGTAGGACCGGCCGTCCAGTTCGCGCAGCACCCAGCAGGCACGCTGTTCGGCCGACAGCAGGTCGAGGGCCTCCCGGACCTCCCGGACCGCGTCGCGGGCCTCCGTGATGCGGGCCGGGGAGGTGGCGTGCTCGGCCGCCGGGACCTCGCCCGCCGCCTCCAGGGGCGCCACCGGTCTGCGGGCCCGCAGCACGTTCAGACAGCGGTTGGTGACGATGCGGTACATCCAGGTGCCGAAGGACGCCTGGCCGTGGAACTCCGGCAGCCGCCGCCATGCGCTGAGGAAGGCGTCCTGCACCGCGTCCTCCGCCTCCGCCTGGCCGCCCAGCAGTCGGGTCGCCAGCCGGATCAGCGCCGGCGCGTGGCGTTGCACGAGCGCCGCGAAGGCATCCTCGTCGCCCTCCGCGGCCCGGACCACGAGCAGCGGGTCACCGGTGTCGCCGGTGTCACCCGTGCCGGCACCGGCCTCCGGTGGTGCGGTCAGTCTGCGGGCCCCCGCCACTGGGCGGCTCCTCTCGTCCGGTCTCTTCAGGTTGGACACCCGTGTGCGCCGCGTGTGACGCACCGGTTCACTTCACGGCCGCGGGCACGCGCGGATGCGTCCGTGTTCGGCCCCCACCGCGTTCCCCGGGACTTTTTCCGGGCATCCGCGTCACAGCGGTGACCGCGCCGGGTCGAACGGAGTACAGGCATCCGACGAACGAGTCACGGCAGGAAGGGCATCACCATGACCACGCAGACCGCGGCAGCCAAGAGCGAGACCCCGGCGCCCCGCGCGGGCGGCAGGACCGAGGGCACCACCGCCGTCTCGGGCGGCGCCACCGGAGCGGACCAGCCGGCCCCGGACCGCGGCCGGACCTCGATCGCCGACCTCGTCGTCGTGAAGGTGGCGGGCATCGCCGCCCGGGAGATCCCGGGCGTGTACGACATGGGCGGCGGCCTCTCCCGGACCATCGGCGCCGTCCGCGACCGGGTGCCCGGCGGCCGTCCCAACGTGGGGCGCGGCGTCAAGGTCGAGGTGGGCGAGCGGCAGACCGCCATCGACCTGGACCTGGTCGTCGAGTACGGCGTGCCCATCACGGACGTGTCCCGGGACGTGCGGGAGAACGTGATCTCGGCGGTGGAGCGCGTCACCGGCCTGGAGGTCGTCGAGGTGAACATCACCGTCAACGACGTCCGGCTGCCCGACGAGGAGGAGCCCGCGAGCGGGGCCGAGGGCCGCGTGGAGTAGCGGTTCCGGCGGAACCGGACAGCGGCAGCAGCAGACGGCAGGCATCCAGGTGGGAGGTGGACGGGCGTGAGCGCACCGTTCGTAGGGATGATCGCGGGGATGGCCCTGGCGTTCGCCGGGTACTTCGGCGGCTTCGGCGCGTTCCTGCTCGTGGGGGCGCTCGGCGGTCTCGGCTGGGCGGCGGGCCGCTGGGTCGAGGGCGGCGGCAGCGTCCGGGACGTCCGGGACGCGTTCGAACGGGGCCGGCGATGACCACCGCCGCGCAGCGGGGCACCACCACGGTCACCGAGCGGGCCGTGCGCAGGATCGCCGAGCGGGCCGCCGACGAGTCCCTGGCGACCGCGGCCGAGACGTCCCCCGCGGCCCCGGCCGACGGGCGCCCGGCGGCGGAGACCGCCACCGCCGCGCGGACGGCGAAGGCGGCGGCGTCCGTGCACGGGCGCCGGGCGCGGGTCGCCCTCGACGTGGCGCTCCCCTACCCGGCGCCGCTGACCGAGACGGTCCGGGGCCTCCAGGAGCGGGTCACGGGGCGTACCCGGGAGCTGACCGGCCTCGACGTGCCTCCCGCACGGATCAGGGTCACCTCGCTCACCCCCGCCCGGGGCGGACCCGCGCGCACGGAGGCCGACCCGGCCCCGCCCGCCGGGCGCACCCCCAGGCGGCTGTGGTCCCGGCGCCGGGTCCCGGCCGCCGTGCAGGCCGCCCTGGCCGCCGCGGCCTGCGCCGCCCTCGCCGTGGACCTGGTCCTCGTGCACGCCGCGCACCGCCCGGCCGCCGCCTGGCGCGTGCAGGCCGTGCACTGGCTGGCGCAGCACGGGCCCGCCGACCGGTCGGTGACCGTCGCGGGAGCGCTGACGGCGCTGCTCGGCGGGTGGCTGATCGTCCTCGCCGTCACCCCCGGACTGCGCCGGCGGGCGACCGTGCGGGTCCCGGCCGCCGGGGTCGTCGCCGCGGTGGACCGGCCGGCCGTCGAGGCGCTGGTACGGGACGCGGTGGGCGCGGTGCCCGGCGTCGGCACGGTGCGCGTCCGGACGGGGCGCCGCCGGGTCGTGGTGCGGGCCGGGCTCCTGTTCGGGGAGTCCGCTCGGGTCCGCGACGACGTCACCGCGGCGGCCGGGGGCGCGCTCGCGTCCTGCGCCCTGCGCCGCCCCCGCGGGCTGCGGGTGCGTGTGACCCCCTCGCCGCTGTGGCAGGCTCCGGCGGGGCAAGCGGAAGGAGACGCGTGATGCGGCAGTCACGGACCGCCCTCAACCGGTTCGGCCTCGGCGGCACCGGCCTGGCGCTGGTGCTGGCGGGCGGGTGGGTCGCGGTGAGCGGCACCCTCACGGCGGGGCACCACGCCCTGCTGGACACCGGCCGGCTGGCGCGGCTGCGCGGCGAGGGCTGGTGGACGCCGTCCGTCCTCGCGGCGGCGATCGTGCTGAGCCTGCTCTTCGGGTGCTGGTTCCTCGCCCAGTTCCGGTCCGGGCCCGGCCGTCCGCTGCCGCTGCCCGCACCGGGCGGCACCGTGCGGGCGCGGGCGCTGGCCGAGGCGGTGGCCCTGCGCGCGGGCACCGTGCCCGGTGTCGCCCGCAGCCGCGCCCGCGTGCTGCCCCGCTCGCGGCGCCGCCTGGAGGTGCGCCTGCGGGTCTGGCTCGCCCCGGACGCCTCGCCGCGGGCCGTGCTGCCCGACCTGTGCGCGGTGGCCGCGGAGGCGGAGGAGTCCGCCGCGCCGTACCGCGCGCACACCCGTCTGCGCGTCAGCGCCGCAGCGCACCGCAAGCCCCATGTCCGCTGACCCGTACACGGGCGACGCCCGTCCCGCGGTCCCCCGTGCCGCCGTCGCCCGGGTCCTGCGCGTGCGGTGGCCCGCCGCGTGGTGGCCCGCGCTGCGCCGCACCCCGGCGTCGCTGTGGAACGACGACATATCCGACTACGCGGCGGCCCTGACGTACTACGCGATCCTGTCGGTGCTGCCCGCGCTGATGGTGACGGTGCTCGCGTTCGGCCTGATCAGCCCGGACACCGCGGAGCAGTTCGTCAGCCATGTCACCGCGTACGCGCCCGCCGAGTCGGCGAGCGCCCTGCACGCCGCCCTGTCCCGGATGCTGGGCGCGGACAACGGGGCGTGGCCGCTGCTGGTGGCCGGCACGGTCAGCGCCCTGTGGTCGGCCTCCAGCTATCTCGCCGTCTTCCGCCGCGCCCTGCACCGTATGCACCGGGCCGAGGACCGGCGTTCGCCCTGGCGCCGGGCGCCGCGCATCGTGCTCACCGCGCTCGGGCTGCTGCTCCTGTTGCTGGCCGGGTCACTGGCCCTGCTGCTGACCGGGCCGCTGGCCGAGTACGTGGGCCGGCTGCTGGGGCTGGGCGCCACCGCGGCCTGGGCCTGGAGCGTGCTGCGCTGGCCCCTGCTGCTGTGCCTGGTGGCGCTGCTGGTCGTGGTCGTCTTCCACACCGGCCCGGACGGGGCCCGGCGGCGGGTGCACAGTCTGCCCGGCGGGGTCCTGGCCGCCCTGCTGTGGCTGGTGGTCTCCACCGGTTTCGCGCTGTACGCCTCCACCCTGAGCGCGTACAGCAGGCTCTACGGCTCCCTCGCCGGGGTCGTCGTCTTCCTGATGTGGCTGTGGCTGTCCAACCTGGCACTGCTCACCGGCGCACAGTTCACCGCCGAACTGGCCAAGGCCTCCCCCGCTCACAGCACGGGGACCGGGCCCGCTCACAGCACAGGAACCGGCCCCGCTCACAGCACGGGAACCGGCCCCGGGGCATAACACTCGGGCGGCAGCGGGTCGGGACGGCCCCCGGGGTCGAGAAGGTGCGCGACCACCGCCGCCGTCGTCCCGTGCCAGAAACCGGGCCGGCGCAGCATCGCGTGGTCGCCGTCGCGGACCAGGGCCATCGCCGCCCGCTCGGCGGTGCCGCGCGCCCGGCGCACCAGGTCGGCGGAATCGGCGGGCGCGGTGACCCGGTCGCGTGCGCCGTGCAGGACGACGACCCGGCGTCCCGCCAGCGGCCCCGGCTCCTCGTCCGGCGGCCACCAGGGGGCCAGCGCCAGCAGCCCGCCGACCTGGGGGTGCCCGGCGGCGCGCAGGGCGGCCCGGCCTCCCATGGAGTGGCCGACGAGCACCGTCGGCACGGGTCCGGCGAGCGCGGCGAGCTGTCCGAGCGCGTCCAGGGTGTCCGGCACCGGGTCGGCCCGGGTGCCGTTCCAGCCGCGGACCCGGTAGCGCACCCCGGCGAGCAGGACGTCGTCGGGCAGGGCGTCGGCGAGGGCCCGGTGGAAGGGGCGCATCCGCAGGGCGGCGAGCTGCCAGGGCCGCGCCGGACCGAGGCCGTCGGCCCGCCCGCCGTGCAGCACGAGCACGGCGGCGCGGGGGCGGGCGGGGAGCCGCAGCGGCACGAGGGCGCCCGTCGCGGGCAGTGGGCCGGCGGTCACCGCGACCTCGGCGGGCGGGGGAAGAAGCCGCTGGTCCGCGCCACGTACTCGGCGTAGCCGGGTCGGCCGGCCATGTGCCGTTCCAGGAGCCGCTGCCCGCTGCCCTTGGTCAGCAGCAGGCTCATCACCACCGGGGAGACCAGGCACGCGGCGGCCACCGCGGGCGTGTCGCAGACCAGCAGGAACAGGCCCCACCAGACGCAGAAGTCGCCGAAGTAGTTGGGGTGCCGGGTCCAGGACCACAGGCCCCGGTCCATGATCCGTCCCCGGTTGGCGGGGTCGGACTTGAAACGGGCGAGCTGGGCGTCGCCGATCCCCTCGAAGCCGACGCCGACCGCCCACAGCGCCACGCCGGCCCAGGTGAGCGCGGACGGCGCCTCCGGCACGTACTGCGCGGCCTGGACGGGCAGCGACACCAGCCACACCAGGGCGCCCTGGAGCAGGTACACCATCCGCAGGGCGTAGACGTTCCGGTTGCCGGGCGCCTTGGCGAGCATCGCCTCGTAGCGCGGGTCCTCGCCGTGGCCCCTGCCGCGCCGGGCGATGTGCGTGGCGAGCCGCAGCCCCCAGAGCGCGGTGAGCGCGGTCGCCAGCAGCCGCCGTACGAGGTCGCCCTCCCCGGTGGAGGCGGCGAAGGTCGTCACGGCGACCGCGGTGAAGCCGATCCCCCAGGCGATGTCCACGATCCGGTGCAGGCCCAGGCGCACCGCGACGGCGAAGGTGACCAGCATGACCGCGAGGGCCGCGGCGGCGGCCCAGGCGAGGTTGAGCGCGAACGCGCCCCACGGGAAGCCGCTCACAGCTTCTCCAGCCCCTCGTACCACTGGTGGGTGGTGGCCGGCATGCCGCTGTCGCCGCCGGGTCCCGGCCGCACGCTCAGGATCTGGTCGACGCCCATGCGTCCCTCCTCGAAGGCCAGCGCCCCGCCGACCAGGTAGAGCCGCCACACCCGGGCGGTCTCCTCACCGGTGAGACGGACGAACGCGTCCCAGCGGTCCTCCAGGGTGCGGTGCCAGGCGCCGACGGACCGGACGTAGTGCTCGCGCAGCGACTCGGTGTGCCGGACCTCAAGACCGGCTCCCTGCAACAGGGTCACGGTCTCGCCGAGCGGGCGCATGTGCATGTCGGGGGCGATGTACGCCTCGATGAAGGCGCCGCCGCCGGGCGCGACGGGGCCGCGGGACATCTGCTGCACCAGGACCCGTCCGCACGGCCTGACCAGGCGGTGCAGGGCAGCGGTGAACGCCGGGTACTCGGCGTCGCCGACGTGCTCGCCCATCTCGACGGTGGAGACGGCGTCGTAGCCGCCGCCCTCGATGTCCCGGTAGTCCTGGCAGATCACCTCGACCCGTTCGTCGAGCCCGCGTTCGCGGACCTGCTCGCGCACGTACGCCGCCTGCTCGCGGGCCAGGGTCACGGCGGTGACGAGCGCGCCGTGGCGTTCGGCGGCGTGCAGGGTGAGCGAGCCCCAGCCGCAGCCGATGTCCAGGAGCCGCGCGCCGGGCCTGAGGGCGAGCTTGCGGCAGATCAGCTCCAGCTTGGCCCGCTGGGCGTCGGCGGCCGTGAAGCCGGGGCCGTCGTCCGCCCAGTAGCCGCAGGAGTAGGCCATGGTCTCGTCGAGGAGGAGGGCGTAGAAGTCGTTGGACAGGTCGTAGTGGTGGCTGATGGCGGCCCGGTCGCGGGCCCTGCTGTGCAGGCCGCCGCGCAGCCGGGCCTGGGAGGCCGGGGGCGCGGGGCGCGGGCCTATGACGCCGAGCCGCGCGGCGGTGGTCACGGCGCGGGCCCGGTCGGCGGGGGTGAGCCGGGGCGGGCGCAGGCCCCGTTCGCGCTGGGCGGCCCACACGGTGCGCAGGGCCTGCCCGAGGTCGCCGTCTACGTCGAGTTCACCGGTGACGTACGCCTGCGCCAGGCCCAGTTCGCCGGGCTGCCACAGCAGGCGGCGCAGCGCGCGCCGGGAGCGCAGGACGGCGACGGGGGCGTCGGCCGGGCCGGTCTCGCTGCCGTCCCAGGCGCGCAGCCGGACCGGCAGGGGCCCGCCGAGCAGGTCCTCGGCGAGGGCGGCGAGCCGGTGGGCGGCCCTCCCGCGGGCTGGGGTGCTCATCGGGCGGGGTCCTCCTTGGTGAACAGGTACTGCTGGACGTCGAGGTAGCCGGCCCGGAAGCCGGCCTCGGAGTAGGCCAGGTAGAAGGTCCACAGGCGGCGGAACGTCCGGTCGAAGCCCAGGGCGTCGACGGCGTCGGCGCGGTCGGTGAAGCGTTCGCGCCACAGGCGCAGCGTCTCGGCGTAGTGGGCGCCGAACCCGTCCCGGCGGGTGGGGGTGAGGCCGGTGCGGGTGCGGACGGTGTCCTCGATCGCCTCGGTGGAGGGGATGAGGCCGCCGGGGAAGACGTACTTGTGGATCCAGGTGAAGGTGGACCGGGAGGCGAGCATCCGGTCGTGCGGCATGGTGATGGCCTGGAGGGCGACCCGGCCGCCCGGTGCGAGCCGTTCGTCGAGGGTGCGGAAGTACGTCGGCCAGAACTCCGCGCCGACCGCCTCGATCATCTCGACGCTGACCACGGCGTCGTAGGTGCCCTGTGCCTCGCGGTAGTCGCACAGCTCGATGGTGACCCGGTCGTCGAGTCCCGCCGCCCGGACCCGCTCCTGGGCCAGGGCGCGCTGCTCCTGGGAGAGGGTGAGCGAGGTGACGTGGGCGCCGCGGGCGGCGGCGCGCAGGGCCAGTTCGCCCCAGCCGGTGCCGATCTCCAGCAGGCGGGTGCCCTCGCCGACCTCGGCCAGGTCCAGGAGCCGGTCGATCTTGCGGTGCTGGGCGTCGGCGAGCCGGTCCCAGCTCGCCGGGAAACCGCGGAAGACGGCCGAGGAGTAGCTGAGGGTGTCGTCGAGGAAGAGGGCGAACAGGTCGTTGGACAGGTCGTAGTGGCGGCTGATGTTGGCGCGGGAGCCGTCGGGGGTGTTGCGTTCGTCATGGGGGTGGCGCAGCGCCCACAGGCGGCGCAGCCGCTGGAGCGGGGCCGGGACCAGGTCGGCGGCGTGCGCGGCGAGGACGGTGAGGACGGCGACGAGGTCGGGGGCGTCCCATTCGCCGGCCATGTAGGACTCGCCGAACCCGACGAGGCCGCCGGTGCCGATCCGGGCGTGGAAGGCGGCGGGGTCGCGCACGTCCAGGAGCGGTCCGCCCTGTCCGAGGGTGTCGCCGCCGGCGAACCGGACCCGCAGGGGCAGCCCGTGCAGGGCCCGGCGGACGACGGCCTCGGTGACGGCGCGGCGGGCCCGCGAGGCCCGCGGGACGGCGGCGACGTCCGGCCAGCGGGCGGGGTCGACGGCGGCGGGCCCGGGGGCGTCCGGCCGGGGGACGGCCGGCTCGGGGACGACGGCCAGGTCGGGGGCGTCGGCGGGCTCGGGGGCGTCCGCGGGCTCGGGGGCGTCGGAGCGGGCTTCGGCTGTCCTCATGTCGCTTTCTCCGGGGTGCTGGGGTGGTCGGGACGGGGCTGGACGGGCAGCCCGCGCAGGTAGAGACGGATGCCGTGGAAGCGGATCGCGGCCGACACGACGAGGGTGGACAGGGGGTGGCGCAGCGCCTGCCGCAGCAGCGCGACGGCGGTGGCCTCCCGCCGGCTGCCGCGTACCGTCGCCGTGAAGGCCCGTCCGCCCTCGCGGTCCAGGTGCACGGTGAGGGCGAGGCGGTCGCCGGGGCTCGGCAGCCGCATACGGTAGTGGCCGTCGACGGGGAAGAACGGCGAGACGTAGAACTCCTTGTCCACGCCGGTGCCTTCGGTCGCCTCCGGGGTCAGCAGATAGGCGTGCCGGCCGCCGTAGGTGTTGTGGACCTCGGCGACCACGCAGCGCAGGTCACCGGCGGGGCCGTGGCACCAGTAGAGGGTCAGCGGGTTGAAGACGTACCCGAACACCCGCGCGTGGGTGAGCATCAGCACGCGTCCGCCGTCCAGGGACATCCCGTGCGTGGCGAGGAAGGCGTCGAGACCGGCGCGCAGGGTGGGGTGGTCGCCGGTGAAGTGGTCGCGGGCGTCGAAGCGGGCCAACGGGCGCAGCGCGGCGGGCAGTCGGGGCGGCCGGTCGGGGTCGATCAGCCACAGGTACGTGCGGTGGCGCAGCGCGTACCGGCGGGGGCCGGTGCGCACGTGGGCCACGGTGCACGGGTAGAGCGCGGGTGCGCCGGTCACCAGCGCGCTCCGAGCGCGGCGGCGGCGGCGACGCCGGAGCGGCAGCCGTCCTCGTGGAAGCCCCAGCCGTGGTAGGCGCCCGCGAACGCGCAGACGCCGCTGTTGAGTTCGGGCAGGCGCTGTCCGGCGGCCACCGACTCGGGGGTGTAGACGGGGTGTTCGTAGACCATGCGGGCCAGTACCCGGTCCGGGTCGACCCGGTCCTCCCCTCCCAAGGTCACCACGAACGTCTCGGCGGCGTCGAGGCGTTGGAGCCGGTTCATGTCGTAGCTGACGCGCACCCGGTCGGCGGCGGCCTCGCAGGAGGGCATCAGGTAGTTCCAGGAGGCGCGGGCGCCGCGGGCGCGGGGCAGCAGCCCGGGGTCGGTGTGCAGGAGCGTGGGGTTGCGGGAGTAGCGGAACGCGCCCAGCACCTCGCGCTCCGCGTCGGAGGGGTCGGCGAGCAGGCGCAGGGCCTGGTCGGGGTGGACGGCGACGACGACGGCGTCGTACGACTCGGTGGTGCCGTCGGCGGCCGTGATGTCGACGCCGTCGGCGTGCCGCCGTACGGCCTGGACGGGGGTGCCGGTGCGGACGTCGGGGAGCTGCTTGGCGATCCGGTCGACGTAGGCGCGCGAGCCGCCGCTGACCGTGCGCCACACCGGTGAGCCGCCGACGGAGAGCATGCCGTGGTGGTCCATGAAGCGGAACAGGTAGGCGGCCGGGTAGCGCTCGGCGGTGACGGCGTCGCAGGACCAGACGGCCGAGACGACCGGGGTCATGAAGTGGGTGCGGAAGTAGGCGGAGAAGCCCTCCCGGTCCAGGAAGGCGCCCAGGGTCACCGTGTCGTCGCCGTCCCGGGCCAGCAGCCGCCGGGCCGCCCGGTGGAAGGCGGGCACCTCGGTCAGCAGGCGCAGATAGCGTGCGCGCAGCAGGTTGCGCGGCTGGGCGAACAGTCCGACGGGGCCGCGCGCGCCGGCGTACTCGAGTCCGCAGCCCTCGCACCGCACGGACATGCTCATCTCCGACTCCTGCGTGGGCACGCCCAGCTCGTCGAAGAGGCGCAGCAGGTTCGGGTAGGTGCGGCGGTTGTGCACGATGAAGCCGGAGTCGACGCTGTGCACCCGCCCGTCGTACGGCGAGGTCAGCTCATGGGTGTGCGCGTGCCCGCCGAGCCGTTCGTCGGCCTCGTACAGGGTGACGTGACGGGTCCTGCCCAGGATGTACGCGGCGGTCAGCCCCGCCACCCCGGAGCCCACCACGGCCGTCCCGCGCCGCGGGCCGGGCGAGCCCTCCGCAGGGTGCCCGGCACTTCCCGACGTCCGCTCCATCGCCTTCTCCCACGCTCGTGATCAGGGGTCCGCGCGTAATCCGGAGCAGGTCGGAGGATGGATTGGCCGATCAGGAGGCAATCCCGCGCACCCCTGGGAACAACCGGCACAAAGGGCCCGACTCGGAGGAGTCGGGCCCCCGCGGGCCGGAAGTCCCTCTCAGCCGGACGCCGTGGCCTTTCGCTCCGTCATCCCCAGTCGTTCCTGCTCCTCCTCGACGATCCGGCGAGCCAGCTCGGTGTCCGACACGTCGATCGCGTCCGGGGTGGCTTCGGCCACGGCGCTCCGGCGGGCGTAGGCATCGAACAGCCGGGTCTTCTCCTCGAGCATCCTCACCATGCGCTCGTCCACTCCCCCGGTGGCAAGAAGGCGGTGCACCTGAACCGGCCTGACCTGACCCATACGGTGGGCACGTGCCGTCGCCTGGTGTTCGATGGTCGGCTTGATCTGCGGTTCGCAGATGATCACGACCGAGGCGGCCTGCATGTTGAGGCCGACACCGGCCGCCTGGATCTGCGCGAGGAGCAGCGCCGGTCCCGCGACCTCGGCGAAGTCGTCGACGATCTGCTGCCGCCGCCCGGCCGGGACGCTGCCGGTGAGCGGACCGAACATCGGAACACCGGCGGTGGGTCCCGCGGCGAGCGCAGTCCTCACCACCCCGAGCACGTCCTTGAAGTAGGAGAAGATCACCGTCTTCTGCCCGTTCTCGCCGGCCTCCTGAACGATGTCGCGGAGCCGGTCCAGCTTGGCCGAGCCTTCAGGGCGCAGGTACGCGGCCCGGCGCATCGCCATGAAGTTGCCCGCGCGCACCGCTTCGCGGTAGGCCTCCTCGTCCGACGCGCTCAGTTCCTCCCACTCGTCGGTCCGTTGAAGGCTCGGGAGTTCCGTCAGCACGTCCTCCTGGTTGCGCCGCAGATAGACCGGGGCCACGGCCTTGCGGAAGGCGACCGATCCGGCCAAGGCGTCCCGTTCGCCGAGGGAGTCCGCGACACCGCCGTCGAGCATCTCGACCAGGTTGCGGAACTCCACGACCCGGTTCTCCATCGGGGTTCCGGTCATGAAGAGGACGCGCTCGCAGCGCTCCGCCCACAGTCCGACCGCTTGGGACCGCTTGGCCTTCGGGTTCTTCACCGAGTGCGCTTCGTCGACCACCAGCAGCCCGACCTCCCCGCCGCCCGGTGCGGAAAATCCGCGCAGTGCGTCGAACGTCGTCACCCCCACTCCGCCTCGCCCCTTCCAGTCGGCGAACGCGTAGTGCCGGTCGGGTCCGTGCAGGACGATGACACGGAGGGTGCTGCGCGCCTCGATCTCCCGAGTCCAGTTCACGAGAACGCTCGCCGGGCAGACGACCATGAAATGGCTCTGCCCACCGGCGGCCAGATGTGCCAGCACGGCGATCGCCTGGATGGTCTTCCCCAGACCCATCTCGTCGCCGAGTATCACCTTGCGCTGCGCGAGGGCGAACCGCGCGCCGAACGCCTGGTAACCGCGCAGAGAGACCCGCCGGTGCGTGTCGTCGAGCTGTTGCGTCCGTACCCGCTCGGCGATCTCCTCCGGCAGGAACCCCTCGGCGGCCGCCGCGTCGGGCAGCCGCCCGGAGATCTCGGCAAGCAGGCTGTAGTACTCCGCGGAGCGGAGTTCGAAGTCCACCCATGCCGCAATGTCGGACGAAGACCCACGCAGCAGGTCCACGGATGCCTGGGCGAGCAGTTCGCGCAGGTCAGTCCGGTCCGCTTCCTCCACCAGGGAGCGGATCTCGGTCACCGCCGCGCGCGCACGTGCTTTCTTCTCCTGGCCGGCCAGGAGCATCCTGAGACGCCCGGCGGCGGGCCTCGCGTCGACCAGCCATGTGCCGAGCGCTTCGGACACGGCGACGGCCCGGTCCACCGCGCGCCGGGTGTCCGGGCCCGCTTCCACCAGTACGTGCAGAGCCATGACGAGGGCGGTGGTGTTCGGCTCCGGCCGGTCCACGTCGATGTGGACGGCCACCGACTCGTGCACGGCTTCGGAAAGCCGGCCGGCGGCGGCCATGATCTGGTCCGCGGTGCGCTGCCCGACACCGGGAATCTGCCGCAGACGGTAGGGGCCCGCTTCGAGAACCCGGCCCACCGTGGTCAGGCCGCTCTTCTCGACGCTCCCCAGCCGCAGGCGTCCCTCGGTGACGTCCTGCAGCCGGGCGACAGGGATGGCGTCGAGTTCCCGCGTGACCGTCGCGTCATGCAGCGGCTTCAGCGCCGCCCGCACCGCCTCGACCGCCGCGGCGTGGTCACCGACCACTGCCTGGGCCGCCTTGTACAGTCGCGTTCCCCTTGCGACGGTGTCCCGCTCGCCACGCCCCACGCGTCCCGCCCCTCTCTCGCAGTCCCCGCATCCTCCCACCGCCCGATCCGGCCTGGACGGGGCGTTCGTCCGGCCCGGAGCAGAACGCCGATGTCCCGTCCGACAGGGCCTGTGCCCGCGAGACGCAGAAGTGGAGCCGTCAGCGCATCGACGCGTTGTGTACACATGGCGCGCTCGGTCCTCTCGGGCGCATGACACAGCCTGCCAGCGGACCCTGACGAAGCCGGATCGTTCGGCACCCGGCGGCGAAGGCGAGGGCCTCGCCGCGGCGCTGGCCGGTGCCTGACTGGCACTGGCCGGTGCCTGCCTGCGGACATACCGCGAGCCGGTACTGCGGGACGAATGTGCTCCGCGATCGGATCCTCCTCGCCCAGCGCGGGAGTCTCGTCCTCGTCCGCCGCGCACAGGGCTGCCCGGGAGACCCGGACGCCGCGGGCGGGATGGTGCGGGATGTGTTTCTCGACGACGGCCACCTTTAGCATCGCGGCCACCGTCACCGGCCGATCGTTGATCGTGGAGACCGCCATCCCGGCACCGGAGAAGTGCAGCTCCTTGGCGAACTCCTCGAAGTCGCGCTGTGCCGGCCCGGCCAGCCCCTTCCGTCCCAGGCGCGGCACGAGATGGTTCTGGACGAGCCCTTCGTAGTTGCGGCGCGTCGATTCACCGATGACCCGTCGCTTCAGCCACTCCTGAGCCCAGACCCGCAACGACACCCGCCCAGGCGCAGGATCGAAGCGAACGTCGGCCTTCTTGTCGCTCTCGACCCAGTCGGCGGATGCGTCCGCACCATCCGGGCCCACCCGTCGGGCTAACCACCTCTCCCGCTGCCACCCTCGCCCTACCGCCCAGCTCCCGGTACCGCACCGTCCACCCGCGCCGACACCGCGGACGGTCACAGAGGGATTTCCGGTCCCGGACGTCCCTCATGCACCTCTGAAAACGCTCGCCAGCCCAGCCCAGCCCAGCCCCGATCCGTCGCCTGGCCCCTACGCGAAACCGTGCACTGGCGCCTGGACCGCACATCGACACCAGAGGCCATACCGCACTATGGTGAATGTATGGCTACCAAGAAGGTGACTATCACCCTCGACGAATCCCTGGTCGAAGCCCTGGCCGGAGCCGCCGAGGAAGAAGGAATCCCACTCTCCCGCCTCGTCGCCGGAGCAGCCGAACGTGAGCTGCGCCTGCGAGCCGGCCGCGCCGTCATTCAGGAGTGGCAGGCCGAGCACGGCGCCTTCACCCCGGAAGAGCTTGCCGCCGCCCGCGCGGATCTGGCCGCCGCCGACGCCGAATACCTCAGCAATCCGGGAGCCTCGGCCGCGTGAACATCCCCTACCTGTACGACGCTGGGGTCCTGATCGCGATCGACAATGACGACCGGCGCATGTGGGCCCGACACAGCCTGGCTCTGGAAGACGGACGGGACATCCACGTCCCGTCCGTCGTCGTCAGCCAGGCATGGCGGGACTCCCGCCGCCAGGTCAGACTCGGCAAGTTTCTCGCCGGATGCCATGTCGTACCCGTCGGCCTCGAAACCGCCAAAACCGCAGGCATCCTCTGCGGCAAGGCCGGCACCTCCGACATCGTCGACGCCACCGTCGTGACCATGGCAGCCGGCCTCGGCGCCATCATCTGGACCTCGGACCCAGACGACATCCGCACCCTCATCGACGCCCAGGACATCAAACCCGCCCCGGTCATCCGCACCGTCTGACGGCAGATGATCTCCGACAACAAACCTCTACGGGCCCCATACCGCGGGGACGGAGATGGGCACGGCTACCTGATCACGCTCGGAGCTGACATCAGTTTCCTCCGACGTGAGCTGCCCCGTTTTCCACGTCGTCAAGGTGAACGATAATATCCGCAATGGAAAGCGAGCGCATCAAGGCCTCCGTAGGCACCTGAATTCCGCTTCCCATGCGCGTAGTCAGACAGGGAAAAGATCCCGCTCTCACCATCTTATAAGCAGTGGATTTGGCGATTCCCAATGCTTCGGCAGCAGCCGGAATAGCAACGAATTTGGGATAGAAGTCGGAGATGTGGTAATAGAAATTACTACCCGTAACCCACGTACGGGCTAGCATCGTTTCTGTCGCAAGGATGCCTCGCAGACCCGGGCGACGACCAGCCCGAAGATCCTCATGGTAGCGGTTAACCACTTCCCATAGACCGTACATCTGCCATAACGCACCAGTCCGCTCGCCCCTAATTTGCTCGACGATGGCGGGATCCCTCGGGTCCGCGTCGTGAATAATCGAAGACGCCTTCAATGTGGAATCCATCACGACCTCTTCGAACATCAAAAGGTCTTCTACGTCACTGGTTGAACTTTCGCCTTCATGGACATTCGCACGCCGGTAGGCGGCGCTGATGGCCGCCTTGACCATCAACGTCGGAACCTCCCTAGGGGGGACACCTTTCGCCGTCTCCTCCCAAACATCGAGGGCGGCTTCGAACATGTCCGATCGGACGTCTCCCAAATCACAATAGAATTCTCGGGAGATCGACCAAGAGCGTGCGCGAAGGAAAGGGGTGAGGCAGTCCACAACGACCATCCGCCACTTGTTGTCGCCACGCATGTCAGACATGCGCCCCATGGAGACCATCGATTCCCACAGCTGAGACGGCTTCCGTGCCGCTCGTGCAGCTACAGCCCGGGAGCGGAACTTCACATAGTCCGGATGCCGCTTGATCTGACATTCGCGAGCGTCGTCCACATGGACACAGACCGGGCCTTCACCACAAACATCACGCACGTATGCCGCTACGCAGTCGAAGACGTCAGGCGCCATCTGTCCTCCGCGTCTCTCTGAGACCCAGCACGGTACGACATGCCGAGCAGCCTTTCGGCCTGAGAACAAATGAATGCCAGACCTGTCCGCCATTGCCACTTGTGATTAACGATCACAACAGGAGTTGACGAAAATTCCTTCCGGGTTGGATAGAGCTTCGTGACTCCGTCGTGCGGCACGACAACCCTGCCTGGCCCATAGCGAAAGGTGTTCGGCCGCCTGTGCAGGATGCTCGATCACTCCATTGAATCGAGCTGCACCCGACGGCTGATGTTCCGCTATGTCCCGCCGCGGCAAGATCGGAAATAGCAGGAAACAGGCACGATTGCCACGCGAACGCCATCTGCGAGACTCAGGAAGGGTCCACTCAGGAACCCGCAAAAGGGCCGAGCTCACAAGAGAGCTCGGCCCCAAACTCGTACGTTAACGAGTCGCGTAACGTTCAGCAATGGATCGATCACACGTTGAAGCGGAACTCCACCACGTCCCCGTCCTGCATGACGTACTCCTTGCCCTCCATGCGGGCCTTGCCCTTGGCGCGGGCCTCGGTGACCGAGCCGGTCTCGACGAGGTCGGCGAAGGAGATGACCTCGGCCTTGATGAAGCCCTTCTGGAAGTCGGTGTGGATGACTCCGGCGGCCTCGGGGGCGGTGGCGCCCTTCTTGATGGTCCAGGCGCGGGATTCCTTGGGGCCGGCCGTCAGGTAGGTCTGGAGGCCGAGGGTGTCGAAGCCGACGCGGGCGAGGGTGGCCAGGCCCGGCTCCTCGGCGCCGACGGACTCCAGCAGCTCCATGGCGTCCTCCTCGTCGAGCTCGGCGAGGTCCTGCTCCAGCTTGGCGTTGAGGAAGATCGCCTCGGCGGGGGCGACCAGCGCGCGCTGCTCGTCCTTGAAGGCGTCGTCGGTCAGCTCGTCCTCGTCGACGTTGAAGACGTAGAGGAAGGGCTTGGTGGTGAGCAGGTGCAGGTCGTGGAGGAGCTCGGCGCGGTCCGAGCCCTGCAGGACGCCCTGGGAGAACAGGGTGTCGCCCTTCTCCAGGATCTCCTTGGCCTCCTCGACGGCCTTGACCTTCGGGGCGACGTCCTTCTTGATGCGCGACTCCTTCTGGAGGCGCGGGAGGACCTTCTCGATGGTCTGGAGGTCGGCGAGGATCAGCTCGGTGTTGATCGTCTCGATGTCGTCCTTGGGCGAGACCTTGCCGTCGACGTGGACGACATTCTCGTCCTTGAAGGCACGGATGACCTGGCAGATCGCGTCGGACTCACGGATGTTGGCCAGGAACTTGTTCCCGAGGCCCTCGCCCTCGCTCGCGCCGCGCACGATGCCCGCGATGTCGACGAAGTCGACGGTCGCCGGGAGGATCCGCTGGGAGGAGAAGATCTCGGCCAGCTTCGTCAGGCGCGTGTCCGGGACACCCACGACACCGACGTTCGGCTCGATCGTGGCGAACGGGTAGTTGGCCGCCAGCACGTCGTTCTTGGTCAGGGCGTTGAACAGGGTCGACTTGCCGACATTCGGCAGACCGACGATTCCGATCGTGAGCGACACGTTGCGACTTCCCGTACGTGAGGAGGAGAGGCTGGAGGCCCTGCGGGCCTTGGGACTGAAGCCTTGGGCCTGGGTCGATCCACCAGTCTACGGCGTTCCCCGCACCCGGCCGGCGACGAGTCGAACGTCTGGCCAAGGTCCGCCCCTCGGCGTGTCTGAGCGGGGATTTGGCACATAAACCGACCTAAGTTGGTCCAGTGGAGCAACACAGGACGCGACCCCCGCACCTCCGAGCGCGCCGCGCGACGCCCTCCCTGCCCCCGCAGGCCAGGGGCGAACGCCGTCCGGCGGCCGTACGACGTCCTGCTCCGGCGGATCAGGCCGGCAGACGCCGCTTCCCCGAACCCCGGCTGACGGGCCTCGGCGGCGGGCTGTTCTGCGGCGCCGCGATGCTCGTGCTCGGCTGCCTGGACGCGCTGCTGTTCGGGTCCTCGCTGACCGTGTACGGCGTGCTGTTCCTGCCCGTGTGCGTGCTGACCGCGGTCTGGGTGCGGCGGGGCGATCTGTCGACCGCGCCCGTCGTCGTCCCCATCGCCTTCGCCGTCGGACTGCTGCCCGTCGCCGACGGCGGGGACGGCTTCGGCGCCCGCCTGATGGGCCTGGTCACCGCCCTCGCCACCCAGGCGGGCTGGCTGTACGGCGGGACGCTGATCGCCGGTGTCATCGTCACCGTCCGGCGGATCCGGATGATCGGCCGCCGCCGCAGAGCGGCGGCTGCCCGTCAGCGTTAGCCGTCAGCTCCGGCCGCGCTCCGCCGCGCGCATCGCCGCTCCCACGATGCCCGCGTTGTTCTGGAGCTGTGCGGGGACGATCTCCGCCTCGATGCCCTCGATGAGGTGCAGGAACTTCTCGGACTTGCGGCTCACGCCGCCGCCGATGATGAACAGCTCCGGGGAGAACAGCATCTCGACGTGGGCCAGGTACTTCGTGACCCGGCGCGCCCAGTGCTCCCACGTCAGCTCGCCGTCCTCCTTGGCCTTGCTGGAGGCACGCTTCTCCGCGTCGTGCCCGTGGAGTTCGAGATGGCCCAGCTCGGTGTTGGGGACGAGGGCGCCGTCGGTGAAGACGGCGCTGCCGATGCCGGTGCCGAAGGTGAGCAGGATGACCGTGCCGCTGCGGTCGCGGCCGGCGCCGAAGTGCATCTCGGCGACGCCCGCCGCGTCCGCGTCGTTGACCAGGGTCGTCGGCAGGCCGCCGAGCCGCTCGGTGAACAGGGCGGCGGCGTCCGTGTCGATCCAGCTCTTGTCGACGTTGGCCGCCGTACGGATCGTGGTGTCGCCGGTGACCACTCCGGGGAAGGTGAGGCCGACCGGGCCCGTCCAGCCGAAGTGGTCGACGACCTGCTTCACGCCGTCCGCCACCCCGTCCGGCGTCGCCGGGTGCGGGGTGAGGACCTTGTGGCGCTCCTGGGCCAGGTCGCCCTTGTCCAGGTCCACAGGGGCGCCCTTGATCCCTGAACCGCCGATGTCCACACCGAAGATCTGCATGGCCCTACGTTACGACGGAGGACTGACGGTCACTCCCCGGAGGTCCCCGAAGCGCCCTTGCGCTGGGCCACCAGCGCCGCGGCCTCCTCGCGCAGGTCCCGGCGCAGCTCCTTGGGGAGCGAGAAGGTGATCGACTCCTCGGCCGCCTTGACCAGCTCCACATCGCCGTACCCGCGCTGGGACAGCCACTCCAGGACCTCCTCGACGAGGATGTCGGGGACGGAGGCGCCGGAGGTGACGCCCACCGTCGTCACGCCCTCCAGCCAGGCCTCGTCGATCTCGGCGGCGAAGTCGACGAGGTACGCCTCGCGGGAGCCGGCCAGCTTGGCGACCTCGACCAGGCGCACGGAGTTCGAGGAGTTGCGGGAGCCGACCACGATGACCAGCTCGGCCTCGGCGCCCATCTGCTTCACCGCGAGCTGACGGTTCTGCGTGGCGTAGCAGATGTCGTCGCTGGGCGGGGAGATGAGCTGCGGGAACTTCTCCTTGAGGGCGTCGACGGTCTCCATCGTCTCGTCCACGGAGAGGGTCGTCTGGGAGAGCCAGACCACCTTCGACTCGTCGCGGACCTCGACCTTGGCGACGTCGGCGGGGCCGTCGACGAGCTGGATGTGGTCGGGGGCCTCGCCGGAGGTGCCGATGACCTCCTCGTGGCCCTCGTGGCCGATCAGGAGGATGTCGTAGTCGTCGTTGGCGAAGCGGACGGCTTCCTTGTGGACCTTGGTGACCAGGGGGCAGGTCGCGTCGATCGTGGCGAGCTGCCCGCGCGCGGCCTCCTCGTGGACGACGGGGGCGACGCCGTGCGCGGAGAACATCACGATGTTGCCGGGCGGCACCTCCTCCGTGCGCTCGACGAAGATCGCGCCCTTGTTCTCCAGGGTCTTCACGACGTACTTGTTGTGGACGATCTCGTGCCGGACGTAGACCGGAGCGCCGTACTGCTCCAGGGCTTTCTCGACGGCGATCACGGCGCGGTCCACGCCCGCGCAGTAGCCACGGGGGGCGGCGAGCAGGACACGGCGGCCAGGCGAAGCAGTCATGCGTCCCATCGTAAGGCCGCGCTCGACAGGTCAAAGATCGCGTCGGCGGCGAGACTGGCCGGGATGTGTGAAGGGCGGGGACCGCGCGACGGCAGGCTACTGGCGGAGGCAGGGATGTCCGAGACCGGCACGACCGATCGAGCGCCCGATCCGGGCCATGACCTGCGGCGCAGTCTGGGCTTCCGGGATCTGGTGGTCTACGGGCTGCTTTTCATCGCCCCGATGGCGCCCGTCGGCGTGTTCGGCACGCTGGACGCGCGGTCGCACGGCGCGGTCGCGCTCGTCTATGTGGTGGCGACGGTGGCGATGGCGTTCACCGCGTTCAGCTACGCGCAGATGGTGCGGGTGGTCCCGCGCGCGGGTTCCGTGTACGCCTACGCGCGCGCGGCGCTCGGCAAGGAGGCCGGGTTCGTCGCCGGGTGGATGGCGATGCTGGACTATCTGCTGATCCCGGCGGTCGCCTATCTCTTCTCCGGCATCGCGATGAACGCGCTGGTCCCGGAGGTCTCGCGGTGGGTGTGGACGGCGCTGGCGGTCGTCGTGACGACGCTGCTGAACCTGTGGGGCGTGCGGGCGGCGGCCCGGGTCGGCTTCCTCGTCCTGGCGATGGAGATCGTCGTCCTGCTGGTCTTCGTGGTCTCGGCGGTCGTCGTCCTCGCGCGGGACGGCGCGCAGCGGGGCTGGCTGTCGCCGCTGTCGGGCGACGGCACGCAGGGGGCGTTCGCGCTCTCGGCGGTGATCGGCGCGGTGTCGGTGGCCGTGCTGTCGTACCTCGGTTTCGACGCGATCGCCTCCTTCGCGGAGGAGGTGACCGGCGGTTCGGCGAAGGTCGCGCGCGCGGTGCTGTTCTGTCTGGCGCTCGCGGGTGTGCTGTTCGTGGCGCAGACGTATCTGGTCGCGCTCCTGGAGCCGGTGACGAGCGCGGAGCTGGCCGCCGACCCGGGCAGGCAGGGCTCGGCCTTCTACGACGCCGTGGACGTGTCCGTCGGGACCTGGCTGCACGACCTGGTGGCCGTCAGCAAGGCGATCGGGGCGGCGTTCGCGGCGCTGGCCGGGCAGGCCGCCGCCGCGCGGCTGCTGTTCGCGATGGGCCGCGACCGGCGGCTGCCCCGGGCCCTGTCGCGGACCGACTCGGGTGTTCCGCGGGTGGCGCTGGCCTGCGCCGCCCTGATCACGCTCGTCGCGGCGGTCTGGGCGGCCCGGCGGGACGACGGCATGGACCATCTGGTGTCGGTGGTCGACATCGGCGCGCTCACCGCGTTCACGCTGCTGCACGCGAGCGTGGTGAGCTGGTTCGCGGTGCGCCGGGCGGGCGGGCCGGTGATCTGGTGGCGGCATGTGCTGATGCCCGTGGTGGGCGCGGCGATCACGGTCGCGGTGATCGTCGAGGCGTCCCGGGCGGCGCAGGTGGTCGGCGCGGTGTGGTTCCTGATCGGGGTGGCGGTGCTGGTCGCCCAGCACCGCCGGGCCGGGCCGGTTCCCCCGGAGGGGTCCGGTCAGGCCTCGTGACGTCCTCGGCGACGGCGTGACGCCCAGACGGTGAGCGCGGCGCCCGCGCCGACCAGAGCCGCGGCGACGGCCGCGAGCGGGCCGACGGGGGTGTCGGCACCGGTGTCCGGCATCTGTCCGGTGGGGCCGGGGTGCGGCGGGGCCGGACGGGTCGACGTCGTGCTCGGTGACGGGGTGGGGCTCGGCGTGGGCGTCGGGGTCGGGGTGGGCGTCGGCGTCGGAGTCGGGGTCGGGGTCGGCGTGGGCGTCGGGGTCGGCGTCGGGGTCGGCGACTCGTCCTCGCAGGTCAGTTCCGCGTCGAACGGGAAGTAGTGGATCTCCCCCGCGTTCACCGCCGCGCTGGAGCCGGTCGCCAGGGGGCCCGCGACCAGGGACTTCACGATGACGTCACCCTCGATGTTGGACGGGTCGAGGTCGACGAGGTGCGCGCGGGGCGCGTAGATCGTGCCCTCGACGGTGTCGCCGTCGGCGATGGTGATCTGCGTGGCGTCGGGGAAGTCCCAGATCATGTAGGGGGCCTGGGTGCCGGAGACGCCGGCCAGGTTGGGGACGTGCCAGGTGTAGTCGCCGCCGTCGGCGGTGGTGTCGACGACGATCAGCAGCGGGGTGTCGGCGGTCGGCTGGTTGACGAAGGTCAGCTCGTCGAGATTGTTGAGCTGCTCCCCCGTCAGGTGCAGCACGTTGGTCCGGCCGGTGACCAGCTCGATCTTGACGCTGCTGCCGGCCGGGATGTCGTCCTGGTCGGCGAGGGGCACGCCGTTGCCGTCGAGCAGGGTCACGTTGGTGGCGCACTCGGCCATCTCGTCGGACCGGTCGCGGTACGTCGAGAAGAGCGAGGTGAAGTCCATGAGCCCCGACTGCGCGACGGACGCCGCGGACTGCTGGACCGTCAGCTCGATGCGCGGGGTGGCGTCGTAGGCGGCACCGGTGGCGTCGACATGGGTGTTGACGGAGGCTCCGTTGGCGTCCGTGGTGAGCGCTTGGGCGCCGGTCATGTCGCCGATCTTCAGGTACCCGTCGCTGAGCACCTTGAGCACCCCGACCGAGCTGCTGGCGGCGTGGTCGACCTGCCCGCCGACCAGCAGCGCCGTCGGGTTGGAGTCCCCGGGGGCGATGTAGCTCCCGGCGGTGTTCAGGGCGACGTTGTAGCCGTCTCCGTAGGTGAGATTCCCGCCGATGGCCACCGGCCCCTCGGACTCGGTGCTGCCGAGGACGGCGTCGTCCTCGACGACCACCCCGAACCCGTTGCTGCCGTCCACGGGGTTGCCGATGGTGACCGTGTCTCGGACGAGGGCCGCGTTGCCTGGTTGGGCGGCGACGGCCGTGATCACCAGAGCGACCGACAGGCCCGCTGTGCCCATATAAGAACCTTTTGCCATGTCGTGAAGTTAAGAACGCGGCCTCCCCCGGCCCGCGTCACCACGCCGACGGACACCCCCGTACGCCGCCCGCGGGGACGGTCCGGCCCGTTGTCGGCGGTGCCGACTACGCTCACGGGCATGGCTCTCAACACGTCCGCGGAAGCCCCGCTGCCCGTCGGCGAGGTGTCGCGGCTCATCGGCGGATGGATCGACCGGCTCGGCGCGGTGTGGGTCGAGGGGCAGATCACCCAGCTCTCGCGGCGCCCCGGGGCGGGCGTCGTGTTCCTGACGCTGCGGGACCCGTCGCACGACATCTCGGTGAGCGTCACCTGCTACCGGCAGGTGTTCGACGCCGTGGCCGACGTGGTGAGCGAGGGCGCGCGGGTCGTCGTCCTGGCGAAGCCGGAGTGGTACGCGCCGCGGGGCCAGCTGTCGTTGCGGGCCGCGGAGATACGGCCCGTGGGCGTCGGGGAGCTGCTCGCGCGTCTGGAGCAGCTGAAGAAGTCGCTGGCCGCCGAAGGGCTGTTCGCGGCCGACCGCAAGAAGCCGCTGCCGTTCCTGCCGCAGCTCGTCGGCCTGGTGTGCGGGCGGGCGTCGGCCGCCGAGCGGGACGTGCTGGAGAACGCCCGGCACCGGTGGCCCGCGGTCCGCTTCGAGGTGCGCAACGTGGCGGTGCAGGGTGTGCACGCGGTGCCGCAGGTCGTGCAGGCGGTCAAGGAGCTCGACGCGCGGGACGAGGTGGACGTGATCATCGTCGCGCGGGGCGGCGGCAGCGTCGAGGACCTGCTGCCGTTCTCCGACGAGGAGCTGGTCCGCACCGTCGCCGGCTGCCGCACCCCGGTCGTCTCCGCGATCGGGCACGAGCCGGACACCCCGCTCCTCGACTACGTGGCGGACCTGCGCGCCTCGACCCCGACCGACGCCGCCAAGAAGGTCGTACCGGACGTGGGCGAGGAGGTCGAACGGGTGCGGATGCTGCGGGACCGGGCCCGGCGGTGCGTCCGGGGGGCCGTCGAGCGGGAGGAGCGCGGGCTCGCCCACACGCTCGCCCGGCCGTCGATACAGGACCCGCACCGGATGGTCGACGAGCGGGCCGACCATGTCGCCTCGCTCGTGGAGCGCGCGCACCGCACCCTCGGCCATCTCCTGGACCGCGCCGACTCGGAGCTGACGCACACGCACGCGCGCGTGGTGGCGCTGTCGCCCGCGGCGACCCTCAAGCGCGGGTACGCGGTCCTGCAGAGGTCCGACGGCCATGTCGTGCGCGACCCCGAGGAGGTCACCGGCGACGAGGTGCTGCGGGCGCGGGTCTCCGAGGGCGAGTTCACGGTCCGGGTCGATGTCAGAACCGATGCTTAGGGTGGGCGCATGACCAGCAAGGTGGATGAGGCGCTCGGCTACGAGCAGGCGCGGGACGAACTGATCGACGTCGTACGACGGCTGGAGGCGGGCGGTACGACGCTGGAGGAGTCCCTCGCGCTGTGGGAGCGCGGCGAGGAGCTCGCCAAGGTGTGCCGCCGCTGGCTGGAAGGCGCGCGGGCCCGGCTGGACGCGGCGCTGGCCGAGGAGGAGGAAGCGGACGGCGAGGAGGCCGACGGGTGACGCCGGCCCGGCGGGCTACTTCTCGTCCAGGGCGTTCGTGACCTGCTTGAGCTGGGCGTAGGAACCGGTGCCGGCGACGACGGTCGTCGCACCGTCGGCCTGGTGGACGAGGGCGTCGTACCGGCCGCCGCTGTAGCGGGTCCAGGTGTCGCCGCCGATCGTCTCGGTGGTCTTCGTCGCCTCGCTGCCCTGGGTGGCGTCGTCGATGAAGTCCGAGGCCTTCTCGGTGGACTGCTCGATCTGGACGTACTCGCCGTCGGGGGCCTGGAAGCCCAGGTGCCAGGTGGCGTACGGCTCGCCCTGGTAGCGGACCGAGGTCGCCTTCCAGGTGTCGGCGAGACCGGAGGGGGCCAGCACCGGGTAGGGGGCCGCCCGGCGCGCGGTGAGCAGTTCGACGCGGTAGTCGACCGTCTTCACCTCGGGTGCGGAGTCGTCGTGCGGGATGAAGAGATAGATGATCCCCGCCATGACACTGATCAGCCCCAGGGAGAGCACCATGTCCCGGACCGTCTTCTGCTTGCCCTTCGTACCAGCCACGCCCCCTATCGTCGCAGGTGCCCGTCGCGCTCATCCGTGGGGTCCCCTGCTCATCTTGTCGGACTGACGATAGAGTCGAGGATCGAACCCTCATCCGGCCGTCGTCGTATCAGAAAGGTGCGCCTCGATGACCGAGCATCATCAGCTGCCGTCCGAACTCGAAGTCCCCAGCGAAGCTCCCGACCGCAACCTCGCCCTGGAACTCGTCCGGGTGACCGAGGCCGCCGCGATGGCCGCGGGCCGCTGGGTCGGGCGCGGTGACAAGAACGGCGCCGACGGGGCCGCGGTGCGGGCCATGCGGACCCTCGTCTCCACCGTCTCGATGAACGGCGTGGTCGTCATCGGCGAGGGCGAGAAGGACGAGGCGCCGATGCTCTTCAACGGGGAGCGGGTCGGTGACGGCACCGGGCCCGAGTGCGACATCGCGGTCGACCCGATCGACGGCACGACGCTGACGGCCAAGGGCATGCCGAACGCGATCGCCGTGCTGGCCGCCGCGGACCGCGGGTCGATGTTCGACCCGTCCGCCGTCTTCTACATGGACAAGCTGGTCACCGGCCCCGACGCCGCCGACTTCGTCGACATCGACGCGCCGGTGTCCGTGAACATCCGGCGGGTCGCCAAGGCGAAGCGGTCCTCGCCGGAGGACGTCACCGTGGTCATCCTGGACCGTCCCCGGCACGAGGGGATCATCAAGGAGATCCGCGAGGCCGGCGCGCGCATCAAGCTGATCTCCGACGGCGATGTCGCCGGATCGATCTACGCGCTGCGCGAGGGCACCGGCGTCGACATGCTCCTCGGCATCGGCGGTACGCCGGAGGGCATCATCTCGGCCTGTGCCGTGAAGTGCCTCGGGGGCACCATCCAGGGCAAGTTGTGGCCGAAGGACGACGAGGAGCGGGCCCGCGCGATCGACGCCGGGCACGACCTGGACCGGGTGCTCACCACGGACGACCTGGTCTCCGGCGAGAACGTGTTCTTCGTCGCCACCGGCATCACCGACGGCGAGCTGCTGCGCGGGGTGCGCTACCGCTCCGAGATCGCGACGACCGACTCGATCGTGATGCGCTCGAAGTCGGGGACGGTGCGGCGGATC
Source organism: Streptomyces sp. NPDC090106 (assembly GCF_044747265.1). Lineage (NCBI taxonomy): Bacteria > Bacillati > Actinomycetota > Actinomycetes > Kitasatosporales > Streptomycetaceae > Streptomyces > Streptomyces sp. NPDC090106. The sequence continues at coordinate 280,672 of NZ_JBIVDS010000002.1, read as the reverse complement.
GACTCCGAGCACCGGCTGAGCAAGCTGCGCGCCTACAGCGCGATCGACTTCGACCGGGCCAAGTAGTCCGGCGGTCGGGCGGGTTCGGCGGACGCCGGGCCCGCAAGCCGAAAGGGCGCCCCCGGTGCGGAGGGGGCGCCCTTTCGCTGTGGTCGGGGTCGGCCGGCCCGGCGGGTCAGCCTGCCTGCGCTATGCGGTCGGTGGCCCGGACGGCCTTCTGCAGCTCCACGTCCCGGCGGCGGCGCCGGGCCAGCACCACACGGCGTTCGGCCGCCGTGAGGCCGCCCCAGACGCCGTAGGGCTCCGGTTGCAGCAGGGCGTGCTCGCGGCACTCGACCATCACCGGACAGCGGGCACAGACCCGCTTGGCGGCCTCCTCGCGGGAGAGCCGGGCGGCGGTGGGTTCCTTGGAGGGGGCGAAGAACAGTCCGGCCTCGTCCCGCCGGCACACCGCCTCGGTGTGCCATGGAGCGTCCTGGTCCCGATCTTGCGCCGGCACCGCTGGTACCCGCTGGGCCGGAACATGAGCTACCTGCGGGGACGAATGCGGCGGATGCAGCACGGTCTACTCCTGACGACGGCTTCGCGAGCGAGAGACGATGCAGCAAGCTCTACCCGCTGTGTGCGCGCCTATGCACTCAGTTCCGAACCGCTGGATTCCGGGTGGAGTCGTGCGCTTCTGTGCGTGGAGCGCGGGCGGACCGCCGCCCTCCGCCGCCGCCGGATTCGCGACCGTCAACGATCCAGATGCTTGTGCAAACTGTGTCCGACCTTGCGCTGAACGCGATCGAGGATGTCCGCGACGAGATGGCCCCGCTTCGGCCTGCCCTCGATGTTGCCCAGGATCGCCCAGCCGTCGACGTACACCACGGGCGCGTTCGGCTCGGTGGAGTCCAGGGTGTCCACCTCGAAGTTGCCGAGGACTCCGCCGCCGGTGCCGCGCAGCGAGACGTTCTCCGGGACACGGACCTCGACGGTGCCGAAGACCGAGATCGCCTTGATGACGATCTGCTGGTACTCGAACAGGGCCTCGCTCAGATCGATCTCGACGCTGCCGAACACGGCGTAGGCGTGGATACGGCGGCCCGCGCGCCAGCGGCCCCGGCGCACGGCGCTGCTGAAGACCGCCACCACGTTGTCGTCGGGCTCGGCGGGCGGGCCGGTGGGGCGGTTGGGGGCCGTCGGGACCGTACGGCCCCGGTGGGCGGCGGGGAGGTCCTGGATGAAGACGTCCAGCTCGCCCACGGTCTTGGCGGCGAGCACGCCCTCCACCCGCTCGGCGTGCTCGTCGGCCGTGAGCCGGCCCTCGGCGAGCGCCTCGCGCAGGATGTCGGCGACGCGGTCGCGGTCGGCGTCGGAGGCGCGCAGTTCGGCGGCGGGCGCACGGGGCGAGGAGTCCTGCTTCTGAAGGTCCACGGCCACAGCGTACCCAAACGCGATAGATCGCGACTACCCCCTGTGGACAACCCGGTGCCGCGCCTCGCACGAGCGCCGCGCGGCGCGACTGAGCCTTACCTCACAAGCTTCCGGTCTTGGACAGGTTCTACGCTGGTGAGGCTCGCCAAAGGAGGCGGGCGGCCGTCTTGTCGAGTGAGGAATGGGCGACATGCCTGAGTTCGCGTACACCGATCTGCTCCCCATGGGAGAGGACACCACCCCCTACCGGCTGGTGACCTCCGAGGGTGTCTCGACCTTCGAGGCCGACGGGCGCACGTTCCTCAAGGTCGAGCCGGAGGCGCTGCGCGCGCTCGCCGCCGAGGCGATCCACGACATCCAGCACTACCTGCGCCCCGCGCACCTGGCGCAGCTGCGCCGGATCATCGACGACCCCGAGGCGTCGAACAACGACAAGTTCGTCGCCCTGGACCTGCTGAAGAACGCGAACATCGCGGCGGCGGGCGTCCTGCCGATGTGCCAGGACACGGGCACGGCGATCGTGATGGGCAAACGCGGCCAGAACGTCCTGACCGGGGGCGGCGACGAGGCGGCCCTGTCCCAGGGCATCTACGACGCGTACCTCAACCTCAACCTGCGCTACTCGCAGATGGCCCCGCTGACCATGTGGGACGAGAAGAACACCGGCTCCAACCTGCCCGCGCAGATCGAGCTGTACGCGACCGACGGCGGCGCCTACAAGTTCCTCTTCATGGCCAAGGGCGGCGGCTCCGCCAACAAGTCCTTCCTCTACCAGGAGACCAAGGCGGTCCTGAACGAGGCCTCCATGATGAAGTTCCTGGAGGAGAAGATCCGTTCGCTCGGCACGGCCGCCTGCCCGCCGTACCACCTGGCGATCGTCGTCGGCGGCACGAGCGCCGAGTACGCGCTGAAGACGGCCAAGTACGCCTCCGCGCACTACCTCGACGAGATCCCCGCCGAGGGCTCCGAGCTCGGGCACGGTTTCCGGGACAAGGACCTGGAGCAGAAGGTCTTCGAGCTGACCCAGCGGATCGGTATCGGCGCGCAGTTCGGCGGCAAGTACTTCTGCCACGACGTGCGGGTCGTGCGCCTGCCCCGGCACGGCGCCTCCTGCCCGGTGGCCATCGCGGTCTCCTGCTCGGCCGACCGGCAGGCCGTCGCGAAGATCACCGCCGAGGGCGTCTTCCTGGAGCAGCTGGAGACGGACCCGGCGCGGTTCCTGCCGGAGACCACCGACGAGCACCTCGACGAGTCGTCGGACGTCGTTCGGATCGACCTGAACCAGCCGATGGACACGATCCTCGCCGAGCTGACGAAGTACCCGGTCAAGACCCGCCTCTCGCTGTCCGGTCCGCTGGTCGTGGCCCGTGACATCGCGCACGCCAAGATCAAGGAACGCCTCGACGCGGGCGAGGAGATGCCGCAGTACCTGAAGGACCACCCGGTGTACTACGCGGGCCCGGCGAAGACCCCCGAGGGGTACGCGTCCGGCTCGTTCGGCCCGACGACGGCCGGGCGCATGGACTCCTACGTGGAGCAGTTCCAGGCGGCGGGCGGCTCCAAGGTGATGCTGGCGAAGGGCAACCGGTCGGCGCAGGTCACCGACGCGTGCGACGCGCACGGCGGGTTCTACCTCGGCTCCATCGGCGGGCCCGCCGCGCGGCTCGCCCAGGACTGCATCAAGAAGGTCGAGGTCGTCGAGTACGAGGAGCTCGGCATGGAGGCGGTCTGGAAGATCGAGGTCGAGGACTTCCCGGCGTTCATCGTCGTCGACGACAAGGGCAACGACTTCTTCCAGGACCCGGCCCCGGCCCCGACGTTCACGTCCATTCCGGTACGGGGTCCCGGGCTGGCGTGACACCTGCGGGTACGCATAGGTGAGGGCCCCGGTCACGAAGCGTGACCGGGGCCCTCACCCGTGCGCAGGAGGTGCGGCCGACCGCCTGTCAGTCCGAGGGGGTCCCGTCGGCGTCCTTCTCGGCGCCGTCGGTCCTCGCCTCCGTCAACTCGTCCCGCGAGCGGCGCGGTGCAGGCAGCCGGGGAGCGGCGGAACCGGTGGACGTGACGGGTTCCGTCCCGGGCCGCGCGAGGTCCGAGTGACGCTGGCGGTAGGCCAGCCAGCCGCGGAACGACACCGACACGGCGGTCGCGATGGCGGCGATCACCGTCGGCCCCGCGTCCGCCGCGAGCACGATGACCAGCATGGTCGCCAGGATCGAGAGCAACGCCAGGAAGTTGGCGGCCAGTTCCGCCAGATGGAATCGCAGCTCGGAATCACGGTCGTCGCGTCCACGCATGGACACACCCTCTCGGTAGAACAGGAACGGCCGTCAGGAATTCCGGGCGCCCGAAAGCAATGGCAGGCTCGGGCAACTCGCTTGCGTACGAACCCGGTTCGACGGCGCAGGTTCATATGTACCACCGGCCACGCCGCTCCCCCGGCCCACAGACGCCTCTCGCGTTTTCCGATAAAAGACGAAGACGCGGACGGCAATTGGATCTTCGGCGAGCTGCCAGACTGGTCGGCGGAAAGGGTGGACGATCAACGTTGGCAAGTCATCGCAGGACGTCCTCGCTCGACGAGTTCTGCGACGAGCTCATCGCATTCCGCACCGAGGCGAAGGTCTCCGTGCCGCGGATCGCCGAGATGAGCGTGCGCAGCGAGTCGGGGATCTACAAAGCCTGGTGCAAAACGGAGTTGGCGCCCTGGAAACTCGTCGAGGACGTGATCAGGGCGGTCTGCCTGGCCTGCGGATATGCCGACGGCGACGAGCAACGTACCGTCGAATACTGGCGGGAGAGACATCGCGCGGTCAAAGAGGAGATCGAGGCCGGAAAGGACGTCGTCACCTCGCTGCTCAATGAACTGGTGGAGTGGCAGGCCCGGCAGAACTCCCGCACCGACCGGCTGGAACAGGCACTGAAGACGCTGTGCGACGAGGTCACCGGGTTGAAACGGGGACAGACGGCGCAGCCCGACGCCACGCTCCACTTCGGGAGCCGCTGCGCGCACGAGCACCCGCACGACCTCCCCCAGCACGACGTCCTCGCCGAGGTCCGCCAGCACATCGTCCGGTACGAGCACGAGGCGCAGCGGCTGCGGGAGGAGTCGGAGCAGGCCGAGCTGCGGGCCCGGGAGCTGTCGGAGCACGCCCGGGAGGTGCAGGCACGCGCCGATCGGCTGCACCGTTACCTGGGCGCCCTGCTTCCGGCCGCCGGCGTCCGGCCGAGCCTGCCGGGACAGGCCGTACGCCAGGAATAGCCTCGGCGGCGGTGACGCTGTCCAGTCGGAGGTGATCGGCAGTGGCCGATGAGCAGCAGGAACAGGGATTCCGGGTCGAGCACGACTCCATGGGCGAGGTCCGGGTGCCCGCGCACGCGAAGTGGCGGGCGCAGACCCAGCGGGCCGTGGAGAACTTCCCCGTGTCCGGTCAGCGCATCGAGCGCGCCCACATCGAGGCGCTCGCGCGGATCAAGGGCGCCGCGGCGAAGGTGAACGCGCGGCTCGGGGTGCTCGACCCGGACGTGGCCGAGGCGATCCAGGAGGCGGCCGGTGAGGTGGCCCGGGGCGACTGGGACGCGCACTTCCCGGTGGACGTGTTCCAGACCGGGTCCGGGACCTCGTCCAACATGAACGCCAACGAGGTCATCGCCACGCTCGCCACCGAGCGGCTCGGCCGGGACGTGCATCCGAACGACCACGTCAACGCCTCGCAGTCGTCCAACGACGTCTTCCCCTCCTCCCTGCACATCGCCGCGACGGCCGCCGTCACCCGGGACCTGATCCCGGCGCTGGAGCACCTCGCCGGCGCCCTCGCCCGCAAGTCCGAGGAGTTCGCCGACGTCGTGAAGTCGGGGCGGACCCATCTCATGGACGCCACGCCCGTCACGCTGGGCCAGGAGTTCGGCGGGTACGCGGCCCAGGTGCGGTACGGCGTCGAGCGGCTGCACGCCTCGCTGCCGCGGCTGGCCGAGCTGCCGCTGGGCGGCACCGCGGTCGGCACGGGGATCAACACGCCTCCCGGCTTCTCCGCCGCCGTGATCGAGGAGGTCGCCCGGGCCACCGGGCTGCCGCTCACCGAGGCGCGGGACCACTTCGAGGCGCAGGGCGCGCGGGACGGCGTCGTCGAGACGAGCGGGCAGCTCAGGACCATCGCGGTCGGGCTGACGAAGATCGCCAACGATCTGCGCTGGATGGCCTCGGGGCCGCGCACCGGCCTCGCGGAGATCTCGCTGCCCGATCTCCAGCCGGGGTCCTCGATCATGCCGGGGAAGGTCAATCCGGTGATCCCGGAGGCCGTGCTGATGGTCGCCGCGCAGGTCGTCGGGAACGACGCCACCGTCGCCACCGCCGGCGCGGCCGGGAACTTCGAGCTCAACGTGATGCTCCCGGTCATCGCCCGGAACGTCCTGGAGTCCGTACGGCTGCTCGCGAACGTCTCGCGGCTGCTCGCCGACCGGACCGTGGACGGGATCGTCGCGCACCGCGAACGGGCCCTGGAGTACGCCGAGTCGTCACCCTCCGTGGTCACGCCGCTGAACAAGTACATCGGGTACGAGGAGGCCGCGAAGGTCGCCAAGAAGGCGCTCGCGGAGCGGAAGACCATCCGTCAAGTCGTCCTGGAGGGCGGGTACGTGGAGCGCGGCGATCTGACCGTCGAGCAGCTGGACTCGGCGCTGGATGTCCTGCGTATGACGCGTCCGTAACCATTTTCGGCCGCGGCGCGAACCATGACGTGTGCCACGGCGTCGTATGCCCATGGCACCTAATATCTGTGCATGGCAGACGGTGGAGCGGTGAGAGCGGTGGAAGCGGGCACGTCGTCGGTCTTCTGGGAGCCCGGGAGTCAGATCCTGTGGCGGTACCGGGAGAACGGCGGTGCGCGCTTCCACATCGCACGCCCGGTGACCGTCGTGCGCGACGACCCCGAGCTGCTCGCGGTCTGGCTGGCGCCGGGGACCGAGTGCGTGAAGCCGGTGCTCGCCGACGGCACCTCGGTGCACGCGGAGCCGCTGGCCACGCGCTACACCAAGCCGCGCGCCGTGCAGCTCGACCGGTGGTTCGGCACGGGGGTGCTGAAGGTGGCGCGGCCCGGTGAGCCGTGGTCGGTGTGGCTGTTCTGGGAGCCGGGCTGGCAGTTCAAGAACTGGTACGTGAACCTGGAGGAGCCGCTGTCCCGTTGGGACGGCGGGGTGGACTCCGAGGACCACTTCCTGGACATCTCCGTGCACCCGGACCGCAGTTGGCACTGGCGTGACGAGGACGAGTTCGCGCAGGCCCAGCACGACGGCCTGATGCCCCCCGGCCAGGCGGAACGGGTCCGGGCGGCGGGCCGCGCGGCCATCGCCGGCATCCGCGCGTGGGGTGCCCCGTTCGCCGACGGCTGGCAGCACTGGCGCCCGGATCCCTCCTGGGCCGTACCGTTGCTCCCGGAGGACTGGGACCGTACGCCCGCGCACGTGTCCTCATGAGACCCTTGATGCGCCCCCGGGCTACAAACGTAGGATCGTCCTCCGCAAGAGCGCGTGGCGGCAACTGCCAGAGCGTGCACCGAGCTTGACCGATCGTCACCGAGGGGCGGCAGGACGTGATCGAGAGGTACCAGCGCGAGACCGGTACGGACCACGGACGGTCCCCCGCCTCCGGCCGCACCGGGGTTCCGTTCCCGAGGCACGTATTCCGGGTATCGGCACTTCTGCGGGACGAACGGCGCGCAGCCCCCGACGGACGGAACTGACACGCGTGACGGAGCAGCCCACCTCCTTCGAGCGCCCCCAGTCGGGCGTGGACCCCGCGGATCCCCGCGGGGCGCTCCTGCGTGCCTCCACGCCCCCGCACGGCGCCTTACCGGCACAGGCCCGCGCCGACGGCGAGACGGCCCCGCAGGGGCCCGAGGCGGCGGCACAGGGCGATCCCGAGCACTCCCAGCCCTCGGCGACCGCCGCGGGTACCGACACCCACCGGCCGCGTCCGGTGCCGGAGCAGCCCGGGGCCGGGCAGCAGGGGTCCGAGGAGCGGCGTACGGGGCAGGGTGTGACGAAACCGGGGCGGCCGACGCCGATGCGGCGCGACGGGGACCGGCTGCGCTTCGTGGGCGCGGCGACCCGGCGCATCGCGCGCGGCATCGACCTCGACGAGATCGTGATGGGGCTGTGCCGGGCGACCGTGCCGACGTTCTCGGACGCGATCCTGGTCTATCTGCGCGATCCGCTGCCCGTCGGCGACGAGCGGCCCACCGGCCCGCTGGTGCTGCGGCTGCGCCGCACCGACCGGATCCCGGAGGAACGGGACACCGAGGGCGGCGGCTTCGCCATACCCTCGCTCCAGCCCGAACCCACCGAGCTGACCGAACTGTCGGCGATCACCGCCGAGTTGTGCGAGGTACGGACCGGCGGCGCGCTCGCCGAGGTGCTGCGCGGGGTGCGCCCGGTGTTCACCGACTCGCCCGCGGCCCATGCCGCGCTGCCGGAACTGCTCGGCGAGGGCAGCGAGTTGATCGTTCCCGACGGCCGCCGCGCGATCCTCGCCCCGCTGCGCGGCCGGCGCCGGGTGATCGGCGCCGCCCTGTTCCTGCGCCGCCCCGAGCGGCTCGCCTTCGACCCGGACGACCTGCTGGTGGCGGCCCAGCTCGCCACCCACAGCGCGCTCGGCATCGACAAGGCGGTGCTGTACGGCCGTGAGGCGTACATCGCCGACGAACTCCAGCGGACCATGCTCCCGGAGACCCTGCCGCGTCCGACCGGCGTCCGGCTCGCCTCGCGCTATCTGCCCGCCGCCGAGACCGCGCGGGTCGGCGGCGACTGGTACGACGCGATCCCGCTGCCGGGCAGCCGCGTGGCGCTGGTCGTCGGGGACGTGATGGGCCACTCCATGACGTCGGCGGCGATCATGGGCCAGCTGCGGACGACCGCGCAGACCCTCGCCGGGCTCGACCTGCCGCCGCAGGAGGTGCTCCACCACCTCGACGAGCAGGCCCAGCGGCTGGGCACCGACCGCATGGCGACCTGCCTGTACGCCGTGTACGACCCGGTCTCGCACCGGATCACCATCGCCAACGCCGGTCATCCGCCGCCCGTGCTGCTGCATCTGGGCGGGCGGGCCGAGGTGCTGCGGGTGCCGCCGGGCGCCCCGATCGGCGTCGGCGGCGTGGACTTCGAGGCCGTGGAGCTGGACGCGCCCGCCGGGGCGACCCTGCTGCTGTACACGGACGGGCTCGTGGAGTCCCGGCTGCGGGACGTGTGGACCGGCATAGAGCAGCTGCGGGAGAAGCTCGCGGCCACCGCCCAGCTGACCGGCCCGGACCATCCGCCGCCGCTGGAGGCGCTGTGCGACGAGGTCCTCGACATGCTCGGCCCCGGTGACCGGGACGACGACATCGCGCTGCTCGCCGCCCGCTTCGACGGCATCGCGCCCAGCGACGTGGCGTACTGGTTCCTGGAGCCGGAGGACGCGGCACCCGGCCGGGCCCGCCGTCTGGCCCGGCGCGCCCTGTCCCGCTGGGGGCTGGAAGAGCTCAGCGACTCCGTCGAGCTGCTGGTCAGCGAGGTCGTCACCAACGCGGTGCGCTACGCGACCCGTCCGGTGACCCTGCGGCTGCTGCGCACCGACGTGCTGCGCTGCGAGGTCGGCGACGACGTGCCCCAGCTGCCGCGGCTGCGCCAGGCCCGCGCGACCGACGAGGGCGGCCGGGGTCTCTACCTCGTCAACAAGATGGCCCGCCGCTGGGGAGCGACCCGGCTCAGCACGGGCAAGGTCGTCTGGTTCGAGCTGAACCGGGGCTGACGACGACGAGCGGCACGGACGAAGGGCGCCCGGCGGGAGATCCGCCGGGCGCCCTTCGTCATTGCTCGCTGTCCGGGTCGACCGGATCCTCGGGGATGTCCTCCGTCGGGTCCGTGGTCGTCGGGGTCGACGGCGCGGTCGTCGTCGGGGTCTGGGTCGGTGTCTGGGTGGGGGTCTTCGACGGCGTCTGGGTCGGGGCCTGGGTCGTCGGTTCCTCGGTCGTCGGCTCGTCGCTGGGGGTCGGGCTGGCCGACTTCGTCGGGGTCGGGGTGTACGACGGCTCCACCGCCGCGCCCTGGTCGGTCTCCAGGTCGAACTTGGCGTCCGTGTCCGTCACCCCGAACATGTACGCCGCCCAGATCTGCGCCGGGAAGCCACCGCCGTTGACCCGGTCGAAGCCGCCGGCGCCGTACATCTTCGCCTGCGCCTTGGTCTTGTAGTTCTCACCGAACAGCCCCACCGACGTGACCAGGTCGGGCGTGTAGCCGGTGAACCAGGCCGAGAGGTTGTCGTCGGAGGTACCGGTCTTGCCGGCGACCTCCTGGCCCTGGCGCTTGGAGTTGTCGCGGACGGACGTCTTGGCCGTACCGTCGTCGACCACGCCGGTCAGCACCGAGGTCACCGCGTCGGCGGTCTCACGGCTGATGACCTGCTCGCCGATCGGGTCGGGCATCTCGATCGGTGTGCCCTGCTTCTCGGCCGACTCGATGATGGTCGGGGTGACCTTCTTGCCGTGGTTGTCGAGCGTGGCGTAGACGCCGGCCATCTGCAGCGGGCTCGCGCCCATGGTGCCGAGGGTGTAGGCGGGCAGCGCCTTCAGGTCGCCGGTGTCCATGCCGAGCTTCTCGGCGGTCTCCAGGACCTTGTCCATGCCGACGTCGACGCCCAGCTGCGCGAACACGGAGTTGATCGACTTGTTCATCGCCGTCTGGACGGTGACGTCGCCGTAGTCGGTGTCGTCCTCGTTCTCCGGGTCGAAGGCGATGTCGCTGCCCTCGACGGGGCGCTTGCTCGTGCCGTCGTAGACCGTGTTCGCGGTGATCTTCTTGTCGTCCTGGGTCTGCGCGCCCTCCTCCAGGGCGGCGGCCAGGATGACGGGCTTGAAGGTCGACGCGGGCTGGTAGTCGGTGCGGTTGGCGTTGTTGAAGTAGTGCTTGACGTAGTCCTCGCCGCCGTACAGGGCGACGATCTTGCCCGTCTTCGGGTCGACGGAGGCGGCACCGGCCTGGATGTTCTTGTCGACCTTGCGCTTGTCCGGGTCGAGGTTGTCGGTGAGCTGGGTCTTCACCGCTTTCTCGAGCTGGGCCTGCTTCTTCTTGTCGATGTTCAGGGTGACGGTGTAGCCGCCGCGCCTGATCTGGGCCTCGGCCTCGTCCTCGGAGATGCCGTCCTGGCTCACCAGCTGCTTGACCAGCTGCTGCTTGGCGAGCTTGACGAAGTAGCCCTTCTGGCCCTTGAGTCCGGCGTCGACCTTGGGCTCCTTCGGCGTCGCGAACTTCATGTCCGCGCGCTTTCCGGCGTCGAGCCAGCCCTCCTCGACCATGTTGTCCAGGACGTAGTTCCAGCGGGCCGTGACCAGCTTCTTGCTGGTCGCCGAGGCGACCGCCCAGTCGTACTGGCTCGGGGCCTGGAGCAGGGCGGCGAGGTAGGCGCCCTGTTCGACGGAGAGCTTCTCGGCGTCGACGCGGTAGTACGCCTGGGCGGCGGCCTGGATGCCGTAGGCGTCGCGGCCGTAGTAGCTGGTGTTGATGTAGCCCGCGAGGATCTCGTCCTTGGTCTTCTGGCGGTCCACCTTCAGGGAGATCACCAGCTCCTTGAGCTTGCGGGTGACCGTCTGTTCCTGGCTCAGGTAGTAGTTCTTGACGTACTGCTGGGTGATCGTCGAGCCGCCCTGCGCGCCCTTGCCGCTGAGCGTGTTGTACAGGCCGCGGGCGGTGCCCTTCAGGTCGACGCCGGAGTCGCTGTAGAAGCTCTTGTTCTCGGCGGCGACGAAGGTCCGCTGGACGTCCTTGGGCACCTTGGCCAGGTCGACGATCTCACGGTTCACGTCGCCCTCGCGGGCCAGGACGGAGCCGTCGCTGTACTCGAAGATGTTGCTCTGGAGCTCCGCCTCGGCGTTCCCCTCGGGGACCGGCACGAGGATGTAGAGCAGGAGGAAGCCGCCGATGCCGAGCAGGCAGAGGCCGAGGAACGTGCCGAGGACCTTCTTCCAGGTGAACATCCTGCGGATGAAGCTCCTGTCGGACGCCTTCGCGGACGCCCGGCCGGCCGACCTGCCGGACGTCTCGCCCGCCGCCGTCGCCGTCGAGGCGTTGCCGGTGGCCCGCCGTGAGGAACGGTCCTTGGGCGCGGCGCGGTGACCGCCGCGCTGACGCGCTCGTCTCTCTTCCGCTCGTCCCATACGTCCGTTCCGCTCCGCTTCGCTCAAGTGTGCGCAGATGTCACACAGGTTCCCCGCCCAGGTCAGCTCAGAAAGCTAACACCGGGAGATGTGACCAAGGGCGGCCGATCCGTCCTTTTTCGGACGTGACAATCAGCACCCGTCCCGATGGAACCGACCAGTGAGCAGCGCGAAGGGTTGCCCTGGCATGGACATCGCATCCCCGGTCCCGTGTAGCAGAACCGTGACAATCGGCCCCCACCTGGGCCGTCGTACACCGGGCCATGATCTACACACTCCGCGTATACATCGTGGGTATACACCCCGTGTACAGTCCTCGGCATGTCCATCGGTCACACCCTTCTAGGGCTCCTGGAGTCAGGCCCGCGCCACGGTTACGACCTGAAGCGGGCCTTCGACGAGAAGTTCGGTCACGACCGGCCGCTGCACTACGGCCAGGTCTACTCGACGATGTCCCGGCTGCTGAAGAACGGCCTCGTGGAGGTCGACGGCATCGAGCCCGGCGGCGGTCCCGAGCGCAAGCGGTACGCGATCACCGAGGCCGGCGTCACCGACGTCCAGCAGTGGCTCGCGACGCCCGAGAAGCCGGAGCCGTATCTCCAGTCGACGCTGTACACCAAGGTCGTCCTCGCGCTGCTCACCCACCGCGACGCGGCCGACATCCTCGACACGCAGCGCTCCGAGCATCTGCGGCTGATGCGGATCCTCACCGACCGCAAGCGCAAGGGCGATCTCGCCGACCAGCTGATCTGCGATCACGCCCTGTTCCATCTGGAAGCCGATCTGCGCTGGCTGGAACTGACCGCCGCGCGGCTCGACAAGCTCGCCGAGGCGGTGGCCAAGTGACTCCTGCCGGTTCCCTGCTGGTCGCCGACGACCTGCACAAGGCGTACGGGCCCACCGTCGCCCTCGACGGCGCCGAGTTCTCCATCCACCCGGGCGAGGTCGTCGCCGTGATGGGCCCCTCCGGGTCCGGCAAGTCGACCCTGCTGCACTGTCTCGCCGGGATCGTGCCGCCCGACTCCGGGTCGATCGTCTACAACGGGCACGAGATGGCCACCATGAGCGATGCCGGGCGCAGCCGGCTGCGCCGCTCGGAGTTCGGGTTCGTCTTCCAGTTCGGCCAGCTCGTCCCGGAGCTGACCTGCGTGGAGAACGTGGCGCTGCCGCTGCGGCTGAACGGCACCCCGCGCAAGGACGCCGAGCGGGCGGCCCTGAAGTGGATGGAACGCCTGGAGGTCGACGGGCTGCGCAAGAAGCGGCCCGGCGAGGTCTCCGGCGGCCAGGGCCAGCGGGTCGCCGTGGCCCGCGCCCTGGTGACCGACCCGCGGGTGCTCTTCGCCGACGAGCCGACCGGCGCGCTCGACTCGCTCAACGGCGAGCGCGTGATGGAGCTGCTCACCGACGCCGCCCGCTCGACCAACGCGGCCGTCGTGCTGGTGACGCACGAGGCACGGGTCGCCGCCTACTCCGACCGCGAGATCGTCGTACGGGACGGCAGGTCCCGGGACATGGAGCGCGTCGTATGAGGCAGTCGCTCAGGGACTTCGCCATGGGGGCCAGGTTCGCGTTCGCCGGAGGGCGCGAGGGCTGGGTGCGGGTCCTGCTCACGGGGGTGGGCGTGGGGCTCGGGGTGGCGCTGCTGCTCCTGGCCACCGCGCTGCCGAACGCGCTGGAGGCACGGCACGCGCGGGAGGACTCCCGCTCCGACATGTCGTACACCTCCACCTCGGTCGAGAAGGGCGACGACACCCTGATCGTCGCGAGCGCGGGCACGACCTACCACCACAAGTCCGTCCGGGGGCGGGCCCTGGAGCCGGAGGGCGCGCGGGCGCCGCTGCCGCCCGGGGTGGCGAGGTTCCCCGCGCCCGGCGAGATGGTGGTCTCCCCCGCGCTGGACGCGCTGCTGAAGTCGGCCGACGGGAAGCTGCTGCGGGAGCGGCTGCCGGACCGGATCGTCGGGACCATCGGGGAGAGCGGGCTGATCGGCTCGGCCGAACTCGCCTTCTACCGGGGCGCCGAAGGGCTCGCGCCGCAGATCAACGGCGGCAGCATCGACCGCATCGACCGCTTCGGGACCACGGACACCATGCCGGACACCATGGACCCGGTCCTGCTGCTGCTGATCCTCGTCGTGCTGGTGGCGCTGCTGACGCCCGTCGCCGTGTTCATCGCGGCGGCCGTGCGGTTCGGCGGCGAACGGCGTGACCGGCGGCTCGCCGCCCTCAGGCTGGTGGGCTCCGACTCCCGGATGACGCGGCGGGTCGCCGCGGGCGAGGCGCTCGCGGGGGCGCTCCTCGGTCTGGTGTTCGGCGCGGCCTTCTTCCTGCTGGGCCGGGAGATCGCGGGGTCCGTCGAGGTCTTCGACGTGAGCGTGTTCCCCAGCTATCTCAACCCCTCGCCGGCGCTGGCCCTGCTGGTGGGCCTCGTGGTGCCGCTGGCCGCCGTGCTGGTCACGCAGTTCGCGATGCGCGGGGTGGTGATCGAGCCGCTCGGCGTGGTCCGCACGGCGAAGCCCTCGCGGCGCCGGCTGTGGTGGCGGCTGCTGCTGCCGGTGGCCGGACTGGCGATGCTCTACCCGATGATCGGGCAGGGCAACGAGGGCGGCGACTTCAACGAGTACCTCGTCGTCGGCGGTGTGGTGGGCCTGCTGGTCGGTATCACCGCGCTGCTGCCGTGGATCGTCGAGGCGGTCGTCGCCCGGCTGGGCTCGGGCCCGGTCGCCTGGCAACTGGCGGTACGGCGGCTCCAGTTGAGCAGCGGCACCGCGGCCCGCATGGTCAACGGCATCGCGGTGGCGGTGGCCGGGGCGATCGCCCTGCAGATGCTGTTCGCCGGTGTCGACGGGGACTACAGCGAGCCGACGGGCAAGGACCTGTCCGTGGCGCAGATGCAGGTCGACCTGCCGACGGGCCACTCCGTGGCCGCCGCCCGCCGCACGTTCGACGAGGTGCGCGGGGTCGAGGGGGTCATCGGGCTGTCGTCCGCGTACCTCGGCGACAAGCGCAAGGACGCCGTGAACGTGATGGAGGCGACCGTCGCCGACTGCGCCTCGCTGCGCGAGGTCGCCCAGCTGCCCACGTGCGCCGACGGCGACGTCTTCCGCCTCACCGGCTCCGAGTACGAGGACACGTCGGCGGCCGTGGTGGCGCCGGGCCGCACCCTGTGGTTCGAGCAGGCGGACGAGCCGGTCTCCTGGACGGTGCCGCAGAACATCAGGGAGGCCAGGTCCGTGCCCGACCCGAACGGGATCAGGCGCGGAGGGCTCGTGCTGACGCCGGGTGCCCTGCCGAAGAACACCGGCGAGGCCGTCACTGGGCAGCTCTTCCTCAACCTCGACGACTCCGTGCCGGACGTGCGCGAGCACGTCCGCAACACGGCGGCGGGCATCGACCCGTACCGCGAGCCCATGGAGTGGGTGTCGACCGAGCGCGACGACACGTACACGTCGATCCGCACCGGTCTGTTCGCGGGCGCCGCCTGTGTCCTGGCCCTGATCGGCGCGAGCCTGCTGGTCTCCCAGCTGGAGCAGTTGCGCGAGCGCAGGAAGCTGCTGTCGTCGCTGGTCGCCTTCGGCACCCGGCGGCGCACGCTGAGCCTGTCGGTGCTGTGGCAGACGGCCATCCCCATCGGCCTCGGGCTGCTGCTCGCGTCCGCGGTGGGGCTGACGCTGGGCGCGGTCCTGATGAAGATGACGAAGGTGCCGGTGGCGGTGGACTGGCCGAGCGTGCTGTCGATGACGGGCGCGGGCGCCGCGGTCGTCCTCGTGGTCACGCTGCTGAGCATGCCGCCGCTGCTGCGGCTGATGCGGCCGGACGGGCTGCGCACCGAGTAGCCGCCGGCCCGGCCGGTGACGGAGGAGGGGCCCGCGCCATCGCGGGCCCCTCCTCCCGTGTCCGGGCTCCGGCTCAGAGGCTGTACTCCCGCACCACCCGGCGGACCTGGGCGAACAGCATGCCGACGTTGACCGACTTGCGGCACACCACCACGGCCACGACGTCCTGTTGCTCGCTCAGCCGCACGAACAGGTGCGTGAGGTTCTCGCTGTTGACCAGGATCTCCTGGAAGAAGTGGGCGTCGGTGCTGACGCCCCGGCGTTCCTTGAAGACGTCCTCGATCATCACGACCGTGCGTCCCTGGAACAGGTCGAGGGTCGCGCCCGCGAGGAGGTCGAGGACCTCCGGCGGATGGTTCTCGACCGTCTCGTACGACAGCAGCATGCCGGTGGACATGTCGACCACACCCGAGGCGACACAGTCCGGGGCGTCCGTACGCAAGTGCTTGACCAGGGCCATCACCTGGTCGGAGAAACCTGTGGTCATACGCTTCGTCGCCATCCCTTCAGACTCCTTCCGCGGCCTTTTCGGCCGTACCGGTGAGGATCGAGTCGATTCGGTCCAGAGCGGGCTGGGTGGCCCGGTGCAGTCCTTCCACGTCCATGCCCTCGTCGCCGAGGACGACCATCAGGGCGGTGTCCCCGACGGCGTAGAACGCGGCGCAGCCGTGACTTCCGTAGGTCACCGTCCGGCGCAGGGTGCCCCGCCCGGTCGCGCCGACGGTGCGGCGGGCGAGGCCGAGGCCGGCCGCGGCGAGGGCGGCGAGGCCCTCCGGGTCGATGGAGTCGGCCGTGTCGGCGGCGATGAGCAGTCCGTCGGCGGCGGCGACCGCGGTGTCGGTGATGCCGGTCACCTGTTCCCTGAGGCCCCGCATTTCGAGGGCCAGGGCTTGGTGATCCATGTAATCAACTCCCCTATTTCTGTTCGCATTTCTGTTCGCATTTCTGTTCGCATTCGATCGGCTGACGAGGAATCGGCTCGGTTATCGGGGCGCTCCGTTCCGCAGACGGAAGAATCCTTTCCAGCTCGCTCCGTCCTGCCCCGGGTCCAGTGCCTCGGCGATACCGCTCGCACCGGGGCGGCGGCGCGGCAGTTCGGCGGGGACGGCGTCGACGGGCGGCCCGGGCGGGAGCGGCGGGGGCGGGGGTGCCGGTTCCCGTGGCCGGACGGCCTGGATGTCGGGCGGTGGCCGCACCGGGACGGGGAAGGGCACCTCGGGGCAGGCGAGCAGCCCCTCGGCGAGCATGCGGGCGATCTCGACGGTGACCGTGTAGACGCCGCGTCCGGTACGGAAGGCCAGGTCACGGGCGGTACTGCGGCCGTCGGCGCGGGTGAACAGGTCGTACTGGAGCTCGGTGCGCGGCTCGGCCTCGGGGACCGCGGTCGGGCGTTCCCGGTCGGGCCGTACCGCGTAGGGCAGGGTGGCGAGGGCGGCGAGGCGGCGGGTGGCGTCCTGGAGCAGCCGGCCCGGCGGTTCCCCGACGGCGACGGTCGCGAGCGGCTCGGCGCCGGTGGCGCGTTCGCACTCCTGGACCTTGCCCGCGGCGATCGCGAAGGCCGCGTCGTGCAGCGCCATCACGCAGACGACCCGCAGCTGCGCGGCGCCCGCGTACCCCCCGGCGATCAGCCCGGACGCCGGCCAGCGCAGTCCGCCGGACTCCCTGACCAGGGTGGCCCACTGCTCGCCGGTGATCCGGCCGGAGCGCAGCAGCAGCGCCTCGGGACCGGGCGCGCCGGGGCTGTCGGCGCCCACGACGAACCCGTTGCGCAGGTACAGGACCCCGCCGGGGGTGCCGTCCACCCGCAGTTCCCCGGTGAACTCCTCACGGGCGCAGGCCAGCAGCGCGGCTGCCAGCAGGTTGTAACCGACACGGTCGAGGGAGTCCCGGACGCCCGACATCACTCCCCCTGGCATCAAGCTGCATTTCGCACATACGCCTGGCGCGTAGCACTGAGGGGGGTATGTGTATCAGCCGCCGGGCATATTTCGAGGCCGGTATCCCGTCCTGCTCCCGACTGACGGAATCTGCGCTGCCGGGCACGTCAATTCGCTTTGTTCGGCGCTCATTTGACCGAATGCGCGACGGATTCCGGGGCCGGACGGAACGCGGGCCCCTCAGGCCCCCGCCGGTTCCACCACGCGCACCGGCAGCGCCCGCAGCGCCTCCCGCAGGGCGCCCGCCAGTTCCCGGTACTCGGCGGCGCGGGCGGCGCCCGTGCGCAGGGCGAGGGCGATACGGCGGGCGGGCGCCGGGGCGGTGAAGGTTCCGGTGCGCAGGAGGTCGTTGCGGCCGGTCTCGACCGTGACCGCGGTACGGGGCAGCAGGGTCACGCCGAGGCCGCCGGCGACGAGCTGGACGAGGGTGGAGAGCCCGGCGGCCGTGGTGGTGACGGGGGCGTCCGCGCGCCCGGCCTCACGGCACACGTCGAGGGCCTGGTCGCGCAGGCAGTGCCCCTCGTCGAGGAGGAGCAGGTCGAGGCCGGCGAGGACCTCGCGCGGAATGTCCTGGTGGCCGGCGAGCGGGTGGCCGAGAGGGGTGACGAGCACGAAGTCCTCGTCGAAGAGGGGCAGTTCGACGACGCCGGGCACGCCGAGCGGCACGGCGAGCAGGAGCAGGTCGAGACGGCCGGTGGTGAGCCCGTCGACGAGGGGGGCGGTCTGCTCCTCGTGCACCTGGAGGTCGAGGGCGGGGTAGCGCTCGTGGACGAGCCGCAGCACGGTCGGCAGGAGGTAGGGCGCGGCCGTCGGGATGACGCCGAGGCGCAGCACACCGGTGAACGGGGCCCGGACCGCCTCGGCCTCCTCCAGCAGCGCGGCGACCTCGTCGAGCACCGCCCTGGCCCGTACGGCGAGCCGCTCACCGGCGGGCGACAGCAGCACCTTGCGGGTGGTGCGTTCCAGGAGCGTCACCCCGAGGGTCTCCTCCAGCGCGGCGACGGCGCCCGAGAGGGCGGGCTGGCTCATACCGATCGCGGCGGCGGCGTCCCGGAAGTGCAGATGCTCGGCGACGGCGGTGAAGGCCCGCAACTGGGCGAGGGACGGCTGACGCCGCCTGACTCCGTTGCCCGCGGAACTGCTGACGGTCACTGATGGATCCTTTCGGTCATCAGGACCGAGCGTAGCGATCTCCCCGGTCAGCGCATGTCGAGCGGCGTCCGCCGGTCATCCCTGCGGCTGGGGCGGCGGCTGTGCCGGCCCCTCGGCCCGGTCCTGGACGTCGGCGACCACGTCCCGGCCGCGTTCCCGGTCGTAGGAGCGCAGATAGCCGACCACCGTGTTGGTCACGGCGACCAGGGGCACGGCGACGACGGCGCCGCCGAGTCCGGCCACCATGCCGCCCGCCGCGACGGACAGCACCACGGCCAGCGGGTGGACCCTGACGGCCCGGCCGAGGATGAACGGCTGGAGGATGTGCCCCTCGATCTGCTGCACGGCGAGGACCACGGCGAGCGTCATGACGGCCGTGAACACGCCCTGGGTGACCAGGGCGACGACGACGGCGAGCGCGCCGGAGACGACCGCGCCGACGAGCGGGATGAACGCGAACAGGAAGACGAACACGGCGAGCGGCACGGCCATCGGCACGTCGAGGAAGTAGATCCCGAGGCCGATGAAGATGGCGTCGATGAGCGCGACCACCACCGTCCCTCGGACGTACGCGGTGAGCGTGGCCCACGCGCGCGGTCCGGCTCCGGCGACCCCCGGCCGGGCGGCGGCCGGCACGAGCTTCAGCGTCCACTCCCAGATCCGCTTGCCGTCGTAGAGCAGGAACAGCGTCGAGAAGGCGGCCAGCAGGATGCCGGTGAGCGCCTCGACGACGACGGTCACGCCCTCCAGGCCCGCGGAGGTGATCTGGTCGGTGTTGGCGCCGACCGCGTTGCGCAGGTTCTCGGCGATGTCGTTGATCTGCTTGTCGGTGACGTGGAAGGGGCTGTTGAGCAGCCAGTTGCGCAGCTCGTCGATGCCGTCCTGGACCTGGTCGGAGACGTTGTCGAGGTTCTCCATGACCTGCCAGGTCACGAACCAGCCGATCAGCCCCATGATCACGAAGCCGAGGATGGCCGTGAGGGCGGTGGCGAGGCCGCGCGGGACGCCGTAGCGCCGCAGCCGGGCCACGGCGGGCTGGAGGAGCGCGGTGATGAGCAGCGCGGCGACGAAGGCGAGCACGACGAGCTGGACGGCGCTGATGACCCGCATGAGGATCCACAGAGTGCCCGCGAGCACGAGCAGCCGCCAGCCGGCCTCCGCGGCGACCCGCATGCCCCAGGGGACCATCTGCGCGGGCTCCGGGCGGGGCAGCACGGGGGCGGGCGGCGGCGGGGGCTCCGGCGGCGGCGGGTCGCTCTCCCGCTCGACCTCGGCGCGGCGCTCGTCCAACCGCTCCCCCACCTCCGTCAGCCTGGAGCCGATCCGGCCGAGCCAACCTGGCACTCGCGACATGATCCGTCCTCTTCCCCCGTCTTTCCCCACCACTCCCCCCGGAGTCGTCCCGACCGACCGTACAGGTCCCCCGACACACACGATCGAAGCCCCTCACCGAAGGACGGTGAGGGGCTTCGAAAGGTTGAGCGGGTTCGGCGACCCGGTACCGGGATCAGTACCAGTGGTTCGCCTGCCAGAACGTCCAGGCCTCACAGGGGCTGCCGTAGCGGCTGTCCATGTAGTTGAGGCCCCACTTGATCTGGGTGGCCGGGTTGGTCTGCCAGTCGGAACCGACGGACGACATCTTGGAGCCAGGAAGCGCCTGGAAGAGGCCGTAGGCGCCGGACGAGGCGTTGACGGCCTGGTAGTTCCAGCTGGACTCGTGGTCCACGATGTTGCTGAAGCACTGGAACTGCCCGCTGGGCACCATCTGGGCCGCCATCGCCTTGATCTGCGCGACGGTGTAGGAGCTCTGCACGGGGAAGCTGGAGGAGCTGCGGGAAGCGGCGGCCTTGGCCTCGGCCCGCTCCTTGGCTTCCTTCGCGGCCTGCTCGGCGGCTTCCTTCTTCTGCACGGCAGTCTCGGCGGCCGCCTTGCGGGCGGACTCCTCGGCGTCCTTCTTGGCGCTCGCGTCGGCCGCGATCGCCTGGACGTTGGCCTGCTGCGTCAGGGACGCGGTCTGCACCTGGGCCTGCTGGCCCGCGGGTATGTCCGCGAGGAGCGTCGAATCGGCGGCCGTCGCCTCGGCGTCGTTCGGCTGCGCGACACTGCCCGAGGCAACGCCGACGACGCTTCCGACAGCGGTGACCGCGGTGGCGGAGGCCACTGCGAATCCCCGGACCGAAATCGGACTCACACGGTTTCCTTCCAGCATCGCCCGCTTCGGTGACCCTGGCGGACGCAATCGTGCCCTTGGCGCTGGCCTCCCCACTGCACGGTCACGGGAGGCACGGGCCCGGTGGGCAACTCCCGTGAGGGAGGCGCCGTGTGGTACTCGGGCGGCATACGACGTCGACTATGGAGTTGAACTGTGGTGCCGTACCTCCCCCACTACAAAGATGTGGGGGTACCCCCAGGGGTACAGGTGTGTCGTATGCGGGGCCTGACAGGAATGAGACTCTGCCGTACCCCGGCGGCGAGTGGCAATTCCGAGTTGCGTGTGAAAGCTCACATCCCGTTTGACGCAAGGGATTTTGAGAAGTCTCGGCGCGCGAAGGCGCCGCCCCGCTAAGCTCAATGGCTTTCGCGGGACGGCGCCAACTGACCTGCGGCTATCTCAGATTTGACCGTCTTCCAGCATTTCGGTCACAAGTGCCGCGATCTGCGACCTCTCGGACCGGGTCAGGGTCATATGGGCGAAGAGCGGGTGCCCCTTCAGCTTCTCCACGACGGCGACGACACCGTCGTAGCGCCCGACGCGCAGATTGTCCCGCTGTGCCACGTCATGGGTGAGAACCACCCGTGAATTGGCCCCGATCCGGGACAGAACGGTGAGCAGCACATTCCGTTCCAGGGACTGCGCCTCGTCCACGATCACGAACGCGTCGTGCAGCGAGCGGCCTCGGATGTGGGTGAGCGGGAGGACTTCGAGCATCCCGCGCGCGGTGACCTCCTCGATGACCTCACGGCTGGTGACCGCGGAGAGCGTGTCGAAGACCGCCTGCGCCCAGGGGCTCATCTTCTCGGCCTCGGAGCCCGGCAGATAGCCGAGTTCCTGCCCGCCGACCGCGTACAGCGGACGGAAGACCATCACCTTCTGGTGCTGGCGCCGCTCCAGGACGGCTTCGAGGCCCGCGCAGAGCGCGAGCGCCGACTTGCCGGTGCCGGCCCGGCCGCCCATGGACACGATCCCGACGTCCGGGTCGAGGAGCAGATCGAGCGCGATCCGCTGCTCGGCGCTGCGGCCCTTGATGCCGAACGCCTCCCGGTCGCCGCGCACCAGACGGACGTTGCCCTCGGCCGTGACCCGGCCGAGCGCCTTGCCGCGCTCGGAGTGGATGGTCAGACCGGTGTGCACGGGCAGCTCGGACGCCTCGGGGGCGTACACGTGCCCTTCCTCGAAGAGGATGTCCACCTGTTCGGCGGGCAGCGTCAGTTCGGACATCCCGGTCCAGCCGGAGGAGTCCGTGATGGCGAGTTCGGCGCGGTACTCCTCGGCGAGGAGCCCGACGGAGGACGCCTTGATCCTGAGCGGTAGGTCCTTCGACACGACGGTGACGTCGAACCCCTCGGCCTGCAGATTGCGGGCGACCGCGAGGATGCGGGAGTCGTTGTCCCCCAGGCGGTAGCCGCTCGGCAGAACGCTGGGGTCCGAGTGATTGAGCTCGACACGGACGGTGCCACCCAGTTCCCCGATCGGGATCGGGGCGTCGAGACGGCCATGCTTGACCCGGAACCCGTCGAGCAGGCGCAACGCCTGCCGGGCGAAGTAGCCGAGTTCGGGATGGTGCCTCTTGGCCTCCAACTCCGTCACCACGACGATCGGCAGCACGACCTCGTGCTCGTCGAAGCGGCTCAGGGCGTTGGGGTCGGCCAGCAGGACGCTGGTGTCGAGAACATAGGTGCGCCGGTCAGGAAGACGACGCTTTGTGCTGGTCACCACGGAAGGACGTACCCCCTCGGATGAGGTCGGGGAGCGACGGAGTGGAGCTGGACCGGTCGACGGCCCGTTTGCACGGGCCGGAAACCGGCCCTCCGCCTGTTCGTCCGCGCGGTCACCGCACGTTCGGGCTGGTGCAAAGGGCCTCCCGGGCGGACGGCCCCGTGCCGCCCGCTGAGATCCGACACCCGTGGTTCGGGTGTCGACCTGCTTGGCTTATGCCCTCGAACATGCGTCACCATGCCGACGCATATGTCGGCGCGCTGGTGAACTCCTCGTTACTCGCGTCCCTGCCGCGTGTGACCGTCCGCCGGAGGTCAGCCGCCGTAACGGCGATGACGCGCCGCGTAGTCGCGCAGGGCGCGCAGGAAGTCGACCTTGCGGAAGGCCGGCCAGAAGACGTCGCAGAAGTAGTACTCGGAGTGGGCCGTCTGCCACAGCATGAATCCGGACAGCCGCTGCTCGCCGCTGGTGCGGATCACGAGGTCGGGGTCGGGCTGGGCGCCGGTGTAGAGGTGGCGGCCGATCGCGTCGACGGTGACGGACTCGGCGAGCTCCTCCAGCGAGGTGCCGCTGTCGGCGGCGTCGAGCATCATCGAGCGCATGGCGTCGACGATCTCCTGGCGCCCGCCGTAGCCGATGGCGACGTTGACCAGTATCCCGTCGACGTGGGAGGTGGACTCCTCCGCCTCCTTGAGCGTGGTCTGCATCTGCTGCGGCAGCAGGTCGAGGGTGCCGACGTGGTGGACGCGCCAGCGGCCGTCGGAGGCGAGGGTGCGGACGACGTCCTCGATGATGCCGAGCAGCGGGCCGAGTTCGTCCTGGGGCCGGTCGAAGTTGTCGGTCGACAGCAGCCAGAGGGTGACGACCTCGACATCCGTCTCGGTGCACCAGCCGAGGAACTCCTCGATCTTCTCGGCACCCGCCCGGTGACCGTGCACGGTCGTGGCCTTCGCGGCCTTCGCCCAGCGGCGGTTGCCGTCCATGATGACGCCGATGTGCTTGGGCACCTGAGCGTGGTCCAGGTGACCTTCCACCCGGCGCGCGTAGAGCCTGACGAGCAGGCCGCGCAGCTTGTCGCGCAGGTTCACGTGATGAGAGCCCCTCCGTGCGTTGCGGATCCCCGCGTCAGGCAGGGTACCGGGGGTTGCGGCCAGGGTTGCCTTCGGGGCTGGGGGTGGGCTGGGCGACCGCTGTGCCCGGACACAAAAAACGGGCCGGTCCGTGGGGGGGAGACGGACCGGCCCGAGGGGGGGTTTCCACCATAACCCTTCGTAAGTGATGCTGCGCGCATCGGCGGGAGACAACTACTCTCCGCATTCACGCGGCGACGGCCCGATGAGCGCGAAACGCCTGGTTCATGGCCGGTTCATGGCCGAATCACAGGGGAATTTCCGCCGCGACACCCCATCCCCCACTCGGGTGAACCGTGTCGCGGGCGTCCCTTTGACGGGGTCGCGGGCGCCCGCTTGACGGACCTCGGGCGGCGTGCGGACAGGGCGCCGCGCGGCCCCCTCCACCGCGCGGTGCCCTACGCGCGGCTTTGCTCACGCGAATTACCTTGGCCTGAACCTACGTGAGCCGAGGGCGGGAAGCGAGCCATCGGTGATAACGATGCGGAAACTCGGCGAACGCCGTGGATATCAAGGGGAAATGGACCATTCGTGCACTGATTGCCCAGATTTGCGATCTCGGACCGCGATCGGCCGCGGAGAGCGGTGAAGGGCTGCGTGAAGGGCTGCGTGCAGGGCTGCGTGAACGACTGTGTGAGCGGCTGCGGGCGGGCATCGAGGACCGCATCCGACCTAGTCGGCTCCTAGCGTCGAGCCATGACAGTGAGGATCACGTGGGAACAGGCCGCCGCACGCCGCCTCGAACGACAGTTCCTGGCCACGTCCGCGAACGGCTCCGTGGCACCGGCGGACGTGGCCGCCGCGATGCTCGGGGCGCACGCCCAGGTGCTGTCCGCGGCGGAACTCTCGGTGGGACTGCGGAGCGAGGGGCTCACCCGGGCGGACGTCCGCGCGGCTCTGTGGAGTCCGGGTCCGTCGGAGGGAGGTTCGGAGGCGTTGCGGGGAGGTTCGGCGGCGGCGCGGGGAGGTTCGGTGGCGTTGGGGGGAGGTTCGGCGGCGTTGCGAGAGGGTTCGGCGGCGGGGCTCGTGAAGACGCACGGCCCGCGCGGCACCGTCCATCTCCTCCCCGCCCGTGAACTGCCCCTGTGGTGCGGGGCGCTGCCCGCGATCCCGGCCGGCGGAAGCGGCTTCGCGCCCGGCGTGCGGACGACCCCCGAGCAGGCCGAGCGGATCGTGGCGGCGATCGGGGAGGCGCTGGACGGCGTGTGCCTGACCGTCGACGAGCTGAACGACGAGGTCGTGGCCCGTACCGGACCCTGGGCCGGTGACCTGGTGATGCCGGCCTTCCAGACCCTGTGGCCGCGCTGGCGCCAGGTCATGCACCGGGCCGGCTGGTCCGGCGCCCTGTGCTTCGGCCCGAACCGCGGCCGGAAGGTGACGTACACCCGCCCGCCCCGCTTCACCCCGCTGCCGGCCGAGAAGGCGGTACGGGAACTGGTACGGCGGTATCTGCGCGCGTACGGCCCCTCGACACCGGCGTGGTGCGCGAAGTGGCTCGCCGCGCCCGGGGGTTGGACGACGGGGGTGTTCCGGTCGATGGCGGAGGACGGGCAGATCGAAGAGGTCCGGTTCGAAGAGGTCCGGTTCGAGGAGGCAGGGGCGTGGGTGGTGGCGGGGGACACCGGGTTTCCGGCGGAACCCACGAGAGGCGTGCGCCTGCTGCCGTACTTCGACGCCTACGGCATCGCCGCGCGGCCCCGCGAACGGCTGTTCCCCGGGGAGGCGTACCGGAGGGCGCTGGCGGGCGGGCAGGCGGGGAACCACCCGGTGCTGCTCGTCGACGGGACGGTGGCCGGGGTCTGGCACCAGCGGCGCCGTGGACGTCGTACGACGGTGACGGTGGAGCCGCTCGGGCGGCTGACGGCGCGGCAGGCAAGGGAGTTGGCGGAGCGGGCGGAGCGGGTGGGTGCGGTGCTGGAGGCGCCGGAGGTGGAGCTGGTGGTGGGGAAGGTGACGACCGGGCCGCATGCGTGAGGGCGCCGGGCGCGGCCGGTCATCGTCTGCGGGCGTCGACGAGGTGGCGGGTGCTGTGCGCGACGAAGGCGCCCTCGGCCTCGATGTGCCGGTGAAGGGCGCGGAGCCGGTCGTCGTACTTCTCGACGGTGAAGTCCGGGACCATCCAGACGACTTTGCGCAGGAAGTGGACGACGGCGGCGATGTCGTGGAACTCGATCCGCAGGCGTTCCGCGCGCAGATCGACGATGTCGAGCCCGGCGGCCTCGGCGGCGGCGCGTTCGCGGTCGGGGTGGCGGGCGGAGAGCACCGCGTCGGGGAGGGGGCCGAGGAAGTGCTCGACGAGCTCGAAGACACTGGCCGGGCCCACGTGTTGGGCGAAGTAGGTGCCGCCGGGGCGCAGGACGCGGGCGATCTCGGGCCAGTTCGGGCTGACGGGGTGGCGGCTGGAGACGAGGTCGAAGGCGCCGTCCGCGAAGGGCAGCGGAGCGTCCTCGGGCGAGGCGACGACGGCGACGCCCCGCGAGCGCAGCAGTGCGGTGGCCTTGGCGATGTTGGGCGGCCAGCCCTCGGTGGCGACGGCCAGCACCGGTGCCTTCGGCGCGACCTGGCGCAGGGCGAAGTCGACGACCTCCCCTCCCCCGGTCTGGAGGTCCAGGGCGGCGGTCGCCCCGGCGAGCCGGTCGGCGAGGGCGGTGGCGAACCCCCAGGAGGGACGCGCCTCGGTGGCCCGGCCCTCGAACCAGGAGAAGTCCCAGCCGTCGGTGGGGACGGCGGCTCCCTCGGCGACGAGTTCCTCGAAGGGGCGGTGCGCGTGACCGGGGTTCATGGGGAGATCGTCGCAGAGGGGTGTCGGTGGGCGCCGGGATTTATGGCGCGGTGATGTGGGGCGCTGCTATTCATGGGCGGCATGACGAGTACGGATGCGGGTGCGGGTGCGGATGGAAGTACGGGTGCGGGTGCGAGTAGGGGTACGGGTGCGGGTGACGGCGGAGCGACGGGGCTGCCGTACGCGGGCGGGGAGAAGGAGACCCTGCACGCGAGTCTGAACCTGATGCGGGAGGCGGTGCTGTGGAAGCTGGAGGGGCTCGACGACGAGCGGCTGCGGCGCCCGATGACCCCGTCGGGCACCAGCCTGCTCGGCCTGGTGAAGCATCTGGGGTCGGTGGAGTACGGCTGGTTCGTGGAGAGCTTCGGCCGTGAGGTGGAGCCGCTGTGGTTCGACCCGTACGAGGGGGAGGACATGAGCGCGGGCGAGGACGAGACGACCGAGCGGATCGTCGCCTTCCACGCCCGGGCCCGCGCCGCCGCCGACCGCGCGATCACCGAACTCCCCCTCGACGCCGTCGGCCGGCCCCCGTGGCGGGACCACACCGTCACCCTGCGCTGGGTCCTGGTCCACATGATCGAGGAGACGGCTCGCCACGCGGGGCACATGGACGTGGTGCGGGAGCTGCTGGACGGGGCCACGGGGGCCTATCGGCCGGGGCGTTCGGGCGTGTAGGGGATGCAGGGGATGTAGG
Source organism: Streptomyces sp. NPDC090106 (assembly GCF_044747265.1). Lineage (NCBI taxonomy): Bacteria > Bacillati > Actinomycetota > Actinomycetes > Kitasatosporales > Streptomycetaceae > Streptomyces > Streptomyces sp. NPDC090106. The sequence continues at coordinate 253,605 of NZ_JBIVDS010000002.1, read as the reverse complement.
GGATGTAGGGGATGTAGGCAGGGGGGGTCGGTCAGCCGGCGACCAGGGGGCGCACCCGCTCGGCGGTGAACCGTACGAACCCCTCCGGGTCGGGTTCGTCGCCCGTGGGCTGGAGGATCACCGTGTCCGCGCCGGCCTCCGCGAGCCGCTGGACCGCCTTCGCGACGGCGCCGGCGTCTCCGGCGACCCCGAGGTCGGGCACGGCGCCGAGCCCCTCGGCCTCGAGTTCGGCCCGGAGCCGGGCGGGCCCGTCGGTGCCGGTGGCGGTGAGGAGATAGACGACGACGTGATGCGCCTCGGCGCCGCGGCCGGCGGACTCCCGCCCCTCGTCGATGAGCCGGCGTGCGGTGCGGACGCCGTCGGCGGTGGTGGAGGCGGTGAGGACGGTCCCGTCGGCGGCCTCGCCGGAGAGCCGCAGGGTGCGGGGGCCGGTGGCGCCCGCGAGCACGGGTGGCACGGGGCCCGTGGGGGGCCAGTCGAGGGCGACGTCGTCGAGCCGGACGTACCGGCCGTGGGTCGTGACCCGTTCCCCGGCCAGCAGGGCGCGCAGCGCGACGAGATGCTCCCGCAGGAGGGTCAGCGGGGACTCGGGCCGCGCGCCCACCTGAGCCATCCAGTCCTGCACGCCGTGTCCCACGCCGACGACGGGACGTCCGGGGAACATGCGGTGCAGCGCGGCGACTTCCATGGCGGTGACGGCGACGTTCCGCAGCGGGACGGGCAGCAGCCCCACTCCGACCTTGACCCGCTCACTCCACGCGAGGGCCGCCGCCGCCGTGGAGATGCCGCCCTCCCTGAAACAGTCCTCCCACAACCACAGTTCCTCCAGCCCCGCCCCGTCGGCGACCTCGACGACCTCCCGAAGCCGCTCGGGGGCGAGCTGGGGCCTGAACACCGCGCCTAGTCCGGTCATGAGCGTGTCCCTACCCGCCCGGCCCCCCGACGACCACTCCCCGCCCCACATTCCAGGGGGTTCTCGAACCGGACGGTCTCCGCGATCCGCCGCAGCACGACCCGGTACTCGGCCCGCCGGACGACAGCACCCGTGCTGAGGGTGAGGACGGCGAGGCGTTTGTTGTCGGGGTGGGGGAGGTGGGCGTGGAGTTGCAGCAGCGGCTGTTGCGGCAATTCGCTCTCTGGCGCCGGTGCGACCGTGGACTCGCTGAACGTTCCCGGGCCGCAGGGCAGCTCGACGAACTCGATCCGGCTGTGACCTGGGGTGGAGGTCACCGCCCGTGCCGCCGTGATCCCGCGCGGTGCGACGGACGTCTCCAGCCAGGAGATGGTGAACAGGGAGAAGAGAGGCAGAGCGTCGGAGTCGTCCGGGCCCTCGCCGTCATCCCGGTGAAGCCCGATGGAGCAGTGAACCGTACCGACGTCTCGAAGTGCCCCGAGGAGCTTCTGGGCCGAGGCGATTCTCTCGATGAACTGCCGACGGTCCGAGGCATCGTGGGCGGTCGCCAGGAGGGGTGCGGCTGCGGTGCGCAGATTCTCGGCGCCCGGGGAGCCCGGCTCGGAGAGCAGCGTCTCCATCGGTACCGCGGTGAATCCGGCGGGTTCGGCGAACCACAGCTCCGCGTGGGGGTCATTGAAGGATTCGTGGACGAGGACGGTGGGGGTGCTCATGGTCCCTGTCAGGTGGGGGGAGTTCTCGGGCGGATAGGGAGCCTCAGGCAGGATCGATCGCGGGAATTCGGGCGCCGGCTCGGTGCGCGCGTTCGGAGTCGGCCGGGCCGGCTGCCTCCCACCCTCTGTGTCCGGCCTTCTTGCCGAACGCAGAGGGCTGATAGAGGAAATGCAGTCGCCGGGGGGCCGCCGAGTTCTTCGCGGACACCGCGACGACTCCGAGGAAGCGCGGGTCGCCAGAGAACCACAACGGCTCCAACTGCGCTTTGAGCCCGGCCTTGGTACGCGGACCTCCGATATGCCTCAACCACCAGAGTGAGCGGTGATGACTGACGAAGGTGAGCGGAATACACCGGTGTGCGGATCCGGCCGGGTCCGGCAGTTCGATCCAGATTCCGTCGTCCTCGGCGGCCGGGTGCTCGTCGACTCCACGGGGCACAGCGGTGAGCAACTGCCAAGGGTAGAACTGGAGAACTCGGCGCATTCTGAACGCTGTCGGGAAGTAGCCCAACTGGACGACCGAACGGTACAGCGCGTAGCAGAGCGTCGGCGCGAAGAGCAGGGCGAACCCCGGAGACAGGAACGCCACCAGGCCGTAGAGCTGCCCGATCCAGGCGGCGGACCAGGCGATGAGGCCGACGGTGTTTATGGCCATGTGCCGCGCCCAGGCGCGACGCGTGGGGGGATGGTCCCACCCCATGGCGTGGTCGGCAGGGTTCACCGATGTTCCCTTTCCTCTCGCGGTGGGTCAGAAGACATGGCCGAGGAGCTTGAAGACCCCGCCGTTGTCCAGGACGAGTCGTGATCCGTCGATTCCCGCGACGGTTCCGTCCTTGATTCCGTCGTCCTCGGCGTCCACCAGCTTGTTGTGAAGGCCGAAGCCTCCGGTCCCCACTCCCGCGACACCGGATGTCACGGTCACCGCCCTGGCGGCCCTCTCCGGATCGCTCAGTCCTCGGACGGCACGTGCGATGAGCGGGTTGTCCAGTTGGGCGATGGCCTTCGCCTCGTCCATCGTCTTGGCCCCGTAGACGGCCGCTCGTTGCCCGAGGCCCGACGCCTCGGTGCTTCGCATGGCCGCCCGGAGTCCTGTGTAGGCGCCCTTGCCGATCGCTCCGGCACCGGGCAGCGCTCCCGCGAGATCAGCGCCCACGGACACCAGATTGCTCCAGAAGTCCGCGTCCAACTCGCCCTTGGTGAAACCGTCTTCGAGTGACGCCCAGGTCTCGGCGTCCGAGATCCTCAGCGTGAACGCGGCCATGCTGATCGCCGAAGACGTGAGCATGAGTGCCGCCACCGTGGCCAGGCCCCAGCCGAGTGGGCCCGAGAGCAGGAGCGCCGCCAGGGCGATGGTTCCCGCGACGAAGCTCAGGATGTCGGGGAGGTTGTCGCCGAGCCAGTCGAGCGCCTCGTCGAACCAGCCCGGCTCGTGCGGCGTGAGCTTCTTCGTGGCGTCCCGGATCCTGTCCGCCCGGCGCCCGGCCTGCTCCTCGTGCTCCTCGGCGAGCTTGTGCGCCCTGGCGATGACCTTCTCCAGTTCGGCCTCGGCCTCGTCCACCGCCCGCTCGGCGCTCGCAGGCGTCTTCTTCGCCGTCTCACGACCGGGATCGTCTCCCGCCTCGGCCGCGCGCCCCCTCGCACGGTCCACCGCCTCACGGGCACTCTTCGCGTCCCCTTCGAGCTTCCTGGCCCGCCGCTGGAAGTCGTCCAGCTCCTCCTCCCACCGGACGAGCTGCCGGGCCGCCTTGCGGATCGAATGCGCGGAGTTCTTCAGGTTCAACGGCAAGGGCCCGCCGTCGAGTTGCTCCCGGAAGGCGACCGCCGCGTCACCCTTCCAGCAACTCCCGTCGAGCAGCTTGGTGACGACGTCCCGGGCGTCCTCAAGTGTCCTGGCGCAGGTGCCGAGCTTCTTGTGGAGTTCCCGAACGGTCTGCGGGTCGCCGGGCACGGGGTTGAACCCCAGATGCGGAAAGTCGGGGTTCGCGATACGCGGTGCCGACTGGAGCCCCTGCGGTTTCGTGAGGTCCGAGGCGTGCCCGCGCAGCCGGGAATCGGTCGGGGCGGGGCGTTCCACGCCCGGCGTGACGGTCATTTCCCGCCCCCGGCGGCCTTGGCCAGGGCCGCTTCGAGCGCGTCGTCCACCTCGCGGTAGCTGTCCCGGCCCTTGCCGATGATCTCGGCCAGGTCCTCGGTCTGCTTGCCGATCTCCTCGGCGCCGTACTTCCACTCCTCCTGGAAGAACTCGCACGCGATGTCGAGATCGTCCGTGCCGAGCCCTTGGACGCTCGCGTCGGCGAGTGCCTTGCGGACACCGGCGAGCGAGGTCACCGACTTTCTCAGCTTCCCCATGAAGTCGGAGAGTTCGTCACCGTCGACGGCCAACCGCTCTGCCATGCGCCCGCTCCCCGCTGCTCGCCCTGCGCGCGAGTGAGGGACTCTATCCGTCCGACCGGCCAGAACCGTCGGGCGATCACTCTCCCGAGGGGAGTGATCGCCCGAGAGCGGGACGTGCCGGTCGTCACCGGTTGACGGACTGGATCTCCTGTACGACGACGTCCTGCGTCGCGCCGAAGCTGCCGTCGGGCAGGTCGCCGCCCGCTCCGCCGGTGCCGGTCCAGGTGATCTTCCAGGTGACGGTCGCCTGGAGCGGGTAGGTGCCGTCGCCGGACGAGCGCAGGTACTTCACCCCGCACGGCGGCGTCCGGCCGGCCTTGCCCTTGGCGTACGGCTCACCGATCCTGCCGTCGACGATCTGGCACACGCCGGACGCCGGGTAGCTCACGGCGTCCTTCGTGCCGGGCTCGATCCTGAGCGAGACGGGTTCCGCGGTCGCGGTGGCCGTGAGGTTGAGGACATCCACGGAGGCGGTCACGGAGACCGGCTTGAACTCGGTGCCGTCCAGCCAGGCCCAGGTCGGGAGGTTGACCTTGGTCGTGTTCGCGGGGGCCAGGGTCACTTCCGTGCCGGGCACGCGGATCTCGTTGTAGGCGAGTTCGGCGAGGATCTCCGGGGTGACGGCGTTCTCGATGTCCGCCGGCGGGGCGTCGCCCGTGTCCACCCAGAAGGGGCCCTTGTCACAGGCGTCCCAGCCCGGGGGGTAGCTGTCGTCGACGTAGAAGTCCCACCAGTAGCCCTCACCGGTCTTGTCCTTGTTGAAGCCCTTTTCCTCGTCGTTGGCGTTGTACTTCTCGCGCTGCTCCAGATCCCACTGGTCGCCGGTCGACGGCGCCTCCCAGATCGGCTCCAGGTAGTCCTGAAGCTGCTGGGGGGTGTACTTCGGCGCGTACCAGCAGGCGGGCGGCGTCCAGGACGTGGTCGAGGTGAGAGCACCGGTGGAGTTGCCGCTGCCGTTCTTGGAACGGTCGAAGGTGACACCGCCGACCGTTACGGAGAGGTCGCGGCCGTCGGTCTTGGCTTCTTGTTCCGGGCTGCTCGACTCCAGGGTTCCCCCGGTCGGGGAGTCATCGGCGAGCGCTGTGCCCGACAGTGCGCACAGCGACAAGCACACTCCCACGGCGACCGCACCGGAAATCCTCTTCATTGCGCCTATCAAGGCTGGCACTTGGCGCTCCCCCTCTGCGAAACGACCTTCTGGATCGCCCAGACGCCACCGTCGTTCTTCTTGAGGGACGTGTGGTAGATCACGTAGCTGTCGGAAGTGACCTTGGTCTTCTTGGCCTTGTTGGTCTTGAGGTCCTTCACGTACGCCTTCCCCTGGTCCTCGCAGTAGCTGAGGGAGGCGGTTCCGTCCTTGTCGACGGCCACTACAGGGTTGTAGAAGCGATACGCCCCAGTGATGGCGACTTTGGCGTCCACGTATTCCTGAACGAACTTCTGCACACCGACGGCAGCCTCCCCCTCGTAGTAGTAGGGGTACGCCTTGTCGAGTGCGTCCTGGTTGACGATCGCCAGGTCAACAGCCTTGATGGACTGCTCACTGTCCGACAGGACCGCGTCCTTGTCCTCGTTGCCCGTCTTCGGCCAGTCGAACGTGTAGGAGAGGTCCGAGGGCAGCTCGATCTTCGGACGCCCGGCGGCTTCCGACACTGTCGCGCTCGGGGACGACGACTCACCGCCGGTGTCCGCGCCGGCGATCTTGTCGTTGTCCTTGGGGCTGTCGTCGCTCCCGCACGCGGACAGCGACAGGGCTGCGGCGGCAGTCAGAGCGATCGCTGCGAGGTATGAGGGGCGGCGGTTCACGGTCGGCTCCCGGTGAGGCGAGGCTTCTCTTGAGCGAACCAACGCTATCCAGACGGGTGGGGCGACACCAGGGTTAAGGGCGTCAACCAGCGGTGCTTATACGCCTAAATCGCCCCTTCGGAGGGCGGGTTGACCTGTAACGGTTGCATAACGCGGCACATCCGGCAGAGGCCCCGCGGCGAAGCGCTCGTTCCACTTATGAACGAGCAAAGGAAGAGGAGTGAAGCACCGGCCACGCAGGCTGAGGCGACCACGCAAGCGCGAACGGAGACAGACCCATAGGGGACCACGACCGTCTGTTGGTCGACTACGCACTCCTGGGGTCCTCGAAGACGAACCTGCGGGACATCCGAAAGGCCCTCAGGGACATCGAAGAACACCGCGCCGAAATCGATGACATCTGGGGCCACCACTCCCTCGCCGGCGCGATGGACGCCTTCGTCGGCAACTGGGACAACTACCGGCGTGAACTCCTCTCGAACGTCGAGGACTTGGGCAAGCGCGTGGAGACCGCGCTCAAGAGTTTCGAGAAGCTGGATCTCGACCTCAGGAACGCGAACGGGAAGAAGAGCGGCGAAGGCAAGGGGAATTGACGGGTGGGGACAGGCAAGGGCAGGCGCCGGCCGGTCGACTGGCAGCCGCTGGCGGACAAGGACCCCGTCCCCGGCGACCCGGAGGACATCCGCGGTGAAGTCACCAGGATGACGAACCTCGCCTCGACCCTCCGCGACCAGGCGGCCATCCTGCGCAAAGCCGCCGCCGGCGACGCGCTGCGGGGCAAGTACGCGGACAAGATCCGCGAGAAGTCCGGCGACCTCGAAAAACACTTCCGTGAGACGGCGGCACGCTACGAACGCGTGGTCGGCGACCTCGGCAACTGGGCCGACGAACTGGAGGACTTCCAGGCGCGGGCCGACGGCGTCCTCCGTGCGGCCCGGCAGGCCGACGAGGAGCACGCCGCCGAGACGAAGAAGAAGGACGGCCACGACAAGCCGGCGGAGCAGTCCGATCCCACCGGCCACCTGGCTTCCTACCGCAGGAACCTCGCTCAGGTCGTCTCCGAACGCGACTCACGCGCCCGGTACTACGCCGAGAACATCGACCGCGACATCTCCGACATCGTCAAGGACAGCCGATGGGAGGACTTCAAGGACTGGGTGCACGACAACGCGGAGACGATCCGCACCGTCGTCGAAGCCCTGAGCTGGGCCGCGACCGCCATCGGGATCATCGCCCTCCTCTTCACACCGGTCGGTTGGATCGCGACCGCCATCGCGTTGTCCGCTCTCGGCCTGACCACGCTCGTCGGCGTCGGACACACGCTGTTGGCCCTCTCCGGTGACGGCAACTGGACGGACGTGGCCATGGACGTCTTCGCGCTCGCGACGCTGGGATTCGGCAGTGTCGCGATGAAGGGCGTCAAGACCGCGATGGCTTCCCTCAAGGCCGCCAGCCGGGCGGGGCGGTTCCAGCGGTACGCGAATCTGCGCAAGCTGCTCGACAAGAACGTCATGCGCTACGGCACCGGCTCGGCCCGCGGCGCCCGAGCGGCACGCGCCCTGCGTTCCCTGCGGCAGATCGGGGCACGCGAGACGCACCCCACGGCCACCCGGCTGGAGCGGCTGCTCGGCGGTGACGGGGAGGTCGTGAGCGCGAGCAAGTTCGCCAAGGCCATGCGGGCCGAGTTCAGCGGGAATCCCGGTGTACGGGCAGCAGCCGACGCGACGGAAAGATCCGTCAGGAACTTCCGATACAACTACCTGGCGGCCACAGGAGTGGATCTTGGAGACAAGGCCGGGGAAAATATCCCGCACGCCGGCCAGTACTGCGACGCCAAGGACGTCCTGACACGTGAAGTCGGAAGCCGTTGGTGAGAATCGGATCCGCAGCGTATTTCTCTGGAGTGGGAGAACATGGCCAAGATTCCGGCCAGAAGCCAGGAAGAGTCTCGAGCCACCAAGTATCTTGCCGTCTTCACTTTGACACCGATCCTCTGCTTCGCCTTCCAGGATCTTGGAAGTGAATACGGAGGGTTGGACTGGCTCACCTACGGATACGCGGCGTGGCCGATGATGATTGCGCCTGTCCTGATACTGCTCCTGTTCATCAAGAAGCGGGATCTGGCCGGCGACCCTCAGAACGGTGGCAACTTCTCCCAGACGAGCAAGATGGTTTCCTTGCTCTTTCTGATCCCGAACCTGTTCGCGGCACTCGGTTACAGTTGGCTGGCCTGGATCTCAGTGCTCTCCACCCTGATCATCCTGGTGCTCGGCCGTCGGCTCAAGAAGCAGGCCCGCGTATGAGCGCGGCGGATGCCGTGCGGCAGGCGCCGCCTCGTCGATACGCACTCGTCCTGCCGCCCGGCTGGGTCCGCATCCCTCTGCGTGAGGGCACGAAGGACGCGCTGGAGAAGGTGCTCTTCTCACACATGGCGGAGGTCCCGGAGGGCATCGCCCGGGACGACGCGATGCGCTTCCGGCTGGACATGCGCCGCCAGTTGGAGAAGCAGGCCCGTGCGGCCCGAAGGAACGGTGGCCTCGACCTCTACCTGCCGGTGCTGCCGCGCGGGGGAATCTTCCTCATGGCCTCGTTCATCGTCGCCGAGATGCCGATCGGCCAGAACCACCCGACTCCCCCGGAGGCGGTGCTCACCCGGCTGGCCGATGAGAACGTGCCCGGCGGGACCGCGACAACGGTGGACGTCGCGGGGAAACCCGCACTCCGCCGTTCCTACCGCTCCGTTCCCGACCAGGAGGAACCGGGCTCCGCCCCCGAGGCCGTACGCCGGATCGCCCTTCCGACGCGGCGGGTCGATTACGTTCTCCCCGTTCCGGACGACCCCGGCCGCTGGATCAGCGTCACCTTCTCCACACCGGGTGACGGCGACGTCGACAGTGAATTCACCGGCGTGCTGGTCGAGTTGTTCGACGCGATCGTCGGAACGTTCGCATGGAGTGACGAGTGAGCTGGCTCAACGTCAAGCACGCCATGGATCTGTCCCCCTGGATCCGCATTCCGCTCATGTGGCCGGAACCGGGGCTTGAGGACGTCGAGGAGGCGCAGTCTCCCGAGGCGTGGGCGCGCCACTTCGCCGAATGCCTCTGGGCGGAGTGCGCCGCGGAGGTCCCGGAACCGGGCGAGGTCGAGCTTCTGACCGACATCCTTGTGATGTACGCCGTCCGCGCCCCCGCCGCCTATCCGGACTTCGAGGTCTTCCTCCACCTCCCGCACCCTCGTGAGATCCCGCTCCCCGCATACGTCGACCTGGTGGAGATCGAGGAGGGCGAGGAGGGCGAGAAGGGCGAAGGCCGGGACACGGCGCTGCGCGCGCTGACCCACGCCGATGCGGACTACACCGTCGAGCCTCCCGTCGTCGAGGACTTCCCCTCCCCTCATCTGGGGGCGGGCCTGCGCGTGCTGCGCTATTACCAGGACGAGGAGAGCAACGAGGTGCACGTCGGCCTTCGTTACGCCTGGCGGTACGAGCAGGGCACGGAGGCCGCGGATGTGCTGGTCGTCCTGGCCGATCCCGACGCGGGCCGGATCCTCAAGGCGCTCGACGATGTCGACGAATTCGCCCGCGCCGTCCGGATCAGCCCGGACGTGGAGGCGGATTCCTGGGTGTCCGGGTGATGCTGGAGGGGTAGCTCACCCACCTGCCGGGGCAGAACCACGTGCGGTTCGGGTGAGACGTCGTTCCCGAAAGACAGAAGGGCGGCCCGTGGATGGGGCAGCGGTGGCGTGACGGGTGGGGCACGCTGGTGGTCCACGGGGAAGCCGTGGACGTGGACGTGCCGTTGGAGATCGCCGCGTCCTATCGGGCCCGCAGCAAGGGGCTGTTGGGGCGGGACTCCGTCGAGGGTGCTCTGCTGCTGTCACCCGCCAGTGGGGTGCACACCTTCGGGATGCGCATGGCGATCGACGTGGCCTATCTCGATCGCGGGATGCGGGTGATCGCCGTACGGACCATGAAGCCCGGACGGCTCGGCCTGCCCCGGGTGCGGGCCCGGTACGTGGTGGAGGCCGAGGCGGGGGTCATGGCGGGGTGGGGGGTGCGGGCCGGAGGGCGGGTCGAGATCAGGGGCGCCTGAGCCCGGCGGCCGTCGCGGTCCGCGGAGCCGGTCCGTCGTGTCCGGCGGCACCGCCACACCCCCGAGTCACCCTCGTGTCCGCCGGTCCTCAGCTCTCCGTGCGGGGGAACGACACCTCCACGCGGCGGTTCTTCTTGCGGCCGGATTCCGTGGAGTTGTCGGCGATCGGGTAGTCCTCGCCGTAGCCACGGACCTCGTAGGTGACGCCGGAGTCGCTGAGCTGGTCGTCCAGGAGATCCTGTACGGCGTTGGCGCGCTGACGGGAGAGGACGTCACCGTGGGCCGAGGAGCCCAGGTTGTCGGTGAAGCCGAACACGCGGATGCGGGTGGCGTTCTGCTTCTTGATCTCCTCGGCGATCCCGGCGATACGGGCCTTCGCGTCGGCGCTCAGCTTCGAGCTGTCCTTGCCGAACAGGACCTCGGCCTGGAGGGCGAACTTGACGTCGGCGTTGGTGTCCTCGCGGCGCTCCTCGCCGGCCTCGTCCTCCACCACCTGCTTGATGTCCAGGACCTTGGGCTCGGCGAGCGTCGCGCCCTCGGGGAGCTTCAGGTCGGGGTCGTTGGGGTCCACCTCCACCGGCGCGGACGCCGAGGCCTCGGTGCCCGGGGGCACGCTGGGGCTCTCGTCGGCGTGGGCGGACGTGACGCCGTAGAGGTTCGTGGCGGCCAGGACGGCGGCTGCCGCCAGGGCCACGCGGGTGTGGGTACGGGTCATGACCGGCCTCACCCGGAGATCTTGATCGTGGCGCTGGAGAAGGTGGGGAGTTGGAGCGTTACCTCCGTGGTGGCGGCCGAGGGGGCAGGGAACTGCATGAAGACGGCCACCGATTCCCCCGACTTGAGGATGGAGAAGCCTGTCGTCGTCAGCGGGCGGCCGTCTGTGTCGCGCAGGACGTAGTAGCGCTTCTTCTCCTGGGAGTCCACGAGGGTGGCTCCCCCCAGTGACCTGCCGTGCGCGATGACCTCGGTCTCGTCGCCCTGGAGCGCGATCGGCACCGTCACCGACTTGTCGCTGTCGTTCTTCAGCGTGCCGTTCACGGTGAGGAAGCCACCGGAGTCCCGGTCCGCGGTGGTCACTTGAAGACTCAGCCCGTTGGAGCCCTTCAGTTCGGCCTGGACCTCGTCCGAGTCACCTTCCTGCGGCTTGGGATCGGAGCCCTCGTTCTTGGAAGCGGACGCCGTCGTCTCCGGCTTCTTGTCGTCGTCTCCGCTCCCGCCGCAACCGGCCGCACCGATGGCCAGTCCGGTCGCGAGCGTCAGCGCGACCACCCCCCTGCGGGCCTTCGCCGTGAACCGAATGCTCATGGGTCTGCTTCCTTCGTCCCTCGTCGTTCGCTTGTCAGTCGGCCAGATGGACGTCGAACAGGTCCTGGGGCTCGGGCAGTTCACCGAGATCCTCCGGGTCCAGGTCCCAGTTCCGGTCCTTGCAGGTGAGGCGCGGCAGTACGTCGTCCTCCGCGTCCTCGGCGGGGGGTTCGAACGTGCACAGCGGCTCGATCTCGGCGGTGGCGGACGCCTGGGACCTCTTGTTCTCGGTGCCGGGGATCACGGACTCGCCCACGGTCTTGTCGGTCCTCACCTGGACCGTGTACCTGAGCGGCCCGTCCAGGGCGCAGGAGAGCACCGCGGCGTCGTTCTGTGCGGCGAGCTGGTCCGCTCGCCAGCACGACTCGCCGAGGTCGGCGATGCCGTCGAAGATGTCCTGCCACTTGGTCGGGTCGAGGATGTCCGTCTCCCACTGGCCGGCGAGTAGATCCCGTCGGTCCTGGGCTGCCGCCAGGGCCGCCGCGTCGGCGGCCGTCTGTGCTCCGTTCCTGTTCGCCGCGGCCTGGCCGACCGCAAGATACGCGAACGCGAGGAAGAGCAGGCCGCCCACCACCGTGATGTAGATGGGGAATGCCTGCCCTGCGTCTCCGCGTGCGCGCCCGCGCATCAGCCGCCCGTGATCTCTCCGATCTTGGTGGTGATCGCGTCGGCGATCTGCTGCCCGAAGTTCGTGCCGAGGAGAATGAGGATGATGGCCACGACCACCGCGATGATGCCGAGGTACTCCACCGCCGTCTGACCCTTGTCGCTCCGCTCCGCACGAGCCTTGAGGTACGAGACCGTCGTGTGGATCCAGTTGCTCATGACGTTCCTCTCCGTTGTCCGGGGTACGAGGAACGTACTGGTGAGAACCCCTGTTCGCCGAGGGCCCCAGGGCCCAAATTCCGGTCACCGCTCCTCACCCCAACCCCGGAGCCGTGCCGAGCCACTTCGCCGCGGCTTCCGCCCGGCTCGTGCTGTGGAGTTTGGCGAAGATCCGGTTGATGTGGTTCTTGACGGTCTTCTCGCTGATGAAACAAGTGGCGGCGATCTGCTGGTTGTTGAGGCCCGATGCGATGAGGTCCATGATCTCCGCCTCCCTCGTGCTGAGTTGGTAGCGCGAGTTGTCGGGGGTGGCCGCGCGGCCCCCCGGCCATCCTGATGACGACTGTCCCACATCCGGTTGCATTCGCGAAAGGTTTTCCGTAGAAATAGCTTCCCTGCTGGGTTTCCCGGGTGATGATTCGTATGCACTCGCACTGCGGCGTACGGCGGTCACCAGCTCGTCCACCTTGAACTCGCCGTGCACCAGGTACCCCTTGGCCCCCTTGCGCATCGCCTCCCGGACGGTCTCCGGTTCGTTGCTGTACGTCAGCATCAGCACCGGGGCGATCCGCACCAGGTGCGGGAGGGCCGAGAGGCCGTCGACGCCGGGCATGCGGACGTCGAGGAGGATGACGTCGGGGTGCAGGCGGCGGGCCGCGTCGTAGGCCTCGCGGCCGTCGGCCGCCTCCGCGACGACGGTGATGTCGGCACGGCCGGAGAGCAGGGCGGTCAGGCCCGCGCGGACCACCGGGTTGTCGTCCGCGACCAGCACCCGCAGGTGGGCCCGGGGCACGGGATCGTGGGGCGGTGGCTGCGCGGGGCCGTGCTGCGGAGTGGTCAGGTCCGGCATCGGGCGGCCTCCTCTCGTGGGGTGGGGGACGAGCCTGGGGCGAGGGCGGTCAGCGGGAGTTCGAACCGGACCTCCGTGCCGGTGGAACGCGTGCCGCGGCCGATACGGAGGCGGGCGCCGACCGCCATGGCCCGCTCGACCATGCCGACGAGGCCGAAATGGCCCGCGCGGCGCAGTTGTTCGAGGCTGGTGTCGGGCGCGAGACCGCAGCCGTCGTCGTACACGCTGACGACGAGTACGTCGTCCTCGACGGCCGCGCTCACGTCGACCCGGGTCGGGGAGGCGTGCCGGGCGGCGTTCTCCATGGCCTCCGTGACGATGGTGAGCACCTGGCGGGCCACGGCGGGCGGGACGGGTGGGAGGGACGGCAGTGTGGGTGCTTCCGGTGTCCTGCACGTCGTCCTCAGGCCCGTGCGCGCGGCGAAGTCACTGACCCTGGCGGCCAGTTCGGTGAACACGTCCGTGCCGTGGGCCGGGTCCGTCTCGCGGCGCAGGTCCGTCAGGAGTTCGCGGGACTCGGCGGCGGCGCGGCGCGCGGCGCGGGCCACGAGTTCGGCCTGCCGGCCGAGTTGCTCCCGGTTCATGCCGTCCGCGGCGGCCGAGGCGGCCAGGCCGTCCGCCGCGAGGGCCATGCCGTGCAGGGTCTTGGCGACGGAGTCGTGCATCTCGCGGGCCAGACGGGCGCGTTCGGCGCTCACCGCCTCCGCGACGGCCAGCCGGGCCTGGACCTCCGTCAGCGCGCGTGTCGCCGCCCCGAAGCGGAACATCAGGCCGCGCAGGGTGACGCCGACGGCGCCCGTGATGACGCACAGGCCGGGCAGGAGGAGATCCTCGGCGACCGTCGAGTGGAGGGTCCGCGAACTCGCGTAGACGGTCAGGAGGATCAGGCCCTGGAGGCTGGCGAAGCAGCCCGCGCCGCGCCAGCCGTACAGGAGACCGGCCAGCAGCGGGGTGCAGACGCTGACGTAGGCCAGGGTGCTGTCGGGGCCCGCCGCGACGAGCAGCAGGGCCCCGAAGAAGGTGTCCACGACGAGCAGGGTGGGGTGGCGCAGGAGGAGGGGGCCGAACCGCTCCCAGTCCCGGAACAGGACGTAGGAGCCCATGAAGGTGACGAGGACCGCCGCGCCCACCAGCCGGGCGCCGACGCCGGGGGCGGCGTTGAGGAGGGCGGCCGGGGCGGCTACGGCGATCATGGCGAGGCGGAAGCCGGAGACCTGGCGGCACAGGGCCTGGAGCGCGTTGACCTGGATGTCGGGGGCGGGGGCTGGGGTGGGAGCGGGGGACGGTGGCAGGGGAGGCTGTTCGCCCTCGGCGGGCAGCGAGACTCCTGCCTCCGGCCTCTTGAAGCGCCCCAGGCCGAACCCGTTCGCCCAGAACCTGTTCGCCAAGAACCTGTTCATCCGGAACCCGTTCGCCCGAAGCCCGCTCGCCCGGACCCCGCTCGCCCGGAGACCGTTCGCCCGAAGCCCGTTCACCCGGAACCCGTTCGCCCGAAGCCCGTCCACTCCGCTCACCCCGCTCACCCCGCTCACCCCCACCCCACTCATACCCGCCCCTACTCCCCCGTGATCGTTCCGAAGTCCGTGCCGGAGCCGAGGATGAGGCCGGCGGCGAGGAGGAGCATCGTGGCCGGGACCATGAAGGTCGTGATCATCATGGTGGCCTTGGGTACGGCGCGGGCCGCCTTGCGGCGGGCGTTCTGCGCGTCGGTGCGGCGCATGTCCTTGGCCAGCGCGATGAGCGTGTCGACGATCGGCGCGCCGAGCTCCTCGCCCTGCTGGAGCGCGGTGACGAACATGGCGACCTGCTCGGAGTCGTTGCGGCGGCGCAGTTCCGCGAAGGCCTCACGGCGGCTCATGCCGAGGTCCATCTGGCGCAGGGTGATGCGCAGTTCGTCCGCCCAGGGACCCTCGTAGCGGGTGGCGACGCGGTCCAGTGCCTGGCGGAAGCCGAGGCCCGCGCTGACCACGACGGCGAGGACGTCGAGGAAGTCCGGCAGGGTGCGTTCGATGACGTCCTTGCGGACGCGGATCGCCGACCAGATGCCGACCTCCGTCCAGAACGCGGCGAAGGCGAACATCAGCAGCGCGCCGAGGAACTGGCCGCGCAGGATGAACGCCAGTCCGCCGAAGCAGCCGAGGAAGCCGTAGACGGCGCGGCGGGCGGCGTACCGGTCGATGGTGAGGCCGCCGGGGTTTCCGGCGAGGTCGATCTTGCGGCGGTACTTGGCGACCTGCTTGGGGCCCATGACGCGCAGCACGGCGGGCGCGTACCGCATGCCGAGGCGGTCGATGACGGAGTCGACCGCGCCGGTGCGGGTCGAGCCGATCTCCAGGGCGAGGGCGAGGTCGCTGGGGAGTTTGGTGTCCGCGCGGTACATGCGGACGCCCGCGAAGGCGCCGTAGACGCCGAGGGCCATGAGGAGTGCGAGGACGAGTGCCATGGTCGTGTCCCCCTAGACGTCGATGCGGGACAGGCGGCGGATGAGGACGAACCCGACGGCGTAGAGGAGGAACGCGATGATGACGGCGCCCTGGCCGAGGGGGGAGCCGGTCATCCGGTCCAGGGCGCCGTCCTTGACGCTGTTCATCAGCAGCAGGGAGCCCACGCCGAGCACGGGGACGGCGTATGCCGTCATGTTGACCTGGGAGAGCTGGGTGCGGACCTCGCGCCGGGTCTCCTTGCGTTCCTCCAGCGTCTCGGTCAGGTTGCGCAGGGCGCCGACGACCTGGCCGCCGGCCCGGTTGGACAGGACGAGGGTGGTGACGAGGACGACCAGTTCGCGGGAGGGGAGCCGGGCGGCCATCTCGCCGAGCGCGTCGTCCAGGGAGGCGCCCAGGGCGAGTTGGCTGGAGACCTTGCCGAGTTCCTCGGCGGCCGGGGCCTCCATCTCCTCGGCGGCCATGCCGATGGCGGTGCGCAGGGCCAGGCCCGCCTGGGTGGCGTTGGCCAGGATGCGGGCCATCTCGGGGAGTTGGTTGATGAACTTCTCGATGCGTTTCTGGCGCTGCCAGTTGAGGAACTGGAAGGCGGCCCACGCGCCGAGCAGTCCGGCGATGGGGCCGAAGAACGGGGCGAGGACGGCCTGGCCGAGGAGCCAGAGGCCGGCCACCGTGGCCAGCATGTAGACGAAGAACTCGCCGGGGGTGACGTCCAGGCCCGTGGCCGCCAGGCGCAGTTCGAGGCGCCGGCCGAAGCGGGTGGCGCGCAGGCGTCGGTCGAGGGTGGGGAAGCGGCGCCTGCGCAGACCGGCCGGGATCTGGCCGGTCGAGGACAGCCGGTCCACCAGTGCCTGGCGCTGCGCCCGGCCCGCGGCGTAGGCATGCAGGCCCGCCACCGCGAAGGCGCAGGTCAGCAGCGTGACACCGGTGGTGAGCGTGATCAGATCGTGCAGCTCCATGAGTCGACCTACCTGGCTTCTCTCGTCGCTAGCTGGGCCACGGACTGGGCCACACCGAAGACCTGCGGGACGGGCTGGTTCGCCATGTAGAGGCGGTCGGCGGTGCGGCGTGGCAGGGGGAAGTACTCGAAGACGCCGTGGACCCGGCCGTCCGCGGACATGGGGCGGGCGTGGAAGCGGGCCGCGGTCGCCAGGCGGTACGGCTCCCCGCCGTGGCTGTCCAGTACGGCGATCTCGGTGATCCGGCGGGCACCGTCGGGGAACCGGGTGAGCTGGATGATCACGTCGACCGCGCTGTTGATCTGGTCGTGCAGGGCCTCGAAGGGGATCTCGACCTCGGACATGGACGCCAGTGTCTTGAGGCGCATCAGCGCGTCCTCGGTGCTGTTGGCGTGGACCGTGGCGAGCGAGCCGTCGTGGCCGGTGGACATGGCCTGGAGCATGTCGAGGGACTCGCCGCCGCGGACCTCGCCGACGACGATCCGGTCGGGGCGCATCCGCAGCGAGTTGCGGACCAGGTCGCGGATGGTGACGCGGCCCTGGCCCTCGACGTTCGGGGGGCGGGACTCCAGGCGGACCACATGGGACTGCTGGAGCTGGAGTTCCGCGGAGTCCTCGATGGTGATGATGCGTTCGCGTTCCGGGATCAGTCCGGACAGGGCGTTGAGGAGGGTCGTCTTCCCGGTGCCCGTCGCGCCCGACACGATGATGTTGAACTTCGCCTGCACCAGGCCGGCCAGCAGGTACACCATGTGCTCGTCGAGGGAGCCGAAGCCGACCATCTCGTGCAGGGTGAAGGAGCGCGGGAAGCGGCGGATGGTGAGGGTCGCGCCGGTCAGGGACAGCGGCGGGATGATGACGTTGACGCGCTCGCCGGACGGCAGCCGGGCGTCGACCATCGGATTCGACTCGTCCACGCGCCGGTTGACGGTCGAGACGATCCGTTCGATGGTCTGCATGAGCTGGTCGTGGGAGGGGAAGCGGAGCGGCAACTGCTCGACCCGGCCGCCCCGTTCGACGAAGATCGAGTCGGGGCCGTTCACCATGATCTCGGTGATCGACGCGTCCTCCAGGAGGGGTTCCAGGATGCCGAGTCCGAGGGCCTCGTCGACGACTCTGCGGATGAGCTGGGCGCGTTCCACGGTCGACAGGACGGGGCCCTCGCGGCTGATGATGTGGCCGAGGACCCGTTCCAGGCGGGCCCTTCGTTCGGCCGCCGCGAGGGAGCTCATCTCGGCGAGGTCGATCTCCTCCAGGAGCTTGGCGCGGTAGGAGGCGACGAGGTGGCCGTCCTCGCCCCGCTTGCCGTTCTCCTCGGGGGTGTTGATGCGTGACCGCAGACTCATCTTGCTCCTCGTCCAGCCTCGTTCAGTGGTCGAGCGGCATCGTCGCCGTCCGGTGGGCGTCGCCGAAGTCCCAGCCCGGCACGACGGACGGGATGTCGACGCTGGCGGTGACGGTCACCTCGTCGCCGCCCACCGCCTCGGAACAGCTCACGGACAGCCAGCCGCTGACCGCGTTGACGCAGCCGTCCTGGGCGCCCCGTTCCAGCGACGCCGCCCGCGCGCCCGCCCGGGCCGCCGTACCGGCCTGCTGGGCGGTGTAGGCGACCAGGCCCACCTGGACGCCCGCGAGGGCCACCAGGATCAGGACGGGGATGAACCCGAGGTACTCCAGGGCCGCCTGCCCCCGGTCCCGGAGGGTGCGGTGCCGTTCCCGGTCCCGGAGGGTGCGATGCCGCTCCCGGTCCCGGAGGGTGCGGTGCCGCTCCCGGCCGCGGCGGGGGCCTGGGGCGCGGGACTTCCCGTCGTACGACATGTCAGTCCGTCTCCTCCTCCACGGCGCCCGCGTGGCCGCGCACGTCGAACGGGAAGCCGATCGAGCCCGGGAAGAGCACGGGGACGCGGAGCGTGACGTCGGCGGTGACGTAGCCGCCGCCGGTGCCGCACTCCACCTCGCCGTCCCAGGCGTCCGGGAGCTTGTCGAGTCCCGCCGCCCGGCACGCCCCGAGGCGTTCGCCCGGGGCCGCGGCCGTCGCGGCCCGCACCGCCTCGTCGGCAGCATTCCCCGCGAGCGTGAAGGTGTACCCCACCAGCACGAACTGCCACATCAGCACCAGCGTGGCGATGATGATCGGGGTCATGCCGAGGAGTTCGACGGTGACCTGGCCCGCGTCGCGCCGCTTCACGGTTCCAGCTCCCTGCGGCGGCGGAACGCCACGGAGGAGCGGCCGGCCTTGTGCGCGGCGCCCGCCGTCTTCGGCGGTCCGAGCAGGCCGAGTTCGCCGGCCAGGGTCCACAAGGCCTGTTTCACGACGCTCTTGTTGTCGAGTTCGTGGACGCGGCCGGCGTCCACCACCCCTTGCAGTTCCTTGAAGTTGGCGGGGATCGGGGTGCCCGCCACCGCGGTGCCGGTGATCCGCTGGATCAGCGGCGGCTGGATCTCGGTGCCGCGGGTGTGCCGGTTGACGACGACGGTCGTCTCCTCGGCCTTGCGGATCTGGAGCCGGTCCCACATGCGCACGGTGCGTTTCGCGCCGCGGACCGCGACGACGTCCGGGGTGGTGACCAGCAGGGCCGTGTCGGCCATCTCGACGGCCGCCGCGCCCGCGCCGCTGAGCTGGGCACCGCAGTCGACGACGACGACCTCGTAGCGGGAGCGGACGGCGCTGACGATCTGCCGGGCGGCCCGGTCGGTGACCTCCTCGCCGCGTTCGCCCTCGCCGGGGGCCAGGAGCAGCGCGAGCCCGGTGTCGTGGCGGAAGACCGCGTCGGCGAGGACGCGGGGGGAGATGTCGGTGATGGTGGCGAGGTCGGCGACCGAGCGGCGGAACTGGACGTCGAGGAAGGAGCCGACGTCCCCGGTCTGGAGGTCGAGGTCGATGAGGGCGGTGCTGCGCCCCGCGGCCTGCGCGGCGAGGGCGAGCTGGATGGCGGTGAGGGTGGCGCCGACGCCTCCCTTGGAGCCGCTGACGGTGACGACGGTGCCGCCTACTCCGGTGAACACGTCGCCGCCGCTGCCGAGATGGCGGCGCACCCCGCTGGACCACTGGGCGACGGCCTGGACGCGCTGGGCGAGTTCCTCGTAGTGCAGGGGCAGGGTGACGAGACCGCGGGCGCCGTAGTCCATGGCCGCCTGGAAGAGGCCGGGGCCGGCGTCGGAGGTGACGAGGACGACGCCTGCCGCGGGGAAGCGCAGGGCCACCTCGCGGATGAGTTCGAGGGCGGGCACCGGGCCGATGCGTTCGTGCACGACGACGACCTCGGGGAGTTCGTCGACGGACTCGGCGGCGAGCCGGGCCAGGGTGTCGATCAGCTGCGTGGAGTCGGCGACGGGGGCGACCGGCTCGGCGTCGGGGAGCTGGCTGAGCAGGGTGGTGAGGGAGCGGACCGCGTCCGCGTCACCGGAGGCGGGCAGGATCCTGATGGGCATCGGCGCTCACTTGTCCTTCGCGAGTTCGTACGTGCGGTCCTGGTCGGGGACCGGGGTGTCGCCGCCGGGTGCGACCAGGGCCAGCCGGACGCGCTGGGCGAACGACTCGGCGTAGGTGAGCCGCTGTGCGTCGAGCGTGGACAGGGCGAAGGTGATGGGGACGGCCTCGGTGGTCCGCCCGGTGCGGTCGCCGTCGTCGGGGTCCAGGGGGGTGAGCCGGCCGACGTCGAGGACGCGGGCGTTGGTCACGATGATCTTGGACTGGGCGGGATCGCCCTGCCGCTGGCCCTCGAAGGTGGCGTAGACGTTCACGGTGGAGTTGGGCGTGATCTTGCCCGCCACGCCGGTCGCCGCGTCGATCATGATGGCGACCTCCTGCTGCCCGGCCTGGAGGGCGGGCTGGGGCACGATCATGTCGCTCTGGAGCAGGGAGCCCTTCTTGAGGGCGGTGACCGCGATCTTGCCCTCGATGTCCCGCAGATCGGTGACCGCGTTGGACGACAGCCAGCGCTCGGGCATCGAGATCTTCTCGAACTGGCCTCGGTTCAAGGTCTCGTAGGGCTGGATCTCGGCCTTGACCTGGTACGCGGTGACCTCTGGGCCGACCTTGGACTTCACGTCGCTGATGACGGTGAGGACGCCCGCGAAGGCCGCGAGGGCGCAGACGACGGACAGGACCAGGAGTATGACGCCGCGGCGCTGACGGGAGTTCATGAACCGTACAACCTCATTGGGGGATCTCGGTCGACAGGGCTCACCAGCTGTTATCCGGCGGTGAGTTGGTTCGTGGCGGTCCGGCCGCCCTCGATGGCGCGGCGGCCCGCGGCCCGGCCGGCGGCCGGCACCCGGCCGTCCTCCGCCCCGTGCTCGACGTCCCGCTGTTCGACGAGCGGGGAGGTCGCGGAGCAGAAGACGCAGCGGTCACCGATGACGTCGATGCCGCACCAGTGACAGGTGGTCCGGCGGACGGACGTGACCAGTTGGTAGAGGACGGACAGGTCGGGCAGGAAGGAGCAGAACTCGATCAGCTTGGGGGTGCCCCACCAGGTCGCGGACTCGGCGGGCAGGGGCACCTCCCGCAGTCCCTGGACGTTCCAGGACGAGGCGAGGGTGGAGGCGACCCAGTCGGACTGGAGCTGGCCCCGGGCGATCAGCATGCTGGTGCCGAACTCGGGGCCGGACAGGGCGGCCTCGGGTCCGATGCGCACGAGCTGCGGCTCGGGGTGGGCGACGACCCCGAACTGGCTGCCGGGCACCCAGGACTTGGCGTGGGACTTCAGGCCGACGGGCACGCGGTCGAGCCTGGCGACCGAGCCGAGCACGGCGCCGGTGTGGATGTAGTGCGTGAGCAGCCGGCCCGCGGAGGCGAGGACACCGGGGCTGAGGTCGCAGGAGGCGAGCTGCCGCAACTGGCGGGCCAGGACGGCGAGACCGAGCGGCGGCAGATCGGGGCGGAAGAAGGCGATCCGGTCGCTCTCCAGGAGGGAGCGGACGGTGTGCAGTCTGCGCTCCACGCTCGCGGGCACGGCCTGCGAGGCGACGACGATCAGATGCCCGTACTGCTCGACGAGGGACTGCACCCCGGCCAGCGACCGCTCCAGGGGCTCGGTCGCGAGGTCCCCCAGGACGACGGCGGGCACGGTCCGTTCGTCGTGCGGCGGCAGTGCCATGTCGGCGCCGGTCACGGCAATGGCAGTTGGCATGCGCAGCTCCCCGTTCCCCTGCCCGCCGGACCGACCGGCGTCACTCCGGCACACTCAGTCGACTTCACTGCGTGACTACCTGAGCACTTTAACCACGGCTCTGTGACCGGAGAACAGCGTTTGTGTAGCTGGCGAGGAACTGCCGTGACACAAGTTACGCCAAAACGGGGCAGGTTGAGCATCTCGCCGGACGGAATGCGAACCAGGGGCCCTTGCCTCGGCCCGCACCCCCACTCCCGCACATCTGGTCTGGACCTATTCGGCCCAGGCCCCTTGACAGACCGATTGGCCTAGACCATTTTGTTGTCATGTCCCCACAGAGACGATCTCTACGGCTCTGGTCAGGAGCCGTCACCGCTGCCCTCGCCCTCTCCTTCGCCGGTGCGGGCCAGGCGTCCGCAGCGGACGTCAACAACGCCAAGAACGCCGGATTCGAGTCCGGCCTGACCAACTGGACCTGTACGGCGAGCAGCGGCACGACCGTCTCCTCGCCGGTGCACGGCGGCGCGTCCGCGCTCAAGGCGACCCCCGCCGGGCAGGACAACGCCAAGTGCACCCAGACCGTCGCGGTCAAGGCCAACTCGACGTACACGCTCAGCGCCTGGGTGCAGGGCGGCTACTCCTACCTCGGGGTGACCGGCACCGGCACCACGGACGTGTCGACGTGGACACCGGACTCGGCGTCCTGGAAGCAGCTGTCGACGACGTTCACCACCGGCGCCTCCACCACCTCGGTCACCGTCTACACGCACGGCTGGTACGGCCAGGCCGCCTACTACGCGGACGACGTGTCGGTGTTCGGCCCCGACGGGGGCGGCGGCACCGACCCGGCGCCGACGGTCCCGGCCACGCCGGGCGGCCTCGCGGTCTCCGGGACGTCCTCGTCCTCGGTCTCGCTGGCCTGGAACGCCGTGTCCGGCGCGACGGGCTACAACGTCTACCGCTCCGGTACGAAGGTCGCGGCGGTGACCGGCACCTCGGCGACCGTGACCGGGCTCGCGGCGCAGACCTCGTACTCCTTCCAGGTCACGGCGACCAACTCGGCCGGTGAGTCGGCGAAGTCGGCGGCGGTGACCGGCACGACGACGGCGACCCCGACCGGACCCGCGCTGCCCAGGCACGCCGTCACCGGCTACTGGCAGAACTTCAACAACGGCGCCACGGTGCAGAGGATCTCGGCCGTCCAGTCGCAGTACGACATCATCGCGGTGGCCTTCGCGGACGCCACGACCACGCCGGGCGCGGTCACCTTCAACCTGGACTCGGCGGGGCTCGGCGGATACACCGTCGACCAGTTCAAGGCCGACGTCGCGGCGAAGCGGGCGGCCGGCAAGAAGGTGATCATCTCGATCGGCGGCGAGAAGGGCACGATCACCGTCAACGACTCCTCGTCCGCGACGAACTTCGCCAACTCGGTCTACTCGCTGATGCAGACGTACGGCTTCGACGGCGTCGACATCGACCTGGAGAACGGCCTCAACGCCACCTACATGACCCAGGCGCTGCGCTCGCTGTCGTCGAAGGCGGGCTCCTCGCTGATCATCACGATGGCCCCGCAGACCATCGACATGCAGTCGACGTCGAACTCCTACTTCCAGACGGCCCTGAACATCAAGGACATCCTCACGGTCGTCAACATGCAGTACTACAACAGCGGTTCGATGCTCGGCTGCGACGGCAAGGTCTACAGCCAGGGCTCGGTCGACTTCCTGACCGCGCTCGCCTGCATCCAGCTCGAAGGCGGCCTCGCCCCCTCCCAGGTGGGCCTCGGCCTCCCGGCCTCCACCAGCGGCGCGGGCAGCGGCTACGTCTCCCCGACCGTGGTGAACAACGCGCTCGACTGCCTCACCCAGGGCACCGGCTGCGGTTCCTTCAAGCCCTCGAAGACCTACCCCGACCTGCGCGGCGCCATGACGTGGTCGACGAACTGGGACGCCTCGGCGGGCAACGCCTGGTCCAACGCGGTGGGCGCGCACGTCCACGCGCTGCCGTAACGCGTCACGGAAACCTGGACGGGCGCTCCCCCTCACCGGGGGGCGCCCGTCAGCGCATGGGCTTGTAGTGGCCCAGGACCGCCTGGAGGCCCGCGAACCACTCGCGCAACCGCTCGCGGGGCCTCGCCGTGACCTCGCACTCGTAGAACTGGCCGTCGTGCAGCACGACCGCGACGACCAGCGCCTTGCCGTTCTCGGTGGCCTTGTAGTGCACGGTGTGGATCTCCGGCCAGGCGAACTCGGCCTCCGCGCCCCGGATCTCGAAGGCGACACCGGACGCGTCGACGACGACCGAGCCGTACCGGTCGACGGCCATGAACTCCGGACCGGGCGGGGCCGCCCCAGGGGCCGGGGGGTACGGAGGGGACGGGGGGTACGCGGGGTACGCGGGCGGCGGGCCGAACACTCCTTGCTGCGGCGGCTGCTGGGTCATACCGGAGAACCTACCCGGCCCGCGACCGGCCGCCGCTCGCCGTTTCCGGTCCTGTTCCCGTGAAACATTTCCCGGGGGCCACCGCATCAGTGAAGTGAAGACGGTGCACGGCGGGGGGGGAGACACATGAGGCAGGTCCTTGCGGACCAGTACGCGGAGTTCGCGGCGGCGCGGGCGGGCCATCTGTACCGGTCGGCCTGTCTGCTCACCGCCGGGGACACGCATCTCGCCGAGGACCTCGTCCAGGAGACCCTGGGCAAGCTGTACATCGGCTGGCACCGGGTGAACCGCGCCGACAACCCGGCGGGCTACGCGCAGACCGTCCTGACCCGGACCTTCCTCGCCCATCAGCGGCGGCGCAGCAGCACCGAGCGCGCCACCGACGTCCTGCCCGACAGAGCCGGCGCCGAGCAGGGGGACGTACCGCTGCGGCTGACGCTGCTCCAGGCGCTGGCCCGGCTCCCCGCCAAGGACCGGGCGGTGGTCGTCCTGCGCTACTGGGAGGACCGCTCGATCGAGGAGACCGCCGACGCCCTGCACGCCAGCTCGGCCGCCGTACGGACCCGCTGCACCCGGGCGCTGGGGCGGCTGCGGGACCTGCTCGGCGAGGATCTCGGCGAGTACGCGCGCCGCTGACACCACGCCACTGACACCCCCTTCCCTCCCACCCCCTCACCTCACCTCACACCCTCGCGGAAACGGTGGTTTGCCATGCCCGTTCACCAGGACAGCGATCCCTTCGAGGACCGTGTCGCCGCCGCGCTGCGCGATGCCGGCGGGACCTTCGACGCCGACCGGACCGCGCTCGTCGACGCCGGTCTGGCGCGCGGGCGCCGGCTGCGGCTGCGGCGCCGGGCCGCCGTCGTGGGCGGCGCCGCGTCCCTCGCCCTCGTCGGCGTGGGCAGCGCCCTGCTGGTCTCGCCGGGCAGCGGCTCCCCCGCGGCGGACCGGTCCACGGTCGCCTCGAAGCCGAGCGCCTCCTCCACGGTGCCGCCCGTGTCGGGCGACACGATCGTCTCCACGCTCCAGGAGGTGCTCGGGTACGGGAAGTTCACCCGGCAGAGCGGCGAGGGGACGGACGCGACGTTCGGTCCGCTGGCGCGACTCGTCTGGGACGACGGGGACGGGGAGGCGCTCGTCTCCCTGAGCCTCGGGCGCACCGAGCCGGGCAGCGCGCGGGCCCGCGAGCTGACGACCTGCCCGAGCAAGGTGTACACGCCGTACGACGACTGCACGACGACCCGGCTGGACGACGGTTCGCTGCTCATGGTCCTCCAGGGGTACGTCTACGCGGACCAGCCCGAGGGCACCCTGCACTGGTCCGCCGACCTGATCACCGCGGACGGCAGGCACGTGTCGCTGAACGAGTGGAACTCCCCCGAGGAGAAGGGGGCCTCGGTCACCCGGCCCGCACCGCCGCTGGACGTCACGGAGTTGCAGCAGGCGGTGACCTCGCCGAAGTGGCTGCCCATCATCGACGCGGTGCCCGAGGAGGAAGAGGGTCCCTCGGCCGAGCCCACGCCCTCGCAGTCCACGACCGGTGTGCCCGACGTCGGCAAGCACCTCGTCGATCTCCTCCCCGCCGGGCTCGACGTGGTCACCCGGAGCCGGGAGGAGGACGCCTCCGCCTTCGGCTATGTCGTCGTCGACGACGGCAGGGGCAGGAGCCTCGTCCAGGTCAATGTGCAGCCGGACATGGGCGACATGGTCGGGACGCCCGCCTTCAGCGGCGCCGAGACCCTCGACGACGGCACCCTCGTCGCCGAGCAGAAGAGCGGCGGCGACAAGGACGTCGCGGGCCAGGCCATGTGGACCGTCGACACCCTGCGCCCCGACG
The DNA here is from genome assembly GCF_044747265.1 of Streptomyces sp. NPDC090106. NCBI lineage: Bacteria > Bacillati > Actinomycetota > Actinomycetes > Kitasatosporales > Streptomycetaceae > Streptomyces > Streptomyces sp. NPDC090106. The sequence goes on along the minus strand of NZ_JBIVDS010000002.1, from coordinate 227,909 downwards.
GCTTCCGTGTCGTCATCAGCGCCTTCAACGCGGGCACCCAGCACGAGGCGCCGACGCGCACCGCGCCCGCCCTGTCCATGGAGCAGCTCCGGGAGATCGCCCTCAGCACGACCTGGCTCCCGTAGGACACGTGGGCGGGGATCAGGGGATCAGAGGGTCAGGGGATCAGAAGAAGTCCGCCCAGGGCTGGTCCCAGATCTGCTTCACGCACAGGACCAGGAACAGCAGTCCGGCGATGACGAGCATGACGTTGCTGAGCGGCCCGTTGCGCCAGGGCGCCGGTGTGCGCGAGGAGTTGAGGAGCCACAGGAGGGTGCCGGCGAGGAAGGGCAGGAAGGCCGCGCCGAGGACGCCGTAGAGGATGATCAGGCGGAAGGGCTGGCCCTGGAAGAGCAGGACGATGGGCGGGAAGGTCAGCCAGAGCAGGTAGGCGCGGAACGGCCAGGAGCGTTCGCGGACGCCCGAGGCGACCTCCTCGCCCTTGGCCGTCGCCCCGCGCACGCGGCTCACGAAGTCCGCGAACATCAGGCTCACGCCGTGCCAGACGCCGATGAGCGAGGTGTAGGAGGTGGCGAAGAAGCCGATCAGGAAGAACTTGGCGGTCGCGGTGCCGTACTTCTCCTCCAGGATGTCGGTGAGCTGGAGCAGGCCCTTGTCGCCGCTCGCGATGGCCACGTGGGAGGAGTGGAGCAGTTCCGCGCCGACGAACAGCATCGCGACGACGAAGATGCCGGTGGTGGCGTAGGCGACCCGGTTGTCGAGCCGCATGACCTTCATCCACCCGGTGTCGGTCCAGCCCTTGGCGTTGACCCAGTAGCCGTACGCGGCCAGCGTGATGGTGCCGCCGACGCCGCCGATGAGCCCGAGGGTGTTGAGGACGGAGTCCTTCTCGTCGGGGAGCACGGGCACGAGGCCGGCCAGCGCGTCGGGGAGGTTGGGGGTGACGCGGACGGCCAGGTAGACGGTGACCAGGAACATGACGCCGACCAGGACCGTCATGACCTTCTCGAACACGGCGTACTTGTTGAACCAGACGAAGACCAGTCCGGTCAGGCCGCAGGCGATGGCCCACCACTCCAGGTCCATCACGTCCGGGAAGAGCGCCTGGAGCGGCAGCGCGCTGGACGACATCGCCGCCGCGCCGTACACGAAGCCCCAGACGACGGCGTAGATCCCGAAGAAGTACCAGGTCCAGCGGCCGAGGCCGGCCCAGCCGTCGAAGAGGGTCCGGCCGGTCGACAGGTGCCAGCGGCCGGCCGCCTCGGCGAGGGAGATCTTGACGAGGCAGCCGAGCACGGCCGCCCACAGCAGGGTGTAACCGAAGTTGCTGCCCGCGATGAGTGTGGCGACGAGGTCACCGGCGCCGACCCCGGTGGCCGCGACGACGATGCCGGGACCGATGTGTCTCCAACTGGACCTGCGTGGTGCGGAGTCGGCCCCTGTGGCCCGCGTGTTCCCCGAGGTGTCAGCCATACCCGCGCCTCTACCCGCGCGGCGGGTGGGGGGAACGGCGGAGGCCGGGGCTCCACAGGAGTCACACAGTTTTTGGCCATCGGGCCTTTATTGACTCTTGACCTGTTCATGCCATCGCCGGACGATGAGCGCCCCCACCTCCGGAGACCCCGGAGCAACTAGGAGGCTTCATGCGACTTCGCATCCGAGGCTCAGGCGCCCGTGGCGGCAGACGGACCACCGCGCTGGCCGCCCTGCTCGCCCTCGCCCTCGCGGCGCCCGTCTCCATGAACACCATGGACGCCAGCGCCGACAGCACCGCCACGGCGACCCCCGCGGCGGACCAGATCCTCCAGTACGAGGTCCACACGCACGCCACCGTCAAGGAGCGCACCGCGCTCCAGCAGGCCGGCGTCAGCATCGACGAGGTCGACGACCACGGGGTGGTGATCTCCGGACGCGCGGCGCAGATCGCGAAACTGCGCGCCCAGGGCTACGACATCACACCGCTCGGCGCCGCCCCCGACCGGTCGAGCAGCGCGGACGAGTTCCAGCTCTTCGACTTCCCCTCGGCCGACTCCAACTACCACAACTACGCGGAGATGACGAGCGCGATCAACTCGGCCGTCGCCGCCTACCCGTCGATCGTGAGCCAGCAGGTCATCGGCACCTCGTACCAGGGCCGGAACATCGTCGCCATCAAGATCAGCGACAACGTGGGCACGGACGAGGCCGAGCCCGAGGTGCTGTTCACCCACCACCAGCACGCCCGCGAGCACCTCACCGTCGAGATGGCGCTCTATCTGCTCAGCGAGCTGACGTCCGACTACGGCACCGACTCCCGGGTGACCAGCATGGTCAACAACCGGGAGATCTGGATCGTCCCGGACCTCAACCCCGACGGCGGCGAGTACGACGTCGCCACCGGCGCCTACCGCTCCTGGCGCAAGAACCGGCAGCCCAACTCCGGTTCCTCGGCGGTCGGTACGGACCTGAACCGCAACTGGAACTACCGCTGGGGCTGCTGCGGCGGTTCCTCCGGGTCGACGTCCTCCGAGACCTACCGGGGCACGGCCGCCGAGTCGGCGCCCGAGGTCAAGGTCGTCGCGAACTTCGTGCGCAGCCGGGTCGTCGGCGGCGTGCAGCAGATCAAGGCCGGCATCGACTTCCACACGTACAGCGAACTGGTGCTGTGGCCCTACGGCTACACCACCGCGGACACCGCGACCGGCCTGACGACGGACGACCGCAACGCGTTCGCGACCGTGGGGCAGAAGATGGCCGCGAGCAACGGCTACACGCCCGAGCAGTCCAGCGACCTGTACATCACCGACGGGTCGATCGACGACTGGCTGTGGGGCAGCCAGAAGATCTTCGGGTACACCTTCGAGATGTACCCGACCTCCAGCTCCGGCGGCGGCTTCTACCCGCCCGACGAGGTGATCGCCCGGGAGACGTCACGCAACCGCGACGCGGTGCTGCAACTCCTGGAGAACGCCGACTGTATGTACCGGTCGATCGGCAAGGAAGCCCAGTACTGCAGCTAGTTCAGTCCTTGTCGGACGACTTCGCCTTGCCGTCCGGGGACTTGGCGTCCTCGGTGGGTTCGGCGTCCTCGGCCGTCTCGGTGTCCGCGGTCGGCTCGGCGTCCTCGGCCGTCTCGGCGTCCTCGGCCGTCTCGGCATCCGCGGTCGGCTCGGCATCCGCGGTCGGCTCCACGTCCTCCGCGTCCGTCTCCTCCTCGCCGTCCTCGAAGTAGGCGTCGAGAACGGCGTCGAGCTGCTCCTCCCACTCCGCGAAGCGGCTCCTGGCCGTCGCCTCGATCTCGATCGGGTACCAGCGGCGGTCAGGGGTGTGCACCGTGATGGTGAACCGCTTCCCGAAGCGGGGCGACTCGGTCTCGACCGCGCCGATCTCGTCCCAGCGGAACTCGCACCGCTCCTCGTCGAGGCTCAGGCGTACACCCTTGGCGTCGGCGACGATCCTGGCGCGGCGGTCGGAGGCCTCGAAGACGGGGCCGTCGGCCGCCGCGTCCTCGTCCTCGGTGCCGGCCGCCGCCTCGGCGCCGGCTTCCGCCTCGGCCTGCTCGGTCGGTGCGTCGGTGTCCGCTTCGACGGGCTCATCGGCCGCCTCGGGCTTCGTGTCCTCGGGCTTCCCGGACACGGGCGAGGTCAGCCCGGGGATGAAGGCCGGGTCGAATCCGGCGCCCTCCAGGGGCTTGCTGCTCGAACCTATGCGCTGCTCCACGGTCGGAAGTATGGCGGACGAAACTGTGCCGTGGGGCCCCGGGGGCACAAGCGTCCCGAGAGACGGACGGGGAACCCGAAGATCGCAATCAACTTGCTGAAAATTGCAGCAAGTTCTTGCCGGCCGGGTGGGGCGGCTGCTTGACTCCCCTGCCATGACCCCGCAGACCGACGTCCTCGTCCTGGGCGGCGCCGGCGTGGACACCGTCGTCCACGTCCCCGAGCTGCCGCTGCCCTACGCCGACAGCTACATGATCGATCCGGGCATCGTGACCCGCGCGGGCCAGAGCGGGGACTTCGTCGCCCTCGGGGTGAGCGCCCTCGGCCTGCGGGCCCACCACCTCGACCTGCTCGGCGCCGACCACGAGGGCGACCTGGTGCGCGCGCTGCACCGCGACCGGGGCGTCCCGCTCACCGAGATCCCCTCGGCCTCGGGCACCAAGCGGGCGGTCAACCTGGTCGGCCCCGACGGCCGCCGCCTCTCCCTGTACGACATCACGCGCGGCCGGGACGCGGACCGGTTCCCCGACGCCACCGTGCGCGAGCTGGCCGCCACGGCCCGGCACGCCCACGTGGTGATCACCCATCCGTGCGCCCAGGCCCTGCCCGCGCTGCGCGAGAGCGGGGTCACGATCTCCACGGACCTGCACGACTGGGACGGCGTCAACCCGTACCACGAGGCGTTCGCCCGCACGGCGGACGTGGTCTTCCTGTCCACCACCGCGCTGGCCGACCCGGAGCGCACCGTGCGGGACATCGCCGCGCGCGGCCGGGCCAGGGTCGTGGTCGGCACCGCCGGGGCGCGCGGCGCGTATCTGCTGGCCGACGGTGAGCTGACGCACGTCCCGGCCGCCCGGCCGCCCTCCCCCGTCGTCGACTCCAACGGCGCGGGCGACGCCTTCGCCGCCGGGTTCCTGCTCGGCCTGCTGAACGGCGAGGCCCCGCTGCGGTGCGCCCGCTACGGGGCGGTGGCGGGCGCGTACGCCTGCACGGTGCCCTCGACCCGGGCGGACGCGATCGGCCGGGACGCGCTCCTCGCCCGCGTGGCCGAGGAGGAACTCCTCTCCCAGGTGGCCGAGTCGGACACCGTGAAGTCGGCCGACTGACCGAAATCCGGTCGGGTTCCGCCCCGTTGACGACCGGTTTCCCCGGTTCGGCGCCCGGCGCGGGTGCCAGACTTCCGGCCATGGGGTCGATCTACGCGCTCATGGCAGGCATCAACGACTATCCGCCGCACCTCGCGGCACCGCTCACCGGCTGCCTCAACGACATCGACGCGGCACGGGAGTTGCTGGCGGAGCGGGCCGGAAAGACGGCGGTCGTGGAGCGGCTGACGGACCGGGCGGCGACGGTCGGGGCGGTGGAGGACGGCATCCGTTCCCTCCTCGCCCGGGCCGGGTCCGGGGACACCGCCGTGTTCTGGTTCTCCGGGCACGGCACCCGGCAGCCGGCCACCGGCGCCGACCTGCTCGTCGAGGCGACGGGCTGGAACCAGGCCCTGGTCTGCGCGGACGGGCTGCTGACCGACAAACGGCTCGGCGTGCTCCTGGACGGGGCCGCGGCGCGCGGCGCGCACGTCGTCGCGGTCCTGGACTGCTGCTTCTCGGGCGGCGCCACCCGGGACGAGACCCTGCCCTCGGCCACGCTGACCGCGCGCTACGCGCCGCCCCGCGCCGACTGGCCGGCCGCCCGCGGCGCGACCCCGGCCGACGGCCCCGCCCGCCATCTGCTGCTCGCCGCGAGCCGTCTGGACCAGCTCTCCTACGAGGGGTACTTCGCGGGCCGGCGGCACGGCGCGTTCACCCACGCCCTGCTCGCCGCGGTCCGCGCGTCCGGCCCCGGGGCGACCTACCGGCAGGTCCTCGCGGCGGCGGACGCGCGGGTACGGCGCACCGGGGGCCGGCAGCAGCCGGTGCTGTTCCCGGACGCGCCGGGCCCGGCCGATCTGCCGTTCCTGGCCGACGCGGTCGCGGGCCCGGCCGGCGACCATCTGCTGCGGCTCGGCCCCGAGGGCTGGGAGGTGGACTGCGGCGCCGCGCACGGCCTGCGTTCCGGTGCGGGCGCCGAGGGCACCGAGTTCACGAGCCTCGACGAGGGCGCCGTGGTCCGGGTGCGCGCGGTCCGCGCCGACCGGTCGCTGGTCGAGCCCGTCGGCTGGGCACCCGACCCCGAGCGCGCCCACCCGGTGGCCCTGACGGCGCTGGCCTCGCCGCCCGCGACGGTGAGCGTCGAGGGCACGGACCCCCGCCTCCGGGAGGCCCTCGCCGCGCACGCCTCCCCGCTCCTGCGGGTCGTCGAGGCGCCCGAGGAGGCCGGGGAGCCGCACTTCCGGCTCGTCCCGGCGGGCGGGACGGTACGGGTGCTGGGGCTGGACGGGACGGAGCTGGTGGAGCCGCTGCGGCCCGGGGGGTCCGCCGCGCGCGACGGCTCGCCCGCCGCGTACGACGGGAGGGGGGTCGTCGACCGGCTGGCGCACCTGGCGCGCTGGTACCGGCTGCGGGATCTGACCGCCCGGCCGTCCGTGCTGGACAACCAGGTGCGGGTGGAGATCGTGCCCTGGGGCGGCGAGGCGGCGCTGCTGCCGGACGGGCGCGGCGAGATCGTGTGCGCCTACGGCCCGGACGGGGAGCCGCCGTTGGTCTCCGTCCGGATCACCAACCGTTCGGCGCGGCGCCTTTGGTGCGCGCTCATCGACCTGACCGACAGCCACACCGCCGATCCCTCCCTCTTCCCCGGCCACTTCATCGGACCGGGCATGACGGGGTACGCGCTGGACGGCGACCCGGTGCCGCTCGTCCTGCCGGAGAGCAGACCCGTGGAGTCCGGCGCCGAGGTGCGGGACTGGCTGAAACTGATCGTGGCGGAGGGCGAGGTGAACACGGTGCCGTTCCGGCTGACCGGCTGGGAGACCGACGGGGACGCCCTGCGTCTGGAGCCCCCCGCCGGACGGGACATCGGCACGCCCGGCCCGTCGTCCCCCGGCCGCTGGACCACCCGGACGATCGCCCTGCGGACGGTCGTGCCCTAGCCCCCGGCGGACCTCGGTCCTACGGCGCCAACTGGACGTAGTACGGCTGGAGCACGGCGTTGAGCCACTCCCTGCCCTCGGCCGTGCTGAAGTCGACGGCGTCCTCCTCGGTGACGTGCAGCGCCTCGGCGGGGCTGCGGTCGCCGAAGAGGACGACCGTACGGTCGGCGGGTTCGCGTTTGGACGCCCACAGCAGCCCCTGGGCCCAGGTCTCGGTGTGCCGGCGGATCCAGTGGGCCCAGTCGCGGGTGTACGGGTACTCGTGGGCCTCGGTGTGCACGAGCCAGGTGTCCTGGTGGACGGCGGCCAGGTCCTGGGCGCTCGTCAGGGGCAGCACGGACAGCTCCGAGGCCAGGCGCAGGGTGCTCAGGCGGCGGCCCTCGACCGCGCGGCGCGGCAGCAGCCGGGGGCCGCCCGCCGGGTCGAAGGGCAGGGAGCGCAGCAGGGTCTCGCAGACGGCGGCGGCGGGGGTGAGCCCCGCGTAGAGGTAGCCGTACCGGTCGCAGGAGGTGGAGTCGAACCGGCCGCCGCCGTACAGGCAGTGCGAGGGTCTGGGGTTGAAGCCCGCGGCGGGGCGGTGGGAGCCGTGCACGCGGTACAGCGCGGCGCCGCGGGCCAGCGTGACCTTGCCGGGGGTGCCGGTCAGGGCGTCGGGCGGCCGGTAGTTGGGCACCGCGTCACTCACTCTCCATCAGGAACCGTGCCGTGTCGGCGAGCTGGCGGTCACGGCCGGTGCCGAGCAGGCTCACCGGGCTGGCGCCGAGCCAGGCGTTCGCGGACAGCCACCAGTCGGCGGCGCCCCACGGGTCGCGGTCGGCCGCCAGCAGGGCGTTGACCTCCAGGACGACGAGCCAGGGCAGGGTGTCCTCGGAGAACTGGAACCGGGGCAGCCTGAGCCGCCCGCCGACGCCCGGCAGCCGGATCAGCTCGGGCGCGAAGGGCGAGCCGCCGCGCTGGAGCAGGTCCTCGGCGTCCAGGGCGGGTTCGGCGAGGAGCCGTTCGCGGACGGGGCCGAGCACGGGGCCGACCATGCGGTGCCCGTCGATGAGGAGCACCGCCAGGTCCTCGGGGGCGAAGCCCTCCACGGTCGGCCGGGCCCCGGAGGCGGCGACGAGGCGTCCGCCGGTCCGGTCCCCGAACTCGTCGGGCAGCAGCTCCCCCAGCAGCTGCGCGGCCCGCGCGGCGGCGGCCCGGCGCAGCCTGCGGTCGTGGCGGTCGACGTCCCGGACGACGGCGAGCAGCCCGGCGAGGTCGGCGCGGGCGTCCGGCTCCAGGCGGCCGGCGATGCGGTCCCAGCGGGCCGCGGCGGCGGCGAGCACGACGTACGGGTCGGACGGTTCGCCCGGCCCGGTCTGCGCGCCGCTCATCGGTCCTCCTCGCGGCCCAGCAGCCGTTCCAGCAGATCGGCGCGGGCGTGCCGGCGTACGACGAAGTGGATGTCCCAGTCGGCGCCGCGGGCGAGTTCCGCCTCGACGGCCGCCCACAGCGCGGCGAAGCTCTCCAGCGGGGGCAGCCCGCCGCGTCCGGCGCCCAGCAGCGGCAGGCACACCGAGCGCAGCGGCGGGTCGTAGCGGGCGGACTCCTCGGCGAGGAGGGCGAAGACGCGGGCGACGCCCCGGGTGATGTCGGCGGGCTGGACGTCGTAGTCGTTGGTCTCGGGGCGGGGTACGGCGACGGCCACGTGGTAGATGCGCCGGATGCCCTGTCCGGTGAGCGCCCCGGCGGAGGTGGCCGCGACCGTACCGGGCTGTGCCGCCCGGCCGGGAGCCCCGTGCCGGGCGGTCCAGCCCTGTAACTCGTCGTCGATCGTGTCGTCGACGAGTCCCCCGACGGGATCGCGGTGCGCGCCCGCGCGGCGCAGCGTGGCGGAGACGGACGACTTGTACGGCGCGGGCAGCGCGAAGTAGGTGTTCGACGGGGAGACCACGACGTCGATGTCGCGCAGCAGGTCGACGGAGTGGACGTGGACGGTGACCGGCACGGTGCGGTGGTGGACGCGGACGGCTCTTTCCCGGTGGGCGGCGGGCATCCGGTCGGCCGCGGCGGGCGGCGGCGCCGTCCGGGTCGCGCCGGCCGGGGCGCCCAACTGGACGACCTGTTCGGCGACCTGGCCCAGGACCATCAGTTCGTGGTGCTTGCGGAACCGCTCGACGCTCACCCCGTACACCTGGGCGGCCCGTCGGCGCCGGTCGGCGGCGGGCCAGTCACGGGTGCCCTGGGCGAGGCCGAGACTGTACTCGGCGGCGGTCTGGAGGGTGCCGCCGCCCATCCGGGAGACGGCGAGCCGTAACACCTTCTCCACCGGCCCCCCAGGTGACTCGCCGTCTCCCCGCGGGAGTTCACGGGCGATCCCGGTGAGTGCCGGCACGTCGAGCGCGCGCAGTCTGACGACCCCTGCCCGCCGCACCTTGCGCACCTCCGCGAGAACCGCTCCGTGTTCGGGCACGTGGGGTGACGACGGCATGACGATCAGCATCGCACCGGCGCCTCAGGCCCCACAAGCCCGCTCCGCGCATCCATTGCACACCCATGCCCCGGGCGCGAACTGGTCGCGCCCGGGGCGGGTTCGGGGCGTGCGCGGCGCGGCGCGGGCCCGTGTGCGCCGCCGGACGGAGGGACGGCTCAGACGAAGAGGCTCAGGACCGCGGCGACGGCGAAGCCGGCCACGGACAGGACCGTCTCCAGGACCGTCCAGGTCCTGAGGGTGTCGCGTTCGCTGATGCCGAAGTACTTGGCGACCATCCAGAAGCCGCCGTCGTTGACGTGCGAGGCGAAGATGGAGCCCGCCGAGATGGCCATGATGACGAGCGCGACGAAGGCCTGGGAGTGGTCGCCCGCGGTGAGCAGCGGGGCGACGATGCCGGCGGTGGTGACGATGGCGACGGTGGCCGAGCCCTGGGCGACGCGCAGGACGACGGAGATGAGGTAGGCGAGGGCGATGACGGGCAGGCCCACGTCGTTGAAGGTGTCCGAGAGGGCCTGGGCGACGCCGCTGGCCTTGAGGACCGCGCCGAAGACCCCGCCCGCGCCGACCACGAGGAGGATGTTGCCGACCGGCTTGAGCGAGGCCGTCGACACCGTCTCCAGGGACTTGCGGGACCAGCCCCGGCGGATGCCGAGGACGTAGTAGGCGAGCAGCAGCGCGATCGTCAGGGCGACGAAGGGGTGGCCGAAGAACTCGATGACGGAGCGGAGGGTGGAGGGGTCGAGGGCGATCGAGGAGAACGTGGCCGCGAGGATCAGCACCAGCGGCGTACCGATGATCGCGAGGACCGTGCCGAGGGCGATGGGCGCCTCGCGCGGGCGGTCGCCCTGTTCCTGTTCCACGGCCCGCCGGGCGTCCTCCGCCGCCTCGACCATGTCCTGCGGCACCGCGACGAAGATCCGCCGCCCGATCCACGCCGAGTACGCCCACGCGGCCAGCACGGCCGGGATGCCGCAGACGACGCCCATGAGGATGACCCAGCCGAGGTCGACGTGGAGGAGTCCCGCGGCGGCCACCGGTCCGGGGTGCGGGGGCAGGAACGCGTGGGTCATCGACAGGCCGGCGAGCAGGGGCAGGCAGTACAGCAGGATCGACCTGCCGCTGCGCTTGGCCGCCGCGTAGACGATCGGGGCGAGGACGAAGATGCCGACGTCGAAGAAGACCGGGATGCCGAAGATCAGGCCGGTCAGGCCCATCGCGAGCGGGGCGCGCCGCTCGCCGAACACGCCGAGCAGCCGGGACGCCAGCACCTCGGCGCCGCCGCTGACCTCGAGGATCGCGCCGAGCATGGTGCCCAGGCCGATGATGATCGCGACATGGCCGAGGATGCCGCCCATGCCGGACTCGATGGTGGAGACGGCGTCCGAGCGCTGGACCGTGCCGAAGAGTTCGGTGACCGAGAGGCCGGCGAGCAGGCCGACGGCTATGGACACGGCGAGCAGCGCGACGAACGGCTGGAGCCGGGCCTTGATGATGAGGAACAGCAGCAGGGCGATGCCGAGGGCGGCGACGGTCAGCAGACCGGCCGTGCCGTCGACGAGCAGGAGGAGACCGCCGGTGTGGGGTGGGGTCTCGGCGGGAGCGGTGGCGGCGAGCGGTAGGGACATGGGGGTCCTCTGCGTGGGTGCATGGAGCTTTCGGGCAGGGGGGAGCGCGGCACGACCCCGTGTGACGAGGGGTCATGCCGTGCCGGACGTGCGGGAGTTCGGGTTTCCGAGCGGCGCGGGGCAGGTCAGCCGAGGACGGCGAGCGCGTCGATCTCGATGAGGAGGCCGGCCGGCAGACCGACGTAGACCGTGGTCCGGGCGGCCGGGGGCTGGGTGAGGCCCTGCTCCTCGAAGTAGGTGTTGTAGATGCCGTTCATCTCGGCGAAGTGGTCGACGTCCGTCAGATAGACGCGGATCATCATCACGTCGTCCCAGCTCGCCCCGCCCTCCTCCAGGATCGCCTTGACGTTGGCGAGGGTCTGGAGGGTCTGCTCGCGCAGGGTGGGGCCGGCGGGGGTGGGCGCCTTGCCCTCCTCGGCGGGCAGGAACCCGACCTGCCCGGCGACCTGGAGGATGTTGCCCTTGCGGACGCCGTGGGAGAACTTGGCGGGCGGGGTGGTGTGGGTCGAGGGCGTGAGAGCGACCTTCGCGGTCGTCTCCTGGGTCGTGTTCTCGGTCATGCGGGGCCTTTCGCAGGGGTTCTGCCGGAGTACTCGCCGCTGATCTCGTCCGCCGTACGGCGCACCAGCGGCAGCAGGGTGAGGAGTTGGTCGGCGGTGACGACCACGTTGGGCGCGGACACCGACATCGCGGCGACGACCCGGCCGTCGGCGCCGCGGATCGGTGCGGCGACGCAGTTGATGGACTCCTCGTGGCCACCGAGGTCGGTGGCCCAGCCCTGTTCGCGCACGGTCGCCAGCTCCTTGAGGAAGGCGGCGGCGTTGGGGGTCGAACGGGCCGTGTACAGGGGGTAGTCGAGCTCGTCGGCGAGGACGTGCCGCTCGGTCTCGGTGAGGTCGGCGAGCAGCAGCTTGGCGACGGCGGCGACGGTGAGGGCGACGGGTTTGCCGATCCGCGAGTACATCCGCACCGGGTAGCGGCTCTCGACCTTGTCGATGTAGAGGACCTCGTCCTCCTCGTGCACGGCGAGGTGGACGGTGTGCCCGACCTGTTCGTTGAGGCGTACGAGGTGGGGGTGGGCGATCTCGCGGATGTCGAGGTTCTCCATCGCCTCCTGGGCGAGCGCGATGAGGCGGGCGCCGAGGCGGTAGCGCTGGTCGGACTGGCGGTAGACCATGCCGTGTTCGTGCAGGGTGCGCAGCAGACGCAGGGCCGTGGACTTGTGGACGCCGAGGCGGTCGGCGACCTGCCCGAGGTCGGCGGGGCCCTGCGCGAGCAGCGGCAGGATGCCGAGCGCGCGGTCGACGGTCTGGCTCATGGGGTGCGTACCTCCTCCGGGGCCTGCTCGGCTCGGGTCCAGCCGGGGCCGAGGTGAAGTCTCTCCCACGCGTGTCCCGGGAGGGCGGCCAGGCGGGCGGCGGTGTCGTGCGGCGGGGGTGCGGCGAGGTCGCCGGGGGCGGTGAGGGCGGCGGCGGCCCACAGGTGCGCGTGCCGCAGGCGGTCCCGCAGGGGCAGGCCGCGCAGGGTCGCGGAGAGGAAGCCGGCGGCGAAGGCGTCCCCGGCGCCGGTGGTCGCGACGACGTCGACGCGGGGGGCGGGCTCGAAGGTGCCGTCCGCGCCCACCCTCCGCCGCTCTCGGCTCCGCTCGACCGGGGGGACCCCCATCGCCCCAGCGGCACGACTGCCCCCGGGCTGAGCCGAGTCGGCGGGCTCGGCGGGCTCGGCGGATGCTTCCACGCCGGTTCCGGCAATCGGCCTCAGGGGCGCGGGGAACTGCGCGACCAGCCCCCACCGGTCCGCGGCCGACACGAAAGCCGTAGCCCCCCGAGCCCCCTGTTTCACCACCAGCACCGCCGGTTCCGGCAGCAGTTCGCGGATGGCCGCCGGGCCACCGGCAACGCCCCAGACCTCCTCCGCCTCGTCCTCGCCGACGAACACGAGATCGGCGCCGCGCGCCAGTTCCGCCAGCACGCGCGGCCCGTCGCCGCCGCTCCACAGCCCCGCCCGGTGGTTGACGTCGAAGGAGACGAGCGGGCGCCCCGGCCGCGGCGCGGTCAGCGCGCGCGTCAGGCCCAGGCAGCTCGCGGACAGCGCGGCCGTGATCCCCGACAGGTGCAGCACCCGGCAGGCCCCCACCCGGACGTCCTCGGCGCTCATCGCCGACGCCGCCGACCCGGCCCGGTAGTAGGCGACCTCGTGCGCGTCGGTGCCCCGCTCCCCCGCGGTACGGAAGTACACCCCCGTGGGACGCGCGGGGTCGCGGCGTACGGCCGTCACGTCGACGCCGTACGCGCCGATCGCCTCGACCAGGTGGTCGCCGAACCCGTCGGCCCCGACCCGGCTCACCCAGCGCACCGGGTGCCCGGCGGCGGCCAGCGCGCAGGCGACGTTCGACTCGGCGCCCCCGATGCCCCGGTCGAAGGAGGGGACATCGGCGAGGCGGCCCGGCGTCGTGGGCAGGAACGTGACCATGGACTCGCCGAGCGCGACGACGTCCACGACGTCGGGGGCATTCACGATGGTCTCGGCTCCTTGTCGTCCCGGGTCGCGGCGGCTCCATTGACCCGGCGCTGGCCAGGATGTTAGACACCGGTAAGCGATATACGCAATGGTCGTTGCAGTGAGTGCAACGCTCCTGATCAGGGAGGTTCCATGGGCTCCGAGGCGCTCGCCCGACTGGCGGCGGACACCGTCGACCACCGTTTCAAGGGCCTCCCGCCGGACGCGGACGGGCTGACCGTCGGCGAGCTGACCTCCCAGCGCCGCGACCTCTTCACCGGCGGCTACACCACCCCGGTGCTGACGCTCTCCGCCGAGCGCCTGGAGCACAACCTGCGGCTGATGGAGACGTACGCGGCCCGGCACGGCCTCGCCTTCGCCCCGCACGGCAAGACGACGATGGCCCCCGAGCTCTTCCGGCGGCAGATCGACCACGGCGCCTGGGGCATCACGCTCGCCGTCCCGCACCAGGTCCGGGTGGCCCGCGCCTTCGGCGTCGACCGTGTCTTCCTCGCGAACGAGCTGGTCGACGCCGCGGCGCTGCGCTGGATCGCCGCGGAGCTCGCCGCCGACCCCGCGTTCGCGTTCGTCTGCTACGTCGACTCCGTACGCGGCGTCGAGCTCATGGACGCGGCCCTGAGCGGCTCGGCCCGCCCCGTGGACGTGGTCGTGGAGCTCGCCGCCGGCGAGGGCGCCCGCACCGGCACCCGGACGGAGGCGGAGTGCGCGGCGATCGCGGACGCCGTGGCCCGGACGGACACCCTGCGCCTCGTCGGGGTCGCCGGGTACGAGGGCGAGGTCCCGCGGGCCGACCCGGAGCGGGTGCACGCCTGGCTGCGCCGGCTGGTCGCGCTCGCCGTCGGCTTCGACGAGGCGGGACGGTTCGCCGGCCTGGACGAGATCGTCGTCAGCGCGGGCGGCTCGGCCTGGTTCGACGCCGTCGCCGACGTCTTCGCCGAGATCCCCGCCCTGTCCGCCCCCGTGCTGAAGCTGCTGCGCTCGGGCGCCTACGTCTCGCACGACGACGGCCACTACCGCAAGCTGACCCCCTTCAACCGGGTCCCCGAGGAGGGCGCCCTGGAGCCGGCGTTCCGGCTCTGGACGCAGGTCGTCTCCCGCCCCTCGGCCGAGCAGGCCTTCGTCAACGCGGGCAAGCGGGACGCGGCCCACGACCTGGATCTGCCGTTCGCGCAGGTGGTCCGCCGGGACGGCGTCGAACGTCCGGCGGCCGGTGTCTCGGTCACCGGGCTGTCCGACCAGCACGCCTGGCTGCGCACGACCGGCGAGGCGGACCTGGAGGTCGGCGACTGGGTCGGCCTCGGCCTCTCGCACCCCTGCACGTCCTTCGACAAGTGGCAGCTGATCCCGGTCGTGCGGGCGGACGGCACGGTCGTCGACCACATCCGTACGTTCTTCTAGGAGGCGGGGTCGTGGAGGAACTGGTCATCCGGGACGCGGACGTCGTCGACGGCAGCGGGCAGCCGTCGTACCGCGCGGACGTGGTGGTCGACGGCGGCAGGATCGTGTCGATCGTGAAGGAGGCGGCGGACGCCGGGTGCCAACGACCGAAGGCGCGGCGGGAGTTGGACGCGGAAGGGCTCGTCCTCTCCCCCGGCTTCATCGACATGCACGCCCACAGCGACCTGGCCTTGCTGCGCGACCCGGACCACAGCGCGAAGGCCGCGCAGGGCGTCACGCTCGAAGTCCTGGGCCAGGACGGGCTGTCGTACGCCCCCGTCGACGATCGCACGCTCGCCGAGGTGCGCCGCGCGATCACCGGATGGAACGGGTACGGCGACGACATCGACTTCGACTGGCGGACGGTCGGCGAGTACCTCGACCGGCTCGACCGGGGCGTCGCCGTCAACGCCGCCTATCTGATCCCCCAGGGCACGGTCCGCGCGCTCGTCGTCGGCTGGGAGGACCGCGAGGCGACGCCCCGGGAGCTGGAGCGGATGCGGCAGTCGGTCGCCGAAGGTCTCGAACAGGGCGCGGTCGGCCTGTCGTCCGGGCTGACGTACACGCCCGGCATGTACGCGAAGGACGCCGAACTGACCGAGCTGTGCCGGGTGGTGGCCTCCTACGGCGGCTACTACTGCCCGCACCACCGCTCCTACGGGGCGGGCGCGCTGGAGGCGTACGCGGAGATGGTGGCGCTGACGCGGGAGGCGGGCTGCGCGCTCCATCTCGCGCACGCCACCATGAACTTCGGGGTGAACGAGGGCCGGGCGCCGGAGCTGCTCGCGCTGCTGGACCGGGCGCTGGCGGACGGCGCGGACATCAGCCTGGACACCTACCCCTACACGCCCGGCAGCACCACCCTCGCGGCGGTGCTCCCGAGCTGGGCGGGCGAGGGCGGCCCGGAGCGGCTCCTGGAGCGGCTCGCGGACGACGCGACGGCCGAGCGGATCCGGCACGATCTGGAGGTGACCGGCTCGGACGGCTGCCACGGCGTGCCGATGGACTGGGCCACGATCGAGATCTCGGGCGTCACGGACCCGGCGCTGGCGCGGCACGTGGGCCGCCGCCTGGACGGCTGGCGGACCGCCCGTGAACTCCTGCTGGCCGACCGCCTGGCCACGGCGATCCTCCAGCACGTGGGGCACGAGGAGAACGTCCGGCAGATCATGCGGCACCGCGTGCACACCGGTGGTTCGGACGGCATCCTCCAGGGCGCCAAGCCGCATCCGCGCGCGTACGGCACCTTCCCGCACTATCTGGGCCGGTACGTGCGGGAGTTGGGGGTGCTGTCGCTGGAGGAGTGCGTGGCGCGGCTGACCGGGCGCCCGGCGGCCCGGCTGCGGCTGCCGGACCGGGGCCTGGTGCGCGAGGGCCACCGGGCCGACCTGGTCCTGTTCGATCCGGCGACGGTCGCGGCGGGTTCCACCTTCGAGGAGCCGCGCGTGCTGCCGTCCGGCATCCCGCACGTGCTGGTGGACGGCCGGTTCGTGATCGAGGACGGACGCCGGACGGACGTCCTCGCGGGACGCTCCGTCCGGCGAACTCCCCGGTGACGGCTACGGCTTGGGCAGCACGCAGTCCGAAGCGCTCAGGTCCAGCTTGTTGTCCAGGCCGAAGCAGGCGGGTATCTGGTAGGTCTCCTGGGCGTAGTTGATGCCCTCGCGCACGGTGACGTTGCCGTTCGCGTCGACCTCGCACGGGTTGTTGTCCGTGCAGGTCCCGCCGTCCTCGTTGCCGGTGTTGTTGACGGCGACGACGTTGCCGGTGGCGTTGTCGACGACCGGCGAGCCCGAGGTGCCGCCGATGGTCTGGCAGGCGGAGGTGTAGCGGACCGAGTCCTTCCAGGTCCACTCGCCTTCCTTGAGGCGGTACGCGAAGCCGTCGATGTTGCAGGCGTAGGTCCGCTTCCAGTAGCCGGAGACGACGGTGATCGCGGTCCCGGCCACGGGGTGCGTGTCGTTGAGCGTGAGCGGGCTGATGTTGTAGGTGCTCTTGATCGCCGCGTAGGTGGTGGTGAGCTGGTAGATCGACACGTCCGTGTCGGTCATCGTCGCGTACGCGATCTTGCTGGCGCGGAGCGTCCCGACGCGCGTGCCCGAGGCGTTGAGCAGGCCGAAGGTACGGCTGGAGGCCTGGTCGACGATGACCTCGCCGGCCGCGGGGAAGCCGGTCTCCAGGCAGTGGCCGTTGGACATGACGAGCGCGGGGTCGTCGTCCGCGGAGTCCGGGAAGCGGACGACGGATCCGGAACAGTTGCTGAGCGAGACGGTGCCGGCGAAGGTGACCGCCTGGAGGGTGGGCTGGAGCGCCTGGCTCAGGTTCGCCGTGGCGGACGTGACGGCGTCCCAGGCGGTGCCGGTCACCGTGTCCGTGGCCGGCAGGCCGGTGGTGTCGGGCGCGGCGAACGCGGGTGCCGCGCCGACCCCGGTGAGGGCCAGCGCGATCAGCGTGGCACCGAGAGGCTTCTTCATGTGGGGGGTCCCCTCATCACGACGAGGGTGACCGGAGAATCTCCGGTCACCCGCCGAATTGTCATGTGCATTCTCATCGTGGAGGAGGGTGCGGGCAAGGAGTTCTTCCCAGCCATGGGGTTTTCCCTGCGCGGCCGAGGGCGCACGGGGTCGAGACCGGCGCCATCTGCCGCATCTCTGCCCGCAGTTGCCCGTCGCACACCTCTGGAACCCCTCGGATTACCGGAGGTTACGCGAGGTCAGCGCGGATGCCTGGAGGTGCCCTTGCCCTTGCCCGGTTTGCCGTCGGAACCGGCGGGGGCGGACGTCGTCGCCGGAGCGGCGGACGTGGTGACGGGCGCGGCGGCCGAGGGGGTGGCGGAGGGGGACGGCGCCGTGGACGACGGGCGCGTCGACGGCGAGGGGGACGCGGGCGGCGAGGTGGCGGTGCGGGCGGCGGCCGTCCCGGCGGGGTCCGCGGGGACCCCGTCCGCCGTCGACGCCGTACGGCCGGGCCCGTCCTCCGTGCCGGCCGGCGCGGAGCCGCCGAAGGAGAAGCCCGCGACCAGCGCCGCCACGGCGACCGCCCCGACCGCCCCCACCGCGGCGGCGGGCCGGCCGGAGCGCCACCCGGCCGGCCCCGGCCTGCGGCGCGAGGGGCGCCGCGGGTCGGCGGCCGGGAGGCGGGGCAGCCGGGCCGTCTCGTCGTAGGCGTACTCCCAGCCGTGCGCGGCGGCCGGGTCGGCGTACGCGTCGTAGGACGGCGACGGGTCGGCGGGCGGGAGGTACACGTTCGGCGGTTCCTGGGGCGCGGCGCCGCTCTCGTACGGGGACGGTCTGGACATGGGCGCGGATTGTAGGCACGGCGGGGCCCAGGGGACAGCCACCGGCGATATCCGCACAAACCTCCGCGTCTCACGTGATGGGAAACACCGCCCACGCGCCGTTACCGGGCCGTAAGCTCCCAGACATGCAGGTGATCCAGTCGACCAAGCTCTCCAACGTCTGCTACGAGATCCGGGGCCCGGTTCTCGAGGAGGCCATGCGGCTGGAGGCGGCGGGACACCGCATCCTCAAGCTGAACACCGGCAACCCGGCCGCCTTCGGCTTCGAGTGCCCGCCGGAGATCCTGGAGGACATCCTCCGCAACGTGTCCTCGGCCCACGGGTACGGCGACGCCAAGGGCCTGCTCGCCGCCCGCCGCGCGGTGGTGATGCACAACCAGACCCTCGGCATCGAGACCGACGTCGAGCACGTCTACATCGGCAACGGCGTCTCCGAGCTGATCGTCATGGCGATGCAGGGCCTCCTGGACGACGGCGACGAGGTCCTCGTCCCCTCCCCCGACTACCCGCTGTGGACGGCGGCCGTCTCCCTGTCCGGCGGCACCGCCGTGCACTACCGCTGCGACGAGCAGGCGGACTGGATGCCCGACCTGGCCGACGTCGAGCGGAAGATCACCGACCGGACCAAGGCCCTGGTCATCATCAACCCCAACAACCCGACCGGCGCCGTCTACGACGAGGCCCTGCTGCGCGGGCTGACGGACATCGCCCGCCGCCACAACCTCCTCGTCTGCTCCGACGAGATCTACGACAAGATCCTCTACGACGGCGCCACGCACACCCCGACCGCGAAGGTCGCCCCCGATCTGCTCACCCTCACCTTCAACGGCATGTCGAAGGCGTACCGGGTGGCGGGGTACCGGGTGGGCTGGATGTCGATCTCGGGCCCGCGCGCGCACGCCGACTCCTACATCGAGGGTCTGACGATCCTCGCCAACATGCGGCTGTGCGCGAACATGCCGGGCCAGCACGGGGTCGTCGCCGCGCTCAGCGGCCGGCAGACCATCACCGACCTGGTGCTGCCGGGCGGACGGCTGCGCGAGCAGCGCGACACCGCCTACGAGCTGCTCACCCAGATCCCCGGGGTGAGCTGCGTGAAGCCCAAGGGCGCGCTGTATCTGTTCCCGCGGCTGGACCCCAAGGTCTTCAAGATCAAGGACGACCGGCAGATGGTCCTGGACCTGCTGCGGCAGGAGAAGATCATGGTCGTCCAGGGGACCGGCTTCAACTGGAGCGAGCCGGACCACTTCCGGGTCGTGACCCTGCCGACCGCCCGTGACCTGCGGGACGCGGTGACCCGGATCGGGAACTTCCTGGACGGCTACAGCCAGCCCTGACCAGATCTTTGGTTCGCTCAACTTTAGACAGAATCTAAGCTAGGATGGCTTCCTGACAGCTCAGGAGGCCCCCTCCCATGTACGAACCGATCCGCACGAAGTCGGTCCACAGCACGATGGCCGGCACCCCCTCCGACTTCCCCCACCGGTCCCGTGAGGAGGAGCTGGACATCCAGCTCGCCGGGCATCTGGCCGCGCTCCTCACGGTCACGGACGAGTTGCGCGCCCTGGCTCCGTCCGCCGACCTGGACACGGCCGCCGACCGGCTCGCCGAGCAGGTGACCCGGCTGCGGGGAGGAGGCGCGCCGGTCCGGGCGACGGCCTCCGGCGGTGGTGAGGGTGACGGTCGCGCCCTGCACGAGCGGGCGCACATGCTCGCCGGGCGGGCCCTGGTCGTCGCGGCGTCCCGCGCGGACACGGCGGTGGCGATCCTGACCGCCGAGCGCATGGACGCCCACGCGGCGGCCCTGGACTCCCGGGAGCTCGCGACCCGCTGAGGGTCCCCCGCGGGGCCCCTCCCCCTCGAACGGCCCCGGTCCGTGTGCACCCGCAGCGACGCACGGACCGGGAGCCACTGGCTCCGCGCAGACCTTCGCCGTCGTGCCCCGCACCCCTCGGGGCACGTGCCGTTGCATATAGGGACTGGCACTACACCTGGCGTTCACCCTTTTCCGTAAGGAATGTTGAGTTCCGCGAGCACTCTGCTCGGTGTGAGACGTATCGCAGGAATCGTCCTCGCGGTTCTGCTGATCGGTGGCGTGGTGGCCGCCGTCGTGGCGGGTCGCGACAGTGAGGACAAGGGCACGGCAACGAAGACCGTGCGAGGTGTCATCGGGTCCGAGAAGGCGGAGTTCTTCGCCGACCCGAAGGTGGTGAAGGCCCTGGCCGCCAAGGGCTACACCGTGCGGGCCGAGACCTCCGGGTCCTGGGCCATGGAAGGGCTGGACCTCGAGGGCTACGACTTCGCCCTTCCCTCCAGCCAGGCGCCGGCCGCCGAACTCGCCGCGAAGTACAAGGTCGGGGGCACCCTGCCCCGCCCCTTCTACTCGCCGCTGGTCGTCGTGGCGCACAAGAACGCCGCCGAGGTGCTCGCGGGCAACGGCCTGGCCGCGCTGGACACCGAGCACCGGGGCGTGTTCCGGATGGGCGCCTATCTCGACGCCGCCCGCGCGGACCGCACCTGGCAGCAGCTCAAGGGCGCCGGGAAGTACGGGGAGCTGACAGGCACGCTCTACGTGTCGAGCACCGACCCCGAGAGCTCCAACTCGGGCGCCCTGTACCTGGCCGCCACCTCGTACGTGGCGGACGGCGGGAAGGTCGTCGCCGGTGACGCCGAGGTCGCGAGGACCGCGCCGCTGCTGCGCAAGCTGGTGAGCGTGCAGGGCGCCCAGCAGTCCAGCACGGACGCGGCGTTCCGGGACTTCGTCAGCGGGGCCGGCAATCCGCTCGTGCTGGTCTACGAGTCGCAGGTCGCCTCGCTCCTCGCGGACGGACAGCACCCCGACGACCTCGTCGTGCTGTACCCGGACACCACGGTCACCAGCGACCACACCGTCGTCCCGCTGACCGAGGACGGCAAGACGCTCGCCGGACTCCTCTCCACGGACGAGGAGCTGCGGAAGCTGGAACTGCGGCACGGATTCCGGCCGCAGGGCGAATCCGCCGCGTTCACCGGCGCGGCCGGCTATCTCAAGCAGGAACTGACCGGCGTACGCCAGGCTCCCGTGCCCACCTCCGAGGTGCTGCACGAGCTGGCGCGCCGCGCGACGGGGGGCGACACCGCATGACCGACGACGACTTCACCCTGACCCCGCCCGAGGCCGTCGAGGCCGTGCCCCGGGAACGGGCCGGCGGCCTGGTGCCCGTGGACGACTCCGTGCGCACCGGCATGGCGCAGAAGGCGACCGAGTACGTGGCCTCGCTCGCCGTGCTCGACGCGCGCTCGCCGGAGTTCGCGGGCAAGGTCGGCGAGATCACCGCGCTGGGCGCGGGCGAGATGCGGGGCGCCGCCGCGCAGTCCAACCGGATGCTGGAGCGGACCGTGCGCAGCCTGCCCGGCAAGGGCGGGGACGCCCAGTCGAAGGTCGCGGGCTCCCTCGTGGAACTGCGGCGCGTGGTCGAGGACCTGGACCCGCGCGACCTGCCCGCCGCCAAGGGGCGCAGGTTCCTGTCCCGGCTGCCCGGCGGCAACAAGCTGCGCGACCACGTCGCCAAGTACGCCTCGTCGCAGGGCACGTTGAACCGGATCGTCGGCTCGCTGCGCGGCGGCCAGGACGAACTGCGCCGCGACAACGCCGCGTTGCAGACCGAGCGGGTCCGTCTGTGGGAGACGATGGGCAGGCTCCAGGAGTACGTCGTGCTCACCGAGGCCCTCGACACGGCCGTCGAGGAGCACATCGGCGGCGTCGGCGACCCGCAGCAGGCGGACCATCTGCGCGCCGACATCCTCTTCCCGGTCCGGCAGAAGCACCAGGACCTGCTGACCCAGCTCGCGGTGTGCGCACAGGGCTATCTCGCCATGGACGTCGTGCGCCGCAACAACGAGGAGCTGATCAAGGGCGTCGACCGCGCCGCCACGACGACGGTCTCGGCGCTGCGCATCTCGGTGATGCTGGCGTCCGCGCTGGACAGCCAGAAGAAGGTCATCGACCAGGTCAACGCCCTGCGCGGGACCACCGAGGACCTGATCCGGGGCAACGCCGAGATGCTCTCCACGCAGAGCGGCGAGATCCAGCGGATCGCCGCCGACCCGGCGGTGGGCGCGGAGACCCTGCGCTCGGCGTTCCAGCAGATCTACCGCACCCTCGACGCCATCGACACCTACAAGGTGCAGGCGACCGAGGTCATGGCGTCGACCGTGGAGTCCCTGACCTCCGAACTCCAGTCCGCCACGGCGTACTTGGAGCGCAGCCGCACGCAGGGCGCGCTGGAAGGGGGACTCGCGTGAGACTCCGCCTGACGGCTCTGCTCTGCACGCTCCTGCTGGCCGCCTGCTCCGCGCCCCAGGACGACCCGGCCGGCACCGGCCCCGGGACCAGGGAGCCGGGCACCCTGCGCGTCCTCGCCTCCAGCGAACTCGCCGACATGACCCCGGTCCTGGAGCGCGTCGCGCAGCAGACCGGCGTCACGGTCCGCCCCACCTACATGGGCACCCTGGACGCCGTCGACCTGCTCGCGAGCGGCAAGGCGGACGGCGCCTACGACGCCCTGTGGCTGTCCTCCAACGACTATCTGCGGCTGCGCCCCGACGCGGCGGCCAAGGTGGTCTCGGAGACCCCGGTCATGGCCAGCCCGGTCGCCCTCGGCGTCAGGACCTCCCGACTGGCGTCCCTGGGCTGGGAGCCGGAGCACGTCACCTGGACGCAGATCGAGGAGGCGGTGCGGGCCGGGAAGCTGACGTACGGCATGACCGACCCGTCGCGCTCCAACTCCGGCTTCTCCACGCTCGTCGCGGTCGCCTCCGCGCTCTCCGGCGCCCAGTCCGCGCTGACGGACGCGGAGGTGCGCAAGGCGGCACCGAGGCTGAAGGAGTTCTTCAAGGGGCAGCAGCTGACGTCCGGTTCGTCGGGCTGGCTGGCTGCGGCGTACGAGCGGCGCGGCACCGTCGACGCGCTCCTCAACTACGAGTCCGTCCTCGAGGGCATCGACGGTCTGACCGTGATCCGCCCCACCGACGGTGTCGTCACCGCCGACTACCCGCTGTCCTCCCTCAGGTCCACGGACACGGAGACCCGCGGGGAGGTGGCCCGGCTGACGGAGTCCCTGCGCTCGCCCGGGACACAGCGGCTGATCACCGACCGCACCCACCGCCGTCCGGTGGTCGCCTCGGTGGCCCCCGCCGCCGGTCTGGACACCTCCCGGCGCCGTGAACTGCCCTTCCCGGGCAGCCGTTCCGTCGCCGACGGGCTCCTGGACTCCTACGAGAACGAACTGCGCCGCCCCTCCCGGACCGTGTACGTCCTGGACACCTCCGGCTCCATGGAGGGCGACCGGCTGGACGGCCTCAAGAAGGCGCTCACCGGGCTCACTTCGGACTTCCGGGAACGCGAGGAGGTCACGCTGATGCCGTTCGGCTCCGACGTGAAGAGCGTGCGCACCCATGTCGTCGACCCCGCCGACCCGGACTCCGGCCTCGACGGCATCCGCGCCGACACCAGGGCCCTCAAGGCCGACGGCGACACGGCGATCTTCACCTCCCTGGAGAAGGCGTACGGCCATCTGCGCGCCGACCGGGACACGTTCACCTCGATCGTGCTGATGACGGACGGCGAGAACACGGCGGGCGACGACGCGGCGGAGTTCGACGACTTCTACGCGGGCCTCGGTGCCGGCGCCCGGCAGATCCCGGTCTTCCCCATCCTCTTCGGCGACTCCGACCGGGGCGAACTGGAGCACATCGCCGACCTGACCGGTGGCCGTCTCTTCGACGCCCGGCAGGGCTCGCTGGACGGAGCCTTCGAGGAGATCCGTGGCTATCAGTAGGTATCTGGAGTCCCGCAAGAACATCGCGGGCAGCGTCTGCGGCCTCGCCGGCCTGGGCCTGACCTTCGCCGGGGTGGCGGGCCCGTACTGGCCGGTCGTCGTGGCGGGCCTGTACGGCGCGGGCGCGCTCGTCGCCCCGCCGGAGCGTCCCGCGCCGCCGGACTTCCCGGACGCCTCGGCCCAGCTGGACGCCGTCCGCGCCGACTTCGAGAAGCTGTGCGGCTATCTCGCGGAGGTCGACCTGCCGCCGGCCGCCGCGGGCGCCCTCACCGAACTCACCGAGCTGCTGGGCGCGTTGCTGGAACCGGGCTGGGTGACCGACCCGGAGGACGTCCACCTGCTCTCCCGGGCGGTGCGGCAGGACGTGCCGGAGGCGGTCGACACCTTCGTACGGACGCGGTGGTGGGCGCGGATGACGCCGGGGCAGGAGCCGCCGGAACGTCATCTGGAGCGGCAGCTGGGCCTGTTGCGCGAGGAGGCGGAACGGGTGGCGACGGCGTTGCGCGAGGCGGAGGCCCGGCGCCAGGAGACCCATACCCGGTATCTCCAGGACCGCCGGCGTCCCTGAGGACACGGCGAAGGCCTGCCGCGCGTCCCCGTCGGGGCGGACGGGGACGCGCGGCGGGCCCATGGCCCCGCACGCCGTTGTACGGAGCCTCGCCGGTCAAGCGCCGCGGCCGGCCGTGACGATACAGCTGGTCAGGGCACGATCGGAGCCGACCGCGGCGGTCCGGGAGGGGTCAGCCCAGGCGCTCGACCAGCGCCCGGTACTCGGCCCACAGTTCCTTCGGCGTGTGGTCGCCGAACGTGTTCAGGTGCTCGGGCACCAGCGCCGCCTCCTCGCGCCAGACCTCCTTGTCGACGGTGAGGAGGAAGTCGAGGTCGGCATCGGCCAGTTCGAGGCCGTCGGTGTCCAGGGACGCGCGGGTCGGCAGGACGCCGATCGGGGTCTCGACGCCCTCGGCCCGGCCGTCGAGGCGCTCCACGATCCACTTCAGGACGCGGCTGTTCTCGCCGAAGCCGGGCCACACGAACTGACCCGCGTCGTTCTTGCGGAACCAGTTGACGTAGTAGATCTTCGGGAGTTTCGCCTGGTCCTTGTCCTTGGCGACGTCGACCCAGTGGCCCATGTAGTCGCCCATGTTGTAGCCGCAGAACGGCAGCATGGCGAACGGGTCGCGGCGCAGCTCGCCGACCTTGCCCTCGGCGGCGGCGGTCTTCTCGGAGGCGACGTTCGCGCCGAGGAAGACCCCGTGGTTCCAGTCGAAGGACTCGGTGACCAGCGGTACGGCCGTGGCGCGGCGCCCGCCGAACAGGATCGCGGAGATCGGCACGCCCTTGGGGTCCTCCCACTCGGGCGCGATGATCGGGCACTGCGAGGCGGGCACGGTGAAGCGGGCGTTGGGGTGGGCGGCCGGGGCGTCGGAGCCCGGCGTCCAGTCCTGGCCCTTCCAGTCCGTCAGATGGGCCGGGGTCTCCTCCGTCATGCCCTCCCACCAGATGTCGTTGTCGTCGGTGAGGGCGACGTTGGTGAAGACGGAGTTGCCCCACAGCGTCTTCATCGCGTTGGCGTTGGTGTGCTCACCGGTGCCGGGCGCGACGCCGAAGAAGCCGGCCTCGGGGTTGATGGCGTAGAGGCGGCCGTCCTCGCCGAAGCGCATCCACGCGATGTCGTCGCCGATGGTCTCGACGGTCCAGCCGGAGACGGTGGGCTCCAGCATGGCGAGGTTGGTCTTCCCGCAGGCGCTCGGGAAGGCGGCGGCGACGTACTTGGACTCGCCCTGCGGCGGGGTGAGCTTGAGGATGAGCATGTGCTCGGCGAGCCAGCCCTCGTCGCGGGCCATGACCGAGGCGATGCGCAGGGCGTAGCACTTCTTGCCCAGCAGGGCGTTGCCGCCGTAGCCGGAGCCGTAGGACCAGATCTCGCGGCTCTCGGGGAAGTGCGAGATGTACTTGGTCCGGTTGCAGGGCCAGGGCACGTCGGTCTCGCCCTCGGCGAGCGGGGCGCCGAGCGTGTGGACGGCCTTGACGAAGAAGCCCTCCTCGCCGAGTTCGTCGAGGACCGGCTG
The DNA here is from genome assembly GCF_044747265.1 of Streptomyces sp. NPDC090106. Taxonomy (NCBI): domain Bacteria; kingdom Bacillati; phylum Actinomycetota; class Actinomycetes; order Kitasatosporales; family Streptomycetaceae; genus Streptomyces; species Streptomyces sp. NPDC090106. The sequence continues at coordinate 201,948 of NZ_JBIVDS010000002.1, read as the reverse complement.
GCCCATGCGGGTCATCGTGCGCATGGAGACGGCGACGTAGGCCGAGTCGGTGATCTCGACACCGATGGCGGACAGCGGCGAGCCGAGGGGGCCCATGCAGAAGGGCACCACGTACATCGTGCGACCGCGCATGGAGCCGCGGAACAGACCGCCCTCGCCCCGCGCGCCCTGGAAGATCTCCCGCATCTCGGCGGGGTCCTTCCAGTGGTTGGTGGGGCCGGCGTCCTGCTCGCGCTCGGAACAGATGAAGGTGCGGTCCTCCACGCGGGCGACGTCCGTCGGGTCGGAGGCCGCGTAGTAGGAGTTGGGGCGCTTGATCGGGTCGAGCCTGCGGAAGGTGCCCTTGGCCACCAGCTCCTCGCTCAGCCGCTCGTACTCGGCCTCGGATCCGTCACACCAGACCACGTTGTCCGGCTGGGTCAGCTCTGCGATCTCGTTCACCCACGAGATCAGTTCCTGGTGCTTGGTGGGGATGACGGGGGGAGCCGCGATGTCGCGCGCCACGATTGCTCCTTGATGAGGGATTTTTTGTTGGAGGCCCCGTGGGGGCTGCGGCCCGGATGCTTCTTCGGTGGTGACCCTGGCGCTCATCCGGTGCCGACCGCACTCATCTGATCATCCGACGCGAGTGCCCATCTGTCCAGAAGGCCTCACACCTGAGCGGCGTGAGGATCGCCACGTGCCGGAGTGTTGCCAGTCGTGCACTTTGGGTTCACCTTTGGGCGCACTTGACGGTCCCTTGACCGGCGGGCCGGACGCCGGGCCCCGGAAGCCAGGAGTCCGCCGACCTCAACTGCCGTGAGATGATGGCCACTCTCGGCCTGTTCTCAGCACGCGCTCATCCGCAACTTACGGTTCCGTAGGTACGATGCCGGTCATGACTGCGTCCGCCTCCGACGCGCCCACGGACTCGCCGGCCGCCGGCCGCGGTCCCGTCGCGCTCTCCCTGCCGCACGAGATCAAGCCCAGGCTCCGAGGCTGGCTGCATCTCGGCATGTTCCCGGCCGTACTCGTCTCCGGCCTGGTGCTGACCGCGCTCGCGGACTCCACCCGGGGCCGAGTCGCCTGCGGGATCTACGTCCTGACGGCCTGCCTGCTGTTCGGCGTCAGCGCCCTGTACCACCGGGGCAACTGGAGCCCCCGCATGGACGGCATCCTGCGACGGCTGGATCACGCCAATATCTTCCTGATCATCGCGGGCACCTACACCCCGCTGACCCTGCTGCTCCTGCCGGAGACCAAGGGGCAGTGGCTGATGTGGGGCATCTGGGGCGCGGCCCTGGCCGGGATCGTCTTCCGGGTGTTCTGGGTCGGCGCCCCGCGCTGGCTCTACACCCCCTGCTACATCGCGATGGGCTGGGCGGCCGTCTTCTTCCTGCCCGACTTCATGCGCACCGGCGGGATCGCCGTCCTGGTGCTGGTCATCGTCGGCGGCCTCCTCTACAGCGCGGGCGGCGTGATCTACGGCCTCAAGCGCCCGGACCCGTCACCGCGCTGGTTCGGCTTCCACGAGGTGTTCCACTCCTTCACGCTGGCGGCGTTCGTCGTCCACTACGTGGGGATCTCGCTGGTCGCGTACCAGCACGGATAACCCCGCACGAGCACTCCCGCACACCCACTCCCGAGGGCCACGGCTTGCGAGCCGTGGCCCTTTCGCATGCCCGGAACCCACCCCCCGAAAGCGCATGCCGATTGACAGTCAGTGGTTTTTGAGAGTTACTTTCATTTCATGGTTGCTGTCACGCACACGCCCGACCCCCGCCGCTGGTGGGCCCTCGGCGCTCTCGTCGCGAGCATGCTGACGCTCGGCTTCGACATGACGATCCTCAACGTGGCCCTGCCCACGATGGCCGCCGACCTCGGCGCCACCACCAGCGAGCAGCAGTGGATGGCCGACTCCTACGTCGTCGTCTTCGCCGCGCTGATGCTGCCCGCGGGCCTCCTCGGCGACCGCTTCGGGCGGCGCCGGATGCTGATCACCGGGCTCGCGGTCTTCCTCGCCGGCTCCCTGGTCGGCGCCCTCGCCTCCGACGTGAACTGGGTCATCGCGGCCCGTGCCGTCATGGGCGTCGGCGCCGCCCTGGTCACCCCGCTCGCCCTCGCCGTCCTGCCGTCGCTGTTCGCACCCGAGGAGCGCACCAAGGCCGTCGGCATCGTCTCGGCGGCCTCCGCGCTCGGTCTGCCGCTCGGCCCGATCATGGGCGGCTGGCTGCTGAACCACTTCTGGTGGGGCTCGGTCTTCCTGATCAACGTCCCGATGGCGGCGATCGGCGTGGCCGCCTGCGTCTTCCTGCTCCCGGAGACCCGCGACCCCTCCTCCCCCGAGGTCGACACGGTCTCCACCGCGCTCACCGCGACCGGCCTCGGCGCCCTGATCTACGCGATCATCGAAGCCCCGACGCGCGGCTGGGGCGATGCCCTGGTGCTGGGGATGTTCGGCGCGGCGCTCGTCCTGCTGGCCGCGCTGGTCCTGCGGGAACGCCGGCAGACCCGCCCCATGCTCGACATGTCCCTCCTCGGCCACCGCGGCTTCCTCTTCAACACCCTCGCCGCGACCCTGGTGATGTTCGTCCTGTCGGGCCTGCTGTTCGTGCTGCCCGTCTACCTCCAGGCCGTCCTCGGCCACGACGCCCTCGGCACCGGCGTCCGTCTGCTGCCGATGATGGGCGGCCTGCTGGTCGCCTCCCGGCTCGCCCCGCGGATCGTCACCCGCTTCGGCGCCCGCGCCACGGTCAGCGGCGGCCTGGTCGTCCTGGCCTTCGCCGCGCTGCTGGCCAGCCGTACGACCGTCGACTCCGGGTACGGCTTCACCGCGCTGTGGCTGTCGGTCACCGGCCTGGGCTTCGGGTTCTCCCTCATCCCCGCGATGACCGGCGCCCTGGACACCCTGCCCCGGGACCGCGCGGGCAGCGGCTCGGGCCTGCTGATGACACTGCGCCAGGTCGGCGCCGCGATCGGCATCGCCCTGCTCGGCAGCCTCCTGTCCGGAGCCTTCCGGGACCGGCTCGATGTCACCGGGCTGTCCGCGCAAGCCGCCGACACGGCGGGCGAATCCGTGGTCGCGGCCCACCTGGTGGCGGCGCGGACGGGCTCCGCCGACCTCCTGGCCTCGGCGAACGACGCCTACGTCCACGGCATGAGCCTGGTGATGCTGGTGTGCGGCGCCGCGGCCCTCGTCGCCGCCCTCCTCGCGGCGGCCCTGCTCCCCGGCACCGCACGCGGACGGACGGACGCCGGCACCCCTGACGTGGCTGAGGCCCAGGTGGATGCCTGACAATGACGTCCATGACGCCCGCACGCACCGCTGACTCCACGGACGTTTCCCGGCTGGGCCTTCGTGAACGGAAGAAGATCAAGACCAGGACGGCGATCCGCGACGCGACGTACGCGCTGATCGAGGAACAGGGCTACGACGCCACCACGATCGAGCAGATCGCCGAACGCGCCGAGGTGTCGCCGTCCACGGTCTTCCGCTACTTCCCCACCAAGGAGGACATCGTCCTCACCGACGAGTACGACCCGGTCATGCTGGAGGAACTGCGCGAGCGGCCCGCGGACGAACCGTGGATGGACTCCGTGCGGTACATCATGCGCAAGGCCATCTCCGTCTCCGACGAGATGGAGGAGGTCACCCGCCTGCGCGCGCACCTCATGGTCCAGGTCCCGGCGGTGCGCGCCCGCATGCTGGAGAGCATGTCCGTCACCGGCAGGCTCCTCTCCCAGGCCGTCGCCGAGCGCACCGGCCTGGACCCGGAGGGCCTGGAGGTCCGGGTCTACACGATGTCCCTGATCGGCGGCCTCGCGGAGATCTACCAGTACTGGGCGGAGAACGGCATGTGCGAGGACCTCGCCGGCCTCCTGGACCGGGCCCTCACGGTCATGGACGAGGGCCTCCCGGCGAAGACCCTCTGAACGCGACGGTCACGGCCTGCCCCACCGGACCGCCCGCCTGGATCGGGACACGGTGCGCCCCGATCCGGGCGGGCGGGTCCGTGCCGGGCGGGCGGGTCCGATCCGTGCCGTGCCGTGCCGGGTGCACGACGCCGGAGAGACCGTGACCGACCAGCCGCTGCGGCACCGGGCGACGCGTCAGGGCGCCTCGCGGCAGAAGACCCGACGGCAGCGTCCGGAACGGCGACGCGCCGGACGCACGGGCCGGGGGCGACGCCTGCCCGTCCCGGTCGGGCAAGGTCCGGTGCGCGCGGCTGCCCGGGGGTGTCGGCCACCGACGACAGCACCACAGATGCACGGACCGGACCCGCACCCCGGCCCGATCCGATCCGATCCGTTCGACCCAACGCGACCCGAGCCGACCCGACCCGACCCGACCCGAGCCGAGCCGAGAGCGGGGCCCTAGACCACCTCGACCCCCAGCGCGGCGCGCAGCCGGTCCGGGTCCGTGGTGGGGGCGTCGCAGGTGAAGTTGCGGCAGACGTAGGCCGTGGGGCTGCCGTCGACGAGCGGGCGGTCGGCGAGCAGGGGGAGTTCGTCACCGCCGGGCACGCCCACGGCGACGACCGTGCCCGGCGCGGTGCCCAGCAGCGCCGTACGGTGCAGGCTCCGCGTGTCCGGGTCGTCGAGCGCGGGGCCGACGACCGCGACCTCACGCGGCCCGTCCTGGAACGCCTCCGCGACGGCGAGACCCCAGCCGATGAACCGGGGCACGCGCGGCCCGAGCGACTTGACGACGCCCAACGCCCGCTCGGCGGCGGCCCGATGGGGTGCGGCGCCGGTCTGGGCGGCGTAGCCGAGCAGCGCGCCGGCCGCCGCGGTCCAGCCGGACGGGACGGCGTTGTCGGTGGGGTCCTGGGGACGCCGGATGAGCCGCTCGGCGTCGGCCGCCGTGTCGAAGAGCGCCCCGGACTCCGCGTCCACGAACCGGGCGAGCACATGGTCGAGCAGGAACCCGGCGAACTCCAGCCAGACCCCCTCCCCGGTCACGGACGCCAGCGCGAGGAACCCCTCGGCGACATCGGCGTAGTCCTCCAGCACCCCGGAATGGGCCCCGGCCCTCCCGTCCTTGCTGGTCCGCGCGAGCCGCGCCTGCTCGTCCATGTGCAGCCGTACGAGGAGGTCGGCGGCGCCGACGGCGGCCTCGACCAGGTCGGGCCGGTCGAAGTAGGCGCCGGTCTCGGCGAGCGCGGCGATCGCGAGCCCGTTCCAGGCGGCGACGACCTTGTCGTCCCGGCCCGGCGCGGACCGCTCACCGCGCGCCGCGAGCAGCCGCGCCCTGACCGACGCGATCCGCTCCGCGTCGAACACGCCCTCCTGTTGCGGGAGTTGCAGCACGGACGCGCCCTCCTCGAAGGTGCCCTCCTGGGTCACCCCGAAGTACTGGGCGGCGAGTCCGGCGTCCTCCCCGAGCACCTCGGCGAGCTGCTCCGGCGTCCACACGTAGTACGCGCCCTCGACGTGCCGGCCACTGCCGTCGTCGCTGTCGGCGTCCAGCGCGGAGGCGAACCCGCCCTCGTTCGTGCGCAGTTCACGAACCATGAAGTCCGCGGTCTCCAGCGCGACCCGGCGCGCCGGTTCGGACCCGGTGGCCCGCCACAGGTGCGCGTAGACACGGCACAGCAGGGCGTTGTCGTAGAGCATCTTCTCGAAGTGGGGCACCACCCAGTCGCGGTCCACGGAGTAGCGGGCGAAGCCGCCGCCGAGCTGGTCGTAGATACCGCCGCGGGCCATGCGCTCGCAGGTGTCGCGGGCCATCTGCAGGGCGCCCTCGGCGCCGGTGCGGGCGTGGTGGCGGAGCAGGAACTCGATGACCATGGACGGCGGGAACTTGGGCGCCCCGCCGAATCCGCCGCGCTGCGGGTCGTACTCGCGGGTCAGGCCGAGGAGGGCTGCGGCCAGCTGCTCCTCGCCGGGTGGCTCGCTGTCGCCGTAGGAGATCTCCCGTCCGGCGAGATCGCGGACGATCTTCCCGGCGACCTCGGCGACCTCCTCGCGCCGTTCGGTCCAGGCCTGCCGGACGCCCTGGAGGACCTGCCGGAAGGAGGGCATGCCCTGGCGCGGCTCGGGCGGGAAGTACGTGCCGAAGTAGAAGGGTTCGGCGTCCGGGGTGAGGAAGACGGTCATCGGCCAGCCGCCCTGCCCGGTGGCCGCCTGCACGGCCTCCATGTACACGGCGTCCACGTCGGGGCGTTCCTCACGGTCCACCTTGACGCTGACGAAGTGCTCGTTGAGGTAGTCGGCGGTCTCCTGGTCCTCGAAGGACTCGTGCGCCATGACATGGCACCAGTGGCACGCGGAGTAGCCGACCGACAGCAGGACGGGCACATCACGCCGTTCCGCTTCTTCGAACGCCTCAGGCCCCCATGGCCACCAGTCGACCGGGTTGTCGGCATGCTGAAGGAGATAAGGCGAGGTCACACCAGCCAACCGGTTCATACGGCTCAGCCTCTCACAGCGTCCGCCACGACCGGCGAAACACCGACGAGCCCGCCGCACCCGGCCGAACCGCACCCATGCGCCACCACGTGACGGGCGGCCCCTTCCCTTCCGAGCCGGGCAGCCCGGCGCCTCGGAACAGTAGGCTGGGCGCAGCAGCGCCGGACCTGCCGAGGCTTCTCGAAGGAGGTACACGATGACCGCCGAGATGGTGGCGCCCGCGTGGATGCATTCGCAGATCAGCGCGGAGCAGTACGACTCCTGGTCCGAAGAGCAGTGCGCCGGCATCGAGATCGTGGACGGGATGGTCGTCGTGAGCCCGAGCGCCTCCAAGCGCCACAACCGGCTGGCCCGGATCCTGGCCAACGCCTTGGACGCCGCAGCGGGCCCGGACTGGAACGCAGACACGGACTTCGACGTCCGCCTGCAGGACGTTCCGCTCACCAACCGCCGTCCTGACGTCATCGTCTACCGGGCGGAGGCCATCGACCTCACGCCCACCCGCCCCGAGCACGTGCTGCTGGTCGTCGAGGTGGTGTCGCCCGGCTCGGAAACCACGGACCGGATCGTGAAGGCGGACCAGTACGCCAGGGCGGGCATCCCCTTCTACTGGCGCGTCGAACAGGCCGCCACCGGTGTCCCGATCGTGTACACCTACGTCCTCGACCCCGCCACCACGGCTTACAGGGACGGCGAGATGTTCACCGGCACGGTGAAGGCCACCGCGCCTTTCTCCATCACGGTCGATCTCGGGGTCTTGTAGGGCACCTTGGCGAGCTGTCGCACCAACCGGGCAACCGTCCAAAGGGCGGCCGAAGTCTCGGGTCGACTGGCACCAGTGACAGCTGGAGCAACCCACGCTCAGCGGCAGGGGTTTGTCCGGGTCCGTCCTGGCGTGGTACCCGGCCCCGTACCCGGCAGGCAGGCCCCGGACGGCGCCCGGGGCACGGCCGCGCCCACGTCCCGAACCGCCCCCTCGCAGCCCTCCGGGACCGCCCCCCGTAGAAGGTGATCCTCCGGCCCTCTCCCCACAGCGTCCCGTCCGCAGCACACTTGACCAAGAAAGCCGTTGTCGTCGGAGGGGGACGAGACATGCGGGACAGCCATCGGGTGGAGGCCGAGCGGCTGGTGGCCCGGGCCGTCGAGGAGGAGGTGCGGCGCTCCGGCGGGCGCACCGACGGGACCGTGCTGCTGACGCGGGCGCGTGGGGCGCTGGACTCCATGGCCGCGACGGCCACCGAGGAGTACGAGGCGTACACGAGAGCGCTGGACGAGGCCTCCGCGGGCCAGTTGTCGTTCGGGCAGCGCTACGCGAAGGAGGGCGGCGGGACCCCGCTGATGGTCGCCGCGGTGGCCGCCGTGGCGACCGCGGTCGCCGACCTCGTGCTCGGCACGGGCACCGGGACGGCGCTCGGCGCGGGCGTCGCGGTGGGAGTGATCGGCGCGGCGGCGACGGTGGTGAAGGTCGCCGGCTCGCATCTGCCCGCCGCGCACCACCAGGCGGGCGCGCTCGGCCAGCCGGGCGGGCCGGAGGCGCTGCGGCTGACCTGGCTGACGGCCCTGGAGGTGCGGGGTATCCGGCCCTTCCTCGACCAGCAGCGGGTGCGCAGCGCCTCGACCGGGCCGAAACGGACGGGACCGCGGCTCAAGGGCGCCGACAAGAGCGCGGCGGCCCGCGGCCGGAACGTACTGGAACAGTCCTTCGGCCAACTCCCGGAGCCGGTCGGGGACTTCGCGGGGCGGCGGACGGAGTCGGCCCGTATCCGGCAGTGGGTGCAGTCGGCCCGCGCGAGCACCGAGACCCGGCCCACGGTCGTCGTCCTGCACGGCGAGCCCGGCAGCGGGCGCTCCACGCTCGCCCTGCACGCCGCGCACGATCTGCGCGACCACTTCCGCGGCGCGTGCGTGGTCGACCTGCGCGGCGGCGGCGCGGAGGAGGCCGCGCTGTCGACGCGGGACGCGCTGCTGCATCTGCTCAACCGGCTCGGCGCCCCCCGCGAGCAACTCCTTTTCCGCGAGCGCTCCTCACCGGACCAGCAGGTCAAACGGCTGAGCGAGCTGTACCACCAGCATCTGACGGGCCTGCCGGTGACGATCGTCCTGGACGACGCCGCGGACCCCGAGCAGGTGCGCGTCCTGGTCCCCGAACGCTCCGACAGCCTGGTCCTGGTCACCGCGCGCACCCCGCTCGCCCTTCCGCCGGACCTGCCGGCCTGGGTGCACCACCTCCCCGTCGACGTCCTGGACGCGGCGGGCGCGGAGGACCTGCTGGGCACGGCCGCCCAGGACCGCTCCGGTCCCTACGACGCCGAATCCGCGGAGCGCATCCGGGAGTTGTGCGGCGGCCTGCCGCTGGCGCTGCGCATCGCGGGCTCCTCGCTCGGCCCTCGTTCCCCGCGCGCCCTGGCCGCGGACCTCGGCGCGTACGGCCCTGTCGAGCCCGTCGAGCGGGCCCTGTGGCTGCGCTACACCGACCAGTCGGACACGGCCCGCCGGCTGCTGCGCCGGCTCGCCCTGGCCGGCCGGGCGTCCCTGGGCGCGGCTGCGGCGGCGGCGCTGATCGGCGGGAACCGGGCGGAGGCGACCCGGCAACTGGTCGCGCTGTCCCGGGCCGGTCTGCTCGACCACGTCCGCGGCGACCGCTACCGCCTGCACGACCTGGTCCGCGCCTTCGCCCACGCACGGCTCCTGGACGAGGAGGAACCGGCCGAGCGCACCGCCGCGCAGGAACGTCTCATCGTGAACTACGCGGAGCTCGCCGACTCGGTGCTGCGCCTGGTCGACGGCAACATGTCGACCCGCTCCGACCGCTTCAGCCCGCACGGCTTCACGTCCCTGGACGAGGCGCTGCGCTGGCTGGACGACGAGTCGAGCTTCATCACCTCCACCCTGCGGCAGGCGGAGGGCGTCGACCAGGGCGCGGTCCTCAACCTGCTGGGCGCGCTGTGCGACTACTGCCTGCTCCGCGGCGACCTGTACCGCCTCGGGGAGATCAGCGAACTCGCCCAGGCCGTCGACCAGGGCCTGCTCGTGCGCTCGGTCCAGTGGCGCACGGGCATCGCGGCCCGCCAGCTCGGCGAGCTCGACAAGGCACGTACGACGCTGACGTCCGTGGTCGACCTGTACATGGAGGCCCACCACGACGCGGGTGCCGCACGCGCCCTGTGCTCGCTCGGCATCACCCTGCACCACCAGGGCAATCTGACGGAGGCGGCGGCCAAGCTCCACGAGGCCCTCGACCTCCAGGCGGCCCCGGAACTGGCGACGGACCGGGCCTGGACGATGCACGCGCTCGCCGCGGTGGAACGCGACCGGGCCCATCTGTCGGCGGCGCTGGAGCTGCTCACCGACTCCCTGGTCCTGCACCGGGCGGGCGAGTCCGTGCACGGGGAGGCCTGGGCGCACTTCCAGCTCGGCCAGCTCGGCCTGCGCATGGGCGACGTGCCGCGAGCGGAACGCGAGCTGCGCACCGCCCTGGACCTGTACGGCCGTACCCGTGACTCCCGCGGCGAGGCCTGGGCGCTGACCCAGCTGGCCCGTGCCCGCCTGGTCGCGGGCGACCCCTCCCCCGCCGTCGACGGGCTGCGCCAGGCGGCCTCCCGCCACCGCGACAACGAGGACGCCCGCGGCGAGGCCTGGTCGGTGTACTACCTGGGCCAGGCCCTGGAGGAGACCGGCAACCTGGATCTCGCGGTCCGGGAGCTGGAACGCTCGCGGACGATGTTCTCCCGGATGCGGGACGTCTACGGCCTGGCCTGCGCCCGGCACCATTCGGCTCGCGCCACCCGGGACCAGCGCGCCGCGCAGACGGGTTCCCTGCGCAACTCCGGCTTCGCCCGGCAGCTGCTGGTCGACTCCCGCGCCGACTTCCAGCGCATCGGGGTCGCCCACGGCGAGGCGTGGACCTGCCTGGAACTGGCCGTCGTGGACGCCGGGAACGCCCGCACCCAGCAGGCGCTCGCCCTGTGCGACGAGGCGCTCGGCCTGTTCACGTCCTACGGCGACCGCCGCGGCGAGGACTGGGCGCGCTTCCTGCGCTGCACCCTGCTGCCCTACGCGGCCCCCGGCGGCATGGAGATCGGCGTCGCCGTCGCCCAGGAGGAACTCGCGGCGCTGCGCCGCACCGGCCATCCCCTGCGCGACGAGAAGCTCGACGACTACGTCGAGGCGTATCTCCTCGTGCTGGAACGGGGCGTCAGCCTGGAGGACGGCTGGCAGGCCTGGCGGCTCGGCATGGTGCCGAACCGGCATGCCCGCGAGGTCATGGGGGTGCCGGTGACGGCCGCGGACTGAGCACCGTCGGGCATCCCCACGACCGGGGTGTCAGCTCTGGCCGGTCTTCGGCGTCCCCGGGGAGGCCTCGGACTCCGCCGTCGCCTTCGGGTCCGGGGCCTCCTTGAAGTCGACCCGGCCCAGCTGCCGGCTCATCGACTTCATCAGGCCCCACACCGCCAGCGCCATGACGGCGAAGACGATGAAACCGAGGACGCCGGGGGTGACCTTGTTCTCGTCCACCTCCTTGGCGAGGGGGACGAGGTGCGTCATTGCCAGGCTCACGCTTGCGCTCATGTCAGGCATTGTCCCGGATGCCCGCGAAGAGGTCGTCCTCGGGGAGGGAGGTGTCGACGAGGGACTTCGCGAGCTCGTACTCCTCCGTCGGCCAGACCTCCTTCTGGATCTCCATCGGGACCTTGAACCAGCCGCCGTCGGGGTCGATCTGCGTGGCGTGCGCGATCAGCGCCTTGTCACGGATCTCGAAGAACTCGGCGCACGGGATGTGCGTGGTCAGCGTCCGCTCGGTGCGCTCGAACTCGCTCCAGCGCTTGAGCCAGTCCCCGTAGGGCGACTCCAGGCCCCGGTCCAGCAGCGCGTTGTGCAGCGCCTCGGTGCGCGGACGGTTGAAGCCCTGGTTGTAGTAGAGCTTCTGCGACTGGAAGGCGGGGCCGAACTCGGCCTCGGGGAACTTCTCGGTGTCCGCCGCGCCCTCGAACGCCACCATCGAGATCTTGTGGGTCATGATGTGGTCGGGGTGCGGGTAGCCGCCGTTCTCGTCGTAGGTGGTGATCACCTGCGGGCGGAACGCGCGGATCTTGCGGACCAGCTCCCCGGCCGCCTTGTCGACGTCCTCCAGGGCGAAGCAGCCCTCGGGCAGCGGCGGCAGCGGGTCGCCCTCGGGCAGGCCGGAGTCGACGAAGCCGAGCCACTCCTGCTTCACGCCGAGGATCTCGCGGGCCTCGTCCATCTCCTTCTTGCGTACCTCGTGGATGTGCTCCTCGATGTACGTGTCGCCCTGGAGCTTCGGGTTGAGGATGGAGCCGCGCTCCCCGCCCGTGCAGGTCACGACCAGCACGTCCACCCCCTCGGACACGTACTTCGCCATGGTGGCCGCGCCCTTGCTCGACTCGTCGTCGGGGTGGGCGTGGACGGCCATCAGTCGCAGCTGGTCAGTCAAGACTCAATCCTCGGTATGTCGGCGCCCCCGGGTCTGAGGGAGCGATCGGCGGCTTCTATAGTGACCGAATCGGGAGGCGAATAATTCCGGGGGCCGTGACAGGCAGGTTTCGCGGACCGGACACCGGCCGAGAGGACGATCATGAGCACGGCGAGTACGCGACTGCCCGAAGGGCGCTACGGCCGTTCCTCGGACGAGCGGGCCGACCACAAGCTCAAGATCGTCGGCGGGATCCTCGGCGCTCTGCTCATCGCCCTCATCGGGTACTTCGCCTACCACTACGTCGGCCAGAACAAGATCAGCGCCGAGGTGATCACCTTCGAGCAGCAGAAGGACTCGGTGCGGGTCCATCTGGAGGTCCGCAAGGACGCCGGGGTGAGCGGCTACTGCACCGTGCGCTCCCAGGCGGAGGACGGCGCCGAGGTCGGCCGGGCCGACTTCCGCTTCTCCGGGGACGCGACCCGGATCGACCGGGCGGTCACCCTGCGGACGACGTCACCGGGCACCACCGCGGAGCTGATGGGCTGCCACGCCGACTGAGTTCATCCCCTTGACGTACGGACTGACCTGCGTTGACGTGATTCTCGTGCGTTATGTCCTCCCCCTTTGCGCCTCGAATTGTTAGGCTCGTGGTTTCGCCCTTCCGTGAAGGAACATTCTTCTGGGTAGGGCGATGCTTTGTATTCCCAGTACCTACGAGGAGCACCTGTGACCCAGACCAGCGAAGACGTCACCTGGCTTACGCAGGAGGCGTACTCCAAGCTCAAGGAAGAGCTGGCGTACCTGTCTGGTCCCGCGCGCGAGGAAGTCACCGCGAAGATCGCGGCCGCGCGCGAGGAGGGCGACCTGCGCGAGAACGGCGGGTACCACGCGGCGAAGGAAGAGCAGGGCAAGCAGGAGCTCCGCATCCGCCAGCTCACCCAGCTCCTGGAGAGGGCCAAGGTCGGTGAGGCCCCGGCCTCCGCCGACGGCGCGGTGGCGCCCGGCATGGTGGTGACGATCGCCTTCGACGGCGACGAGGACGACACCACGACCTTCCTCCTCGCCTCCCGCGAGTACGCGAGCACCGACATCGAGACCTACTCGCCGCAGTCCCCGCTGGGCTCCGGCGTGATCGGTCACAAGGTCGGCGAGGACGCGGAGTACGAGCTGCCCAACGGCAGGAAGGCGTCCGTGAAGATCCTCAAGGCCGAGCCCTACAGCGCCTGACCCCAGCTCCCCACGAAACCCCCGGCGCCCGACGGCACCGGGGGTTTCTTCGTACCGCCGCCGTCGAGAACGCCGACGGCCGGGCGCGGTCGGATGGTCAGGCGGTCGCCGAGCGGTACTTGCGCACCGCGAGCGTCCGGAAGACGACGACGATCAGCACGGAGTAGATCAGCGACGCCCACACCGGGTGCTGCATGGGCCAGGCGTCGGACTGCGAGACCCCGGGGTTGCCGAACAGCACGCGGCAGGCCTGCACCGTGGCACTGAACGGGTTCCAGTCGGCGACATGGCGCAGCCAGGGCGTCATCTGGCCGGTGTCGACGAACGCGTTCGAGATGAACGTCACCGGGAACAGCCAGATCAGCCCGCCCGAGGTGGCCGCCTCCGGGGTGCGCACGGACAGGCCGATCAGCGCGCCGATCCAGGTGAAGGCGTAGCCGAGCAGGAGCAGCAGACCGAACGCGCCGAGCACCTCGCCGAAGCTGGTGTGGGTGCGCCAGCCGACCAGCAGCGCGACCATCGCCAGCACGAACAGCGTGAGCGCCGTCTGCACGGAGTCGGCGAGGGTGCGCCCGGTCAGCACCGCGCCCCGCGCCATGGGCAGCGAACGGAACCGGTCGATGAGCCCCTTGTGCATGTCGTCCGCGATGCCCGCGCCCGCGCCGGCCGTGGCGAAGGTGACGGTCTGGGCGAAGATGCCGGCCATCAGGAACTCGCGGTACACGGAGGAGTCCGTGGTGCCGCCGATGTTCATGGAGCCGCCGAAGACATAGCTGAACAGCACCACGAACATGATGGGCTGGATGAGCCCGAAAATTACCATTTCGGGAATTCTGGACATGCGAATCAAATTGCGCTTCGCGACCACCAGTGAGTCACGGATCGACTGGGTCACCGGGTTCGTGGCGGGTGTGATGCGTACGGCGTCGGTGGTGGTGGTCACTGGGCCGCCTCCTTCTTCTGTCGGCGGTCCTTGGCGTCCTTGGCGTCGCCGGTGGCCTTCGTGCCGTTCTCCTCCGCCTCGTTCTCGGCGTGGTGGCCGGTCAGGGAGAGGAAGACGTCGTCGAGGGTCGGGCGGCGCAGGCCGATGTCGTCGATCTCGATGCCTCGGGTGTCGAGTTCCCGGATGACCTCGGCGAGGAGCTTGGCGCCGCCGGTGACGGGCACCGTGAGCTTGCGCATGTGCTCCTCGACGGTGGTGTCGCCCTTGCCGAAGCCGCGCAGGACCTCGGAGGCGACCGGGATGTCGTCGCGCTCGTGGACGACGACCTCGACGCGCTCGCCGCCGGTGCGGGCCTTGAGCTGGTCGGAGGTGCCGCGGGCGATGACCCGGCCGTGGTCGACGACCGCGATGTCATGGGCGAGATGGTCGGCCTCTTCGAGGTACTGCGTCGTCAGCAGCAACGTCGTGCCGCCGGAGACGAGTTGCTTGATGACCTCCCACAACTGCTGGCGGTTGCGCGGATCGAGGCCGGTCGTCGGTTCGTCCATGAACATCACGGGCGGCGAGAGGACGAGAGCCGCGGCGAGGTCGAGGCGGCGGCGCATGCCTCCGGAGTACGTCTTCGCGGGCCGGTCGGCGGCGTCCGCGAGGTTGAACTGCTCCAGCAGTTCCACCGCCCGGGCCTTCGCCGCCTTGGCCCTCATCTGGTAGAGCTGGCCGACCATCTGGAGGTTCTCGCGGCCGGTCAGGTACTCGTCGACGGCGGCGAACTGGCCGGACAGGCCGATCGAGCGCCGCACCTCGTTGGGCTGCTTGAGCACGTCGAGGCCGGCGACGACGGCCTTGCCGCTGTCGGGCCGCAGCAGGGTCGTCAGGCAGCGGACGGTCGTCGTCTTGCCTGCGCCGTTGGGGCCGAGGAGGCCCAGGACGGTGCCCTCGGGGACATCGAGGTCGACGCCGTCCAGAGCCTTTACGTCGCCGAAGGTCTTGACCAGGCCTTCGGCATAGATGGCGCCTGGCATATCAGTCTCCACGTCGTTGGGGATTCTTCGAGAAGCCTAGGTAGGAGCGGGTCGGCCCGCCCGTTGTTTTTCCGGCGGCGGCGTGCACGACGACCACGGACACACCATAACGCGATGTATCGCGTCTCTCAATGGAGTTGCCCGAACGAGTGAACCAAGCCCCGCCAACCTCGGCCGATGGCCTCAGCCGCCGACCTCAGCCGATGACCGTGTACCCCGCCTCACGGAGGGCCTGGCCGACCTCGACGCAGTGCTCCGGCCCCTTCGTCTCCAGGTGCAGTTCGACCTCCGCCTCCGTGAGCCCGAGCCGTGGATCGGTCCGCACATGGCTCACGTCCAGGACGTTAACGTCCACCACTGACAACGCCCCCAGAAGCGTGGCGAGGGCGCCCGGCCGGTCCGTCAGCCGCAGGCGTACGGCCAGGTAGCGGCCCTGCGCCGCCATGCCGTGCCGCAGGACGCGTTCGAGCAGCACCGGATCGACGTTGCCGCCGGACAGCACCGCGACAACCGGTCCCTCGAAGGCGCCGGGGTCGCTCAGCAGCGCCGCGACGGGGCTGGCTCCGGCCGGTTCGACGACCAGCTTGGCCCGCTCCAGGCTCAGCAGCAGCGCCGCGGACAGCTCGTCCTCGCTGACCGTGCGCACCTCGTCGACCAGCTCGCCGATGATCCCGAACGGTACGTCGCCGGGCCGTCCGACCTTCATGCCGTCGGCCATCGTCGCCGGGTTCCGGATCGACACCGGGCGCCCGGCCGCCAGCGAGGGCGGGTACGCCGCCGCGCCCGCCGCCTGCACGCCCACGATCCGCACGTCGGGCCGCAGCGACTTCACCGCGACGGCGACCCCGGCCGCCAGACCGCCGCCGCCGATCCCGACGACGATGGTGCGCACCTCGGGGCACTGCTCCAGGATCTCCAGGCCGACGGTGCCCTGGCCCGCGATGATGTCGGGGTGGTCGAAGGGGTGGATGAACACCGCCCCCGTGCGCTCCGCGTACTCCTGCGCGGCGGCCAGGGTCTCGTCCACCACCTGTCCGTACAGGTGCACGTCGGCGCCGTAGTCGCGGGTCGCGCTGATCTTCGGCAGCGGGGCGCCCTTCGGCATGAACACCGTGGAGCGCACGCCCAGCAGGGCCGACGCCAGCGCGACGCCCTGCGCGTGGTTGCCGGCGCTCGCCGCGACGACCCCAGCGGCCCGTTCCTCGGGCAGCAGCCCGGCGATCCTGACGTAGGCGCCGCGCAGCTTGAACGAGCCGGTGCGCTGGAGGTTCTCGCACTTGAAGTGCACCGGAGCGCCCACCAGCTGCGACAGGTGCCGGCTGCCCTCCATCGCGGTCATCCGCGCCACGCCCGAGAGCATCTTCTGGGCGCCCCGCACATCGTCGAGAGTCACGGGCCGCAGGGAGCGAAAGGAGTCAGCCGTGCTGTAGCTCATGACACAAGCATCGCAGTTCACAGGCGCGCGCGACCGCTGTGACCAACGTGCGAGACCGGTTTGCGCAGCCCCGGTACGGCCCGCCTTCCGGCCGCGTACCCTGTCCCCCAACCCAGCACCCATTATCTGAAGTGAGCCCCCGGCCATGCCCACAACACCTGAAATGTCGATGGACATGACGACCGTCGGTGACAGCGGTCTTCTCGACACGCTGCAGCACGAGGTGGCGGTGTTCGCCCGCCGTGCCGAACAGACCCGGCTCGGCGGCGTCGGGCAGGTGCGCAACTCCATGGACCGTGCCGCGTATCTGCTGCTCAACCGCCTCGACAAGGAAGGCCCGATGGGGGTCAAGGCCCTCGCCGCGAGCATGGGCATCGACTCGTCGACGGTCACCCGGCAGGTGGCTCCCCTGGTGGACACCGGGCTCGTCAAGCGCACCTCCCACCCGGAGGACGGCCGGGCCGTGGTGCTTCAGCTGTCCCCGCGCGGGCTGTCCCGGCTGGAGGAAGTCCGTTCCTCCCGGCGCCAGTTGATGGCGGAACTGACCCAGGACTGGGCGCCGGAGGAGCGTGTCGCGTTCTGCACGCTCCTGACGCGCTTCAACACCGCGCTCTCCTCCCGGATGGCGGCCCAGGGTCTGACCGGCGCGGAGCCCCCCGCGGCCTCCTGAGCACGGACCGCACGCGGGACGTCCCCGCGCCCGAGCTCCTGCCGCGCGGTCCGCTGATGCGCGGCCCTTGACCGAAAGGCCCCGCCTGGCCTCATATGAGACCGGGTCCCGTTCCTTCGAGACTTCGAGTCGCCGTAGACGGGGAGGCGGGCGCGGTGCGACAACGGCAGGCGGAACGTCAAGCCCGCCGGGCCCGGGAGTTCAAGGCGTTCGTCGCGGGCGCGGCCGGACGGCTGCTGCACTCCGCGACGCTGCTGACGGCGGAGGCCCCGGAGGACAACCCGCGCGCGCTCAGGCTGCTGACGCTGTCCCTCGCGCACACGTACGCGGGCTGGGACCGGATGCGCGGCGAGGACCCCTACGACCATGCCCGCCAGTATCTGGCGTCCCGCTTCGCGCGCGGTGCCTGGCATCAGCGCGGCGGCCTGCTCGGCGGCCGTTCCCGTGCTGTCGGCCCGCTCGCGGCCCTGGGTCCGCAGGAGCGTCTGGTGCTGGTCCTGCGGCTGTACGAGGGGGTCGCCGAGGAGCAGACGGCGGCGCTCCTGGGCCTGCCGGTGGAGCGGGTCCGGACGATCTGCGACCGGGCCACCGCGACCCTGCTGCACCCGCCGCGCGGGCCCGCGCCGACCGTACGGGGAGCGAAGGTGGCACCGTCGTGAACCGTCCCGAGCGTGAGGCGGCCGTGCGCCGGATCATGGACCGGACGCCGCCGCCCGTGCCGCCGCAGCTGTACGAGGAGGCCGTGCGCCGGGGCGGGAGGATGCTGCGGCGGGAGCGGGCGGCGCGCCGCGTGCTGTGGTTCCTGCTGGTGGCGGCGGGTGTGGCGTTCCTCGTGTGGGCGCTGACGGTGCAGCCGTGGGTGGAGCCGCCGTCGGAGACGACCCCACCCGTGACCGGCTGGTGAGCCGGCCTGCATGGCTGCCGGCCGAGGGCTAGCCGAGGGCCTGCTGGAGGTCCTCCAGGAGGTCGTCGACGTTCTCGATGCCGACGGAGAGGCGGACCAGGTCGGCCGGGACCTCCAGGGCCGAGCCCGCGGCGGACGCGTGCGTCATCCGGCCCGGGTGCTCGATCAGCGACTCGACGCCGCCGAGGGACTCGCCCAGGGTGAAGACCTTGGCGCGGTTGCAGACCTCGACGGCCGCTTCCTCGCCGCCCTGGACCTGGAAGGAGATCATGCCGCCGAACGACCGCATCTGCTTGGCGGCGATCTCGTGACCGGGGTGGTCCTCCAGGCCCGGGTAGAGGACCTTCGTCACGCGCGCGTGCCGGGTCAGCATGTCGGCGATCTTCGTGGCGTTCTCGCTGTGCCGGTCCATGCGCACCGACAGCGTCTTCGTGCCGCGCAGCACCAGCCAGGAGTCGAAGGGGCCGGCGACGGCGCCCATCGCGTTCTGGTGGTACGCCAGTTCCTCGCCGAGCGCCTCGTCGGCGGTGATCAGCGCACCGCCGACGACGTCGGAGTGGCCGCCCATGTACTTGGTCAGGGAGTGCACGACGACGTCGGCGCCGAGGGCGAGGGGCTGCTGGAGGTAGGGCGTCGCGAAGGTGTTGTCGACGACGAGCCGGGCGCCGGCGTCCCGGGCGATCTGGGCGACCACCGCGATGTCGGTGATGCCGAGCAGCGGGTTGGAGGGGGTCTCCACCCACACGACCTTGGTCCGCGGGGTGAGGGCGGCCCGAACGGAGGCGGGGTCGCTGGTGTCGGCGACCGACCATTCCACGCCCCACCGGGAGACGACCTTCGCGAAGAGGCGGAAGGTGCCGCCGTACGCGTCGTTGGGGATGACCACGTGGTCGCCGGGGCTGAGCAGCGTACGCAGCAGGCAGTCCTCGGCCGCCAGTCCGGACGCGAACGCGAGGCCCCGTCGGCCGCCCTCGAGGGCGGCGAGGTTCTCCTCCAGGGCGGTACGGGTCGGGTTGGCGCTGCGGCTGTACTCGTAGCCGCCGCGCAGACCGCCGACGCCGTCCTGCTTGTAGGTCGAGACCTGGTAGATGGGCGGGACGACCGCGCCGGTGAGGGGGTCCGCCGTGTTGCCCGCGTGGATCGCGAGCGTCTCGAAGTGCTGACTGATGTGCCTGTCGCTCATGGGTCCCGAGCGTAGTCCGCATTTCGGACCGGTGTGGCCGCGGAGTTTTCCACAGCCCCGGGACCTGGTTGGCCAATTGTCGGCGGTGTCTGGAACGCTTGAGGCATGGAGATTCTCTGGGTCCTGATGGCGGTGGTCCTGTTCGGCTTCGTGCTGCTTCCGGTCCTGCGACGCAGGAGGGGCATGATCGAGCAGGTCGCGCCGGGGCACCCCGACGCCGCGGACCCCGCGAACTACGGCTTCGTACGGCAGGAGGAACTGGACGTCCGGATGCCCGGACCCGACCAGGACCTGCTGGACGTGCTGGACCTGGTGCAGCGCACCCAGGACCACCGGGCGGCGTCGCAGCTCCTCGCGGGCACCGAGAAGGAGGGCGAGCGACGCTGGCAGCGGGTGCAGGCCTTCGCCGGGGCGGCCTCCCTGGAGCTGAAGCAGCGGCCGGGCGGCGTGAGCGAGTCGCCGGGCGGCCAGTGGCTGCGGGTGTGGCGGGCCGAGGCGCCCAAGGACGCGGGCGGCGCGGCCGTGCACGCGGAGTTCCTGGTGCAGCAGGCGTGGCGGACGTCGGCACCGGGCACGGACGAGTTCCGGATCATCATGGAGGAGGCGCGGTCGGCGTGCGCGGAAGCGGCGCTGCTCGCCCCGGGCGACCCGGTCCCTTACATCGTCGAGCTGTCGGTGGCGCGTGGGCTCGCGTACTCGCAGGCCGAGTTCGACCAGCTGTGGGCGAAGATCCTGGACCGTGCGCCCGCGCACATGGGCGCGCATCTGGCGGCGCTGCACTACTGGTGCGAGAAGTGGCACGGCACGCGTGAGCAGGCGATGTCCTTCGCGGAGGCCGCCGCGGCCCGGGCGCCCCGGGGCTCGCTGCTCTCGGCGATGCCGCTGTTCGGGGTCTTCGAGCATCTGCCCGAGGTGAACCTGGTCAGCGGCTTCTACCAGAGCGAGGTCGTCACCAAGGCGATGCACGGGGCGCTGCACGCGGTGCACTCGGCGCGCGCGGACGACCCGATGCTGGCGCACGTGCGCCATCTGCTGGTCTTCTTCCTGGTCCGCGGTGAGCGCTGGTCCGAGGCCATGCAGCAGCTCATCCACATCGACGGTCATGTCGGCGCCCTGCCGTGGACCCTCTCGCCGGACCCGGCGGCCGAGTTCGCGGTGTACCGGGCCCTGGCGGTCGCGGGCTACGAGGCGAACGGCGGCAGCCCGGCGACGCTGTCGCACTGACGCCGGGGCGGGACACGGCACGGGGCGCCGCCCACCGGAGGGGATCCGGTGGGCGGCGCCCCGTGCGTGTACGGGTCGGTCAGCCCTCGGTGCGGGCGGGCAGGCGCCAGCCCGGGCGGGGGAAGTGGCAGGTGTAGCCGTCCGGGTACCGCTGGAGGTAGTCCTGGTGCTCGGGCTCGGCCTGCCAGAAGGGGCCGACGGGCTCCACCTCGGTGACGGCCTTGCCGGGCCACAGGCCGGAGGCGTCGACGTCCGCGATGGTGTCCTCGGCGATCCGCTTCTGCTCGTCGTCCACGTAGTAGATCGCCGAGCGGTAGCTGAGGCCGATGTCGTTGCCCTGGCGGTTCTTGGTGCTCGGGTCGTGGATCTGGAAGAAGAACTCCAGCAGCGCGCGGTAGTCGGTCCGCTCGGGGTCGTAGAGGATCTCGATGGCCTCCGCGTGCGTGCCGTGGTTGCGGTACGTCGCGTTCGGCACGTCACCCCCGGTGTAGCCGACCCGGGTCGCCGTCACGCCCGGAAGGTGGCGGATCAGCTCCTCCATCCCCCAGAAGCATCCGCCGGCCAGTACGGCCCTCTGAGTCTGCGCGGCCATGACGGCTCCTCCACTGTCGTTCGTTCGGCTGGGTCACCGGGCCCGGAGGACGCACACCCCACCGGCGTTCCGGGCCCACCGACGTCAACACACCGGACCCCCGGAGGATTCCGCGCCCTGACCTGCGGGTCCCGGGCGCGGGGCGAGCGGTGGCCGCGAACGAAATCCGGTGGCCGCCGGACCCTCCGCACCCCCAGGCTGTAGGCCATGTCCAGTTCGGTCCCTCTCCCCCTCCCCCTGCCTCGGCCGCGGCACGAGATCCGCGCCGCCTACTCCGCGTCCACGATCACCGTCTACCAGGCGTACCCCCCGCACCTCGGTCTGCCCGCCGCCCGCGACGGCCGTTTCCCCGCGGCCTGGAAGCGGGAGCGGATGACCTGGGTGAAGCCGAGCTTCCTGTGGATGATGTACCGGTGCGGCTGGGGCACGAAGGAGGGACAGGAGGTCGTCCTCGCGATCGAGATCGAGCGGCACGGCTTCGACTGGGCGCTGCGTGAGGCCTGTCCGTCGAGCCACACCCCCGGGGTGAACGCCGACCGGGCGACCTGGCAGCGGGAGCTGAGGCGCGCTCCGGCGCGGGTGCAGTGGGATCCCGAGCGGGACCTACGACTGGAGCGGCTGCCGCACCGGTCCCTCCAGCTCGGGCTGCGCGGTGAGGCGGTGCGCCGCTACGCGGACGAGTGGACGGTCGGCATCCGGGACGTGACCCCGCTCGCGCACGAGATCCACGCGCTGGTGCGGGGCGGCGATCCGGACGCCGCCTCCCGGCTGCTCCCCGAGGAGCGCCCGTACCCCGCCGGGGACGAGGCCGTCGGCCGTCCGCGCGGCTGAGCGCGTCCCGTCGGCGGCCTCCCGGGCGCCCTGGCCGCTCCGTCGCCGCCCCCTGACAGAACGTGGCCGAAGTTCTCGTCATGGACACGGAGACGCGTCGTGTCCACCATCCTTACGTCGGTGGCGCGGACATCGCGTCCACCACCGCGCGCCGAACGGGAACCCGCAGGGAAGGAAAGCTCGCCCCATGACACGTGAACTCCGCCTCTCCGCCTACCAGTCCGCGCTCCGGGACCGGATGCTCGACGCGCCCGAGGTGCCCGCGCCGGAGCCCTGGCGGAAGGTGGCCGGGACGTGTGTCGCCGTCGGCGGGCTGCTCGGCATCGGGTTCGCGGCGCATCCCGAGGACGGGCGCGACCTGGTGATGGTCGTCTCCAGCGCCGGTCACGGCCTGCTCGACGCCACGACCGGCGAGAAGATCGCCCGGGACCGCGATCCGGACGACGAGGGCGCCACGCCCGACGGGACCGACGACCTGACCTGCCCGGGCCTCGGGCCGGTCACCGGCACCCGGGTCCGCATCGCCGGGCTGTACGGCGGCGGGCTCCACTCCGGCACCGACGACGGCTGGGGTGTCGAGGTCATCTCGCCGGACTGGCCGCTGGACCGTGTCCTGCTCTCCCACCACGACGGCATGCCGCACAGGGGGCCGCACGGCGAGAAGTGGTGGCACGTCCTGCACGCGTACTACTCGGAGTTCCGTGCCGCGGGCTTCTCGCCGTCCGGCCGCACCCTCGCCGTGGCGACCAGCAGCGACGTCACCCTGTGGACCCGGCCCTGAGGACCGGGTCCACGGGGCGCCGCTCCCGTCCGGCGTCAGATCGTCGCCGCGTCGATCACGAACCGGTAGCGGACGTCGCTGGCGACGACCCGCTCGTAGGCTTCGTTGATCTGGTCGGCGCGGATCAGCTCGATCTCGGCGCCGAGGCCGTGCGTGGCGCAGAAGTCGAGCATCTCCTGCGTCTCGGGGATGCCGCCGATGTTGGAGCTGGTCAGCACACGGCGGTTGCCGAAGACCGAGGAGAGCTGGATGTTCACCGGCTCCTCGGGCAGCCCGACGTTGACCATGGCGCCGTCGGTGCGCAGCAGCGACAGGTAGGCGCCGAAGTCCAGGGGCGCGGAGACGGTGTTGAGGATGACGTCGAAGGTGCCCTTGAGGTCCTCGAAGGTCCGCTCGTCACCGGTGGCGTGGTAGTGCGTGGCGCCCAGCTTCAGACCGTCGTCCTTCTTGCGCAGGGTCTGCGACAGGACGGTGACCTCGGCGCCGAGCGCGGCGGCGATCTTCACGCCCATGTGGCCGAGCCCGCCGAGGCCGACGACGGCGACCTTCTTGCCGGGGCCCGCGTTCCAGTGCTTGAGGGGCGAGTACGTGGTGATGCCGGCGCACAGCAGGGGCGCGGCCTCGTCGAGCTGGAGGCCCTCGGGGATGCGGACGACGTAGTTCTCGTCGACGACGACCTTCTGGGAGTAGCCGCCGTGGGTGACCTCGCCGTCGGCGCCCACGCTGTTGTACGTCCAGGTGGGGCCGCCGTTCGAGCAGTACTGCTCCAGGCCGGCCCGGCAGTTGTCGCACTCGCGGCAGGAGTCGACCATGCAGCCGACGCCCACGCGGTCGCCGACGGCGTACCGGGTGACACCGGGGCCGACCTCGGAGACGATGCCCGCGATCTCGTGGCCGGGGACCATGGGGAAGTTCGCGGTGCCCCAGCCCTCGCGGGCCTGGTGGATGTCGGAGTGGCAGATGCCGGCGAACTTGATGTCGATCAGGACGTCGGACTCGCCGACCGGACGGCGCTCGATGGTGGTCCGCTCCAGCGGAGCCTTCGCGGCGGGGGCGGCGTACGCAGCAACGGTGGTCATGCCGGGGTTCTCCTAGCAGTGGTGGCGCGCCCGGCCGCCGTCCGGTCGGGCACGCTCACCAGCATGCCGTGAGCCGTGGGTGTCCGCCCAGGTCACGGCTTTGCGTACGACCGCTGTGCCTACCACTGGCGGGGACAGGATGCTGGTCGTACGACGATGAATACTTGACGTATGGACGAACAGGCGCGGGAGGCACCGTCGGGCCCGCTGGACCGGCGGGCCGAGCTGAGCGAGTTCCTGCGGACCCGGCGGGCGCGCCTGAAGCCGGAGGACGTGGGCCTGCCGGACTTCGGGCGGCACCGCAGGGTGCCGGGGCTGCGGCGCGAGGAGCTGGCGCAGCTCGCCGGGGTGTCGGTGGCCTACTACACCCGCCTCGAACAGGGCAACGGCCGCAACGTCTCGGCGGAGGTCCTGGACTCCATCGCCCGCGCGCTGCGGCTGACGGACGCCGAGCACGCGCATCTGACCCATCTGGCCAAGCCGAAGCAGCTGAAGAAGAAGCCGGTCGCGCGGACCGGGACGGACCAGGTGCGGGGCGCGCTGCGGCATCTGCTGGACTCGATCGAGACGGTCCCGGCGTACGTCTCCGGGCGCCGCTCCGACATCCTCGCGTGGAACCCGATGGCGGCGGCCGTCTTCGGCGACTGGGGCGAGCTGCCGCCGCAGGAGCGCAACTGGGCCCGGCTGGTGTTCCTGAAGCCGGAGTACCGCACCCTGTTCGTCGACTGGGACCGCAAGGCCACCGACATGGTCAGCTATCTGCGGATGGACGCGGGGCTGCACCCGGACGACCCGCGGCTGTCGGCGCTGGTGGGCGAGTTGTCGGTGAAGTGCGAGGAGTTCCGCCGGCTGTGGGCCACCCACGACGTCAAGGAGAAGAACTTCGGCGTCAAGCGGCTGCACCACCCGCTGGTGGGTGAACTCTCCCTGCACTGGGAGTCGTTCGGGATCTCCGACGGCACGGAGCAGTTCCTGACCACGTACCACGCCGAGCCGGGCTCCCCGTCGTGGGAGTCGCTGCGGCTGCTGGCGAGCTGGGGCACGGACGCGACCCGGTCCGGCGGGGCGCTGCGCCGGCCCTGACAGCGTCGTCCGGGTATTTTCCTGGCCTGCGGACAGCCTTCTCATCGTTCTCTTATTTCAGCCTTATCCAGCCATCACGCGGTGTCCCTACGTTTCGGCGCATGTTCTTCACCTACCTGAGGCGCGAACTGCGCCGCCGCAGAAAGGCGGCCCTCGTCGTCGCCTCCGGGCTGGCGCTCGGTATCGCGCTGGTCATCGTGGTCAGCTCCGTGTCGTCGGGCATGAGCAAGGCCCAGGACAAGGTCCTGCAGTCGCTGTACGGCCTCGGCACCGACATGACGGTCACCAAGGCCGCCGCGGCGCCCACCGCCAACAGCTCCGAGCGTCCGCGGTTCAACTTCGACGCGCAGGACAGCGACTCGGGCGAGGAGCAGAGCAGCGACCGGGTGATGGTCCAGGGCTTCCAGACCCTGGCGACCTCGACGGTCACCAAGGTCGGCGACCAGGCGGGTGTCTCCGACGCCGTGGGCGGTCTGAGCCTCCAGGTCATCAAGGTGAGCGGCGAGTTCACCCGCGGTGAGTTCCAGCAGAACCAGGGCGGCGGCCAGAACGGCGGCGGCGGTCAGGGCGGCGGCCAGAACGGCGGCGGCACCGGCCAGCCGCAGGGCGAGGTCCGGGGCGGCGGCGCCAACTTCGACGTCAACAACTACTCCGTCTACGGCACCGACGTCACCAAGCCGGCGCTCGGCCCGCTGACCTCGTCGGAGATCACCAGCGGCCGTACGTTCAAGACCTCGGAGACCGACGCGAAGGTCGCCGTCGTCGACTCGGCGTACGCCAAGGAGAAGAAGTACAAGGTCGGTTCGACCGTCACCGTCAAGAGCGTCAAGTTCAAGGTGATCGGCATCGCCACCGCCAGCAGCGGCGACTCGGCGGCCAACCTGTACATCCCGCTGACGCAGGCCCAGACGCTCAGCGACTCGAAGAACAAGGTCACCACGATCTACGTCAAGGCGACCGACTCGCAGAAGATCGACTCGGTCAAGTCGACGATCCAGAAGAACATCTCGGGTACGACGGTGACGACCTCCGCCGATCTCGCGGACACCGTCTCCGGTTCGCTGTCCACGGCGTCCTCGCTGGCCACCAACGTCGGCAAGTGGCTGTCGATCGCGGTGCTCGTGGCCGCGTTCCTGGTCGCCGGTCTGCTGACCTCCTCGGCGGTCTCCCGCCGGGTCCGTGAGTTCGGCACCCTGAAGGCGCTGGGCTGGCGTTCGGGCCGGGTGACCCGGCAGGTCGTCGGCGAGGCCATGGTCAACGGTCTGCTCGGCGGTGCCCTCGGCATCGGGCTCGGCCTCGCGGGCGCGTACATCGTGACGGCCATCAGCCCCACCCTCGAAGCCTCCCTGGGCGGCGGCTCGGGCGGCGGCGGTGGCGGTGGCGGCATGGGCGGCGGCGGTATGGGCGGCCCCGGCGGCATGGGCGGTCCCGGCGGGGGCCAGACCTCGTCCAACACCCTGGAGGTCGCCCTGACCGCGCCGGTGAGCGTGACGACGGTGGTGATCGCGGTGGGCCTCGCGGTGGCCGGCGGTCTCATCGCGGGCGCGTTCGGCGGCTGGCGGGCGTCCAGGCTGCGGCCGGCGGACGCTCTGCGGCGCGTCGAGTAACCGGCACCACCAACCCCCAGGAGCCACCACCGAACCCTCAGGAGCCTCACCACCATGTACGAACTCAAGGGCGTCACCAAGCGCTACAGCAGGGGCAAGGACACCGTCGACGCCCTCGCCGGCATCGACCTGACCATCGCCGACGGGGACCGTCTGGTCATCCAGGGCCCCACCGGCGGCGGCAAGTCCACGCTGCTCCAGATGCTCGGCGGGCTGGACCGGCCCACCGGCGGCGAGGTCGTCCTCGACGGCACCGACCTCGCCAAGCTGTCCGAGGCCAAGCTCACCCGGGTGCGCAGCGAGAACATCGGCTTCGTCTTCCAGTCCTTCAACCTGATCCCGACGCTCACCGCGCAGGAGAACGTCGAGACGGCGCTGGTGCCACTGGGCGTGAAGACCAAGGAGCGGCGCGAGCGGGCGGCGGAGGCGCTGCGGTCGGTCGGCCTCGGCGAGCGGCTGGGGCATCTGCCCTCGGAGATGTCCGGCGGCCAGCAGCAGCGCGTCGCGATCGCCCGCGCGCTCGTCAAGAACCCCAAGGTGCTGCTCGCCGACGAGCCGACCGGCAACCTCGACGAGTCGATGCGCGACGAGATCATGGAGGTGCTGGAGCGCATGTGGAAGGAGCTGGGGCTGACCTTCATCATGGTCACCCACGACTCCGCGATCGCGAAGAAGGCCCCGCGTCTGGCGACCATCCGCAAGGGCAGGATCACCGTCAAGGAGAACGCCACCTCCTGAACGCCGACTTCTGAACGCCAACTCCTGAACGTCAACTCCTGAACGTCAACTCCTTTTCTGTTCAGGGGAGTCGGGCCCGCGGCGGGCGACTGTACGAACGTCTCGTAACAGTCGTCCGCTGTGGGCCTCCTGTGTCTTGAGGCGGCTGATCACCCCCCGGCATACTGCGCGTACCGGGGGGTGCACGCGCAGGCGTGCGGGACCACCCCCGCCCGGGTGAAGGGGAATTCGCCCGGTACCTCAGCTAGGGGGAAGTTTGCGCAGACAACTGAATCGCGCGTGCGCTGCCACCGTCGCCACGGCGGCAGCCGTCGCTCTCGCCGCGGGCATGACCAGCCCGGCAGCGGCGAAGCCCGAGCAGCGGGCGGCGGGCGCCTCGGCCGCCGCCCCGCAGCTCACCGCCCGCCACCACATCACCCTGATCACGGGTGACCGGGTGGCCGTCGACGCCAAGGGCCAGGTGGTGGCGCTGGAGCGGGCGCCGGGCCGGGAGAGCGTCCCCGTCCAGATCCGCAAGGCGGACGGACACACGCTGGTCATACCCGGCGACGCGGCCCGGCTGATAGCCACCGGCAAGCTGGACCAGCGGCTGTTCGACGTCACCGAGCTCAACCGGGCGGCGGTGCGCACCTCGCAGGCCAAGGGCCTGAAGGTGATCGTCGGCTACCGGGGCGCCGCAGCGGCGGCGAAGGAGGACGTCCGCGACGCGGGCACCCTGCGCCGCACCCTGAAAACACTCAACGCCGACGCGGTGCAGGCCCCGACGGCCAAGGCGCCCGCGCTGTGGGAGGCGGTCACCGACGGCGACCGCGCGGCCTCCGGCATCGCGCACGTGTGGCTCGACGGCGTCCGCACGGCCAGTCTCGACAAGTCCGTGCCGCAGATCGGCGCCCCGAAGGCGTGGGCCGCCGGCTACGACGGCAAGGGCGTGAAGATCGCGGTGCTCGACACGGGCGTGGACGCGACCCACCCGGACCTCAAGGACCAGGTGATCGAGGCCAGGAACTTCTCCACAGCCGCCGACGCCACCGACCACTTCGGCCACGGCACGCACGTCGCGTCCATCGCGGCGGGCACCGGCGCCAAGTCGGGCGGCAAGTACAAGGGTGTCGCGCCCGGGGCGAAGATCCTCAACGGCAAGGTCCTCGACGACAGCGGCTCGGGCGACGACTCCGGCATCCTCGCCGGCATGGAGTGGGCCGCCGCGCAGGGCGCCGACGTCGTCAACCTCAGCCTCGGCGGCATGGACACCCCGGAGATCGACCCGCTGGAGGCGGCGGTCAACAAGCTGTCCGCCGAGAAGGGCATCCTGTTCGCGATCGCGGCGGGCAACTCCGGCCCGGAGTCGGTCGGTTCGCCGGGCAGCGCGGACGCCGCGCTGACCGTCGGCGCCGTCGACGACCAGGACGTCCTCGCCCCGTTCTCCTCCACCGGCCCGCGCACCGGCGACGGTGCGATCAAGCCGGACGTGACCGCGCCGGGCGTGGACATCACGGCCGCCTCGGCCAAGGGCAGCGTCATCGAGCAGGAGGTCGGCGAGAAGCCGGCCGGCTACCTCACCATCTCCGGTACGTCGATGGCGACCCCGCATGTCGCGGGCGCCGCGGCGATCCTCAAGCAGGAGCACCCGGACTGGACGTACACCGAGCTCAAGGGCGCCCTGACGGGGTCCACGAAGGGCGGCACGTACTCCCCGTTCGAGCAGGGTTCGGGCCGCATCCAGGTGGACAAGGCCATCAAGCAGACCGTGATCGCCGACCCGGTGTCGGTGAGCTTCGGTACGCAGCAGTGGCCGCACACCGACGACAAGCCGGTGACGAAGGACCTGACGTACCGCAACCTCGGCACGACGGCCGTCACACTGAAGCTGTCGGCGACGGCCACGAACCCCAAGGGGGCGGCGGCTCCGACCGGCTTCTTCAAGCTGGGCGCCACCACGGTGACCGTCCCGGCGGGCGGTACGGCCTCGGTGCCGGTGACGGTGAACACCAAGCTGGGCGGCACGCTCGACGGCGCGTACTCGGCGTACGTGACGGCGACCGGCGGCGGCCAGACGGTCCGTACGGCGGCTGCCGTGCAGCGTGAGGTGGAGTCGTACGACGTCAAGATCAGGCATCTCGGCAAGGACGGCAGGCCGACGGCGGACTACAACACCGTCTTCTTCGGCTACTCGGGTCTCGCCGAGGGCCGCGGCTACCAGGTGACGGTCGACGAGTCCGGCACCACCACCATGCGGCTGCCCAAGGGGAACTACCTGCTGGACGCGTGGATCGCCAAGGACTGGACGACCTTCGAGGGCGGCGTCGACTGGGTGGTCCAGCCGAAGCTGTCGGTCACCAAGGACATCTCGCTGACCGTCGACGCCCGCACCACCAGGGCGGCCGACATCACGGTGCCGGACGCCTCGGCCGAGCCGCTGTCGGCGATGATCGGCTACCTGTACGAGCCGGCGGGTCTCGGGGTGGGTCTCGGGCTCGGTTCGTTCGCCGATCTGCGGATGGCGCACCGGGGCGGAGAGGCCGCGAGCGGTCTGAGCCAGACCTGGAGCGGTCAGTGGACCAAGGGGGCGAACGCCGAGTACGACGTCGCCACCACCGCGAAGGTGAAGAAGATCCAGGGTGACAAGGTCCGCCACTTCAAGGCGTCCGAACTCGCCACGGTGAAGAACGAGTTGGGCGCGGCTGCGGCCGGCAAGACCGGCGGGCTCACCGCGTACGGCATCTTCCCCGAGGACTTCGTCTTCGGCACGACGGTGGAGCAGAAGGTGCCGGGCACCCGGACGCTGTATCTGTCGACGTCCGACAAGGTCCAGTGGACCTTCGACTTCCTCCAGTTCAGCGGGACGGACGCCGACGGCTTCCCGGTCGCGGACGCCTACTACACGCTGGGCGCCCCGCAGACCTTCAAGGCGGGCCAGAAGTACACGAAGACCTTCAACACCGCGGTCTTCGGTCCCCATCTCAACGCCGACTTCGGTGTGTTCCGCGAGGGCAACCAGCTCTACGGGATCATCCCGCTGTTCGCCGACGGCAAGCACCACGCGGGCTCCTCCGACTTCACCTCGGTGAAGACGGAGCTGTACCGCAACGGCACGAAGATCGGCTCCAACCAGGACCCGTTCTTCGGTGAGGGCGTCTTCACCCTGCCGTCCGCCGACGCCGAGTACAAGCTGACGTCGTCGGTCAAGCGCAGTGTGAAGGTGGCCGCGGCCTCCACGCGGATCGACGTGAGCTTCACGTTCCGGTCCAAGAAGTCCTCGGCCGACCAGGTCAAGCTGCCGGTCTCCACGGCCCACTTCGGTGCCGTGACGGGTCTCGACAGCCGGGTGAAGGCCGGTGAGACGGTGAAGATCCCGGTCACCGTCGAGGGCGCCGCCAAGGGCTCGAACCTCAAGTCCCTGACGGTGTACGTCTCCTACGACTACGGCCAGACCTGGAAGAAGGTCACCGTCTCCGGCGGCAAGATCACCGTCAAGAACCCGGAGAAGGGCAAGGGGATCTCCTTCCACGCGAAGATCACGGACAAGAAGGGCAACAAGTCCACGGTCTCGCTCTACAACGCCTACTACGGCAAGTAGCCGAAAGCTGAGGGCGGCCACCCCGTCGGGGTGGCCGCCCTCAGTCGTTGCGCGGCGGTGGTGCTACGGCTCTCAGACCGCCGAACCGGCCTTCCAGTCGGCCCAGTTCAGGTTCCAGCCGTTGAGGCCGTTGTCCGGGGCGACCGTCTTGTCGCCGGTGTTCTGGACGACGACCACGTCACCGACGATCGAGTTGTTGTAGAACCAGTAGCCGGCCGTACCGGTGTCGTTGGCGCCCTTGGTGTCGGACAGGCCCACGCAGCCGTGGCTGGTGTTGACGCTGCCGAAGATGGACTTGGCGCCCCAGTAGTTGCCGTGCACGAAGGTGCCGGAGTTGGTGAGCCGGATGGCGTGGGGGACGTCCTTGATGTCGTACTCGCCCTTGCCGTCGTCGTCCGTGAAGCCGACCGTCGCGCCGTTCATGCGCGTCTCCTTGAACTTCTCGGACATGACCATGATGCCTTCGTAGGTCTTGTTGTCCGGGGAGCCCGCGGAGATCGGGATGGTCTTGACGGTCTTGCCGTCCTGCGTGACCTTCATCTGCTTGGTCTTCGCGTCGACGTAGGTGACCTGGTTGCGGCCGATCTTGAAAGTGACCGTCTTCTGCTGGACGCCGTACACGCCGTCCGCGCCCTCGACGCCGTCGAGCGCGAGCTTCAGCGTGACGGTCGAGTTCTCCTGCCAGTAGTCGTCCGGGCGGAAGTCGATGCGGTTGGCGTTGAACCAGTGGCCGACGACCTCCTGACCGCTGCTGGAGGAGACGGTGATGCCCTTCTGGACGTCGGCCTTGTTGGTGATGGCCTTGTCGAAGTTGATCGAGACCGGCATGCCGACGCCGACGGTGGAGCCGTCCTCGGGCGTGAAGTTGCCGATGAAGCTGTTGGCCGGGGAGACCGTGGTGAAGGAGCCGTTCTCGTGGGCGACGCGGCCCTCGGAGTCCTTGGCCTCGGCGGCGACCTTGTAGGTCGTGGACCGCTCCAGCTGGACGCTGGGCTTCCAGCTGGTCTTGTCGGCGGATATCGCGCCCTCGACCGCGGTGCCGTCGGCGGTGGTCATCTCCACCTCGGTGAGCGTTCCCTTGCTCACGGTGACGGCGGCGGAGTTGTTGATGGAGGCGTTGTCCGACCCGTCCTTGGGTGTGATCTTGATGTCGGCCTCGGACGTCTTCTTCGCCGCCGCCTCGTCCGCCTTGGCCTGTGAGGTGTCACCGCCGCCCGCGGCGGAGTCGTCGTCACCTCCCGAGCACGCCGAGAGGACCAGCACACCACCGAGCAGTGCGGACGCGACCGTCAGGCCCCTGCGCCGCTTACCGACCGTCATCACTCGCTTCTCCATCGTCGCCGATTGCCCAAAAACCACGAGAGTTCCCCGTCAATGAAACCTAAACGCTACGACCGGTTCGTCCCGTTCCACCTCGCGAGAAGGTGTGGGGCACACCACTCCGGTCGCGCCGGGTGATACGTCTGTCGGTCCGTGCGCACCCTGAGACGACGAAACCCCGGACGGCGGTTGCCACCCGGGGTCACGATTTCCCCAAGAGAGCTCAGCCTGCCGCCACTTCTTCCTCGTCCTCGTC
Organism: Streptomyces sp. NPDC090106; assembly: GCF_044747265.1. Taxonomy (NCBI): domain Bacteria; kingdom Bacillati; phylum Actinomycetota; class Actinomycetes; order Kitasatosporales; family Streptomycetaceae; genus Streptomyces; species Streptomyces sp. NPDC090106. Next base: position 169,652 of record NZ_JBIVDS010000002.1, on the reverse strand, counting down.
CCCATCATCCCCGTCGAGGTCCCACTCCGCCGAATCCGGGTCGTACTCGATCTCCTCGCTGGACCAGGAGGCCTGCACGAGCTCCACCCCGGGGACCTCCCCGACCAGGTCAAAGGGGTCGACGAGGTAGGCGAGCGCCTCGGCGGTGTCTTCCGTCACAGCGGCCTCGGCGTGCGCGCGCTCCTCGGCCGGCATCTCCTCGTCGTCCGCGATGCGCTCCAGGGCGGCACCGGTGACGGCGCCCTCGTCGTCGACCTCCACCACCAATTCCACTCGAAGCCGCACAAACCGTGAAGTCTCTTCAGTGCTCATGCACCGGAGAGTACGGCCCTTTCCTCCCGTGACTTTCCCGTGACCCGCGCCTTTCACTAACATCGCCTCACACGGCCAATTCGCCAGCGCCACAAGGGGATCGATATTCCGTGTCATCCGCTCGACGTCCGTTGCTGACCGCCACCGCGGCAGGCACCCTGCTGGGTGCCCTCTGGTTCGTGCCCTCCGCCAACGCGTCCCAGGACGAACCGGCGAGAGAGCAGGTCACGCAGCAGGCCAGGGCGACGACCGAGGAGGCCGCGGACGCCTCGGACGCCGCCGACGGGGTCCGCCTCGCGGACACAGGCAGCTTCGACTCGACGCCGTACGTCATCGGCGGCACCGCCTGTCTGGCGCTGGGCGCCGGCTTCGTCGTGTACTCGGTTCGCCGGGAACGCCTCGATTTTTGAATTGACTTGACGGCTCTTTGACCAAAACCTCATAGTCCGCTCATGAAGAGATCATCGGGGGCCCGTATAGCCGCCACGCTCTCCGTGAGCGCACTGTCACTCGCCCTCGTCACCGGCTGTTCGGACAAGGGCTCCACGGACTCCGAGGGCGGTTCCAAGGAGTCCTCCGCGGCGTCCTCCTCCGACGCCAAGGCGCTGACCTCGGCCGAGCTGGAGAAGCTGCTGCTCACCAAGAGCGACCTGACCGGCTACGAGGTCGACTCGGGCGACGACACCATCCCCCAGTCGAAGAACGACGCGAAGGCCGACAAGTCCGCCTGCGACCCGCTGGTGTGGGCCACGACCGCCCTTCCCCCGGGCGACACGGACGCGAGCGCCAGCAACGCGGTCACCTCGGTCCCCTCCGCCGCCTCCAAGGACCCCTCCAAGCTCACCGAGGACGACTTCACCGCCGCCCTCGACGTCGACGCGACGCTCGTGGGCCTGTCGTCCTACGACGGTGACGGCGCCGAGAAGGCCCTGAAGAGCGTGTCCGACGCCGTGGCGGCCTGCTCCGGCGGCTACGGCGTGACCGCCGAGGGCGAGACGACGAAGATCACCAAGGTCGCCACGGAGAAGGGTTCCGGCGCCGGTGACGCGTCCGTGGGCTACGCCACGGACGTCGACATGGACGGCGAGGGCACCACGACCGTGCACGTCGACGTCGTCCGCAAGGGCAACAACGTCGCCACGTTCTACACGATCAACCTCGCCGCGCTGACCTCCGGCGGCAAGACCGCGATCCCGGCCGAGGTCGTCCAGGCCCAGATCGCCAAGCTGAAGTAGCCCACCGGGCCGGTACCGGAGCGGGGCCCCGTCGGACGACGGGGCCCCGCTCGCGTACCGGCGGCCAGGGCCTGTCCGGCGGATCGGGCCGCTCGGGCCGGTGGCGCTTCCGTGTCGCCGGGGAGCCGGGGAGCCGGGGGCCGGCGCGTGCGGGCGCGAGGCGGAGGAGGCGTGGCCGATCCGTCGCTGCCGCGGCGGGCGACACGGTGGGGCACCTCCCGGCCGAAGGCTCGGGGACGTCGGCAGCCGGCGACAGCGCGGCCGGAGGCCCCACGCCTTCACGGCGTGGGGAGCGAGCCGGACCCCCGCGCCGACGGCACGATCCGCCGGACGGGCTCTAGCGCAGCGGGCCGGTCACCGACTCCGCCGCCGCGAGGAGGCCGCCGGTGCGGACGAACGCGTCGGCCGCCGCCAGGTCGGGGGCGAGGAAGCGGTCCGGGCCGGGGCCCTCGACGCCCGCCTTGCGGACGGCCTCGATGACCGCGCGCGTGGCCGGCGCCGGGGCGAGGCCCTCGCGCAGCTCGACGGCGCGCGTCGCGGCGTACAGCTCGACGGCGAGGACCCGGGTGAGGTTGTCGACGGCCGTGCGCAGCTTGCGGGCGGCGGACCAGCCCATGGAGACGTGGTCCTCCTGCATCGCGGAGGACGGGATGGAGTCCGCGGAGGCCGGTACGGCCAGCCGCTTCAGCTCGCTCACCAGCGCGGCCTGCGTGTACTGGGCGATCATCAGCCCGGAGTCGACACCGGCGTCGTCGGCGAGGAACGGCGGCAGGCCGTGGCTGCGGTTCTTGTCGAGGAGCCGGTCGGTGCGCCGCTCGGCGATCGAGGCGAGGTCGGCGACGGCGATGGCGAGGAAGTCCAGGACATAGGCCACGGGAGCGCCGTGGAAGTTGCCGTTGGACTCCACGCGTCCGTCGGGCAGCACCACCGGGTTGTCGACCGCGGAGGCCAGCTCGCGCTCGGCGACGAGCCGCGCATGGGCCATGGTGTCGCGTCCGGCGCCGGCGACCTGCGGCGCGCAGCGCACCGAGTAGGCGTCCTGGACGCGCGGCGCGTCGTCCTGGTGGTGGCCGGTGAGCTGGGAGTCCTTCAGCACCGCGAGCATGTTGGCGGCGCTGTCGCCCTGCCCCGGGTGGGGGCGGATGGCGTGCAGCTCGGGGGCGAGGACCTTGTCGGTGCCGAGCAGCGCTTCGAGGCTGAGGGCGGCGGTGACGTCGGCGGACTTGTACAGCCGGTCCAGGTCGGCGAGGGCCATGACCAGCATGCCGAGCATGCCGTCGGTGCCGTTGAGGAGGGCGAGCCCTTCCTTCTCGCGCAGTTCGACGGCCGCGATCCCGTGCTCGGCGAGCAGCTCGCCCGCGGGCCGTACGGTCCCGTCCGGGCCCTCGGCGTCGCCCTCGCCCATCAGCGTCAGCGCGCAGTGGGAGAGCGGGGCGAGGTCGCCGGAACAGCCGAGGGAGCCGTACTCGTGGACGACGGGCGTGATCCCGGCGTTGAGCACGTCGGCCATGGTCTGCGCGACCTCGGGGCGCACACCGGTGTGACCCGAGCACACGGTCTTCAGCCGCAGGAACATCAGCGCCCGCACGACCTCGCGCTCCACGCGCGGGCCCATGCCGGCGGCGTGCGAGCGGACGATGTTGCGCTGGAGCTGCGCGCGCAGCTCGCTGCTGATGTGCCGGGAGGCCAGGGCGCCGAAGCCGGTGCTGACGCCGTAGACCGGCTCGGGCTTGGCGGCCAGCGCGTCCACGATCTCGCGGGCCGCGGCCAGCGCCGTGACGGCCTCCGCGGAGAGTTCGATCCGGGCGCCCTCGCGGGCCACGGCGATCACGTCGGACGCGGTGACCCCCGACGTCCCCACCACCACAGTGTGCATATCCATATTCAGGAGCGTACGCAGTGAAGAGCAAGATGTCACGAGTGGGGGCGGGGTTCGCCCCTTACCCACGGCTCACGCGCCCGTCACGGCCCACGGCCCACGCGCCGTCACGGCCGCCGCCCCCGGAACCGCCGCCGCTCCCCGCGCGCCTCCCGCGAGGGCGCGTCCGCGAGCCGCACTACGGGGTCGTCCGGCCCCGACCGGCCCGCGACGACCGGCTTGGCCGCCCGCTCGGCCTTCGCCTTGTACTGCGCCGCGTCCGCGAGCCGGAACAGCCGCCGGGCGGAGCGCACGGGCCCGATCGGGTCCTCCGTGGACGCGACCCCGCAGGCCACCCCCTCCCCCAGCTCCAGCTCCGCGGCCCGCCGGCACAGTTCGTCGGCCGCCCGCACCACGTCGTCGGCGGGCGCCCCCACGGCCAGCAGACAGAACTCGTCGCCGCCGAGCCGCGCGGCCAGCGCCCCCGGCACCATCGCCCCGCACAGCGACAGCACCGACCCGAACCGCTCCAGCAGCCGGTCGCCCACCGCGTGCCCCCGGGTGTCGTTGACCCGCTTGAGCCCGTTGAGGTCGCAGACCACGAGACTGACGACGACCCCCTCCCGCCGGTGCCGCTCCACGGCCTCCTCCAGGCGCACGTCCACGGCGCGGCGGTTGGCGAGCCCGGTCAGCGCGTCGGTGAACGCCAGCCGCCGGGCCTCCTCCAGCCGCTCGGTCTGCGCGAGCCCCGCGGCGACGACCGCGGCGAGCACCGTCGCGAAGTCGGCGTCGGCCCGGTCGAAGACGGTGGCCCCGGCCGGGCGGGCCACGTACAGCTCGCCCCAGGCCCGTCCGTTCAGCACGACCGGCGCGACGACACAGCAGCCGCGCCCGCGCCGGCGCAGCGCCGCGACCCGCTGATGGACGTATCCGGGCCGGCCGGCCGAGGGCCCGGACGCGGTCTCCACCCACGCGTCGGGCTCGCCGCCGCCCGCCCAGCGCTCGTGCAGGAACTCGGTGATCTCCGGGAACCGGTGCACCGGGTAGGCCTCGGCGTCGGGGAACTCCTCCTCGTCCGGCGCACGCTCCCCGACGTTGACGAGGACCCTGAGCCGCCCCAGCTCCCGCTCCCACACGGACAGCGCCGCGAAGCTCCCGCCGAGCGCGCGGCACGCGCCGGTCGCCGCCGCGCGCCAGGACTCGCGGGGCGTGTGCGCGGCGGCCATGCCCTGCGCAAGCGTGACTACGGCCGTGAGCCGCGTGTCCTCTCCCATCCCTCCAGGCTAGGGAGGTTTCGCCAGAAAAGGGACGTTGGACGGTCACGTGGAGTGAAGGGACCCCTGGCGAGCGCCCCGGCTACTCCCCCGGCCAGTCCGGGCTCCGCTTCTCGTTGAACGCCGCCACACCCTCCGCCCGGTCCCCGGAGAACGCCACCGAGCGCCACGCGGCGTCCTCGACCTCCAGACCCGCCCGCAGATCGAGACCGTGCCCGAGCCGCAGCGCCCGCTTCGCCGCGCGCAGCCCCACGGGCGAGTTCGCCGCGATCCCGGCGCCCAGCTCCAGCGCCCGCGCCCGGTCCTGCCCGGCCTCCACCAGTTCGTCCACCAGGCCCAGCTCCCGCGCCTCCTCGGCGGCCACCCGCCGGGCGGTGAAGATCAGCTCGGCCGCCCGGGCCGCGCCCACCCGCCGGGGCAGCAGCTGGGTGCCGCCGCCGCCCGGGATCACCCCGACCGACACCTCGGGCAGCCCCACCACGGCCGTCGTGTCGGCCACGATCAGATCGCAGGCCAGGGCCAGCTCGAAGCCCCCGCCGAGCGCGAACCCGTGGACGGCCGCCACGGTCGGCACGGGCAGCTCCAGCACGCCGGTGTAGGCGCTCCGGGCGACGGGCCGCTGGCGCACCAGGTCCGCGTCGCTGAAGGAGTTGCGCTCCTTGAGGTCGGCGCCGACACAGAAGGCCCGCTCGTGCGTCGAGGTCACCACCACCGCCCGTACGGCCTTGTCGTCGCCGAGCGCCGCGCACGCCTCGGCGATCGAGCGGGCCGTCGCGGTGGACACCGCGTTCATGGCCGCCGGCCGGTCCAGGGCGAGTTCCGCGACGTGCCCGTGCCGCCTCACCAGCACGAACTCCCCGTACCGCTCCTCGCTCATGACGTCCTCCGGTTAACGCGGGTTAACAGTTCCTGTCCGGCCCGATCATCGCAGCCCGGCCCGGCGGACGAAAGGGGAGGCCCGCCCCGGCCCCGTGCGGTCCGGCTCCCCGTTCGAGTGACATCCGCCCGACCCGGGTCCGGGCGCGCGCGGCAGCGCATAGCGTGCGTGCGCGTTGCTTCGGGGAGGGATCGGGATGACGACGATGGACAGCGCGGCCGGGGACTCCGGGCCGTCCGTACCGCGTCCGTTCGGGCCGCGCGGCCGTCACCGCCGCCCCCGTCCCCGCAAGGTGCTCCTGGCCGCCGGCGGGCTGGCGCTGGCCGCGGGCGCGCTGAGCCTGGTCCGGCTGACCCCGGACCCGGGCGGCCCGGGTGCCGCCACCGCCGAGGCGGAACCCCGTATCGACGAGGGCGTCACGGACCGGGCGACCAACGCGGCGGCGACCGTCCCGGACCCGCCCCGGCCGGCGGGCCCGTCGGCGACGGCCGCGATGGGCGGGGCGAGCGCGACACCGACGCGGGGCGTCACCGTCGTGCCGCGCCCCACGGCCGCCGCGCCGCGGCCCGCCTCCTCGGCCCCGGCCCCGGTCGCCACGCCCCTCCCGAAGACCCCGCCCGCACCGGCCCCGACCACCACCGCACCCCGCCCGGCGGCGACGCCGACGCCGACGCCCACCCGGAGCAGCGCACCGGCGCCCACCCAGAGCACCCCCGCCCAGCCCGGCGGCGGCGTCTGCGTCCCGGTGATCGGCCTGTGCGTGGACCCGCTGAGGGACCGGCACGACCAGGACGACTAGGACGACTAGGACGACCAGGACGGCCAGGAGAGCCGGGCGGACACGATCCAGAAGGAAAGACCGTCGCCCGGCGGTCAACAGCCGCGGCTGACCGGGGCCTAGGAGGCGGACGGTCCGTTGCGGCGGGTCAGGAGCCAGGGCTCGACCACGCCGAGGCCGCGGACGGGGCGCTGCCACATGGGCTGGAGGCCGAAGCGGTAGGCCGGCGGGTCCTCGCCCTCCTTCTCGGCGGTCGCCGCCTCCTCCGCGGCGGCGGCCTCCGAGGCCGGCGCGTCGCCGACACGGATCAGCTCCTCGGCGAACGCGCTGTCGACGAGGACGGCGTCACGGGGAGCTATCGACGTCAGCCGGGAGGCCAGGTTCACGGTGGTGCCGAAGACATCGCCCATGCGGGTGGTGACCGTGCCGAAGGCGATGCCGACGCGCAGTTCGGGCATGGTCTCGTCGTTCGCCATGGTCTCGATGAGCCGCAGCGCGATCTCGGCGGCGATGCCCGAGTCGTCGGCGGAGTACAGCACCTCGTCGCCGAGGGTCTTGATGAGCCGGCCGCCGTGGGCCGCGACGAGGTCCGCGGCGGTGGTCTCGAAGGCCTCGACGAGCTCGCCGAGCTCCTCCTCCTCCATGCGGCGGGTCAGCCGGGTGAAGCCCACGAGGTCGGCGAAGCCGACGGCGAGACGCCGGTCGACCATCTCCTCGTCGTCGGCGGCCTGCACGACCCGCCCCGCGGAGGCGGCGAGCTGGCGGCGCCAGACGTAGACGAGGAACTCCTCCAGCTCGGGCAGGAGCAGCTCGATGATCGGGTACGTCACCTCGGTGCGGGTCATCCCGGGCTCGGGGGGCTCGGTCAGTCCCTCCAGGAAGGAGTCGATCTGCCACTCGGCGAGCCGGGCGGTGGTCTGCCCGGTCGAGCGGGCGACCTGCACGGCCATGGCCTCGCTCAGCAGCCCGGCCTCGACGAGACCGGCCAGCCGCCGCAGCGCGAGGACGTCCGCCTCGGTGAAGGCCTTGGCCTGGCCGACGTCGGCGAAGCCCATGGCCCGCCAGAAGCGGGTCGCCAGCTCCATGGAGACACCGGCGGTCCGGGCCGCCTGGAAGGGCGTGTAACGACGTTCGGCCCCGAGGATGAGCGCTTCGAGCCGCACGGCCAGCGGATGCCCGCCGGGGTCGGCGGCATCGGTGTCGTCCACGGTCACGCCTGCTGCCCTTCCGATCTGCCGCGGTCAGGTATCGACCGGCCTTCACTTTACGGCAGGTGTGCCGTAGCTCACTCCGTCAGGGGAGAACCGGTGGAAGCACACCTTCGCACCGGTCGCGGACGCCCACCCGCTCACGCCGGGCGCAGATGCACGATGTCCCCCGCCCCCACCGGTTCCTGCACGCCGTCCGCCGTGGCGAGGACCAGCCGGCCGTCGCCGTCGATCGCCACGGCCTCACCGACCAGGGAACGGTCTCCGGGGAGCTCGGCGCGGACCGTGCGGCCGAGGGTCGCGCAGCCCGCCGCGTAGGCCTCCTGGAGGCCGCTGGCGCCGGGGTCGCCCGCGGCCTCGCGCCAACGGCCGTACCACTCCTCCAGGGAGCGCAGCACGGCCCGCAGCAGCGGGTCACGGTCGGTGCCGACGGCGCCCGCGAGCGCCAGGGAGGCCGCCTGCGGCACGGGCAGCTCGTCGGCGCGCAGGCTCACGTTGACGCCGACGCCGACGACGACGCCGTCCTCGCCCGCCCGCTCCGCGAGGATGCCGCCCGCCTTGCGTTCCTCGCCGCCGACGGTCACCAGCAGGTCGTTGGGCCACTTGAGTGCCGTGTCGACGCCGGCCGCGCGGGACAGCCCGGTGGCCACGGCCACGCCCGTGAGAAGGGGAAGCCAGCCCCAGCGGCTCACCGGCACCTCGGCGGGCGTGAGCAGCACCGAGAAGAACAGCCCCGAGCGGGCGGGCGCCGTCCACCGCCGGTCCAGCCGGCCCCGGCCCGCGGTCTGCTCCTCGGCGACGAGCACCGCGCCCTCGGCGGCCTCACCCTTGGCCGCGAGGGCCGCCAGATCGCTGTTGGTGGAGCCGGTGCGGGCCACCACGTCCACCGCGCGCCACAGGCCCCCGTCCCGCACCAGCCCGCGCCGCAGCGCGGTCGCGTTGAGCGGCGGACGGTCGAGGTCGGACCAGCGGCTGTCGTCTGAGGCATCTCGCGGTGTCATGCAAGCCACCCTAGGTGTGTTGAATGCCGCACAGCCGATCGGTGACCCCGCCACTACTCTACGGATGAGTAACCGTCCCCCCTTTGAGCAGGCAGGGAGCCGCAGGCCGATGTCCGAGCCGGAAGAGATCGACATCCACACCACCGCGGGCAAGCTCGCGGACCTCCAGCGCCGTATCGACGAGGCGACGCACGCCGGCTCCGAACGCGCCGTGGAGAAGCAGCACTCCAAAGGCAAGCTGACGGCTCGTGAGCGGATCGAGCTGCTCCTCGACGAGGGCTCCTTCATGGAGTTGGACGAGTTCGCCCGGCACCGCTCCACCAACTTCGGCCTGGAGAACAACCGGCCCTACGGCGACGGCGTCGTCACCGGGTACGGCACCGTCGACGGGCGTCCCGTGGCCGTCTTCTCCCAGGACTTCACCGTCTTCGGCGGCGCGCTGGGCGAGGTCTACGGGCAGAAGATCGTGAAGGTCATGGACTTCGCGCTGAAGACCGGCTGTCCGGTCATCGGCATCAACGACTCCGGCGGCGCCCGCATCCAGGAGGGGGTCGCCTCGCTGGGCGCGTACGGCGAGATCTTCCGCCGCAACACCCACGCCTCCGGGGTGATCCCGCAGATCTCGCTGGTCGTCGGCCCGTGCGCGGGCGGCGCGGTCTACTCCCCCGCGATCACCGACTTCACGGTGATGGTCGACCAGACCTCGCACATGTTCATCACCGGCCCGGACGTCATCAAGACCGTCACCGGCGAGGACGTCGGCTTCGAGGAGCTGGGCGGCGCCCGGACCCACAACTCGGTGTCCGGCGTGGCCCATCACATGGCGGGCGACGAGAAGGACGCCATCGAGTACGTCAAGCAGCTGCTGTCGTACCTGCCGTCCAACAACCTCTCCGAGCCGCCGGTGTTCCCGGAGGAGGCGGACCTCGCGCTCACCGACGAGGACCGCGAGCTGGACACGATCGTGCCGGACAGCGCGAACCAGCCGTACAACGTGGTCACGGTCATCGAACACGTCCTGGACGACGCCGAGTTCTTCGAGACGCAGGCCCTGTTCGCGCCGAACATCGTGACCGGCTTCGGGCGGGTGGAGGGGCGCCCGGTCGGGATCGTCGCCAACCAGCCGATGCAGTTCGCCGGCTGCCTGGACATCAAGGCGAGCGAGAAGGCGGCCCGGTTCGTCCGCACCTGCGACGCGTTCAACGTCCCGGTCATCACCTTCGTGGACGTCCCCGGCTTCCTGCCCGGCGTCGACCAGGAGCACGACGGCATCATCCGCCGCGGCGCCAAGCTGATCTACGCCTACGCGGAGGCCACGGTCCCGCTGATCACGGTCATCACCCGCAAGGCCTTCGGCGGCGCCTACGACGTCATGGGCTCCAAGCACCTGGGCGCCGACCTCAACCTCGCCTGGCCGACCGCCCAGATCGCCGTGATGGGCGCCCAGGGCGCGGTGAACATCCTGCACCGCCGCACCCTCGCCGAGGCCGAGGCCGCCGGGGAGGACCTGGAGGCGGTGCGGGCCCGGCTGATCCAGGAGTACGAGGACGCGCTCCTCAACCCCTACGTGGCGGCCGAGCGCGGCTATGTCGACGCCGTGATCACACCGTCCGACACCCGCCGTCACATCGTCCGCGGGCTGCGTCAGCTGCGCACGAAGCGGGAGTCCCTGCCCCCGAAGAAGCACGGCAACATCCCCCTCTAAGGAGCCGCTGTGGTCATCAAGGTCGTACGGGGCAACCCGACCCCGGAGGAGCTGGCCGCCGCCCTGGCGGTGGTCAGGGCCCGCGCCGCGGCGGCCACGGCCCCGCCACCCGGCGCGGAACGTGCCAGGGACGCGTGGTCGGACCCGGCGCGCATCGCCGCGCACCGGCTGCCGCAGGCGGGCCCGGGGGCCTGGGCGCGCAGCTACGGGCCGCAGTAGCGCGACCGGGATCGCGGACAGTCACCGGAATCGCCGGCGCCAAGTTGAGTACCCGTACTCAGGCGCCGGCGCAGGCCGTCCGCGCACCCTGGAGGCATGCTCTGGTCCGACCCCGAAGACGAACCGCCCGAGGAACTGCGGGACATGCAGGCGATGCTGCGCAGACTGGGCGTTCTGATGGCGTTGGCCATGGTCCTCGCGATGGTCGTGGCCGGACTACGCTGACCGCATGACCGATCAGCCGCACCGCCGCCTCGTCCTCGCCTCGCAGAGCCCCGCCCGGCTGAACCTGCTGCGCCAGGCCGGCCTCGCCCCCGAGGTCATCGTGAGCGGCGTGGACGAGGACGCCGTGACCGCCCCCACCCCCGCCGATCTGGCGCTGGCGCTCGCCGAGGCGAAGGCGTCCGTGGTGGCCGCCCGCCCGGAGGTGAGCGGCGCGCTGGTGATCGGCTGCGACTCGGTCCTCGACCTGGACGGCGAGGCGCTCGGCAAGCCCGCCGACGCCGAGGAGGCCACCGCCCGCTGGAAGTCCATGCGCGGACGCGCCGGGACCCTCCAGACCGGCCACTGCGTCTACGACACGGTCACCGGACGGTACGTCTCCGCCGTCGCCTCGACCGTCGTCCGCTTCGGCGAGCCGACGGACGGGGAGATCGCCGCCTACGTCGCCTCGGGCGAGCCCCTCCACGTCGCCGGCGCGTTCACCCTGGACGGCCGCAGCGCGCCGTTCGTCGACGGCATCGACGGCGACCACGGCAACGTGATCGGCATCAGCCTGCCGCTGGTGCGCAGGCTGCTGGGCCGACTGGGCGTGGGCATCACGGAGTTGTGGGCGCCGCGCCAGGCGTGATCCCGCTGTCGGGCACGGGCGCCGGCTTGTCCGGCACCGTGTCGCGGGGCTCCGGCCGGCCGTCGTAGGTCATCAGGAGCAGCACGATCAGGGCGAACACGACGACCATGTAGCCGAACTCCGCGGGGCCGAGCAGGCCCCAGGCGAAGGCCCCCAGCAGCGCGTGCACGACGGCCGCGCTGATGAGCAGGACACGCCCGAGTCCGGCGGGCGCCCGGTCGCGCAGCGCGACGAGCAGGGCGACCAGCCCGCAGAAGCCGAAGTAGAGCCCGAAGACGATCCCGCCGATCTTCGAGGACACGGACATCATGCCGGGGTCGAGGCCGGCCAGGGACATGTCCTGGCGGTCGACGACCACTCCGAGGAACCACTGGACAGCCGCTATGCCGAGTGCCTCGACGAAGAGCAGCACCGCCACGATCCACGCCACCGGCCTGCGCACCACCGGCCCCCACCCACCTTCAAGCCGAGCTCTTGTTACTCGAAGTACGTTCGATACGACGCGAACGCTACTAACGGGTAAACCTTGAGACAAGGGTTCCGTCAACGGCAAAGAATCATTGGGCCATTCGTAGGGACTCCACAAAGAAACGGAGTGGCCCGCAGCACGTGATGACAGAGACCTTGACCACAGGAGGCGGCTAGGGTTTCCCGCAGGAGTCCTGCGCACCTAGGTGCGACAAGGGATTTCACGGGTCGAGCAAGCCTCGAATCACGCTCCGTGTGGGCAAGCTCACCATTGGGGACGGGTCGAAGTGCCGTGTCGGCTGTCCCTAAACTCGGCTTGTTTCAAGGAGGGAGCCTCAATCGTGCGCAAGGTGCTCATCGCCAACCGTGGCGAAATCGCTGTCCGCGTTGCCCGGGCCTGCCGGGATGCCGGCATCGCGAGCGTGGCCGTGTACGCCGACCCGGACCGGGACGCTCTGCATGTCCGCGCCGCGGATGAGGCGTTCGCCCTGGGCGGTGACACTCCGGCCACCAGTTATCTGGACATCGGGAAGGTCCTGAACGCCGCCCGGGAGTCCGGTGCGGACGCCATCCACCCGGGCTACGGCTTCCTCTCCGAGAACGCCGAGTTCGCCCAGGCGGTCCTGGACGCGGACCTGATCTGGATCGGCCCGCCCCCGCAGGCCATCCGTGACCTCGGTGACAAGGTCGCCGCCCGGCACATCGCGCAGCGCGCCGGTGCCCCGCTGGTCGCCGGCACGCCGGACCCGGTGAGCGGCGCCGAGGAGGTCGTGGCGTTCGCCGAGGAGCACGGTCTGCCGATCGCGATCAAGGCCGCCTTCGGTGGCGGTGGCCGCGGTCTGAAGGTCGCCCGGACGCTGGAGGAGGTCCCGGAGCTGTACGACTCCGCGGTGCGCGAGGCGGTCGCCGCCTTCGGCCGCGGCGAGTGCTTCGTGGAGCGCTACCTGGACAAGCCGCGGCATGTGGAGACGCAGTGCCTGGCCGACTCCCACGGCAACGTGGTCGTCGTCTCCACGCGTGACTGCTCGCTCCAGCGCCGCCACCAGAAGCTGGTCGAGGAGGCCCCGGCGCCGTTCCTCTCCGAGGCCCAGGTCGCCGAGCTGTACGCGTCCTCGAAGGCCATCCTGAAGGAGGCCGGCTACGTCGGCGCCGGCACGGTGGAGTTCCTGGTCGGCCTCGACGGCACGATCTCCTTCCTGGAGGTCAACACCCGTCTCCAGGTGGAGCACCCGGTCACCGAGGAGGTCGCCGGCATCGACCTGGTGCGCGAGATGTTCCGCATCGCCGACGGCGAGGAGCTCGGCTACGGCGACCCGGAGCTGCGCGGCCATTCCTTCGAGTTCCGCATCAACGGCGAGGACCCGGGCCGCAACTTCCTCCCCGCGCCCGGCACGGTCACCGTCTTCGACCCGCCGTCCGGCCCGGGCGTCCGCCTGGACGCGGGCGTCGAGTCCGGCTCGGTCATCGGCCCGGCCTGGGACTCCCTGCTGGCCAAGCTGATCGTCACCGGTGCCACCCGTGAGCAGGCGCTCCAGCGGGCCTCCCGCGCGCTGGAGGAGTTCCAGGTCGAGGGCATGGCCACGGCGATCCCGTTCCACCGCGCGGTCGTCAAGGACCCGGCCTTCGCGCCCGAGCTCACCGGCTCCGACGACCCGTTCACGGTCCACACCCGCTGGATCGAGACCGAGTTCGTCAACGAGATCAAGCCCTTCGCGGCCCCGGCCGACGCGGACACGGACGACGAGTCCGGCCGCGAGACGGTGGTCGTCGAGGTCGGCGGCAAGCGTCTCGAGGTCTCCCTCCCGTCCTCCCTCGGCATGTCGCTGGCCCGCACGGGTCTCGCCGCCGGGGCCAAGCCGAAGCGGCGCGCGGCCAAGAAGTCCGGCCCCGTGGCCTCCGGCGACACCCTCGCCTCCCCGATGCAGGGCACGATCGTCAAGATCGCCGTCGAGGAGGGCCAGGAGGTCAAGGAGGGCGATCTGATCGTCGTCCTGGAGGCCATGAAGATGGAGCAGCCGCTGAACGCGCACCGCTCCGGCACGGTCAAGGGCCTGTCGGCCGAGGTCGGCGCGTCGATCACCTCGGGCGCGGCGATCTGCGAGATCAAGGACTGACGCACCCCGCACGACACCCGGAACGCCCGGCGCCCTGGAACCCCAGCGCGCCGGGCGTTCCGCTGCTCCTCCGGGAACCGCCGGACGGGGTGATGGCATCCTTGAGCCACGGTGAGATGCGAGGGAGAGCAGGTGGGAGCCTTGGGGCAGGTGACGCGGGACGACGGGACGGCCGTACCGGCCCGTGCCATGCGCGCCGATGCCCGCCGCAACCACGAGCGGCTCCTGGCCGAGGCCCGCGCGGCCTTCGCCGCGCACGGGGCCGAGGCGTCGCTGGAGGACGTGGCGCGCCGCGCCGGTGTCGGCATCGGCACGCTCTACCGTCACTTCCCCAACCGTGACGCCCTGCTGGGCGCGGTCTTCGAGGACGCGGTGACGCAACTGCTGGCGCGGGCCCGCGAGTTGTCACGGGCCCCCGACCCCTGCTCGGCCCTGGTGACCTGGCTGGGCGAGATGATCACGCACGCCGGCGAGTACCGCGGTCTGGCACGGGCGTTGATGTCCGTCTCCCGTGACGGCTCCTCGGCCCTGGCCCGATGCAGCGACCCCATCCGGGAGGCCGGGCAGACCCTGCTCACCCGAGCCCAACAGGCGGGCGCGGTACGCGAGTCCGTGGCCATCACGGACCTCCTCCAGCTGACCCACGCGATCGCGCTGGCGGCGGAGGAGAACCCGGAGGACGACCGACTGGCCGCCAGACTCCTCCACCTGACCTGGCAGGGCCTGACCCCCACCACCACCTAGCCCCACAGCCCCCGGACCTCGCGGACACGACCGGAGGGACGCGACCTCAAAGGGCGTGCCCTCACGGGACGCGACCTCAAGGGACGCGGCCCCAAGGGGCGCGGGGAACTGCGCGACCAGCCACAACAGCCCCGCAGCCAACGAACCCACAGCCACCCTCTCAGGGGCGCGGGGAACTGCGCGACCAGCCACAACAGCCCCGCAGCCAACGAACCCACAGCCACCCTCTCAGGGGCGCGGGGAACTGCGCGAAGAGCCACGACCGGCCCGCACCCGGCGAACCATCGCAACCCCCACAACGCCCGTCCCGGACGACCTACCGCCGCCGCATATCAGCGACGCGCCCCCGTTCGGCCGCCGCCCCCTCACCAACGACAGCCGCGCGCAACGCACCCCCCGGCGCCTGCCCCCGCCGGGGCCCCGGCAGAGCGACGTCACGGCGAGCCTGGCGCGGGGGGACGGCATCACCACCGCCGGCCCCTCCGGCGACAGCGATCTGCACGCCCTGATCCGCCAGCGCCTGCAACTCCGCTCCCGCACGATCGTCGTGCGCGGGCGGCTCGTCCGTCACCAGCCGGGTGATCACATCCGTGGGCACGGTCTGGAACATGGTGTCCGTACCGAGCTTGGTGTGATCGGCGAGGATCACGACCTCCGCCGCGGCCTGCACCAACGCCCGGTCGACGGACGCCGACAGCATGTTGGACGTGGAGAGCCCGCGTTCGGCGGTCAGACCGCTGCCGGAGAGGAAGGCACGCGACACCCGCAGCCCCTGGAGGGACTGTTCGGCACCGCTGCCCACCAACGCGTAGTTGGAACCGCGCAGAGTGCCGCCGGTCATCACGACCTCCACCCGGTTCGCGTGGGCCAACGCCTGGGCCACCAACAGGGAGTTGGTGACGACGGTCAGCCCGGGTACGCGAGCGAGCCGGCGAGCCAGCTCCTGCGTCGTCGTACCCGCCCCGACCACGATCGCTTCGCCTTCTTCGACGAAGTTCGCGGCGAGGTCGGCGATGGCCGTCTTCTCGGCGGTCGCGAGATGAGACTTCTGCGGAAAGCCGGACTCCCGCGTGAACCCGCCCGGCAATACCGCACCGCCATGCCGGCGGTCGAGGAGTCCTTCTGCCTCCAGTGCGCGCACGTCCCGCCGTACGGTCACTTCGGAGGTCTGGACGACGCGGGCGAGCTCACGGAGCGACACGGCCCCGTTCGCTCGCACCATTTCGAGGATCAATTGGCGACGTTCTGCAGCGAACACGAAACTGACAGTAACGCGGGTGACCGTCTGCTTTCAGCGGTATGCGCTGAATAAACGAAGTTGTTCGCACGGCAGAGTCGTAAGTGGTATAGGGCCTAGTCTCGTCGACTATGCCGCGCGAATGGTCGACAACTCCCCGTGACCAGCGGGGAGTCGGTTTCGGACTCAGCTCGCGCCGGTCTCCTTACGGGTGTGGAGCTGACGGGCGACCTCCGCGATCGACCCCGAAAGGGACGGGTACACGGTGAACGCGTTCGCGATCTGTTCGACGGTCAGGTTGTTGTCGACGGCGATCGAGATCGGGTGGATGAGCTCCGAGGCGCGCGGCGCGACGACGACACCGCCGACGACGATCCCCGTGCCCGGCCGGCAGAAGATCTTGACGAAGCCGTCGCGGATGCCCTGCATCTTGGCGCGCGGGTTGCGCAGGAGCGGCAGCTTGACGACCCGGGCGTCGATCTTGCCCGCGTCGACGTCGGCCTGGCTGTAGCCGACGGTGGCGATCTCGGGGTCGGTGAAGACGTTGGAGGAGACGGTCTTCAGGTTCAGCGGGGCCACCGCGTCGCCGAGGAAGTGGTACATGGCGATGCGGCCCTGCATGGCGGCGACGGAGGCGAGGGCGAAGACCCCGGTGACGTCACCGGCGGCGTACACGCCGGGCGCGGTGGTCCGGGAGACCTTGTCGGTCCAGATGTGCCCGGAGTCGCGCAGCCTGACCCCGGCCTCCTCCAGGCCCAGCCCGGCGGAGTTGGGGATGGCGCCGACGGCCATCAGGCAGTGCGTGCCGGTGATGACCCGCCCGTCGGCGAGGGTGACCTCGACGCGGTCGCCGACCCGCTTGGCGGACTCGGCGCGGGAGCGGGCCATGACGTTCATGCCGCGGCGCCGGAAGACGTCCTCCAGGACGGCGGCGGCGTCCGGGTCCTCGCCCGGCAGCACGCGGTCCCGGGACGACACGAGCGTCACCTTCGAGCCGAGGGCCTGGTAGGCGCCCGCGAACTCGGCGCCGGTCACACCGGAGCCGACCACGATGAGCTCCTCGGGCAGCTCGGTGAGGTCGTAGACCTGGGTCCAGTTGAGGATGCGCTCGCCGTCGGGCTGGGCGTCGGCCAGCTCGCGCGGGTGCCCGCCGGTCGCGATGAGCACCGCGTCGGCGACGAGGGTCTCCTCGGTGCCGTCGGCGGCGGTGACGAGGACCTTGCGGGAGCCGTCCAGGGCCTGCATGCCGTCGAGCCGTCCCCGGCCGCGCAGCACGCGTGCGCCCGCCCGGGTGACGGAGGCGGTGATGTCGTGCGACTGGGCGAGGGCGAGCCGCTTCACCCGGCGGTTGACCTTGCCGAGGTCCACGCCGACGACCCGCGCGGGGGTGTCGATGTGGGGGGTGTCGTCGGCGACGATGATGCCGAGCTCTTCGTACGACGAGTCGAAGGTGGTCATCACCTCGGCCGTAGCGATAAGGGTCTTCGACGGCACGCAGTCGGTCAGCACCGACGCTCCGCCCAGACCGTCGCAGTCGACGACGGTCACCTCCGCGCCGAGCTGCGCTGCCACCAGCGCCGCTTCGTAGCCGCCGGGTCCGCCACCGATGATCACGATCCGAGTCACGTACTCCATTGTCCCGCACGCTTCAAGGTGCTACGTCCCGGGGCCCCGGGCGGAGACGTCACCGTTACGGGAGTGACGCCCGATACGCCTGCCGTACCCTCTCCCCATGTCGCTCTACGCCGCGTACGCCGGCAACCTCGACGCGCGGCTGATGTCCCGCCGCGCACCCCACTCCCCGCTGCGTGCCACGGGCTGGCTGAACGGGTGGCGGCTGACCTTCGGGGGCGAGCAGCTCGGCTGGGAGGGCGCGCTCGCGACGATCGTCGAGGACCCGCTGTCCCAGGTCTTCGTGGCGCTCTACGACATCGCGCCGATGGACGAGGAGTCCCTGGACCGCTGGGAGGGCGTCGGCCTGGACATCTACCGCCGCGCGCGTGTGCGGGTCCACACCCTGGACTCCGAGGAATCGGCGTGGCTGTACGTCCTGAACGCCTACGAGGGCGGGCTGCCCTCGGCGCGGTACCTGGGCGAGGTGGCCGACGCGGCGGAGTCGGCGGGCGCGCCGCACGACTACGTGATGGAGCTGCGCAAGCGCCCCTGCTGATCCGGACGGTCCGTACGAGTAACGGCGGTCACACCTCTCGTTGGAAACGACAAGACAACGATCGCCATCCCGTTGGCTCTGTCATCTACGCGCGTAGGCCCAGACCAGCTACGCTCATCCGCGTGAACGCATCTCTTCTTCCGGACGACATCCAGGGCGACCCCCATGCGGCCGCCGACGCCGCCGCCTCGCGCCTGCGCGAACTGACCGGCGCCGAGACCCATGACGTCGCCCTCGTGATGGGCTCCGGCTGGGCGCCGGCCGTGGACGCCCTCGGTGCTCCCGACGCGGAGTTCCAGGTCACCGAGCTGCCCGGCTTCCCGCCGCCCGCGGTCGAGGGCCACGGCGGCAAGATCCGCTCCTACCAGATCGGCGAGAAGCGCGCGCTGGTCTTCCTGGGCCGTACGCACTACTACGAGGGCCGCGGCGTGGCCGCCGTCGCGCACGGGGTGCGGACCGCGGTGGCGGCCAGCTGCAAGACGATCGTCCTGACCAACGGATGCGGTGGTCTGCGCGAGGGCATGCGCCCCGGGCAGCCGGTCCTGATCAGCGACCACATCAACCTCACGGCGGCCTCCCCGATCATCGGCGCGAACTTCGTCGACCTGACGGACCTGTACTCGCCCCGGCTGCGCGCCCTGTGCAAGGAGATCGACCCCACGCTGGAGGAGGGCGTCTACGCCCAGTTCCCCGGCCCGCACTACGAGACCCCGGCCGAGATCCGGATGGCCCGGGTCATCGGCGCCGACCTGGTGGGCATGTCGACCGTGCTGGAGGCCATCGCCGCGCGCGAGGCGGGTGCGGAGGTCCTCGGCATCTCCCTGGTCACGAACCTGGCCGCCGGCATGACGGGCGAGCCCCTCAACCACGAGGAGGTCCTCCAGGCGGGCCGCGACAGCGCCACCCAGATGGGCGCGCTCCTGGCCCAGGTGCTGGGCCGCCTGTAACCCGGCCTCCCCCGTGGTTCTCAGCCCCTCCGGCGTCCGAGGAGCGGGGGTCCCCCTGGACGGGAACGGGAACGGGAAGGAAAGGGGCGGCGGGGGCGCGGAACCGGCCCCGCCGACACACACGAACACGAGAGGTTGACCCGACGTGCACGACGATCTCATCGCCCGGGCCGAGACCTGGCTGGCCGAGGACCCGGACCCGGACACCCGCGACGAGCTCGCCAAGCTCATCGAGTCCGGCGACACGCAGGAGCTCACCGCACGCTTCGCCGGCACCCTCCAGTTCGGCACCGCGGGCCTGCGGGGCGAACTCGGCGCGGGCCCGATGCGCATGAACCGCACGGTGGTCGTCCGCGCCGCGGCGGGCCTCGCCGCGTACCTCAGGGCGAAGGGCGAGACGGACGGCCTGGTCGTCATCGGCTACGACGCCCGCCACAAGTCCGAGGACTTCGCCCGTGACACGGCCGCGGTGATGACGGGCGCGGGTCTGCGCGCGGCCGTCCTGCCCCGGCCCCTGCCCACCCCTGTTCTCGCCTTCGCGATAAGGCATCTGGGCGCGGTCGCCGGGGTCGAGGTCACCGCCAGCCACAACCCGCCCCGGGACAACGGCTACAAGGTGTACCTGGGCGACGGCTCGCAGATCGTGCCGCCCGCGGACGCGGAGATCGCCGCGGAGATCGACGCGATCGCCAGTCTGCACGACGTGCCGCGGCCCACCGAGGGCTGGGACGTCCTCGACGACGCGGTGCTCGACGCGTACCTCGCCCGCACGGACGCGGTGCTCTCCCCCGGCTCCCCGCGCACCGCCCGCACGGTCTACACGGCGATGCACGGCGTCGGCAAGGACGTCCTGCTCGCCGCGTTCGCCCGGGCCGGCTTCCCCGCCCCGGCGCTGGTCGCCGAGCAGGCCGAGCCCCACCCGGACTTCCCGACGGTGTCCTTCCCCAACCCGGAGGAGCCGGGCGCGATGGACCTGGCGTTCGCGAAGGCCCATGAGGTGGACCCGGACCTGGTCATCGCCAACGACCCCGACGCGGACCGCTGCGCGGTGGCCGTGAAGGACGGCGGCGCCTGGCGGATGCTGCGCGGCGACGAGGTGGGCGCGCTGCTCGCCGCGCACCTGGTCGGCCGGGGCGTGAGCGGCACGTTCGCCGAGTCGATCGTCTCCTCCTCGCTGCTCGGCCGGATCGCGGAGAAGGCGGGCCTGCCGTACGAGGAGACCCTGACCGGCTTCAAGTGGATCGCCCGCGTCGAGGGACTGCGGTACGGCTACGAGGAGGCCCTCGGCTACTGCGTGGACCCGGAGGGCGTACGGGACAAGGACGGCATCACGGCGGCGCTGCTCGTCACGGAGCTGGCCTCCGTCCTGAAGGAGGACGGCCGCACGCTGCTCGACCTGCTGGACGACCTCGCCGTGGAGCACGGCCTGCACGCCACCGACCAGCTCTCCGTCCGCGTCGAGGACCTGTCCGTCATCGCCGCCGCGATGCGCGCGCTGCGCGAGCGTCCGCCGACGGAGCTGGCGGGCCTCGCGATCACCAGGGCCGAGGACCTCACCCGGGGCACCGACACCCTGCCGCCCACCGACGGGCTGCGGTACACGCTGGACGGCGCCCGGGTCGTCGTCCGCCCGAGCGGCACCGAGCCGAAGCTGAAGTGCTACCTGGAGGTCGTGGTCCCGGTCCCGTCCCACGCCGACCTCCCGTCCGCCCGCACCAGGGCGACCGAGCTCCTGACAGCCATCAAGCAGGACCTGTCGGCAGCGGCCGGAATCTGAAACCCCCCGGGACAGCGGGCGCCCGGCCCCCGGCCGCCCGCTGTCCCGGTCCACGCCCCCCGACCGGCCGTCACCCCGGCCACCCGCGCCGCCGGGAACCACCTTCCTGCACGGCGATCAGACGAACCCGGCACCCGGCGGACGACCGCCCCGGGGCCCGCCGTCCCGCTCCAGGAACCCCCAGCAGCCACCATCCAGCTCCCGGCACACAGGAAACTCCCGGCCGCCCGCGCCGCCACGACCAAGCCACCGCCGCCGACGGTCGACGAACCCTTTCGTCCGCCGCCCGGCATCCGAATCCCGCCGACCGGCGGGCAGCCGACCCCCGCCCCGGTCGCCCGCCGTGCCGAGCCGTGAACCCCGAGCGGCCGTCATCCAGGTCCCGGCGTCTGCGGCGCACCGAACAGCGGACGGCTCCGGCGCCCGTCCGCCCCAGGCCCGGTCGCCCGCCGGCCCGCTCCGTCCGTCCCGCGGCCTACGACCCGTACCGCGCGTAAGCGATGCTCCCCACCCACACCGCCGCGAACAGCAGGGTGAGCGGCCACAGCACGAGGCCCCGTCCGGCCCCGGCGCTCTCGCCCGTGGGGCGCAGGTCGGGGGTGTCGCGGAGGGCGGTGAGTTCGGCGGCCAGGCGGGTGTAGGGGTGGGTCAGGTTCCGCTTGCGCTGGAGCCAGTTCCAGCGGGGCGCGGCGACGGCCCAGGAGCCGCCGCCCTTCCAGCGGATCTTCAGCTCGAGGGCCTCGTGCCGGACCGACCGCAGGTCGTCCCAGGGGATGTGGACGGGGCGGCGCTGGCCGTTGATCCACAGTCCGTCGCGGTCGGCGGTGACACGCCAGAACAGCTTCACGGAGAGCCGGTAGGCGCCGGCCAGGCCGAGCAGCAGACCGCAGGCCTGTTGCCACAGGGGGGTCCCGTCGTCCAGGAACATGGCCCAGAAGGTGCTGATGCCCCACTGCACCATCAGCGCGCTCGCCAGCAGGTCCAGCGGGCCGGGCCGCCAACCGCGCACCGGCAGCGCGGCGAGGCCCTCGGCGGCGGCGCGGGCCCGCTCGGCGTGCTCGGAGTCCTGGGCGGCGGCCCGCTTCTCGTCGCGGGTGCGCCGTCCCGCGGCGTGCTCCGAGAGCGGTCGTACGGGGCCGGTCGACCACTCGACGACGGGCGGCTCGTCCGGCTCCTCGTCGGCGGCCACGACGGCCGTCTCGGCGCCGTCGTACGGCAGCCCGTACAGGACGGCCTCCCGCAGCGGGCCGATCGCCTCGGTGTCGAGGGCGGCGAGGAGTTCCTCGATCGCCTCGTCGTCCTCGTCCGGTGCGCCGTCCTCCTCGTCGTCGAGGGGGGTGATCGCGTCGGCCTCCATCGTGAAGACCGTGAACAGGGGGCGCAGGGCCTGTTCGTCGTCCGCCGCGAACACCTCGGTGCGGGCGTCGGGCAGCTCCCGCACCAGGACCCGCAGCACCGGCACGGGCGTGCCGCGCAGGGCGGCGGACCGGCGGCGGCCCAGGTACCCGGAGAACACGAGGGTGGCGCCCAGGCCGGCCGTGAAGAGCCCGACGGTCGCGGCGCCGTCGCGGTCGGTGCCCTCCCAGAGCCCCGAGGTCGCGGCGAGCGCCACGCCGAGCACGGCCACGGCGGCCCCGGACCAGGTCAGGGCGAGGCCCCGGCGCGGCGGCCGTCCCTCCTGGGGCACCGGTGCGGTCACCTCGCCGGTGGCGGCGAGCGCGGCCTCGCGCTGGCGTCCGCGGGCGGCGAGCCGCAGTTCGGCGAGGCCGAGGCAGAGTCCCGCGCAGACGACCGCGACGGCGGTGAGCGGCCAGGAGAACCGGGGCACGGCCGTCAGGACGACGAGCGCGGGCGCGGTGAACCGGACGATCTCGGGCCGGGTCGGCAGCCAGACGGCGTGGAGGGCGAGGAACGCGGCGGCGAACGGCGTCACGCCGGTGAGCGGGCCGAGGAGGACCGCGAGGGACAGCGCGACCGTCGCGGCGGTCAGGACGGCCAGGGTCCGGGTCCGCACGGGCACCCAGCGCGGAGGCCGCGCCCCCACCCAGCGCCGGGCCTGTTCGCTGTCCCAGGCATGACAGCCGTCGGGTATGGCGGTGGCGGGCAGCGGCAGGGGCCGCGGCGTGTCGGTGCTCACGCGGGTCAGCCGAGAGCGATCAGGATCGCCAGCAGGACGGCGCCCGCGGCGGCCGGGCCGAGGATCTCGTACGCCCAGCGCACGCTCGTCTCGCCCTGCGCGCCCTCCGCCTTCTCGTGGGTCTCGCGCAGTTGGCGCAGCTCGTCCATCACCTTGTCCGTCTCGGCGCGGCCCTCCTTGCGGGCGGCCTTCTTGCGGGCCCGCAGGGACACCGGGACGGCCCAGAGCTGGAACTTGGCGCCGGAGGTGTCGAGCACCTCGTTGGAGTAGCCGGAGCGGAACGTGCCGACCTGGGACCAGGGCAGGGTGATCACCCGGAACGGGTTGCGGACGCGCAGCCGGTCCTCGCCCGCGAAGACGGCGGGGCGCAGGGTGAAGGCGACGACGAGCGGGACGACGAGGATCATCGAGGCGAGGGCCAGCCAGGGGGTGCGGTCGGTGCCCCGGAACAGGGCGTCGATGCCCAGCCAGGCGATGATGGCCAGCAGCAACACGCCTCCGGCGATGGCCGCGGGTGAGCGGTAGATGCGGTCCTTGGTCGTCATGCCGCCGATTGTGCCTCAGGTGTGTCCCGGCCCCGCGGGCGGCCGGGTTCGCCGGCCCCGGGTGCGTCGCGGCCCGTCTTCGTCCCGGTCCTCGGGGTGTACAAGCCGCTACGCGCGTAGATATGCTCGTCTGGTGACCATGCCCACCAATGCCCCCGCCGCAGCGCACTCCCTGTCGGACGTCACCGCGTCCGACAGCACCCTGCGCCGTTTCCTGCACGGGCTGCCCGGCGTCGACGCGGTCGGCCTGGAGGCGCGCGCCGCCTCGCTCGGGACCCGTTCCATCAAGACCACCGCGAAGGCGTACGCCATCGACCTCGCCATCTCGATGGTCGACCTGACGACGCTGGAAGGCGCGGACACCCCGGGCAAGGTCCGGGCGCTCGGCGCCAAGGCGGTCCACCCCGACCCGACCGACCGGACGACCCCGGCGACCGCCGCCGTCTGCGTCTATCCCGACATGGTGGCCACCGCCAAGGAGGCCGTCGCCGGTTCGTCCGTCAAGGTCGCCTCCGTCGCCACCGCCTTCCCCGCGGGCCGTGCCGCCCTCGACGTCAAGCTGGCCGACGTGCGCGACGCCGTCGCCGCGGGCGCCGACGAGATCGACATGGTCATCGACCGCGGGGCGTTCCTCGCGGGCCGCTTCATGAAGGTGTACGACGAGATCGTCGCCGTGCGCGAGGCGTGCGGGACGGCCGCCCGGCTCAAGGTCATCTTCGAGACCGGCGAGCTGTCGACGTACGACAACATCCGGCGCGCGAGCTGGCTCGGCATGCTGGCGGGCGCCGACTTCATCAAGACCTCGACGGGCAAGGTCGCGGTCAACGCCACCCCCGCCAACACCCTGCTGATGCTGGAGGCGGTGCGCGACTTCCGCGCGCAGACCGGCGTCCAGGTCGGCGTGAAGCCCGCGGGCGGCATCCGTACGACCAAGGACGCGATCAAGTTCCTCGTCCTGGTCAACGAGACCGCGGGCGAGGACTGGCTGGACAACCACTGGTTCCGCTTCGGTGCCTCCTCGCTCCTGAACGACCTGCTGATGCAGCGTCAGAAGCTGGCCACCGGCCGCTACTCCGGCCCCGACTACGTGACGGTGGACTGATCACCATGGCCAAGGAAAAGATGACCACCGCATTCGAGTACGCACCGGCGCCCGAGTCCCGCTCGGTCGTCGACATCGCCCCCTCCTACGGCCTGTTCATCGACGGCGAGTTCGTCGACGCGGCCGAGGGCAAGGTCTTCAAGACGGTCTCCCCCAGCAGCGAGGAGGTCCTCTCCGAGATCGCCCAGGCCGGGGAGGCCGACGTCGACCGGGCCGTGAAGGCCGCCCGCAAGGCGTTCGAGAAGTGGTCGGCGCTGCCCGGCTCGGAGCGCGCCAAGTACCTGTTCCGCATCGCCCGGATCATCCAGGAGCGCAGCCGTGAGCTGGCCGTCCTGGAGACCCTGGACAACGGCAAGCCCATCAAGGAGACGCGCGACGCCGACCTCCCGCTGGTCGCCGCGCACTTCTTCTACTACGCGGGCTGGGCCGACAAGCTCGGCCACGCCGGATTCGGCGCCGATCCGCGTCCGCTGGGCGTGGCCGGCCAGGTCATCCCCTGGAACTTCCCGCTGCTGATGCTGGCATGGAAGATCGCCCCGGCGCTCGCGACCGGCAACACGGTCGTGCTCAAGCCGGCGGAGACCACCCCCCTCTCCGCGCTCTTCTTCGCGGACATCTGCCGCCAGGCCGGTCTGCCCAAGGGCGTCGTCAACATCCTTCCCGGGTACGGCGACGCGGGCGCCGCGCTCGTCGCGCACCCGGACGTGAACAAGGTCGCCTTCACCGGCTCGACCGCGGTCGGCAAGGAGATCGCGCGGACGGTCGCCGGCACGTCGAAGAAGGTCACCCTCGAACTGGGCGGCAAGGGCGCGAACATCGTCTTCGACGACGCCCCGATCGACCAGGCCGTCGAGGGCATCGTCAACGGGATCTTCTTCAACCAGGGCCAGGTGTGCTGCGCGGGCAGCCGTCTGCTGGTCCAGGAGTCGGTCCAGGACGAGCTCCTCGACTCCCTGAAGCGGCGGCTGTCCACGCTGCGTCTGGGCGACCCGCTGGACAAGAACACGGACATCGGCGCGATCAACTCCGCCGAGCAGCTGGCCCGGATCACCTCGCTCGTGGAGCAGGGCGAGGCGGAGGGCGCCGAGCGCTGGTCGCCGGCCTGCGAACTGCCCTCCTCCGGCTACTGGTTCGCCCCGACGCTGTTCCTCAACGTCACCCAGGCGCACCGGATCGCCCGGGACGAGATCTTCGGCCCGGTCCTGTCCGTCCTCACCTTCCGCACGCCGGACGAGGCGGTAGCCAAGGCCAACAACAGCCAGTACGGCCTCTCGGCGGGCATCTGGACCGAGAAGGGCTCGCGCATCCTCGCCGTCGCGAACAAGCTGCGCGCGGGTGTCGTCTGGTCCAACACGTTCAACAAGTTCGACCCGACCTCGCCGTTCGGCGGGTACAAGGAGTCGGGCTTCGGCCGCGAGGGCGGTCGCCACGGCCTGGAGGCGTACCTCGATGTCTGACCGCACCACGGACCGACTGTCCGTCTTCAAGACCTACAAGCTGTACGTCGGCGGGAAGTTCCCGCGTTCCGAGAGCGGCCGGGTGTACGAGGTGACGGACTCGAAGGGCAACTGGCTGGCCAACGCGCCCCTTTCGTCCCGCAAGGACGCCCGTGACGCGGTGGTGGCCGCGCGCAAGGCGTTCGGCGGCTGGGCGGGCGCGACGGCCTACAACCGGGGCCAGGTCCTGTACCGGGTCGCCGAGATGCTGGAGGGCCGCCGGGACAAGTTCGTGCGCGAGGTGGCCGAGGCCGAGGGCCTGTCCAAGTCGAAGGCCGCCGCCCAGGTGGACGCGGCGGTCGACCGCTGGGTCTGGTACGCGGGCTGGACCGACAAGATCGCCCAGGTGGTCGGCGGCGCGAACCCGGTGGCGGGCCCCTACTTCAACCTGTCGTGCCCCGAACCGACGGGTGTGGTCGCCGTCCTGGCCCCCCAGGAGTCGTCGTTCCTGGGCCTGGTGTCGGTGCTGGCCCCGGTGATCGCGACGGGCAACACGGCGGTCGTGGTCGCCAGCGAGAACGCCCCGCTCCCGGCCCTGTCGCTGGGTGAGGTCCTCGCCACCTCCGACGTCCCCGGCGGTGTCGTGAACGTCCTGTCGGGCCGTACGGCGGAGATCGCGGCGCCGCTGGCCGCGCACCAGGACGTCAACGCGATCGACCTGGCGGGCGCGGACGAGGTCCTGGCCAAGGAGCTGGAGATCGCGGCGGCGGACAACCTGAAGCGCGTGCTGCGTCCACAGGCTGTGGATTACGCGGCGGTTCCGGGCACCGACCGGCTGACGGCGTTCCTGGAGACCAAGACGGTCTGGCACCCGACGGGTTCCCTCGGCGCGTCGGGCTCGTCGTACTGAACCGGTGGATCCGTGAGCCGGTGAACCGGTGAGACCAGGGCCGCGGTCCCTCTCCGTCCGGAGGGACCGCGGCCCTTCTCATGCGCCCGGCGCCGCCCGCGCGCTCAGTGCTGGGCGAGCAGCCCCACCGCCTGGCCGACCACCGGGACCCCGCCGAGGGACTGCGCCTGGGCGACGGGCCCGGTGAGCATCTGGGTGGTCATCGGGGGGAAGTCGGCGAGCTTGGTGCCGATGCCGTTGTCGAGGGGGTCGACGCCGGTGCCCGCGAGCGGGTTGGGCTTGAGGTCCGCGAGGGGCCCGGTGACATAGCCGACCGTGCTCGTGAGGCTCTGGAGCCCGGCCTGCGGGTCGACCGTGCCAAGCGAGGTCGGGCTCGTGCGCACGACGTCCACGACGGGCTCGGCACCGGCCGCGGAGGCGCTCGCCGCGCCCGCGCCGAGCGCGGCACCGGCGGCCGTCAGGGCGATCAGGGCCCGGCCGCCGGCCTGGGGGAATGAGGAGTCGTGTCGTGCCATCGCCTGCTGCCGCCTCTACTACCGGGGGTGATTACGTCACCGCGAAGAGTAGTCGACCGGGGCGTGGCGACCCCGCCCCCTCACGGAGCGCGACCGCGTTCGAAGGGTGCACCGGGCGGGGGATAATGCCTGGGGAGGTTCCCGCCCCGAACCTCCCAGATGCCCGTGAAACCGCCGGTGAGAAGGACTACGCAGTGGGATCCCAGCCCCCCATACCGACCCGGGTCGTGCTTCTGTGCGGCCCCTCCGGTTCCGGCAAGTCCCTTCTCGCCGCCCGCTCCGGCCTCCCGGTCCTGCGCCTGGACGACTTCTACAAGGAGGGCGACGACCCGACGCTGCCGCTCGTCGTGGGCAGCACCGACATCGACTGGGACCATCCCGAGTCCTGGGACGCCGAGGTCGCCGTCGCCGCCATCGCCGAACTGTGCCGCACGGGCCGTACCGACATCCCCGAGTACGACATCTCGCTGAGCGCCCGTACCGGCAAGGAGAGCGTCGACATCGGCCGGACGCCGCTGTTCATCGCCGAGGGCATCTTCGCCGCCGAGATCGTCACCCGCTGCCGGGAGCTGGGCCTGCTCGCCGACGCCCTGTGCCTGAGCCGGGGCCCGGTGCGCACCTTCCGCCGCCGCTTCCTGCGGGATCTGCGCGAGGGCCGCAAGTCGGTGCCCTTCCTGGTGCGCCGCGGCTGGCGGCTGATGCGCCAGGAGCGCACGATCGTCGCCCGGCAGACCGCGCTGGGCGCCCACGCCTGCGACAAGGACGAGGCCCTCGGCCGCCTCGCCGCAGCCGCCGCGGGCCGCCGCCCGGCGGCGACGACCCCGACGGCCTGAACGAACCGGAGCCCGCCGGCGTCGTAGGACCATGACGATCACGCGTGGAGCCCTGCTCGCGACGGCCCTGCTGCTGACAGCGGCCACCGGATGCACGGAGAACACCGGCTCCGCCTCCTGCGCGGGGCTGGTGACCTACGACGGCCGGGACTATCTGCCCTCCGGCGAGGAGATCGGCCTCACGGTCGGCGAGAAGCTGGGCAGCGCCACCGTCGAGGCGTGCGACGACACCCCCGGCGATCCAGGGGACGCCCTACCGAAGAGCAGGACGGGCGCGTACGCGGTCGAGGGCGCCGATCCGGCTCGGGTGATCGCCGTGGGGGACACTCCGTCCGAGGCGGTCCTCATGCGGGAACACCACTGACCGGAACGGACGCGGGAGATCGCGCCGCACAAGAAAAAGCGGGACTGGACGGACCCCCCGGCCCTCCAGTCCCGCTCCTTGTGGTGCTCCCCCGTGCTTCCCCCGTGGTGCATCCCCCGTGGTGCCGGTACCGCTCCCCCGGATGTCCCCCGACATCCTCCGTGGATCCCCCCGGTACCGCTCCCCCGTGTTCCCCCGTGCTTCCCCCGTGTTCCCCCCAGCCCTCAGGCGACAAGCTCCCCGAAGGCGCTCTCCTCGTCACGGCCCTGGCCGAGGACCTCGTCGTCGCGCAGCCGGCGCAGCGACCGCCAGATGCTCGACTTGACCGTGCCGACACTGATGTCGAGGATCTCCGCGATCTCCGGGTCGGTGCGGCCCTCGTAGTACCGAAGGACCAGCATCGTCCGCTGGAGTTCGGGCAGCCGGGCCAGCGCCTGCCACAGGACCGCGCGCAGCTCGGTGCCGCGCATCGCGTCCGTGTCACCGGCCGTCTCCGGCAGTTCCTCGGTCGGGTACTCGTTCAGCTTGCGGCGGCGCCACGCGCTGATGTGCAGATTGGTCATCGTCCGCCGCAGGTAACCCCCGACGGCCGCCTTGTCACTGATCCGGTCCCAGGCCTTGTACGTCGAGAACAGCGCGCTCTGGAGCAGGTCCTCGGCCTCGAAACGGTCACCGGTGAGGTGATAGGCGGTTGCGTACAGGGAGG
This sequence comes from Streptomyces sp. NPDC090106, assembly GCF_044747265.1. Lineage (NCBI taxonomy): Bacteria > Bacillati > Actinomycetota > Actinomycetes > Kitasatosporales > Streptomycetaceae > Streptomyces > Streptomyces sp. NPDC090106. The sequence continues at coordinate 140,330 of NZ_JBIVDS010000002.1, read as the reverse complement.
CGCGGCGCTCCTGGACGTAGGCGGTGAACTCCGCCTCCGACAGCGAACGACGCTCCCCCGTGTCCTCCCTGTACGCGCTTCCCCCGTGTGCTTCCCCCGTGAAACCGTCAACCACCGTCATGTACGCGGTGTGCTGACGCCCGGTGCCGCGAGCGCACCCCCGCCCGCTCACGGCACCGGACTTCTCGGAACCCCGGCCCCCGTTCACGTCGTGCAGGCGCGTGATCACTGCGCTGGTGCTGATGCTGTGCAGCGTGTTCATCTCGCGCCCCCCGTCGTGGACTTCCGGTGTTCGGCTCGGTGCGGTGTTGCTTCCTTGCCTGTGCCGAAAAGCTTGCCCTGGCACCTTCATCGCCGTGTCCGCCGACTGTCACAGACCTGTCACAGGGGCAGGTCCCCGAGTCCGCACAGAAGGGACACAGAAAGCCGCAGTACAGGGACGGACACGTACAGGAGTCGAAACCCGACCGGACCATGGGCCAGAATGAGCCCCGTGCCTTCCCTGTTGCTGATCGAGGACGACGACGCCATCCGTACGGCCCTGGAGCTGTCTCTGACGCGCCAGGGTCACCGGGTTGCCACCGCTGCCACCGGTGAGGACGGCCTGAAGCTGCTGCGCGAGCAGCGGCCGGACCTGATCGTGCTGGACGTGATGCTGCCCGGCATCGACGGGTTCGAGGTGTGCCGGCGCATCCGGCGCACCGACCAGTTGCCGATCATCCTGCTCACCGCACGCAGTGACGACATCGACGTCGTGGTCGGACTGGAGTCCGGCGCCGACGACTATGTCGTCAAACCCGTGCAGGGCAGGGTGCTCGACGCCCGGATCCGGGCCGTGCTGCGGCGCGGCGAGCGCGAGGCGAACGACGCCGCGAGCTTCGGCTCGCTCGTCATCGACCGGGCCGCCATGACCGTCACGAAGAACGGCGAGGACCTGCAGCTCACGCCGACCGAGCTGCGGCTGCTCCTGGAGCTGAGCCGGCGCCCCGGACAGGCCCTGTCGCGGCAGCAACTGCTGCGCCTGGTCTGGGAGCACGACTATCTCGGTGACTCCCGGCTGGTCGACGCGTGTGTGCAGCGGCTGCGCGCGAAGGTCGAGGACGTGCCGTCCTCGCCGACGCTGATCCGTACCGTCCGTGGTGTCGGCTACCGCCTGGACGCGCCTCAGTGACGGAAGCCCAGGGGGGACTCCGCGGCTGGGCCGCGGAGCGCAAGGGACATCTGTCGCGGCTCCGTTTCACGAGCCTGCGGCTGCGGCTCGTCGTGGTGTTCGGGCTGGTCGCGCTGACCGCCGCGGTCTCCGCGTCGGGGATCGCGTACTGGCTCAACCGCGAGGCGGTGCTCACCCGTACCCAGGACGCGGTGCTGCGGGACTTCCAGCAGGAGATGCAGAACCGGGCGGGCCAGCTGCGCGTCCGTCCCGAGCAGTACGAACTCCAGCGCACCGCGCGGGTGATGGCGATGAGCAGTCAGCGGTTCAGTGTGCTGCTGATCGCCGAGGACTCCGAGGGCAAGACGGTCTCCGCCAACTCCGGCGCGCTGAACGGCTTCTCCCTCCAGGACGTGCCCAAGTCGCTGCGCACGGCGGTCAACGAGCAGCAGAAGGTCGACTCGGCCAACCAGTACGCGTACCACCTGTACTGGCAGCGGGTGGTGGAGAACGGCACCCCGTACCTGGTGGCCGGCACGAAGGTGATCAACGGCGGTACGACCGGCTACATGCTCAAGTCCCTCGAGCCGGAGGCGAAGGACCTCAACTCGCTGGCCTGGTCGCTCGGTATCGCCACCGGTCTCGCGCTGATCGGCTCGGCGCTGCTCGCGCAGGCGGCGGCCACGACCGTGCTGAAGCCGGTGCACCGGCTCGGGGTCGCGGCGCGGCGGCTCGGCGAGGGCAAGCTGGACACCCGGCTGCGGGTCTCGGGCACGGACGAACTCGCCGATCTGTCACGGACGTTCAACGACGCGGCGGAGGCGCTGGAGAAACGCGTCGACGACATGGCGGCCCGGGACGAGGCGTCCCGCCGGTTCGTCGCCGACATGAGCCACGAGCTGCGCACCCCGCTCACCGCGATCACCGCCGTGACGGAGATCCTGGAGGAGGAGCTGGAGGCGGAGTCGGGTTCGATGGACCCGATGATCGAACCGGCCGTGCGGCTCGTGGTGAGCGAGACCCGGCGCCTCAACGACCTCGTCGAGAACCTGATGGAGGTCACCCGCTTCGACGCGGGCACCGCCCGGCTCGTCCTGGACGACGTCGATCTCGCCGACCAGATCACCGCCTGCATCGACGCGCGCGCCTGGCTGGACGCGGTCGACCTGGACGCCGAGCGCGGCATCCACGCCCGGCTCGACCCGCGCCGGCTCGACGTCATCCTCGCCAACCTCATCGGCAACGCCCTCAAGCACGGCGGGTCGCCGGTGCGGGTCTCGGTGCGGGACGGCGGCGACCGGATCGCCATCGAGGTGCAGGACCACGGTCCCGGCATCCCGGAGGACGTCCTGCCGCACGTCTTCGACCGCTTCTACAAGGCGAGCGCGTCCCGGCCGCGGTCGGAGGGCAGCGGGCTCGGTCTGTCCATCGCCCTGGAGAACGCGCACATCCACGGCGGCGAGATCACCGCCGCCAACTCCCCCAAGGGCGGTGCGGTGTTCACGCTGCATCTGCCCAAGGACGCCTCGGAGCTGGCGGGGGAGAGCGGCGGCGAGGGGAAGAAGGGCTCATGAGGCGCCTGCTGGCGGTCCCGTTGCTGGCCGTGCTGCTCACCGGGTGCGGCATCCGGGCCACCGAGGTCCCCACCGACTTCGGCCCCGCGCCCTCCCACGTCAACTGCTCGGCCTCCGAACCGGAGGTCTCCACCCAGTCGTCCCGGGGCCTGCCGGTCCAGGTGTTCCTGCTGTGCGGTTCGTCCCTGGTCGCCGTCGACCGCACGGTCAGCGTCGAGGACGACGGTACGGAGGACCCGCGCCGCCGGGTCATGGTCGCCCAGGAGCTGCTCAACCAGCTGGCGTCGGCGCCGTCGGCCGCGGAGAAGGAGTCCGGGTACGCCACGACGGTCCGCGACGGCATGACGGTGAGCGGGCCGCGCCGCGAGGACCCCGACGACACCCTGCGGCTCAGCTATCCGCCGGACGCGCTCGGCGCGACCGCCCTCGCGCAGATCGTCTGCACGTTCTCCGACTCGGCCGCGGCGGAGGGCGACGGCTCCGTCGTCCTCGGCGGCCCGGACGACGCCCCGCTGCGCTCCTACGAGTGCACCGACCAGGTCCGCTCCGCCCCGAGCACCACGAAGATCCCGTCGGCGCAGGTCGCGGGCGGCTGAGCCGCCGCCGCGGTACGCGTGTGTCGCACGCCTCATCCAGGCGTCCGGGGGTGTTCCGGAACCGATCGCGCCGACAGGCGCGTCTAGGGGGGCGTGCAGCGTGAAGGCTTCATCGGCGGCGGTGCCGCGACCCGCATCCGTGCGACAGGGGGTGTCCTCCTCGTCGCACACCTCGCGTTCGTCGCCTGGCTCACGCTGCGTCCCCTGGACGTGCCTTGGGTGCAGCCGCCCAACCTGCGCCCGTTCGCCGGGATCAGGGCGGACGCCGCGCTCGGCTGGGAGGTGGCCGCCCGGCAGGTCGCCGAGGGTCTGGCCCTGCTGGCTCCGCTGGGCTTCCTGCTCCCGATGACGCACGGCCGGCTGTCCGCCTCGCCGCTGGGCTCCCTGGTCCGTACGGTCACCGCCGGGGCGCTGATCTCGCTCGGTGTGCTGTTCCTCCAGACGGGCGTGCCGGGCCGCGTCCCCGACATCGACTCCGTGCTCCTGAACACGACGGGCGTCGCCCTCGCCCATGCCCTGGTGGTCCCCGCCTGCCGTGCCTGGCTGCGCCGCAGGTACCGCCGCCACGAGCACCTGACCCTCCGCCAGGAGGAGCCGTCTCAGGGTCGCACCCCGACGTTTCCCAGGGTCGGGATCGCACCGTAGAGCGACGTTCGCGGGACTTCGTCTCCGTAGTGTCGATGTCAGACAGGGACGACATCCCACTGACCTCGAAGGAGCCGCAGATGTCCCGCCTCGCCCGCCCCACCCACGGCCGCATGATCGGCGGAGTCTGTGCCGCGCTGGCCCACCGTTTCGGTACGTCCGCCACGACGATGCGGGTGATCTTCCTGCTGTCGTGCCTGCTGCCCGGCCCGCAGTTCCTGCTCTACATAGCGCTGTGGATCCTGTTCCCCTCCGAGGGCAAGGCGAGCGGGGCCCGCACGGCCTGGTGAGCCTGACGCGCGTACGCCGACGGGGCGCGCCCCTCTGAAGGGGTGCGCCCCGTCGGCGTGTCCGGGGTGGGCGGTGCTCAGCCCAGCGGGATGCCGTTCACGGGCAGGGTGCTGGCGCCGGGGAGGGCTTCGCCGACGGGCAGACCGCCGAGGAGGCCGGCGACCGGCTTGGTCGGGCCGTCGGCGAGGACCTGCTGCACGGCGGGCTGGGCGGCGGCCAGGCTGGTGGTGACCGCGGGCTGGGCCTGCGCAAGGGCCTCACCGGCGCCGGGAAGGGCCTTGGCGACGTTCTCCGCCGGCAGCGTCTTGGTGACGGTGTCCAGCGCCTGGGTGGCGTCCGGAACGGCCGGGGCGGCGTTCGCGGCGCCCGCACCGACGGCGGCGAAGGCGGCACCGAGAGCGGCGACACCGAGGGTCTTGACAGCAGACTGCTTCATGAAATGAGTCCTCGAAATGGAGACGACAGGGATGGGGAGCGGTCCAGAACCGTAAACACGCCCAGCCGCCCGCCGCAAACATCGAAATGCGGACGGATTGTGAATACCCGTCCGCATTCCGATTCCGCGTCCGTCCCCCGTTCAGCCCTCTTCGGCGACAGAACCGCTGGTCGAAGCGGTCTGCTGGAACAGCCATTCGGACTTCAGCTCGGCATATCCGGGCTTGATGACGTCATTGATCATCGCGAGTCGTTCATCGAAAGGAATGAACGCTGATTTCATCGCATTGACGGAGAACCACTGCATGTCGTCGAGCGTGTAGCCGAATGCTCCGACCAGATGCTCGAATTCACGGCTCATGCTCGTCCCGGACATGAGCCGGTTGTCCGTGTTGACCGTGGCCCGGAAGTGCAGCCGCCGCAGCAGCCCGATGGGGTGCTCGGCGTACGAGGAGGCGGCACCGGTCTGGAGGTTGGAACTGGGGCACAGCTCCAGCGGAACGCGCTTGTCGCGCACATAGGACGCGAGCCGCCCGAGCTTGACGGTGCCGTCCCCGTGGACCTGGATGTCGTCGATGATCCGGACCCCGTGGCCGAGCCGGTCGGCGCCGCACCACTGGAGGGCCTGCCAGATCGACGGCAGCCCGAAGGCCTCACCGGCGTGGATGGTGAAGTGGTTGTTCTCCCGCTTGAGGTACTCGAACGCGTCGAGGTGCCGGGTGGGCGGGAACCCGGCCTCGGCGCCCGCGATGTCGAAGCCGACGACCCCCAGATCCCGGTACCGGTTGGCGAGTTCGGCGATCTCCAGGGCCCGGGCGGCGTGCCGCATCGCGGTGAGCAGGGCGCCGACCCGGATGCGGTGCCCGGCCGCACGGGCGAGGCGTTCGCCTTCCCTGAAGCCCTCGTTGACGGCCTCGACGACCTCTTCGAGGGTGAGTCCGCCGTCCAGATGCTGCTCGGGCGCGTACCGCACCTCGGCGTAGACGACCCCGTCCTCGGCGAGGTCCTCGGCGCACTCGCGGGCGACCCGGACGAGCGCGTCCCGGGTCTGCATGACGCCGACGGTGTGCGAGAAGGTCTCCAAGTACCGTTCCAGCGAGCCGGAATCGGCGGCCTCCCGGAACCAGACGCCCAGCTTGTCGGCGTCGGTCTCGGGGAGCTGGGCGTACCCGGTCTCCCGGGCCAGCTCGACGATGGTGCCGGGCCTGAGCCCGCCGTCGAGGTGATCGTGCAGCAGAACCTTGGGCGCCCGTCGGATCTGGTCCGAGCTCGGGGTGGCCCCCGTCCGTTCAGTCTGGCTCGTCATTTCCGCACTCTAACTCCTACGCGCGTAGAACGCGCGCGGCACACCTCCGCCGATACGCAACGGTGACCCCCCTGACGGATGGCGTACACCCGCGCTTCTGACACTGTTCTGTCATGGCACAGCAAGCGACGCCGGTCCGTACGGCCCGGCTGGGGCGGGCGCTCGGTCCGGAACCGACGGCGGTGAGCGGGGCGGTGCTGCTGCTCCCCGCCGGCGAGGAGATCTCCGCGCGGCGGCCCTCCCCCCTGTTGGCGACCGCCTCCGTCCGCGCCCTGGGACGCAGGCTGTCCCGCACGGGCCGGGAGGACGGGCTGGTCGCCCATGTCGTCCACTACCGCTACCGCGGCTGGAACGGACCCGAGGCACATCTCGCGGCGGACGCGGACTGGGCCGTGGAGGAGGTCGTCCGCCGCTACGGCGATGTGACGGTGTGTCTCGTCGGCGTCGGCATGGGCGGCCGGGCGGCGCTGCGCACGGCCGGGCACGAGGCCGTCAACTCGGTGGTCGCCCTGGCCCCTTGGCTGCCCGAGGAGGACGTCGCCGCCTCCCCTGAACCGGTGAAACAGCTCGCCGGGCGGCGGGTGCTCCTCGTGCACGGCACCAACGACGAGCGCTCCGACCCCGAACTGTCCTTCCGGCTCGCCGCCCGCGCGAAGAAGGCCAACCGGGACGTGTGCCGCTTCGAGGTCCACACCGACGGGCACGGCCTGCGCCAGTACCGGGACGAAGTCATCGCGCTGACCGAGGACTTCGTGATGGGCGCGGTGTTCGGGCGGGCGCTGTCCCGGCCGGTGCAGGACGCGCTCGCCGCGCCGCCCCCGCTGGGGCTGCGGATGCCGCTGGCGGCCGGCTTCGGACGGTCGCTGCGCCACTGAGGGCGGCGCCCCGCCTCACGCGGGGAGCAGGTTCCCCCTCCGGGACAGCAGGAACTTCTTGAACGCGGCCACCGGCGGGGTGTCCGGGTGGCCGTCCAGCCAGGCGACGCCGATCTCGCGCACCGCGCGCGGGGCGGTGACGGTCAGTTCGGCGACTCCCGGGCGGGGTACGGCCGGTGGCGGCAGCAGGGCCACGCCGAGGCCGGCCGCCACCAGCCCGCGCAGCGTCTCCGCCTCCTCGCCCTCGAAGGCGATCCTGGGCCGGAATCCGGCCTCCTTGCACAGGTCGTCGGTGATCCGGCGCAGGCCGTAGCCGGGTTCCAGGGTCACGAAGGTCTCGTCGGCGGCCTCGGCGAGACGGATGCGCCGGCGGGTGGCGAGGGCGTGGTCGGCGGGGACGACGAGCCGGAGCTTCTGCTCGTCGAGGCGGCGGGCCACCAGGTCGGGCGCGTCGGGCACCGGGGAGGTCAGGCACAGGTCCAGCTCCCCCGCCCGGAGCCGTTCGATCATCGCCTCGCCGTAGTTCTGCACCAGGCTGAAGCGGACCCGCGGATGGTCGGCGCGGAAGGCGCGGATGAGCCCGGGGACGGTCTCCGAGCCCATGGTGTGCAGAAAGCCGAAGGCGACCTTGCCGGTGGTGGCGTCGGCGTCGGCGCGGACCTCCTCGGCGGCGCGCTCGATCTCGGCCAGGGCGCGTTCCACGTGATGCAGGAAGGTCCGGCCGGCCGGGGTGAGCGAGACGGTCCGGCCGATCCGGGCGAACAGGTCGACGCCCAGGTCCCGTTCGAGCCGGACCAGGGCGCGGGAGAGCGTCGACTGGGGGACGTTCATCTCCAGGGCGGCGCGGGTCACGTGCTCGGTACGGGCGACGCCGGCGAAGTACGCGAGCCGCGGCGCCAGCGCCGTCACCATGTCTTCTGTGTCACCGGACGGTGACAGTCGGGGCTGTGAGCTGGGTTGATGCACCATGGGAACGATTATGGACAGTTCATGCATTGGACGCATCAACGCAGGTGTCCGTACGGTCGGGTCATGCCTGCCAGTACCGAGGCGTCCACCGCGGTGGGCGCCGACCCCGTTGTCCCCGTCTCCGACTCCCGGCTGACCCCCGGCGGCCCCGGTTACCGCCGGATGAGCTTCGCCCTCTTCCTCGCGGGTGTGGCGACCTTCGCCCTCCTGTACTCCACCCAGGCGCTGCTGCCGCTGATCTCCGGCGGCTTCGGGGTGGCGGCGAGCGACGCGAGCTGGACGGTGGCGGCGGCGACGGGCGGGCTCGCGCTCTTCGTCCTCCCGATGAGCGCCCTGTCGGAACGGTTCGGACGGCGTACGGTCATGACGGCCTCCCTCGCCGTCGCCGTCACGGTGGGGCTGCTGGTCCCCTTCGCCCCCTCCCTCCCGGCGCTCGTCGCCCTGCGCGCCGTCCAGGGCGCCGCCCTCGCCGGGCTCCCGGCCTCGGCGACCGCCTACCTCGCCGAGGAGGTCCGCCCCAAGGCGCTGGTCACCGCGATCGGCCTGTTCGTCGCGGGCAACAGCGTCGGCGGGATGAGCGGCCGGATCGTCACCGGCTGGGTGGCGCAGGAGTGGGGCTGGCGGGTCGCCCTCGGGGTGATCGGCGTCCTCGCGGTCGCCTGCGCGGTGGCCTTCCGGCTGCTGCTGCCCGCGCCGAAGCACTTCGTGGCGGGCTCGCTGCGGCCGGGGATCCTCCTCGGGACCGTCCGCGGCCACCTCGCGAACCCGCTGCTGCGGCGGCTGTACGCGATCGGCGCGCTGTTCATGACGGTCTTCGGCGGCGTGTACACGGTGATCGGCTACCGGCTCACCGAGGCGCCCTTCTCCCTGGGCCAGGGCATCATCGGCTCGGTCTTCCTGGTCTACCTGGTGGGCACGGTCTCCGCCTCGACGGCGGGCCGTCTGGTCGGCCGCCTGGGCCGGCGCGGCGCCCTCTACGCGGCGGGCGCGACCACCGCGACCGGCCTGCTCGTCTCGCTGGCCGACTCGCTCCCGCTGGTCCTCCTCGGGCTGGTGCTGATCACCGGCGGGTTCTTCGCGGGGCACGCGGTGGCGTCGTCCGCGGTGGGGAAGACGGCGACGGAGGGGCGTGCGCAGGCGGCGGCTCTCTACCAGTCGTCCTACTACATCGGCTCCAGCGCCGGCAGCACGGTCGGGGCGGTCGCGTTCCACGCCGGTGGGTGGGGCGGGACGGTCGGGGTCGGGCTCCTCGCCGTCCTCGGTGTCGTGACGATCACGCTCCTCGGCACCCGCGCGGCCCGCGTCCAGCACCTGCCGGCCACCGCCTGAGCGGTCCCCTTTCCCCCGAGCTTCCCCCTGGTCGAGGTCGGTCGGCCAGGGGGACCGCTTTCTTCTCCCGCCCCCGCCGCCCCTTCCCGTTCCCGTCCCCTGGGGGCTGCGCCCCCAGACCCCCTTTTTGTCCTCAAACGCCGGACGGGCTGAGTTTCACGCCAGGTCGGATTTTTTCAGCCTGTCCGGCGTTTGAGGACGAGGCCCGCAGGGCCGACAGCGGGGGGTCTGGGGGCGCAGCCCCCAGGGTCGGGTCGGGAAGGGGCGGCGGGGGCGAGGAAAAGGCGGGTCAGGCCTGGATGACGGGTTCCTTGGTGAACAGGGCGCCCAGAGTGGGGGCGTTGACCCGGCGGTCGGCGAGGCGCAGGGCCTCCCACGCACTGACCTGGTTCGCGGTGAGGACGGGCTTGCCCAGCGCGTCCTCCAGGGCGGGAATCCACGCGACGGTGTGCAACGCCGTGTCGGGCAGCAGCACCGCCTCCGCGTCGGCGCGGTCGGCCGCCGAGGCGAGGGCGAGGACCTCGGCCCGCGTCCACATCCCCACCTCCGCCGCCGTCACCACCCCCGACGGCGTCACCGAGGCCACCTCCAGCCCGCCCGCCACGAGGAACTCCCTGAACAGCTGCGCCACGTCCTCGGGGTACGTCGCCCCGACCGCCACCCGCCGCACCCCGATCTCCCGCGCCGCGTGCACGAACGCGAAGGAGGTGGAGGAGGCGGGCAGCCCCGCCGCGCGGGCGAGGGCGCGGATCTGCTCGTGGGCGCCGTCCCAGCCGTAGACGAAGCTGCCGCTGGTGCAGGCCCAGACGACGGAGTCGGCACCGGCCATGCGCAGCTCCTCGACACCCGCCGCGAGGCGCTCCGCGGAGCCCATGCGGAGCAGGGCGTCCACGCGGTGCGCGTCCACGCCGATGTCGGTGTGGACGACGTCGACCCGGATGTCACCGCCCAGGAGCTGCTCGATACGTGGATAGTCGTCCTCGGCGGAGTGGCCCGGGTAGAGGAATCCGAGTGCGGTCATGTCCAGCCTTCCTGCTGCTGTCCTTCGTCCGGCAGTACGGGCGGCAGCACCGGCCGCTGGGGGCCGGGGCGTGCCGCCGGATCGACGAGGGCCTGGTACGGCCCCACCGCCCGGGTACCCATCCCGCGCAGCGCCGCCCACATCGTCACCTGGTTGGCCGACAGCACCGGCAGTCTCAGCTCCGCCTCCAGTTGGGGGATCACGTCGTAGGTCGGCAGGTTGGTGCAGCTGATGAAGAGCGCGTCGGCGGCGTCCCGTACGGCCCTGCGGGCCATGACCGCGACCTCGCGGTACGGGACCTTCCAGATGTGCCTGGTCAGGCCCATGTAGGCGCAGCCGGTGACCGTGACGCCCGCCTCGGCGACGTACTCCTCCAGGGCGCGGGTGACGGACACCGTGTACGGCGTGACGAGCGCGACGCGGCGGGCGCCGAGGTCGGCGAGCGCCTCCAGCAGGGCGCCGGAGGTGGTCACGGAGGGGACCGCGCCGGCCCGGGTCATCGCCTCGCACATGGCCCGCTCCCCGGCGATGCCGCCGACGAAACTGCCGGAGGTGCAGGCGTAGGCGACGACCTCGGGGCTGATGGCGTTGAGGGTGCGCACCGCGTCGCCGAGCGTCTCGTGCTCGCTGACGAGCCGGGCCAGGTCGAGGCTGACCTCGACGGGCACGTACGGGGTGCGGGTCAGGTGGAGGGAGACCTCGTCCGGGACCCAGCGCCACAGCTCGCGGTCGAGCGCGAAGTCGAAGGGGGCCACCACTCCCACGCCGCGCTGGGGGCGTGGTCCGCCGAGAAAGGCTACGTCCATGGCAGGCACCGGCCTCACCGTGAGGGACAGCGGGACGACAGGCCGTGCGCGACGACCGTGTTGACGAAGGTAGGTTCGGGTGCGAGCGTGGTCAATCCGCCCATGTCAGACGCCCCGACACCCCTTCGGGAGACCGGCACACCGATGACCGCCCCCACGCTTCTCGTCCTGGACGCCGATCCGCCGCCCCGGCTCGGCCGTCTCACCGGCCGCGTCCGCGTCGAGCACGCGGACGCCTCGACGCTCGCCCAACGGCTGCCGCACGCCGATGTGTTGCTGGTCTGGGACTTCACGTCGCGGGCGGTGCGGGCCGCGTGGCCGGGCGAGGGGCCGCGGCCCCGCTGGGTGCACACCGCGAGCGCGGGTGTCGATCATCTGCTCTCTCCCGAACTCGCCGCCTCCGACACGGTGGTGACCAACGCGCGCGGGATCTTCGACCGGCCCGTCGCCGAGTACGTCGGGGCGCTCGTGCTCGCCATGGCCAAGGACCTGCCCCGCACGCTCGACCTGCAACGGCAGCGGACCTGGCGGCACCGTGAGTCCCGCCGGGTCGCGGGGACGCGGGCCGTGGTCGTCGGCTCGGGGCCCATCGGGCGGGCGATCGCCCGCTCCCTGAAGGCACTTGAGGTGACCGCGGCCGTCGTCGGGCGCACCCCGCGCACCGGTGTGCACGGGCCCGAGGACCTCGACCGGCTGATCGCCCGCGCCGACTGGGTGATCGCCGCGGCCCCGCTCACCGAGCAGACGTACGGCATGTTCGGCGCCCGGCGGTTCGGGGTGATGCAGCCGTCGGCGCGGTTCATCAACATCGGGCGGGGCGGGCTGGTCGACGAGGACGCGCTCGCCGAGGCGTTGCGCAGGAGGTGGATCGCGGGGGCGGCGCTCGACGTCTTCGAGCACGAACCTCTCGGCCCGCAGAGCCCGTTGTGGGATGTGCCGGATCTGATCGTGTCGCCGCACATGAGCGGGGACACGGTGGGCTGGCGGGACGAACTCGGCGCGCAGTTCGTCGAGTTGTACGAGCGGTGGGAGACGGGCAAGCCGCTGCCGAACGTGGTCGACAAGAAGCGTGGATACGTGCCGGGACACTGACCGGCGATGTCGAAGGGGTGTGCATGCCGGACCTCAGCGGACTCACCGCACCGAACGCTCTCACCGAACGCACCGCCGTCCAGCTCGTCGAGGGGTACAGGACGGGCGAGTTCAGCCCCGTCGAGGTGACCGAGGCCGCCCTGGAACGGGCCGAGCGGATCCAGCCCGAGGTGAACGCGTTCGTCCGGCTGACCGGCGAGGAGGCGCTGGCGCGGGCGCGCGCGTCGGAGGACCGGTGGCGGCGCGGTGAGCCGGCGGGGGCGGTGGACGGGGTCCCGGTCACCGTGAAGGACATCCTGCTGATGCGCGGCTCGCCGACCCTGCGGGGCTCGAAGACCGTCGCGGAGGACGGCCGTTGGGACGAGGACGCGCCGTCCGTGGCCCGGCTGCGCGAGCAGGGCGCCGTGTTCCTCGGCAAGACGACGACCCCGGAGTTCGGCTGGAAGGGCGTCACCGACTCACCGCTGTCCGGTGTCACCCGCAACCCGTACGACCTCTCCCGGACGGCCGGGGGGTCCAGCGGCGGCGCGGCGGCGGCCGTGGCGCTCGGCGCGGGGCCGCTGGCGCTGGGCACGGACGGGGGCGGCAGTGTCCGTATCCCGGCCGCGTTCTGCGGGATCTTCGCGCTGAAGCCGACGTACGGCCGGGTCCCGCTGTACCCGGCGAGCGCGTTCGGCACGCTGTCGCACGTCGGGCCGATGACCCGGGACGCGGCGGACGCGGCACTGCTGCTGGACGTCATCGGGCGCCCGGACGCACGGGACTGGTCGGCGCTGGGGCCGGCGGGTCTGTCGTACTCGGAGGCGCTGGGACGGGGGGTGCGGGGGCTGCGGGTGGCGTACTCGCCGTCGCTCGGCGGGCAGGTGGCGGTCCGGCCCGCGGTCGCCGGGGCGGTGCGGCGCGGAGTGGAGCGGCTGGCGGGGCTCGGCGCGTACGTCGAGGAGACCGACCCCGACTTCGCGGACCCGGTGGACGCGTTCCACGCGCTGTGGTTCAGCGGGGCCGCCCGGGTGGCGCAGCGGCTGGGGCCCCACCAGCGGGAGGTGCTCGACCCGGGGCTGCGGGAGATCTGCGGGCTCGGCGCGCGGCTGAGCGCCCTGCAGTATCTCGCCGCCGTCGACGTCCGGATGGATCTGGGGCGCCGGATGGGCCGCTTCCACGAGACCTACGACCTGCTGGTCACGCCGACGCTGCCGGTGACCGCCTTCGAGGCGGGCGCGGAGGTGCCGAAGGGGTCGGGGCTGCGGCGGTGGACGGGCTGGACGCCCTTCACGTACCCGTTCAACCTGACGCAGCAGCCCGCCGCGACCGTGCCGGTGGGCACGGACGGGGACGGGCTGCCGGTCGGTCTCCAGCTCGTGGCCGCCCGGCACCGTGACGATCTGGTGCTGCGGGCGGCGCACGCGCTCATGTCCGCCGGAAGCTGAGCGTCTCCCCCGCCGCCCCGGACCGCCACAGATCGGTGCAGCCCTCGGCCATCTCCTGAAGGCCTTCGACGACCTGCCCCCAGACGATGCCGGGCACCCAGCCGACGTCGCCGTTGAGGAGGAGGTTGTTGCGTTCGTAGAACAGGGCGAGGTCGACGACCGTGGTGCCGGGGCGGACCTCGCGGTCGTAGCCGTAGGAGCCGGCGGCGAGCTGGGTCCCGGAGAAGGAGAAGTAGCAGAGGTCGCCGGGGATGGGGGTGACGGTCGGGTTCTCCAGGGGCGGTTCGGTGGCGGAGAACGGCGGGAAAAGAGCGTAGATCTCGTTGCGGGCGTACTTCGCGTGGTAGACGTCACCGGTCAGCGGGAGCGCGTCCCAGACGATCGCGCAGGTCAGCGGCGCACGGTCCGCCAGCAGCTTCGCCGTACAGCTGATACCCCGCTTGACCAGCGAGACTTCTATGTATCGGTCGGCCATGCCTTCCATGGTGCATACATCGCATCCCCTCGGGTAGCCGCGCCGCCATGGCTCCACCACTTCGGAACGACAGAGGCACAGAACAAGCCGAACCCACGCGTCGAACGCTGCTCGCGGGGGTGGCGGCGCTCGGTGCGCTCGGTGCCGCGGGCTGCTCACGGGTGGCCACGGCCTCCACCACGGACGGCGGTGACCTGCTCGAACGCCTGCGGGCGACGGGTGTCGTACGGCTGGGCATCGCCGGCGAGATCCCGTTCGGCTACATCGACAAGGACGGTGAGCTGACCGGGGAGGCGCCGGAGCTGGCCAAGGCGATCTTCCAGCGGCTCGGGGTCGCGAAGGTGCAGCCCGTCCCGACCGAGTTCGGGTCGCTGATCCCGGGACTGAACTCGCAGCAGTTCGACGTCGTCGCCGCCGGGATGTACGTCAACCCCGAGCGGTGCGAGCAGGTCGTCTTCGCCGACCCCGACTACCAGATGCTCGACTCGTTCATCGTCAGGAAGGGCAACCCGAAGGGGCTGCACGACTACCAGGACGTCGTCGGGAAGAAGGCGAAGTTCGCGACGGGCACCGGGTACGCGGAGATCCAGTACGCCGTCGACGCCGGGTACAAGGAGAGCGACATCCTCATCGTCCCGGACCAGGTCGCGGGGCTGAACGCGGTCGAGGCCGGCCGGGCCGACGTGTTCGCCGGGACGGCGCTGACCACCCGGGAGGTCGTGAAGAAGTCCTCCAAGGCCGAGGCGACCGAGCCCTTCACGCCGCTCGTGGACGGCAAACCCCATGTGGACGGCGGCGCGTTCGCGTTCCGGCCCACCGAGACCAGGCTGCGGGACGCCTTCAACGTGGAGCTGCGGAAGCTGAAGAAGAGCGGCGAACTGTTCCGCATCCTCAGGCCGTTCGGGTTCACGCGGGCCGAGATGACCGATCTCACGGCCGAGGACCTGTGCGCGGGAGGGACCGGCTGATGACCTCAGGACTCTGGGAACTCGTCCTCAAGGGCATATGGACCACCGTCCAGCTCCTCGTCCTCAGCGCGCTGCTGGCGGGGGCGGTCTCATTCGTCGTCGGGATCGCGCGGACGCACCGGCTGTGGATCGTGCGGTTCGTCGCGGGCTTCTACACCGAGGTGTTCCGCGGGACCTCGGCCCTCGTCATGATCTTCTGGGTGTTCTTCGTGCTGCCGCCCGCGTTCGGCTGGCAGCTCGTCCCGCTGTGGGCGGGCACCCTCGCGCTCGGGCTGACGTACGGCGCGTACGGGTCGGAGATCGTGCGCGGGGCGCTGACCGCGGTCGATCCGGCGCAGAAGGAGGGCGGGATCGCGCTCAGCTTCACGCCCTGGCAGCGGATGCGGCTGATCCTGCTGCCGCAGGCCGTGCCGGAGATGATCCCGCCGTTCTCGAACCTGCTGATCGAGCTGCTCAAGGGCACCGCGCTGGTGTCGGTCATGGGCATGGGCGATCTGGCGTTCAGCGGCAACCTCGTGCGGCTCGCGCTCCAGGAGAGCGCCGAGATCTACACGTATCTGCTGCTCATCTACTTCGTGATCGCGTTCCTGCTGACCCGGGTGATGCGCGGGCTGGAGAAGAGGCTCAAGGCGGGCGTCGGGAAGCGGCCCGTGCGCGGGGCCGCGGCGCGTGAGCTCAAGCGCGCCGAGACGACGGGTGTCGGTGGAGGTGCTGTCGCATGACGTGGGACTGGGGAGCGGTCGGCGACTTCATGCCGCAGTTCTGGGACGGTCTGGTGGTCACCCTCCAGGCCCTGGCGCTCGGCTCGGTGATCTCCTTCGTACTGGGCCTGGTGTGGGCACTGCTGATGCGGGCGCCGACCCGGTGGGTGACCTGGCCGGTGGGCGCGGTCACCGAGTTCGTACGCAACACCCCGCTGCTGGTGCAGCTGTTCTTCCTCTTCTACGTGCTGCCCGAGTGGGGGCTGACGTTCTCGGCGCTGACCACCGGCGTCTTCGCGATCGGCCTGCACTACTCGACGTACACGATGCAGGTCTACCGGGCCGGTATCGAGGCGGTGCCCGTCGGCCAGTGGGAGGCCGCGACGGCGCTGAACCTGCCGGTGGCGCGGACCTGGCGGGTGGTGATCCTGCCGCAGGCGATCCGCCGTGTGGTGCCCGCGCTGGGCAACTACGTGATCGCGATGCTCAAGGACACGCCGCTGCTGATGGCGATCACCGTCCTCGACATGCTCGGGCAGGCGCGGCTCTTCTCCCAGGAGCACTTCCAGTTCACCGAGCCGCTGACCGTGATCGGCGTGGCCTTCATCCTCATCTCCTATCTGGCCTCCCTCCTCATGCGAGCCCTGGAGCGACGTCTTGTCCACTGACATCCAGCAGTCCCCCGACATGAACCCCGCCGACAAGCGCTCCGGGGGCGAGCTGATCCGGCTCGAACAGATCTCCAAGCGGTTCGGCGACAACACCGTGCTCGACCATCTCGACTTCTCCGTCGAGGCGGGCAAGCACGTCACCCTCATCGGCCCGTCCGGCTCCGGCAAGACGACGATCCTGCGGCTGCTGATGACCCTGACCAAGCCCGACGAGGGCACGATCACCGTCGACGGGGAGCGGCTCTTCCCGGCGCCGGACAAGCAGGTCAGGGAGATCCGCAAGAAGATCGGGATGGTCTTCCAGCAGTTCAACCTGTTCCCGAACATGCCGGTCCTCAGGAACATCACCGAGGCGCCCGTCACCGTGCTGGGTCTCGGCAAGGACGAGGCGGAGGAGCGGGCGCGCGAGCTGCTGGACCTGGTGGGGCTGGCCGACAAGTGCGACGCCTATCCGGCGCAGCTCTCCGGCGGTCAGCAGCAGCGGGTGGCGATCGCGCGGGCGCTGGCGATGCGGCCTCGGGTGCTGCTCCTGGACGAGGTGACCTCGGCGCTCGACCCGGAGCTGGTGGCGGGCGTGCTGGACCTGCTGCGGGACATCGCGCGCACCACCGACATCACGATGCTCTGCGTGACCCACGAGATGAACTTCGCCCGGGACATCTCGGACCAGGTACTGATGTTCGACTCCGGGCGGATCATCGAGGCGGGTCCGCCGGAGCAGATCTTCAGCGATCCGGCGCAGGACCGCACCCGGGAGTTCCTCAGCGCGGTGCTCTGACCGGCGGACCGGGGTGCTGGCTCATTCCTCTGGCATATGCCAGCGGGTCAGCACCCCTGCTGAGGGGGATGGAATCTCGTCAACAGCCCCTCACTTGAGCCTTCTTGCCCGTTATCGTGGTAGGGATCGCTGTCCGGATCACGGCCCAACTGCAGAGCAACAGAGCGAGCCAGGGGGACACACCGTGGCGCTGAAGCACGAGCCGACCGAGCCGACCGCGCCGCACCACTCGGCCCAGGACGCGCTGCGCGTCCTGGAGATCGTGGCGCGGCACAGCACCGGAGTCACCGCCGCACAGCTCGCCCGGCAGGCCGGCATCGACCCGGAGCGGCTGACCACCCTCCTGCGGATGCTGCGCCGCGAGGGCTACGTCGAGCAGATCGCCGACGGCGCGTACGTCACGGGCGAGGCGCTCAGCCGCCTCGGTTCCGCCCACGACCGCGACCGCGCCCTGCGCGAGACGCTCCAGCGCACCCTGGACCGGCTGCGGGACTCGGTCGGCGCGGCCGTCTATCTCAGCCGGTACGTCGACGGCGAGATCAGCATCGCCCAGTACGCCGACGGGCCCGCGACCCCGGTGGTCAACGAGTGGGTCGACTTCCGCTACTCCGCCCACGCGACGGCGATCGGCAAGAGCCTGCTGGGGCAGCTCGACCACAACAGCCGGCGCGACCACCTCTCCCGGCACAAGCTGGCCCGGCTCACCTCGCGCACCATCACCAGCGACAAGCTGCTGCTGTCCCGCCTGGAGTCCCAGCCGCCCACGGTCCCCCACCTCGACCTCCAGGAGTACGCGGTCGGCACGGTCTGCGCGGCCGTCCCCATCACCGCCGGCTCCTCCGTGGGCTGCCTCGCCCTCTCCCTGCCGGTCGAGCACGCCCACCGGCTCCGCGAGGCCGCCGACGCGCTGAACAGGAACGCGGCCCCGGTCCTCCTCGGCCTCACCATCTGATCTTGGTCAAAACCACCCTCGCGGACCGGGTAGTATTTTCTCTGTCGCCGACCGCGCAAGCGAGAACGGCGAGAGTCTGCGCCGCTAGCTCAGTTGGTTAGAGCAGCTGACTCTTAATCAGCGGGTCCGGGGTTCGAGTCCCTGGCGGCGCACTTCAGAGGGGCCACTCGTGGGAGCGAGAGGCCCCTCGAACTTTTTCCCTGTCTTCCGGGCGCCATCGAGGGCTATCCCCTTTTCCTGACGCGAGCCATCGGCCTCTCGAACTCCTCGCGGTCCTCGGCCGTCAGTCTGCGGTACGTCGTTTCGCCCGGAGGGCGCCACCAGGTGGGGTCCTGGGTGGTGAGGCCCTCCTGGCGCAGGCGGGCCCGGTGGATCTTGTTGGTGGCCGTGACCGGCATGCGGTCGAGGACCCGGACGAACCGGGGGGCCATCTTCGTGCCCAGGTCGGGCTGGGCGAGGAGGAACTCGGCGAAGCCGAGGGGGTCGAAGCTGCCCGCGAGGGCGGCCATGACCTGGTCGCCGGTCACGGGATCGGGCACCGCATAGACGGCGACGGCGTCGGCCCCGTCGTACCGGGCGAGGATGTTCTCGATCATCGCGGCGGCCAGGTTCTCGCTGTCGACGCGGATGCGGTCGTCCGTGCGGCCCGCGAAATAGAGGTAGCCCTCCGCGTCCTGGCAGAACAGGTCACCCGTCCAGTACCAGCCTCCCCATCGCCGCCGCTCCGCCTCCGCCTCCTCGTTGCGCCAGTACCCCTCGAAGGGGTTCGCCCCCTGGTTGACCAGTTCCCCGATCGCCTCGTCCCCGTTCAGCAGCCGCCCCGCCCCGTCGAACACGGCGGACGGGCACCGCTCGCCCGTCGAGGGGTCGAGGACGACGAGCCCGGGCCCCGCCCGTCCCACCGCCCCCTCGGGCGTCCCCGGCGACCACTGCACCGCCGCCCCGCCCTCCGAGGACCCGTACCCCTCCACCAGCCGCACCCCGAACCGCCGCCGGAACGCCGCCGCGTCCACCGCCCCCGCCTCGGTGCCGAACCCGACGCGCAGCGGATGGTCCCGGTCGTCGGGCCGCGCCTCCGTCGCCAGCAGGTACTGCACGGCCCGCCCCACGTACGTGAAGTACGTCGCCCGGTAGCGCCGCACGTCGGCGAGGAACCCGGAGGCCGAGAAGCGGCGCCGCAGCGCCACCCCCGCCCCGGCGGCGAGCGCGGGCGCCCAGTCGGCGATCACGGCGTTGCCGTGGAACATCGGCATGCACACGTAGTGGACGTCGTCCGGCCCCACGTCGAACTGCCGGGCCAGCGCGTACCCGGCCGCGGCCAGCCGCCCCTGGGTGCAGATCGCCGCCTTGGGCGCGCCCGTGGAACCCGAGGTGAAGTAGAGGAGCAGCCGGTCGTCCGGACCGGCCCCGGCGGGCTCGGGCCGCGCGTCCGCGCAGGGGGCGAGGAGCGCGTCGTACTCCTCGGTGTCCGTGACGAGCAGGCGTACGCCGGGCAGGTCCAGGCCCCTCAGGAGCGGGAGGTGGGCCCGCTCGGTGACGAGGACCCGGCATTCGGTGTGCAGGATGTCGCGGGCCAGTTCGGCGCCCCGGCGGGTGGGGTTGATCCCGGCGACCGCGGACCGGGCCAGGGCGGCGGCGCTCAACCACAGCGGGAACTCGGGTGTGTTGTCGAGGAGTACGCCGACATGGGCGCGCGGCGGGGCCAGTTCGGCGAGCAGCGCCGCACGGGCCGCCGCGCCCGCCGCCGTCTCGTGGTGGGTGAGGGTCCGATCCTCGCACCACAGGCCCGGCCGGTGGTCGCCCCACCGGTCGGCGACGAGTTCGGCCACCGTGCGCCTGTCCGGGACCGTGCCCTTGGACTCCATGGCGGGGCACGGTAGTTGATGGACCGTCAGATGTGGAGCCCCGCGGCGGACGGGGCCCCTAGTAGCCGCCGATGTCCGACGTCTCGAAGACGATCGTGTACTGGACCATGAAGGCGACGCAGAACGCCGCGGCCACCCCGAGGAAGACCAGGAGGCCGATCGTGGAGGCGGCGAGCCCCGCCCGCGCCGGCGCCTTCGCGGTGGCGACGACGTCGGCGCCCTCGGCGTAGTGGACGGTGACGAAGTCGCCCTCGACGACGGTGCCGGGACCGTCCTCCTCCTCGAAGCGGACGCTGCGGCCGTCGCGGGCGGTGAACTCGTAGACGTGGTGCAGGGCGGTACGCACCCGGGTGTCGCCGGAGCCGCCGTGCACGGTCGTGTAGACCCGCAGACAGCGCCCTTCGGCGGTCAGCCCGCTGTTCCAGGCGCGGCGGAGCCGGAGCGACCGGCGCAGCACGCGGTAGGCGCCGAAGAGGATCACGGCCAGCATCAGGCCGGGCACCAGATAGAAGAAGACGTCCATGAAGCTTCCCCCGAGGTCAGGCACCGGTCGCTCGACCGGTGTGGGGAACCTACCCCCGGGGGAAGCGGCCTTGTCTCAAGCGATGCTCAGAACGTGACGTCCGAGCAGGCGTAGAACGCGTTGGTGGTGTCCGCGACCGTCCACACGGCGACGATCACGTGGTGGCCGCTGAGTCCGGACGGCAGGGTGCCGCTGTGGGAGAGCGTGGACGGCGGTCGCTGGTTGTTGTACGGGACGGTGAGGAACGGGGTGAGGTTGAGGTCGGAGCGGGCCAGGTTGTGGTTCTGGTTCCAGCCCGCCTTGGTCACGTAGTACTTGAAGTCGGTCGTCGCGTGCATGGCGGTGAACTGCCAGCGGAAGGTGTAGCTCTGACCGCCGGTCACCTTCGTCGTCGGCCAGGCGGCGCCGGACGGGGTCGTGGGCGCGCTGAGCTGGCTGAACCTGCTGACACCGCCGTTGCATATCGACCCGTCGGCCGGCCCGGCGGAGGGGAAGCCCTTGAGGCCCTCGACGCTCTGCGGTTCCCACTGGATGTCGCCGCAGTTGGTCACGGTGCCGTTCTGGCAGAGCTTCTGACGACTGATCGGAAGGTCGGTGTAGCCGTGGCCGCTGGCCCCGCCGGACGAGAGCACGAGCGCTCCCGCCGTACCGAGGCCGAGCGCCGCGGCGTACCACTTGGTCTTTTTGCGCATGCTGCCGCTCCCTGTCGAACGTGGGGGAAGTGCATGAGGAGTGCAGGTCTAGACCAAGTCCCAAGGTATTGCCGCCGCTTGGCTGTGTCCATATCAAAAACGGGGTCCGTACCCGTCAGGGAGCCTGTTCGCCGCGGCTCGAGCAGAACGCGACCGTCAGATCCTTGACCAGGGCCTTGCGCTCGTAGTCGTCCAGCTCCACCAGGCCCCGCATGGTCAGCCGGGTCACCGTGTCCTCCACGGAGTCCACCACCGACGTCAGCACGCTCGCCCGGTGCTGGGCGTCCAGCGCGGCGATCCGGCGGCGGTGCATCGCGGCGGCGACCTCGGGCGCGTACTCCACCCGCACCGGCTGCACCGAGAACACCTCCAGGCCCACCGGCGCCGCGTCCGCCGCGACCACCCGGGTCAGCGCGTCGGTCGCCGCGTCCACGGACGCTTTCGGGGAGCCGGGCTGTTCGACCGGCACCCGGACCAGCGCCGCCTCCACGCACTCGCGCAGATACGTCTCGTGGTCCTCGACCCCGAGCGTGGCCCGCGCGGTGTCCCGCACCCGCCACACCACCAGCGCGACCACCCGCAGCGCGACCCCGCTGCCGTCGGCGGCGGCCATCGGCTCGCTGCGCCAGTGCCGCAGCCGTACGTCCACGCGGCGCCGCAGCAGCAGCGGGTTGACCCACATCAGGCCGGTACGGCGGACCGTGCCCCGGTAGCGGCCGAACAGGCCCAGCACCCAGGCGCGTCCGGTCCGCCCGCGGGCGAGACCGCCGAAGCCGAACAGGCCGAGGGCGCCCGCCCCGGCGTACGCCGCCCACTGCGCGACGCCGAGCCCGGCGCCCGCCTGGGCCGGCAGCGCGAGCGCCTCCACGGCGAGCGGCGGAAGGGTGCCCGCCCACCAGGACGTGACCGCGCACCCGGCGACGCCACAGGCACCGGCGAGCACGCCCGCCGCGCCCGGCAGCACCCTGGCGGGGCGCTCGGCCAGCTCCGGGTCGACCTGCGGGGCGGGGCGCGGCCGGGACGCCGCCGCCGGTCTGCGCAGCCTCGGCTGCTCGCCGGTGCCCTGCCGGCGCCCCACGACCGCGGGGCTCAGCGGCACGGCGCCGGTCTCCGGGTCGTCGCGGAACAGCAGGTGGACCGGGATCTCGGTGGTCGCCTCGTTCTGGATGAGGCGGACGGACCGGGGCGCCGGTCCCTCGGACTCCGGGGTGGGTGGGGTGGGTGGTGTGGTCGTGGTGCTCATGGGTGCCTCCAGCCTCCGCGCCAGAAACGTGATGCCAGTGGGTGTCGATGGACAAGGGCTAGGCGAACAGGCGTCGCCAGGTCTCCGGGCCCGGGTAGCCGTCGGCCGCGCCGCCGCGCCAGCCCTGGGTGCGCTGGAACGCCTCGACGGCCCTGCGGTCCGCCTCGCCCCAGCGGGGTCCGGGGCCGGAGGAGTAGTACCGGCCGAACCCCTTCTTCACCAGCTGCCTGCCGAGCTGGGTGACGTACGTGTTGTCGGCGCCGGGCCGGAACATCGACCGGCCCGGGTAGCCGGGAACGCCGTTGGAGGAGGGGGACGAGGGCGCCGAGGGCGAGGACGGTGCCGGGGGGCCGGCCGCCCCGGTCCTGATGTCCTTGCCCTTCCCCGTGGCCAGCAGCATCCAGGTCTCCGGACCCGGCAGCCCGTCCGCGTCCCGGCCCCGCCACCCCTGGGCCTGCTGGAACGCCTGGGTGGCCCGCCGGTCGGCGTCGGTCCAGCGGGGACCGGGACCCGAGGTGTAGAAGCGGGCGGCACCCCGCTCGACGAGCATCCGGCCGAGCGCGGTGACGTGCTTGTTGTTGGCGCCGGGACCGAAGTAGGCGAGGCCCGGGAAGGGGGTGGCCGTCGTCGGTTCGCTCGGCTTGTCGCTGCCGGACGCGCCCGCCGCCAGCCCTTTGTAGCGGTAGGCGGCATAGCGGTCCGAGTGGCTCCAGTAGGCGTACGGGGTGGACTGCTTGCGGGCGCGCGGGCGGGTCTCCTCGTAGGCCACGTAGTAGGTGTGCGTGTAGTCGGTCCAGCCGCCGAAGATGACGACGTGCGAGCCCTTCTCGGGGTCGGCCGGATTGTGGAAGAGAAGGATGTCGCCGGGCTGGAGGTCGTCCTTGGCGATCCGCACGCCGTACTGGTCGAGGCTCCCGGTCCATTCGTTGCCCGGCAGGTTCCAGGCCATCGACACGAACCCCGAGCAGTCCTGGCGGTAACCGTCGGACCAGTACTGGGTCATGCTGTACGGCACCTGCGCGGCGACCCACGTCTTGGCCCGCTTGATGATCTCGGCGCGGGTCGTGGCGGGCGCCTTCACCACGGCCGGCTTCCCGCCGGGGCCGTGCAGCGGGGCGGTGCCGCCCTGGGGGGTGTCGGGCTCGTCGGCCGCGGGGAGGCCCGGGCGGTCGGGGGCGTGGGGGGCGGCGACGGCGGGGGCGGTGTGGCCGACGCCGAGTGCGGTGGAGGCGGCTGCGGCGAGGATCATCGCGCGGTGGGCGGCGGGGTGGCGGTCGGTGCGGGAGTGCGGGAGGACGCGCCGCCAGTGGACGCATCCGGGGCAGTCGCAATCGCTCGCGGGATCGAATTCCTCGAATACCGGAGTCTCCATGCGATTCCCCTCACACTCCAGGTGGAAATGTCCGCGGCTGTACACATTCGTCAGTTTCTCAACTGTCTTCCGGACGCGCATGTTGACGGTCCGAATGATGTACGGCACCCCGCCCCGCCCCAGGTCACCCGGTCCGGACCACCCCACCGGGTCCGGTAGAGTTCTCCACGTCAGCAGGCGCCGCTAGCTCAGTTGGTTAGAGCAGCTGACTCTTAATCAGCGGGTCCGGGGTTCGAGTCCCTGGCGGCGCACCGACAGTCGAAGGCCCTCCGTGAGAACGGAGGGCCTTCGGTGTTTGGGGGCAGTGGCGGGGAAGTGGGGGCATTCGTCCGTTCAGCCGGATAGCCTCAACCGATGGCAGCACCGAGCGAGCGTTTCGCGCCATCCCGCACCGAGGCCGGCCGACGCGCAGCCGAGCGAGGCGCCGAGGGCGTTCCGGGGCGTCGTCCGTCGGGAGCACTTCGGCAACATCCCTGCCCGGTTGTCCACAACAGCTCCGCATGTCCCCCACAGGGGCCACAATGAACGCGTATGACCGGTAAACACCGCGTTTCGCATCTTGCGATCATGCTGGACACCGTAGAAACCTGTTTTTCAAGATGCTGCGGATTCGCGGCACTTGGGGGGCAAGGAACCGGTTGCCGGTACTGGCGGGGATAGGGGGCCCCGTCCACAGGGAGATGCCGAGGGGGGCATCATGCAACCGGAAGGTCGCGTTTCCATGTCTATTGGAGTGCAGGATGTGGTGACCGCGGCCCACCACTGATACGTCTGGTGAAGGTCGAGGGGGACCTGAGCAGACGTAAGGAACCGACTGACACGCGCTCGTGCGCGTGTGGGGGGATGACTCATGACGTCGACGCCGACGGGCGCCCGGCAGAACTACGACCCGTCTCAGACCACCCAGCTCAGGGTGCCTGCGCAGACCCGGACCGGCGCCTTCCGCCGGATAAAGACGACGCTGCCGAAATACGACTACGAGCACTACAGCCGGCTTGCAGGTCCCCTCACCCAGCCCGACCCGAACAAGCCGTACAAGGTCCAGTACCGCTCACTGATCTCGCAGGAACCGCACCGGATAAGAGTCGCGCTGATGCTGGCCGCGGCCCCCGTGCTCTCCCTGGTGCTGCTGTTCTGGCTGCTCCAGCCCGAGCACTGGACCGAGCGGGACTACGTGGACTTCGCGTGGCTGCCCGCCCTCGACATCGTGATGCTCGTCTCGATCGGCCTGATCGAGTTCTTCCGCTGCATGAACGTCTTGTCGAACGCGCACGCGACCCTGGTCGCCCGCGACCCGATCCCGGTCGTGCCCGAGACCGGCACGAGAGTGGCCTTCCTCACCTCGTTCGTCCCCGGCAAGGAACCGCTGGAGATGGTGACCCGGACCCTGGAGGCGGCCGTCAAGCTGCGCCACCGGGGCCTGATGCACGTCTGGCTCCTCGACGAGGGCGACGACCCCGAGGTCAAGGAGGTGTGCGCCCGGCTCGGCGTCCGCCACTTCTCCCGCAAGGGGGTCGAGAAGTGGAACCAGGCCAAGGGCCCGCACCGCGCCAAGACCAAGCACGGCAACTACAACGCCTGGCTCGACGCGCACGGCGACGACTACGACTTCTTCGCCTCCGTCGACACCGACCACGTGCCGCTGCCCAACTACCTGGAGCGGATGCTCGGCTTCTTCCGCGACCCGGACGTCGGCTTCGTGATCGGCCCGCAGGTCTACGGCAACTACGACAACTTCGTCACCAAGGCCGCCGAGTCGCAGCAGTTCCTCTTCCACGCCCTCATCCAGCGCGCGGGCAACTACTACGGCGCCCCGATGTTCGTGGGTACGTCGAACGCCGTACGGATCCGGGCGCTCAAGCAGATCGGCGGTCTGTACGACTCGATCACCGAGGACATGGCGACCGGCTTCGAGATCCACCGGCACAAGAACCCGGCGACGGGCCGGAAGTGGCGCTCGGTGTACACACCGGACGTGCTCGCCGTCGGTGAGGGACCCAGCGCCTGGACGGACTTCTTCACCCAGCAGATGCGCTGGTCGCGCGGCACGTACGAGACGATCCTCAAGCAGTACTGGAAGGGCTGGTACTCCCTGCCTCCGGGCAAGCTCTTCAACTACACGATGATGATCATCTTCTACCCGATGTCCGCCCTCAACTGGATCCTCGCCGCGATCAGTTGCGCGCTCTTCCTGGGTCTGGGCGCGTCCGGTGTGAACATCGACCCCACCGTGTGGCTGATGCTCTACGGCAACGCCTCCGCACTCCAGATCGGCCTGTACATCTGGAACCGCCGCCACAACGTGTCGCCGCACGAGCCGGAGGGCTCCGGCGGTGTGGCCGGCATGGTGATGTCCGCACTGTCCGCGCCGCTGTACGCGAAGGCGCTGGTCGACTCGGCGCTGCGCCGCAAGAGCAAGTTCGTGGTGACACCCAAGGGCGACTCCGCGAGCCCGGACCGCTGGTTCGCCACCTTCCGCTACCACTGGTACTTCATCGCGATCTTCGGCGCCTCGATCGGGGCGGGCGTCGTCTACGGGCACTCGCACCCCGCGATGATCATCTGGGCGACCTTCGCCATGCTGATCACCGCGACCCCGATCTTCGTGTGGCGCCACATGCTGCGCCAGGAGCGCAAGCGGCCCGCGGCCCCGGCCGAGCCCGCCGCCCCGGCCCCGCAGCAGCACCAGCAGTACGCCACGCAGCAGCAGTACGCGTCGCAGCCGCTGCCCGCCCAGCACACCCCGGCGCAGAAGCCGGCCTGGGCGGCCTCGCAGCAGACGTCGCAGCAGGACGCCGCGGGCAACGACCAGACCATGCAGATCGCCCTTGGTGGACTTGGGGGACGTAAGGAATGAACGACCAGGCTGGACGCCGCCGCGCCCGTCGCCTCGCGATAGGCGCGGTGGTGGTACTCGCACTGGCCGGGATGAACGGGCCGTGGCTGTATCGCGTCGGCACCGAGAAATACCACCAGTACCAGATCAACAGACCGGAGTACAAAGCCGAGAACGGCAAGTGGGAAGTCGTCGAGTTCCCCGAGGAGTTCCGGCAGAACACCATTCACGCGGCGCTGCTGCACACCGGCAAGGTGCTGCTCGTCGCGGGCTCCGGCAACAACCAGGACAACTTCGACGCCAAGAAGTTCGACACCCGCATCTGGGACCCGGTCAAGGGCACCATCAAGAAGGTGCCCACGCCCAGCGACCTGTTCTGCACGGGCCACACGCAGCTGTCCAACGGCAACCTGCTGATCGCCGGCGGCACCAAGCGGTACGAGAAGCTGGAGGGGGACGTCACCAAGGCCGGCGGCCTGATGATCGTCCACAACGAGAACCCGGACAAGCCGATCACGCTGCCCGCGGGCACGAAGTTCACCGGCAAGGAGAACGGCCGGACGTTCGTGTCGAAGGACTCGATCATCGTGCCGCGCGCGGAGAAGAACTTCGACAAGGCGACGGGCGAGTTCCTGGGCAACACCCCGGGGATCTACCGGGTGTACGTCGAGGCCCAGAAGAAGGGCCGCAAGTACGAGACCGGCACCCAGGACAACTACCGCATCCAGGGGCTGACCGGCACCGACGCCCGCAACACCTACGGCATCGCGCAGAAGCTCGCCCTCGACAAGAAGGACTTCCAGGGCATCCGGGACGCCTACGAGTTCGACCCGGTGGCCGAGAGGTACATCAAGGTCGACCCGATGAACGAGGCCCGCTGGTACCCGACGCTCACCACCCTGAGCGACGGCAAGGTGCTCAGCGTCTCCGGTCTCGACGACATCGGGCAGCTCGTCCCCGGCAAGAACGAGGTGTTCGACCCGAAGACCCGGACCTGGGCCTACACGGCGAAGACGCGGCAGTTCCCGACCTATCCCGCGCTGTTCCTCATGCAGAACGGCAAGGTCTTCTACTCGGGGTCGAACGCGGGCTACGGACCGGACAACGTCGGCCGTGACCCGGGCATCTGGGACGTGGGCACCAACAAGTTCACCAAGCTCCAGGGGCTCAGCGACCCCAAGCTGATGGAGACCTCCGGGACGGTGCTGCTGCCGCCCGCGCAGGACGAGAAGTACATGGTGATCGGCGGCGGCGGGGTCGGCGAGTCCGCCCGGTCGAGCAACAAGACACGGATCATCGACCTGAAGGCGGACGACCCGGAGTTCGTGGACGGGCCGACGCTGGAGAAGGGCACCCGCTACCCGAGTTCCTCGATCCTCCCCGACGACAGCGTGCTGGTGTCGGGCGGTTCGGAGGACTACCGCGGACGCGGCGACTCCAACATCCTCCAGGCCCGGCTCTACCACCCGGACTCCAACACCTTCGAGCAGGTCGCCGACCCGCTGGTGGGCCGCAACTACCACTCCGGGTCGATCCTGCTGCCCGACGGCCGGGTGATGTTCTTCGGCTCCGACTCGCTCTACAGCGACAAGGCCAACACCAAGCCGGGCGAGTTCGAGCAGCGCATCGAGATCTACACGCCGCCGTATCTCTACCGGGACTCGCGGCCGTCGCTGTCGGGCGGCCCGCAGACCATCGGGCGGGGCGAGTCGGGAACGTTCACCTCGCAGCACGCCTCGTCGATCAAGAAGGTGCGGCTGATCCGGCCGAGCGCCGCCACCCATGTCACGGACGTCGACCAGCGGTCCGTCGCGCTGGACTTCAAGGTGTCCGGCGACAAGATCACGGTGACGGTGCCGAAGGGCAAGAACCTCGTCCAGTCGGGCTGGTACATGCTCTTCGTCGACGACGACCAGGGCACCCCCAGCAAGGCCCAGTGGGTCAAGGTGCCGTGAGCGGCCCCGACGGCCGGTAGCGGAACAACGGTCGAGGGCGCCCTCCCCGGGTGGGGAGGGCGCCCTCGACCGTGTGCACCGCGGGGCTACTTGCTGGCCTGCGCCAGCTTCAGCGCGTAAGCCGCCCACCACTGGCCCGCCTTGGGGCCGCCCTTGCACTCGCCGTCCGACTCGCCGGGGCGCTTGACCCACACATAGGCGTCGACGAGCCCGTCGGCCGTCTTCGTCGTCGGGGTCTCGCCGAGGGCGCGGCCGGGCGGGTTGCACCAGCGTTCGGCGGCGTCGCCCCCGGTGTAGGGGCCGTTGCCGTTGCGGCTGGTGTCGATGACGAAGGGCTTGCCGCCGACCTTGGCCGAGAGCTGCTTGCCGTAGGCGATGGAGTCCTCGGTCGAGTAGAAGTTCGAGACGTTGACGGAGAAACCGTCGGCCTGTTCGGCGCCCGCCCACTTCAGCGGCTCGAAGATCTGGTCCGGGTGCCCCCAGCCGGCGTTGCCCGCGTCCAGGTACACCTTGGTGTTCTTCAGCGCCTTCAGCTTGCCGATGGCCTCCGTCAGGAGCGCGTACCGCTCCTCGTGGAACTCCTCCGGGGTGCAGCCGTCGACCAGGTGCAGGACCGCGTCCGGTTCCAGGATCACCGAGGTCGAGCGGTCCCCGATGCCCGCGGCCACGCCGTCGATCCAGCTCCGGTAGGCGTTGCCGTCGGCGGCGCCGCCCTGGGAGTACTGGCCGCAGTCACGGTGCGGGATGTTGTAGAGGACGAGCAGGGCGGTGCGGCCCGCCTTGTCGGCGGCCTCGGTGAAGCCGCGGGCCTCCGCCTCGGGGTTCTCCGGGCCGATCCACTGGCCGGTGGGCTGTTCCGCTATCTTGCGGATCTGCTCGGCGTCCTCGCTCTCGCCGTTCTTCTCGTAGGCGGCGACCTGCCGGGCCGCGCTGCCGTCCGGGTTCACCCAGAACGGGTCGGTCGCCTTGGGCTGCTGACCGATCCTCGCCCCGGAACCCTTGTCCGGGTCGTCCCCGTCCCCGGACGAGGAACATCCCGCGACCAGTAGTGCCGCCCCCAGCACCGCCGCGGACGTCCTCATTCCGGCCCCCCTCATGCCGTACATCCAACTCCCCCTCGGGTGCAGCACGCTGCATCGATCCGGGTGTCAATCCTGACATAGGTGGCGTGTGGCACACGAGATCGCCCGCGCCTTGTCGGAGAGCTGTTACAGCGGCCATGGTCAAGGGTAGGCGGGCGCTTGTACGAGGCGGGCGCGGCCGGTGAAGGGAGTGCGCGCCATGCGGCACACCACCCGGGAGCTCCGACTGGCGGCGGCGCTGGTGGAGGCGGCCGACACGCTCGCCGAAGGCTTCGAGCCCGGGCCGTATCTGCGGCGGGTGTCCGACCACTGCGTGGACCTGCTGGCGGCGCGGGCCGCCGGGATCATGCTCGTCGACGGCGGTGAGACCGTGTCGTTCAGCACCAGCACCCTGCGGCGC
This sequence comes from Streptomyces sp. NPDC090106, assembly GCF_044747265.1. Lineage (NCBI taxonomy): Bacteria > Bacillati > Actinomycetota > Actinomycetes > Kitasatosporales > Streptomycetaceae > Streptomyces > Streptomyces sp. NPDC090106. The sequence continues at coordinate 110,301 of NZ_JBIVDS010000002.1, read as the reverse complement.
GAGGTCGCGCTGGAACTGCTGGAGGCCCAGCACGGCGGCGGCCCGTGCCTGGACAGCTACAGCTCCGGCCGGCCCGTGCAGCCGGTGTCGATCCGGGTGGCGCACGCGAACGCGCGCTGGCCGGCGTTCACCGAGCGGGCGCTGCGCCATGACATCGCGGCGACGTTCGCGGTGCCGCTGCGCCGCCGCGAGACGCTGTTCGGCGCGCTCAACGTGTTCGTGCCGGCCCTCTCCGCCGACCCTCCCCTGTGCACGGCGGAGGTCCTGGTGGCGCAGGCGCTCGCCGACGCGGCGGCCGTCGGCCTGGACAACCACCGCGCCCACACCCGGTCGCGGACGCTGTCCGCGCAGTTGCAGGAGGCGCTGTCCAGCCGGGTGCGGATCGAGCAGGCCAAGGGGATGCTCGCCGAGCGCTGGGGGGTGCGCGCGGACGACGCGTTCACGGCGCTGCGGCGGTACGCGCGCCGGCACCGGCTGCCGCTGGACCAGGTGGCCCGGTCGGTGATCGAACGGCGGCTGGGCGACGGCGAGTTACGTCCGGGCGGTGACGGGGCCGCCGGGGAGCCGTTCTAGGCGGCCGTCGTGGGCGGGTCCGTGCGGGACCCCGTACCACCTGGCTGGATGACGCTGAGCCACGGGCTTTCCACTTGGCGTCAATCGCCCTCTAGGCCAGGGCGGTCATACGTTCTAGAGTCGTGTGCACAAGGCCCCAGCCCCTGGCCCGACACACCGTGGACCTCACAACCTCCCGCGCAGGACGCCGGGTTACTCCCGCAACCCGTGCGCGCGCGGTCGAGGACCGGCCCGGTCGGCGGCTTCGGGGGGAGCGGGCCGCCGACCGGGCCAGGTACCCCTCGGAGGATCGATCCGCGAGGCGCTCTACAGCCCGGTGCCGGTGAGGTAGGCGGAGACGACGACGTTGGCGGTGTAACTCCCGCTCGCCCGGTCGAAGTCGCCGCCGCAGGTGATCAACCGCAGTTCTGCGCGGCCCTGTTGGCGTGGCCCGTAGGCCTGCCGGGCGTCGAAGTCGTCGCGGCCGAGGACCTGGACGTCGTCCACGGTGAACTCGGCGACCTTGCCGTCGTCGCGGATCACCCGGACCGTTCCGCCCGGTTTGACCGCGCTGAGCTTGTAGAAGACGGCGGGCCGGGTCTCGGTGTCGACATGGCCGACCAGCACCGCGGTGCCGGCCGCCCCGGGGCGGACCCCGCCCGCGTACCAGCCGACGTCGCCGGGCCGGTCGTAGGGCGGTGGGTCGACGGCGCCGTGGTCGTCGAGGCCGCGGGCCACCACGGGGGCCTGGATGCCGAGTTCGGGGAGGTCGACGCGCTGGGGCAGGGCGCCGCCCATCGGGTGCAGCGCGGGGGGCAGGCGGACCTCGGGCGGGCGGCCGACGGCGGCGATGTCGCCGGTGGTCGGCGAGGCGATGCCGAGGCGCAGGCCGCCGGAGCGCTGGCCCCACAGCCACAGGCCGAGCAGCAGGACCGCCCAGGCGACGCCGGTGATGAAGCGTGAGGAGCGTATGTGGTCGGGCATGGCGGGTCAGTCACTCCCCCGCCTGCGCCGGGAGCTGCGCACCGCCACGGCGACCGCCGCGACCCCGGCCAGGACCAGGCCGGTGACGGCGTGCGCGGTGCCGGGGCCCTTGGCGGCGGCCTGGCTGTCGGCGAGGTGGGCGGTGCCGCCGCCGCCCGCGTGGACGGGGGCGACCGGTGACGCGTAGGGCGCGGGCGTGGGCTGCCGTACGACGGTCAGGGTGCCGGTGCGGGAGACGTCGCCGCAGCTGACCTTGATGTCGTAGGTGCCGGCCTCGACCGAGGTGCTCAGGCGGGCGGCGCCCATGAGGGTGCCGGCGGTGCCGGTGAGCCGGACGTCGGCGGTGAAGGCGGTGGAGACCGCTCTGCCGCTGCCCGCGGTGCAGCCGCCGACCTTGAGGGCGACGTCGGAGCCGGGGACGGGGGATGAGGGGGTGACCGCCACCCCTCCCCCGTCCGCCGCGTGGGCCGCCGGGGTGATCAGGGCGGTGGCGGCGAGGAATCCCGTACAGAGAGTGAGGCGAAGAGAACCCATCGTGAACCTCCAGATATCTGGAGACTCCCCCCGCCGGGGCGGCCCCGCATCCTCAGGGGGCCGCCACTGCTCCGTACGGGTGCCAAAGGGTTTCGGGCGGGGTCAGACGCGGTCGACCAGGTCGGCGATCGAGTCGACGACCTGCGAGGGGCGGTACGGGAAGTTCTCCACCTGGGCCGGGGTGGTGAGCCCGGTCAGGACGAGGAACGTCTGCATCCCGGCCTCGATGCCGGCCAGCACGTCGGTGTCCATGCGGTCGCCGATCATCGCGCTGGAGTGGGAGTGGGCGCCGATCGCGTTGAGCCCGGTGCGCATCATCAGCGGGTTCGGCTTGCCCGCGAAGTAGGGCTGCTTGCCGGTCGCCTTGGTGATCAGCGCGGCCACCGCGCCGGTCGCGGGCAGCGGGCCCTCGGTGGAGGGGCCGGTCTCGTCGGGGTTGGTGCAGATGAACCGGGCGCCCGCGTTGATCAGCCGGACGGCCTTGGTCATCGCCTCGAAGGAGTAGGTGCGGGTCTCCCCGAGGACGACGTAGTCGGGGTCGTGGTCGGTGAGGATGTACCCGATGTCGTGCAGTGCCGTGGTCAGTCCGGCCTCGCCGATGACGTACGCGGAGCCGCCGGGCCGCTGGTCGTCGAGGAACTTGGCGGTGGCGAGCGCCGACGTCCAGATGTTCTCGACCGGCACGTCCAGGCCCATGCGGCTCAGGCGGGCCTGGAGGTCGCGCGGGGTGTAGATCGAGTTGTTGGTGAGCACCAGGAACGGCTTGCCGGAATCCCGGAGCTTCTTCAGGAAGGCGTCGGCACCCGGGATCGGCACGCCTTCGTGGATGAGTACGCCGTCCATGTCGGTGAGCCACGATTCGATGGGCTTGCGGTCGGGCATGTGCTTGGACTCCAGGCGGGTGCGGGACGAGCGGGAGGCGCCGGAACCACGGCGTACCGACGCACCCCACCCTAATCAGGAAGTGCTGATCGTGACCCCGTCGATCACCTGCCGTCCGTCACCGGAGCCGGCACGGGGGACGCGGCCTAGCGCCGCCTCCGCACCAGCCGGAACGCCGTGCCGGCGAAGAGGAGTACGGCGACGGCGGCGCCCAGGGTGCGGACGGGATCGGCGAGGCCGGTCGCGGCGAGTTCCGGGGCGCCGGGCGGACGGGCCGCCGCGTCGCCGGGCGGGATGTCACCCGCGCTCCCGGTGGCGGTCCCGGTCTCCGTACCGGCCCCGGTCCCGGCGTCGGCGTCGGTGCCGGGGGCCGTCCCTGTCTCTGCCGGGGTGTCCGGCCCCGACCCCGGTCCCGCCTCGACGTCGAACCGGTAGTCGCCGGACTGTCCGACCCAGTCGCCGTCGTCCTCGTGCCGCTGGACGACCGCCGCGTTGGCGGTGACCTCGTTCGGCACGGCGTCGGAGGCGAGCGCGAGCCGTACCTTCACGGTGACGGTCTTCCCGGGCCCCACGGTGAACCCGGCTCCGCCGAAGGCCCCGACGAGTTCGTCCTCGTCCGTCGCCTCGAACCGGACCGGCCGTGCCCGTCCGTCCTCCTCGTAGAACTCCAGCCGGGGCTGCGTGACCGTGAGGGCGCGTTCCCGGTCGGTGAGCACGACGACCGGGTGGATGGCCGTGCAGGTGCGGGCGGTCCTGTTCGTCAGGTCCAGGTACCAGGTGCCGTGACCGCCACCGGCCTCGTAGGCGTCGGGGCCTCCGTGGATCCGGGTGGTCAGCGGGAAGTCGCCGGGCTCGGAGGCGGCACACACCGGCACGGCGCGGGCACTCCCGGCCGGCGCGAGAACGGCGGCTGCCACGGCGAGGGGGACAAGGGCGGGCGGGAACAGTCGCATGAACACATGACCATGCCGCCGGCCCCGCCCATGACGGGAACGGCACTCCGACCACCCCCGGATCAACCCCGTTTTCCCGCCCGATCGGCCTCCCCCACCCCGCCCCACCCGCTCCCCCCCCCACCTGCGGGCAGTCGCACCACACCCACCCACTCCCCCCACCCGACTGCGGGCAGTGGCACCGCACCCACCCACTCCCCCAGCAGCCGCAGCCCGTCGCACCGCGCCCACACCCCCTCCTCCCCAGCTGCGGGCAGTCGTGCCGCTTGGGGCGGCACGGGTGGGCGCAGCGGCACCCGCCCAGCGGCGGCGAGCAAACCCACCCGCCCGGCCCCCACAGAGCCGCGGCCCCCGCCAGACCCCGTCACCCCACCCCGCTCACCCCTCCGCCCGCCCGAACAACGGCGCCAGCAGCAACTGAGCCGCCCCCGCGGCAATCCCGTTCACCCCACCCGGGGCCACCCGCACGGGCACCGCCCCCTCCCCCCGCGCCACGGCCCGCCGCTCCAGAACGTCCCGCACTCCGCCCACGAACACCTCGGGCGCCGCGGCGACGGTCCGCCCGCCCAGCAGCACCAGGTCGATGTCCAGCAGCTCCACCAGATTCGCGGCCCCGACCCCCAGCACCCGGGCCGCCTCCCCCACCTCCCCCCGGGCGACGGCCCGCAGGCACATCACCTCGACGCACCCCCGGTTCCCGCACCCGCACACCGGCCCGTCGAGCTGGACGACCTGATGCCCGAACTCCCCGGCCCCGGTCCGCGCCCCCCGGTGCACGGCCCCGCCGATCACCAGCCCCGCCCCGAGCCCGGTCCCCAGGTGCAGATACGCGAAGGACCCCGCCCGCGCGCCGCCGTCGACGCCCCCCACCGCCAGCCCCAGCACCGCCGCGTTCGTGTCCTTGTCCACGACGACCGGCATCCCCACCCGCTCCGCCACCGCGTCCCGCAGCGGAAACCCGTCCCAGCGCGGGAACCCGGTGACCCGGTGCAGCACCCCGCGCACATGGTCCAGCGGCCCGGGCAGCGCCACCCCCACCCCGAGCAGGGACTCCGGCCGCACCGAGGAGGCCAGTTCCCCGGCCGCCCGGGCCACCGTCTCGACGACGGCGGACGCCTCGCCGCCCAGGTCCGTCGGCACGCACCGCTCCCCCACCACGGTCCCGCCCAGATCGACCAGCACGGCCCGCAGCTCGTCCCGGTCCAGCTGCACCCCGACCGCGTGCCCCGCCTCGGGCACCAGCCGCAGCACGGTCGCCGGCTTGCCGCCGGTGGACGCGCGCCGTCCGGCGTCCGCGGCGAGCCCTTCGTCCCGCAGCCGCGCGGTGATCTTGCTGACGGCCTGCGGGGTGAGCCCCGTGCGCTCGGCGAGTTCGAGGCGGCTGACGCCCTCCGCGGGGGCCGTCCGCAGCAGGTCCAGCACCAGGGCCGTGTTGTGGCTGCGCAGAGCCGGAAGGTTCACGCCTCCGTTCGTCCTGTTCACCCGTCCATTCTCTCCCGTGCTTGCACTTTGGCAACAGCGTTGCGAAAGTAGAAGTCATGACACGTACGACTGGTTCCACCGGCACCCCCCGCTCCTCCGGCGCCCCGGCCGGCCCGCTCCGCGTGGGCCTCATCGGCTACGGGCTCGCGGGCTCCGTCTTCCACGCCCCCCTGATCGCCGCCACCGAGGGCCTCGTCCTGGACACGGTGGTCACCTCCAACGCGGAGCGTCAGGAGCAGGCCCGCGCCGAGTTCCCGGACGTGCGCGTCGTCGCCACGCCCGAGGAGCTGCTCGGCCGCGCCGCCGACCTGGACCTGGTCGTCATCGCCTCCCCCAACAAGACGCACGTCCCGCTGGCCACGGCCGCCCTGGAGGCGGGCCTGCCGGTCGTCGTGGACAAGCCGGTCGCCGGGACGGCGGCGGAGGCCCGCGAGCTCGCCGCCCTCGCCGAGGAACGCGGCCTGTTCCTCTCCGTCTTCCAGAACCGCCGCTGGGACAACGACTTCCTGACCCTGCAAAAGGTCGTCGCCGACGGCGAGCTGGGCGACGTCTGGCGTTTCGAGTCCCGCTTCGAGCGGTGGCGTCCGCAGCCGAAGGGCGGCTGGCGCGAGTCCGGCGACCCGGTAGAGATCGGAGGTCTGCTCTACGACCTCGGCAGCCATGTCGTGGACCAGGCGCTCGTCCTCTTCGGCCCGGTGACCTCGGTGTACGCCGAGGCGGTCGTCCGCCGCGAGGGCGCGGCCGTCGACGACGACACGTTCATCGCGCTGACCCACGCGAACGGCGTCCGCTCCCACCTCTACGCCTCCGCGACCACCGCCCAGCTCGGGCCGCGCTTCCGGGTGCTGGGCTCGAAGGCCGGTTTCGTGAAGTACGGCCTCGACCCGCAGGAGGCGGCGCTGCGCGAGGGCGAGCGGCCCGGCGCGGGCTGGGGCGTCGAGCCGGAGTCCCTGTGGGGCCGGGTCGGTTCCGGCGAGTCCCCGCCGACCGGCGGCGGCCGGCCCGAACCGACGCTCCCCGGCGACTACCCGGCTTACTATGCGGCCGTGGCGAAGGCCCTGCTCGACGGCGGTCCCAACCCGGTGACCGCACTGGAGGCGGCCACCGCGCTCGACGTGCTCGAGGCGGCCCGCCGTTCGGCCCACGACGGAGTGGTGGTGAAGCTGTGACGCACAGCGGCGAGTTGACCCCGAAGTTCCACCCGGAACTGACCCCGCCGATCGAGGAGCTGGAGGCGCAGGAACGCCGCCTGGTCTTCCGCCGGTTCACCCACGACGACGCCTGGGCCCTCGGTTCGCTGCTGGTCGACATGGCCCGCGAGCGCCAGGCACCCGTCGCCGTCGACATCCACCGCGCCGGCCAGCAGCTCTTCCACGCCGCCCTGCCCGGCTCCACCCCGGACAACGACGCCTGGATCGGCCGCAAGCGCCGGGTGGTCGAGCGCTACGGCTCCGCGAGCTATCTCGTCGGTGCCCGTTTCCGCGCCAAGGGCACGACGTTCGAGGAGTCGTCCCGCCTCGACCCCGACACGTACGCGGCGCACGGCGGTTCGTTCCCGATCACGGTCGAGGACGTGGGCGTCGTCGGCTCGGTGACGGTGAGCGGCCTGCCCCAGCTCCAGGACCACCGGTTCGTGGTGGAGGCGCTGGAACTCTTCCTGGAGAAGCACCGGTAGGACGGCGGCGCGCGCTTCGAGGGGCGCGGGGAACTGCGCGATCGGCCACGGACGACCCGCGGCCGACGGGCACACGCAGTTCCCCCGCCCCTATTCCTCGTCCCCGCCTCTCAGCGAGGCGTCACGCGTCCTTGAACTCCTGGCGCTGGCGCCCGAGTCCGTCGATCTCCAGCTCCACCACGTCCCCGGCCCGCAGGAACGGCTTCGGCTCCGGCTGCCCGAGCGCGACGCCCGCCGGCGTACCGGTGTTGATGACGTCACCGGGGTAGAGGGTCATGAACTGGCTGACATAGCGCACGACTTCGGCGACGGGGAAGATCTGCTCGGCCGTCGTGCCGTCCTGCTTGAGCTCGCCGTTGACCCACAGCCGCAGGGACAGCGCCTGCGGGTCGGGCACCTCGTCGGCGGTGACCAGCCAGGGGCCGAGCGGGTTGAACGTCTCGCAGTTCTTGCCCTTGTCCCAGGTGCCGCCCCGCTCGATCTGGAACTCCCGCTCGGACACGTCGTGCGCGACGGCGTACCCGGCGACATGGCCGAGCGCGGCCTCGGCGGACTCCACGTAGCGGGCCGTCCGACCGATGACGACGGCCAGTTCGACCTCCCAGTCGGTCTTCACCGATCCGCGGGGCACCAGCACGGTGTCGTCGGGGCCCACGACGGTGTCGGCGGCCTTGAAGAAGACGACCGGCTCGGCGGGCGGCTCGGCCCCGGTCTCGCGGGCGTGGTCGTGGTAGTTCAGCCCGATGCACACGACCTTGCCGATCCGGGCGAGCGGCGGTCCGACGCGCAGCCCGGTCGCGTCCAGCCCGGGCAGTTCTCCGGTCCCGGCGGCGGCCCGTATCCGGGCGAGCGCGTCCTCGTCGGCGAGCAGCGCTCCGTCGATGTCCGGGACGAGACCGGAGAGGTCCCGCAGCACTCCCTCGGCGTCCAGCAGCGCGGGCGTCTCCGCTCCCGCCGTACCGACTCGCAGCAGCTTCATGGTCCCAATCTCCCTCGATCGCGGGGGCGTCGGCCGACAGGTGCAGCCATCGGATGACTGGTCGATCCTCCAAGGTGGGCGTCCACTCCGCAATACCCGGTTCACGGACTGGACCGCGGGGCGGTGGCTCACCGGTACAGCACCGCCCGTTCGACGGCGCTCCAGGTCGTGCTGGTGACCACGTACAGCGCGGCGGCCAGCGGGACAACCGCCACGGTGACGAGGGTGAGGAAGGACATGAACGGCATGACCCTGGCCACCGCCCCCAGTCCGGGCGGCGCCGGTTCACCGGTCGCCGGACCGGTCGCCGGACCGGCCACGGCCGTCGCCGCCCTCGTACGGCGGAAGTTCGCGTAGGCGACCGCGGCGACGAGCGCGAAGAGCGCGGCGTAGACGAGTCCGGCGGGGCCGAACGGGCCGCCGTCGGCGAGGGCGTCGCTCCACCGGCCGCCGAGGGGCGCGGCGAGGAGCCGGTGGGTGAGGAGGTCGCCGCCGGTGTCGGAGAAGAGGTGGTAGAGGAGGAAGAACGCGGGGAGCTGGAGGAGTCCGGGCAGGAAGCCGGAGAGCGGGGAGACCTTTTCCTCTGCGTGCAGTTCGAGGACGGCCTTCTGGAGTCTGTCGGGGTTCTTGGCGTGCTTGCGGCGCAGTTCGGCGATCTTCGGCTGGAGCGCGGTGCGCGCCTTCTGCCCGCGCGCCGCCGCGCGGGACAGGGGGTGCACGAGGAGCCGTACGACCGCGGTGAACAGGACGATGGCGCCGGCGGCGGCGGAGGCGCCGAGCAGCGGCTGGAGCAGGTCGGCGAGCCGGCCGACCAGGCTGGCGAAGACGGACATGGGTGAGGAGCCCTCCGAGGGTCTCGTCGTGCCGGATGACAGGGCAGGACGACGACCCGCGCGGGGTCCGGAGGCAGGTGCCGGGGTGTCGGGGTGCCTTACGCGCGGGTCGCCGGGAGGGCGGTTCCGGGCGCGCGCGGGCGGGTGCGGCCCCGGGCGTCGGGGTCGCGTTGCGGCAGGAAGGCCGTACGGCGGGCCCGGTCGCGTATCGCGGTGCGCACCCGGGTGGGCGGCACGGCGGGGGCGCTGCGGGCGACGAGGAGCGAGCAGACGGCGAAGGCGGAGCCGACGGCGGCGGTCGCGGCGAGGGCAACGGCGGCGGAGAGGCTGCCGGTGTCGAGCGAGGCGACCTGGAGGAGCAGGAGCAGCAGCGCGACGACGGGCCACGGCCCGCGGTTCACCTTCACGCCCCCTCCTTCCCCGCTCCGGTCTGCGCGGGTTCGATCTGCAACGGGTCCAACAGCCGCTTCGGGCGCAGCAGCGCCCGGCTGACCGGATCCGCCGGATCAGGATCGAGTCCCGGTCCCGGCTCCATCACAACGTCCTCGGCGGGCACGAAGGTTCCGCACCCGGGACATTCGCCGTACGGGCCGAGTTCGGTGCCGCAGGGGGCATGCCGGAAGTAGCGCATCTGGGGCTCGCCGAGCTGCTCGCGGCCCCAGCGGCCGAGCGCGCGCAGGGTGGGCCACAGGGCGATGCCGCGGTCGGTGATGACGTACTCGTACCGGGGCGGGGACTCCTGGTACCGGCGCTTGTCCAGGATTCCCTCGTCGATGAGCGACTGGAGGCGGGCGGCGAGGACGGCGCGCGGGATGCCGAGGTGGCCGAGGAAGTCGTTGTAGCGCCGTACGCCGTAGAGCGCGTCCCTGACCACCAGGAGCGTCCAGCGCTCGCCGACGACCTCCAGCGCGCGGGCGATCGAGCACTCCTGCGTCACGTAGTCCTTGCCCAGTGCCATGCCGTCCACCTTAGCCATTCCACGACCGGTAGGTTCAATGAACGAACCAACCCTGATAGAGTACCCGGCATGGCTAGGTTCAATGAACGAACTCTGACGGAACGGGCGGCTGCCCCCTCGCCGCCCGCACCGGCCCCGTCCCCGCGCGCAGGTGCGACCCTCGCCCTGACCAGCGCCGCCACCGCCGTGGCCCTGATGACGTACACCGCGCCGATGGTCACGCTCCCCGAGACCGCCACCGCGCTGCACACCCCGCTCTCGGCCCAGGCCTGGCTCCTGAACGGCACCCCGCTCGGCCTCGCCGCGCTCCTGCTGGTGGCCGGCAGCCTCGCCGACGACTACGGCCGCCGCCGGATCTTCACCGCCGGCACCCTCGCGATGGGCCTGACCGCGATCCTCGGCGCGTTCGCGACGACGACGCTTCAGTTCACGCTCGCCCGGATCGCCCAGGGCGCGGCCAGTGCGGGCCTGCTCGCCAGCAGCCTCGGCCTGATCGTCCACGCGTACCCCACCGCGCGCGGCCGACTGCACGCGACCGGCGTCTGGGGCGCCTTCGTCAGCGGCGGCATCGCGGTCGGCCCGCTGGTCGCCGGATCGATGCCCGACTGGCGGGTGGCGTACGGCGTGCTCGGCGCCCTCGCGGTCCTGCTGGCGGTGCTCGGCTCCCGCGTCCTGACCGAGTCCCGGGCGCCGCGCCCCGGCCGCCCCGACATACCCGGCGCCCTCACCTTCGGGCTCGCCCTCGTCGCCCTGGTGGCGGCCCTCACCCTCGGCCGCGACGGCTGGCTGCGGGCACCGGTCGCCCTGCTGCTGATGGCCTCGGTGGCCCTGCTCGCCCTCTTCGCGCTGATCGAGCGGCGGACGGCGACCCCGATGATCGACCTCGGCCTGCTGCGCCGCCGCGCCTTCCTGGCCTCCTCCACGGGCGGCCTGTTCACCGGCCTCGCCGTGATCGGCCTGTTCAGCTTCCTGCCGGCCCTGCTCCAGCAGACGCTCGGCCTCTCCGCCATGGACACCGCCTGGCTGTTCCTGCTCTGGTCCGGCCTGTCCTTCGCGGTCGCCCTCCAGGCCAGGCGGCTCGCGGGCCGCGTCCCGCCGCGCCGCCAGCTCGCCCTCGGCTTCGCCCTGCACGCCGTCGGCGTCCTCACCATGCTCGGCGCCCTCGACTCCGGCTCCTGGCCCCGCCTGCTGCCCGGCCTCCTGATCGGCGGCATCGGCAGCGGCCTCCTCAACGCCGCGCTCCCCCTCCTGTCGGTCGAGTCCGTCCCGGCGGACCGCGCCGCCATGGGCTCCGGCGCCCAGCAGACGCTGCGGTACGTCGGCTCCTGCGCAGGCGTGGCCCTGACGATCGCGGTCTCGACGTCCGCGGGCGGCGGACTGGCGCGGGGCGCCGACATCGCCATGGTCGTGTCGGCCGTCCTGGCCGCGCTGGCGGCCGTGGTGCTGGGGGTGCTGCGCGAGCGGGCGTGACGACGACGGCGCCCGGGCGGGACACCGGCGCCTCCTCGGCTCACTTGGGCCGTACGGCGGCCAGCTTCCCCCACACCACCAGCCGGTACCGGGAGGTGTACTCCGGGGTGCAGGTGGTGAGGGTGAGGTAGTACCCGGGGACGGTGTAGCCGTAGGACGGGTGGACCGTCGAGCGGGGGACGCGGCGCAGGACGCCGGAGTCACGGGCGGAGGTCCGGGCGAGGCTCTGGTCGACGGTGTACGTGAAGACGGCGGTGCGGGTCTCGACGCGGACGGTGTCGCCGTCGCGCAGCCGGTTGATGTACCGGAAGGGCTCGCCGTGGGTGTTGCGGTGCCCGGCGAGCGCGAAGTTCCCCGCCTGGCCGGGCTGTTGGGTTCCCGGGTAGTGGCCGACGTACCCCTTGTTCAGCACGTCCTGCTTGCCGACGCCCTGGGCCACGGGCACCCGCAGGCCGAGCCGCGGGACGGTGAGGATGGCATAGGCCCGGGACCAACTGGGCGTGGTACGGCCGCCGTTGCCCGACCGGTCCCGCCCGGTCCCGGCACCGGAGGCCGCGGGAGCCTCCTCCTCGGCGCCGGCGGTCCCGGTCGGCGCGGGTGACGGCTGGGCGCCGGTCCCCCACTCCCGTTCCAGCGCCTCGACCTTGCGCTCGGCCCCGCGCCGGGCCTCCCGGTTGGTCCACCACATCTGGTGCACGACGAGGAGCAGCAGCACGAGCCCCACGGTGACGAGCAGTTCGCCGCCCGTCCACAGGCCCCGCCGCCACCGGGCACGCCGACGCCGGGTGCCGTGCCGCACGACCGGAACGCCCATGCGCCCACCTGCCCCAGCGAGTCGGACCGAGCCCGCACGATAGGGCCTGCCCCCTCAAGTGACCAGGCCCGTACGCGGGTCGCTCCTCCTCCTGTGCACGCCTCACCCCTCCCCCATAACCGCTACCCCTTCTCATAACCGTTGGAGAAATAGAAAGCCCGATAGAAAGAAAGCGCTGTCCCACCTCTCGACAACCCCACGGACCGCACCCGATGCTTCGTGATGGCACGCGGGGGACGCGAGGGGCGAGCCACCACGCACGGCTTGTGTCTTTGGATCGGTGCCCGCCGGGACGCGGGGGCCGATGACGTCGACGGTTCGTCGACGACTCCACGGAGAGGCGGACAGGACAGCCATGATCCGACGCAGAACGCTGCTGACAGCCGCGGGAGGAACCCTCCTCGGCAGCGCCCTGGCCACCGGCACCGCACGCGCCGACGCCACCATCACCGTCAGCCCCGGTACCTCGTACGGCAGTTGGGAGGGCTGGGGCACGTCCCTGGCCTGGTGGGCCAACGTCTTCGGCGCACGGGACGACTTCGCCGACCTCTTCTTCACCACCAAGTCGACGACGTACAACAGCACGTCGCTGCCCGGTCTCGGCCTCAACATCGCCCGCTACAACCTGGGCGCGTGCAGCTGGAACAGCGTGAACGGCGAGAGCATGGTCGCCTCCGCCAACATCCCCGCGTTCAAGCAGATCGAGGGCTACTGGCAGGACTGGAACGACGAGTCCCCCACGTCGTCGGCCTGGGACTGGACGGCGGACGCGACCCAGCGCGCGATGCTGACGAAGGCGGTGTCGCGCGGGGCGACCACGGAACTCTTCGCCAACTCCCCGATGTGGTGGATGTGTTCCAACCACAACCCGTCCGGCGCCTCCGGCGGCGGCAACAACCTCCAGACCTGGAACTACCGCCAGCACGCCTCCCACCTCGCCGCGGTCGCCCTCTACGCCAAGAACAACTGGGGCGTGAACTTCGCGACCGTGGACCCCTTCAACGAGCCGTCGTCCTCCTGGTGGACCGCCACCGGCACACAGGAGGGCTGCCACATGGACGCGACGGTCCAGGCCGCCGTACTGCCGTACATGCGCAGCGAGTTGGACGGCCGGGGACTGACGGGCGTCAAGATCTCGGCCTCCGACGAGACGAGCTACGACCTCGCCCGCACCACCTGGAACTCCTTCGGCTCCACGACGAAGGGGTACGTCAACCAGGTCAACGTCCACGGCTACCAGGGCTCGGGCGGTCGCCGGGACCTCCTCTACACGGACGTGGTGACGACGTCCGGCAAGAAGCTGTGGAACTCGGAGACGGGCGACAGCGACGGCACCGGCTACACCATGGCCTTCAACCTCCTCTACGACTTCCGCTGGCTGCACCCCACCGCCTGGGTCTACTGGCAGGTCATGGACCCGACGGCCGGCTGGGGCGTGATCAAGTACGACGCGAGCACGCTGACGGCGGGCGCGATCGAGACGAAGTACTACGTGCTGGCCCAGTTCAGCCGCCACATCCGTCCCGGGATGACGATCCTGGACACGGGCGTGAGCTACGCGGTGGCGGCGTACGACGCGAGCGCGAAGCGCCTGGTGATCGTCGCCCTCAACACCTCCACCTCGGCCCAGACCCTCACCTTCAACCTGTCGAACTTCACGACGGTGACCGGCGGCACGAACGGTCTCGTCCCCCGCTGGAACACGGTGACGACGGGCGGCGACGCGTACACGTCGTACACGAACACCTACCTGAGCGGGAAGACGGTGGCGGTCCCGTTCGCGGCGAAGGCGGTGCAGACGATCCAGATCGACGGAGTGACGATCTGACGCCCCCCGGGCCCGGGCCCGAGCCCGGGCCCGGTTCCACCGGGCTCTGGCCTGCACGTATCTCTCCCTTGTCACCGCTCGGCAGTACGGTGTCCCTCATGCGCCCCGACACGCCTGCCGAGAACGTCGACCACACCGCCGAAGCGGCACGCCTGGAGCGGACCGCCGGCCTGTATCCGGAGGACGCCGAGGCCCTGCTCCTGCAGGCCGCGGCCCATCTGGAACTGGCCGGCGCCCGCCCCGCCGCGTCCACGCTCTACGACCGCCTGCTGTCCTCCCCCGAGGCGCTGGAGAACCCCCACCTGGTCCGCGCCCTGAAGGCGTCGAACCTGTGGGAGTACGGTCACGAGGCGGAGGCGAGGGCCATCATCGAGGGCGTCCGGGCCGCCGCGCCCCGCGACCCGGCGCCCTGGGTCATCGTCGCGGAGTCCCTGGAGTCCCACGACGAACTGGAGCAGGCCCAGGAGACGTTCACGGAAGGCACGCGCCTCCTCCTGACGGACGTGGCGGAGCCCCCGTACGACACGCATCCGCTGCTGTTCGGCCGCCACCGGGTCCGCCGGATGCTGGGCGCGCCCCACGACGACTGGGACGTGCTCGCGGACACCCTCCACACCTCGCCCGTCTCCCTGGACGAGCTGCACGACCCCAAGCGGGTCTGGTCCCTCGGCTCGGACAATCCGGCGGAGCTGGCCGCGGAGATCTCCCGCCTCCGCGCCGAACTGGGCACCTATCGCGAGGCCCTGTCCCGCCCGTTCCCGGTCGCCGTCCTGCACTGGACGTCGTCGGAACTGACCGAACTCCTGGCCGCGTACCCGACCCTCACGGACGAGTACCCCACCCACGAGGCCCACCTCGCGACCATAGAGTCCTCCCTCCGCGAACTCGCCGCCTCCGGCACCCCGAACCTCGGCATCGTCACGGGCACGGTCCCCTCCTACGAAGCCTTCGCCGCCTCAGAGGGCACGTCCCCCGCGGACCCGTCCCTCCTCCCCCAGTACGCGACGACCCTGGCGGCCCGAGGCCGAGCGGTGGCCTGGCCGCCGCAGCGGGCGGCGGGGTGCTGGTGCGGGTCGGGGCGGGGGTATGGGGAGTGCCATGGGGCGAGGTCCTGACCTCTCCAAATAAAGGACTTATCAGTCTACTTCGGAGATCTGCCTCCCTCTGTGTCCAACCTTTGCAGTACGGTCACATTCACCGTCCGAAGCAAGGGCTGACGTTTCCCGAAAAGCCCTGACCTGTGCATTTCGAGGAACCGATGCCCTACGAGTCCGGCACCGTCTGGCAGTACGACGTCCCCACCACCGGCAGCACGCACCTGCCACCGGACGCCGGCTACGGCAGGGCCCTGACCAATCAGGGCTACGGCTTCGAGGTCGCCGTGGCGGACCTGATCGACAACTCGATCGACGCGGGCGCGGACAAGATCGTCGTGCACTTCCTGCGGGACGCCGAGCAGGTGCTGACCCTGCTGATCATCGACAACGGCAGGGGCATGGACGAGTCCGGCCTGGACGACGCGATGACGGTGGGAAGGCGCCGGGACTACGGCGACGACGCCCTCGGCATGTACGGCACCGGTCTGAAGTCCGCGTCGCTCTCGAACGCGTCGTCCCTGACCGTGGTGAGCCGCACGAAGCGCAGCCGCGCCGCCGGTCGACGCCTCACCGCGGAGGGCATCGAGGACGGCTTCCGCTGCGACACCGTCGACGCCCGCTACGCGCAGGATCTCGTCGACCGGTACGACGGCATCATCGAGTGGCACGGCACGGTCGTCCGATGGGACCAGGTGCGTGCGTTCGAGACCGTGGCACCCGGGCAGAGCGACCAGTTCCTCTCCAAGGCGATCGCCCGCCTGGAGAACCACCTCGGCCTCTACCTCCATCGCTTCCTGCAGCGCGGTCTCCATCTGGACATCGCCGTCTGGGACGTGAGCAGCAGCGCCGACGAACTCGGCGAGGAGGTCGACCACATCGCCGTGGAGGCGCTGGATCCCTTCGGCTACAAGGTGCCCGGAAAGCAGGGGTACCCAAGGCAGTTCAGCGCGCCTGTGCAGGGCATCGGGGACATGCGGCTGACCGCCCACGTCTGGCCGGCCAAGTCGAAGCAGGCGGGCTTCCGGCAGATCGGCGCGCTCGCGGAACGCCAAGGCTTCTACTTCTACCGCAACGACCGCCTGGTCCAGGCAGGAGGCTGGAACGGCCTGCGCAACCCCGAAGGGCATCTCGTCCTGGCCCGGGTGGCCGTGGATCTCCCCGCTCATGCGAACAGCGTCCTGAGTCTCGACGTGAAGAAGGAGAAAGTCACGGTGACTCCGGCCTTCACGCTCGGCGTGGACAAGGCGGTGGATCCGGCCGGAAGCACCTTCCAGCAGTACCTCAGCGACGCCGAGGCCGCCTACCGGGACGGTTCACGCCGTACGGAGATCGTCCGCAAGCCCGTCACCCCTCCGGGCAAGGGGATCGACCCGAAGGTCAAGCGGGTCGTCAAGGAGGAGTTGCCGGAGAAGGCGGGAGAGGAGCCGATCGCGTTCACCTGGGGAACCCTTCCCGGCGACCGGTTCTTCGACCTGGACCGCGAGAACAACACCGTCATCCTCAACAAGGACTTCCGCGAGGACTTCAACGACGGCAGACACGGCGGTGCGAACGACGCCCCGGTCTCGAAGACCCTGCTGTACCTGCTCCTCGAGGACTGCTTCGGGCTCGGACGCTGGGAGCGGAGCCGTCAGGACCGCGTGGACTACTGGAACACCATCCTCGTGGCCGCCGCCGAAGCTCATCGCACGCGACGAAAGCAGACGTTCTCCTGACCGCCGCTCGGCACCTTCCCCGACTCCTGTTCCGTCAGTCCGCTGATTGAGGCCCGCATGAGTGACACCCCGGCCGACGTTCTCCTGGAGATCCACGCCTCCGCCCTCGCCGGGATGGCCGGCAGCCCCAAGCATTTCGAGCGCTGGGCCGCGCTGGCCGCCGACGAGGACCATCCGGACGCCGATCTGAGCGAAGCACGCTTCCACGCGAGTCTGGCCGGCGGGGACGACGCGCTCACCGCACTCTGGAGCCGGCACCTGACCGCTTGGGACTTCGCCGAGGAACCCCACTGGGCGACGGGCACCCGAGCGCGCACCGACGAACGACGGACGGCCGTGTACGACCGTCTCCGGTTCGGCAGCGACCTGCGCAAGGCTCTGGACCACTCCGTCCCCGTGGCGAAGATCCCCGGCCCCACCGTGATCACCCGCGAGTTCACCCCCTGGTACACCCCGGAGCGCGTGCTCGCCCGCTCCTTCTACTGGACGTCGTACGAGGGCAAGCTCCGCGCCAAGGGCTGGCCCGAAGCGGCGATCGCCAGTCTGGACGAGGCCAGTCGGGCCGTCGTGGAACGCCTCACCGACCCCGAGCAGTCGGCGGTCCGGCAGGCCAAGGGACTGGTCGTGGGCTACGTCCAGTCGGGCAAAACGGCGAACTTCACGGGCGTGGTCGCCAAGGCGATCGACGCCGGCTACCGCCTCGTCGTCGTGCTCGGCGGAACCCTCAACCTCCTGCGCGCACAGACCCAACGCCGCCTGGACATGGAACTGATCGGCCAGGAGAACATCCTGCGCGGCGCGGACCTCACCGACCTGGACTCCCTCGTCGGCATCGACTACGTCAGCGACGACGACGCGGACTGGCCCGACTTCGTCCGGCACGGCGGGCGCCCCTCCGCCCTGGGCGCCTTCGACATCGAGCGACTGACGACCCGGGACGACGACTACAAGAGCCTCGCACAAGGCATCCGGGCCCTGGAGTTCGACAAGCGCGAGACGACCCTCCCGCTGTACGACCCCGCGAACCTGCATCACACGGCGGCCCGGATCCTGGTCGTGAAAAAGAACAAGGCCGTCCTCACCAAGCTCGTCAAGGACCTCAAGCAGATCCACGGCCTGCTCGGCGAACTCCCCGCCCTGATCATCGACGACGAGTCCGACCAGGCTTCCGTGAACACGCTCGACCCGAAGAAGTGGGAGGCCGGTACGACCGAGCGGACCGCGATCAACGGCCTGGTCTCCCAACTCCTCACCCTCCTGCCCCGTGCGCAGTACGTGGGCTATACCGCCACACCGTTCGCGAACGTGTTCGTGGACCCGGCGGACGCGGAGGACATCTTCCCCGGCGACTTCCTGATCTCGCTCCCCCGGCCGGTGGACTACATGGGTGTGCGGGACTTCCACGACCTGGACGAGGAAGGTCCCGGGCAGGCCGAGGCGAAGCATGTACGCGGAATCCACGACTCCACCGGCGACCGGTTGCAGGAGGCGATGGACGCGTTCGTGCTCACCGGAGCCCTCAAACTCCACCGCATCGATCACGGTGTCCCCGAGGGGCCATTCCGGCACCACACC
The DNA here is from genome assembly GCF_044747265.1 of Streptomyces sp. NPDC090106. Taxonomy (NCBI): domain Bacteria; kingdom Bacillati; phylum Actinomycetota; class Actinomycetes; order Kitasatosporales; family Streptomycetaceae; genus Streptomyces; species Streptomyces sp. NPDC090106. Next base: position 91,970 of record NZ_JBIVDS010000002.1, on the reverse strand, counting down.
ATGCTGGTGCACGAGTCGGTCAGAATGGCCGAGCACACGGCGCTCGCGCTGCGGATCAGCTCCATGTGGCACAACACGGCGTACAAGTCGGCGGAGGGCCACGCCCGTCTCGCGGCCCTCTTCGAGCAAGACTTCCGCGCATACACCGACGAGACCCTGCCCTGCCCGACGACGTACGAGGATCTGCGGCCGTACGTCTCCCGTGCCCATCAGCTGATCTCCAAGGGCGGCTCCCCCGTGATCGTCGTCAACGGGGACAGCGAACGGGACTACGAGCAGCCCGACCTGGACTTCGACCGCACCCCTCACGTCTGGAAGATTCTCGTCGGGGGCGCCAAGCTCTCGCGCGGCTTCACGGTCGAGGGGCTGACGATCACGTACTACCGCCGTACGACCCAGCAGGCCGACACCCTGATGCAGATGGGTCGGTGGTTCGGTTTCCGGCGCGGCTACCGGGATCTCGTACGCCTGTACATCGGACGGGAGGAAAGCCTCGGGCGGGGCCGCAACGCCAAGAAGGTCGATCTGTACGACGCCTTCGAGGCCGTCTGCCGGGACGAGGAACTCTTCCGCGACGAACTGGCCCGCTACGCTCCGACGGTGGACGGCCGGCCGCAGGTGACGCCCGCCCAGATCCCTCCGTTGGTGGCCCAGCATCTGTCGTGGTTGAAACCCTCGGCGCGCAACAAGATGTTCAACGCCGAGTTGGTGGAGGTCCGTTCGCCGGGAACGTGGGTGGAGCCGCCCGCCCACCCTGAGGCTCCCGCCGATCTGGCCCACAACGTCGAGATGTGGGAGCCCGTGCTGGCCGCGCTGGAGAGCACCCAGGTCCGGCTGTCGGTCGGCGACGAGGCCGGGTACCGGGCACGGGTGGGGATCGTCTCCCACGAGGAGTTGACGCAGACGCTCTGCGACTTGCGTTGGTCCGTCCCCAGTCGCTTCTCACCCCATCTGGAGTTCCTGTTGCGGGCGGGCGGCCGGTCCGGGGCGATCGACGACTGGTTCGTGATCTCACCCCTGCTGGCCACCGGCGCCCGCGAGGTCAGCGTCCTGGGGCACGGCCCGTTCACACCTGTCCGGCGTGGCCGCCGGCGTGGCTCGCTGTTCGGTGTGATCAGCGATCCCAAGCACCGTGCCGCCGCCGAGCGGATCGCGGGCGCCGTCAAGACACCCGCGTGCCCGGTGATCGAGGAGAACATCCGTCCGCGGCGCGGCGCCCTCGTGCTCTACCCGGTGGTGGAGTCCGACCCACGAATCACCGCCGACGGGGCGATCGATCCGCGCGACCTGGTCATGGCCTTCTCCTTCGTCGCCCCGCGATCGTCCGTGGCACCCGGTGATTCGCTCGTCCGGTTCCGCGCGATCGACTCGGGCCGGCAGGATGCGGTGGTCATCGACCGAGACGACGTAGGTCCCTGAGGCGCGACAGCATTGAACGCTCCGACACCCTCCTCGCCGGCTGTTTCGGCACGCATGTCCCGACAGGCCAGCAAGAACACCGCCGCCGAACTGGCCGTACGACGGCTGCTGCACGCCGCGGGGCTGCGGTACCGGGTGGAGTACCCGGTGCCCGGCATGGCCCGGCGCCGCCTCGACCTGGCCTTCACCCGGGTGAAGGTGGCCGTCCTGATCGACGGGTGTTTCTGGCACGGGTGCCCTGTGCACGCGACACAGCCGAAGTCCAACGCCGAGTGGTGGCGCCAGAAGCTGGACCGGAACATGGCACGCGACCGGGAGACGACCGACCACTTGGTCGCGCAGGGGTGGACGGTGCTGCGGTTCTGGGAGCACGAAGCCGCGGAAGACGTGGCCACGCGGGTGGCCGCCACCGTGGAACGGCGACGTACCGAACGAACGAGGGGGAAAGAGACATGAGCGGTCTGTCTTTGGTGGACGTGTGCTCCGGGGCGGGCGGACTCGCTCTCGGGCTCGAACAGGCGGGGTTCGAGCCGCGTCTGCTCCTGGACGACGACGAGGTGGCGGTCGGCACCCTGCGGGCGAACAGGCCGCACTGGAACGTGCTCCGGTCGGACCTCGTGGACTTCGATCCGGCGGAGCACCCCACGAGCCAGGACGTGGATCTCCTGTCGGCCGGCCTCCCGCGCGTCAGATCGAGCGCGACCGTGGGGCGAGCCGATTCGCGATCCGAGGAGCGGCTGTTGAAGGCCACGATCTACCTCGTCCACGCGATCAGCCCGAGAGCCGTCCTCATCGAGAACGTCCCGGGCCTCGCCCACTCGGACGAGTACCAGGAGTTCCGCGAGTTCGCCCGAGCCGAACTGGCCCATCTGGGATACGAGTTCACCTGGCTGGTCGTCAACGCCGTCGACTTCGGTGTGCCGCAGAACCGCAAGCAGGGCGTGCTGGTGGCCATGAAGCGGGAGGGGGCCGGGGTGTTCACCCCACCGACGGCCACCGTCCAGGAGCCGACGACGGTCGGCATGGCGCTGGGCGGTTCCATGGCCTCCCACGGCTGGACGGACGCCGCCCGGTGGAGCGCGCAGGCCGACCGCCCCGCCCCGACGCTGGTCGGAGGCTCGCGCAATCGCGGCGGCGCGGATCTCGGACCGACCGGGGCCAAGAACACCTGGGCGACGATGGGCGTGAACGCGCACACCGTCGGCGACGCGATCCCCGGTCCCGATTTCGACTGGAACCCCGACATCGGCCGCGACGGCATGGTGAAGATCACAGTCGAGCAGGCGGCCCTCCTCCAGGGGTTCCCCGAGACCTGGGAGATCACCGGCCGCAAGACCGCCCGCTACCGCCAGGTCGGACAGGCGACACCGCCTCCCGTCGGGCGGGCGCTGGGGCATGCGCTCGCGGCGGCGCTGAACGGGGGAGGATGATCTTCACGGCCGGCTACACTTCCGCATCATGACCAGCACGGCGTCCCAGCACTCCATCCTCGACAAGCCCTACGTCCTGGACCTCTTCGCGGGACCCGGGGGCCTGGACGTCGCAGGGCACGCCCTGGACCTCCCCAGTATCGGTATCGAGTGGGACAGGAGCGCGTGCCTCACGCGGTACGCGGCCGGGCTGGACACCTTGCACGCCGACGTGAGCGCGGTACGTCGGGACGCGTTCGAGTCCCTGCCGCCGGAGATCAACGTGCTCGCCGGTGGCCCGCCGTGCCAGACGTACTCCGTGGCGGGCAAGGGGTCCGGGCGCCAGGCCCTGGACGAGGTGAAGACGTTCATCGAACGCCTGACGGCGGGTGACTCCGACGAGGCCGTCGACAGGGATCTGAGCGCCCTGCCCGACCCGCGGACCGCGATGGTGCTGGAGCCCCTCCGCTACGCGATCCAGGCGACCAGGAGCCCCAACAGGGACGGGCGCCCCTACGACGTGATCGTCCTGGAGCAGGTCCCGGCGGTCGTCGCGCTCTGGGAGCACTACGCCACGGTGCTGAAGAGAACGGGGCTGCCCGACGGCACGAAGTACGACGTCGCCGTCGGCGTCCTGTCCACCGAGACCTACGGGGTGCCCCAGACACGGACGCGGGCGGTGCTGATCGCCCGGCGGGAAGGACTCGGTGAACCGCCTTCCCTCCCGGCCGCCACCCATCGCGCCTACGAGGCCAAGGCCTGGAACCGACGCGAGTTGGCGGCCCAGGTCCGGCAACCGATGCTCGGCGAGGAGATCGAGGAGCCCCAGGAGACGGACGACTCGACCCTGCTGCCCTGGCGGTCGATGGGCGATGTGCTGGAGGAGCCCGTGGGGACGCACCCGGGGCGGGCCGTCCCCTTCCTGGTCCGTTCCAACTACGGCAGTTCCGGCAATCCCGGCCGACGCGGGGTGCGCGGGGATCGACAGCCCGCCACCACCGTCACCGGCCGGATCTCGCGCTTCGTGGTCTTCGAGCACCTGAACGAGATCGTCCTGCGCGAGGGTGCTCGGTTCAGCATGAACGAGGCGGGGATGCTGCAGAGCTTCCCACCGGACTATCCGTGGTCCGGCACCGCGCAGGCCCAGCAGGTGGGCAACGCGGTGCCTCCCCTGTTCGGTACGCATCTGCTGAGTGCCGCGCTCGGCCTTGCGGCACCGGACGCCGATGTACTGCGCAAGCCCTGGCAGGCGGCCACCGAGAGCCAGCGGTCCAAGTTGCGCGGCCACGGCTGCGGGGCCTCCGACGCCTGCACCGACCGGTGCCCTCGGCCGGAGGACCAGGACCCTGCCGGGTCCAAGCCGCCGGCCTCGACCGCGAGCAGGGCCGTCGGCGGGCCACGACGTCCGGACACGCTCGTCAGTCCGCGTTCTTCCTCCCTCTGACCGGCGCGGTCTCGAACAGTTCCGCGAAGTAGGCGGTGAGAGCGGCCACGGACCCCTCCGGCGCGGGGTCCTCGTCGGGTCCCTGGGGGAGGCCGTACCGGCTCACCGGATCGGCGGACTCGGCTCCCGCGACCCAATCCCGTATGCGGGCCGGGTCCTTGGGTTCGTCCGGTCCGATGGCGTCGTAGGTCAGGGTCGCACCCGCCGTACTGATCGCGACGCAGAGCCCGTTGATCTCGCGACCCGTTGTGATCCGCCCGCCCTTCAGCAGCCGAATGACAGCCTGGGCCGTGGGGCGGTGGTCGATCAGGTCCAGTCGGAGGACGGTGTGGACGAGATCCTGGTTGCCGCAGGCGGTCTCGACCGGCTCGTAGTCCGGGCCGTTCCGGAAGAGTTCCGCAGCCCACCACAGGCGGGAGAAGCACTGCCGGTCCGCCGGGCCCCTGAAACGCTCGGGGGCGACACGCCTCTCCGGCTTGCCGGGCGTCGCAGCCGAGAGGTGCCGCCAGACCACGTAGTCAGGGGCGATCGCGAGAGCCAGATGGTTCCACAGGCGCTTGTCCGCGGCTTCCCGCCTGGTCAGTCGCAACGTGGCGTGGAGCCTGGGGGCGAGCCACGCGTCGGCCCTCGTGCGATCCTCCCGGAACTCGAACATGGCGTCCTCGACGAGTTCGCGGAGTGGCTCGGCCACCCACCTGGCGTCGTCCTCGGACAGCGGCTCGACGGCCTTCGCCAGGTCGACACCGCCGTGCACCTGCTCGCCGGCGATCAGCTGGTCGGTGAGGAAGGGGTCCATGGCCGAGGCGGGAAGCAGCCCGAGCCGTTCCGGTACGTGGTTCGGTCGAGTGATCATGCCTCACCTGCTCGGTTCATCTGTTCGAGGCCTCGGATCACGAACCCGAGAGCCTTGCGGGCATCGGCACGGCGGACCGCCGCGTAGTGGATCCGGGTCTGGAGTTCCGGCCAGCCGGACTCCCCGGTGCGCCGGCGGTGCACCTGTCGCAGGGCCTCCTCCACATGGATGCCCGGTACGACGTCCGGGAGCATCTCCCGAAGCACCTCACCCTGCCAGTCGGTCGGGAAGACCGGACCACCACCGGGTTCCACTTCGAGGTCGCCGACGGCGGCGTGGAACACCGCGGTCCACACGTCGGTGGCCATCTGCGCGACCAGGAGGTCGCGTACCTTGCTCTCCACTCCCGAACCACCGCTGTCCAGGAGATCCATGACGCCTTCGACGTCGGTGTTGACCCACACGGTGGGGACACGGGCAGCGGGATCGACGACCCACGGGGAGTCGGCGTACGCGCGGAGCCAGTCCCGGGCGCTCTTCTGGAACGAAGCCTTCTGGACCTCCAGTCGGAGCCCGCGGACGGGTTCGTCGGAGAGTGTGTCGACGATCCAGCTCCGGTCGGTCTCCGCGATGGCCCGCCCGATCACACCGTCCACGGTTCCCACTGCGTGGACGGCCAGTGAGGCCCGTCCCGCGTGATCGTCCCTGACTACCTCCAGCACGCCGGACCAGTCCCGACCGTCCTGCGTGTCCCGGCCGAGGCGCACGGAGGTCCGGACGTTGGTCTCGCCGTCGGTCAGTACGGCGAGCACCTGGAGGTCGGACCATGCCGCGTCCGGCGCGTCCGCTCCGGGGGGCAGGGTCGCCGAGAGTCCGACGGCGGCGCTCACCCAGTCGTCGTGGCCCGCGACGCCGAGCGCGACGGTCTGCTGCTGGGTGGAGTACGCGGTGGTCTCCAGCTGGTCGCGGCTGCCGTCGGGCAGCTTGATCGCGACCGAGGTGACCCTGAGCGAGATCGGCCGGTTGAGCCGCTTGTAGGGGTAGATCTTCACGGTGTCATTCCCCCTTGCCGGCCCGGAGTTCGACGACGAGTCGGGTGAGCGCGGTTTTCACCGGGTGGCTGGTGACGTCGGTGGCCCCCCGGAATGTCGCGCGACGGGTTCCCGGTGGGAAGTGCAGGACCCCGTCCTGAACCTCGCAGCCTTCGACGGCGACGAGTTCGGCCCAGTCGAGGCGAGGGCGCCCGCCCGACCGCACGTCCAGTTGGGCGACCGGCACCATCGGGACGATCTCGTCGCCCCTGGGGACGGTCACCTCGGCGGTGATCTGCCACTCACCGGCCTCACCGACCGTCGCGTCCAAGGCGTCCAGCACCGGGACGACCGGCCCGGTCGGCACCTTGGCCTTGGGTTTGGCGCGCACGGTCAGCGCCTTGCGAAGGGCTTCGCCACCTTCGGCCTTCGTACGCCGAGGGCGGGCCACGATCTCCCTGACCGCACTGTTGACCTCGTGCGTCAACGTGTTGATCCGGCGGTACGCGGACGGCGACCAGCGCAGGGACAGCTCCTCGGTCTGGCCCCAGCGGTCGTGCTCGGGCGGTTCCGCCGCGCGCAGGAACTCCTCGGCCTCCTTCGCGAAGGGAACCGACTCGCCGGCGGCCTCACCCACCAGGAGAACGGCCTGGAAGGGGTTGGTGCCGACCGGCAGGCGCGACACACCGGCCCTCTTGACCGTCATGCGGTTACCGCGCAGGGAGTGGACCTGGTCCTTGTCCCCGTCCTTGTCACCCATGGCCTCCGTGACCAGCAGAACCGCCTGGTGCGTGCCCAGCGTCCCGAAGGCGCCTCCGGACAGGGGCAGCTTCAGGGGCACGGTGCGTGCCGCGACCTGGCCGGCCTCGGTGAGCCGGTCGACGGTGGCGCCCTCGTAGTACGCCCTCAGGGCCCGGGTGCGGGAGGGCTGTTCACGAGTGGGATCGACCTGTTCCTCGGCGACGACGACATCGCCGTTGCGAAGGGAGCGGACCGAGACCTCCAGCAAGGGAAGCCGGTTGCCGCCGCCCGTCATCGCCGCCCAGAAGTCCCGTCCCAACGCGGCGACCAGACGGCCGTGCATCTTTTCGAGATCGCGCGTGTCCTCATGATCGTCGTCCTGCCCGTCGTCTTCGGACTCGCTGTCGGACACGAGGCTGGCGATGTCGTGCGCCCCTACGACCAGGAACGAGGTACCGGGCTCGTCGTTGTCGCGCGCGAGGTGCAGGCGGTCCACGATCTCCTCGTCCGCCCACCAGGAACGGACGACCTCGGCCCCGGGCGAATCCGGATCCGGTCGGCCGAACCATGCCGGGCCCGCGTACGCTCGACCGTCGACCTGTCGCCAGGGCAGTTCGAGGCGGCCGACGACCCGCCGCTCGGTGCGTCCCTCGTGCGGCACCGACAGCGTGGAGTTGATGAGCACGAGCCCCAGAGCGCTCGTGGCCCAGAGCGTCGCCTTGCCCAGACCGTAGGAACCGCCTGCGCCATGGCTCGACTTGAGGCTCTCCAGTTGGCGTCTGACCACCGCGGCGAACCTTCCGTCCCCGTAGTCGTCGCCGGTGAGACCGGAGGCGTTGTAGTCGTCGATCCTGAGAAGGAGCAGCCGCCCCTTCTCATACATGTCACGCACTCCGGCGTCCACGACCCGGCCGACCTTCTGGTTTCCCGCGCCCTCGGAGACGGCGGAGTAGTGCGGGAACAGGTCGTTCCAGAGGATCGCCTCGCGGAAGGCGTCGAGCGTCTTCCCGGTCAGCTCGTGCAGGGTGTAGCGGACCCTGACCGGCCTGCCGTTCTCGGTGAGACGTTCGTCGAGGCTGTTCTGGCAGGTCTCCCGGGCGAGCACCTGGACGTCGGCGTCGAAGGCGAACGCCGCGGCGTTGCCGAGGTCCCGGCCGCCGTCGGGGTAGCCCGGGCGGTGGTACCAGGTGATCGGAAGTCCGGCCTGGGTGTCGGTGGTGCGGGTGTGCACCGTGCCGAGGTCCGTGCCGAGCGCCTTGGCGATGTCGGCCATGACGGTGGGGCGGGGCGTCGACCTGCCGGTGATCCACGCCGAGACGGCGGCGCGTGTCAGTTGCAGCTCCTCGGCCAGTTCGGCCTGCGTCCTGCCCGCGAGTTTGAGCTGCCGGGCCAACCAGGGCCCGAACTCCTCACCTGTCTCCACGTGCCATCTGCTCCCTCCTCGAAGCCGCAGGCGGTCGCCTGGGGTGAAGAGGAGGCTAATTTGACACGGAGGAGCGTGTCAACTGATGGTTGATCCGTGCGGGGCGCCATCTACGCCTTACCCACCGGATTCAATTGTTCGAATATTGCCCGAATTGCCTCCGATTCCACCCTTTCGGAAGACCCTTGACAGTCGGCCACCCAGACCGATAAGTTTGGACTCGGCGGATTTTCCGTCCCGTTCAGCCTCCCACGAAGAGGCCGGTCGGACCGTAGGGAGAGCTCTGCCCATCCTCGGAATTCTCACATCGGAACAGCATCGATAATTGCCGCTGGACAACTGTCAACCAAGGCACCGGCGGAACACCAGAGACCCCATACCGTGGTTTACTAGTAGGCATCTCCACCGAGAAAGCGACTCAACCACGGGACTTCTGCATGCCCAAATGCAACCCCGTGTCGAACTTGTACCATTTAACTCAACTTCGGGGGTTTGCGTAAATGGATGAGCAGAACGACGACGACCACCTCTTCTGCAGCCGCGACCGCAGCGCTTTCATGCTGGAGGTGAAGGTGGCAGCGGCCAAGGGAGAGGTCGCGAGCGTCATTGAGTGGTTCGGAACGACTAAGAAGTATGTCCTTGACAACTTTCCTGAACTCGCCGAGGAGGTGATCGACCTGCCCATCGACCCCGACCACCCCTCCGAGTGAAGTCTTCGCACTGAACGCGCCGTTCGGGGTCTTTGGCGTACCCTCCCTGACCTGTGACAGGAGCCGAGGGTCAGTCCCACGTCGCCGCATCACGGAAGCGCACGGGCCGGCAAGTCTTACCCGCCGGCCCCGCGCGCTCCCCCTCTTCCTTCCGGACCTTTTCCTCGACTGGAGCGTAGGAAAAAATGTCGACCTCGCCGTCCCTTTCTGTTGTTGAAACCGTTCTTGAACAGTCCATCCGTGTTCTGCAGACCTACGCCGTCGACCCCGGTCTCGTGGCCGAGCACGCCAATGGAGAACGTCGTATCACGCAAGGAGGATACGGCGACCGTCAGCTTTTCGAACTGGTGCAGAACGCGGCCGACGAGATCGCCGGCGAACCCGGTGGAAGAGTGCACGTGGTTCTCACGGAAACCCACCTGTACTGCGCGAACGAGGGAGATCCGGTCACGTCGGAGGGCGCGGAGACCATTCTCCGGATGAGCATGTCCAAAAAGCGTGGCGGCCAGATCGGGCGATTCGGTGTCGGCGTCAAGTCCGTGCTCGTGGTGAGCGACGCACCGGAATTCTTCAGCAGCACCGGAAGTTTCGGATTCGACCGCGCCTGGTCGTACGAGCAGATCCGTTCCGTCCCCGATGTGACAGCGCGATACGGACAGGAATTCGACGCACCCGTGCTGCGCATGGCCCGCCCACTGGACGTGGCAGCGGAACGGGCCGGGGACCCCGTTCTGCACGAACTTCTGGGCTGGGCGACCACCGTCGTACGCCTGCCGCTGCTCACCCGAGCGGACGACCGGTTGGGCAAGGACATGCACGGGGGGCGCGCCAAGGACCACGGCCTGCCCCGCGACGAGTTCCCGACCGGGTTCCAGCTCTTCTCCCCGCACGTCGCGACGGTCGTTCTGGAGGACCGTCGCCCGCGTCCGGTGGCTCGACGGGTCCTGACGGCGCGGCAGTCCGGCGATCTTCACACCGTGGTCGAGGAGAGGACCGGGAAGGCCACCGCCTCCGAGGAGTGGCGGGTGTTCACCACCTCCCACGAACCCGGTCCGGCCGCCCGCGCGGACGCCGGCGAACTTCACGACCGGCTCTCCCTGGACCTGTCCTGGGCCGTCCCCGCCCTGCGCAAGGACCCGGACACCGGCCTGTACGTGAACTCGCGGACCCGCGGCCGCGGCACCTTCTGGTCGTTCTTCCCCACCAAGTACGAGATGTCGTTGAGCGGCATCGTCAACGGCGCGTGGAAGACGAACGAGGACAGACAGAACCTCCTGGATTCGTCCCCCTTCAACCAGGAGATGATCGGAGTGGCGGCGGCCCTGGTCGTCGACTCGCTCCCGGCGCTCGCACCCACCGATGACCCCGGCGCCTATCTGCCCCTGCTGCCGGGTCGCACCAAGGAGACGATCAGCTGGGCCGACGACTTCCTGACCCGGAAGATCTGGGCCTGTGCCGCCGTCCGTCCGTCCCTGCCCGACCAGGACGGCGTGCTGCGCGTTCCCACCGAACTGCGTGTGCACCCTCGGCTGGACAGGGACCCGAGGAAGGTCATCGGCCTGCTCCGCAAGTGGCACGAATGCCCGGGGCGCCCCTCCGGCTGGTTGCATCCCAACGCCGAGACCGACACCACGCGCGCCGGCAAGGTCGAACACATCCTGGAGGCGGCCAGGCACGAACGGGCGGACGTCCGCACCTGGCTGGAGGCCTTGGCCGAGTCCGGCGGCGTCGAGGCCTCCAAGGTGGCGATCCGGATCGTCTCGGACATGGTCGAGACGGGGTCTGCGCACGCGGCGGAGGCCCGCAAGGCGCACATCGTGCTGACCGAGGAGCACGGGCTCGTACCGCCCGTGCCCGGTCGGGTGTTCCGGCGTGCCGACCAGGACGGGCTGCCCGAGTCCACCGTGTACGTGGTCGAGGAGCTTGGGCAGGACCCGTCGCTCGCCCACGCGCTCAACGTCCTCGGGATCCGCGAGGCCGATGTCGAGGGGCGCTTCGTCAGTGTCCTGGACCAGGGCTTCGACGGCTATCGGGGAGCCGAGTGGGAGCGGTTCTGGCAACTGTTCCGCCTGGGCGGGGTCCGTCGGTTGGGGCACAAGGTGCTGGAACGGGTGGCCTCTCCTCGATCGACCCTGCATGTGCGGACCGTCGACGGGCGGTTCCGTCCCGTCGAGGACTGCATGGTGCCCGGTCGGGTGGTCGACGCCGGTCGCGACAAGTCCGTGGCCGTGGACATGTCGTTCCACTCCGACGACGTGTCCTTCTTCTCCCAGATCGGCCTCGGCGACCGTCCCGTGACGGGGGTCCAGCCGAAGGAGGGGGAAGCCTGGTTCGACGAGTACCGCGAAGCCGTCCACGCCACCTATCTGCGCGGCCTCGACAGCCGTTCCCCTCGTCCCACGCTGAACCGGATGAAGGTGGAGGGCGCCCCGATCGGTGGCCCCCTCCACCTGTTCCGCGCACTGTCCGAGGAGTCGCGGGCCTCGTTCCTCAAGGCGCTCCCCGACGATGCCGTGGTCGACAGCTGGACCCGCCAGATCGGCGCGCAGAGCGCGACCCGACAGGCGGTCGTCTCCCCGATCCGCTGGATGCTGCGGAAGTACGGCACCGTCGTCACCTCCCAGGGGCTCAAGCCGCTGCGCGAAGCCGTCGGACCGCAACTCGCTTCCTACGGCGATGTCCTGCCGGTGGCCGAGCTCTCCGCCGAGAAGGCTCGCAAGCTGCGGCTTCCGGTGACGATCGACGAGGTTCCGGGCGACCGGTGGGAGACGCTCCTCGGCCAGCTGTCCCACAGCGAGGACGACGCGTTCGTCGGCGCCACCTACGTGATGCTGACCAGGGTCGGCGCGGACTTCCCCGAGGACTCGCTCACCCGCTGCCGGATCGGTGACACCTGGGGCACCCGACCGGACGACGAGATCACCCTCGCCGTCGGGACGGTCGAGTACCGGGCTCTGCGCGCCGAGCGGCTTCCCGCGCTGCTGATGCCGAGCGCCGCGGATGCCGAACTGATGGTCGAGAAGTGGGGAATGCTCCGCCACGCCGACGTGATCAGCAAGGAGACGAGGGAGGTCCTCGACGGCGCCCCCGTGCCGCTGGTCGAGCTGTACCCCGGTCTGCGTCCCCGCCTCGGCAGTTCGAACCGCAACAGCGTCGTGCAGCGGTGCGTCGAACTGGAGGAGATCACCCGTACGCCCAACGGCACCCGTGCCTCGCCTCTGGACGCGGTGCGTCAGGACGGTGTGGTCAAGGTGCGGGTACCCCTCGCCCCCGAGCCGATGCTGCGGCTGATCGATCGTGAACTCGGTCTGGGGCTCGGCACGAACGGTTGCCGAGCCGTGCTGGAGCACCAGGAGCAGATGGCGCGGGACAGCGCTTTGCAGGCCGCTCGCAGAGCGGTGCGCGACAACACTGACGTGGTCACGAAGATCGAGCTGCTGATCGGGGCCGAGGCGCTGCGGACGGGCCTGCCCGAAGGCCTGTTGGACGCCGAGCGGCAGGCGGGCGAAGGGGCGGAGCCGTCGGACCGCCGGATCGCACAGATGGCCTTCAACGCCCACGGTGACGGGGTGCTCCATCAGCACGCCAGGGACATCCAGGCACGGTTCCCCGACGCGCCGGTCTCCTACACCGGTTCGGCGACCGCCGTCGCCTTCGTGTCCGAGCTGCGGCTCCCGGTCTCCTTCGCGGGTTCGCGGATCCCCTCCCCGCCGTCCTTCGAGACGGTCGACGGCCCGCAGAACTTCCCGCACCTCCACGACTACCAGGAGGATCTGGTCCGCAACATCACCACCATGCTGGACCGGTTGGCGCCGCAGCGCGGCATGCTGTCCCTGCCCACCGGGGCGGGGAAGACCCGGGTCACCTGCGAGGCCGTGATCCGCTGGGTCAAGCGCGTCGGTGGCCTGAAGGGTCCGCTGCTGTGGATCGCGCAGACCGACGAGTTGTGCGAACAGGCGGTGCAGAGTTGGAAGTTCGTCTGGAACAAGGTCGGTGCCGACTGCCCGCTGGGCATCAGCAGGCTCTGGGGAGGCAACGAGGCCGGTGACGTCGTCGACCACCCTCATCTGGTGGTCGCCACGGACGCCAAGCTGGAACGCTGCCTGGGCACCGACCAGTACGCGTGGCTGCGCGAGGCCTCGCTCGTGATCGTGGACGAGGCCCACACCGCCGTCTCGAAGCGTTACACCGAGGTCCTGACCCACCTCGGCCTGACCCAGTACGAGACCGGGCGACACCTGCTCGGCCTGACCGCGACGCCGTTCCGGAACACGAACGAGGAGGAGACCCGCAGACTGGTGAGCCGCTTCGGAAACCGGCGGCTCGACGAGGGCGTCTTCCCGTCCGGTGATCCCTATCAGGACCTGCAGGAATGGGGCATGCTCGCGCAGGTCGAACATCGCACGCTGGAGGGCGGCCGGATCGAGCTGACCCGCGACGAGAAGGCACAGGCCGACCGGATGTCCGTGCTCTCGCGCGCCGCCGAGCAGCGGCTCGCGGACGACCACGCGCGCAGCCGCCGGATCGTCGACGAGGTGGCGGGGCTTCCGGAGGACTGGCCGACCCTGCTCTTCGCGACCTCCGTGGACCACGCCAAGTATCTGGCCGCCATGTTGAACGACCGGGGGATCGCGTCCGCCGCCGTGGACTCGACCACCAACATCCAGGACCGGCGACGGCGGGTGGACGACTTCCGGACCGGACGCATCCGGGTCCTCACCAACTACGGTGTCCTGACCCAGGGGTTCGACGCTCCCGCCACGCGTGTCGTGGTGGTCGCCCGCCCGGTCTACAGCACCAACCGCTACCAGCAGATGATCGGTCGCGGTCTGCGCGGACCGAAGAACGGCGGCAAGGACAGCTGTCTGATCCTGAACGTCAGCGACAACATCGCCAACTTCGACACCCAGCTCGCCTTCACCCAGTTCGAGCACCTCTGGAGCCGCGCGTGACAGACGCCTACCTCGACAGCCCCCCGCTGACCGACGAGCAGCGGGCGGTCGTCGAACAGCCCTGGGACGCAAGGGTCCTGGTCACCGCCGGGGCCGGCGCGGGAAAGACGCACACCCTGGTGCGGCGGCTCGACGCGCTGTGCGGGAACGAGGACCCGGAGTCGGCCCTGGAGGCCGCCGAGATCCTCGTCCTCACCTTCTCCCGGGCGGCGGCGCGGGAGTTGCGCGAGCGGATCTCCCGGCACGGGGCACGCGCCCAGCGGGTGCGTGCCCGGACGTTCGACGCCTGGGCCCACGAGGTGCTGCTCCAGTCGCGGCCGGACGGCGAGTGGGGGGCGGCCGGCTTCGACGAACGGATCACCGCCGCGGCATCGGCGATCGAGAAGGGCGCGTTGGAGGTCGGTGACGCGGTCCCGCCCGCGCACGTCGTCATCGACGAGGTCCAGGACCTGTTGGGGCCGCGTCGCGAGCTGGTGGAGACGCTCCTCGACCGGTACCAGGAGAGCTGCGGCTTCACTGTCGTCGGCGACGCGGCCCAGTCCGTGTACGGGTTCCAGATCGAGGATCCCGTCGAACGGGCCGACGAGACGGGCCGGTTCTTCGACTGGCTGCGCTGTTCCTACCCGGACGACCTGGTGGAACTGGGTCTCACCCGCAACTTCCGGGCCACCACGCCCGAGGCCCGGGTGGCTCTCGGGATCGGCCCGCGTCTGCAGCGGATCACCGACGCGGACGAGGCGGGAGCGCTCTACGACGACTTGCGGGACCTGCTCCTGGACCCGATGAACGCGATGGGCTCGCTCGACGACGAGTTCGTCCTGGCCGGCCTGCGGGATCTCTCCGACACCTGCGCCGTGCTCACCCGTGACAACCAGCAGGCCCTCGTGGTCTCGGAGTCGCTGCACGCCCACGGGATCGACCACCGCTTGCGTCGCCCGCTGGAGGAGCGCCCGGTGCCGTACTGGGTGGGCGAGCTGTTGCGTCGTACGGAGGCGACCGGCCTCACCGAGGATCGGTTCGTCTCCCTCCTCTCGAAGATCCCGCTGCCGTTCTCGCCGGACGCGGGCGCCCTGTGGGCGGTCCTTCGCCGGGTGGCGCGCGGAGCGGGACGGGGGGTGCTCGACGTGGACCGGCTGCGTCGCGCGGTCGCCGAGGGCAGGTTCCCCGACGAGGCGGCCGACCCGGAGACGGCACGGATCGTCGTCTCGACCGTCCACCGGGCCAAAGGACTCGAGTTCGACCGGGTGGTGGTCCTGACCCCTCCGACGGTGGCCGAACTCGGCAAGCGGTACAAGGAGGAACTGGACCTCCCCGCCGAGGCGCGTGCCCTGTACGTGGCGATGACACGCCCCCGCCAGGACCTGTACCACGTGGCACCGCCCGAGCTGCCGCTGTTCAGGAGATCCGGCAAGGGACATGGAGGCCGCCTCTACCTGGGCGGATGGCGATCGTACGACAGGTTCGGGATCGTCGGCGCGGCGGGCGACGTGTGCCAGGACGACCCTCCGGGGCATGGCACGGACGCCGCGGCCGTCCAGACGTATCTGTTGGAACGGGTCCGCCCCGGCCAGGAGGTGGTGCTGCGCAGACGCCACGACCTGCCCATGGGCGAGCGGCAGAGTCCTCCGTACGTCCTCGTGCACGACGAGCGGGAGATCGGCGAGGCCTCACGGCGGTTCCGTGAAGCGTTGTTCCAGGTGCAGAAGGTGAGCCGTACCTGGGAACCTTGGTGGCCGGACGAGATCCACGGCCTGCGGGTCGACACTCTGGAGACCGTGACGGGCAGCATCGCCGCCGGGGCCAACGCGGGACTCGGTGACCGGGGCGTGTGGATCGCCCCGCGGATCACCGGTGTCGGCCGGTACCACCGAGCCGACCGGGACGAGGAGCGGAACGCATGACGTACGGGGCAGGCCGGTACTCCGAGCACTACCGGGTGCGTGACGAGGAGCTTCTCGCGGGACTGCGCCGTGAGCTGCTCGGCCCTTCTCCGGACACGTCACCGGAGGAGCGCGAGGAGGTCCTCACCCAGGACGCGCCCATGGACCGCTATCTGACCGGCGTCCTCTATCCACGCGCCACCAAGGTGGTCAGGGACGAGAACGCCGCCGAGGTCGACGGTCCGGACACCGCTCCGGAACTGCGTCGCGAGGACACCGAGGAGTCCGGCACCGCACGGGAGGTCGCGGCTTCGGGGGATCGACGTCCCTCCTCCATGGGACTGACCTTCGCGGTCGACCTGTCCGAGTGCGACGCGATCGTGGTGTCGTCGCGCGCGGCCGTCTACGTGCCGACCGACGCCGACGGGAAGCCGATCTCGGCCGGCCGTGCGGAGGCTCGTACGACCGCCGACCAGCGTGAGCAGTGGCGTCGCGTGGAACTCGACCTCCCGGACCGCACGATCGACGTCACGACGCCCGACCGCGACAGGCGGGAGGATCTCGACGACAAGGTCCAGCTCCGGGTCAACGTCCGTCCGCGCGACGGAGGAACCGACACGGCCACGATCACGGTCACGCTGGTCAACACACAGAAGGTGGGCGAACGGGACCTCCAGGACGCCTTCGCCCTGTTCCAGTGCGCGCTGACGGTCCGGGCCGTCGACGGTGCCGGTGTCTTCGTCGAACGTCCCGCCCGGGACGCGGCGCACGACCCGGAGATGGCGACGAGCAGACTGCTGAACCGTCATGCGCCGACCTTCGCGGTCGGTCACGGCTGTGCCGCGTCCTGGGACTGGGCGCCCGCGCAGATCGGTGTGACCGAGACCGTGCGTGCCGCCGTCCCCGAGATCAGGAGCGCTTTCGTCCCCTCCGTGGAGGTGCTGCTCACCGACTCGAACCCGGAGATCGACAGTTCGGCGCTGTCCATGCTGGGGCTGGCGGAGCGGCCGGACCACGAGGTGCTGACCGCGCTGGAGAACCTCGCCGCGGGCTACGAGCTCTGGATCGATCGGAAGGCGATCGAGGCGGACGCCCTGACCGGCGGCCCGTACGAGAAGCCCTCGCTGGAGCAGATCGTGGCCTGCCGCGAAGCTCTCGGCCGGATCCGTGAGGGCATCGGACTGTTGCGGGCCGAGCCCGATCTGATGCGCGCGTTCCGGCTCGCCAACAGGGCCATGGCGGACCAACGGGCCCGCAGCGTCTGGGTGAAGAGCGGGCGCCGAGGCGTCCCCGACCCGGCTGCCGGCCGTTGGCGTCCCTTCCAGATCGCGTTCATGCTGCTGTGTCTGGCGGGGATCGAGGATCCGGAACACCACGACCGGCAGGTCTCCGACCTGCTGTGGTTCCCCACCGGTGGTGGAAAGACCGAGGCGTACCTGGGGCTGATCGCCCTCACCTCCTTCCTGCGCCGCATCAGGCGCGGTCCGCAGGGCGGCGGTGTCGTCGTCCTCATGCGCTACACACTGCGGCTGCTCACCCTCCAGCAGTTCGAGCGCGCCGCGATCCTGCTGTGCGCGATGGAGGAACTGCGCCGCCAGACACCCGAGTTGGGCGACGAGGAGTTCTCCGTCGGCATGTGGGTGGGACGTTCGGCCACTCCCAACAAGCTCGACGAGGCCGACGTCAGGCTCGCGGAGCTGCGGGCGAACCTGGACAAGCGGCTGGCCACCGAGAACCCGGTCCAACTGCACGCCTGCCCCTGGTGCGGCACCCGTCTCGACGCGCGGGACTACGAGGTCGACGAGGAAGCCCGGCGCATGCACGTCCGCTGCCCGGGGAAGGACTGCGCCTTCGGCGACGGGCTGCCCGTCCATCTGATCGACGAGGCGGTGTACGCGGCCCGTCCGACACTGGTGATCGCCACCGTCGACAAGTTCGCGTCGATGCCGTGGCGGCCGGAGACCTCCGCGCTCTTCAACCGGGACGACCCGCATGACACCACACCTCCCCCGGAGCTGATCGTCCAGGACGAACTCCATCTGATCTCCGGTCCGTTGGGGACACTCACCGGCCTGTACGAGACAGCCGTGGACGAGCTCGCCGGCCGACCCAAGGTGATCGCTTCCACCGCCACCATCCGTCGGGCGGCCGACCAGGGTCTGCACCTCTTCGACCGTCAGGTGCGGCAGTTCCCGCCCGCCGGCCTGGACGCCCGCGACTCGTGGTTCGCCGTGGAGACCTCCCGCGAGGAGAAGGCGAGCAGGCGCTACGTCGGCCTGCTGGCCCCCGGCACGAGTCAGTCCACCCTCTTGATCCGCACCTACGCGACGTTGTTGCACCGCGCCGCGCAGGCGCGGACCACCGACGAGGTCCGTGACGCGTACTGGAGTCTGGTCGGCTATTTCAACAGCCTCCGGCTGCTCTCCGCCGCCGAACTCCAGGTCCACGACGACGTGATGGCCTACCTCGAAGTCCTGGCGAACCGCGACGGCGTGGCGGCCCGACAGATCGCCAACTACTCGGAGCTGACCAGCCGCATCGACGCCAGCGAGATCCCCACCCGGTTGAAGGGCATCGAGAAGGCGCTTCCCGACGAGGACACCGTGGACGTGCTGCTCGCCACCAACATGATCGCGGTGGGTGTGGACGTGGACCGTCTCGGCCTGATGGCGGTGATGGGCCAGCCCCAGACGACCGCCGAGTACATCCAGGCCACCAGCCGGGTCGGCCGCGCCCACCCCGGCCTGGTCGCGGTCATGCTGAACTCGACCCGCTCACGCGATCGTTCGCACTACGAGAGCTTCCAGCACTACCACTCGGCGCTCTACCGCGAGGTCGAGTCCACGTCCGTCACACCGTTCTCCGCGCGCGCCCGCGACCGGGGACTGCACGCGGTGATCGTGGCGCTCGCCCGCATCCTGATCCCTGCGGCCCGCCCCAACGACGGTGCGGGCGCGATCGAGTCCTACGAGGACGTCCTGCGGGGACGCATCAAGTCGATGCTCGTGAAGCGCGCCCGCAGCGTGGCCCGGGACGAGGAACCCGCGGTGTCCCGAGCCTTCGACGATTTCGTCGACTGGTGGTGCGACGAGGCCGACATCCACAGCGGGCTGCTCTTCGAGCCTCTCCGGGGCCGTCGCACCCCGTCGCTCCTGAAGGCCTACGACGACAGGGCGGAGGACGCCGAGGCGTGGCCCACGCTGTGGAGCCTGCGTGACGTCGACGCCGAGTCCGCCCTGTTCCTGGAGGGAACCAGATGACCCCGCCGCCCGCCCGCCGTCGCCGCACCGGCGCGAACGGCGCCGCCCCCGCCCACAACCTTCCGAGGCGCGGCGCGGTCCGTCGCGCGCAGGCCATCACCACGTACGGCGTCGGGTCGCTCATCGCGGTGGACCACGAGTCCTTCGTCGTCTCGGGCCTGGACAGCGCGGAGACGAGCTGGGGGCTCGAGGAGTCCCCGCGGATCCACGAGCGCCGGTTGGAGCGACTGCTCGAGGTCGACCACTTCCGGCTGCCCCCTGCCTCGGACGACCACAGCAAGGACGGAGTGCGGGTCCGTCGCTTTCCGCTCATGCACTCCTGCCCCGAGTGCGACGAACTCCAGCGACACCGTGACTTCAACCCGCCGCCGGGTCGGAGCGTCTGCGGCACGTGCGAGGTCGACCTCGTACCGTCCCGTTTCGTGGTGGCGTGCGAGAACGGGCACCTCGGGGAGTTCCCGTACTGGCAATGGGTGCACCGCTCCACCGAACGGGGCGCCTCCGCTCCGGGACAGTGCGGCGGCAGACTCAAGCTCCGCACCTCCGGACGTACTTCGTCCCTCCGGTCGATCCTCGTCTCGTGCACCTGTGGGACCGCTCCCGAGGTCTCGATGGAAGGTTCCTTCCGTCGGAACGCGCTCAAGGACCTGGGCCTCAAGTGCTGGGGCACGCGACCTTGGCTCGGCTCCAATGCCCCGGCGCAGGAGTGCGGGTTGGCCCTGCGCACTCTCCAGCGCGGTTCCTCGGCGGTGTGGCAGCCGGTGCAGAAGTCGGCGCTCTCGATCCCGCCGTGGAGCGACAGGCGTACGGATCCTCTGGCGGAACACTGGAACGCGCTGCGCGAGTACGACGACCCCGAGCACGTGAGGATCTATCTCCAGGGCGTGTTCAAGGGGAATTGTCCCATCCCGCTGGACGAGGTGATGACCCTGCTCGCCGCCGAGCGCGAGGAGGATCCCGACAGCGAGACACCTTCCTCGTTCGACCACCGCTACCGCGCCCTGCGTGTCAAGGAGTACGAGAGTCTCCGCTCGGGCAACGACTCCAGCGAGGACTCTCGCGACGAGCAGTTCATCTGCGAGGCCCCGTCGGGCGACATCGGCCCACTCGCGCCGCTCGGTGTCACGGGCCCGATGCTCGTGAAGAAACTCCGTGTGGTTCGAGCACTGAAGGCCTTCACCCGGCTCTCCGACCCCGACTCGGCGAGCGACACCAAGGAAGTACCGCTGTCCGCCTCCCCTCTGCGCTGGCTCCCGGCCATGGAGGTACGGGGCGAGGGCCTGTTCCTGCGCCTGTCCGAGGACCGACTGGGCACCTGGGAGAAGCTCCCGACCGTCGCCGCCCGCATCGAGCGGATGCGTTCCGCCCATCAGGCGGTGCTGGACCAGCGGGCCGGCGATCTGAACCAGGCGGTGCCGTCCCCGGCCACCCCCCGCATGGTGCTGCTGCACACCCTGGCCCATGTCCTGATCAACGAGTGGAGCCTGGAGGCCGGTTACCCGGCCTCGGCGCTCCGCGAGCGCCTGTACGCCGCCGACGACATGGCAGGCGTACTCGTCTACACGGCGACCAGCGACTCCGCCGGCAGTCTGGGGGGCCTCGTCGCACAGGGTGAGCCCCACCGTCTCGACCGGACGATCCGCTCGGCCGTCCACCGCGCCGAGTGGTGCTCCTCGGACCCGCTCTGCGTGGAGACCGAGGCCTCCGGCACCAGCGGCACCAACCTGGCCGCCTGCCACGCCTGCGTGATGCTCCCGGAGACGAGCTGCGAGCACAACAACATCCTGCTGGACCGCGCGTTGCTGGTCGGCACGCCGGAGGACCCGGGGGTGGGGTTCTTCGCGGACCTGGTGGGCCCGTAGGTCCGGCGCGCGACCAGAACGTCGTTCAGCTAGATGCTCAATCCACGGCCCGACGAAGGACTTTCCGGACCCGACGGAGGCTCCGGCCTGCGGTTCGGGCTTGGCAAAGGAGGAAGCGGCCAGTGACCGTCCCCGTCTCGAGTGCTGGTGACGCTTCGCGGTACTCGGGGCGGGGATGCCGGAGGCGGCTCGTACGCGGACGGCGAGAAGGGTGTGGTGGGCGACGGAGGCCGAGACGGCGAGGGTGCGGAAGGCGGAGCAGGTGGGGCAGGCGGTTCCGAGCCACGCCGAATCCAGGCAGTAGCTCGGTCCCTCAGACGTTCGGATCCGCTCAACACACTCTTGGTCAACCTGTCGCGCCTACTGTGACCGACCACGACGGCCTTGACGTCGACGGTGGAGCACCTTTCTCCGATGCTGACTCCGTCACGGTCTCGGACGACACCGGCGCTCCGGCTTCTGACGGTGAAGGACCGATCCGGGATCGCATCGAGAGAGTTGGGCGAGTTGAGTGCGGCCCTCAGCGCGGTGTTCAGAGTCCGACCCGCTTCCTTCCACTCGTTCCTTGACCGACTGACCACAGCGTCGATCAGACAGTTCGCCACCTCCGGATGTGATTCGAGCAGGGAGAAGGTGTCGACGGTGGCCCGGCGGCAGACGTAGACGAAGTCGTTGCGCTGGCGGGAACGGTTTCCCAACTGCACTCCTTGACAGCCGTGCACGGTGATGAATCCCGGCACCGCGTCGAGTTCACGGGCGACATCGACAGTGGGAGACTCTCTGCCGGTCGGGCCGAGATCGAGCAACTCCCTTTTCACGAAACGCCATTCGCCCGCGCACAGTGCCTTGATCGCCTGGGCTCGAAGGTCGGTGTTCTCCGGGTCCATGATCAGACGAGTCAAGGCGTCGCTCACAGCTGGACGGCGCAGGACCTCGGCGAAGTCCACAGTGGGGTCCTGCAGTTCGTAGGTGTACGTGTTGAACTGCGCGTTGTCGTCGCCGATCTGGACACCGCGGCAGGCGAGGACGAGCAATGCGGGGCTCGTCGGCACCGAGCCCCCGTCAAGGCTCGACCGCTCGGGGACTACCACTGGGCCGGAAAGCCAGTCGAAGATCGGCGAATCCTCGCTGACGGTGTTCAGCGGCGGACTCGCGCGATGCGCGATCGGCGCCCCAAGACCTACGCCGTCCTCACCGGAGCCGTCATGACCGAATCCGTCGTACCGCCATGCCCTCGGAGACCACTCGATCACAGGCGGGGCATCACGATCGGACTCACCGAACCCCGGAGCCTCGTCCGGCAACTCCATCAGACCCGACTCGAACACCGGCTCGTCATCGCCATCAGGCCTGCGGGCAGCGAGGTCGTCGAGCAGCTCACTGACCTCGTGCAGGTACGCCGGCCGCCCCAGCACAGGCAGGTCGTCCGCAGGCTCGGCCCCAGGATCACCGTAGGGCGGCGCCGGTGTCGAAGCCGGAGCCGGAGCCACCTCCTCGGGGGCGGGACAGGGAGACACGGCGACCGGACGTGTCTGTCGCGTCGCCCACCGCTTTCGGCTGCGCCGGTCCCGGAGCTCGGCGATCCCCCGCACAAGTGCGCCGAACAGCGTCAGGGCGGCCACAACGGCCGCGGTCCAGGCCGCGAACACGACCACGTCCATCCCCACATCCACCAGAACACCCCCTACGGCCCCGAACGCATGCCCCGCCCCCGCAAGGACCCAAGCCCCCACTCGGTAGACGACGAGCCCGACGAGAATCCATCCCAAGAACCGCACAGTCATGCCTCCTCAGGGATCACCGAGGAAGAGGAGGGCGCGGCGTTGTAGATGTTCCGCACGTTCGTACCGTCACCGATAGCCGCGACCTGACTTTCGCTGATGCTGATGTTCCAGACCGTGCCGCCCTGCGCTCCCGTCACGGTCGGCTTCTGCGAGTGCCGTCGCACCTCGGCGGCCAGTGACCGCAGTTCCTCGTCCTCTCCGGCCTGGACGGCTTCCAACAGGCGGCGCAGTTCGGGAGCCACTGGATCCGACGCGGAGTCGTCCCTCTTCCGTTGGGCCGCGACCGCGCTGTCCAACTCGCCCGGCTGTGCGCCGAGCCGACGCAGGCGTTCGTACATGTCGCGCACCGCCGCGGAGGCGCTGTCGTGCACTCCGGCGGCCGCCCCGGCGGCCAGCGCCGTAGCGATCAAGGCGAGAACTTCCACGATCCCCCCTAAAGCGCGTACTGAATGAAAACAAGGTCATACCTCACGCAATGATCCCTAATCCCTCCGAAGGCCAACACGGGAAGCGGGTGACAGGCGGGTGCAGAGGGATCCCCCCAGGGCCGCTGCCGCAGCCGTCACGCTGTCGCCCGCCCTCCTCGCCCCACCACGAGAAACCGGCCGATTGCGTCTCACGAGAGGTCGGGGTGCAGGATGGGTTCCATGACAACCAAGGTCTACTTCGACATCACCATCGACGACGAGCCCGCCGGGCGGATCAACTTCAACCTCTTCGAGGACGTCGTCCCGAAGACCGCGGAGAACTTCCGTGCCCTGGCCACGGGCGAGAAGGGCTACGGCTACGCCGGGTCCTCGTTCCACCGGGTCATCCCGGAGTTCATGCTGCAGGGCGGCGACTTCACCGCCGGCAACGGCACCGGTGGCAAGAGCATCTACGGCGAGAAGTTCGCCGACGAGAACTTCAAGCTGAAGCACGACCGTCCGGGTCTGCTGTCCATGGCGAACGCCGGTCCGAACACCAACGGCTCGCAGTTCTTCATCACCACGGTCGTGACGAGCTGGCTGAACGGCAAGCACGTCGTGTTCGGCGAGGTCGCCGACGAGACCAGCATGGCCCTGGTGAAGAAGATCGAGTCCCTCGGCTCGGGCAGCGGCTCGACGCGGGCGAAGATCACGATCTCCGAGTCCGGTCAGCTCTGACCCTCCCCGCTCTCCACGCTTTCCGCGTGAACGGCCGGTACGCGTCCGCGCGTCCCGGCCGTTCGCGTGTCCCGCGCCCGCGCGGCCACCCTCTTCGACGGGAAGCCGGAACTGTGGGCTCCGTCATGGTCGTACCGCTACGGGCGTGCTGGACTCGGGCCTCATGTGATCACTGAGGCCCGGAGGCAGCACTGTGGCTTGGCTCAGTCTGTTGTTCCTCGTCGTCGCCGCCGTCCTCGCCTTCGGGCTGACCGGCTACGGCTTCGGGCGGCTCGCCCGGACGGGGCCCCTCCCCGACACCCTGCGCGGCCTCGGCGCGCTCGCCGGAGCCGCCGCCGTCGGGCTGTACGCGTGGGGGCTGCTGCACGTCGTCGGGGCGGTGCTGACCGCCGAGGACGGCGGTACGGACTCGGCGCCGCCCCAGTCCTGCCGTACGGCGGGATGGTGGGAGCGCTACGAGAGCGGGATCGTGATCGTCGACTACACGGTGACCTTCGTCCCGCTCGGGTTCGTCTGCGAGACCAGCGACGGCGGCAGCTACGACAACGGCGACGTCCCCGGGTACGTCAATCCCGGCACTCTCGCTCTCGGCCTCACCGGCGTGGGCGGTGTGATCGGCGCGGGGTTCGTGGAGGAGCGGCGGGCACGGGCCGGTGACGGGCGGGCCGGGTCCCGGGGTTAGCCTCGGGGACGTAGCGGACCCGGTCCCCAGGGAGGCAAGCGTGGCCAGGAAGATCCCCAGCGCGGTGGTCGCAGCCGGCGGTCTCGTCGGCGGGTACGGCGTCGCCCGCTGGACCAGGAAGCGGCAGCTCGGCGGGGTCGTCCTCGCCGTCGCCGGGGTCACCGCGGCGGCGCAGTGGCGGGAGCGGGCCGGAGGCGCGGCGGCCGGGGCGCTGTCGGCCGCGTACGTCGCCGCGTTCGCGGGGTCGCACCCGCTGGCCAAGAAGGTCGGCGCCTGGCCCGCCGTGTTCGGGGTGGCCGGAGCCGTGGCGCTCGCCTCCTGGGCGGTGGCGGACCGGGACCGCTGAGTCCGCGCGCGGCTCGGCGCGACGGGCCCTGACCGGCGAGGGGACCGACGGTGGCCGAGCACCGCGTCCGGCCCGGCGACGGCCACCTGCGCGCCGAACTCCACCCGGCGTCCGGCCTGGCGGAGCGTACGGTGCCGAAGGCGCACGTCCCGTACCGCCCCGGCCGGGACCGACCCCGCCATCAGCCGCCTGCGCCAGGCGCCCGGGGACGGGCCCGTCACGCCGTCTTCGTGTCCACCGCCGTCAGCGGCCGTGCCACGTCCTCCAGGGACCGCCGCTCCGCGCGTACCGCGAGGGCCGCCGCGGTCAGGCCCGCCAGGCACATCAGGGTCGCGCCGATCCGGAACGCGAGGACCGTGTCGGCGACCTCGCCCGTGCCCGTGAGGTCCGCGAACAGCAGGGGCCCGCTGATGCCGCCCGCGGCCGTGCCCAGGGCGTAGAAGAAGGCGATCGACATCGCGCGGGTCTCCATGGGGAAGATCTCCGACACCGTCAGATAGGCGCTGGAGGCGCCCGCGGAGGCGAAGAAGAGGACGGCGCACCAGCAGGCGGTCAACGTGCCCGCGCTCAGCGTCCCTTGGCCGAACAGCCACGCCGTGGCGAAGAGCAGCAGGCCCGACAGCAGGTACGTCGACGAGATCATCACCCGGCGTCCGACCGTGTCGAAGAGCCGCCCGAGCAGCAGCGGTCCCAGGAAGTTGCCTATCGCGATCACCGCGAAGTAGTAGCCCGTGCTGCCGGTCGGGACGTCGTAGAACGTGGTCAGGATCGCGCCGAAGCCGAAGGTGACGGCGTTGTAGAGGAACGCCTGGCCGATGAAGAGGGAGAAGCCTAGGACGGCCCGCCTGCGGTAGTCGGAGAACACCGTCCGGGCGATCTCCGTGAAGGCGACGCCGCGCCGCTGGTGGATGGTGAGGTCGCCGTGCGGCTCCGCGAGTGGCTGCCCGCTCTCCGCCTCCACCTTCTCCTCGATGGATCCGACGATCCGCTCGGCCTCGTCCTCACGTCCGTGGATCAGCAGCCACCTGGGGCTCTCCGGGACGTGCCGCCGTACGAGGAGGATCACCAGGGCCAGGACCGCGCCGAGCGCGAACGTCAGGCGCCAGCCCACGTCCTTGGGGAGGACGGCGGTGTCGAGGGCGACGATCGCCAGCAGCGAGCCGAAGACCGCGCCCAGCCAGAAGCTGCCGTTGATCATCAGGTCGACCCGGCCCCGGTACCGGGCGGGGATGAGCTCGTCGACGGCGGAGTTGATCGCCGCGTACTCGCCGCCGATCCCGAACCCCGTCAGGAACCGGAAGGCGAAGAACCACCAGGTGGAGAAGGACACGGCGGTCAGGGCCGTCGCCGCCAGGTACACCACCAGCGTGATCATGAAGAGGCGTTTGCGGCCCCAGCGGTCGGTCAGCCGGCCCCAGAACAGGGCCCCGACGCACGCTCCGGCCACGTACAGGGCCGCCGCCATGCCGGTGATCTGGCCCGAGGTGATCGGCAGTCCGCTGCCGGGCTCGGAGAGCCGGCCGGCGATGTTGCCGACGACGGTGACCTCCAGGCCGTCGAGGATCCACACGGTGCCGAGTCCGATGACGACGGTCCAGTGCCAGCGCGACCAGGGGAGCCGGTCCAGGCGGGCGGGGATGTTCGTGGTGATCGTGCGGCCGGTCGCGGCCTGGTCGGTGGTGGTGTTGGCGGCCATGGGCCCCTCCTCGTCGAGCGGGACCCGGCACCGGGTACCCCGGGCCGCCACCGCCACGCCCACCGTCCCGGGCCGCCACGCCCGCCACTCCCGCCGCTCCGGGCCGTCCCGCCACTCCCGCCGCCCCGGGCCACCGCCGCTCCACCCGCCACCGGGGCCGCCACCGCCCGGACCGCCCGTCCCCGCCCCCTACGCGCGTCCAGGCGCTACGCCCCCACCGCCCGTGACACCGCGAAGATCAGCAGCCCCGCCAGTGATCCCACCACCGTGCCGTTGATGCGGATGAACTGGAGGTCGCGGCCGATGTTCGCCTCGATCTTGCGGGTGGTGTGCTCGGCGTCCCAGCCGGCGACCGTGTCCGTGATCAGGGAGGTGATCTCCTTGCGGTAGGTGGTGACGACGTAGACCGCCGCGCCCTCGACCCAGCCGTCGACCTTCGCCTGGAGGCGGGGTTCGACGGCCATGCGGGCGCCGAGGGAGAGCAGGGAGGCCCGCACGCGCAGGCGCAGCTCGCTGCGTTCGTCCTCGGCGGCCGAGACGATCATCGAGCGGACGGCCGTCCAGGCGGAGGCGATGAGGTCCTGGACCTCGCCGCGGCCCAGCACCTCGCCCTTGAGCCGCTCGATCCGTGCCCTGGTGTCCGTGTCGGACTGGAGGTCGGAGGCGAAGTCGGTCAGGAACCGGTCCAGGGCGCCTCGCGCGGGGTGCGAGGGCATGTCACGCATCTCGGTGACGAAGCGCAGCAGCTCCTTGTAGACGCGTTCGCCGACCTTCTTGTCGACGAAGCGCGGGGTCCAGCCGGGGGCGCCGCCCTGGACGGCGTCCATGACCTGCTCGTCGTGGAGGACCAGCCAGTCGTGGGCCCGGGTCACCACCAGGTCGACGACCCGGCGGTGGCCGCCGTCCGCGACGACCTTCTCCAGCATCTTGCCGATGCCCGGGCCGATCTCCTGCGCGTCGGCCCGCCGGGTGATCGCCTCGCCGACCACCGCCTGGACGTCGGAGTCGCGCAGCACGGTCAGGGCGCCGCGCAGGGCGGCGGAGAGCTCGGCGGTCACCCGGTCGGCGTGCTCGGGCTCGGCCAGCCAGGCGCCCAGGCGGCTGCCGATGCCGACGGCGCGCAGCCGGGCTCGGACGACGTCCTCGGAGAGGAAGTTCTCGCCGACGAACTCGCCGAGCGAGACGCCGAGCTGGTCCTTCTTGGTCGGGATGATCGCGGTGTGCGGGATGGGCAGGCCCAGGGGGCGGCGGAACAGGGCCGTCACCGCGAACCAGTCCGCCAGCGCGCCCACCATGCCGGCCTCGGCCGCCGCGGCGACGTAGTCCGCCCACGCTCCGGCGCCCGCGCTCTCGGCCCACTTCGCGAGGGCGTAGACCAGCGCCACGAACAGGAGCAGGCCGGTCGCCGTGAGCTTCATCCGGCGCACGCCGCGCTGTTTCTCCTCGTCCGCGGCGCTGAACGTGTTCATCGAGCGGTTCACGGGGCCGCGCGGCCGGGCATGCTGCTCCGCGTCGGACACTTCCGCTTCCTCCGGATTCGTGCGTTCCATTCACTCCACCCGTTGACTTTCCTCCGTGCGCGACCCCTCCGCACGCGATCGCCCGATCACGGTTCGTTCCTCGCCCACGATCACTCGATCCCTCGATCCCTCGATCCCTCGATCACGATCGCGTGCACATCGTCCCCACATGACCGACTCCTGGAACGGAACAAGAGTTCCCGGCGTCATCCAACAGGGGGCACCGTCAACCCCCTGCGCGCGTCCGTCACCCCATGGCGCATCATGAGGTGATCACACCGGAGCCTCGGGCTCCCATCCCTCCCGAGGAGACAGCACCGCATGACCAGAAGAAGTGGTTATGCCCTGCTTTCCGCGATCATCGCCCTGATCGTGGCCCTTTCCGCCGCCATATACGCCGGTGTCGCCGCCGACGACGGAACCGCCGTCTCCACCGGCGGGGACCGCCACGTCAACCGCGGCTCCGCGCCCCGCAACGCCGCCCCCGCCTCCACCGGCACCTGGGTCGGCTCCTGGTCGGCCTCCCCGGTCGGCGGCGAGCCCGGCACCGAGACGGAAGGGCTCGGCGGCCGTTCGGTCCGCAACGTCGTGCACACCTCGGTCGGCGGTACGAGTGCCCGCATCACGCTGTCCAATCTGTACGGCCAGTCGGCCCTGACCGTCACCCACGCGTCGATCGCGCTCGCCGCCGCGGACGGCACCGCCGCCGCCCTCGGCGGGACCATGCGCCGGCTGACCTTCGGCGGCAGCACCGGCGTGGTGATCCCGCCCGGTGAGCAGGCCGTGAGCGACGCCGTCCAGATCGCCGTCGCGCACGGCAGCGACGTGCTGGTCACCACGTACTCGCCCACCCGGTCCGGGCCGGTCACCTACCATCCGCACGCCCGCCAGATCTCGTACGCCGCCGTCGGTGACGTCACCGAGGACGTGACGGGGACGGCGTACACCGAGCAGACCTCGTACTGGCGCTATCTGACCGCGGTGGACGTGCTGAGCAAGGAGTCGGACGGGACGGTCGTCGTCATCGGGGACTCCCTGACCGACGGGGTCACCTCCACCGAGGGCGCCAACCGGCGCTGGCCGGACGTGCTGTCCGAGCGGCTGCGCACGGCGGTCGCGGCGGGGCGGGACGTGCCGCGCTACAGCGTCGTCAACGAGGGCATCAGCGGCAACCGGCTGCTCACCGACGGGCTGGGGCGGCCCGCGGAGAGCCAGAGCGGGCTCGGCCGCTTCGAGCGGGACGTGCTCGGCCGGCCGAACGTCAAGGTCGTCGTCGTCGACCTCGGCGTCAACGACATCCTGCGCAACCAGGACCCCACCGACCCGGACACCGACCCCGGCCGGATCCTCGACGGGCTGCGCTCCCTGGTGGACCGGGCGCACGCCCGCGGCATCAAGGTCGTCGGCGCCACCCTCATGCCGTTCAAGGGGCACCGCGGCTACACCGGCCCGCGCGAGGAGGTCCGGCGGTCGATCAACGCGGAGATCCGCGCCGGCCGGGTCTTCGACGGGGTCGTCGACTTCGACGAGGCCGTGCGCGACCCCTACGACCCGCGCCGGTTCCGCTCCGACTACGACTCCGGGGACCATCTGCACCCCAGCGACAAGGGGTACGCGCGGATGGCGGAGGTCTTCGACCTGGAGGAGCTGAAGGGCTCGGCACCCGCCGAACTCTGAGCGACCGGGACCTCGCCGCCGTCCAGGCCGCAATCCGGGCCCCTGTCCGGGCCGCTGTCCGGGCCGCTGTCCGGGCGACCGGCCCGGAAGCCGTCACCGGCGGTCACACCCCCGTGATCGCCTCAGTGATCGTCGTGGTGATCGCGCCGGTCCCTGTCGTCGCGGCGGCGGTCGCGCCGCTCCCGCTCCAGGTCCCGGTGGCCGTCCACGAGTCTGCGGTGGGCGTCCCTGACGTCCGAGTGGAACGACTGCTGAAGCTCCCGCATCGACTGCTTGCGCTCCAGCTTGTCCTGGCGGCGCTGCTCCTTCAGCTCCAGCCGCTGGGTCCGGGTCAGCTTGCGCTCGACCCCGACACCGCCCCAGAACGCGAACCCGGTGACGACCACCCGCGGGGCCCCGGCCTCGCCCGGCACGCCCTCCTCGCGGTGGTCGAAGCCGCCCATCACGCCGATCCCGCGGACGACGACGTCGACGCCCTGCGGCACGATGATGTTCACCCCGCCCATGATCGCCACACAGTTGATCTCGACCTCGCCGTCCGCGAAGTTCGCCTCGCGCAGGTCGATCTCGCCACCGCCCCAGAACGCGACGCAGTTGAACCGCTTGGGCACGGTCCAGCGGCCCCGGCGCTGGAACCCGGACAGCACGGCCACCGCCCAGCTCGACGAGCCCTCGCCCCCGGTGACACGGCTCGCCCAACTCCCCTCGGGCGCGGGCTCCTTGACCAGGTTCACCAGGGGACCGGCAGGCAGGTCACGGGTGATCGGCGTCAGCTCGCCGTACGTGCGCGCCTTGTACGTCGCCTCCAGCCGCTCCTCGAACTCCTCCATGTCCAGGCGCCCCTCGGCGAGGGCGTCCCGCAGGACCTCGGCGACTCGTTCCCGATCGGCGTCGGAGGCGCGCAGCTCCGGAGCATCACCCGTCATACGGCCAGCCTACGAGGTCCCGGGGCCCGGCACTATGCGGTGGCCCGTCCCGCGTACATTTCCGCGATCACCGCCTCGATGTCCGGTTCCCGCACCGAGAGGTCCACCAGCGGGTACTCCGCCGCGATCCGCGCGACCAGGGGCGCCGCCGACTCGCCCGCCGGGAACGCCAGCCACTGCCGGGGACCCTCCACCTTCACCACGCGGGCCGCCGGACCCGCCTCGATGGGCGGCAACTCCCGCTCCAGGTCCACCACCAGGGTCCGCTCGCTCTCGCCCGCCTCGTGCAGCCCGGCGAGGGGACCGTCGTACATCAGACGGCCGTGGTCGATGACCATGACGCGGGAGCAGAGCTGCTCGATGTCCTGGAGGTCGTGGGTGGTGAGCAGGACGGTCGTGCCGCGGTCCTCGTTCACCTCCCGCAGGAACTCCCGCACCTTGGCCTTGGAGACGACGTCGAGGCCGATCGTCGGCTCGTCCAGGTAGAGCACCTCCGGGTCGTGCAGCAGCGCGGCGGCGATGTCCCCGCGCATCCGCTGCCCCAGCGAGAGCTGCCGCACCGGCACGTCCAACAGGTCTGCGAGACCGAGGAGTTGGACGAGCCGGTCGAGGTTGTCGCGGTAACGGGCGTCCGGGATGCGGTACATGCGGTGCATCAGCTTGTACGAGTCGATCAGCGGCAGGTCCCACCACAGGGTGGTGCGCTGTCCGAACACGACCCCGATGCGGTGCGCGAGACGGGTGCGTTCACGGGACGGGTCGATGCCCGCCACCCGCAGTCGGCCCGCGCTCGGGGTGAGGATGCCCGTGAGCATCTTGATCGTGGTCGACTTCCCGGCGCCGTTGGGCCCGATGTACCCGACCATCTCGCCGCGCGCCACGGAGAAGGAGAGCGAGTCGACCGCCCGCACCTCCTTCACCTCCCGTTTGAGGAACCCGGCCTTCTTGCGCACCCGGAAGACCTTCTCGACCCCGTCCAGCTCGATGAACACGTCCTGAGAACCCACGTCAACTCCCTGTGCTGCGATACGACTTGAGACCGGTCCGCCAGGCCAGTCCGGCGAGGGCGCAGCACACCGCCGCGACCAGCGGGGACGCGAAGGCCGCCGCACCCGGCAGCCCCAGCGGGTACGGCCGCCCCAGCACGTAGCAGGCGGGCACCCAGTTGACGAAGGCGAGCGGCAGCACGAACGTCACCCCGCGCACCAGGTCCTTGCCGAACACGCTCGGCGGGTACTGGAGCAGGGTCGTGCCGCCGTAGGTGAAGGCGTTCTGCACCTCGGCGGCGTCCTGGGCGAGGATCTGGAAGGCCGCGCCCGCCACGAACACCGCCGTGAAGATCGCCGCGCCGCTGAGCACCATCACCGGCAGCAGCAGCACCTTGGCCGCGCTCCAGTCGACGTCGACCGCCGTCAGCGACCAGCCCAGCACCGCGCCGCCCTGGACGATCCGGCCGAGGCGGCGCAGCGCGAACCGGTCGGCGCCGATCTGCGCGAGGACCGGCGCGGGCCGCACCAGCAGCAGGTCGAAGGAGCCGTCGCGGATCCGGGCGCCCAGCACGTCCATGGAGCCCATCAGCAGGTCGGCGATCCCGAACGAGGTCACCGACAGCCCGTACAGGAAGGCCACTTCGGGCAGCGACCAGCCGCCGAGCGAGTCGACCTGGGAGAACATCAGCAGGATGCCGACGAAGTCCATGAAGGTCATCGTCAGATTCCCGAACGTCGTGATCAGGAAGGAGGTCCGGTACGTCAGGCCGGACCGCACCCACATCCCGGCGATCAGCCGGTAGGCCCGCAGTGCCTCACCCACCCTGGACCACCACCCGGCGCGTCGCCGCCGACTGGAGCGTCCGCCCCGCCGCCAGCAGGACGACGGCCCACCCGGCCTGGAAGGCGAAGGCCGCCACCGGGTCCGTCTCCCCCATCAGCACGTCCGCCGGCATCTGGATCAGCGCCGCCCACGGCAGCGCCCGCACGATCTCGCCGAAAGCACCCGGGAAGACGTTCAGCGGGAGCACTATCCCGGAGAAGAACACCCCCGTGATCATGATCGCCTGCTGCACGCCCATGCCGTCCATCAGCCAGAACGTGGTCAGCGCCGCCAGATAGCGGATCGCGAAGCCCACCACCATCGCCAGCAGCAGCGTCACCGCGCAGGCCGCCCACGTCGTCACGTCCGTCGGCAGCGCCATCGGGAAGAACAGCGCGCCGAACGCGAAGGGCACCAGACCGCGCCCCAGCAACTGGAACAGGGACCGGCCCAAGTCGGTCGCCAGCCACCACAGTTGGAGATCCACCGGACGGTAGAGATCGACCGCGACCTCACCCGTGCGGATCCGGTCCATCAACTCCTTCTCCGCTCCGCCGCCCTGGATGGCGAGCGTCGCGTACAGACACTGGCCGAGCCATACATAAGTCACCGCCTGCGCCTGGTCGTAGCCGCCGAGATGAGGCCGCTCGTCCCACAGCGCCAGATAGGTGTAGACGAGGATCACGCCGAAGGCGGTGTTGGTGAACACCCCCGCCGCCGTCGCCACCCGATATGTTGCGAACCGCCTGAAGCCACCCAAGGCGACGGCCGCGTACAACCGCCCCGAGCCCACATCCACAGCCCTCCACCACGACCCGACCCGCTCCGGACACCGAAGCGCAGGAGCCTAGTCCGCAGGTGGTGACGTACGCCACGCATTTTCGGGCCGGGAAGCGCGCCGTGAACCGGAACGGAACGCATGGTGCGAGAGTCTTCAACAGGGGGCGCAGAAGGCGTACGAGGACGTACACGAACGTACGGCGTACAACAGGCGCAGAGCAGACACGCAACAGGAGTCCGTGCACGACATGAGCGACGAGCCGCAGCCACAGCAGCCGACCGAGGGCTGGGAGCCCAGAGAACCCGAAGGCGGCGGCAAGAAGCCGGGGCGGCCCAAGCGGACCGGCTGGCGGCGCCTGCTCCCCACCTGGCGCATGGTCCTCGGCACGTTCGTCGTCGGGATACTGCTGCTGATCGGCCTGTTCTTCCTCGGCTACTCCCTGGTCAAGATCCCGCCGGCCAACGCGCTCGCCACCAAGCAGTCCAACGTCTACCTGTACGCGGACGGCAGCCAGCTCGCCCGCGACGGCGACGTCAACCGGGAGAACGTCACCCTCGCGCAGATCTCCAAGAACGCCCAGCACGCCGTACTGGCCGCCGAGGACCGCGACTTCTACTCCGAGTCGGCGATCGACCCGAAGGCGATGCTGCGCGCGGGCTGGAACACCGCCACCGGCAAGGGCAAGCAGTCCGGCTCCACGATCACCCAGCAGTACGTCAAGAACTACTACCTCGCGCAGGAACAGACCGTCAGCCGCAAGGTGAAGGAGTTCTTCATCTCGATCAAGCTGGACCGCACGGAGTCCAAGGACCAGATCCTGGAGGGCTACCTCAACACCAGCTACTTCGGCCGCAACGCCTACGGCATCCAGGCCGCCGCCCAGGCCTACTACGGCGTCGACGCCACCGACCTCGACCCGGCCAAGGGCGCCTACCTCGCCGCCCTGCTCAACGCGCCGAGCGAGTACGACGTCATCGCGCACCCCGAGAACAAGGCGGCGGCCCAGGCCCGTTGGAACTACGTCCTGGACGGCATGGTCAAGGAGGGCTGGCTCAGCCAGGCCGAGCGCACCGGGCTGAAGTTCCCGACGCCGAAGGAGGCCACCGTCTCCACCGGCATGTCCGGGCAGCGCGGCTACATCGTCACCGCCATCAAGGACTACCTCACCGACAACAAGATCCTCACCGCGGAGGAGCTGGACGCCGGCGGCTACCGCATCACCACCACCCTCCAGAAGAAGCGGCAGGACGCGTTCGTCGACGCCGTCAACGACCAGTTGATGGACAAGCTCGACAAGAAGAACCGCAAGGTCGACACCTACGTCCGCGCGGGCGGCGCCTCCGTCGACCCCAAGACCGGTGAGGTCGTGGCGATGTACGGCGGCATCGACTACGTCAAGCAGTACACGAACAACGCCACCCGCCGGGACTTCCAGGTCGGCTCCACCTTCAAGCCGTTCGTGTTCACCTCGGCCCTCGACAACGACTCCACCACCCAGAGCGGGCAGACCATCACCCCGAACACGGTCTACGACGGCACCAACAAGCGCCCCGTGCAGGGCTGGAGCGGCAGCTACGCGCCCGCCAACGAGGACGACGTGTCCTACGGGAACATCACCGTGCGCACCGCCACCGAGAAGTCCGTCAACTCCGTGTACGCGCAGATGGCCGTCGACGTCGGCTCCGACAAGGTCAAGCAGACCGCGATCGACCTCGGACTGCCCTCCGACACCCCGGAGTTGACCGGCACCCCGTCCATCGCCCTCGGTGTCGCCCGGGCCAGCGTCCTCGACATGGCGGAGGCGTACGCCACGCTCGCCAACCACGGCAAGCACGGCACGTACACGATGATCAAGTCCATCACCAAGGACGGCACGGACGTCGTGGAACTGCCGGAACGCAAGATGTCCCAGGCCGTCCCCCGCGAGGCCGCCGACACCACGACCTCGATCCTGCAGAGCGTCGTCGACAACGGCACCGCCACCGCCGCCCAGGCCGCGGGCCGCCCCGCCGCGGGCAAGACCGGCACCGCCGAGGAGGACCAGGCCGCCTGGTTCGCCGGCTACACCCCGGATCTCGCGACCGTCGTCGCGGTCATGGGCCAGGACCCGGAGACCGCCACCCACGAGTCCCTGTACGGCGCGATGGGCCTGCCCCGCGTCAACGGCGGCGGCGCGCCCACGGACATCTGGGCCCAGTTCACCAAGACCGCGCTGAAGGGCAAGCCCGCCACCGAGTTCGACCTGGAGCTCCAGGACGGCGCCGACCAGGTCTACACGCCGCCCGTGGAGCCCTCCACCCGGCCCCCGAGCGACACGGCGGGCCAGGACGACGGCGGCACCACGGGCGAACCGACGGACGGCGCCACCACCGGTGCCCCGACCGACGGCGGCACCACCGGCACCACGACCGACGGCGGGACCACCGGGGACACCACCACCGGCGGGACGACCGGCGACACGACGACGGGCGGGACCACCGGCGACACCACGACCGGTGGCACCACCGGCGAGACGACGACCGGTGGCACCACAGGGGAGACGACGACCGGCGACACCTCGGCGGGCGGAGGCCTGCCGGGGCTCGGGTGACCCGGCGTCTCAGTGACCGCTGGTCGCCTTGAGCCCGACCACGGCGACCAGCAGCAGACAGACGAAGAAGATCCGGGCGGCGGTGGCCGGCTCCCCGAGCACCACCATGCCGAGCACCGCCGCACCGGCCGCACCGATCCCCACCCACACGCCGTAGGCGGTACCGATGGGGAGAGTCTTCGCGGCGTGCGACAGCAGCAGCATGCTGGCGACGATCCCGGCGCCCGTGAGCACGCTGGGCAGGGGGCGGGTGAATCCGTCGGTGTACTTCATCCCGATCGACCAGCCCACTTCGAGCAGACCGGCGACGACGAGCAGAACCCAGGCCATGACAGGCACCTCCGAGACAGGACTTCCGGTACGGGGTGCGTCGTCTTGTCATGCGGCCCGGTACGGCGCGTCTCGTCGGGCTGACCCTTCAAAAGTAGCAAAGGCACAGCAAAAAGGGCTGGTGACGATGGTCACCAGCCCTTCGGAACCCTTGATTCAGAGGTACAGCCCGGTCGAGTCCTCGGACCCCTCGAACCGGTCGGCCGCCACGGCGTGCAGGTCACGCTCGCGCATGAGCACATAGGCCACGCCCCGCACCTCCACCTCGGCACGGTCCTCCGGGTCGTACAGCACCCGGTCCCCCGGCTCGACGGTCCGGACGTTCTGCCCCACCGCGACGACATCGGCCCACGCCAGACGCCGGCCGACGGCCGCGGTCGCGGGAATGAGGATGCCACCCCCGGAACGCCGCTCGCCCTCACCGGCGTCCTGCCGCACGAGGACGCGGTCGTGCAACATCCGGATGGGCAGCTTGTCGTGCTGGGTGCTGGGCTCGTTCGTGTTGGCGCTCACGGCTGAGAACCTACCTGTCTGACGGGATTCCGTACGCGTCCGGGTCAGTCCTTGCGGCGCCGGGCACCGAAGGCCAGCAGCCCGACCAGGCCCACGGCGACGAGCGCGACGGGCACGATCCGCTCCAGCCGGGGCGAGCCCTCCTCGTCGACGAACTGCGCCCTGACCTGGCTGACGGCCTGGTTGACGCCGACATAGGCACGGCCGAGGGTGTGGTCGATGTTCGAGACGACCTTCGCCTTGGCGTCGCCGACGATCGTCTTCGGATGCACCCGCACCCCGATCTCGTCGAGCGTCTCGGCCAGGGTCTCGCGGCGGCGCCTGATGTCCGCCTCGATCTGCGCCGGGTTTCTGGTGTCCGACGTGTCCGCCACGGTGGGGCCTCCGGGAAGTGGGGTTCTGCACTGTTCTGGACAGTCTGTCAGTTCACCGCGCGACTGCACGGTCAGGACCCCCGGTTAGGCTTGCCGGATGAGCGAGCGACTCCAGACCGGGGACGTAGCCCCCGCCTTCACCCTCCCCGACGCCGACGGTTCGGACGTCTCCCTGTCGGACCACAAGGGCCGCAAGGTCATCGTCTACTTCTACCCGGCCGCCCTGACACCCGGCTGCACGAAGCAGGCCTGCGACTTCACGGACAACCTGGAACTGCTGACCGGCGCCGGCTACGACGTCATCGGCATCTCCCCCGACCAGCCCGAGAAGCTGGCGAAGTTCCGCGAGAAGGAGAACCTGGGGATCACCCTCCTCGCGGACCCCGAGAAGACGGTCACCGAGGCGTACGGCGCCTACGGCGAGAAGAAGAACTACGGCAAGACCTACATGGGCGTCATCCGCTCCACGATCGTCGTGGACGAGGAGGGCAAGGTCGAACGCGCCCTCTACAACGTCCGCGCGACGGGCCACGTAGCGAAGATCATCAAGGACCTGGGCATCTAGCTCCGCCCCTGTCCCCGGTATCCGAACGAGATCCACACATCGGGAGCCAGGCCGGGCTCCCCCGGCACCGGCCTGCGCTCCTCGTTCCACCCACCCGGCGCGACCTCCTCGGCGGCCCGTCGCCAGAACCGCACGGACGATGAGCTCTTGCGAGCGGTCTGCGGTCATGGAAAAGCCTCCTGGGCGGACCGAGGTCCAATCCCGGGAGGCTTCACGTGTGATCGGCAGAATATCGGTGGCTGTGGTGACCATGGCGGCCGGTAGCATGGCCGGGCAGTGTCCGGCGGCCGTGGTGGAATTGGCAGTCACGCTGGGTTTAGGTCCCAGTGGGGTAACTCCCGTGAGGGTTCGAGTCCCTCCGGCCGCACCTTTGCCTCGGCCTTCTCAGCCGAGCAGCTCCCGTACCACCGGTACCAGTCCCCGGAACGCCTTGCCCCGGTGGCTGATCGCGTTCTTTTCCGCCGGGGTGAGTTCCGCGCAGGTACGGGTCTCGTTCTCCGGCTGGAGGATCGGGTCGTAGCCGAAGCCGTTCGTGCCGGACGGGGTGTGGCGGAGCGTGCCGAGGAGGCGGCCCTCGACGACGCGTTCCGTGCCGTCCGGGAGGGCCAGGGCCGCAGCGCAGGCGAAGTGGGCGGCGCGGTGTTCGTCGGCGATGTCGGAGAGCTGGGCCAGGAGCAGGTCGAGGTTGGCCCGGTCGTCGCCGTGGCGGCCGGCCCAGCGGGCGGAGAAGATGCCGGGGGCGCCGTTGAGGACGTCGACGCAGAGGCCGGAGTCGTCGGCGACGGCCGGGAGGCCGGTGGCCTGCGCCAGGGCGTGGGCCTTGAGGAGAGCGTTCTCGGCGAACGTCACCCCGGTTTCCTTGACGTCGGGAATCTCCGGGTAGGCGTCCGCGCCGACGAGGTCGTGGGGCAGTCCTGCGTCGGCGAGGATCGCGCGGAGTTCGGTGATCTTTCCGGCGTTGCGGGTGGCGAGGATCAGGCGGGTCATGCCCGTCAGTATCCCTGGGCCACCGGCGGGCCGGTTACGAGGTGCAGACCTTCGTCAGTTCGCCGGCCGCGTCCGTGATGGGGCTGAGGTCGGGCGTCTCGTCACCGTTGTCGACGGCCGTACGGACGTTGTCCACGGCCTTGTTGAGGTCCTCGACGGCCTGGTTGACGTCGGCGTTGTCGGTCTTGTCGCCGATGTCGTCGAGGTTCTGGTCGATGGAGGTGAGCGCCTCGTCGATCTGCGTGGGGTCGTTGGAGGCGTTCTCCACCGCCTGCTGGAGGTCGACCACGCTGTCGGCGATGGCCTCGGCCGTCTGGACGCAGTCCAGGGCCTTGTTGACGGCGTCGCAGCCGGTCGTGAGTCCCACCGTCAGTCCGACGGCCACCATCGCTGCGGCGATGGCGGTACCTCGGCGGCGTCGGCTCTCGGCCATGGTGATGGTCCCTCCCTTGTTTCAGCCCCAAGGGCCCCCGTGTACTGGCCGGGCGCACGGTGGTGTGCCGTACGCCCGTACCCGTACTGACGCGAGCGAAGGCGGCCGGGTTGCCCTTCCGGCCGCCTTTTCTTGGTGCGCCCTTTACTTTTCGAGGACGGTATCAAGGGCCTTGCGCTGGAGGACAGTGAGTTCGGCGCAGCCCGCGACGGCCAGGTCCAGAAGGGAGTTGAGCTCGTCACGGGCGAAGGGCTCGGCCTCGGCGGTGCCCTGGATCTCGACGAAGCGGCCGTCGCCGGTGCAGACGACGTTCATGTCGGTCTCGGCGCGCACGTCCTCCTCGTAGCAGAGGTCGAGGAGGGGGACGCCGCCGACGATGCCGACGGAGACGGCGCCGACGGTGTCGGTCAGGGGGCGGCGGCCGGCCTTGATGAGCTTCCTGCCCTGGGCCCAGGCGACGGCGTCGGCGAGGGCGACGTAGGCGCCGGTGATGGCGGCGGTGCGGGTGCCGCCGTCGGCCTGGAGGACGTCGCAGTCGAGGACGATGGTGTTCTCGCCGAGCGCCTTGTAGTCGATGACGGCGCGCAGGCTGCGGCCGATGAGGCGGGAGATCTCGTGGGTGCGTCCGCCGATCTTGCCGCG
Source organism: Streptomyces sp. NPDC090106 (assembly GCF_044747265.1). Classification (NCBI taxonomy): domain Bacteria; kingdom Bacillati; phylum Actinomycetota; class Actinomycetes; order Kitasatosporales; family Streptomycetaceae; genus Streptomyces; species Streptomyces sp. NPDC090106. The sequence continues at coordinate 52,243 of NZ_JBIVDS010000002.1, read as the reverse complement.
GACGGACTCGCGGTCGCCGCGGGTGTTGGTGGAGCGGGGCAGCATGGAGTACTCGGCGGTGACCCAGCCTTCGCCGCTGCCCTTGCGCCAGCGGGGGACGCCTTCGGTGACCGAGGCGGTGCAGAAGACCTTCGTGTCACCGAAGGAGACGAGGACGGAGCCCTCGGCGTGCTTGCTCCAGCCGCGTTCGATGGTGACGGGGCGGAGCTGTTCGGGGGTTCGGCCGTCGATGCGAGACATGGGCCTGAGCCTAGTGGCAGTGGCGCGGGGGGCCGCGCCCCGTGACGGAAGGGGCCCCTCCCCCTGCGGGAAGGAGCCCCTCGGAACCCGGAACCCTCGCGGGCTCAAGCCTGTTCAGGCCGCCTGAGCGGGTCTCACATCATGTCTTCGATGTCGGCCGCGATGGGGTCGGCGTCGGTGCCGATGACGACCTGGATGGCGGTGCCCATCTTGACGACGCCGTGGGCGCCGGCCGCCTTCAGGGCGCTGTCGTCGACGGTCGAGGCGTCCTTGACCTCGACGCGGAGGCGCGTGATGCAGCCTTCGACCTCTTCGATGTTGTCGAGGCCACCGAGCCCGGCGACGATCTTCTCAGCCTTGCTGGCCATGTTGCTTCTCCCTGATCAGACCTGTTGCGACCGCTTTGTCGCAGTAACCCACAGTTGGCCCATCTTCGCGAGCGGTCATGCCGTACGTCACGAATGATGGCGTTCACGTCGACGCGATGACGTCATGACCGTCGGCGAACCGTCCGCCGACTGGTCTACACCACATTACCGAGGGGCGTCCATGAGTGCCGACAGCACCGCCGTAAGTCCCGGGCGCGCCCGCTGGAACGCCCTGTTCCAGGGGTTGCAGAAGATGGGCCGCAGTCTTCAGCTGCCCATCGCCGTCCTGCCGGCCGCGGGCATCCTGAACCGGCTCGGCCAGCCGGACGTGTTCGGCGACGACGGCCTCGGCTGGACGAACGTCGCCAAGGTGATGGCGGGCGCGGGCGGGGCGCTGCTGGACAGCACGCTGGGACTGCCGCTGCTGTTCTGCGTCGGTGTGGCGATCGGCATGGCGAAGAAGTCGGACGGTTCCACCGCGCTGGCGGCGGTGGCGGGGTTCCTCGTCTACTACGCGGTGCTGCGGCAGTTCCCGGAGGACTGCGTCGACGGGGCGAAGGCGGTCGCGGGCATCGGCTGCCAGGCGACGGACACCTCGGTCTCCGCCTTCACGTACCAGAACCCGGGTGTCTTCGGCGGGATCGTGATGGGCCTGCTGGCGGCGTTCTTCTGGGCGCGCTACCACCGGACGAAGCTGGTGGACTGGCTCGGCTTCTTCAACGGCCGCCGCCTGGTGCCGATCATCATGGCGTTCGTCGCGATCGTGTTCGCGGCGCTGTGCCTGTGGGTGTGGCCGCCGATCGGTGACGCGCTGGAGAGCTTCAGCGACTGGCTGAGCGACGCGGGCGCGTGGGGCGCGGGCGTGTTCGGTCTCGCGAACCGGGCGCTGCTGGTGATCGGGCTGCACCAGTTCCTGAACGTGCCCATCTGGTTCCAGTTCGGCACGTACACCAAGCCGGACGGGACCGAGGTGCACGGTGACATCAACATGTTCCTGGCGGGCGACCCGAACGCGGGTCAGTTCACCTCGGGCTTCTTCCCGATCATGATGTTCGCGCTGCCGGCCGCGGCGCTGGCGATCACGCACTGCGCGAAGCCGCACCGCCGCAAGGAGGTCGGCGGTCTGATGCTGTCCGTCGCGCTCACGTCGTTCGTCACCGGCATCACCGAGCCGATCGAGTACTCGTTCCTGTTCATCGCGCCGCTGCTGTACGCGGTGCACGCGGTGCTGACGGGTGTGTCGATGGCGGTGACCTGGGGGCTGGGGGTGCACGACGGGTTCAGCTTCTCCGCCGGCCTCATCGACTACATCATCAACTGGAACCTGGCGACGAAACCGTGGGCGATCATCCCGATCGGGCTGTGCTTCGCGGTCGTCTATTACGCGATCTTCCGGTTCGCGATCACGAAGTTCGATCTGAAGACGCCGGGACGGGAGCCGGACGAGGAGCGCGAGGACGTCACGAAAGCCTGACGCGGCACGGGAGTTCGCCCCGTTTCAGGGCCCTTGGACCACTGGTCCGAGGGCCCTTTGTCATGTCAAAGGAGGACCACTGAAGGTAGCGCTCCGGTTGCGGAATTCGCGGGTTCCTTATACGGCCTTCACCGTGCTACAACAGGTCTACACCACTGAGTGGTGTAGACCACCACCCGATGGAGGAAGTCTATGAGCACCGCCACCGCATCGGCGGCCCCCACGAAGAAGTGGGGATCCGGCCTGTTCCAGGGCCTGCAGAAGATCGGCCGCAGCCTCCAGCTGCCCATCGCCGTCCTGCCGGCGGCCGGCATTCTGCTGCGTCTGGGACAGCCCGACGTCTTCGGCGCGGACGGCCTCGGCTGGGGCAAGGTGGCCGACGTGTTCGCCACCGCCGGTGACGCCGTCTTCGCCAACCTGCCGCTGCTGTTCTGTGTCGGCATCGCCATCGGCTTCGCCAAGAAGGCCGACGGCTCCACCGCGCTCGCCGCGCTGGTGGGCTTCCTCGTCTACAAGAACGTCCTCACCGCGTTCCCCATCACCGAGGCCAAGGTCCAGGACGGCGCCGACGTGGCCGCCACCTACAACGACCCCAAGGTCTTCGGCGGCATCATCATGGGCCTCATAGCCGCCGTCGTCTGGCAGCGGTTCCACCGCACCAAGCTCCCCGACTGGCTGGGCTTCTTCAACGGCCGCCGTCTGGTCCCGATCCTGATGGCCTTCATCGGCACCGCCGTCGGTGTCGTCTTCGGTCTGGTCTGGGAGCCGATCGGTGACGTCATCACCAACTTCGGCGAGTGGATGACCGGTCTCGGCGCGGTCGGCGCGGGCATCTTCGGCGCGATCAACCGCGCGCTGCTCCCGGTCGGCATGCACCAGTTCGTCAACACCGTGGCCTGGCAGGAGATCGGCTCCTTCAAGGACTCCACCGGTGCCGTCTGGCACGGCGACCTGCCCCGCTTCTTCCACGGCGACCCGACCGCGGGTCAGTTCATGACCGGCTTCTTCCCGATCATGATGTTCGCCCTGCCGGCCGCCGCGCTCGCGATCACGCACACCGCCCGTCCCGAGCGCCGCAAGGCCGTCGGCGGCATGATGATCTCGCTCGCACTGACCTCGTTCGTCACCGGCATCACCGAGCCCATCGAGTTCGCGTTCATGTTCATCGCCCCGGCCCTGTACGTCATCCACGCGGTGCTGACCGCCCTGTCCATGGCCGTCACCTGGGCCCTGGGCGTGCACCACGGCTTCAGCTTCTCGGCGGGCGCGATCGACTACTTCCTCAACTGGAACCTGGCGACCAAGCCCTGGATGATCATCCCGATCGGCCTGGTCTTCGCCGCGGTCTACTACGTCGTCTTCCGCTTCGCCATCGTCAAGTGGAACATCCCCACCCCGGGCCGCGAGCCCGACGAGGAGGTCGAGGACCTCACCAAGGCGTGAGCCCCCGCGACTGACGAAGGCCCCGGTACCGCAGCGGTACCGGGGCCTTCGCGCATGCGCTGCGGCTAGATCTCGTACGCCTTTCTCGGCGTCGCGAGGTCCACGGGACCGTCGTAGACGGCGCGGGCGTCGGCGAGGTTGACCTGGGGGTCGGTCCACGGGGGGATGTGGGTGAGGACCAGGCGGCGGGCTCCGGCGCGGGCCGCGGTCTCACCCGCCTCGCGGCCGTTGAGGTGCAGGTCGGGGATGTTCTCCTTGCCGTGCGTGAACGCGGCCTCGCACAGGAACAGGTCACTGTCGCGGGCGAGTTCGTCCAGCGCCGGGGTCACTCCCGTGTCCCCGGAGTAGGCCAGGGACCGGCCACCGTGCTCGACCCGGATGCCGTACGCCTCCACGGGGTGTGCCACCCGTTCGGTGTGGACGGTGAAGGGGCCGACGTCGAAGGTGGACGGCTTGACCGTGTGGAAGTCGAAGACCTCGCTCATCGAGGAGGCGGTGGGGGTGTCGGCGTAGGCCGTGGTGAGGCGGTGCTCGGTGCCTTCGGGGCCGTAGACCGGAATGGGGTCGCAGCGGCCGCCGTCATGGCGGTAGTAGCGCGCGACGAAGTACGCGCACATGTCGATGCAGTGGTCGGCGTGCAGATGGCTGAGGAAGATCGCGTCGAGGTCGTAGAGACCGCAGTGGCGCTGCAGCTCGCCCAGGGCACCGTTGCCCATGTCGAGAAGCAGCCGGAAGCCGTCGGCCTCGACGAGGTAGCTCGAACAGGCCGATTCCGCGGACGGGAACGACCCCGAGCAGCCGACGACGGTGAGCTTCATAAAGCAGAAACCTCCGCTGGCGGGAACTTTCGGAGAAAGGGGACGGGGGTCGTGCGGTCCGTCGAGCGTAAGGCGCAAAACCCCCTGTCGCTCCTCCGCCAAGGGCTGTTGTGGGCGAACTCACCTGTGGTGTCACCGGTTCGGCTGGACCAGGGGCGTATGGGGCTTACGAGAAGGCGCGCGGCCGGGTTCGCGCGCCGGTAACGTCGTCCTATGGACACGTCCTGGTGGCTGGCGCTCGCGGCGGTGGTGCTTCTCGCGCTGGTCGCCACGCTCGTCGACGGGTGGGGGCGGGGCCGTCGGCCGTCCGGGCGCCGGAGCCGTCCGCCGGGCCGGCCGGGGCCGCGGACCGCGGCGGCGAAGCCGAGGGCGGCCGAGATCTGGTGGGCGAACGTGCCCTACGAGGACGGGCCCGGGTCGAAGGACCGGCCCTGTCTGGTGCTGGCGGTGCACGGGCGGCGGGCGCTCGTCGCGAAGATCACCAGCCGCTACCACGACGAGCGGCCCGGGGTGATCCCGCTGCCGCCGGGTTCGGTGGGCGACGCCCAGGGCCGGGCGAGCTTCCTGGAGACGGACGAGCTGCGCGAGGTGCCGGTGTGGGACTTCCGGCGCCGGGTCGGGGTGGTGGACCCGGCCTTGTGGGACCAGGTCCGTCACCTGGCGACCTGAGCCTCCTGCCGCAGCCGGCGGCTACGCGCCCTGAGCCCGCACCCCCGAGCCCGCACCCGGCCGGCCTTGACGCAGGTCCGGCGACGGACCGTGCCGCGACCGCGAGGCGCCGGGTCGGCGTGGTGGACCTGCCCCGGCGGCGTGGACCGGCGGCGCGTGTGTCCGCCGCCCGCCGGGCGGGCCCCGCCGCGGACGGGCCCGCGGCCGGAGCCGGCCGCCCGTCCCGGACAGGGCTACGCCCAGAGCTGGCCCTGGAGGGTCTCGATCGCTTCCTCCGTCGTCGCGGCCGTGTAGACGCCGGTCGACAGGTACTTCCAGCCACCGTCGGCGACCACGAACACGATGTCGGCGGACTCCCCCGCCTTCACCGCCTTGTTGCCGACACCGATCGCGGCGTGCAGCGCGGCGCCGGTGGAGACGCCCGCGAAGATGCCCTCCTGCTGGAGGAGTTCACGGGTGCGGGTGACCGCGTCGGCCGAGCCCACCGAGAAACGGGTGGTGAGGACGGAGGCGTCGTACAGCTCGGGGACGAAGCCCTCGTCGAGGTTGCGCAGGCCGTAGACGAGGTCGTCGTAGCGCGGTTCGGCGGCGACGATCCTCACGTCCGGCTTGTGCTCGCGCAGGTAGCGGCCGACGCCCATGAGGGTGCCGGTGGTGCCGAGGCCCGCGACGAAGTGGGTGACCGAGGGGAGGTCGGCGAGGATCTCCGGGCCGGTCGTGGCGTAGTGGGCGCCCGCGTTGTCGGGGTTGCCGTACTGGTAGAGCATCACCCAGTCCGGGTGCTCGGCGGCGAGTCCCTTGGCGACCCGTACGGCGGTGTTGGAGCCGCCCGCGGCCGGGGAGGGGATGATCTCCGCGCCCCACATCGCGAGCAGTTCGCGGCGTTCCTGGGAGGTGTTCTCCGGCATCACGCAGACCATGCGGTAGCCCTTGAGCTTGGCCGCCATGGCGAGGGAGATGCCGGTGTTGCCGCTGGTGGGCTCCAGGATCGTGCAGCCGGGGGTGAGCCGGCCGTCCTTCTCCGCCTGCTCGATCATGTGCAGGGCGGGGCGGTCCTTGACCGAGCCGGTGGGGTTGCGGTCCTCCAGCTTGGCCCAGATCCGCACGTCCTGGGACGGCGACAGCCGCGGCAGGCGCACCAGAGGGGTGTTGCCCACCGCGGCGAGCGGGGAGTCGTAGCGCACCGGGATCAGGCCATGCCGCCGGCCACGGCCGGCAGGATCGTCACGGTGTCGCCGTCGGTGAGCTTGCTGTTGATGCCGTCGACGAAGCGGACGTCCTCGTCGTTGAGGTAGACGTTGACGAAGCGGCGCAGCTGGCCCTCGTCCACGATCCGGGCCTGTACGCCGGGGTGGCGGGTCTCCAGGTCGGCGAAGAGCTCGGCGAGGGTGTTCCCGGTGCCCTCCACCGCCTTCTGGCCGTCGGTGTAGGTGCGGAGGATGGTCGGGATGCGGACCTCGATGGCCATGGTGGCGGGCTCCTGTCGGATGGTGTTCGGATCGGTGGGCGCGCGGCAGCGCAGATACGGCGGAGGTGCTGCGTGGGTGCTGCTCCCCCACGCCCGGCTGCGCTCGCACGGGAGGTCCCCCCACCGGCTCACAGCCGTACGGCGGCAGGGGTGCGTCAACAGATGGCGCTGGCGAGCCTGCACAGGTCGACGTGCAGCCGCGCCACGAGCAGCGTGCCCGGCGTCTTGTCGCTCACGTCGTTCAGAACCATGGGCTCATCGTATCGATTCCCGGCCACCGGCTCCGAGTGTGATCTCACCTGATGGACGGATTCAGACCGGATCGCGAGATCAGTAGCTCTCGACGACCTTGACCTCCTCCTCGGTGACCTCGCCCTCCAGGATCCGGTAGGAGCGGAACTGGAAGTCGCCGAAGCCGTCGGTGTCCGCGGTGGAGACGATCACGTAGTGGGCCTGGGGCTCGTGGGCGTAGGAGATGTCGGTGCGCGAGGGGTAGGCCTCGGTCGCGGTGTGGGAGTGGTAGACGACGACGGCCTCCTCGTCGTTGTCCCACATCGCGTCGCTGAGGCGCTTGTGCTCGGTGCTGTCGAACTCGTAGAAGGTGGGCGAGCCCGCCGCGTTGGTCATCCGCACGAAGCGCTCGGGGCGGTCCGACTCCTCGGGGCCCGCGATGATGCCGCAGGCCTCGTCGGGGTGGTCCTCGCGCGCGTGCGCCACGATCTGGTCGTACAGGTCCCGAGTGATGGTGAGCATGCGCCAAGAATAGGCCGGTGCGCGAAGCGCTCGTCCGGGGTGGTGGTGGGCGACGGGAGGGTGGACAGAGGGGCCGCCCCGTACCGAGGGTCGGTACGGGGCGGCCCATATGCCGGACGGGCCGGACGGATCGCGGGAGGCGGCCGGGGTCAGCCGACCTTCTCGAAGTCCCGCTGCCCGGGGTCCGTGATCCGCGGGTCGCGGCCCTTGAGGACGGTCCAGCCGACGCCGAGCGCGGCGGCCCAGCCCGCCATCACGTACAGGCAGACGCGGGAGTCGGGGTCGTAGGCGATCAGGCAGGTGACGAAGAGGAGGAAGGCGATGGCGATGTAGGAGCACACCGCGCCGCCGGGGGCCGGGAAGGGGGAGGCGGGCAGCCGGCCGGCGACGACCGCGCGGCGGTACAGGACGTGGCTGATCAGGATCATCAGCCAGGTCCAGATGCCGGCGGCGGTGGCGACGGAGGTGACGTAGCCGAACGCCTTCTCGGGGACGACGTAGTTGAGGATCACGCCGATGCCCATGAAGAGCACCGAGACCGTGATGCCGAAGGCGGGCGTCTTCGTCGAGGAGAGCCGCCTGAAGACTGCCGGGGCCTCGCCGCTGTCGGCCAGGTTCCGCAGCATGCGGCCGGTGGAGTACATGCCGGAGTTGCAGGAGGACAGGGCGGCGGTCAGCACCACGAAGTTGACGATGGCCGCGCCCGCCGGGATGCCGATCACGGAGAACGCCTTCACGAAGGGGCTGACGCCCTCGGCGAACTCGGTCCACTTCACCACGCACAGGATGACGGTGAGGGCGCCGACGTAGAACAGGGCGATGCGCCAGGGCAGGGAGTTGATCGCCTTGGGGAGCGTCTTCTCCGGGTCCTCCGACTCACCGGCGGTGACGCCGACGAGCTCGACGGCGAGGTAGGCGAACATGACGCCCTGGAGGGTCATCAGGGACGAGCCGACGCCCTTGGGGAAGAAGCCGTCGAACTCCCACAGGTTGGAGACGGCGGCGGTGTCACCGGCGTTGCTGAAGCCGAAGGTGAGGACGCCCAGGCCGATGACGATCATGCCGATCAGGGCGGTGACCTTGACCATCGAGAACCAGAACTCCAGCTCGCCGAAGAGCTTCACGGAGATCAGGTTGACCCCGAACAGGATCACCAGGAAGAACAGGGCGGTCACCCACTGCGGGATGTCCGGGAACCAGTAGTTGACGTAGATCGCGGCGGCCGTCAGCTCGGCCATGCCGGTGACCACCCACATCAGCCAGTACGTCCAGCCGGTGAAGTAGCCGAAGAACGGGCCGAGGAATTCGCGGGAGTACTCGGCGAAGGAGCCCGAGACGGGACGGTAGAGCAGGAGCTCGCCGAGGGCCCGCATGATGAAGAAGATGACGATGCCCGCGAGGGCGTACATGAGGATCAGGCTGGGTCCGGCCTTGGCGATGTTCGCGCCGGCTCCCAGGAACAGTCCGACGCCGATGGCGCCGCCGATCGCGATCATCTGGACCTGGCGGCTGCCGAGTCCGCGCTCGTATCCCTCTCCCTCTTCGGAGGAGTGCCCGGGGGTGTTCCCCGGGTCCGAGCCTGTGTCGACCTGAGCGGAGGTCATAGAGGTGGTGCGCCTTTCTCCATGCCGAACCGGGGCCTCTCGTCGGCCGCCGGATCGGGTTTCGATCCCCCCGGATTGATGGAGCGTTCTGCCTGGCCGACGGTCGTCGGCTCGGTGGCGCACCCGGACGGACACATGGGTGGTGTCGCCGGGCGGTCGTGAAGATCTATCACGGCCGCAACGATGATCGCCCTGGAGGATTGTGGCGCACAGCACAGGAAGAAGCGGACAAAAGGCTCACCAGGCGGAGGTAGTGGACCGCTGTGGTGACGCGATCGTTATTCGGATTTGAGCGTCCGCTGAGCGAACACAGAATCCCCACATGTCACGGCATAAGGGTGACGACGAGGGTCTCCTGGAGCCCTCCGAGCCACAGGTACGCCATCACCATCGGCTTGCGCGGGTCCTCGTCCGGCAGCCGGTACAGCAGATCGGTGTCGTCCTCGTCGGCGATGTCGAGCCGGGAGCCGATCGCCAGCCGCAGGTCGTTGAGCGCGCCGAGCCACTGCCGGGACTCCTCCACCGACAGCTCGAGCACCGCTCCCCCGTCGTCCAGGGGGCTCAGCGCGTCCAGGCAGCGGATGACCGCGAGGGCGGTGTCGCGCTTGCCGGCGCGCAGGTCGTTCTCGGTGAAGCGGCGGAACTCGGAGGAGTACGCCTTCTGCTCGTCGGCCTCCTCGGGGCCGGGAGTGCCCTGCGGGTCGCCGTAGGCGTCGGGGAACAGCCGGCGCAGCACCGGGTCGGCCGGGGGCTCGCTCGGTCCCTCGGCGAAGAGCTCGGCGAGGGGGTCGTCGGGGGCGTCCGCGCCCGGTCCGGGGCCGATCAGCTCCAGGAGCTGGACGGCCAGCGACCGGATGATGGAGATCTCGACGTCGTCGAGCGCGACGGCCGCGCCGCCGCCGGGAAGCGGTTCGAAGTGTCCTGGCATGAAGTCGGTTCGCTACTTCCGGTCCTGCTGGAGGGTGGCCCACAGACCGTAGCCGTGCATGGCCTGCACGTCGCGTTCCATCTCCTCGCGGCTTCCGCTGGAGACGACCGCGCGGCCCTTGTGGTGGACGTCGAGCATGAGCTTGGTGGCCTTGTCCTTCGGATAGCCGAAGTAGGTCTGGAAGACGTAGGTCACGTAGCTCATGAGGTTGACCGGGTCGTTGTGGACGATGGTGACCCAGGGGACGTCGGGCTCGGGTACGGCGAAGACCTCTTCCGCCGACTCGGTGCGTTCGATCTCTACGGGAGCGGGTGACGTCACAGGCCCCATGCTGCCACGCACCCCACAAATCGTCACACTGACGCAAAGGGGTGTAGCATCCTCCCCATGCCGCAAACACCGGGGGACGACCCCCGGACCCCCGGCCGACGCGGGGGACCCGGCGAGTCACGGCTAGGAGAGTGCAGTGATGGTGGCGGACCTTGGACTGCCGGTGGACGTTCCCTCGACGGCGCTCTTCACGGACCAGTACGAGCTGACGATGCTGCAAGCCGCCCTGCGGGCGGGCACCGCCGAACGGCGGTCGGTCTTCGAGGTCTTCACCCGGCGCCTGCCGAACGGGCGCAGGTACGGGGTCCTCGCGGGCACCGGGCGCGTCCTGGACGCGGTCGAGAACTTCCGTTTCGACGCGGCCGTCCTGCGCTTCCTGCGGGAACAGGACATCGTCGACGAGCAGACGCTCGCCTGGCTCGCGGACTACCGCTTCTCCGGGGACATCTGGGGCTACCCGGAGGGCGAGGTGTACTTCCCGGGCTCGCCGGTCATGCGGGTCGAGGGGTCGTTCGCCGAGTGCGTGCTCCTGGAGACCGTGATCCTCTCGATCCTCAACCACGACTCGGCGATCGCCGCCGCCGCCTCCCGGATGTCCTCGGCCGCCGGGGGCCGCCCGCTGATCGAGATGGGCGCCCGCCGCACCCACGAGCTGGCCGCCGTCGCCGCCTCGCGCGCCGCGTACGTCGGCGGCTTCGCCTCCACCTCCGACCTCGCGGCCGGGTTCCGTTACCACATCCCCACCGTCGGCACCTCGGCCCACGCCTTCACCCTGCTCCACGACAGCGAGCGGGACGCCTTCCAGGCCCAGGTCGACTCACTGGGCCGGGGCACCACCCTCCTCGTGGACACCTACGACGTCACCGAGGCCGTCCGCACGGCCGTCGAGGTCGCCGGCCCCGAGCTGGGGGCGGTCCGGATCGACTCGGGCGATCTGCTCCTGGTCGCCCACCGGGTGCGCCAGCAGCTGGACGAGCTGGGCGCCCGGGACACCCGCATCATCGTCACCTCGGACCTCGACGAGTACGCCATCGCCTCGCTCGCCGCGGCCCCCGTGGACGCGTACGGCGTCGGCACCCAGCTCGTGACGGGCTCGGGGCACCCGACCTGCTCGATGGTCTACAAGCTCGTCGCCCGCGCCGAGTCCGCCGATCCGGCGGCACCGCTGGTGGCGGTCGCGAAGAAGTCGTCGGGCGGCAAGACGTCGGTCGGCGGCCGCAAGTGGGCCGCCCGGCGCCTGGACGAGGACGGGATCGCCGAGGCGGAGGTCGTCGGCACCGGCCCGGTCCCGGCCGAGTACGCGGACCGTCAGCTGCTCGTGGAACTGCTCAAGGGCGGCGAGGTGGTCTCCCGCGAGCCGCTGGGCGCCGTACGCGAGCGGCACACGGCCGCGCTGGCCGGACTGCCGCTGTCCGCGACCCAGCTCTCCCGGGGGGAACCGGTCCTTCCGACGGAGTACGTCCACGGGCGCTCGGGTAGCTAATGCGGGTGCGCCCTCCCGTAGTGCCCCCGAAGTCTCTAGGCTCGTAAGTTCACTCATAGTCGAAGGACATCCACCATGCGCCGCGCCTTGATCGTCGTCGACGTACAGAACGACTTCTGCGAGGGGGGCAGCCTCGCGGTGGCCGGAGGTGCCGATGTGGCCGCCGCGGTCACCGAGCTGATCGGACAGGCGGCCGGCTCCGGATACCAGCATGTCGTGGCCACCCGCGACCACCACATCGCCCCCGGCGGGCACTTCGCCGACAACCCCGACTACGCCCACTCCTGGCCCGCGCACTGCGTCGCGGGCACCGAGGGCGTGGGCTTCCACCCGAACTTCGCCCCGGCCGTCGCCTCCGGCGCGGTCGACGCCGTCTTCGACAAGGGGGCGTACTCCGCCGCCTACAGCGGCTTCGAGGGCGCCGACGAGAACGGCGTGCCGCTGGCCGACTGGCTGCGCGCCCGCCACGTCACCGAGGTGGACGTCGTCGGGATCGCCACCGACCACTGCGTACGGGCCACCGCGCTCGACGCGGCCCGCGAGGGCTTCCGCACCCAGGTCCTGCTGGAGCTGACCGCGGGGGTGGCCGAGGAGAGCACCGACCGCGCGCTGGAGGAGCTGCGCGAGGCCGGCGTCGAACTCACCGGCAAGCCGGTCGTCGCCTAGGAAGTACCCCGGAGGCGTCCGGTGGCTCAGACCTGGGCCGCCGGGCGTCTGAGCAGCGCCCGGATGGGGTGCCACAGCTCCTGTACGAGCTCCGGGCCGAGCCCGACAGCGTTGTCAGGCACCGTGCGCCATATGAGGCCGTCCGGATGGTGCAGCACGGCGGTGATCTCGTCCGGGGTCGGCGGGGCCGCGTTGCCGCGGAGGTAGACCGCGCGCAGGCCGAGATTGCGGAGCCTGGTCAGGGCCCGGGCCCGGTTGTGGGCGTGGACGAGGACGCGGACGCCCGCGCCGTGGGCGGTGGGGCTGGGCAGGTTCAGCGCCACCACGACGCTGCCGGTCGGCAGCTTGCAGAAACCTCCTGCGGCCATACAGGTCACACCCCCGTGCGAGTCGGTGTCGGTCGGACTGTCAATAAGAAAGGCACAGCACGCACCTAAACACGATCGGCGGCGACCCGCTAGAGGGTCACCGCCGATCACCTTCTGACCTGCGAAAACGTGGACTACTTCACCGCGGCACCGACCTGGACCGTGATCGTCGAGCCGTTGAGGGCCTCCTGGACGATCTTGATCTTGGTGTTGGTGTCAGTGATCTTGACGCCCGCGAACGGGGTCGTGGCGTCGTAGTAGGTGCTGGTCCGGTCGTTGAAGACCGAGACGCCCTTCGACGACGGGATGCGCGTGGCGACGTCCGCCTTGTGCAGCGTGATGCCGTCCGTGCGGTACAGGCTGAACGGCGAGTCGTACGCCTGGATGCGGCTGCGCATCGCCGTGCCGTCCGACCACTTCAGCGCCGTGGGGTGGGCGTCGACGGGCAGGACCAGACCGACACCGGGGTGCTGGCTGGTGTTGTTGTCGACCTGCGAGGTGTCCCACTTCCAGATCAACAGACCGTTCTGGTACGGGAAGTGCTCGACCCAGCTCGGACGGGTCGTCGAGAAGCCGAAGTTGTACGGTCCGACCTTCAACGTCTTGTCGTACGACACGTACTGACGGTTCTCGGCGATGTAGTACTGCGCGTAGTCGTCGGTGATGGTGGCGCCCACGCGGGTGAAGCCCTTGGCCGTCCACGCGGAGTCCGCGGTCTCGGCGTCGTCCGAGAACAGGGCGGTGCCGTCGGCGGTCACGGTGATCCGGTCGGCCGTGAAGCCCTTCTCGGCCACACCGCCGTCGGAGGTGTAGCGGAAGCGCAGGTCGATCTTCTGGCCGGCATAGGCGTCCAGCGGGAACGACAGGTTCTTGTACGTGTCCGAGAAGCCGGTCAGCGCCGGGGCGCCGCTGGCGTCACGCGGGATGGCCGCGCCGTCGGCGGTGCCGTCGACCGGCTTCCAGGTGGTGCCGCCGTCCGTGGACACCTCGGTGTAGAGGTAGTCGTAGTCGGCCTCGATCGCCCACCAGCCGTCGAGGGTCAGCGTCGCCGCCGACTTGCCGGTCAGGTCCACGGACCGGGTCAGCGTGTTCTTCAGGTCGTTGCCGCTGCCGCTCCACCACTGCGTGGCGCCCTGGGCCGGGGGCACGATCTCGGTCGTGACCTCCTTCTCCGGGAGTTCGACGACCAGCGCCTGCGGGTTCTTGGTGTTGTACTCCGAGAGGCCGATCTTGTGCGTCGACCGGGTCGCGGCCTGCGCCACCTCGTAGTCCAGCCAGCCCAGTTGCAGCTTGTCCCAGGCGGTCATGTCGCCCGGCAGGTCGCCGATGGTCTCCTTGCCGGTGCCCAGCCAGGAGCCGGAGGACATCAGCGTCCAGAAGCCGGTGGAGTTCTCGCCGGCGCCGGTGGTGTCGTAGTGGTCCGGCAGACCGAGGTCGTGGCCGTACTCGTGGGCGAAGACGCCGAGTCCGCCGTTCTCGGGCTGGATGGTGTAGTCGCCGATCCAGACACCGGTGTCACCGACCGGGGTGCCGCCGAGGAGGTTGCCGGACGGGCCGGTGTTGCCGGCGTCGGTGCCGAACGCGTACCAGCGGTGCGCCCAGATGGCGTCCTCGCCCTGCGCGCCGCCGCCCGCGGACTCGTCCTCACCGGCGTGCACGACCTGGAAGTGGTCGATGTAGCCGTCGGGCTCGTTGAAGTCGCCGTCGCCGTCGAAGTCGTAGCGGTCCCACTGGTCGTACTCGGCGATGTCGGCCTTGATCTCCGCGTCGGTGCGGCCAGCCGCCTCCTGGTCCGCGACCCAGGCGTCGATCCCGTCCTGGACCGCGTTCCAGGCGCAGGTGTCGCACGAGTTCGAGCCGTAACGGGCCTCGTTGTAGGGGACCTTGACCCAGTCGGAGACCTCGCCCTCGACCGAGTAGCGGCCCGAGGACTGCTTCTCGTAGTAGGTCTTCATCGACGAGGTGCCCTCGCCGAAGTAGAGGTCCTCGTAGTGCGCCTTGTTGTAGTCCGCCTGCCAGGCCGTGGAGTTGTCCTCGGCGCGGTCGGGCTCGGCTATCTCGTTGTGCGCCGGTCCCGCGGTGCCGCCGTAGCGGCTGTCGATCTCGTCGCCGAACTCGACGAGGATCGTGAAGATCTTGTCGGTGCGCTCACGGCCCAGCTCGACGTACTTGCTCTCGCCCTTGCGGCTCTTGAGCGCGACGACCTTGGAGCCGTCGCGGTCCTTCACCTTGGCGTCGCCGGATATGACCTGCTTGAGCGCCTCTTCCCGCTGCGCCTCCTGGGTCTTGGAGAGCGGGCCGTCGAAGTCGTGCTCCGTGGCCTTCGCCGGCTGGGGGTCGGTGCGGTTGGCGACGGCCGGGTCCGCCGCGGTGGCTGCCTGCGCCACCGCGAACGTCGAGAACGTGGCCGTGGCCGCGGCGAGTGCGACGGTGGTCGCCGCCGCTCTGAACGTCCAGGATCTACTGGTCACTTGAGGGTCCTCCCCCGCGTCCGGGCGCGCGGAGGCAGGAGGGGGTCCTGGTCGAGGTCGGTCCGCGCGCGCGTGATCAACGCGTGTAGTCAAGTGACGTCATTTGACTAGAGGTTCAGAAGAAAAGACAGACCTTGACCTGAACAAATCAAGTGCGCTATGCGGAGCGGACGTTCGCTTTGCGAACACGTTGCGAGAACATTGCGTCGGCCGTGACGGGGCCTCGCGCGGCGGTCAACCGGCGCTCGCGCACGTCCACTTGGTGGACGTCATGACTCCGTGCGCCCCCCATGCACCGGTACTGTTGGTTAGGTCACGCTTACTGTTCGTTCCGCAAGGGCACACAGCCATGAGAGTCGCTTGGCCGAACGTTCGAAAACGGCGGAAAGCCAGGCCGACACCCCCGTGGACCCCCACTTCCGAGGACACGATTGCCATGCCTCGTCCGACTGCCGCACAGCTCGCCTACGGTTCCTGCACCGTGCTCTTCTCGACGCTCGCCATGCTGCTGCTGTCACAGACGAGTTCGGGCGTGGGGATCGCGGTCATCGCCTTCGCGGCGCTCGCCCTCGGGCTGCTCGTCGCCATGACGGTACCGATCCCCAAGACGCGCGTGGTCGCCGTGCGGAAGCCCGCACGGACCGCACAGGCGGTACCCGCGCAGGTACCGGCCACGGTCGGCGCGGTGGCGTCCGAGCCGGTGCACGAGCGCGCCGCCTCCTGAACTCCCTCTCCCCCTGGGGCCTGTCCGCCGGACAGGCCCCTGCCCGTGCCCGGGCGGCGCCCAGGGGCCGGGCAGCGGCGACGGATCAGGCGGTGCTGACCACCACCGTCTTCGCCGGCTTGTCGTGCAGGCCCTGCTTGTAGGGCTTGTCGAAGAAGCTCCAGCCGCCCGAGATCGCCGTCCACACGCAGGCGCAGCAGAAGGCGAACGGGATCCAGAGCACCGCGGAGCGGATCAGCGCGTTCTGCACGGAGGGCGTGGCGCCGTTCTCCAGGTTCGCCACCCGCATCTTCAGCCACTTCTTGCCGAGCGTCTGACCCGTCTTGGCGATCATGAAGGTGTCGTAGCCGATGTAGAGCAGGGCGGCGACGAGCGACTGCGCGAAGGACTTGCCGTAGTTCACCTTGTCGGCGTCCACGTCGTACTCGCTGACCCCGAACCCCCAGGTCAGCAGGGCGACCACGATGCCGACCAGGATCATGTCGATGATCCGCGCGAGGGTGCGCCGGCCGCTGTCGGCGAGCGGCGGCATCCCGGCGAGCGGGTCGGCGGGACCGGTGGGGTGACCGGCACCGCCGTAGGGATCGCCACCGCCGTAGGGGCCACCGCCGTACGGACTGCCGCCGTAGGGGTCGCTCCCGGAGGGCGGGGGCCGGCTGCCATAGGGGGAGCCGGCGCCGTCGGCCGGCGGCGGCTGCTTCCTGAACGGGTCGTCCTCCGGCGGCTGCTGACCGGAGCCGGGTGGCGGTTCGCTGCTCATGGCCCGAGTCGACCGCGAACCTCCCGGCTCCGCATCCGGCGAGCCGCCGTACGGGCTACGGCGTCAGCCGGCCACGAACGTGTGGGCGGCCTTGTCGTGCCAGCACTGGCGCCACGGCTTGTCGAACAGGCCCCACACGACCCCCACGACACCGATCACGAGCAGCCCGGGGACGCTGTACACCAGCCAGCGGCGCAGGGCCGCCCCGAACGACGGCGGTTCGTGTCCCTCGATGTCCCGCACCTGGAGGCCGAGCAGCTTCTTGCCGAGGGTGCGCCCCCACCGGGCGGTCGGCAGCGCCTCGTACAGGACGCCGGCGATCAGCAGGACGGCGAGGACGATGCCGAGGTATCCGCCCGTGGTGCCGTCCAGCAGCCAGACCGTGACGGTCTCGCCGGAGAGCTTCGCCGCGTCGATCTTCGCGGAGACGTGGTCGACCGCCCTGGTGCCGAGCGGTACGGCGGCCCCGGCGGTGATGCCGAGGACGACGACGGTGTCCAGCAGCCGGGCGGCCAGCCGCTTGCCGATCCCCGCGGGCCGGGCCTCCGCCTGTCGCCGGGCCGCCGCCTGGAAGAAGTCCTCCACGGGCGGCTTCCAGGGCGTGACGGGCTGGTCCTCGGCCCCGGCCAGCCGGTGCACCTGCTGCGCCCACGAGGGCTGCCCGCCCCCGGCCCCGCTGGACAGCGGCGTCGGCTGCTGCGGTACGCCGGGCGCGGCACCCGCGGTGGCCTGCGGCGGCGCCTGGACCTGGGCCTGGGGCGGAACCTGGGGCCGGTCCTGGGCTGCCTGCGCTGCCTGGACCTGGGCTGCCTGCGCCTGGGCTGCCTGGGCCTGGGCGGCGGCACGCTCGGCCGCCGCCTTGCCCGCCGCGAAACCGGGGCCGGACGGCGCCTGGTGCGCGCCGGGCGTGCCCCCGCCCTGCGCCCCGCCCTGCTGCGGTGTGCGCGGGGGCGTCGTCCGGAAGGTCATGGTCCCCTCGTCACGACCGGGTCCGGTGGGAGCGGCGGGGGCGGCCGGGGCGCCGGAGACCGGCCTGCGGAACACGAACGTGCCGCCCGCGTCCGCGGCGCCCTCGGCGGGCGGAGCAGACGGCGGGCCGTCGCCGTCGGCCGGTCCTGACGGGACCCGGGGGTCGGCGCCCGGGGCCGCGCCCCAGGAGATCCGGCGGTCCTGCTCGCCGCCGAACCCGGTCTGCCGGGCCGTGTCGGCACCCCAGGCGGAGGACGGCTCGGGGCCGGCCCCGGGCGGGTCCTCGTCGAAGAAGTGCGGGCCGGTCTCCTCCACCTGCGCGGCGGGGGCGGCCGGGGGCGCGGGCGAGGCCCCGTCCGACGGAGCGGGACGGCTGGTGCCCGGTACCCACGAGACGCCGTTCCAGTACCGGACGTAGCCGGGGATGGACGGGTCCGGGTAGTACCCCTCGCGGGGCCTGTCGTCACCGGGGGCCGGGGTTGGGGCGCTCATGTCCGTCGTCCCGTATCTGCTCGGAGGTGAATGGAGGGGGCTCCACATCTATCAGACCGGCACGGTGCCCCACCGCCACTCCCACCGGACCCACACGTTCGGGACGTACCAAAAACCGGCCGGCGGGAACCGCCGTGGGAACAGCCGGTATCAGGGCGGGTGTCAGGGCGGGTGTCAGGGCCGGTTTCGCGGCCGGTGTGACGGCCTCGGAAAAGTTCCGCGAAAAAGTTCCGCGAACCCGCGTAATGCTTCGGGGGGCTGCCCCCTCTCCACTCCTGCGGGCCCACGACAGGGCCCCGGTACCGGAGAGGAACCCTCGACCATGCACTACACCGTGGTGGAACGCGAGCTGGAGCTGAACCTCATCCTGTCGCCGGAGCGGAGCATCCCCGTCCCGGCCCGGCTGAGCTACCACACCGACGACCCGTACGCCGTGCACGTCATCTTCCACATCAACTCCGAGAACCCGGTGAACTGGACGTTCTCCCGCGATCTGCTGGTGGAGGGGGTGTTCCGGCCGTGCGGGCACGGGGACGTGCGGGTGTGGCCGACGAAGTCGCAGGGGCGCAGCGTCGTCCTGATGGCGCTCAGTTCACCCGACGGTGACGCCCTGCTGGAGGCACCGACCGCGCAGGTGTCCGCCTGGCTGGAGCGGACGCTGCGGGCGGTGCCCCCGGGGACCGAGGGCGAGCAGCTCGGGATCGACGACGCGCTCGACCAGCTGCTCGCCCGTTGACGGCGGTGCGGGCCGGGTCAGAAGAGCTTGCCCGGGTTGAGCAGGCCCAGCGGGTCGAAGACCTGCTTGATCTGCCGCTGCATCTCGACGCCGACGGGGCCGATCTCGCGCGCCAGCCACTCCTTCTTCAGGACGCCCACCCCGTGCTCGCCGGTGATGGTGCCGCCGAGCTCCAGGCCGAGGGCCATGATCTCGTCGAAGGACTCGCGGGCGCGCCGGGACTCGTCGGCGTCCTGGGCGTCGAAGCAGACGGTGGGGTGGGTGTTGCCGTCGCCCGCGTGGGCGCAGACCCCGATGGTCAGGTCGTACTTGGCGGCGATCCGCTCGACGCCGTCGAGCATCTCGCCGAGCCGGGACCGGGGCACGCACACGTCGTCGATCATCGTCGTGCCCTTGACCGCCTCCAGCGCGGTCAGCGAGAGCCGCCGGGCCTGGAGGAGGAGTTCGGACTCGGCGGCGTCGTCGGCGGGGACGACCTGGGTGGCGCCGGCCTCCTCGCACAGGGCGCCGACGGCGCGGAGGTCCTCGGCGGGGTCCGCGGTGTCGAAGGCCGCGAGGAGGAGGGCCTCGGTGGTCTCCGGCAGACCCATGTGGGCGAGGTCGTTGACGGCCTTCACCGTGGTGCGGTCCATCAGTTCGAGGAGGGACGGGACGTGGCCGCCCGCCATGATCCGGCACACCGCGTCGCACGCGGCGGCGGCCGAGGCGAACTCGGCGGCCAGCACGAGCTGCTGCGGCGGCTGCGGCCGGAGCGCGAGGGTCGCCCCGACGACGATGCCGAGCGAGCCCTCCGAGCCGACGAACAGCCGGGTCAGGTCGTATCCGGCGACGCCCTTCGCGGTGCGCCGGCCGGTGGACATCAGGCGCCCGTCGGCGAGCACGACGTCGAGCCCGAGGACGTACTCGGCGGTGACCCCGTACTTCACGCAGCACAGGCCGCCGGACGCGGTGCCGATGTTGCCGCCGATCGTGCACATCTCCCAGCTGGAGGGGTCCGGCGGGTAGTAGAGGCCGTGTTCGTTGACCGCGCGGGACAGCGTCGCGTTGATGACACCGGGTTCGACGACGGCGACGCGGTCGACCGGGTTGATCTCCAGGATGCGGTCCATCTTCGTCAGGGAGAGCGCGATGCAGCCGTCCGAGGTGTTGGCCCCGCCGGACAGGCCGGTGCGGGCGCCCTGCGGGACGACCGGGACGCGCAGTTCGGTGGCGACCCGCATGACGTGCCGGACCTGCTCGACGGTGCGGGGCAGGACGACGGCGGCGGGGGCCTCGGCGGGACAGAAGCTGGCCATGTCGTTGGCGTAGGAGACCGTGACGTCCGGGTCGGTCAGGACGGCGTCGGCGGGCAGACCGGCGCGGAGGCGGTCGATCAGGTTGCCGGTGGCCTCGTCGCTGGGCGCTTGGATACGGCTCATGATCACAGCGTCGCACCGACGGCCATCGGTGTGAACCCCGCCCGCGCGGGCGGTCGTATGCCGAGATGTGGTCGTCGTACTGACGCACAGTGAGCGCCATGGACAAGGCCATGGAGACGCCGCGGGAACCGCGGGAGGCCGGGCGGTCGCGAGAGCCGCGGGAGACCGGGCGGACCGGGCGGCGGCTGCTCGTCGGCGCGCTCGCCGGATGCCTGCTGCTGGGCGGGACGCTGATGCTGCCGTGGGAGCGGCCCGAGACGCGGGCCCCCGCGCCGCCGGCCCCTGGGGCGCAGGCGCTGACGGCGGTCACCGCGGGGGCGCCGGCCGCGCTGGCGGACCTGGCCGCGCTGATCGGCGAGCGGGAGGCGCACCTGCGGCGCCACCCCGAGGACGCCGGGTCGTGGGCGGTGCTCGGGGCGGCCTATGTCGAGCAGGGGCGGCGGACGGCCGAGACCACGTACTACCCGAAGGCCGACGAAGCACTGCGGACCTCGGTCGGGCTGGAGCGCACCGCCGCCGCCCTCGGCGGTCTGGCCGCCCTCGCCAACGCACGGCGGGACTTCCGGGCCGCGCGCACGTGGGGCGAGGCCGCGCTGAAGCTGGACGGCAAACGGTGGACGACGTATCCGCTGCTGATCGACGCCTACACCGGGCTCGGTGACTGGAAGGCCGCCGGGCGGACCCTGGAGCGGCTCCAGGAGCTGCGCTCGGGACCGGCCGTGATGGCCGGGGCGGGTGCGGTGTACCGGGACCGGGGCTGGCGCGAGGACGCGATGGCGCAGCTCTCCGACGCGGCGGCGGGCGCCGAGGCCCCGGCGGAGCGGGCCGCGTATCTGGAGCGGGTCGGGCAGCTCGCCTGGGAGCGCGGCGAACGGGAGGTCGCGCTGCGGAACTTCCAGGAGGCCGTGCGGATCGACCCCGACCAGCGGGCCGCGCAGGCCGGGCAGGGCCGGGCGCTGGCGGCGCTGGGCCGCACCACCGAGGCGCTGAACGCCTACCGGGTCGCCCTGGCCAAGCAGCCCGACCCCCGGTACGCCCTGGAACTGGGCGAGCTGTACGAGTCGCTGGGGCTGCGGCAGCCGGCCCGGATCCAGTACGACCTGCTGCGCGAGCGGGTCCGGCTGGCCGCCGCGAGCGGGGTCGACGAGGCGCTGGTCCTCGGCCGGTTCGAGGCGGACCACGGTGATCCGCGGGCGGCCGTGGCGCGGCTGCGGGACGAGTGGCGGCGCCAGCCCGGCATCGCGGTGGCCGACGCCCTCGGCTGGGCGCTGCACCGGGCCGGACGGCACGAGGAGGCGCTGCGCTACGCGGCCCGGGCCACGGACAAGGCGCACGGCGGCGGGGTGCGCAGCGCCCTGTACGCCTACCACCGGGGCATGATCGAGAAGGAGTTGGAGAAGGACGGGCCCGCGCGGCGCCATCTCCAGGAGGCCCTGCTGATCAACCCGTACTTCTCGCCGCTCCATGTCCCGGACGCGCGGGCCGCGTTGGCCGAGCTGGGTGCCGAACCTCCCCGCGAGGAGCTGCCGGTGGCGGACGCCAAGCGCTGACCGGGGCGCTGCGGCCATGGCCGATGCCGTAGCGGCAACTGCTCTGCTGCGGCTACGGCTACGGCTACGGCTACGGCTACGGCTACGGCTACGGCTGCGGCTACGGCTACGACTGCCGCTGCGGCTTGGCGAAGAGGGAGAAGCGGCGGGCCCCGGCCTCCCCCGAGGCGAACCCCAGGTAGACGCCCTGGCCGGCCCGGTGGCGGACGGCGACGCCCTCCGGCTCGCGGAAGGCGAGACGGCGGCCCGCCTCGGTGCGGGTGCGCTGGAGCAGTTCGCCGGTGGTGACGTCGACGCAGGAGACATGGGCGTTGCCGCCCTTGGCCGCCGGGTTGGCCGTGGAGTCGTAGGCGGTACCGGCGAGTTGGTAGATGTGGTCGCCGTGGAGCGCGTACCCCTGGAAGGGGATCTTGGGGTCGGGGTGGGCGGCGGGCTGGGCGATGTCGGCGAGGGGGTCGCCGTAGGAGCGGGCGACGAAGGCGTCGAGGTCCCAGACGCGGTAGCGGGGCACGCCCTTGAGGCGGTAGCGGACGGCTATGCGGCTCGACGCCATGCAGACCGAGGGCTGGTTGTTGAGGGAGCCCGGTATCGGCTTGCGCAGGGCGACGTCCGCGCCGGTGCGGGTCGCGCCGTCGGCGAACCGGAAGCGGGTGACGCCCTGGCCGTAGCCGCCGTGCGCGTCGGCCTCGGTCCAGATCCACACCGTGCCGTCGGCGGCGTTCTGCACGCCCATGCTGACGCCGTGCCCGAAGCCCCGGAGGTGCATGTGCCCGAGCAACTCGCCTGTCAGGGTCAGCTGGTTGAGGCAGAGGTGGCCCTCCTCGCCGCCGCCCCGGCGGACCTGGAGGGCATAGAGCCGCTCGTGTGTCTCGTCGAAGGCGAAGGACTGGAGGACCGTGACCTCGTGCAGCCGTTTCTGCGCCACGCGGCGGACGGCCGCCACGGCGAGGTCGACGCGTGGGGTCACGGTCCTCCCGGGTCCGGCGCGTTACAGGTTGCCGCGCTTGGCCTGCTCCCGCTCGATCGCCTCGAACAGGGCCTTGAAGTTGCCCTTGCCGAAGCCCATCGAGCCGTGGCGTTCGATCAGTTCGAAGAATACGGTAGGCCGGTCCTGCACCGGCTTGGTGAAGATCTGGAGCAGGTATCCGTCCTCGTCGCGGTCGGCGAGGATCTTCAGTTCGCGCAGGGTGCCGACGGGGACGCGGGTGTCGCCGACCCACTCGCCGAGGGTGTCGTAGTAGGAGTCCGGGGTGTCGAGGAACTGGACTCCGGCCGCCCGCATGGTCCGTACGGTCTCGACGATGTCGTTGGTGTTCAGCGCGATGTGCTGGACGCCGGCGCCGCCGTAGAACTCCAGGTACTCGTCGATCTGGGACTTCTTCTTCGCGACGGCCGGCTCGTTGATCGGGAACTTGACCTTGAGGGTGCCGTCGGCGACGACCTTCGACATCAGCGCGCTGTACTCGGTGGCGATGTCGTCGCCCACGAACTCCTTCATGTTCGTGAAGCCCATGACCTTGTTGTAGAAGCCGACCCATTCGTTCATCCGGCCGAGCTCCACGTTGCCGACGCAGTGGTCGACGGCCTGGAAGGTGCGGTGGGCGGGCGGCGCGACGATCGGCTCGGCCGCGGCGTAACCGGGCAGGTAGGGCCCGTCGTAGCCGGTGCGCTCGACGAGGGTGTGCCGGGTCTCGCCGTAGGTGGCGATGGCGGCGAGGACGACGGTGCCGTGCTCGTCCTTCAGCTCGTACGGCTCGGTGAGCGGGCGGGCGCCGTGCTCGACGGCGTAGGCGTAGGCGGCGCGGGCGTCCGGGACCTCGATGGCGAGGTCGACGACGCCGTCGCCGTGCTCGGCGACGTGCCGGGCGAGGAACTCGCCCCAGGCGGTGGCGGGCCGGATGACCGAGGTGAACACGAAGCGGGCGGAGCCGTTGGTGAGGACGTAGCTCGCGGTCTCCCGGCTGCCGTTCTCCGGTCCGGAGTAGGCGGCCAGCTTCATGCCGAAGGCCGTGGAGTAGTAGTGCGCCGCCTGCTTGGCGTTGCCCACGGCGAAGACGACCGCGTCCATTCCCTTGACCGGGAAGGGGTCGGCCTGCCGGGCGGTGTCGGGAGTGTGGTGTGTGGTCTGCGTCATAGCCGCAGCCTGATCCCGTGGCGGCAAGGTGCGCAATAGTTTGCGATCCGGCTGGGCAATGTGTGCAGTGATACGACCGTACAGGCGGCGTTTCTGTACAGGATGACCATCGTGGGAGGTGCCGGATGGCGATCGACGGGCTGGACGGGCGGATCATCGTGCTGCTGGCGCGGGAGCCGCGGATCGGGGTGCTGGAGATGTCCCGGCGGCTGGGTGTGGCGCGGGGGACGGCGCAGGCGCGGCTGGACCGCCTTCAGTCGAATGGCGTCATCCGCGGATTCGGTCCCCAGGTCGATCCGGCGGCCCTCGGCTACCCCGTGACGGCGTTCGCCACGCTCCAGATCCGGCAGGGGCAAGGCCCGGACGTCCGGGCGCACTTGGCGACCGTGCCGGAGGTCCTGGAGCTGCACACCACGACCGGTTCCGGGGACATGCTGTGCCGCCTCGTGGCCCGCTCCAACGCCGATCTCCAGCGGGTGATCGACCTGGTTGTCGGTTTCGATGGGATCGTCCGGGCCGCCACCGCGATCGTGATGGAGAACCCGGTCCCGCTGCGGATCATCCCGTTGGTGGAGCAAGCCAGTACGAGCGACTGACCGATCTGTGGGGGTGACCCGCGTGAACTTCTGGGAGTACCTGGGAAGCCGCCACCAGCAGTTGCTCACCGACGCCTATCAACACGCGAGCGCCGTGTTCCAGTGCATGGTCGTGGCGACCGCGCTGGGCGTCCTGATCGCCGTGGCCACCTACCGCAGCGAATGGGCGGGCAACCTCGCCACGACCGCCACCTCGACGCTGCTGACCATCCCCTCGCTCGCCATGATCGGTCTGCTCATCCCGATCGTGGGCCTCGGCGTGCCGCCCACGGTGATCGCGCTGACCCTGTACGGGCTGCTGCCGATCGTCCGCAACGCGATCGTCGGCCTGCGCGGGGTGGACCCCTCCCTGGTGGACGCGGCGACCGGCATCGGGATGTCCCGGCCGATGCGGCTGATGCGGGTCGAGCTGCCGCTGGCCTGGCCGCCGATCCTGACCGGCATCCGGGTCTCCACCCAGATGCTGATGGGCATCGCGGCCATCGCCGCCTACGCCTCCGGACCCGGGCTCGGCAACGAGATCTTCCGCGGGATCGCCTCGCTGGGCAGCAAGAACGCGCTCAACCAGGTCCTCGCGGGCACCCTCGGGATCATCGTCCTCGCCCTGCTCTTCGACGCCGCGTACGTCCTGCTCGGACGGCTGACCATTCCCAGGGGGATCCGTGTCTGAGACCAGCCAGGCCGACACCACGTCCACGACCGCGGCCGCCTCCGGGAAGACGTCGGGGAGCGCCAGTACGTCCGGGGCCGCCATCGAGCTGGAGAACCTCACCAAGCGCTACCCGGGCAACCCCAACCCGTCCGTCGACAACGTCAGCATGGAGATCAAGGCGGGCGAGATCGTCATCTTCGTCGGCCCTTCCGGGTGCGGCAAGTCCACGACGCTCAAGATGATCAACCGGCTGATCGAGCCGACCGGCGGGCGCATCCGGATCGGCGGCGAGGACGTCACCGACATGGACCCGGTGAAGCTGCGCCGCAAGGTCGGCTACGCCATCCAGTCCGCCGGGCTCTTCCCGCACATGACCGTCGCCCAGAACATCGCGCTGGTGCCGAAGATGGTCGGCTGGGGCAAGGCCCGGATCAAGAACCGGGTGGAGGAGCTGCTGGACCTGGTCGGGCTCGACCCCGGCGAGTTCCACGGCCGCTACCCGCGCCAGCTCTCCGGCGGCCAGCAGCAGCGGGTGGGCGTCGCCCGGGCGCTGGCGGCCGACCCGCCGGTGCTGCTGATGGACGAGCCGTTCGGCGCGGTCGACCCGATCACCCGCGACCACCTCCAGGACGAGCTGATCAGGCTCCAGCACGAGCTGCACAAGACCATCGTGTTCGTCACCCACGACTTCGACGAGGCGATCAAGCTGGGCGACCGGATCGCCGTCCTGCGCGAGCGCTCGCACATCGCCCAGTTCGACACCCCGGAGGCGATCCTCACCAACCCGGCGGACGACTTCGTCTCCGGTTTCGTGGGCGCGGGCGCGGCGCTGAAGCGGCTGAACCTGACCCGGGTACGGGACGTGGAGATCACCGACTACCCGACGGTGACCGTGGACGACCCGCTCCAGAGCATCTTCAACCTGCTCCGCAGCAGCGGCACCAACGAGATCCTGCTGCTGGACAAGCGGGGCCGCCCCTACAAATGGCTGCGCCGCGGCGACCTGATGCGCGCGAAGGGCTCCCTGGCGCGCGCGGGCACCCTCGTCCACGACACGGTGACCCGGGACGCGACCCTGCGCGACGCGCTGGAGGCGGTGCTGACCGACAACGCGGGCCGGGTCGCGGTGACCGGGCGGCGCGGGGAGTACACGGGCGTCGTCGACATGGAGACGCTGATGAACTCGGTGCACGAACTGCTGGAGGCCGACCGGCTGGAGGCCATGGAGCACCAGCACACGCTGGAGGCGACGCGGGCCGCGCAGACCCACGCCGAGCAGGAGGGCGGCGACGGAGGGGAGGCGAAGGCGTGAACACCCCGGCCGACGAGAAACGGCCCTCGGGCGGGAGACGGCCCGCGGGCGAGCACGACGTCAAGGGGCTCGCCTTCCGTGACGAGGGCGAGGCCGAGCAGGAGGCCCCGCCGACGCCGGTCGCCCGGCAGCGGCGGATCACCTGGCAGAAGCTGACGATCCTGCCCACGGTGCTGGTCGCGGTGCTGCTGGCGACCTGGCTGTGGTTCGCGCAGGCCGACCTGGACCCGATCTCCGAGAACGCGCTGTCCGACGGGCAGGTCTCCAAGGCGCTGTGGCAGCACGTGCAGCTGACGGTGATCTCGACGTTCTTCGTGCTGATCATCGCGATCCCGCTGGGCATCGTGCTGACCCGCAAGACGTTCCGCCGCGCGACCCCGGTGGCGATGGCCTTCGCCAACATGGGCCAGGCGACCCCGGCGATCGGCCTGCTCGCCCTGCTGGTGATCTGGCTGGGCACGGGCACCAGGGCGGCGCTGATCGGCATCATCATCTACGCGGTGCTGCCGGTCCTGTCCAACACGATCGCGGGTCTGAAGGCGAACGACCCGACGCTCCTGGAGGCCGCCCGCGGCATCGGCATGTCCCCGCTGGGCGTGCTGTCCCGGGTGGAACTGCCGCTGGCGGTGCCCCTGATCCTCGCGGGCGTCCGCACGGCGCTGGTCCTGAACGTCGGTACGGCGACGCTGGCGACGTTCGGCGGCGGGGGCGGGCTCGGGGTGCTGATCACCACCGGTATCACCAACCAGCGCATGCCGGTGCTGATGCTGGGCTCGATCCTCACCGTCGCCCTCGCCCTGCTGGTGGACTGGCTGGCCTCGCTGGCCGAACTGGTGCTGCGCCCCCGGGGCCTGGAGGTGGGCGCATGAGACACCTGCGACGCGTGTGTGTACCGGCGGCGGCGCTGCTGCTCCTGGCCGCCGGCTGCGGACTGACCAGCGGCTCCCCCATGGTCGACGACGTCGAGCCCGGCTCGATCGGCCGGGGCCGCCCGCTGGAGGGCGCGAGCCTGACGGTGACGTCGAAGGAGTTCACCGAGCAGCTCATCCTCGGCGCGATCATGGGCATCGCCTTCGAGGCGGCCGGCGCGGACGTGCTGGACCGCACCGGCATCCAGGGCTCGATCGGGGCGCGGGAGGCGGTCAAGTCCGGGGACGCGGACGGGATGTACGAGTACACCGGCACCGCCTGGATCACCTACCAGGGCAACAGCGACCCGATCACCGACCCGCAGAAGCAGTGGGAGGCGGTGCGCAAGGCCGACCTGGAGAACGGGCTGACCTGGCTGCCCAAGGCCGCGCTGAACAACACCTACGCCCTCGCCATGAACCGGTCGAACTTCGAGAAGTACGGCACGAAGACCCTGTCGGACGTGGCCGCGCTCGCCAAGAAGGACCCGGGCGCGGTGACCCTGTGCGTGGAGAGCGAGTTCGCCAACCGCGCGGACGGCCTGCCGGGCATGGAGAAGGCGTACGGGATGGACGTCCCCGCCAAGAACATCACCCAGATGGACACCGGGATCATCTACACCCAGGCCGCGAAGGGCAGCTGCACCTACGGCGAGGTCTTCACCACCGACGGCCGCATCAAGTCCATGGACCTGGTGGTGATGGAGGACGACAAGAAGTTCTTCCCGAACTACAACGTGGCGCCCGAGATCAACACCAAGACGCTCAAGGAGTGGCCGGCGATCGCGGAGGTCCTCGACCCCATCACGAAGAAGCTGGACAACACGGTGGCCCAGGAACTCAACGCCAAGGTCGACGTCGACGGCGAGGATCCGCACCAGGTGGCCCTGGACTGGCTGGTGAAGGAAGGCTTCGTGAAGGAGGGCTGACGGCAGCCGGCTCCTCCCGTCCCTAGCAGCTGGGGACGGTTCCCTTCCCCGTCTCCAGGGACTTCAGGGCGCTGACCGTGCCCTTGAGGGTGGTCACCGGGATGAGGCGCAGGCCCTTGGGGAGTTCCGCCCGGGCGTCGGCGCACTCGGCCTTGGGGACGAGGAAGACGGTGGCGCCGTCGCGGCTGGCGGCGCGGGTCTTGAGGGAGACCCCGCCGACCGCGCCCACGGTCCCGGCGGCGTCGATCGTGCCGGTGCCGGCGATGACCCGGCCGCCGGTGAGGTCGCCGCCGGAGCCGTCGCCGTCGAGCTTGTCGATGACGCCGAGGGAGAAGAGGAGGCCCGCGCTCGGACCGCCCACGTCGGAGAGCTCCAGGCTGACCTTGATGCCGTCGTCCTTGAGCCCGAGGTAGTTCAGGGCGGCCTCGGTCGCCGCGTCCTGGGACTCCTCCATCTGCTCGGTGTTGTGCTGCTCGATCTCCTTGGTGGACTGCCCGCTCGGGTACACCGCGTCGCGCGGCATGACCGCCCGGTCGGTCGCGAACCAGGCGTCGAGCACGTCACCGAGCGAGACCCGGGCGTCCGGGCCGGTCGCCTCGATGGTCGTCATCCGCAGCTGGCCGCTCGTCGTACGGGTCGGCGCGCCCGAGATCGTGATCACCGGCGTGCCCTTGTTCTCGCCGAGGACGTTCGCCGTCATGCCCGGCTGCGCCAGCGAGAACGGCAGCGGCGCGAAGACCGCCGTGGCGAGCAGCGCGACGGCGGGCACGGCACAGACGGCGATGGCCTGGAGGCGTGTGAGGCGTGAGAGCACGCCCACAATCTAACGCGCCCCCCGCCCGCCCCCGGGCCCCGGCCCGGCGACGGACGAGGGCGGCCCGGCGACGGACGGGTGATCGCCCGGTGGCGCACTCGCGCCGTTCGGCCGGCGACCGACGGCGCCCGACGGCGCTCGACCGAAGGCCCGGCAGCGCCCCGGTCACAAACCGGCCGCGTGCCACCGACACCCCGGCAGTCCCCCGCGGCCGACCGGCGATGGCTCGGCAAGGGCCGGCGCCGGGTGGCGTTCCGTCGCGCCGGCCCGGTGCCGGTTCTTCGGTGCTTCAGTGCTTCGCCGCTTCTGCGCTTCTGCGCTTCTGCGCTTCTGCACATCGGTGCGTCAGCGCAGGGCCTCCGCCACCTCCCTTGCCGCGTCCATGACGCGCGGACCGACCCGTTCGGGGACGGCGTCGGCCAGCATCACCACGCCCACGCTTCCCTCGACGCCCGTGACGCCGAGGAGGGGAGCCGCGGCGCCGCTCGCGCCCGCCTCCAGTTCACCGTGGGTGAGGGTGTAGCCGGGGTCGACGGCCGGCTGGACGCGCGCGGAGAGGATGGCCCTCCCCGCGGCGCCACGGTCGAGCGGATGACGGAAGCCCGCCCGGTAGGCCACGTGGTAGTCCGTCCACGTCGGTTCGACGACGGCGACGGCGAGCGCGTCCGACCCGTCGACCAGCGTGAGATGGGCGGTGGCCCCGATGTCCTCGGCGAGCGAGCGCAGGGCGGGCAGGGCCGCCTCGCGCACGAGTGGATGCACCTGACGGCCCAGGCGCAGTACCCCGAGGCCGACCCGGGCACGGCCGCCCAGGTCACGCCGTACGAGGGCGTGCTGCTCCAGCGTGGCGAGCAACCGGTACACCACGGTCCGGTTCACGCCCAGTTTGTTGGATAGCTCGGTGACGGTCAGCCCGTGGTCCGTATCGGCCAGCAGTTTGAGGACACGCAGTCCCCGGTCGAGCGTCTGAGAGGTCTCCGCGGTCACGACGCCCACTCCTCCAAGTGGTGAGGTCGGCGGCCCCCTCGGGAGAGATGCGTCAACGAGTCCCGTCGGTGACGCGCTTCAGAGGCCTCCGATCGGCCGGCGGTCCGGAACGCTTTCCGGACCGCGTCGCTTCACGGCTGCGCTCCGCGGCGGCGCTGCCACGGGGCGTGTGCGTAGCGGGACAGTAGCGAAGGCGGTTCGCTGAGCGGAAGGCTCCGTCCAGAATCCGGTCACTGGCCGGTACGGACCACTCCTTTTGTCCTGATACGTACAGCGCACAGGTTGTTGCAGGCGCCACCCGCGCGGGGCGGCGCACCGCCCACGCCCGGCCTCGGCCACCCGGCCGTCACCGCATCCGCGTGGCCCACTCCTGCACCTTGGCGATGCGCTGCTTGAGCTGGCCCGCCGTCGCCTCCGCGCTCGGCGGCCCGCCGCACACCCGGCGCAGCTCGGTGTGGATGACCCCATGCGGCTTGCCGCTCTGATGGACGTACGCGCTGACCATCGTGTTGAGCTGCTTGCGCAGCTCCATCATCTCCTTGTGGGAGACGACCGGCCGCCGCTCGGCGGGCAGTTCCAGCAGGTCGGCCTCGCCGTCCGGCTTCTTGCGGCTGTGCGCGATCTGCCGGGCCTGCCGCTTCTGGAGCAGCATCTGCACCTGGTCGGGCTCCAGCAGCCCGGGGATGCCGAGGTAGTCCTGCTCCTCCTCGCTGCCCGGGTGCGCCTGCATGCCGAACTCGGCGCCGTCGTACAGCACCCGGTCGAAGACGGCCTCGGACTCCAGCGCCTCGAAGGAGAACTGCTCCTGCTCGCCGGTGTCCTCGTCCTGCTCCTTGTTCGCCTCCTCCATCTCCTTCTCGGACTCGGCGTACGGGTCCTCCTCGCCCTCCTTCTTCGGCTTGTCGAGGGCGTGGTCCCGCTCCACCTCCATCTCGTTGGCGAAGGTGAGCAGGTCGGGGACGGTCGGCAGGAAGACGGAGGCGGTCTCGCCGCGCCGCCGGGACCGTACGAAACGGCCGACGGCCTGGGCGAAGAAGAGCGGCGTGGAGATGGTCGTCGCGTAGACGCCCACCGCGAGGCGGGGCACGTCGACGCCCTCGGACACCATCCGGACCGCGACCATCCAGCGGTCGTCGCTCGCGCTGAAGTCGTCGATCCGCTTCGAGGCGCCCGTGTCGTCGGACAGGACGAGCGTCGCCTTGCTGCCGGTGATCTCCCGGATCAGCTTGGCGTAGGCGCGGGCCGACTCCTGGTCGGAGGCGATGACGAGGGCGCCCGCGTCCGGGATGGCCTTCCTGACCTCGGTCAGCCGCTGGTCGGCGGCGCGCAGCACGCTCGGCATCCACTCGCCGCGCGCGTCCAGCGCCGTACGCCAGGCCTGGCTGATCGCGTCCTTGGTCATCGGCTCGCCGAGCCGCGCGGCGATCTCGTCGCCGGCCTTGGTGCGCCAGCGCATGTTGCCGCTGTAGGAGAGGAAGATGACGGGCCGCACGACGTGGTCGGCCAGCGCGTTCCCGTAGCCGTAGGTGTAGTCGGCCGCCGACCTGCGGATCCCCGCGTTGTCCTCCTCGTACGTCACGAAGGGGATGGGGTTGGTGTCGGACCGGAAGGGCGTACCGGTGAGCGCGAGGCGGCGGGTGGCCGGCTCGAACGCCTCCAGGCAGGCCTCGCCCCACGACTTGGAGTCACCGGCGTGGTGGATCTCGTCGAGGATGACGAGCGTCTTGCGCTGCTCCACGCGGTTGCGGTGCAGCATCGGCCGGACGCCGACACCCGCGTACGTCACCGCGACACCGTGGTAGTCCTTGCCGAGCGGTCCGGCGCTGTACTCCGGGTCGAGCTTGATCCCTATCCGCGCCGCCGCCTCGGCCCACTGCTTCTTCAGGTGCTCGGTGGGCGCGACCACGGTCACCTGCTGCACGACGTGGTGGTGCAGCAGCCAGGACGCGAGCGTCAGCGCGAAGGTCGTCTTGCCGGCGCCGGGCGTCGCGACCGCGAGGAAGTCACGGGGTTGCTCCTGGAGGTACTTCTCCATCGCCCCCTGCTGCCAGGCACGCAGCTTGCTGGCGGTGCCCCAGGGGGCACGGCCGGGGAAGGCGGGTGAGAGGTGGTGCGAGGAGGTGGAGGCGGCGGTGGTAGTCACGGTCTCCGTACGGGGGTCGGGCGGCTCGGCTGCGTCGTGTGGATGGGTGTCTCGGGTGCGTATGACGACCGGGTCACCCTACCGGCGCGCCGCTCCCGTCAACGTCCGGACGGGGCCGGGTCGCCCGTCGGTGGGACCGAGGTCACACCGGCCGCCCGGCACGCGGGGTCGGTCCGTCGGCCCGCAGCCGTGTCGTCACCCAGGCCCCCACCAGCGCGACCGCCGCCATCGGCAGGAAGACCGCGGCGAAGGCTGCGGGGTGCGTGCCGGAGGCGCCGGAGGCGTCCGTGGCGGTGTGTCCGGCGGTTCCGCCGCCCAGGGAGGCGAAGACGGCTCCGGCTGCGGCCAGCAGCACCACGTTGGCCAGAGCGTCGGAGAGCTGGAGGGAGGCGGAGTTGGCGCCGGCCTCCTCGGGCGCGGAGAGCCGCAGGAGCAGCACGCTGGTGGAGGAGATCACCAGCCCCATCCCGAGGCAGCCGAAGCCCCAGGCGACGGCGACGGTCCAGCTCGGCACGGAGTCGATCAGCACGCTCGGCACGGCGGCGACGGCCAGCGCCACCAGCACCATCCCGAAGGTCATCAGCCGCTCCCGGTGGGGTTCGGTGCGCGGCCTCGACTGGATCCACGACCCGAACGCCCAGGTCAGCCCGCCCGCCGCGAGCGAGAACCCGGCGAGGGTGGGCGACAGGCCCCGCTGGGTGACCAGCATCAGCGGCACGAACGACTCGGCGGAGATGAAGGCCCCCGCCGCGACCCCGCGCAGCAGCACGACGGACGGCAGCCCGCGCACGGCCCGGTAGGTGCCCCGGGGCAGCAGGGCGAGCACGGCGGGCACGAGGAGCGCGGCGCCCGCGATGCCGGGCAGCAGGGAGAGCGGACGCAGGTCCTGGGCGGCGTACTGGAGGAGCCCGGCGCCCAGCGAGATCCCGAGCGCGAGGCGGACCCGGCGACCGTCGACGGCCCCGGCGCCGCCCTTGTCCACGGGCCCGGCGGCGCGCCGCCGTATCTGCGGCAGGGCGAGCGCCAGCGGCAGGACGACCAGGACCGGGATGCCGACGAACACCCACCGCCAGCCGAGCCGCTCGGTCACGGCCCCGGCCGCGAGCGGCCCCACGATCGACGGCACCACCCAGCCGGCCGCGAACGCCGCCATGATCGCCGGCCGCAGCCGCTCCGGGTACGCCCGCCCGACGACGACGTACAGGGCGACGATGACCAGCCCGCCGCCGAGGCCCTGCACGGCCCGTCCGGCGATGAACACCCACATCGCGCCGGCGGTGCCGGACACGAGCAGTCCGGCCGCGAACGCCGCGATGCCGGTCGTCAGCGCCCCGAGCGGGCCCCTGCGGTCGGACCACTGACCGGACAGCACCATCCCGAACAGGGAGGTCGTGAAGTACCCCGAGAACGCGAACGCGTACAGCCCGACCCCGCCCAGCTCCCGCGCCGCGACGGGCATCGCCGTTCCGACGGCGGTCGCCTCGAACGCGACGAGGAACACCACGGAGACGATCCCGACGCTCAGCGCCCGATACGACCGCCCCCACACGCTCCCGGCCGCCCCGGCACCCTCTACGACATCCTCGTCGCGCTCTCTGATCAAGGCCATGCCCGCCAGAGTAAGTTCCGAACGCCCCGTTGACCCCTGTCGGAAGACGGTCTCCGCCCTGCTCCATTGGTCCTACGACCAGCCCTCTCCCCCGTTTCATGAACGCCGTGTGGCAGTCGCGTTGCACCGCCCCCGAACCCCTTGAGCCACCCCCCGGCCCCGCCCTACGGTCTACACATCGATCACGGCACGGACCTCCGTACCCCGATCGAGAACGGCCGTGTGCCCGAGTGGTTTAGGGACTCGCCTGCAAAGCGAGTTACGTGGGTTCGATTCCCGCCACGGCCTCTTTTTCTTTCCTGCCGCGCTTCTTCGGCACTTCTCCGGCGCCCCTCCTGCGCCTCGTTTCTCTTCTCCTCCGCGTGAGCGGCGCGGTGTCAGAGGACTCCGCCTGCTTCGTCCTGGAAGGACTCCGTCCAGTAGTGCCAGTCGTCCGTGGTCGGGGTGGGGTCGACCGTGGCGAGGACCTGGAGCATGGTGGCTGCCAGCTGGGTGTGGGGGCCGTCGGTGAGGGCGTGGTCCAGGGACTCGTCGAGGGCGCGCTCGTGGTGCAGGAGCCAGAGGGTGAAGGCGAGGGTCGAGACGTCCGTGTTGAGCGGGTGGAGGTGGCCCTCGGGCTCGCTCCAGTGCAGGATCCGGCCCGTGCGGCCGTCGATCAGGAGGCTGTTGTCCTCGGCGAGGTAGCCCAGGCGGATCAAGTGGGCCGCGTCGGCGGGGAGTTCGGCGTCCGGCTCGTCGGCGTGGTGCTCGGTGAGGGTGGGCAGCGGGACGTCGGTGTCCAGGTGGAACAGGACGCCGTCCTCCGGCAGGCCCCGCTCGCGCAGGAA
This sequence comes from Streptomyces sp. NPDC090106, assembly GCF_044747265.1. Taxonomy (NCBI): domain Bacteria; kingdom Bacillati; phylum Actinomycetota; class Actinomycetes; order Kitasatosporales; family Streptomycetaceae; genus Streptomyces; species Streptomyces sp. NPDC090106. The sequence goes on along the minus strand of NZ_JBIVDS010000002.1, from coordinate 17,600 downwards.
GCGGCGGGTGGGCTCGTGCGTGAGGGTCGAGGGGAAGTCGACCTCCTCGAAGCGCCACACCCCGCCGTGCCCGAACTCCTGGTCCAGGAGCCGGGGCGGGAGGTCCAGGGCGAGGCCCGACACCCGGCCGGGGCCCGCCGTGAGGGACAGCGGGCGGATCAGGGCCGCCATGCGCCACAGCAGCGGCACCTCGCCGTCCGTGCCCTCCTCGAAGATCGACAGGAGCTGACGGGACGCCTCCTGGGCGACCTGCGGGCCGTGCCGGTCGGCGTACGCGGCGAACTGGCCGCGCAGATCGGCGAGTTCCTCCGTCGCCGTGGCGAAGCGGACCAGCTTCTCCAGGGAGGGGGCGAGCGGGCGGCGCTCCATGAGGTCGGGGCGGTCGTACCAGAGGTCGGTGGTGGAGACCTCGCCCGTCATCCCGTCGAGCAGGATCGGCTCCGTCTCGCGGCCCTCGATGTCGAGCAACCCGCCTATGACCAACTGGTCGCGCATGTCGCCGGTCAGCCGCTCCTCGGCGTCACCGGTGACGTCCTCCAGGGTCCGCAGGCCGTCGCGGCCGAGCTCCGCGAAGCTCAACAGGCCGATCTCGGCGGGCAGTCCGGGGCCGGTCAGCCAGCGGCGGGTCGAGGCGTGCGTGACGAGACGTGCCAGGTCGTCGTCGGTCAAGGTGATCACCGCGGTCGCGGCGCAGGTCGTACTCATCGTTCCCCCGTGCGTACGAGTTCTCTCCCCGAGCGGTTCCCCTGCAGGGCGGGAAGGGGTGGGCAGGGCGAGCCCAGGAAGATCTCGCCGTCCTGTCCCCACCGATCCCCACCGACCGGAACACTACGCCGCCCCACTGACAACGCCCCCGTACCGACAGACGCTCAAACACCCCTCGCGCGTTCCCTCCCCACGGGAATCGCCCACGAGGACTTCCGGGGCACCCCGGACAGAGGCCCCGGACAGGGGCCCCGGCGCTCAGGTGAGGTAGACGCCGCCCACGATCACCGCGAGCGCCGCTAGGGCGAACAGGAGGATCCACAGGAGCAACTTGCCGACCGCGGGGGCCGGTTCGTAGCGCGGGGGATCCTCGGGGGTCACTGGGCGGTCACCACCGCGGCCTGGGGCCGTATCGGGAGGCGGTTCACGGGACGGCCGGTGGCGGCGCGCACCGCGGAGGCGATGGCCGCCGGGGAGGTGACCACGGGGACCGCGCTGACCGCCTTGGCGCCGAAGGGGGCGACCACGTCGCGTTCCTCGACGAGCTTGACGATCCGGATGTCCGGGGCGTCCAGGGCGGTCGGCAGGGCGTAGCCGGTGAGGTCGGGGTGACGGATGACGCCGCGGGCGGTGCGGAGGTTCTCCGTGAGGGCGACGCCCACGCCCTGGGTGACGCCCGCCTCGATCCGGGCCTCCAGCTGCGCCGGGTTGAGGATGCGGCCCACGTCCTGGGCGACGGCGAGTTCCACGACCCGCACGGAGCCGAGTTCGATGTCGACGTCGACCACCGCGCGGATCGCGCAGAAGGCCATGCCGACGAACGCGTCGCCCTGGCCGGCCTCGTCGAGGGGCTCGGTCGGGTGGGGGCGGCACTGGGCCGTCGCCCACAGTTCCTTGCCGTCCATCGCCTCGGTGACGGTGGTCGACAGGACGCCGTCGTACGAGGTGATCTTGCCGTCGGTGATCTGGAGGAGTTCGGTGGACATGCCGAACTTGTGCGCCAGCGGCTGGAGGAGCTGCGTGCGGACCATCTTGGCCGCCCGCTCCACCGCGCCGCCCGACACCCAGGTGTGCCGGCCGCGGCAGCCGGGGCCCGCCGGAGGCTGGTCGGTGTCCACGGGGGCGACGTGCACCTCGTCGATGCCGAGGGTCTCCTGGACGATCTGGCGGGCCAGGGTGGTGAAGCCCTGGCCGGTCTCGACCGCCGCGCACAGCACCGTGGCGATGCCGTCGTGGACCTTGACGGTCGCCGTGGAGACCTCGTCCGCGCCCTCCGCGCCGAGCATGTGGACCATGCCGAGGCCGTAGCCCACGCCCCGGCGCACCGCGCCCGGTTCGCCCGCGCCCTCGGGACCGCCGGGCAGCAGCCACTCGTCCTCGGGGGTGTCCTTGGGCAGGGCCGGGAGCGGGTAGTCCCGTACGGCCTGGAGGAGTTCCGCGACCGGGGCCGGGCAGGTCACCGTCTGGCCGGTGGGCAGGACGTCGCCGGTCGCGAGGGCGTTGCGCAGCCGCACCTCGGCCGGGTCCAGGCCCAGTTTCTTCGCGAGCTTGTCCATCTGCGCCTCGTAGGCGGCGCACACCTGGAGGGCGCCCTCGCCGCGCACATGGCCGGAGGGCGGGTTGTTGGTGCGCACGGCCCAGCCCTCGATGAAGGCGTTCGGGACGACGTAGGGGCCGCAGGCGAAGCCGACGGCGGCGGCGAGCGCCTCAGCGGAGGTGTCGGCGTAGGCGCCCGCGTCGAGCAGGATCTGCGCCTCGACCTTCACGAGCCTGCCCTCGGCGTCCGCGTGGTGGCGGTAGCGCAGCAGGGTGGGGTGGCGGTGCGCGTGGCCGAGGAAGGACTCCTCGCGCGTGGCGGTGAGCTTGACCGGGCAGCCGGTCCGGAGCGCGAGGAGGCCGAGCGGGAGCTGGAAGCCCTGGTCCTCGCGGTCGGCGGTGGCGCCGGGGACACCGGTGACGACGATCTTGACGCGCTCGGGCTCCAGGCCGTAGCAGGCGGCGGCGGTGTCCCGGTCGGTGTGCGGGTCGGTGGAGGCCAGGTACAGCTCGACGCCGCCGTCGGGGCGGGGCACGGCGAGGCCGGCCTCGGCGCCGATGGGGGCGGGGTCCTGGCGGCCGATGCGGTACTGGCCCTCGACGACGATCTCGCCGGTGGCGGCCGGGTCGCCGTGGTGCAGCGGGATGTGCCGGATCAGGTTGCCGTCGGCGTGCAGCGGTTCGGCCTCGAAGGCCTGCTCGGGGTCGGTGACCGGGTCGAGCACCTCGTACTCGACGATGACGGCCGCGGCGGCCATCCGCGCGGTGTCGGGGTGGTCGGCGGCGACGGCCGCGATGGGCTCGCCGTGGTGGCGTACGACCTCGGAGGCGAACAGCGGGCGGTCGGCCCGGCCGCGGCCGTACAGGGCGTCGCCCGGGACGTCCTCGTGGGTGACGACGGCGCGGACGCCGGGCATGTCGCGCGCGTGGGAGGTGTCGATGGACACGATGCGCGCGTGCGCGTGGGGCGCGCGCAGCACGGCGGCCCACAGCAGTCCCTCGGCCCACAGGTCGGCGGCGTAGGGGAAGGTGCCCTCGGTCTTGGCGCGGGCGTCGGAGGGCGGGAGGGAGGCGCCGAGGCCGTGCGGGATCGGCTCGGGGGCGGGGGCGGCCTCCACGGGGGTGGTCGCGGTGGCGGCTTCGTTGCTCACGCCTGGCCTCCGTCCGGTCCGTGACCCTGGTCGTGCCGCGGGGTGAAGGCCGACGGGTTCACACCGCCGCCTCCGGGACCCGCCTGGTGGGGAATACGTGCCTCGTCGCCGTCCGACTCGGCGTCGGCCGCGGCATGTGCCTCGCGTTCGGCGACGACCTCCTTGACGGCGTCGACGACACCCCGGTAGCCGGAGCAGCGGCAGAGGTTGCCGCACAGGGCCTGGCGGGTCTCCAGTTCGGTGGGGGCCGGGTTGCCCTCCAGCAGGTCGTGCACGGTCATCGCCATGCCGGGCACGCAGAAGCCGCACTGCACGGCGCCGCAGCGGGCGAGGGCGCGCTGCACGTCGGAGGGGCGGCCGTCCTCGGCGAGGCCCTCGACGGTGCGGACCTCGGCGCCGGAGGCGGTCACCGCGGGGACCAGGCAGGAGGCGACGAGGCGGCCGTCGACCTGGACGTTGCAGGCGCCGCACTCGCCCTGCGAGCAGCCGTCCTTGGCGCCCGCGAGGCCGAGGCGCTCGCGCAGCACGTAGAGCAGCGACTCGCCGATCCAGGCGTCGGTGACGGGCCGGTCGACGCCGTTGACGCGCAGGACGTAGGAGGCGAGGGCGTGTTCCTCGCCGGGGAGCGCGGGGGCGGGCTCGTCGTCGGCCTGTTCGGGCTCCTGCCGCGCCGACTGCTCCGCGCCCTGCTCGGGCGCGTCCTCGGCGGCGGGCCCGGTGGCCCCGTCAGCGGCCTCCACGGCGTCCTGGGCGTCCTCGGACACCTCGGGGGCAGCCGGGTCCTCGTCCGGGCCGGGAGAGGGCTGTGAGGCGCCTGCGACGGGGCCGTCGCCGCGCGGGTGTTCGTGCGCGTGCTCCCGCACGGGCTGCTGGGCGTGCTCGGCCTGCGGTGCCTCGCTCCACGGCGGGCCCTCCGGGGCCGCCCAGGGTGCCGCGGCGCCGCCGGGCAGGGTGGCGGGCGGGGTGCCGCCCCACTGCTCGACGAGGGCGGACGTGGTGAACTCGCCGGACTCGTCGGGCGCGTCGCCGCCGGCGACCGGGATGGACCACTGGCCGGTGACGTCGTGGCCGGGCGCGGGCGCGGCCTCCGTGACCTCGTCGAAGGCCCACTGCCCGGTCGAGCCCTGCTGGTAGGTGAACCGGTCGTCGGGGGCGTCCCGCGGCCCGGCGTTCGGGTCGGGCCACTGGGTGCCCTCGGCGGGCGCGCCCCACGCTCCGGGGTCGGTCTCGGTGCCCGGCGCGACCGTGATCTGCGGCGGGACGTAGCCGTGGCCGGGTGCCGCGAGGGGGCTGTCGGCGGCGAGGAGGGCGTCGATGCCGCCCTCGGGGAGCTTCACGAAGGCGGTGGCGCCGTCGTCGTAGTCGCCGTGGGGCAGCGGGTCCCAGCGGCTGCCGCCCGGGGGCCTGCCGTCCCCGTGCTGGTCGTCGGTCACGACAGCGCCCTCCCCAGTGCTCGTCGGGCCAGCGCGGCGACGGTGCGCCGCAGGTGCAGTACGGCGGGCGGAAGCGGCTGCACGGAGCCGTCGGGTTCCGGGGTCGGGTCGGGGATGCAGGCCGCCGCGACGTACTCGCCGAAGGCCTGGAGGGCCTCGGGGACGATCGAGCGGTTGTTGTCCCAGTCGATGAGCCGGGCGACCCACTGCTCGGCGTCCAGGGGCCGCAGCGGCATCGGCGCTATGGCTCCGACGGCGCACCTGACGCCGCGCCGGGCGGGGTCCAGGACGAGCGCGACGGAGGCGAGGGCGCGGCCGGGTCCGGTGCGCCCGGTGGCCTTGAGGAAGACCTGGGGCGCGTGCAGCAGCGGCACCCGGACGAAGCCGATGAGTTCGCCGCCGCGCAGCATGTCCACCCCGGCCAGCAGATGCGACACCGGGATCTCGCGCCGGGCGCCGTTCTGCCCGGCGATGATCAGCGTCGCCTCCAGGGCGGCCAGCACGGGCAGCGCGTCGCCGGTCGGGGACGCGGTGGCGATGTTGCCGCCGAGGGTGCCCGCGTTGCGGATCTGCGGGGGTCCGGCCGCGCGCGCGGAGGCGGCGAGGGCGGGGATGAGGGCGGCGAAGTCGGGGCGGCCCATGCGCGCGTGCGTGAGCCCGGCGCCGAGCAGGGCGTGTCCGTCCTGGTACTGCCAGCCGCGGATCTCGCTGATGCGGCCGAGGCCGACGAGCGCGGCGGGCCTGAGCTGGCCGGAGTTGACGGCCGCCATGAGGTCGGTGCCGCCCGCGACGGGCACGGCGGTGGGCGTCGCGGCGAGCGCCGCCACGGCCTCGTCGAGTGTCGTGGGCAGCGTGACGGCCTGCGCCGCCTGCGGTGCGTGCGTGGTCAAACCGGCTGCCCCTTCCCGCTGCCCCACCTGGTCCCACCTGTGTGGCCGTACGGTACGTGCTCACAGGGCGGACGTGGCAACTCTGGCACATCTTCCCGACAACCGAAGACGGGGGTCCGCTAGGAGGCATTCGCCCACCTCACCGGCGAGATGGCCCGTTTTCGTACGGCATCGACGGTCCGCACGAATTGCCTCTCTTCGGTGATCCTGCCGGGGTTTTTCCCCTACTTGTTCGGGGGTCGCCCCTCGATCGGGCGACCCGGCACTCCGGGACGCCGTTGCCACGGCAGCGGTCCGGCGGGCGGCCGGTAGCCGACGCCGAGGGCCGTGAGGTGCGCGTAGTGGGCCTCCACCCGGGCCCCGAACTCGCCGAAGTCCCGTTCCCCCGGCGCGGGCAGCCGGCTCCACGCGACCTCGGCGAACGCCAACAGCCGGGGAAACGCCTGGTAGTCGACGCGGGCGCGGTCCTCCATGACCTCGGTCCACAGGTTGGCCTGGGTGCCCAGCACGTGCTCCGCCTCCTCGGGTGTCAGCTCCGCGGGAACGGGCTCGAACCGGAACACGTCCTCCAGAGTGCGGACATACCCGATGGGGACGGGTTCGTCGGGGCCCGCGTCCTGCCGGTGGTCGAGGTACACGTGCTGCTCGGGGCACATGACGACGTCGTGGCCCGCGCGCGCGGCGGCCACGCCACCGCCGTATCCGCGCCAGGACGACACCGCGGCGCCTTTCGCGAGGCCGCCTTCGAGGATCTCGTCCCAGCCGATGAGGCGGCGCCCGCGCGCGGTGAGCCACTGGTCGAAGTGGGCGATGAACCACGCCTGGAGGCCGTCCTCGTCACCGGCGCCGAGTTCCGCGACGCGGGCCTGCGCGGTGGCCGACGCCCGCCACTGGTCCTTGAGGCATTCGTCGCCGCCGATGTGAATGAACGGTGAGGGGAAGAGTTCCAGGAGCTCCTCGAACACTCCCTCGTAGAACCGCAGGGTGTTGTCGGTGGGGGCCAGTACGTTGGGAGAGATCCCCCAGTTGTCCCAGACGGAAAGGGCGGTGGTGTCAATGACGTCGGTGTTGCCGAGTTCCGGGTACGCGGCGATCGCGGCCTGCGAGTGGCCCGGTACGTCGATTTCGGGGACGACGGTGATATGCCGCTCGGCGGCGTAGGCGACGATCTCGCGGATGTCGTCCTGGGTGTAGAAGCCACCGTGCGGCTTCTCCTCCCACAGCGGTGAGGCGCGGTGGCCGAATTTCGTGCGCGCCCGCCAGGAGCCGATCGCGGTGAGCCGGGGGTGGCGCCGGATCTCGATCCGCCAGCCCTGGTCGTCCGTCAAGTGGAAGTGGAGGACGTTGAGTTTGTAGGCCGCCATCAGATCCAGGTAGCGCAGGACGTCGTCCTTGGGCAGGAAGTGCCGGGCCACGTCGAGCATCAGACCGCGCCAGCCGAAGCGGGGGGCGTCCCGCACGGTGAGGTGGGGCACGCTCCAGTCGCGGCCGGGGGCGAGCGGTGCCCTGCGGTACGCGTCGGGGCCGAGCAGCTGACGCAGGGTCTGGGCGCCCCGGAAGACCCCGGCGCCGTCCCCGCCCTCGACGAGCACCCCGGCCGCGTCGCTGACGAGGCGGTACTCCTCGGGGCCGAGCTCCGGGTCGAGCCGCAGGCGGATGCCGTCGCCGTCCGTCTCCTGCGGCTCGCGCGCCTCGCCCAGCGGCAGCCCGGTGGCCGGCCACAGGGCGGTGCGCAGCCAGCGGCCGACACCCTCCGTACCGCGGCCCGCGTGGATCCGCGAACGCTCCGTCAGCCGTACCGCGCCGGTGCCCGTCACGAGGTCGCGGGGCGCGGGAATCAATTCCGTCACGTCAGTCCTTTACCGCTCCGCCCGGGCCGGAGACCGGACGTCGCTGCACGAGTACGAAGAACACCGGTACCGGGACGGTCATCACCGTGGAGGCCGCCATGACCCCGCCCCGGTCGGGTTCGTCCGGCTTGAAGAAGACCTGCGGCGCCATGGGCGGCGTCGACTGGGAAGTGTCGCCGATGAGGAACGACTTGGCGAAGAGGAAGCCGTTCCTGGCGGGGATGGAGGAGAACACGCTCGTGGCCGCGAGGCCGGGAACACGAGCGGGAAAAGGAGCTGCCGCGGGAATCGCGACCGGCTCCCCCCGACGATGTACGCGGCCTCCTCCAGCGCCTCCGGCACCGCTTTCACGGACTCCCCCGTCCGGGCCGTCAGGAACATGATCGGCAGGGTTCTCCGGAAGCGGAACCGGAATCGTGTGACGGCGGTCGCGGCAAGAAACGCGATGGGCGCGGAGGCGATCACCACACGGCCCGCCACCGCAAGGCCGTTGACGAAATACCGACCAAAATCCTGTTGCTCGAACACCCTTCGGAAGGAATCCAGGGAGGGCGAAAGCGTCCACGGCCGGGGCTCGCCGGACTCGAATGCGGCGACGACGGAGCCGACGGCTTTCCGTCCACGACCGGGACCGTACCGTCGCGACCGGCATCGAGACGGCCGCCGGACCGCCGGTGTCAGCCCGCGGAGCGCCGGCAGGACCAGGACTCGTCCCGGCACAGCGCGAAGAAACAGGAAGCCACGGGCTCCCGACCGGAAACCGTGCCGCGCAGCGGCACGGCAACCGGGCGGGGAAGGCCGGAATCCCCGGGCTTCAGCCCGGGGAGCGAGTCAGTTCTTGTCGCCGCCCTTGCCCTTGTCGCCGCCGGCGCCCATGGACTCGTAGATCTCCTTGCACATGGGACACACGGGGTACTTCTTCGGGTCGCGGCCGGGCACCCACACCTTGCCGCAGAGCGCCACGACGGGGGTCCCGTCGAGGGCGCTGGCCATGATCTTGTCCTTCTGGACGTAGTGGGCGAAGCGCTCGTGGTCGCCGTCGCCGTGGGACACCTGTGGCGTCGGCTCTACGAGGGTCCCGGTACCAGTCCCGCGCTCGGGCTCAAGAGTGCTCATGGACGCCAAGGGTACTGAAGGTCACACGCATCAGTTGAGCGAAGGGTCGTCCGGATACGTGGCCACCATCGCCAGTTCGTTGCGCTGACGCCGCAGGACCTCGCGCCACAGCCGCTCCGGTTCCGGGGAGGAGACGTCGCCCGGTTCGGACTCCACGACGTACCAGGCGCCGTCCACCAGCTCGTCCTCCAGCTGGCCCGGTCCCCAGCCCGCGTACCCGGCGAAGATCCGCAGCGAGCCGAGCGCCGAGGCGAGCAGCTCCGGCGGGGCCTCCAGGTCCACCAGCCCGATCGCGCCGTGCACCCGCCGCCACCCCAGCGGGGCGCTCCCGCCCCCGGTGCCGCCCGGGATGACGGCGACGCCGAGCGCGGAGTCCAGCGAGACGGGACCGCCCTGGAACACGACACCGGGCTCCCCGGCCAGATCCGCCCAGCCCTCCAGGATGTCTCCGACGTCCACCGGGGTGGGCCGGTTGAGGACGACACCGAGGGAGCCCTCCTCGTCGTGGTCGAGAAGGAGCACCACCGCACGGTCGAAGTTCGGGTCCGCCAGGGCGGGCGTTGCCACGAGCAACCGCCCTGTGAGCGAGGACACCTCGGTCATGCCTGACATGATCCCGCATCTTCCCTTCGCGCGGGGAGCCAATGCCGCTACGCCGGTGAATGCAGCTCAGAGCTGAATGGGGCACGAACGGCGCACGGCGGCCACGGTGACCCCATGTGCCCGGTCGCCGACGGTTCGTGTTGTGACACAGCTATGACGTGGCTGGGCGGCACTTGGGCTTACGGAAGGGGGGTGGACGGCGATTACCCTTTCCCTTCTGGCCCCCTGCCCCACCAATCGGAACGCGAGATACATGACCGTCAACGGCTCTGACGACGTACTGCTTGTCCACGGCGGCACCCCGCTGGAGGGCGAGATCCGGGTCCGCGGTGCGAAGAACCTCGTACCGAAGGCCATGGTCGCCGCCCTGCTGGGCAGCGGGCCGAGTCGACTGCGCAACGTTCCGGACATCCGTGACGTGCGGGTCGTACGCGGTCTGCTGCAACTGCACGGCGTCACGGTCCGTCCGGGTGAGGAGCCGGGCGAGCTGGTCATGGACCCCACGCACGTGGAGAGCGCCAACGTCGCTGACATCGATGCCCACGCGGGATCGAGCCGTATCCCGATCCTGCTGTGCGGCCCGCTGCTGCACCGCCTCGGGCACGCCTTCATCCCCGGCCTCGGCGGCTGCGACATCGGCGGCCGGCCGATCGACTTCCACTTCGAGGTGCTGCGGCAGTTCGGCGCCACCATCGAGAAGCGGGCCGACGGTCAGTTCCTGGAGGCGCCGCGGCGCCTGCGCGGCACGAAGATCCGGCTGCCCTACCCGTCCGTCGGCGCGACCGAGCAGGTGCTGCTGACGGCCGTCCTGGCCGAGGGCGTCACCGAGCTCTCCAACGCCGCGGTGGAGCCCGAGATCGAGGACCTCATCTGCGTCCTGCAGAAGATGGGCGCCATCATCGCGATGGACACCGACCGCACGATCCGCGTCACCGGCGTGGACTCGCTCGGCGGCTACAACCACGCGGCGCTCCCGGACCGGCTGGAGGCCGCCTCCTGGGCGTCCGCCGCGCTCGCCACCGAGGGCAACATCTACGTCCGCGGCGCCCAGCAGCGCTCGATGATGACGTTCCTGAACACCTACCGCAAGGTCGGCGGCGCCTTCGAGATCGACGACGAGGGCATCCGGTTCTGGCACCCCGGCGGCCAGTTGAAGTCCATCGCGCTCGAAACGGACGTGCACCCGGGCTTCCAGACGGACTGGCAGCAGCCGCTGGTCGTCGCCCTCACCCAGGCGACGGGCCTGTCGATCATCCACGAGACGGTGTACGAGTCCCGGCTCGGGTTCACCTCCGCGCTCAACCAGATGGGCGCTCACATCCAGCTCTACCGCGAGTGCCTGGGCGGCTCCGACTGCCGCTTCGGCCAGCGCAACTTCCTGCACAGCGCGGTCGTCTCGGGCCCCACCCGGCTCCAGGGCGCCGACCTGGTCATCCCCGACCTGCGCGGCGGCTTCTCGTACCTGATCGCGGCCCTCGCCGCCCAGGGCACGTCCCGCGTCCACGGCATCGACCTCATCAACCGCGGCTACGAGAACTTCATGGAGAAGCTCGTGGAACTCGGCGCGAAGGTCGAACTCCCGGGCAAGGCCCTCGGCTGACGATCGCTCGTACGCACGGCTGACGATCGCTCGTGCGCACGGCGAAGGCGAACAGTCGCTCGTGCGCACGGCGAAGGGGCGGTCACCCGAAATCGGGTGACCGCCCCTTCGCGTTGTCTACGCCCCCCGCACGCTCCCGTGAGGGGTAGACGGCAAGGTCACTTGCCCTTGGCGGCTTCCTTGAGCTTGCTGCCCGCCGAAACCTTCACGCTGTAGCCGGCCGGGATCTGGATCGGGTCGCCGGTCTGCGGGTTGCGGGCGGTGCGAGCGGCACGGTGGGTGCGCTCGAAGGTCAGGAAGCCGGGGATGGTGACCTTCTCGTCGCCCTTGGCGACGATCTCGCCAACGGTCTCGGCGAACGCGGCCAGAACGGCGTCGGCGTCCTTGCGAGTCACCTCGGCACGGTCGGCCAGCGCGGCCACCAGCTCACTGCGGTTCATGTTCTTACTCCCGTGTTCTTCTTGCCGTTGGGGTGTGCCTCGCGGCCAGGCCGCACGAGGCACAGCGAAGCCGATGCGCTCGCGCCCAGAGACGCATCCTGCCCCTACCTGCTGCGGGAAAGCCAATCCGGCACCCGCTGGAGTCATGAGAACACCCTTGGGTGTCACACGAAGAGCGGCCCCGAGCCTGGCCGACACGATAAACGTCGTTCCGCGGCCCGGGGTTCCGCGACGCGCCGGTGCAAGGCCTTGCCGTGGTGATCCTCACAGCGGCCCCGCACCCGCGCCGGATCCGTCCTAGACGGACGCCGCCGCCTTCGCCGCGTCGCGCACCGCGCCCGCGACGGCGCCGGCGACCTTGTCGTTGAAGACGCTCGGGATGATGTAGTTCGGGTTGAGCTCGTCCTGGCTCACCACGTCGGCCAGCGCGGTCGCGGCGGCCAGCATCATCTCGGTGTTCACCGTGCGGGACTGGGCGTCCAGCAGACCGCGGAAGACACCCGGGAAGACCAGCACGTTGTTGATCTGGTTGGGGAAGTCCGAACGGCCGGTGGCCACGACGGCCGCCGTCTCACGGGCCACCGCCGGGTCGACCTCGGGATCCGGGTTCGCGAGCGCGAACACGATCGCTCCCTCGGCCATGGCCGCCACATCCGTGCCGTCCAGCACGTTCGGGGCGGAGACACCGATGAACACGTCGGCACCGCGAACGGCTTCCTTCAACGTGCCGGTCAGGGCCTCGGGGTTGGTGTTGTCGGCGATCCAGCGCAGCGGCGAGTCCGCGGCGGCGTCCACCAGGTCCGCGCGGCCCGCGTGGACGACACCGTGGATGTCGGCGACGACGGCGTTCTTCACGCCCGCCGCGAGGAGCAGCTTCAGGATCGCCGTGCCGGCCGCGCCCGCACCGGACATGACGACGCGGATGTTCTCGATCTCCTTGCCCGCGACGCGCAGCGCGTTCTTCAGGGCGGCGAGCACGACGATGGCGGTGCCGTGCTGGTCGTCGTGGAAGACCGGGATGTCCAGGGCCTCGCGCAGCCGCGCCTCGATCTCGAAGCAGCGGGGGGCGGAGATGTCCTCCAGGTTGATGCCCGCGAACCCGGGGGCGATCGCCTTGACGATCTCGACGATCTGGTCGGTGTCCTGGGTGTCCAGGCACAGCGGCCAGGCGTCGATGCCGGCGAACCGCTTGAACAGGGCCGCCTTGCCCTCCATGACCGGCAGCGCGGCCTTGGGGCCGATGTTGCCCAGGCCCAGCACGGCCGAACCGTCCGTCACGACCGCAACGGAGTTGCGCTTGATGGTGAGGCGGCGCGCGTCCTCGGGGTTCTCGGCGATCGCCATGCACACGCGGGCCACGCCCGGCGTGTAGATCATGGACAGGTCGTCACGGTTGCGGATCGGGTGCTTCGACGCCATCTCGATCTTGCCGCCGAGGTGCATCAGGAACGTACGGTCGGAGACCTTGCCGAGGGTGACGCCCTCGATGCCGCGCAGCTCCTCGACGATCTCGTCGGCGTGGCCGGTCGAGGTGGCCGCGATGGTGACGTCGATCCGGAGCTTCTCGTGCCCGGACGCGGTGACGTCGAGACCGGTGACCGAGCCGCCGGAGGACTCCACGGCCGTGGTGAGCTGGGAGACCGCGGTTCCGCTGGCGGGGACCTCCAGCCGGACCGTCATCGAGTAGGAGACGCTGGGCGCCGTTGCCATGGCCGACTTCCTCTGCTTTCACTCACGTACGTGTGACGCTGGTATGCCGTCCGATCGTCGCACCTACTGATGAGTAGGCGTTAGCGGCCCCTGATTGCGAACGTTTTGTTCATGACGAAAGAGGCCCACGTCACATGGACGTGGGCCTCTCGTTCGTTCAGTGACACCGACCCGCCATGCTCGCCTCGCGGCAAGTGGTCCCTCTGAGGGACGAAGGTTGGGCCCGGGGGCTTGGATCGGGCCGGTGTCACACCCAGGCTAACAAACGGATCCCGTCAGGCCATTCCCGTCCCGAAGGTTCCTGGATCAAACATCGAGTTTCAATCCCGGAGCAGGTCAGGGACGCCTTCCCCGTCCGGCTGGTCCCGCTCCCCCGACACCACCGTGAGCTGCTGCGTGGCCCGGGTGAGCGCCACGTACAGCACCCGCAGGCCGGCCGGGGACTCGTCGGCGATCTCGGCCGGGGAGACGACGACCGTCGCGTCGTACTCCAGGCCCTTGGCCTCCAGGCTGCCGAGCGCGACCACGCGGTCGCCGAGGCCGTCGAGCCAGCGGCGGGCCTCCTCGCGGCGGTTCATGGCGACGACGACGCCGACGGTGCCGTCGACCTGGTCCAGGAGCCGGGCGGCCTCGGCGCGGACGGTCTGCGCGAGGCCCTGGCGCACCACCGCGAAGCGGGGCCGTACGCCGGTGGAGCGGACCGCGGACGGGGACGTCGAGCCGGGCATGGCCAGGGCCAGGACCTTGGCGGCGAGCTCCGCGATCTCGGCCGGGTTGCGGTAGTTCACCGTGAGTTCGAAGCGGCGGCGGGGGCGGGTGCCGAGGGCCTCGTCGCGGGCCTCGGCGGCCTCGTCGGGGTCGGACCAGGAGGACTGGGCCGGATCGCCGACGACCGTCCAGGTGGCGTGCCGGCCGCGGCGGCCGACCATGCGCCACTGCATCGGGGTGAGGTCCTGGGCCTCGTCGACGATGACGTGCGCGTACTCGGTGCGTTCCTGGGCGAGCCGTTCGGCGCGTTCGCGCTGGGACTCCTCGCGCACCGGCATCAGCTCCTCCAGGCCGCTGAGCTGGTCCAGCGGGTCCAGGTCGCGCTTCTTGCGGGGGCGGGCCGGGGTGCCGAGGATCGCCTGGAGCTCGTCCAGCATGGCGATGTCGTGCACGGTGAGCCCGTCGCGCTGGAGCGAGCGGGCGACGCGGCGGACCTCGCCGGGGTTCAGGACGCGGCGGGCCCAGCGGCCCAGGCGCCGTTCGTCGGACATCGCCGCGAGGACGGTCCTCGGGGTCAGCTCGGGCCACCACGCGTCGAGGAAGCCGATGAAGCTGTCCTCGGTGGTGACGTCCTCGTCGAAGCTGGAGCGCAGTTCGGCCGCGAGCTCCGGGTCGCTGTGCCGGGTGGCGCCGCCGGACTTGTCCCACAGCGCGTCCAGCAGGAGCTTGCGGGCGCGCGGGCGCAGCAGGTTCACCGGCGCGGTGCCGCCGAGCGCGGCGCGGCGGATCCGGTCCAGCTCCGGCGCCTCCAGTTCCAGGCGCCGCCCGAACGCGACGACCCGCAGCCGGGCGGGCGGACCGGAGGGCCCGCGCGGAGCGTCGGCGCCGTCGTCCCCGAAGGCGAGCTGCCCGGAGGCGGGGCCGGACCGGCGGGAGGCGCCCGGACCGGCGGGGGCCCGGCCCTGTTCCAGGGCGCCCCGGGCGGCCCGGCGCAGGACTCTGAGCATGCGGTACGAGCCCTTGGCGCGGGCCGTGGACGGGCTGTCGTAGAGGGTGGCCTCGGCGCCGTCGACCAGGGAGCCGATGGCGCGGATGGCGACCTGGCCCTCCTCGCCGAGGGAGGGCAGGACGCCCTCGGTGTAGGCGACGAGCAGCGGGGTCGGGGAGACGATGAGGATGCCGCCGGAGTAGCGGCGGCGGTCCTGGTAGAGGAGGTAGGCGGCGCGGTGCAGGGCGACGGCCGTCTTGCCGGTGCCGGGGCCGCCCTCGACGTAGGTGACCGAGGCGGCGGGGGCGCGGATGACCAGGTCCTGTTCGGCCTGGATGGAGGCGACGATGTCGCGCATGGTGTGGCTGCGGGCCTGGCCGAGCGCGGCCATCAGGGCGCCGTCGCCGATCGCGGGGAGTTCACGGCCGTCGAGGAAGGCCTTGAGCTCGGGGCGCATCAGGTCGTCCTCGACACCGAGGACACGGCGGCCCTTGGAGCGGATGACCCTTCTTCGCACCACGCGGCCCGGGTCGACGGGGGTGGAGCGGTAGAACGGGGCGGCGGCCGGGGCGCGCCAGTCGATGACCAGCGGGGCGTAGTCGGAGTCCAGGACCCCGATGCGCCCGATGTGCAGGGTCTCGGCGATGTCGGCGGTGCTGTCGGGGCGTACGGCCCCTTCGGCGGGTTCGACGGCGGTGTAGGCGCCGTCGGGGCCCTTCTTGCCGTCCTTGCCGAGCAGGAGGTCGATCCGTCCGAAGAGGAAGTCCTCGAACTCGTTGTTGAGCCGGTTGAGATGGATGCCTGCCCGGAAGACCTGCGCGTCGCGCTCGGCGAGGGCGCCTGGCGTGCCGACCTGGCCCCGCTGGGCTGCGTCGTTCATGAGGAACTCTGCCTCGTCGATCTTCTCCTCAAGGCGCCGGTAGACCCGGTCGAGATGTTCCTGTTCGACGCTGATCTCCCGGTCACGAACTGAGTCGTGATCCGGGTCGACCGCGGTTTCCTGCTGAGCCTGAGCGGCCACCGGGCCCCCTTCTGACGTGCTGGGCAGCCGTCAACCGTACGCGAAGGGGACCCGGTGTAGCTACGGGAGCTACACGTCGACCTCGACGAGTCGCTTTCCGTCGAACGTCATGACCTCGAAATGGTCGATCTCGTTCGGGGTGAAGGCGGCGCCTCCGTGGACGTACAGAGGGTTCTTGGCCTCTTCGGTCTTGGCGGTCGGAAGGCCGTAGCCCCAGGTGGGGACGGCCCACGAGGTGACCGTCTCGCGCTCGCCGTTCTTGCCGACGGCGATCAGGGAGCACTTCTCGGGCCCCTTGACGTTCGTCAGCTGGAGGACCGCGTGGGTGCCCCAGGCCTTCTTCTCCACGGCGACCGTCGCACTGACGTCCGTCGAGGAGTCGGTGGCCGTCACCTTGTCGGAGATGGCGTCGAAGGCTTCCTTGGCGGGGCTGGCGGTGGTGTGCGCAGAAACGTTGCCCCCGGAGTCCTCGCCGGTGGCTCCGACCGCGACCAGCGGCCCGCCGATGATCAGCGCGGCAGCCGCGGCCACCAGATAGAAGCCACGCCTGCGCTTCTGGGCGCGGCGCTCGGAGACCTCGTCGACGAGGCTGTTCACCAGCCGTGGGCTGGGCCGGGCGGACAGCGACTCACCGATGGCCGGGGTGCCGGTACCGGGCAGGTCCGCGAGAGCGGCCAGCATCGGTTCCATGCCCGCGAGTTCGTCGAGCTGCTGGGCGCACCACTCGCAGGTCGCGAGGTGCATCTCGAAGGCGGATGCCTCGGCGTCGTCGAGGATGCCGAGGGCGTAGGCGCCGACGGTCTCGTGCTCGTTCGGCACCGGAGATCCCTGCATGGCTCCAGACATACCCGAACCACCTGTGCCGAATCCCTGGTTTCCCCCGTAAACACTCATCACGCCGTCACCCCCCGCTCCTCCAGTGCGAGCTTCATCGACCTCAGGGCATAGAACACCCGTGAGCGCACGGTGCCACTGGGTATCCCCAGCGTCTCAGCCGCCTCATTGACGGTACGCCCCTTGAAGTACGTCTCCACGAGGACCTCCCGGTGCGCGGGGGTCAGGTCGTCGAGCGCGTCCGACAGCGTCATCAACCACAGCGCCTTGTCGATCTCGTCCTCCGCGGGGATGACCTCCAGCGGCGACGGATCGACCTCCTGCGGCCGGGCCTGCCGGCTTCGGTGGCCGTCGATGACGATGCGCCGGGCGACCGTCACCAGCCAGGGGCGTACAGATCCGGTTGCTCGATTGAGCTGTCCGGCGTTCTTCCAGGCACGGATCAGCGTCTCCTGCACGACGTCCTCGGCGCGTTGCCGGTCTCCGGCGACCAGCCTGAGCACATACGCGAGAAGGGGTCCGGCGTGCTCTCTGTACAGAGCACGCATGAGCTCCTCATCAGGTTCCGAGGGCTGGGACATGCGATGTCGGGCCCTCGATCCACGTTCATTGGCCACGACGGAATCCTTGCGCACGCCCACCTCCGATGTCCGGGGGTTCCCCCGACCGGTCGCTCGACATCCCTTACGGAGGCGCGCCGTTGCGTGTTCAAAGTGACATGACAGATTTCTTCTGAGTGCCGAGACTAGGGGGACATGCGCGCACATTCCCCCCGTTCGATCTTCACATTTCCGCCACAGTGGCAAGATCGAGAGAGCTGCCCGCGTCGAGCGCAAGACAAACGACTTGTAATCGAAATCACTTCGACTCCCGTCGCACACAAGGCACATAACGGACCGTCGGCGTCCGCCGGACGGGTGCTAGTAGGGCTTGGTCATCTTCACTCGTGAGTGGCGTGTCCGTTTGCTGGTGGGTGTTGTTGAGGTGGTGTGACTCCTGAGGAGATGACTGAAGT